>NZ_JBGMUT010000001.1:882829-1277872 GCF_041448735.1 Serratia odorifera | reverse complement strand
CCAGCGTGCAGTAGCCATGGGTTTTGGATGTTGTGTGACGATTGGGAGTGCTTTGCAAGGATGGTGGTGGGGGAAGGATAACTCGTCGCGTGGCGACTCGCCCTGCGGGCCGCGCTAAAGCGCGTTGTTTCGCTACGCTCAACTCGAACCTGTCGAAGCTTCTCATCCTTCCCCAGCGTGCAGTAGCCATGGGTTTTGGATGTTGTTTGACGATTGGGAGTGCTTTGCAAGGATGGTGGTGGGGGAAGGATTCGAACCTTCGAAGTCTGTGACGGCAGATTTACAGTCTGCTCCCTTTGGCCGCTCGGGAACCCCACCATGGTATTCATGGATTTTCTGATTGTGATTGAAGGTTGTTACCTTCCCCGCGCGGCGCTCATGTTGACTCGTCTTGCGGTTTAACCTTGTTGCCAAGATTAAGATGGTGGTGGGGGAAGGATTCGAACCTTCGAAGTCTGTGACGGCAGATTTACAGTCTGCTCCCTTTGGCCGCTCGGGAACCCCACCACGATAATTCGTGGATTTAACGAATTTTAACACGCAGAAAGCTGACCGGCTTTCTGGCTAGCGTGACTGCGTAAGCGCTGTCTCGGTAAGCGGGGCGCATCATATCAAATGAAGCGGGAGTGTAAAGCATTGAAATGCAGAAAATGAATCGTTTGCCGTTTTTTTATGCGCGGCGGTGCATCTGTAAGCAGAATGCACCGCCAGCAAGGGTGATTACAGGATCACGGTGCGGTTGCCGTAGACAAATACCCGCTGCGCCAGTACGCGATACAACGCGCGGCTGAGCACATTCTTCTCGACGTCACGGCCGGCGCGCATCATATCGTCAGCGGAATAGGTATGATCAACGTGGATCACGTCCTGCATGATGATTGGCCCTTCATCCAGGCTGTCATTAACGTAGTGCGCGGTCGCGCCGATGATCTTCACCCCGCGCTCGTAGGCCTGATGATAGGGCCGCGCACCAATAAAGGCCGGCAGGAATGAATGGTGAATATTAATCACCTGGTTCGGATAGTGCTGAACAAACGCCGGCGTCAGTACCCGCATATATTTGGCCAGCACGACGTAGTCCGGTTGATACTGATCGATTTGCGCAATCAACTGCTGATCGTGCTGTTCGCGCGTCAGGCCTTCATGACTCACCAGGTGGAATGGAATATCGAAGCGTTCAACCAGCGTTTTCAACGTGTCGTGGTTGCCAATTACCGCGGCAATTTCTACATCCAGGCCGCCGTAGGCGCTTTTCATCAATAAGTCACCCAGGCAATGGGCTTCTTTGGTCACCAGAACCACAATGCGGCGTCGCCCGGCGCTGTGCAGTTCGCGCACTGAACCCTCTGGCAGTGCGCCATCCAGATCGGCCAACAGGGTGGTATCGTTGAAAATGCCTTCCAGTTCGGTGCGCATAAAGAAGCGCCCGGTACGGTGATCGACAAATTCATTGTTCTGCACAATATTAAGTTGATGTTTGTAGCAAATGTTGGTGATTTTGGCGATCAGCCCTTTGGCGTCAGGGCAGATAGTGCGTAATACTTTTCGTTGTACATTTTGATGTGGCATGGCAATGCTAATCCTGTCAGATACTGAACGCCTGACACCGCAGGCGATAACGTGCTTCAGGCCGAGGGCTTATTGCCCGCAGCATTTTTTATATTTTTTGCCTGAGCCGCAGGGGCAAACCGCGTTTCTGCCCGGCTGTGGCTTGACTCCGTCAATATAATACCAGCGTTGGTCAAGGCGAAGAAAGCGTGAACGTTCATGCATCGCCTTGACGTCGCCACTGGCGCCATCGACAAAGCGGGCGATAAACTCAACGAAGCCTTCGTCAGGCCCGATGCCGGCTTTTTCTTCAATGACCGTTAAACCCAGCCATTGGGTATCTTGAAAGCTGTCGACAATCGCTTTGCGCCACTCGTTGGCGTGGCAATCCGGATGCCAGCTGGCGATCAGATAATCCACATGCTGTTTAACATAGGCACTGAAGCGGGAACGCATCAGCAGGCCTGGCGTGGCGGGCGTTTGGACACCGTTGATATACGGTTCGCAGCATGCGTTATACTCCAGCCCGCTGCCGCAAGGGCATAATTCAGACAAATTAACTCCTCAAAAGAGCGAACGATATGAATACTGTTCGAGGCCAGGGGAAATGTAGCGCATAGGTTACCTAACCCGGTTCGATGGTGACAATGTACCCTGAGGTTACACTTGACACAATTCACCGATGATAGAGGCAAGCTATAATGCGACAAATAAAAGTTGGGCTGGCGCTGGGGGCAGGTTCGGCCAAAGGCTGGGCGCATATTGGCGTCATCAACGCGCTCAAGAAAATGGGCATTGAGGCCGATATAGTTGCCGGTTGCTCTGTCGGCTCGCTGGTGGGTGCCGCATATGCCAGCCATCGATTGCCGGCGATGGAAAAGTGGGTGCGCTCGTTCAGCTATTGGGATGTGATCCGTCTGATGGATCTGTCCTGGCAACGCGGTGGTTTGCTGCGCGGTGAGCGGGTATTCAATGCGGTCGGCCAACTATTAAACATTAACGATATTGCGCAATGTTCGCTGAAGTTTGGTGCGGTTGCGACCAATTTGAGCACCGGCCGTGAACTGTGGCTGACCAAGGGCGATATACACCAGGCGATACGCGCGTCGTGCAGTATGCCCGGATTACTGGCGCCGGTCTGGTTTGACGGCTATTGGCTGGTGGACGGTGCGGTGGTCAATCCGGTGCCGATTTCGTTAACCCGCGCCATGGGTGCCGATATCGTTATTGCAGTGGATTTGCAGCATGACGCACATCTGATGCAACAGGATCTGTTTTCAGTGCGTAGCGAACCGGACGAAGCGCCAGTGGCGCGTAACTGGCGGGGGCGACTGCGTGAGCGGATCGGCAAGATGACGGTAAAAAAACCGAACATTACCCCCACGGCAATGGAAATCATGAGCACCTCGATCCAGGTGTTGGAAAACCGGCTAAAGCGTAACCGCATGGCGGGGGATCCCCCTGACGTGTTGATTCAACCCTATTGCCCGCAGATCTCCACGCTGGATTTTCATCGTGCGGAAGAAGCTATCGAGGCGGGGCGGCTGGCGGTAGAGAAACAGCGCGACATGCTGCTGCCGCTGGTAAAAAACAGCTAGTTACGCGTCGCCAATGGCAGGGAGCATTTTCATGTCAATTTCCGGCAGGCATAACTGGCCATTTTGAGCCACTATTACATCATGACAAGGGAAGAGGTCCGGCCAATGGCATTACCACTGACAGACAAGCGCATTCTGATTGTTGAGGACGAACAGGTATTTCGTTCGGTGCTTGTTGGCTACCTGCAATCATTAGGCGCAGTTACCCATGAAGCGACCAATGGCTTGCAGGCGTTGAGTGCTGTTGATGATATCGGCCCGGATTTGATCCTGTGCGATCTGGCAATGCCTGAAATGGGCGGCATTGAGTTTGTTGAGCATCTGCGCCTGCAGGGAGTAAAAATCCCGGTATTGGTTATCTCGGCTACCGATAAGATGGCGGATATCGCCAAGGTGTTGCGATTGGGCGTGCAGGATGTGCTGCTCAAACCGTTAAGCGATCTCAATCGTCTGCGCGAGGCGGCATTGGCCTGCCTGTACCCGAACATGTTCACCTCACCGGCAATCGAAGAGGTTGAATTGCTGCAGGATTGGGACGCGCTAAGCAAAAATCCGTCGGAAGCTGCCAGGTTGCTCAAGCAGTTGCAGCCGCCGGTACAGCAGTCGATTGCCCATTGCCGGATTAACTACCGCCAATTGACTACCGACGAAAACCCAGGGCTGGTGCTGGATATTGCTGCATTATCAGAAAAAGATCTGGCCTTCTATTGTCTGGATGTCACTCGCGCCGGCGATAATGGCGTATTGGCGGCCTTATTATTACGGGCGTTATTTAATGGTTTGCTACAGGACCATTTAGCTAATCAACAGCATCGTCTGCCGCAAATGTCCACATTGTTAAAACAAGTTAATCAATTATTACGCCAAGGCAAGTTGGAAGGGCAATTCCCGTTGTTGGTTGGCTATTATCACGCCGAATATAAAAACCTGATCCTGGTTTCCGCAGGCTTACATGCCAATGTGAATACCGGCGACAATCAAATTCAGCTTAGCAACGGAGTGCCGTTGGGGACGCTGGGCGCCACCTATATGAATCAAATCAGCCAGCGCTGCTCGGCGTGGCAATGCCAGGTCTGGGGCACTGGCGGGCGTTTGCGCCTGATGCTCAGCGCAGAATAGCGGCTTATTGTAAGCAACTATTAACGGCAATTGAGCCGGTTGAAAATATTATTCCTGTCCGAAAACCCTCGATTAGGTAATTGTCTTAAAGTGATTCTATTTGATCGCAGTGTAATGCTCAGCGGTATTTAGCTGGTATACTCCGGGAGTTTGTATAGCGAGTGACGTTCATAATTTGAGCGCGCATCAAGAGAGGAAATAATGTCAGCGTTAAATCGTAAAGTCAGGAAAGCGGTCATCCCGGTTGCGGGCTTGGGCACACGGATGCTGCCAGCGACGAAAGCCATTCCCAAAGAAATGCTGCCGCTGGTTGACAAGCCCCTGATTCAGTACGTGGTCAATGAATGCATTGCGGCTGGAATCAGTGAAATCGTTTTAGTGACGCACTCCTCTAAGAATTCCATCGAAAACCATTTTGACACCAGTTTTGAGCTGGAAGCGATGCTGGAAAAACGCGTAAAACGCCAGTTGCTGGATGAAGTCCAATCCATTTGCCCAAAAGGCGTAACGGTGATGCAGGTTCGCCAAGGCGTGGCAAAAGGCCTTGGTCATGCGATCATGTGCGCCTATCCAATGGTGGGCGATGAGCCAGTGGCGGTAGTACTGCCGGACGTTATCATCGACGAGTACAGCGCCGATCTGAGCAAAGACAACCTGCATGAGATGTTGGCGCGTTTTGAACAAACCGGCGTCAGCCAGATTATGGTGGAGCCGGTGCCGCAAAAAGACGTCGGCAACTATGGTGTAGCAGACTGTCAGGGCCATCAGTTACAGCCGGGTGAAAGCGCGCCGATGGTGAGCGTGGTCGAAAAACCCTCGCCGGACCAGGCGCCGTCCAATCTGGCTATTGTCGGCCGTTATGTGTTGTCGGCCGATATCTGGGCGTTGCTGGCGAAGACACCACCCGGGGCCGGTGACGAGATCCAACTGACCGATGCGATTGATATGCTGATGCAAAAGGAACCGGTCGAGGCTTATCACCTGAAGGGTGTCAGCCACGACTGTGGTAACAAGCTCGGCTATATGCAGGCCTTCGTCGAGTATGGCATGCGCCATGCCAGCCTGGGCAAGGATTTTTCTCAGTGGCTGCAACAGTTGACAGCCACTGAACAAAAATAAGTTTCTTTTCCGTATTAATTTGAAAAACTAGGATTTTCCCATGAAAGTAACAGTTTTTGGTATTGGCTACGTTGGCCTGGTGCAGGCTGCGGTGTTGGCTGAGGTTGGCCATGACGTTATGTGTATTGACGTTGACGAGCGTAAAGTCGAAAACCTGAAAAAAGGGAATATCCCTATTTTTGAACCGGGTCTGACGCCGCTGGTGCAGCAGAATTTTGAAGCCGGTCGTCTGCATTTTACTACCGATGCACAGGCTGGCGTGGCACACGGCACCATTCAGTTCATTGCGGTCGGTACGCCGCCGGATGAAGACGGCTCCGCCGATCTGAAGTACGTTACCGCCGTGGCGCGCACCATTGCTGAACACATGACCGACCATAAAGTGGTGATCGACAAGTCTACCGTACCGGTCGGCACCGCTGACAAGGTGCGTCAGGTGATGACTGAGACCCTGGAGAAACGCGGCAGCAAGGTACCGTTTGACGTGGTTTCCAACCCGGAGTTCCTGAAAGAAGGCGCAGCGGTTGCCGACTGTATGCGTCCTGAGCGTATTGTTATCGGTACCGATAACAAAGAGGTGATTGAACCGATTCGTGAACTGTACGAACCGTTCAACCGTAATCACGATCGCATGATCCTGATGGATATTCGCAGTGCAGAGCTGACCAAATACGCCGCCAACTGCATGCTGGCGACAAAAATCAGCTTTATGAACGAGATTTCCAACCTGGCCGAACTGCTGGGGGCAGACATTGAAAAGGTGCGTCAGGGTATCGGCTCCGATTCGCGCATCGGTTATCACTTTATTTATCCAGGCTGCGGTTACGGCGGCTCATGCTTCCCGAAAGACGTTCAAGCGCTGATCCGTACCTCCGAGCACATCGGTTATCAGCCGAAGCTGCTGCAGGCGGTCGAGCAGGTGAACTATCAGCAGAAATACAAGTTGACCACCTTTATCAAACACTATTTCGGTGAGGATCTGGCGGGCAAAACCTTTGCTCTGTGGGGCCTGGCATTCAAACCGAATACCGATGACATGCGTGAAGCATCAGCACGGGTATTGATGGAAACGCTGTGGGAAGCCGGTGCCAAGGTGCAGGCCTACGATCCGGAAGCGATGAACGAAGCGCAGCGCATTTATGGCCATCGTGACGATCTGAAGCTGATGGGCACCAAAGAAGCCGCGTTGCAGGGTGCCGATGCGTTGGTTATCTGTACCGAATGGCAAAACTTCCGCGCGCCGGACTTTGATGTCATCAAATCCACCCTGAAGCAGCCGGTGATCTTCGATGGTCGTAACCTGTACGATCCGGAGCGTCTGGAAAGCCGCGGTTTCACCTATTATGCAATTGGCCGCGGCGCTTCGGTGCAGCCGGTTATCTAAGAGGTGAGCATGAAATTCCTGGTTACCGGCGTCGCAGGGTTTATTGGGTATCACGTTGCCGAGCGTTTGTTGGCGGCCGGGCATCATGTTGTCGGTATCGACAACATGAATGACTATTATGATGTCAGCCTGAAAACTGCGCGTCTTGATTTATTGGCCGGGAAACCGGCCTTTCAATTTATCGCGCTGGATCTGGCTGACCGCGATGGCATGGCCACATTATTTGCCGAGCAACAATTCCAACGGGTCATTCATCTCGCCGCGCAGGCCGGGGTGCGTTACTCGTTGGAAAACCCGATGGCGTATGCCGATTCCAACCTGATTGGTCATTTGAACGTGTTGGAAGGCTGCCGGCATAATAAGGTTGAACATCTGCTGTATGCCTCGTCCAGTTCGGTTTATGGCTTAAATCGCAAGCTGCCTTTTTCGACGGAAGATTCTGTTGACCATCCGGTGTCGCTGTATGCGGCGACCAAAAAGGCCAATGAACTGATGTCGCACAGTTATTCGCATTTATATGGTTTGCCAACCACCGGGCTGCGTTTCTTTACCGTCTATGGTCCGTGGGGGCGCCCGGATATGGCGCTGTTTAAATTCACCAAGGCCATTTTGGCCGGCGACAGCATCGATGTATATAACCACGGCGAGATGCAACGTGATTTTACTTACATTGATGATATTGCCGAGGCGATTGTTCGCTTACAGGACGTGATCCCGCAAGCGAATGCCGATTGGAACGTGGAGCAGGGGGCGCCAGCGACCAGTTCCGCGCCGTATCATGTTTATAATATCGGCAACAGTAGCCCGGTAAAACTGATGGAATATATCCAGGCGCTGGAAAATGCTTTAGGCGTCACGGCACGTAAAAATATGCTGCCGATGCAACCAGGCGACGTGTTGGATACCAGTGCGGATACTGCCGAGCTGTACCGCGACATTGGCTTTAAGCCGGCGACCAGCGTTGAGCAAGGGGTCAAACACTTCGTCGACTGGTATAAGGCATTTTATAAAGTGCAGTAAATGTACAATCTGATGGCAATATAAAGGGGCTTATGCCCCTTTTTTATTCACATCACCTTCCGTGGCTGCAAACAAAAAGGCTCCCAATGGGAGCCTTTAAGATGCACGGCAGAAACGCTATTACAGCAGGAAATCGTCCAGCGATTTACCTTGCTCTTCGATAGCTTTCTTAATTACCGCTGGCGTACGGCCTTGGCCAGTCCAGGTTTTCATCTCGCCGTTTTCATCTTTATATTGGTATTTAGCCGGGCGCGCTGCACGCTTGGCTTTACCCGCGGCTTTATTTGCTGCCATGGTTTGCAGCAGTTCGTTAGGATCAATACCGTCTGCAATCAGCATTTCGCGATATTGTTGCAGTTTACGCGTACGCTCTTCGATTTCCGCTTGAGCCTGGCTATCTTCTTCGCGACGTTCGTTCACTACAACTTCCAGTTTTTCAAGCATCTCTTCCAGCGTCTCCAGGCTGCATTCTCTTGCCTGTGCGCGCAGAGTACGGATGTTGTTCAAAATCTTTAATGCTTCGCTCATTGTCCTACTCTCAAATTATATTGGTGGGGGGCGTCTCGATAATAATAGAGTGCTCTTTTCCTTTCTGCAATAGCCAAATTGAGATGGATACTCAAATTTACCATTTAAAAATGCCTTAATCAGAACTGTCCGGGTAATAACATCTACTCCGCCGAGTTTTTACCGTTGGGCTGTTAAGTCAAATTTTCAACAGCACGGCTCGGCATTTTTTTTGCTTAAAAGGCTTTCATCGCAAAGATATAATTGTGTTTTATATGGTTTGTTCAACTGAAATCTGTGGGGTTAATCACGTATATCAACATGCAAACATTGTAAACAATAGGGGTATATTGGTAAAGATAACCGCAAAAGCGGCATGGCGGCAGCGTGTCGATAAAAATCACCTTTGCCGATGATAATTGATTTAAACAGCGGTTATCGACCCACAGGCTATTCAGCGCTGCGCTTTAGCCGCGGGGGAGGATAAAGGATATCTTTAATCATCAGGCTAAATCATTAGCGTTAATTAATGATACTGCGCGCGGGGAGAGTGGAAATAGCGTTGGGACCCTGATTATGGCGCTATATGTTTCATCCGACGGTTGTCAATCTGCACTAAGATTATTGCCGTCGGGATGCTGAGCGTCGAGTAAGCCTATGGTACACTCACTCGCTGAATCGCCCACCTGGATGTTTCTTATCCCATTGGAATTACTGGCTATGGCTCAACTCTATTTTTATTACTCTGCAATGAATGCAGGAAAATCCACTGCCTTGTTGCAATCTTCATATAATTATCAAGAACGTGGTATGCGTACGCTGGTGTTCACCGCCGAGATCGACCACCGCTTTGGCGTGGGCAAGGTCAGTTCACGAATCGGTCTGTCGTCCCAGGCGCAGCTTTATAATAATGAGACAGCGCTGTTCGCCATGATTAACCAGGAACACCAACAACAGCCGGTACACTGCGTGTTACTGGACGAAAGCCAGTTCCTGACCAAGGCGCAGATTGAGCAATTGTGTGATGTTGTCGACCAGTTGGATATCCCGGTGTTGTGTTATGGATTACGTACTGACTTTCTTGGCGAACTGTTTATTGGCAGCCAATATCTGCTGGCCTGGGCGGACAAGCTGGTGGAGTTGAAGACCATCTGTCATTGCGGTCGCAAAGCGAACCGGGTGCTGCGTCTTGACGAAAACGGCCAGGCAATGCAGGCAGGGGAACAGGTGGTTATTGGCGGTAACGAGAGTTACGTTTCGGTCTGCCGCCGCCACTATAAAGAAGCGATGCATGCGCTCGATTAGGTAAACCAGGTTATCGACTCTCCCCACAAACCCGCCTGATGGCGGGTTTTCTGTTGATAGCAAGCTTGGCACTCGTGTGGGGTAGCCGAGCCTGGCGTTGCTGAGGGCCAGGGTGGGCATCAGGCGTCAGGACAATGGTAGCAGGCGGTCCAGGCGCTTGACGCCGCTACCGTCGGTTCTGCTGGCTGTCGGCGTGTGTCAGACATAAAAAAACCCGCCTTTCGGCGGGTTTGTTCATATCAGCATAGCGTTACTTTTTGAGCTTCTTTGCTGCTTTGCTAGCGACCGGTGCAGCCGCTTCCTCAACGTCTTCGAACTCGCTGAATTTGCGGCCGTAGAAGGTATCCAGCATGATTTGTTTCAATTCGGCAATCAGCGGATAACGTGGGTTGGCGCCGGTACATTGGTCGTCAAACGCATCCTCAGACAGCTTGTCGACTTTTGCCAGGAAATCGGCTTCCTGCACGCCAGCTTCGCGAATAGAGGCTGGGATACCGAGTTCGGTTTTGATTTCGTCCAACCAGCCGAGCAGTTTCTCGATTTTCTGGGCGGTACGGTCGCCTGGTGCGCTCAGGCCGAGGTGATCGGCGATTTCAGCGTAGCGGCGGCGTGCCTGCGGACGATCGTACTGGCTAAATGCCGTCTGTTTGGTCGGGTTATCGTTGGCGTTATAGCGAATAACGTTGGAAATCAGCATCGCATTGGCCAAACCGTGCGGAATGTGGAACTCGGAGCCCAGTTTGTGGGCCATCGAGTGACAAACCCCCAGGAAGGCGTTGGCAAAGGCGATACCGGCAATGGTGGCGGCATTGTGAACGCGCTCACGTGCTACCGGGTTCTTCGCGCCTTCTTTGTAGCTGGCTGGGAGATATTCCTTCAGCAGTTTCAACGCTTGCAGTGCCTGGCCGTCGGAGTATTCATTGGCCAGTACCGAAACATAGGCTTCGAGGGCGTGTGTTACTGCATCCAGGCCGCCAAAGGCGCACAGCGATTTCGGCATGTTCATCACCAGGTTGGCATCGACAATCGCCATATCTGGCGTCAGGGCATAGTCTGCCAGTGGATACTTCTGACCGGTTTCATCGTCAGTGACCACGGCAAACGGCGTGACTTCAGAACCGGTACCGGAGGTTGTGGTGATAGCAATCATTTTTGCCTTCACGCCCATTTTCGGGAATTTGTAGATGCGTTTACGGATATCCATAAAGCGCAGCGCCAGATCTTCGAAATGGGTTTCAGGATGCTCGTACAACACCCACATGATTTTGGCGGCATCCATCGGCGAACCGCCGCCCAACGCGATAATCACGTCTGGCTTGAAGGAGTGCATCTGCTCGGCGCCTTTGCGCACGATGCTCAGGGTTGGATCCGCTTCAACTTCAAAGAACACTTCGGTTTCGATGCCATGCGACTTCAGCACGTTGGTGATCTGGTCGGCATAACCGTTGTTGAACAAGAAACGGTCGGTCACGATGAATGCGCGTTTGGCACCGTCGGTAGCCACTTCTTCCAGTGCGATTGGCAGGGAGCCACGACGGAAGTAGATAGATTTCGGAAGTTTATGCCACAACATGTTTTCTGCTCGCTTCGCTACAGTTTTCTTGTTGATCAAGTGTTTTGGACCGACGTTCTCGGAAATGGAGTTACCCCCCCACGAGCCGCAGCCCAGCGTCAGCGATGGCGCCAGTTTGAAGTTGTACAGATCGCCGATCCCGCCTTGTGATGCCGGGGTGTTGATCAGAATACGTGCGGTTTTCATCTTGTCGCCGAAGTAGGCGATGCGTTCCTGCTGGTTGTCCTGGTCGGTATACAGGCAGGAGGTGTGGCCGATACCGCCCATTGCCACCAGTTTTTCTGCTTTGTCGACGGCGTCTTCAAAGTTCTTGGCACGGTACATGGCCAGCGTAGGTGACAGTTTTTCGTGTGCGAACGGCTCGGATTCATCAACCAGTTTCACTTCGCCAATCAGCACCTTGGTGCTGGCTGGAACGGTAATACCGGCCATTTCCGCAATTTTTACCGCCGATTGACCGACGATAGCGGCGTTAAGCCCGCCATTTTTCAAAATGATGTCCTGTACGGCCTTCAGCTCCTTGCCTTGCAGCAGGTAACCGCCGTGGGTAGCGAAGCGCTCGCGTACCGCATCGTAAACCGAGTCCACCACGATAACCGACTGCTCTGAGGCGCAGATAACGCCGCTGTCGAAGGTCTTCGACATCAGAATCGACGCCACGACGCGTTTGATGTCGGCGGTTTCGTCAACCACTACCGGAGTATTACCGGCGCCCACGCCGATGGCCGGTTTGCCGGAACTGTAGGCGGCTTTCACCATACCAGGGCCGCCGGTAGCCAGAATCAGGTTCAAATCTGGGTGGTGCATCAGCTGATTGGACAGCTCGACGGAAGGTTGATCGATCCAGCCGATGATATCTTTTGGCGCGCCCGCAGCGATAGCCGCTTGCAACACGATATCTGCCGCTTTGTTAGTGGCGTTTTTGGCACGTGGATGCGGGGAGAAGATGATGCCGTTACGGGTCTTCAGGCTGATGAGTGCCTTGAAGATTGCGGTGGAAGTCGGGTTGGTTGTCGGGACGATGCCGCAGATCAAGCCAATCGGTTCGGCGATGGTAATGGTACCGAACGTGTCGTCCTCGGACAGCACGCCGCAGGTTTTTTCATCTTTATAGGCGTTATAAATATATTCGGAAGCGAAGTGGTTTTTGATGACCTTGTCTTCAACGATACCCATACCGGATTCTTCGACGGCCATTTTAGCCAGAGGGATACGTGCATCGGCGGCGGCGAGGGCAGCAGCGCGGAAGATCTTGTCAACTTGCTCTTGGGTAAAGTTGGCATATTCGCGCTGGGCTTTTTTGACACGCGCTACAAGCTCGTTCAATTCAGCAACGTTTGTTACAGCCATAGTGCTCTCCTGATAATGTTAAACTCTTTCAGTAAATAAGCCGTGCGAGCAACCAGTATAGTCAATGTTCGGAAGACGTTTGCCAAAAGCAAAGTATTTCCGTTGGTTAGCCTCACTTGCTGCTGATTTGCTTAAAGAGCTTTTCCAGGGCCGGAGCCGGCGATAATGACCTGTTCGCTAAAACTGTCCTACTCCCTGGCTACGACTAAGAGCTTAACTATTCCTGAGTAGTCATTTTGTGATTTAAATCATAAAAAGTGTTGGCTGACACCATTCAGCATGGCTTTGTTGAGAGTGTTTCTCATTTATGTGCCAAGAGGTGTTTTATGCAACAATAAATCACCTTGATGATTCGTTAATTTAACCTTGATTAAACATTTAATTATCATTGCTGCATCTGCAGAAAAATGCTGTCGCGGCGGATGGATTACCCTGGGTATTTCTATTACATTAGCGCGCGTGGGCGACGTCTCTTTTTACAGCTATTAATGCGGAGTGGTTTGTGGGCCAATCTTTGCTGGATTTTTCCGGCTATATAAAATTCTTTGTCGGTCTGTTTGCGTTGGTCAACCCGGTGGGGATCCTGCCGGTGTTCATCAGTATGACCAGCTATCAGGCGGAGGCGGGGCGCAATAAAACCAACCTGACGGCCAACCTGTCGGTGGCGATCATCTTGTGGACCTCGCTGTTCCTCGGTGAGGGGATCTTGCACCTGTTTGGTATCTCGATTGATTCATTCCGCATTGCCGGCGGAATCCTGGTGGTCACCATCGCCATGTCGATGATCAGCGGTAAACTGGGCGAGGACAAACAGAACAAACAGGAAAAATCAGAGAGCGCCATCCGCGAGAGCATCGGCGTGGTGCCGCTGGCATTACCATTGATGGCCGGGCCGGGGGCGATCAGTTCCACCATCGTCTGGAGTTCGCGTTACCACAGTTGGCAAAACCTGCTTGGTTTTACGCTGGCGATCGCACTGTTTGCCTTCTGTTGTTGGCTGTTGTTTCGAGCGGCACCTTTGTTGGTCCGTTTGCTGGGGCAAACGGGTATTAACGTTATCACGCGCATTATGGGACTGTTATTGATGGCGTTAGGTATCGAATTTATCGTCACCGGCATCAAGGCCATTTTCCCCGGTCTGCTGTAAGCATCTTATTCGTCATCCTCCCGGTTATTTCCTGTTTGACAACCCCGGCCGTTCGAGCGAGCAGCGTCCGGGGATCGCCTTGTCATGCCTGCTCGGCGAACCGCAAATCGACGGTGAAATGCCGCTCATTCCTAAAATTATTTTTAACGTTTAAACTTATTTATCTTCGCGCATTAAATAGGTGCAAATTGTGAGTATTTATTCAGCAAATGCACTATTTTGTGGCATAAATTCCACTTTGCAGCCAATCAAAAGCCATGAGCGTTATTTTAGCGCCTTTAATAGCCGCATATTTGCCCTTTATCCGCGGCTTTAGTGCCATTTTGCTGTTAATTTAGTCACATCATTCTGTAGGGCTTGTCTGACTGCTATCCAGGTGTTATTAGTGATTAATTCCCTATCGGCAGGTGTTTGTTCTTTGAACAGCATGTTTGTTAACTGAATGTTTGTTTCTTGTCGGCGCGCCGGTTTTACCGATGAGTCGCACCGGTTTTTATTTTATTTATTGTTTTATATCAATGGATTGAGGGTTGTTTCTTGGGGTTTTACTCCCATGTCCCAATCCGCGCTTCGGCTAATAAAAGAGAATTGCTTAACATTTTCGTAAAAATTATTGGCTAAGGATTTTTGCATCTGCTAATTTCCGAGCAACTTTCCTGACGATAATTTGTGGCGCAGCGAGCAAAGTAGGAACGAATTTTGCTGGGGTTGGTTAATCTCGAATTCCTATAAATATTTCGTACAAATCGTTAAGCCCCGGTGTTGGGCGAAAAGGAGCCTCGACTATGCAGCAAATCTTGAAGCGCACGCCGTTGTCTTGTGTCATTACACTATTGAGCATGGCGGCGCTGCATACCGTGCAGGCGGCGGAAGTTCCGGCCGGCGTTGAACTGGCCGCGCAGCAGAACATCGTGATCAATAACGGTTTGGAAGTTGCTTCATTGGATCCGCATAAAGTCGAAGGCAATCCGGAAAGCAATATCATTCTTAATCTGCTGGAGGGTCTGGTCAGCACCGACGCCAACGGTCACGTGACGGCGGCGGTTGCCGAGCGTTGGGAACAGCGCGATTTCAAGGTATGGACCTTCCATTTGCGCCCGGCGGCGGTGTGGAGTGATGGTTCGCCGGTGACCGCGCAGGATTTCGTTTACAGCTGGCGTCGTTTGGCCGATCCCAAAACCGGCTCGCCTTACGCCAGTTATTTGCAGTACGCCAAGATTGAAAATGCGGATGCCATTCTGAATGGCAAGCAAGCGCCGAAAACGCTGGGCGTCAAGGCGATTGATGAGCATACCTTGCAGCTGACATTGAGCGAACCGGTGCCGTACCTGCTCAGCATGTTGACCCATACCTCAATGAAACCGGTCAAACAGTCGGTGGTCGAGAAATATGGCGAAAAATGGACTCTGCCGCAACATTATGTCGGCAATGGCGCCTACCGCCTGAAACAGTGGGTGGTAAACGAACGCATCGTGCTGGAGCGCAACGCAAACTATTGGAACAACAAGGCGACGGTGATTTCACAGGCGACCTTCTTGCCGATTGCCTCGGAAGTCAGTGATGTAAACCGCTATCGCAGCGGCGAGATCGATATTACCAACAGCGCCATTCCACCAACGCTGTTCGGCAAGATGAAACGCGAGGTTCCCGATCAACTGCACGTTAATCCCTACCTATGCACCTTCTATTACGAAATCAACAACCAGCGTGCGCCGTTTACCGACGCTCGGGTGCGGGAAGCGGTAAAATTGACGCTCGATCGCGACATTATCGCCAACAAGATAATGGGACAAGGGCAAATCCCGGCCTACGCCTTTACCCCGAGTTTCACCGACGGGGGGCGCTTCACGCCGCCCGAGTGGGCGGGCTGGACACAGCAGCAACGTAACCAGCGCGCGAAACAGCTGCTGGCTGAAGCCGGGTTCGGCGCCGATAAGCCGCTCAAGTTCAGGTTGCTGTACAACACCTCCGATCAAAACAAGCAGCAGGCGATTGCCGCCGCCTCGATGTGGCAAAAAAACCTTGGCGCCGATGTCACACTGCAAAATCAGGAATGGAAAACCTCGCTGGAAAGCCGCCATCAGGGGCAATTCGACGTGGCACGCGCCACCTGGTGCGGTGATTATAACGAGCCCAGCGCTTTCCTGAATCTGGCGCTATCCGATAGCAGCAATAACACGCTGTTTTATAAAAATGCCCATTTCGATGCGCTGATGGCTGCCAGCTTGCAGGCACCGGATGCGGCGGCGCGGGCGCTGATTTATCAACAGGCGGAAAACCAGCTGGATAAGGATTCGGCGTTGATACCGGTGTATTACCGCGTCAGCGCGCGTTTGATTAAACCCTCGGTCGGCGGCTTTACCGGTAAGGATCCGCTGGACTACACCGATGTGAAGAATCTGTACATCATCAAGCAGTAAGGGGTATTACGCCACGACAACAACGTGAGTAATACGGGGAAGGCCGGATGCCGCATTCGTTCCGCGGCGACGGATCAACAGGCCTGACAAATGGGCAACGCGGGTGCACCGATTGGCCTGTGATAATAATAAACTGGAGTAGATCAATGACCAACATCACGAGAAAAACGCTACTGGCTGCCGGCATTATGGCCGCGCTGGGCATCACCACCGCCGGCAGTGCGTTTGCCGCGGTGGTGCCGGCAGGGGTACAACTGGCAGAGAAGCAAGAGATCGTCAAGAATAACGGCTCGGAAGTGCAATCGCTGGATCCGCACAAAATCGAAGGGGTACCGGAAAATAACGTCACCCGCGATTTGATTGAAGGTTTGGCCAACAACGGCGTAAACGGTGAAGTCGAACCTGGCGTGGCGGAAAGCTGGGATAATAAAGATTACAAAGTGTGGACCTTCCACCTGCGCAAAGATGCCAAATGGTCAAATGGCCAACCGGTGACGGCGCAAGACTTCGTCTACAGCTGGCAGCGCGTGGTTGATCCGAAAACCGCATCGCCATACGCCAGTTACCTGCAATATGCTCATGTAGAAAACGTTGATGACATTATCGCCGGCAAAAAAGACAAATCGACGCTGGGCGTCAAGGCGATTGACGATCACACCTTCCAGGTTACGCTGACCGAGCCGGTGCCGTATCTGGTTGAAATGACGCCGCACTACGCGATGAAACCGGTGAACAAAGACGCGGTAGAAAAATTTGGCGAAAAATGGACTCTGCCGCAGAACTACGTCAGCAATGGCGCGTATAAATTAAAAGATTGGGTCGTCAACGAACGCATCGTCCTGGAACGTAACCCGGAATATTGGGATAACGCGAAAACCATCATTAATAAAGTCACGTTCCTGCCTATTTCATCGGAAGTTACCGATGTTAACCGCTACCGCACTGGCGAAATCGACATGACCTATAACAACATGCCGATTGAACTGTTCCAGAAGCTGAAAAAAGACATTCCGCAGGAAGTGCATGTGGATCCGTACCTGTGCACTTACTACTACGAGATTAACAACCAGAAAGCGCCATTTACCGATGCGCGAGTGCGCGAAGCGCTGAAACTGGGGCTGGATCGCGACATTATCGTCCACAAGGTGAAAAATCAGGGCGATCTGCCAGCCTACAGCTTTACCCCGCCGTACACCGATGGCGCCAAGCTGACGCCGCCGGAATGGTTCGGCTGGACGCAGGAAAAACGTAACGAAGAAGCGAAGAAACTGCTGGCGGAAGCCGGCTATGGCCCGGACAAGCCGCTGACCTTCAACCTGCTGTATAACACCTCCGATCTGCACAAGAAGCTGGCGATTGCCGCAGCGTCAATCTGGAAGAAGAACCTGGGCGTCAACGTCAAACTGGTCAATCAGGAGTGGAAAACCTTCCTGGATACCCGACATCAGGGTAATTACGACGTTTCGCGTGCCGGCTGGTGTGCCGATTACAATGAGCCGAGCACCTTCCTGAACATGATGCTGTCGGACAGCAGCAGTAATACCCCACATTACAAGAGCGAAACCTTTGACCGCTTGATGACCGACGTGCTGACGGCGAAAACCAAAGAAGAACGCGCCGCGCTGTACCAGAAGGCCGAAGTTCAACTGGACAAGGATTCGGCTATCGTACCGGTCTACTACTACGTCAACGCCCGTCTGGTGAAGCCTTACGTGGGCGGCTATACCGGTAAGGATCCGTTGGACAACGTGTACGACAAAAATCTGTACATCATTAAGCATTGATACGGTGAGGGCCGCGGGCGATTGTCTGCGGTCCAGTCAAAATAATAAGCCGTCATCAGGCTGGAGCACAGGGTTAGGGCAATGCTGAAATTTATACTTCGACGCCTGTTAGAGGCGATCCCGACGTTATTTATCCTTATTACCATTTCATTCTTCATGATGCGTCTGGCTCCCGGTAGCCCGTTCACCGGTGAGCGCGCATTACCGCCGGAAGTGTTGGCAAACATTGAAGCGAAATATCACTTGAATGACCCGATCTGGAAACAGTACGGCCATTATTTATTGCAGCTTTCGCAGGGTGACTTTGGCCCGTCATTTAAATACAAAGATTATTCGGTCAACGATCTGGTTGCCAGTTCATTCCCGGTCTCGGCCAAACTGGGGGCAGCGGCGTTTATTTTGGCAGTGTTGTTTGGCGTGAGCGCCGGGGTTATTGCCGCGCTCAAGCAGAATACCAAATGGGATTATACGGTGATGGGGTTTGCCATGACCGGGGTGGTGATACCCAGCTTTGTGGTGGCGCCGCTATTGGTGCTGGTGTTCGCCATCACCTTGAAATGGTTGCCGGGCGGTGGTTGGAACGGTGGGGCGCTGAAATTTATGATCCTGCCAATGGTGGCGCTGTCGTTGGCGTATATCGCCAGCATCGCGCGTATCACCCGCGGCTCGATGATTGAAGTGCTGCATTCGAACTTTATCCGTACCGCGCGCGCCAAAGGCCTGCCAATGCACCGCATTATCTTCCGCCACGCGCTGAAACCGGCGCTGCTGCCGGTGCTGTCTTATATGGGGCCGGCGTTTGTCGGCATTATCACTGGTTCGATGGTGATTGAAACCATATATGGTCTGCCGGGCATCGGCCAGCTGTTCGTTAATGGCGCATTGAACCGCGATTACTCGCTGGTGCTGAGCCTGACCATTCTGGTCGGCGGCCTGACCATTTTGTTCAATGCGATCGTTGACGTGCTATATGCCGTTATCGATCCGAAAATTCGTTATTAAGCTGGAGCACGCCAATGATGTTGACTAAAAAGAACAGCGAAGCTCTGGAGCATTTCAGCGAAAAGCTGGAAGTGGAAGGGCGTAGCCTATGGCAAGACGCACGTCGTCGTTTCATACACAACCGGGCGGCGGTCGGCAGCCTGTTCGTGCTGGCACTGATCACGCTATTCGTGATCGTGGCGCCCTGGCTGTCACAATTTACCTATGACGATACCGATTGGGCGATGATGTCGGCTGCGCCGAGCATCGAGTCTGGCCACTATTTCGGTACCGACTCCTCTGGCCGTGACCTGTTGGTGCGAGTGGCAATCGGCGGGCGCATTTCGTTGATGGTCGGGGTAGCCGCGGCGATGGTGGCCGTGATCGTCGGCACGCTGTACGGCTCGCTTTCCGGCTACCTGGGCGGCAAGACCGACTCGGTGATGATGCGTTTGCTCGAGATCCTCAACTCCTTCCCGTTCATGTTCTTCGTCATCCTGCTGGTGACCTTTTTTGGCCAGAATATCCTGCTGATCTTCGTGGCGATCGGTATGGTGTCGTGGCTGGACATGGCGCGTATCGTGCGCGGACAAACGCTGAGCCTCAAGCGTAAGGAATTTATTGAAGCGGCGCTGGTGGGCGGGGTATCAACCCGTAATATCGTGCTGCGCCATATCGTGCCGAACGTACTGGGGGTAGTGGTGGTGTATGCGTCGCTGCTGGTGCCAAGCATGATCCTGTTCGAATCGTTTCTCAGCTTCCTGGGGCTGGGCACGCAGGAACCGCTGAGCAGCTGGGGGGCGTTATTGAGCGACGGCGCCAACTCGATGGAAGTTTCACCGTGGTTGCTGATGTTCCCGGCCGGCTTCCTGGTTGTCACTCTGTTTTGTTTCAACTTTATCGGCGATGGTCTGCGTGATGCCCTCGACCCGAAAGATCGTTAAGGAGTGCCACCATGAGCACCATTGAAAACCCGCAACTGCAAACCCGGGACACGGCGGCAACTCCGCTGCTGCTGGATGTGCAGGATCTGCGCGTCACCTTCGCCACGCCGGACGGCGATGTGACGGCGGTCAACGACCTGAACTTTGATCTGCGCGCCGGCGAAACGCTGGGTATCGTCGGTGAATCCGGCTCCGGCAAATCACAGACGGCATTCGCGCTGATGGGATTGTTGGCCAGCAATGGCCGCATCGACGGCTCCGCCAGGTTCAACGGCCGTGAAATACTCAATCTGCCGGAAAACCAGCTCAACAAGCTGCGGGCAGAAGAAATCTCGATGATCTTTCAGGATCCGATGACTTCGCTCAATCCGTACATGCGCGTCGGCGAACAGCTGATGGAAGTGCTGATGTTGCATAAGAACATGAGCAAAAGCGCAGCGTTCGAAGAGTCGGTACGAATGCTTGATGCGGTGAAAATGCCGGAGGCGCGTAAGCGCATGCGTATGTATCCACACGAGTTTTCCGGTGGTATGCGTCAGCGTGTAATGATTGCCATGGCGTTGCTGTGCCGGCCAAAATTGCTGATTGCCGATGAACCGACCACCGCATTGGACGTTACGGTGCAGGCGCAGATCATGACGTTGCTAAACGATCTGAAACGTGAATTCAACACCGCCATTATCATGATCACCCACGATCTGGGCGTGGTGGCCGGTATCTGTAACAAGGTGCTGGTGATGTATGCCGGTCGTACCATGGAGTACGGCAGCGCGCGCGATGTGTTTTATCACCCGAGCCATCCGTACTCGATTGGGCTGCTTAATGCGGTGCCGCGTCTGGATGCGGAAGGCGAATCCTTGATGACCATTCCCGGTAATCCGCCCAATCTGCTGCGCTTGCCGAAAGGTTGCCCGTTCCAGCCGCGTTGTCCGTATGCCATGGAACAGTGCGCCAGTGCTCCGCCGTTGGAGCAATTTGGCGAAGGGCGCTTGCGCGCCTGCTTCAAACCGCGGGAGGCGTTGGTATGAATACTGCAACCGACAAGAAAGTTCTGCTTGAGGTCGCCGATCTGAAGGTGCACTTCGACATTCATGATGACAAACAGTGGTTCTGGCAGCCGCCGAAAACGCTAAAGGCGGTTGACGGCGTGACGCTGCGCCTGTTCGAAGGGGAAACGCTGGGCGTGGTGGGGGAATCCGGTTGCGGCAAGTCAACGTTCGCCCGTGCGCTGATCGGCCTGGTAAAAGCCACCAGCGGCAAGGTGGCATGGCTGGGCAAGGATCTGCTCGGGATGAACGACGCTGACTGGCGTAAAACCCGCAGCGATATTCAGATGATTTTTCAGGATCCGCTGGCATCGCTCAATCCGCGGATGACCATTGGCGAAATCATCGCCGAGCCGTTGCGTACCTACTATCCGAAGATGCCGCGCCAGGAAGTAAAGGACAAGGTCAAGGCGATGATGTTAAAAGTCGGGCTGTTGCCGAACCTGATCAACCGTTATCCGCATGAGTTCTCCGGTGGCCAGTGCCAGCGTATTGGCATCGCGCGAGCCTTGATACTGGAACCGAAACTGGTGATTTGCGATGAGCCGGTTTCTGCCCTCGATGTATCGATCCAGGCGCAGGTGGTGAATCTGTTGCAGCAGCTGCAGCGTGAAATGGGTCTGTCATTGATCTTTATCGCTCATGACCTGGCGGTGGTGAAGCATATTTCCGACCGGGTGCTGGTGATGTATCTTGGCCACGCGGTGGAACTGGGCACCTACGATGAGGTGTATCAGAACCCGCAACATCCTTACACCAAGGCGCTGATGTCGGCGGTGCCGATCCCCGATCCGGACAAGGAGCAGGTCAAGCAGATCCAACTGCTGGAGGGGGAGTTGCCGTCACCGATCAATCCGCCGTCCGGCTGTGTATTCCGCACCCGTTGTCCGATTGCCGGGCCGGAGTGCGCCAAAACGCGGCCGCTGCTGGAGGGTAGCTTCCGGCATGCGGTGTCGTGCCTGAAGGTCGATCCGCTGTAACCCGCAGCTAAAAACAAAAAACCTGCCCATCGGCAGGTTTTTTTATGCGCCAGCGGCGATCATTCTTTCCACAGAATGTGACACAGCTTGTGATCTTTTTCACGGCAGATCAATACGCGGGCGTACACATCGTTGATCGGTTCGCCGTCGGCGTCAGCCAGGCCGATAACCACTTCGGCAAAGAAATCCGGATTCAGATCGTAATCGACGTGTTCCTGCCAGTCTTCAGCCGGGTCGTACAGTTCTGCACCGCCGCGTTCTTCAAACTGTAGATTGAACAGCAGAATATCCGCCGGATCCAGATTGTCGCCGGCCAGCTCCAGGAATATGTCATATGCCTGTTCCAGCGTTTCGTCTTCAGTAAGGCGGTTATTCAAATCCATAAAAAAATCCCGATAACAAATGATTTGGCGTTATTAAACCACGCCCGCCATGCCATTTACAGCAGCGGACTGAAAAAGTAAAACAGTCGTTCGACAATACGATGCCAAAACGGCCGCTTGAGCCACTGCCGGGCTTCCAGCAGCCTGGAGCGGGCGATGTAATCATCCTGTACGCAAGCCAGATCGCTGCCGAAACCGTCATCGTCAATCACCAGGGTGATTTCAAAATTCAGCCACAGGCTGCGCATATCGAGGTTCACCGTGCCGACCAGGCTCAGTTGGCCGTCGACCAGCACGCTTTTGGTATGCAGCAGGCCGCCTTCGAATTGGTAAATCTTTACCCCGGCTTCGAGCAACTCGGAAAAGAACGCGCGGCTGGCCCAGCGTACCATCATCGAATCATTGTCGCGCGGCACGATAATGCTGACCTCGACGCCGCGCAGCGCGGCGGTGCATATGGCGTGCAGCAAGTCATCGCTCGGGACGAAATAGGGGGTGGTCATGATCAACTGCTCACGGGCGGAGTACACCGCGGTCAGCAACGCCTGATGGATCATTTCCTCCGGGAAACCTGGTCCGGAGGCGATCACCTGAATGGTGTGGCCGCTTTCCTGCTCAAACGGCATGATGTTCATGTCCGGCGGCGGCGGTAGAATGCGCCGGCCGGTTTCAATCTCCCAATCGCAGGCGTAGACAATTCCCATGGTGGTGGCTACCGGGCCTTCCATACGCGCCATCAGATCAATCCATTGGCCAACGCCGGCATCCTGTTTGAAGTAACGCGGATCGACCATGTTCATACTGCCGGTATAGGCAATATAGTTGTCAATCAGCACCACTTTACGGTGCTGGCGTAAATCCATACGACGCAGGAAAACGCGCAGCAGGTTGACCTTCAGCGCTTCGACCACCTCAATGCCGGCGTTGCGCATCATGCCGGGATAGGGGCTACGGAAGAACTGCACGCTGCCGGCGGAGTCCAGCAACACACGACAATGAACCCCACGGCGCGCAGCGGCCATCAAGGATTCGGCGACCTGATCGACCAGACCGCCCGGTTGCCAGATGTAGAACACCATTTCGATGTTATGACGAGCCAGTTCGATATCACGGATCAGCGCCTTCAACGTGGAGTCGGTGGTGGTCAGTAACTGCAACTGATTGCCCTTGACGCCGTCGATGCCCTGGCGGCGATCGCAGAGTTGAAACAGTGGACGTGCCACTTCGCTGTATTCGGTGGCGAAAATTCGCCGACTTTCTTTTAATTCATTAAGCCAGCGGGCGGTCGATGGCCACATGGCCTTGGCGCGCTCGGCCCGCCGTTTACCCAGGTGTAATTCACCAAACGATAAATAAGCGACGATGCCGACCAACGGCAGAATGTAGATAATCAGCAACCACGCCATGGCAGAAGGCACCGCGCGACGCTTCATCAAAATACGCAGCGTGACACCGGCAATGAGCAGCCAGTAGCCGAATACCATGAGCCAACTGATTACGGTATAAAATGTTGTCATAAAGGCGAAAAATCCCGTTCGCAAACCACCAACGATGAGTGTACGCACAGAACGGAAAAGGGGAAACCTTTTCCCAACGGTTAAGTGACATAAATGTGATTGCCTTAAGGCACTTGGCGAAAGCAAAAACGTTACTTTTGTTTCTATTGGCAACGGCGAGACTGAGCGACGTCCGACTTGGATCGTCGACAGAAAGGTCTATAATGCCGGCGGTTGGTATCGAAAGCAGAAGTGGCGAAGTAATTATGAGACGCAGTAGAAATGAAGTAGGTCGTTGGCGCATGTTGCGACAGAGTCAACGCCGTAGGCACCGCTGGCTGGAGCGTCAGTCATGTCATTACCGGCATATTATTCGCGTGCGGCGGCGATTGGACGATCAGCACCGCCGGGCGTTACTGTTTACCGTATCCTGCGAATGGTAAGACTAAAACAGTCCCTGCGGGGACTGTTTGCCAATTTATTTGCGCATCATGTAGCTGAGTGCTGCGCTTCCCAGCGCCATCAACAGCGCGGCTGCCGTCAACACGGCAACAAAGGCCCGATCGAAGGCGGCACGCGCCAGGTCGACCAGTTGAGTGGCCTGTTGCGAGCTCAACGCCGATGCCAGACGCAGTGCTTCATCCAGACTGTCATACGCCAGACTGGATACCGGCATGTCGTTCGGCAACTGCAGACTGTGACTATAGATTGCCGTCATCATTCCCCCCAGTAACGTCACACCCAATACGCCGCCCAATTCGTAGGCAACGTCTTCAATCGACGCCGCCATGCCGGATTTATCTTCCGGGGCGTTGAGCATGATGGCGGTTGACGCGGCGGTAATCGCGCCCCCCAGACCAAAACCGGCAACAAACAGCCAAGCCAGTTGCCACAGCGGCGATGACTGATAGCACAACACCAGGCCGACAAAGGCGACGGTGGTCATGACACACCCGCTCAGAATCAGGTGTGGCTCACCGTAGCGCGGCAGCAGCAGACCCGCCAGCGGTCCGGCCAACGCCGATGCCAGTGGGATCGGCAAAATAAACAGCCCGGCCTGCAACGGCGTCAGGCCGTTGACCAGCTGTAAACGTTGGCTTAACACCAGTTCGACGCCGACCAGGGCCACCATCGACAGAATAGCCACCGACACGCCACCGGCGAACAACCGGTTATGAAACAGCGTGAAGTCGATCATTGGATATTCGGCTCGCCGTTGACGTCGCACGAACAGCGTCAGGAACAGTATGCCCAGCGCGCCGGCACAGGCCAGGGCGAACAGGGACGGTTGGCTTTTACTGAGCTCTTTCAGCGCGTAAATGGCGCCAACCAGACCGAGCATGATTTGCAGTGAGCCAATGATGTCATAGGGGCGTTTATTGCCACCGCCGCAGTGCGGGATCAGCCACCAGGCGAAGGGCAATACCGTTAACACCACCGGTACATTGATCAGGAACACAGACCCCCACCAGAAATACTCCAGCAACATGCCGCCAACTACCGGACCGACCGCCGCACCGCCGGATGCCACCGCAGCCCAGATGCCGATTGCCAGGGCGCGCTCGCGTGGTTCGCTAAACACGTGACGTACGATAGATAAGGTGGCAGGCATCATCATTGCCGCACCAACGGCCAAAAAGGCGCGGGCGGCGATCAACCCCTCGGCGCGACCAGAAAAGGCGGCGCACAGCGAAGCCAGGGCAAACACGGGCAAGCCGGCGATAAACATTTTTTTATGGCCAATGCGGTCGCTGAGCATACCGGCGCCCGGCAACAGACCGGCAACCACCAGCGGATAAGCGTTGACGATCCATAATTTTTCAGAGGCGCTGGCATCGAGCGCCTGCGTTAAGCGCGGCAAGGCGGTATACAGTACCGTCATGTCGATAATGATCAAAAAAAGTGCGGTGGAGACCATCGCCAGGATCAACCAGCGATTATTTGCATGCATAATAACGTCCTACTGACAGAAACAGCGAGAACCCTCTCGTCGCTGGGAGCTGACCGATGGCCATCGACCACGGGTAATGGCTATAATATAAATCCATACGTATGTATTGAAAAGAGGTATTCCTCAATGGGACGTCAACGAAGCATCGATCGCGACCGGGTGCTGGATGCTGCTGAAGAGATCGTGGCCAGCCAGGGGGCTGCCGGGTTAACCATTGACTCGGTTGCCAAAGCAATGGGGATTTCCAAGGGCGGGGTACAGTACTGTTTTGGCAATAAGGACGCCCTGATTGATGCCATGTTTGAACGTTGGGGCAAGGCGTATGATGAGGTTTTCACCCAGATAGCCGGCAGCGACCCCTCGCCGCTGACCCGGGTGCAGGCGCATATGCAGGCGACGCGCAGTTCAGATCAGGCCTCGAGCGCCAAAGCCGCCGGGCTGATGGCTACGCTGATACAAACACCGCAACATCTTGATAGCACCCGCGAATGGTACCGTGGGCGGATTGAGTCGTTGGATGTCACCAGCGAGCAGGGCAAACGCGCCCGTCTGGCTTTCCTGGCCACCGAAGGGGCGTTTATGCTGAGATTTTTTGGCCTGATGGAGATCGACCAGCAACAGTGGGAGGCGATGTTTGCCGATATACAGCGCTATCTCCTTGCGGCCACGGAAGAATAACTCAACGCCAGCGCCTGCCTATCGCACTGATAGCTGGCGAAGGAAATGGCTGTCGGCTAAGGTAATCGGACAAAATATTCCCTCGAAGACCTTGGCCAGCGACCTCCGCGCTGGCTTTTTTTTGCTTAAAATACCTGTTTGAACGGTTTGACCACCACCTCGCCATACACGCCTGCGGCGACGTAGGGATCTTGCTCAGCCCAGGCCTGGGCGGCTGCCAGCGAGGCGAATTCGGCAATCACCGTTGAACCGGTGAAGCCCGCAGCGCCGGGATCGTTGCTGTCGATCGCCGGATGGGGGCCCGCCACCAGCAAACGGCCTTCGTCACGCAGTGCCTGCAGTCGGGCAAGATGGGCCGGGCGAACCGACAGGCGGTTTTTCAGCGAGTCCGGTACGTCTTGTGCGTAGATCAGATAAAGCATTTTTCACCTTTAAAATCATTGCCATACAACGGTAAAAACAAAGTAGCGCAAAACGGCCCTCAAGGAAACCGTTTTTGCCGCAGTCGGTGCTGATGCCTTGAAGCGACTAACCTTTATTCGTATAGTGCCGAGCGCATGATAGATACCATTAACCAAAAGGTAGAGAAATGACGGAACGGGTCAGAGAACAACTTCACCTGCCAGCAGGCAAGCGTAAACTGCTGCTGCATTCCTGCTGCGCGCCGTGCTCGGGTGAAGTGATGGAAGCGATACAGGCATCCGGCATCGATTACGCCATTTTCTTCTATAACCCGAATATTCATCCGCAGAAAGAGTATCTGCTGCGTAAAGAGGAAAACATTCGTTTCGCTCAGCAGCATGGGGTGCCGATTATTGATGCTGACTATGATACCGACAATTGGTTTGCCCGTGCCAAGGGCATGGAAAACGAACCGGAACGCGGTATCCGCTGCACCATGTGTTTTGACATGCGCTTTGAGCGCACGGCGCTGTATGCCCATGAACACGGTTATGACACCATTTCCAGTTCGCTCGGCATATCCCGCTGGAAGAACATGCAGCAAATCACCGACTGCGGTATTCGCGCGGCTGCGCCGTATCCCGAACTGGTGTATTGGGACTATAACTGGCGTAAAAAGGGCGGCGCCTCACGGATGATCGAGATCAGCAAACGCGAGCGGTTCTACCAGCAGGAATACTGCGGCTGCGTTTATTCCCTGCGTGATACCAACCTGCATCGCAAGGCGCAGGGACGGCCATTGATCAAGCTTGGCGTGTTGTATTACGGCGATGATGAATAAGCCGAACGAACTGGTAGAACAACCCGCTGCGGCGGGTTTTTTATCGTGTTGAATCCGCGTCATCAAGGTTAAAAACAGGTGTATTGCTAGCAAAAAAAGCGAATGAAAAGTTAATGTTTTTGGGGCCGATGCGACGCAAAACGCCGAAACATGCCGATTGAAGCGATAGTTTGTCTTTCGTTATTGAATATGATTGCTATTTGCATTTAAACTTGGCGAACCAGAGGAAACAGAATCATTATGCCGCTAAAAAAGATGTTCCTTATTCGCCGTTTGTCAGTGCCGATTGTCCTTTCCGTTGGCTTGCACAGTGCCTTGGTTGCCGCGTTGCTCTATGCGTCGGTCAAGGAAGTGATGGATTTGCCGAAACCGGAGGACGCGCCTATCAGCGTCATGATGGTCAACACCGCCGCGTTGGCCGAACCGCCACCGCCGGCTCCCGCACAGCCGGAACCGGAGCCGGAGGTACAGCCAGAACCAGAGCCAGAACCAGAGCCGATTCCCGAACCGCCACCGCTACCCAAGGCGATTCCAAAACCGGAGCCGGTGAAGCCCAAGCCGAAACCAAAACCCAAGCCAAAGGTCGAAAGACCGCTAAAGCGCGAACCGAAGAAGGTAGAACCGCGTGAACCATCGCCGTTTGAAAACGATGCGCCGGCCAAACCTGTTGCCAAAGCGCCGGTGAAACAGGCTCCAACCGCACCGGTGACCGGCAACTCGCGCAATCTGGGGCCGAAACCGTTGAACCGTGTTGCACCGTTATACCCAGCGCGCGCGCAAGCGTTGCAGATAGAAGGGCGGGTCAGAGTGCAGTTTGACGTAGACAGTGATGGCCGTCTCAGCAACGTGCGCATTTTGTCAGCGCAACCGCGCAACATGTTTGAGCGGGAAGTGAAGCAGGCGATGCGCAGATGGCGCTATGAAGCCAAAGAGGGCAAGGATCTTATCGTCAACATTCAGTTTAAACTGGATGGCAGCGCTTCACTCGACTGATTCTTGCTCAGCCGCAATAAAAAAGGGTCGCGATTATCGCGACCCTTTTTGCTGACGGCAGTCAGGTTATTCGGCAAAACCGACGCGGAAGTTACGCTTCCCATCCGGCAATGCGCGCGAGTTACCTTCGTCATCGACCGCAACATAGGTAAATACCGCTTCGGTAGCGCGATAGCGTTGGCCGATCGGCGCGGAAGAAACCTTCTTTACCCAGACTTCGACGTTAATGGTAATGGAACTGCGACCGGTGCGGATGCATTGCGCGTAACAGCACACCACATCCCCGACGGCGACGGGCTTGAGGAAGGTCATACCATCAACGCGAACCGTAACCACCCGGCCCTCGGCAATCTCTTTCGCCTGAATGGCACCACCGATATCCATCTGCGACATCAGCCAGCCACCAAAAATATCGCCGTTGGCGTTGGTATCCGCCGGCATCGCCAGCGTGCGCAGTACCAGTTCTCCACTGGGTAAAGGTCGTTGTTGTGTCATAGCTGTCTGCTTTTTGAGAAATGGATCACATTATACTGCCCGCAGCAACGGCGACGGGCATTAACAAATTTGTAACTATTTTTTCTGTTCTTCTGGCATGTGCTTATAAATATAGACGCCGCTCAGCAAGGTGAACACCAGCGTCAATGCGGTCAGGCCAAACACTTTGAAATTGACCCAGACGCTTTGCGGCAGCCAAAAGGCGACGTAAATATTGGCCAGACCGCAGGCCAGGAAGAACAGCGCCCAAGCCAGATTGAGGCTGTTCCACACCCCTTGTGGCAGCGTCAGCTCTTTACCCAGCATGCGCTGGATCAGCGGCTTCTTCAGCACCAGTTGGCTTACCAGCAATGCCAGTGCGAACAGTGCATAAATGACCGTGACCTTCCATTTAATAAACAAATCGTTATGGAATACCAGCGTCAGGGTGCCAAACACCGCCACCATCACGAAGGTGATCAGCGTCATCTTCTCGACCTTGCGGTATTTAACCCAGGTGAAGACCAGTGCCAGCGCGGTGGCGACGATCAGCGCCCCGGAGGCGACATAAATATCGTAGAGCTTGTAAAAAGCAAAAAAAACAATCAGCGGGAGGAAATCAAGAAACTGCTTCATAAATCAATCCATCATCTATTCATCGGTCGACTATACCGGATTCGGTCAGATCTGTGTACCACGGCAAACTGTCGATTATCGGCGTTTGGCGGCAGAATTTCTGCCGGTTTGGCAAGAATTTGCATGAATTTACCTAGCGTCGCCGCCGATGATACCGGCCGCATGATACGCGTAATCATAGTCGGAGCGTGCGGCGTGACAGCATCGGTTACGCAATGGCATTTTCCGACACCGCTTCAATGCCGGCGTCCGTCGTTACCAATGGTGTATGTGCAGGCAACCTGGCCGGAGAGCGGGCAGGGCGAGCGCCGTTGTTGTGCTATGGGGTGCAATCTGGCGCAATAAATAAAAAGGGCACGCCGTGGCGTGCCCTGGTACAACTCTGTTGTTTATCAGCCGCGCAGCAGCATATACAAACGGAACAGGTAAATCAGCAACAGTGCAGAAACCAGGTTGCTCAGTGCGGTCAGCACTACGCTGGCGACGTTCGGGGTCAGCACCGACAGATGACTGACCAGGAACAGCACCAGCAATTTGGCCGCCAGCCACAGCATCATCGCCGGCACGATCACCCGTGCATTGGCGAAGGCCAGCTTGGCGCTCAGTTTCAACGAAGCGAACACGCCTTTCTTGTCGGCAGAGCTTATCACCGGCGCCAAAGAAAATGCGATGGCCAGAATCACTCCCGGCACCACGAACAGCGTCAGGCCAAGCTGGATCACCAGGGTACAGATGAACAGCAGCAGCAACAGTCGCGGTAATTCCGGTGCTGCCGCGCCGATGGCACGTAGAGCACTGACCGGCTGGCCTTGTGACACCAGGCGAATCAGCGTCAGCATACCGCCAACCAACAGCACATTGCCGACCAATGCCGAGATGGTGGCGGCAGCCGATACTTTCAGCAACACCATTTGTTGTTCAGGCGTCATTTGCTGAATGATGTCCTGAATACCCATCCCTGCGGATGTGGCAAAATCGCTTTCCGTTGCGGTCAAAATCTTCAACTGCTCGGCATCAGGGCTGAAAACCTGATTAAGCAATACCGAAATGAACGCGGTCAGCAGTGCCATCAGCAAGATGCTGGCCAGCTGATTACGGAAAAAGTTAAAACTGTCACGGTACAATGTGTTAGCCGTGATAGGCATGCAGACTCCTTGGCGTCGAGAACAGAGACAAATCAGTGGGCGATTGTACCTTGTTCCGGCTCACTGTGGCACCCCGCAAGTGACATGACGCTGATTTCTTCGACGATTGTGGTTTGCGGCAGCGATAACGGCATGGCAACCGGCAGCGGCGGCAGGCCATAACGTGCGCGAGCCCGATCGCAGGCTTCGTTGCGGATACCGTTTTCTCCGGATTGATCAAACTCCCGACAGGGCGAAGGCCGATTAAGATAGATGGAACAGGACACTGCAGTGCCGATCTCGCCATCCAGCGCTGTACATCGTGGGGACTTGCTATTGGTCCCCTGCATGCAACGCAGGAACGGGGTTAACGGCTCGGTAAGTGGTGAAGGGACGATGCCGCCGCCGTCATCGGCTTCAGCCCAGTAGAATGACACTCGAAAATAGGCGCAGCAGGCGCCACAACTGACACAGGGATTGAGTATTTCGCTCATCTTGATTGCCCACCGACTCCTTACGGCCACCAACCAAAACCAACATGAAGCGAAGAAACTACCCAGTCGCCTGATTTTTGGCAACTGAAATTTTGCGTTTCACTCTGTTGGCGGCTCTCTGCGTTTTTTGATTCAGATCAATTCTTGATTTATTAACCAGTTAAGTAACCTTGTTTTTGGTAGGAATTAATTTATTTACACATAAGATGTGATCTCGATTGGATCATAAATACCCTGTAGTAGGTATATTCGTCGAGTCTGTAAACCACACTAATGGAATGGATAATGAAAAAGACAACTCTGGTGGTATTGGCGGCTATGATGGCCCCGATGGTGGCAAGTGCGCATCAAGCGGGTGATTTCCTGTTCCGTGCGGGTACCGCAACGGTGCGTCCGACAACCGGTTCGGATGACGTGCTGGGGCAGGGATCGTTCAAGGCGGATAATAATACCCAGTTAGGCCTGACCTTCGGCTATATGGCCACCGACAATATCGGTATCGAGCTGCTGGCAGCCACGCCGTTTCGCCATAAGGTGTCGCTGAACGGCAAAGCCGTCAACGGTGACATCGCCACGGTGCATCAACTGCCGCCAACCTTGATGGCGCAATACTATTTTGGCGATCGGCAGGATAAACTGCGTCCGTATCTCGGGGTAGGTGTCAACTACACCACTTTCTTTGACGAAAAGTTCAATGACAATGGCAAGGGCGCCGGGTTGAGCAATCTGAGCCTGAAAGACTCGTGGGGCGTGGCGGCTCAGGCCGGTCTGGATTACAACCTGGACGAGCACTGGATGTTGAACATGTCGGTATGGTGGATGAATATCGAAACAAAAGTTCGCTTTGATGATGCCGCCGGTGAGCATCACAGCATTGATACGCGTCTTGATCCGTGGGTGTTCATGTTCGGTGCCGGTTATCGCTTCTGATAACCGTGATGCCTGAAACAGGGGAGCCGTCCGGCTCCCCTGTCGGCATCGTTACTTGACCTGCATAACGTTTTCAACCGATTTCACACCGGCCACGCCGCGCGTTACCTGCACAGCGCGGTTGGCATCGGCGCTAGAGCTTACGAAGCCGCTCAACTGCACTCGCCCCTTGAAGGTTTCTACGCTGATTTCAGTCGACTTGATCGATTTGTCTGCCAGCAGCGCTGATTTTACTTTTGTCGTCACAACCGTGTCATCAATATACCCGCCAGTCCCTTCAGAGGTTGCCGTCGGCGCACAGGCGCTTACCGCCATCGCCATCACCGCCGCCGCACACAGGGCTGAAAGGGTTTTGAATAGCTTCATAAATTACTCTCCATGCAATGTTATTTTTGTTGAAACTACGGACACAATCTATTGTGTGACAAGACGCGAATGAGTTCAAATGCGCGCCGTGTTTTTTGCACTTAGCTGCGGGTAGCTGCCTTCATTTCACTGACGAACGCGCCCAGTCTGGCGAGCATCTCGGCCGGTTGTTGCTGGTGCTGTTCAATGATTTTAACTATTGCAGACCCGGAAATCGCGCCGGCGGCACCGGCCTGTAATGCATCACGCACCTGTGACGGTTCGGAAATGCCGAACCCCTGCAGCGGTGGTGCAGCGCGGTATTCACGCAGCGTGTTGACCAAATGGTGTAGCGGCAACTGGGCGCGGCTTTCGGTACCGGTCACCCCGGCACGCGACAGCAGGTAGGTATAGCCACGGCCGTGCGAGGAAATTTCCCGCAGCAGATCGTCATTGGCGTTCGGCGGGCAGATAAAGATTGGCGCGATATCATGTCGCAACGCCGCAGCGCGGAATGGCGCAGACTCTTCAAACGGTACATCGGCGATCAGCACCGAATCGACGCCGACTTGCGCGCAGCGCTGATAAAACGCATCAATCCCTTTATGGAACACCAGATTGGCGTACATCAGCAAACCAATCGGTATCTCCGGGTGTTTTTGGCGAATGGTCGCCAGCATTTCAAAGCACTGGGTTGGCGTTACGCCGGCGGCAAATGCCCGCAGCGCGGCGCTTTGAATCGTCGGGCCATCGGCCAGCGGATCGGAAAACGGGATGCCCAGTTCCAGCGCATCCGCGCCGTTTTCGATCAGGGTATCGATAATTTGCAGCGACAGCGTCGGATTGGGATCGCCCAGCGTGACGAAGGGCACGAAAGCACCTTCACGTTGGCTTTCCAGGCGCTTGAACAGTTGCTGGTAACGTTCCATCAGATTTCTCCCCGTGCTTTCAAAATATCGTGAACGGTAAATATGTCCTTGTCGCCGCGGCCAGACAGGTTAACCACCAGAATCTGCTCTTTTTGCGGCGTTTCACGGATCATTTTCAGCGCGTGGGCCAGCGCGTGGGAAGATTCCAGGGCCGGAATGATGCCTTCATGACGGGAGAGCGCCTTGAACGCATCAAGCGCTTCGTCGTCGGTGATTGAAACGTACTCCGCACGGCCGATGCTATTAAGATAGGCATGTTGCGGCCCGACGGAAGGGAAATCCAGCCCGGCGGAAATCGAGTACGACTCTTCGATCTGTCCTTCGGCGGTTTGCATCATCGGTGCCTTCATGCCGAAATAGATGCCAACGTGGCCATGCTTCAGTGGCGCGCCATGCTGACCGGTTTCGATCCCGAGGCCCGCCGGTTCTACGCCGATCAGGCCGACGCTGGTTTCGTCGATAAAGTCGGCGAACATGCCGATGGCATTGGAACCGCCGCCGACGCAGGCCAGAACCGCATCGGGTAGACGTCCTTCGCGTTCTAACACCTGTGCTTTGGTCTCTTCGCCGATCATCCGCTGGAATTCACGCACGATGGTGGGATACGGGTGCGGACCGGCGGCGGTGCCGAGCATGTAGTGCGCGGTGTCGTAGCTGCCGGACCAGTCGCGCAACGCTTCGTTGCAGGCGTCTTTCAGCGTAGAAGAACCGCTGTGTACCGGGATGACCTCGGCGCCCATCAGCCGCATGCGGAACACGTTTGGCGATTGGCGTTCGACGTCCTTGGCGCCCATGTATACGCGGCACTTCAAACCGAGCAGGGCGCTGGCCAGCGCCGAGGCTACACCGTGCTGACCGGCGCCGGTTTCGGCGATGATTTCCGTTTTGCCCATCCGTTTGGCCAGCAGCGCCTGTCCCAGCACCTGGTTGGTTTTATGCGCGCCGCCGTGCAGCAAGTCTTCGCGCTTTAGATACAGCTTGGTGTTGGTGCCAGCGGTCAGGTTTTTGCACAGCGTCAGCGCCGTTGGGCGCCCAGCGTAGTTTTTCAGCAGATCGATAAATTCAGCCTGGAATTCAGGGTCGCGCTGGGCGCTGACGAAGGCTTCTTCCAATTGATTCAGGGCCGGCATCAGAATTTGCGGTACGTACATACCACCAAATTCACCGAAGTAGGGGTTAAGCAGCGTCATTATGTTTCCCGTCAATTATCTTGGTTAAATATCGTCATCAGTAGGCACGCAGCGTCTGGAACACCGCGGCGATACGATCGGCATCCTTGATGCCAGGCGTGCTTTCAACGCCGGAATTGAAATCCAGGCCGGCACAGCCGAGTTGCGCGGCTTCGACGCAGTTGTCGGCGCTCAGGCCGCCGGCCAGCATCACGTTGTCGAGATCCTCTCCGTGCAGCACACTCCAGTCGAAGCGTTGGCCGGTGCCGCCGGCGCCGTTGTCCAGCAGATAGCGGTCAACTTGTTGCAGCTCACGAGCCGGTACACGGTCTTTCACGCTTAGCGCTTTCCAGATTTGGCATGAGGATGGCAGTTTGGCGCGCAGCGTGGTGATGTAGGCCTGATCCTCCGCGCCGTGCAACTGCACGGCCTTCAGACCCAGGCGCTCAACGGTTTGCGCCACGGTATCCACCTGCGCATCACAGAACACGCCGACATAGTTGAGCGGTGCGCCGGAAATCACTTCCCGCGCGCGGCTGATGTCCACATAACGCGGTGAACGGCCGACGAAGATCAATCCGCCATAGTTGGCACCGGCCTGATAGGCCGCCGCAGCGTCTTGCGCACGCGTCAGCCCGCAGACCTTGTTGTCGCCCAGCAGCACGCGACGCACTGCGCAGCGCAGATTGTTTTCCGACATCAACGCACTGCCGATCAGAAAACCGTTGGCGAAGCGGCTAAGCTCGCGGATCTGACCGTAATTGTTGATGCCGGATTCGCTGATCACCGTCACGCCGTGCGGCACGCGCGGCGCCAGCGTGCGAGTGCGATCGAGATCGATGCTCAGATCGCGCAGGTCACGATTATTGATGCCGACCACTTTGGCCTCCAGCGCAATCGCACGCTGTAATTCATCTTCGCTGATCACTTCGGTCAGCACGCCCATGTCGAGGCTGTGCGCCACCGCCGCCAACTGGCGGTACTGTTGATCGTCGAGAACCGACAGCATCAGCAGTATGGCGTCGGCCTGATAGTAGCGCGCCAGGTAGATTTGGTACGGATCGATAATAAAGTCTTTGCACAGCACCGGTTGGGTCACGGTTTTGCTGACCAGTGGCAGGAAGTCGAAGCTGCCCTGGAAGTATTTTTCATCGGTCAGCACCGAAATTGCCGATGCATAATCCCGGTACACCCCGGCAATCTCCAGCGGATCGAAGTTTTCGCGAATCAACCCCTTGGAGGGCGACGCTTTCTTGCATTCAAGAATAAACGCCGTTCTGGTGCCTTGCAGCGCATGGTAGAAGCTGCGTGTGCTGGGGGCGATATCCTGTTGGAAGCTGGCCAGCGGCTGTTGTTGCTGTCGTGCTGCGACCCATTGCGCCTTGTCACGAACAATCTTGTTGAGCACGGTTTCCTGCATCATTTATCCTCTTGCTGCCAGAGCGGTCACTCGCTCATAGGCCTGTCCGCTATGAATCATGTCCAATGCCTGCTGCGCATTGTGGCGCAGGTCTTCCTGTCCGAATAACTTCAGCAGCAACGCGACGTTAGCCGCGACCGCTGCGGCGTGTGCCGGGTCACCTTTACCTTGTAACAACCGTGCCAGAATGTCACGGTTTTCTTCCGGCGAACCGCCCAGCAGCGATGCCAGCGGATAGCTGTCCAGACCAAAGGAGGCCGGCGTCAGACTGTAGCTGTCAATTTCACCGTTGTTCAGTTCGGCCACCTGGGTGGTGGTGTGGATGGCCACCTCGTCCATACCGCCGCCGTGCACCACCGCAGCGCGCTGATAGCCCAGCACGCGCAGAGTTTCGGCAATCGGCAGCACCAGTTCCGGGCTGTAAACGCCAATCAGCGCCAGCGGTGGGCGTGCCGGATTAATCAACGGGCCTAGCACGTTGAACACCGTCCGGGTTTTCAACTGCTGGCGCACCGGCATCGCGTGGCGGAATCCGGTGTGATACTGCGGTGCAAACAGAAAACATACGCCGAGTTCATCCAGTGCCTTGCGCGCTTGCTCTGCCGGCAGATCCAGGCGAATGCCAAATGCCGCCAGCAGGTCGGAGGAGCCCGAACGGCTGGAAACGCTGCGATTGCCGTGTTTGGCAATCTTGGCGCCGCAGGCCGCCGCCACAAATGCGCTGGCGGTGGAAATATTAATGCTGTTGGTGCCGTCGCCGCCGGTGCCGACGATATCGGCAAACGCATAGTCCGGCCGAGGGAACGGTTGGGCATCCGCCAATAAGGCCTGCGCTGCGCCAGCGATTTCTGCCGGGCGTTCGCCGCGGATCTTCATACTGATCAGAGCGGCGGCTAACTGGCTTGGTTCCAGCTCACCGCGCACGATGGCGCTGAACAACTGCTGGCTTTCCTGCTGGTCCATTGATTCTGAACGGTACAGTTTCTCAAGAATAGATTGCATCAATGTGTCCTCTGCTTACTTCGCCAGCGCCCAGGCCAGAGTTTGCTCCAGCAAACGTGCACCCTGGGTGGTCAGAATAGATTCAGGATGGAACTGGAAACCACATACGCGATCGGCATCGTGCCGTACCGCCATCACCATTTCCCCGAACTGTGCGTTGACCGTCAGTTCGGCCGGGATATTGCTGCCGACCAGCGAGTGGTAGCGTGCGACCGGCAGCGGGTTGGCCATGTCGCTGAACATCGCTTCGCCGTCGTGGCTAATGGCGGACGCCTTGCCGTGCAGGATCTCGCCGGCCTGGCCGACATGGCCGCCGTAGGCTTCGACAATCGCCTGGTGACCGAGGCAGATACCGATTATCGGCAACCGGCCCCGCAGGCGTTGCAGCAGTGTCGGCATACAGCCGGCGTCGGCTGGGGTTCCGGGGCCGGGCGACAGCATCAGCACCGGCTGTGTCATCTGCTGTAAACGGTCAATGATCGCTTCGGCAGCCACCTGATTACGGTAAATCACCACCTGATGGCCGCTTGAGCGCAGTTGATCGACCAGGTTGTAGGTAAAGGAATCGACGTTGTCGAGCAGCAGGATATCGGCCATCAGAATACCTCCTTGGCATGATGCGCGGTGGCGATGGCACGCAGCACGGCACGGGCTTTATTACGGGTTTCATCGGCTTCCGCCTGGGGGACCGAGTCCAGCACCACGCCGGCGCCGGCCTGTACGGTGGCAATGCCGTCTTCGACATAGGCCGAACGAATAACGATACAGGTATCGAGATCGCCGGTGGCGGTGAAGTAGCCTACAGCGCCGCCGTAGCTACCACGACGGCTGCCTTCGGAGGCGGCAATCAGTTGCATGGCGCGAACTTTGGGAGCGCCGCTCAGGGTGCCCATATTCATGCAGGCCTGATAGGCATGCAGCACGTCAAGATCGCTACGCAGGCTGCCGACCACCCGAGACACCAGATGCATGACGAAAGAATAGCGGTCGACTTTGGTCAGGTCGGCGACGTAACGGCTGCCGGCGGTACAAATACGCGCCAGATCGTTGCGCGCCAGGTCAACCAGCATCAGGTGCTCCGCCAGTTCTTTATGGTCGGTGCGCATTTCCAGTTCAATGCGGCTGTCGAGATCCAGATCGAGCGCGCCGTCCTGACGCCGACCGCGCGGACGGGTGCCGGCGATCGGGTAGATCTCGATCTGACGGTTGCTGGCGTCATATTTCAGCGCGCTTTCCGGTGAGGCGCCGAACAGCGTGAAGTCGTTGTCCTGCATGAAGAACATGTAAGGGCTTGGATTGCTGTCCTTCAACGTTTGGTAGGCTGCCAACGGTGCCGGGCACGGCAGCGAAAAGCGGCGGGACGGCACTACCTGGAAAATCTCACCCTGACGGATGGCCTGTTGCATGTGGCTGACCACTGCGCTGTATTCTTCATCGCTCTGGTTGCAGCTCAACTGCATGTCTGCCAGCGTTTGATGCGGGATGGGCTGCGGTGTCTTCTTCAGCTGTTGCTGAACCTGTTGTAGCCGTTGTTGCAGGCGTTGCCGCTCGGTATTGTCACCGGTGAACACGCTGGCTTGCAGGCGGGCAACGCCATGCTGGTGGTCGAGTACCAACAGGGTTTCCGCCAGATAGAAACAGAAATCCGGGCAACGCTGGTCATGGCGCAGCTCAGGCAAGTCTTCGAAGCCGGCGACCAAATCGTAGGCAAACAGACCGCCAAGCATCATGGCTTCACGCTCGTCGGCCGGCGAGTCGACCACCTTCAGCAGCGTACGCAATGCGTCGAACACCGACAAGGAACGCAGACGCGCATCTTCGTCCTGCACCGCGTCAATGCGCGGGAAGGACAGCTCACGGCCATTTGGCCGCGCTTCATTATGCACTTCTGCCGGTAACGCCTCGTCCAGCAACGGCAGCAGGGCCGCGCCGTTGGCGGTCAGGGCTTGCACGCTGACCTGACGACCCAGCGCGGTGATGCGCAGCGCACTGTCGATCACCAGCAGGCTCTGCAGGTTTTGCTTGCTGTTGATTTCCGCGGATTCCAACAGCAGGGTGGCCGGACGTGCGCCGCACAGCTGGTGGAAAATGGTGGTCGGATCGCCGCGATAACTGGCTTCGGCCTTCAGCAATGTCAGTTGTGGTTTGGTCATTATCGGTAGTTCCAGTTAAATTCTGTCCATAAAAAAGCCCGCGTAACGGCGGGCTTGGAGAATCTGCAGTGTCAGATGACAGGTATGCGATTACACCGCCCGCGAAAGGGAGGTACGCCACCAACGAAGAAGAGAAGTCTGTTTGCTCATTTTTATGCTCTCTCTGGTTATCATCCAACGGGATATTCAACACGGCCATTGCCGTGAACTTGTGTACTAGTTAACTGGTTCGAGGTGGCGATGTCAACCCTCTTTTTGCACAATGTGTTAGCGCCATCGGGTTTTTTCCCTTCCACCGCCGGTGTAGCCTGCCGGCGTGGGTACAGAATAGATTTCCGTCCAACCGGCAATAGAGGCTATGATGACGGCCCAAGCCATAGCCGGATATTTCTTTTGACTGACAGTAACCCTCAGCCCTCCGCATTTACGCTGTACGACCTTCATAGCCATACCACCGCCTCCGATGGCTACCTGACGCCAACGCAACTGGTGCAAAGGGCGGTGGAGATGCGGGTAGGCGTATTGGCCATCACTGACCATGACACCACTGCCGGCCTGGCCGAAGCTGCTGCGGCTATCGCACAGCTGGCGCTGCCGCTGCAATTGGTCAACGGCGTTGAAATCTCCACGCTGTGGGAAAACCATGAAATTCACATCGTCGGCCTGAACATTGACGTCACGCACCCGGCGATGGTGCAACTGCTGGCCGAACAAAGTGAACGACGCACGCTGCGCGCGCAGGAAATTGGCCTGCGGCTGGCCAAGGCGCGCATCGAAGGCGCCTATGAAGGCGCTCAGCGTCTGGCTGACGGCGGTGCGGTGACCCGTGGCCATTTTGCCCGCTATCTGGTGCAGAAAGGCGTAGCGGACAACATGGCGCAGGTATTCAAGAAATACCTGGCGAAAGGGAAAACCGGCTACGTTCCACCGCAGTGGTGTACAATAGAACAAGCTATTGATGTGATTCATCAATCCGGTGGGCAGGCGGTGATGGCTCACCCTGGGCGTTACGATTTGACCGCCAAGTGGCTGAAACGTCTGTTGGCACACTTTGCCGAACAGCACGGTGATGCGATGGAGGTCGCCCAATGCCAGCAGGCGCCGAACGAACGCAGCCAATTGGCCGCGTATGCGCAGGATTTCCAACTGCTGGCATCACAAGGGTCGGATTTCCATCAGCCCTGTTCGTGGATTGAACTTGGTCGCAAGCTGTGGTTGCCAGGTGGCGTGGAGCCAGTCTGGCGTGATTGGCCGCAGGCGCAGTAGCGATCCTGACGTAACACCTCAGGCGAACAACGTGGGCGGGGCCGTCCGCGTGTACCATTTTAGGAGCAATACATGAGCCAGCTTTTTTATATTCATCCAGACAATCCTCAGCCACGTTTGATTAACCAGGCCGTGGAAGTACTGCGCAAAGGCGGAGTCATCGTCTACCCGACCGATTCAGGCTATGCGTTAGGCTGCAAGCTGGAAGAAAAAGCCGCAATGGAACGAATCTGCCGCATCCGTCAGTTGGACGGCAATCATAATTTTACCCTGATGTGTCGCGATCTTTCCGAGCTGTCCACCTATGCCTATGTGGATAACAGCGCGTTTCGCCTGATCAAAAACAACACGCCAGGTCATTACACGTTTATTCTCAAGGCGACCAAGGAAGTGCCACGTCGACTGATGAACGACAAGCGCAAGACCATCGGGTTGCGTGTGCCGTCCAATCCGATCGCTCTGGCGTTGCTGGAAGAGCTCAACGAGCCGATGATGTCGACCACCCTGATGCTGCCGGGTAATGATTTTGCCGAATCCGATCCAGAAGAAATCAGCGATCATTTGGGTAAACAGGTCGAACTGGTGATTCACGGCGGATTTCTCGGGCAACAGCCGACCACGGTAATTGATCTGACTGAATCTTCGCCGGAAGTGGTGCGTGAAGGGGCAGGCGATCCGACGCCATTTCGCTGAAAACCCCCGCGGTGCCATCAACAAATTCTGAAAAATAGCGCCTCACGGCGGCAAGCGCCGTGAAAAGCGCTATTCTACAAGGACAAAACTGATAATGGCAGGATGCGTGGCGATGATTAAACAGGCTTTTATGGCGGTGGTATTACTGGTTTCGTTTGCGGCAAACGCCGGTTTTTACTCCGGTAGCGCGTTGCTCTCCGAAAGCGAAGGTTACGTAAAAAACAAAAACGGCACGGCAACCGTTGCACAAGCGCTGGATGGCGGCATGTTCATGGGCTATGTCGCTGGCGTATTTGATACTTACTCGATGCAGGGTAACCGCAACATTTGCCCCGATACCGGCATGAGCGTTGGTATGGCGTCGGATGCGGTGATGCAATACCTGAACGAACACCCAGAGCAACTTCATTATTCGGCACCTTCGGTGATCATGCTGGCGCTGTCATCCGCTTTCCCGTGTGAACGGCACTGATACCGGTGCATTTTGTGCTGATTGTTCCATTCGATGCGCTTTACCGGTTCCCGCTCGTTATTCAATAGGTTAACTGTCATAACGCTGTCATGTTACCGCCGACAATCATCTTGAACCGTTCGAGATAGGGGGGGAATATGACAGCGTTTGTTCACTGACAATACCCGACGAACCTGGCTAATTGTCAGGGCATCCATTTCGATTTATTAGAACCCTTTAGCTTAAAATTCGTGTAGTATGTCTGACCCCTGAGCATCGGGCGTGGCATCTGCCGTGACGCCCTTTGGCGTGCTTTTTTTTAAAAAATCTTACAATCCGGCAGGTTAGCGTTTTTTTAAAGCTAACTTGTTGATGACGCTATTATATACGACGCCTGTGAAGGCGACACTAGAGGTTGCTCAATGAGCGAAAAGTTACAGAAAGTTTTAGCGCGTGCCGGTCACGGTTCGCGCCGCGAAATCGAAACCATGATTGAAGCCGGGCGCGTCAGCGTTGACGGTAAAATCGCCAAGCTGGGCGATCGTGTCGAAGTCGTTCAAGGAATGAAGATCCGCTTGGACGGGCACGTTGTTTCGATCAAGGAATCCGAAGAAGCGGTTTGTCGCGTATTGGCCTACTACAAACCAGAAGGCGAACTCTGCACCCGTAGCGATCCGGAAGGCCGACCAACGGTATTCGATCGTCTGCCTAAACTGCGTGGGTCACGTTGGGTGGCCGTTGGCCGCCTGGACGTAAACACCTCGGGTCTGTTGCTGTTCACCACCGACGGTGAGCTGGCCAACCGCTTGATGCACCCGAGTCGCGAAGTCGAGCGGGAATATGCGGTGCGCGTGTTTGGCCAGATTGACGACGACAAAGTGAAGCAGCTTAGTCGTGGCGTACAGCTGGAAGATGGCCCGGCGGCGTTTCGTACCATCAGCTTCCAGGGCGGCGAAGGCCTCAATCAGTGGTATAACGTGACCCTGACCGAAGGGCGCAACCGCGAAGTCCGTCGCCTGTGGGAAGCGGTAGGCGTGCAGGTCAGTCGTCTGATCCGCGTGCGCTATGGCGACATCAACTTGCCGAAGGGTATTCCACGTGGTGGTTGGACCGAACTGGATCTGCCGGCCATCAACTACCTGCGTGAACTGGTCGATCTGCAACCGGAAACCGTCAGCAAACTGCCGGTGGAACGCGAGCGTCGCCGTGTCAAGGCGAACCAGATCCGCCGCGCGGTCAAGCGCCATAGCCAGGTGTCAACCGGCCGTCGTAGCGCCGCGGGCGGCAAACCAGGCAAGCCAAGCAAGCGTAACTAAGCGTTGCTACGTAGCCGCCACGCGCGGCTACGCTTTATCACCAATCAATTCCCTGTTGCGCTTTGATGCCGGCATCAAACGCATGCTTTACCGGCCGCATTTCGGTCACGGTATCCGCCAGTTCCAGCACATCCCGATGACAACCTCGTCCGGTAATCATCACCGTTTGATGGGCAGGGCGTTGCGCCAACGCCGTCAACAGTTCTTCCAGTGCCAGATAGCCGTAGCTGACCATATAGGTCACCTCATCCAACAGCACCAGATCCAGTGCGCTGTCGGCCAGCATTCGCTTGCCATGTTGCCATACCGCCTGGCAGGCGGCGCTGTCAGTGTCTTTGTTCTGTGTCTCCCAGGTAAAGCCGGTGGCCATGACCTGAAATTCCACGCCGTGTTGCTGGAGCAGATTTTTCTCGCCGTTTGGCCATTCGCCCTTGATAAACTGGATCACCCCGGCACGCATGCCGTGGCCGACCGCGCGCGTAACCGTGCCAAACGCGGCGGTGGTCTTGCCTTTACCGTTGCCGGTGAATACCAGCACTAAACCGCGTTCGTCCTGCGCGCTGGCGATACGGGCATCGACCTGTTCCTTCAGACGTTGTTGCCGTTGCTGGTGACGATCTTCGGTCATGCAGGCTTTCTCCTATTCGGCAGCGCCGGGTTTGCGATTGGGTTGGGCATCAAAGCTCATGCCGGTTTTACGGCGGCTGTCATCGCCCATCAAATACAGGTAAAGCGGCATGATATCAGCCGGGGTCTTGAGCTTGTTGCGGTCCTCGTCCGGGAAGGCATTTGCCCGCATATTGGTGCGCGTTCCCCCCGGATTGATGCAGTTTACCCGCAAATTACGACTTTTATATTCTTCCGCCAACACCTGCATCATGCCCTCGGTGGCGAATTTGGAAACTGCGTAGGCGCCCCAGTTGGCGCGGCCCGTTCGACCGACGCTTGAGCTGGTGAACACCAGAGAACCTGCGCTGGATTTCAGCAACAGCGGCAGCAATGCCTGGGTCAGCATAAAGGTGGCGTTGACGTTGACCTGCATCACCTCGTTCCACATCTCCATGGTTATGTCGGCCATCGGCACAATGTCGCCCAGCAGACCGGCGTTATGCAGCACGCCGTCGAGGCGTGGCACCTGGGCTGCCAGATCGTCAGCAAGCTGTTGGCACTGCTCTGGTGTGGCATGAAGCAGATCCAGCGTGATGGTAGACGCCGGCCGGCCGCCGAGGGCGGCTATTTCGTGTTGCACCGCCTGCAGTTTGCTTTCGGTGCGTCCCAGCAGCACCAGTTGCGCGCCGAAACGGGCGTAGGTCAGAGCGGCCTCGCGGCCGATGCCGTCTCCGGCGCCGGTGACGAGAATGATGCGTTGATCGAGCAGGTCATGTTTGGGGTTGTAGTGCACAATAATTCCTCGCGCCGAGATCGCTTTCCCGCGTTGCCTGGGGAAAAGCAGTGGGTGAGGAGGCCAGGCAAGGGGAGCAAAGGCTCGACCGCCAGGCTGGCCCCGCAGCGAATTTGTCTCATCAATTTGATGAATAATGCGTGTTATATGCCTGAAATGGATCGCATTTTCAATGATTAGCCGGCAGAAACGGCATTCTTTTGTAACAAAAACGGAACAATCTCAGCTTGGTTGTGCATAAAACGCCCCCATAACCTCAGATGCTCGCCCGTTTGACGTTGTTGGCGCGTGGCATCCTGATGCATGTAATTTTCATTTGGCCGCGACAGCCGCAACGTCGGTTGGCTAGAATGAGCGGAGTATACTAACAACCTGTAAAAAAGGCGGAATCTGTGGAGTTTATATCTGTTTACGGCCTGTTTTTGGCCAAGGTTGCCACGGTGGTGATTGCCATCGCCGCGCTGGCGCTGTTAGCGGTGAGCCTGGGGCAACGTAAAAGCCAGCAAAAAGGGGAGCTGCAACTCACCGATCTCGGTGAGCAATATCGAGAAATGCAGCGTGAAATGCGTCTGGCGCGGATGGGCGCGGCAGAACAAAAGATGTGGAGTAAACAGTTCAAGAAGCAGACCAAGGCCGACGATAAGCTCAAAAAGCAGCGTGCGAAATCGGGGGCGGCGCAAGCGAGCAAACCTTGCCTGTATGTGCTGGATTTCAAAGGCAGCATGGATGCGCATGAAGTGACGTCGTTGCGGGAAGAGATTTCGGCAGTGCTGGCGGTGGCCACGGCGGAAGACGAAGTGCTGCTACGGCTGGAAAGTCCGGGAGGCGTGGTACATGGTTATGGTTTAGCCGCGTCGCAGTTGGAACGCTTGCGCAAGGGCGGCATCCGTCTGACGGTCGCGGTGGACAAGGTGGCTGCCAGTGGTGGTTACATGATGGCCTGCGTGGCCGACCGTATCGTGGCGGCGCCTTTCGCCATCATCGGCTCGATCGGCGTGGTGGCGCAAATCCCCAACTTCCATCGCCTGCTGAAAAAGAACGATATCGATGTTGAACTGCATACCGCCGGCCAATTCAAGCGTACGCTGACGCTGTTTGGTGAAAACACCGAGCAGGGGCGCGACAAGTTTCGCGAAGACCTGAACGAAACCCATGAGCTGTTCAAGCAGTTTGTCCATCAGCAACGCCCGTCGCTGGATATTGACAGCGTGGCGACCGGCGAGCATTGGTTTGGTACCCAGGCGAAGGAAAAGGGGCTGATTGATGCGGTGGGCACCAGCGATGATTTGCTGATCGCCGAGATGGAAAATCATGAAGTGGTCGGGGTGCGTTATAGCCGACGCAAGCGGTGGGTGGATCGGTTCACCGGCAGCGCGGCGGAAAGCGCCGACCGCCTGTTGCTGCGCTGGTGGCAGCGTGGGGAAAAACCGTTATTGTAAGGCAAACGGGGGGCTTTCGGCCCCCTGTTTTTTTCTAATCGACCAGATGATATTTATCTGAGAGCAGGTGCGCCAGATGTTTAAACATATTAAACACCGCCGTCGTTTTTGCGGTTGGCAAGCCGTCCGGATCTAAAAAGAATTCGCCGCGAAAAACTAAAACTCCGCTTTTTTGTTCCACCTCGGTGGCTACCATACCGTGAAGATAATCTTCATGTTGGCGAATGATGTTATTTGCTTCTGACAGCAGACATTGACGGGTGATTGGGGATGTATTAGTGCGCATTTATTACACTCCAGACATATACTCTGCACATATTCTAACGCCGGTTGACGTTTGGCCGCAAACCGAGTCGGGTTTATTTGCCATCTGGATGGCCAGTTGTTGTTGCCGATTGGCGAAATCATCCTTTCCGTGCTAATTAGGTTGCGTGGCGTTTTTTATCAGGTACAGTGTGGGATTTTGTGGTATCGGGTGGAAGATTTTGTTTACGCTGCCAATGAGCCAGCGTCGTTCATACCTCTGGGGCGTGGGCGGAATGCAAGGACTTTCAGCAACTTGCCTTTAGGTTGAGCAGTTAAGCAGCCAACGGGAAAAAATATGTTGATCTCCAGCCAGACTGCCGCAATATAAAAAAGAGATGTGAATTGCTGCGATACGGCAAGTTAAAAGGCTTCTTTTTAGAAGAAATAAATTAGGTAAAGGTAAATATGGGTAAAGCTCTCGTAATAGTTGAGTCCCCGGCAAAAGCCAAAACTATTAATAAATATTTAGGAAATGACTACGTGGTGAAGTCCAGCGTGGGTCATATCCGTGATTTGCCGACCAGTGGCTCAGCCAGCAAAAAGAGCGCTGACTCAACAGAAAACAAAGCCAAGAAAAAAGTTAAAAAAGACGCAACGGCGGCGCTGGTTAATCGAATGGGCGTTGACCCGTATCATGGCTGGAAAGCACATTATGAAATTCTGCCGGGTAAAGAGAAAGTTGTTGCCGAGTTAAAAAATCTGGCGGAAAACGCCGACCACATCTACCTCGCAACTGACTTGGACCGCGAAGGGGAAGCCATTGCCTGGCACCTGCGGGAAGTGATCGGCGGAGACGATACGCGTTTTAGCCGCGTGGTATTTAACGAAATTACCAAAAACGCCATCCAGCAGGCCTTTAAAGCGCCGGGTGAGTTGAATATCGATCGTGTCAATGCGCAGCAGGCGCGTCGCTTTATGGACCGCGTGGTGGGCTATATGGTTTCGCCGCTGCTGTGGAAGAAAATCGCCCGCGGCCTGTCCGCCGGACGTGTGCAATCCGTTGCGGTGCGGTTGGTGGTAGAGCGCGAGCGCGATATCAAGGCCTTCGTGCCGGAAGAGTTCTGGGAACTGCACGCCGACCTGCTGGCGAAGGATGATACCGCGCTGCGGATGGAAGTGACCCATGCCGGCGGTAAGCCGTTCAAACCGGTCAATCGCGATCAGACCCATGCGGCGCTCAACCTGTTGGAAAAAGCCCGTTATACGGTGCTCGATCGTGAAGACAAGCCGACCAGCAGCAAACCGGGCGCGCCGTTCATTACCTCGACGCTACAGCAGGCCGCCAGTACGCGTCTGAGCTTCGGCGTGAAGAAAACCATGATGATGGCGCAACGGCTTTATGAAGCTGGCCACATCACCTACATGCGTACCGACTCTACCAACCTGAGCCAGGATGCGCTGAACATGGTGCGTGGTTACATTGGCGATAACTTCGGCGATAAATACCTGCCGAAAGCGCCTAACCACTACAGCAGCAAAGAAAACTCGCAGGAAGCGCACGAAGCGATTCGTCCTTCCGACGTCAGCGTGGTGGCGGAGCAGCTCAAAGACATGGAAGCGGACGCGCAGAAGCTGTATCAGCTGATCTGGCGGCAGTTCGTGGCCTGTCAGATGACGCCGGCGCAATACGATTCCACCACTCTGACGGTACAGGCCGGCGACTATCAGCTGCGCGCCAAGGGCCGTACGCTGCGTTTCGACGGTTGGACCAAAGTGATGCCGGCTCTGCGCAAAGGCGATGAAGATCGCACCTTGCCGTACGTTGAAATCGGTAGCGAGCTGGATCTGCAACAGCTGCTCCCAAGCCAGCACTTCACCAAGCCGCCGGCGCGTTACAGCGAAGCGTCGCTGGTCAAAGAGTTGGAAAAACGAGGTATCGGCCGTCCGTCGACCTACGCGTCGATCATTTCGACCATTCAGGATCGTGGTTACGTGCGGGTGGAAAACCGCCGTTTTTACGCCGAGAAAATGGGCGAAATCGTCACCGATCGGCTGGAGGAAAACTTCCGCGAACTGATGAATTACGACTTCACCGCGCGCATGGAAGACGGCCTAGATCAGGTGGCGAACAATCACGCCGAATGGAAAGCGGTACTGGATGAGTTCTTTGCCGAATTCAGCGAACAGCTGGAAAGGGCAGAAAAAGATCCGGAAGAAGGCGGCATGCGGCCAAACCAGATGGTGCTGACCAGCATCGCCTGCCCGACCTGTGGTCGTCAGATGGGGATTCGTACCGCCAGCACCGGTGTGTTCCTCGGTTGCTCTGGCTACGCGCTATCGCCGAAGGAGCGCTGCAAGACCACCATCAATCTGGTTCCCGAAACGGAAGTGCTCAACGTTCTCGAAGGGGACGATGCGGAAACCAATGCCTTGCGTGCCCGTCGCCGCTGCCAGAAATGCGGTACGGCAATGGATAGCTATCTGATTGATAACCAGCGCAAGCTGCACGTCTGCGGTAATAATCCGGCGTGTGACGGTTATGAGATTGAAGAGGGTGAGTTCCGCATCAAAGGCTACGATGGCCCGGTTGTGGAATGCGAAAAGTGTGGCTCTGAGATGCACCTGAAAATGGGGCGTTTCGGCAAGTACATGGGCTGCACCAACGACGAGTGTAAAAACACCCGCAAGATCCTGCGCAACGGTGATGTCGCGCCGCCGAAGGAAGATCCGGTTCCGTTGCCGGAGTTGCCGTGCGAAAAGTCTGACGCCTATTTCGTGTTGCGTGATGGCGCGGCCGGTGTGTTCCTGGCTGCCAATACCTTCCCTAAATCGCGCGAAACCCGTGCGCCGCTGGTGGAAGAGTTGCAGCGCTTCAAGGATCGCCTGCCTGAAAAACTGCGCTACCTGGCGGATGCGCCGGTTGCCGATCCGGAAGGTAACAAGACGCTGGTGCGCTTTAGCCGTAAGACCAAGCAGCAGTATGTGTCTGCCGAGAAAGACGGTAAGGCTACCGGCTGGACCGCGTTCTTCATCGACGGCAAGTGGGTTGAAACCAAGAAGTAAGCGTTGTTGATGGCAACAATCTTAAAAACCAGCCCGAGTGGCTGGTTTTTTTTGCCCTGAAAAGAACGGCCAGGGTATAGCCCGGTTGGTTTTGGTGCCTGGTCGGCAGATTGCGCGTTGATAACCATGCGGAATAATCGTTATCATTGTGTGACGGGGATCTATACTTGAAGCTGTAGCATGATATAGTGGTTATATAAAAAGATTTCTTATGATTAAAGCTTATTAACAACGGCGTTTTCTTCAGCATCTGGGTAAACACTGTGTTTATAGCGCGTAAACTCATCAGCCTTCAGCATACCGGGAAACACCGATATATCTGATTGCGGCCAGGCCGCAGTGTTTAACCTAGGATGGTATAAGATATGAAATTGCAGCAGCTTCGTTACATTGTGGAAGTGGTTAATCACAACCTGAATGTGTCTTCGACAGCAGAAGGGCTTTATACCTCGCAACCCGGTATCAGTAAGCAGGTGCGGATGTTGGAGGACGAGCTGGGCATTCAGATTTTTGCCCGTAGCGGCAAGCATCTGACCCAGGTGACGCCTGCCGGCCAGGAAATCATACGCATCGCGCGTGAAGTGCTGTCCAAGGTAGAAGCGATTAAAGCCGTGGCCGGCGAGCATACCTACCCGGACAAAGGTTCGTTGTACGTTGCTACCACCCATACGCAGGCACGTTATGCATTGCCGAACGTCATCAAAGGCTTTATCGAACGCTACCCACGGGTATCGCTGCACATGCATCAGGGCTCACCGACGCAGATCGCCGAAGCGGTGTCCAAGGGCACCGCGGATTTTGCCATCGCCACCGAAGCGCTGCACCTGTATGACGATCTGATCATGCTGCCGTGCTACCACTGGAACCGCGCAGTGGTAGTGAAACCCGATCATCCACTGGCCGGCAAAAGCCAGATTACCATCGAAGAGCTGGCTGAATATCCGATTGTCACCTACACCTTCGGTTTTACCGGTCGTTCTGAGCTGGATACCGCCTTTAACCGTGCCGGCCTCACGCCGCGTATCGTTTTTACCGCCACCGATGCCGATGTTATCAAGACTTACGTGCGCCTGGGACTGGGAGTTGGGGTGATCGCCAGCATGGCGGTGGATCCGGTTCAGGATCCGGACCTGGTCACCGTTGATGCCCGTGATATCTTTACCTACAGCACCACCAAAATCGGCTTCCGCCGCAGCACTTTCCTGCGTAGCTACATGTATGACTTCATTCAGCGTTTTGCCCCGCATTTGACCCGCGACGTGGTTGATACCGCCGTAGCATTACGTTCGAACGAAGACATCGAGGCGATGTTCAAGGATATTTTGCTGCCGGAAAAATAAACCGCCAAATTAGCAGCCGCATGCTGTTTCAATCATCTGGCGTGCGCTCAGCCGCTTGATTTGGACACAGATCGAGCTGGATTCAACGGGAGAGGCGTTCACTCTCCCGTTGTCACCTGCTTTAGCATTACCTAACCCCCTTGTTGACGCCGCGATCCCTGTTAAGAATCCCTTCGGCTGACCCCTGTAGCACGGCGACGCTAAAGCGGCTTGCTACCAGAAAGTCATCGCCACGTCGGCCGCGACCGACCTCTCACAACGTCAATCCTTCCGCCTTGATTGCCGCTTGTACCGTCGGTCGGCACATGATTCTGCTGTGCCAGGCTGCCAGATGCCCAAGGGAGGACAAGTCCACCTCCAGCCCATATACCGATACCATCCAATCGGCCTTCGCCCAGTTGGTCAGGGCAAACAGGTAACCATCGGCAATGCTGAAACGGTCGGTGGCCAGAAATTCCTGCTGCGCCAGTTGACCGTCTAGCCACTTGAAATGGTTGAACAGTTTCTGTTGTGCGATGGAAAAATAGCCGCCCGCGTTGGCACCATGGAAAATGGGCACAAACCCCTTATGGATCTCGCTGGTAAGAAAATTCAGCCATTCAAGTAACCGATAGCGTTCGATGGTGCCATTGGCCGGAGCCAGGCCAGACGCTGGCGCCAGATCGGCAATATATTGAATCAGCGTCACGCCTTCTCTGAACACCTCGCCGTTTGCCAATTCCAATGCCGGCACGTAGCCCAGCGGATTGATTTGATAATAATCCTTGCCACCATCATAGGTATGGGTTTTGGTATCTACCGGTACCAGAGTAAATGCCAGACCGGCTTCGCGTAGTGCAATGTGTGGGGACAGCGAGCAACTTCCAGGGGCAATGTAGAGCTTCATGTATCTTCCTTATCCGTATAGCGTGACGCCAGCTTAGCAATGCCGGTTGTTATTGGGAAGAAGGCACATTATTGTAGTGTAGGTACAAAAAGTATACTTGGTGAAAAACATGAAACAGGTGATTTCCGGTTGTTCAATCGAAGAGGCGATGAATCTGATTGGCGGACGCTGGCGTTTGCTGATCGTTTCCTACCTGTTCGAACGACCAAAGCGCTTTAGCGAACTACGACGTGATATTCCGTCAATTTCCCAGCGTATGTTGACGATGGATCTGCGGGCGCTGGAGTCTGCCGGTATCGTGCTGCGTACGGTATATCCTGAAGTGCCGGTGCGGGTGGTCTACAGTCTGACGCTCGAGGGACGACGGTTGGAAAAAGTGGTTGACGCGGTGAAGGAACTGGGATTGTGGCTGAAAGCAAGGCCGGCAGCGACCCACTCAGAACACCATGATTAGATTAGGGTTATATTGACCCGCCCGCTGTTGCAGCACCATTGCCGCTGGTATTAGCTGCGGCGACTTGCGCGTCTAAGCCATTATCTTTCCTGAAGATCTACGCCGTTAATTGCTGTTGCCTATCACTGTGATCAAATCGTGTTGTTATCAAAACGTTACGGTCTGTATGTGTTATCTTTAAACAAGACCTCAGTGATTACCCTGTTTTAGACATAATAAAAATGGAGGAGCTATGTCGTCCGATCTTCGTGAAACGAGTATGGATACGCTGGTTGCGCTGAATAGTAAGTATCACTATTACAGCTTGCCGCTGGCGGCAAGAACCTTAGGTGACATTGATCGGCTGCCAAAGTCGATGAAGGTGCTGTTGGAAAACCTGCTGCGTCATATTGATGGTGAAACGGTACTGGAACAGGATCTGCAAGCGCTGGTCGACTGGCTGCAAACCGGTCATGCCGATCGTGAAATTGCCTACCGACCCGCACGCGTGCTGATGCAGGACTTTACCGGCGTACCGGCGGTGGTCGATCTGGCGGCGATGCGTGAAGCGGTACAGCGTCTGGGGGGCGATGTCGAACAGGTGAACCCGCTGTCGCCGGTCGATCTGGTGATTGACCACTCGGTTACCGTCGACGAATTCGGCGACGACCAGGCGTTTGATGAGAACGTCCGTATCGAAATGGAGCGCAACAACGAGCGTTACACTTTCCTGCGCTGGGGGCAAAAAGCCTTCAATCGCTTTCGCGTGGTGCCGCCTGGTACCGGTATCTGCCATCAGGTAAACCTCGAATATCTGGGGCAAACGGTGTGGCATACCGAAGAGCAGAGTAAACAAATCGCTTATCCGGACACGTTGGTCGGTACCGACTCCCATACCACCATGATTAACGGCCTGGGTATCCTTGGCTGGGGCGTCGGCGGTATCGAGGCCGAAGCGGCCATGCTGGGTCAGCCGGTATCGATGCTGATCCCCGACGTGGTCGGTTTCAAGCTTACCGGCAAGCTGAGTGAAGGCATCACCGCCACCGACCTGGTATTGACCGTTACGCAAATGCTGCGCAAGCACGGCGTAGTGGGCAAGTTTGTGGAATTTTACGGTGACGGTCTGGCGCAATTACCGTTGGCGGATCGCGCCACTATCGCCAATATGGCGCCAGAATATGGTGCGACCTGCGGTTTCTTCCCGGTGGATGAAGTGACGCTGGGCTACCTGAAGTTGAGCGGCCGTAGCGAAGAGCAAATCGCGCTGGTGGAAGCCTACGCCAAGGCGCAGGGCATGTGGCGTTACCCGGGCGATGAGCCAGTGTTTACCAGCTCGCTGGCGTTGGATATGGCAACGGTAGAAGCCAGCCTGGCCGGGCCGAAACGGCCACAGGATCGGGTGGTGCTGTCCGGCGTGCCGCAGGCGTTTGCCGCCGCCACCGAACTGGAAATCAGCACGCAGAAGAAAAAGGCCGAGTCGGTGCCTTTTACCCTCGATGGGCAGACGCACGAACTGCATAACGGCGCGGTGGTGATTGCGGCGATCACCTCTTGTACCAACACCTCGAACCCCAGCGTCATGATGGCGGCGGGTTTGCTGGCGAAAAACGCGGTGAAGAAGGGCCTGCGGGTCAAACCCTGGGTGAAGACCTCGCTGGCACCCGGCTCCAAAGTGGTTACCGACTATTTTGATAGCGCAAAACTGACCCCTTACCTGGAAGAACTGGGCTACAACCTGGTGGGCTACGGGTGTACTACCTGTATTGGTAACTCCGGCCCGCTACCGGATCCGATCGAACAGGCAATTCGCACTGGGGATTTGACGGTCGGCGCGGTGCTTTCCGGCAACCGCAACTTTGAAGGGCGCATCCATCCGTTGGTGAAAACCAACTGGCTGGCGTCGCCGCCGCTGGTGGTGGCCTATGCGCTGGCCGGCAGCATGAAGGTGAATCTTGCCAGCGATCCGCTGGGTATCGGCCGCGACGGCAAGCCGGTTTATCTGAAGGATATCTGGCCAAGTAATACCGACATCGCCCATGCGGTGGAGGAAGTTCGCACCGATATGTTCCATAAAGAGTATGGCGAAGTGTTTGACGGCGACGAGATCTGGCAGTCGATTCAGGTCGCTGGCTCGGCAACCTATCCTTGGCAGGAAGATTCCACTTATATACGCCATTCGCCGTTCTTCAGCACCATGCAGGCGTTGCCGGATGCGGTACAGGACATCAAATCGGCGCGCATCCTGGCAATCCTGGCCGACTCGGTGACCACCGACCATATTTCGCCGGCCGGTAATATCAAGCGCGACAGTCCAGCGGGACATTACCTCAGCGATCGTGGGGTGGAAGCCATCGATTTCAACTCCTACGGTTCACGCCGCGGTAACTACGAGGTGATGATGCGCGGTACTTTTGCCAATATCCGTATCCGCAACGAAATGGTACCGGGGGTTGAAGGCGGCTATACCCGTCATCTGCCGTCGCAGAATCAGATGTCGATTTACGATGCCGCAATGCAGTATCAGCAGGAACAGGTGCCGTTGGCGGTGATCGCTGGCAAGGAATACGGCTCGGGATCCAGCCGTGACTGGGCGGCGAAGGGGCCGCGATTGTTGGGCGTTCGGGTGGTGATCACCGAGTCGTTCGAGCGAATTCACCGTTCGAACCTGATTGGTATGGGGATCTTACCGCTGGAGTTTCCGCAGGGTGTGACACGCAAAACGCTGGGATTGACCGGGGATGAGCTGATCAGCGTCAGCGGTTTGCAAGACTTGCAGCCGGGCCAGACGGTACCGGTGCACATCACCTATGCCGATGGTCGGGAAGAGGTGGTGAATACCCGCTGCCGCATTGATACCAATACCGAATTAACCTACTACAAGAATGATGGCATTTTGCATTACGTCATCAGGAAAATGCTGTAAAACAATCAGGGCACCGCAAGGTGCCCTGATTGTTTTGGCCTCCGGCTGACTATTTCTGGTCCAGCAGGTGACCCATTTTGGCGGCCTTGGTCGCCAGGTAACGCTCGTTCTTTGGGTTGCGGCCGACGATCAGCGGTACCCGTTCGATAATATTGATACCCGCCTCGGTCAGGATTTCGACCTTCTTCGGGTTATTGGTCAGCAAGCGTACCGCATCGACGCCCAACAGTTTGAACATGTCGGCGCACAGGGTAAAGTCTCGCTCGTCGGCGGCGAAACCGAGCTGATGGTTGGCCTCAACGGTATCCGCGCCCTTGTCTTGCAGGGCATAGGCACGGATTTTGTTCAGCAGGCCGATGTTGCGGCCTTCCTGGCGGTGATACAGCAGAATGCCGCGGCCTTCTTCGGCGATGTGTTCCAGCGCCGCTTCCAGTTGGAAACCGCAGTCACAGCGCAGACTGAACAGCGCATCGCCGGTCAGGCATTCTGAATGCACGCGCGACAGTACCGGCGTGTCGCCGGTAATATCACCGAAAACCAGCGCCAGATGATCGTGCCCGGTGGCCAATTCTTCGAATCCCACCATCAGGAAATCGCCCCAAGGTGTCGGCAGTTTAGCCTCTGCCACCCGTTTAAGCTGCATGTTACTCTCCACAAACCTGTTCGATTAAATCGCTGCGCCGCATGGTACGTCCGGCGTGACCGCCTGACCAGCACTAAAATCCGCGCTCGCGATTCACATGTCGTTATTATCGGCTATTTTGCCATAACTTCTTGCCCGGTGGTGCTCAGCAAAGCAGCATCCGTGGCTATCATTGCCATCGTCGATCTTATGCACTTAATTTTTCGCGTATTATTGAGATTACAAGATTGTTACACTGCCAGTTGGGCTGATAAGAGGGACAATGCATGTTTGAGATAGCAAAACGCACGGCGGGTGGGGCAATCGTGCTGCTGTTGATGCCGCTGGCGGTGTGGTTTTCCGGCTGGCTCTGGCAGCCGGGCGGTAATGATACGCTGCTAAAAGCGATGTTCTGGCTGACAGAAACGGTAACTTCCCCCTGGGGCCTCATTACCAGCGTGCTACTTTCCGCCTGGTTCCTGTGGTGCCTGCGCTTTCGCCTCAAGCCGGCGATCGGGCTGTTTGTGCTGCTCAGCGCGGCGATTCTGGTCGGTCAGGGCGTTAAGTCGCTGATCAAGGAGCGAGTGCAGGAACCGCGGCCCTTTGTGGTGTGGCTGGAACAGGCGCACGGCATTGATGAAAAGTATTTTTACTCGCTGCACCGTAACGCGCGTGGGGCCTTGGTAAAGGAGCAACTGGCAGAACAGACGCTGGTGCCGGCATGGCTGCGCAAGCATTGGCAATTTGAAACCGGTTTTGCCTTCCCGTCTGGCCATACCATGTTTGCCGCCAGTTGGGCGCTGCTCGGCGTTGGTTTGCTGTGGCCTCGTCGTCACTATAAAACCGTGGCGGTGCTGATGCTGTGGGCTACCGGCGTCATGGGCAGCAGGTTGTTGCTGGGCATGCATTGGCCACGCGATCTGGTGATGGCAACCGCCATCGCCTGGCTATTGGTGACCATCGCCTGTTGGTTGGCACAGCGCTGGTTCGGACCATTGACGCCGCCGCCAGAAGAGCAACGGGAAATAACCCAGCGAACCCCCCGCCATTGATAACCTTGCGGGCGCCTCTCAGGCGTCCGCGATCAGCACTTTCACGCCAAGTTTTTCGAACGCCTCAATCGCTGCCTTGCTGATGCCCTTATCGGTGATCAGATAGTGGATATGCTGCCAATCGCACGGCAGCGCAAACATTGACACTTTATCAATCTTGCTGGAGTCGGCCACCACATACACGGTATTGGCCGCGTTGATCATCGCCATTTTTACCTTGATATCGGTTTCGCTCGGGTAGCTCAACCCCAGCCGCGGCGAGATACAGGCGGTTGCCAGAAACAGCTTTTGCGCCAGTACGTTTTCGAAGAAGCTGGCCGCCTTGTCACCGGAGGTCGACAAGGTGGGGAATTTAAAGGTGCCGCCGGTCAATAGAATGTTCACCCCGGGCTCGCCACCGAGTTGCAATGCGATATTGACGGCGGTGGTGGTAACCGACAGTTTCTTGATATGGCTGAGATGATTGGCAATGGCAGTGGTGGTGGTGCCGGAATCGAGAATGATGGTATCGCCCGGTTCGATAAAACTGGCGGCCAGTTTGCCGATGCTGTCTTTTTCCGCCAGTTGGGTTTGCCGCTCGAGCATCAGTGCATGGGTATTCTGCTTGCCGTCGACCAGCGTGGCGCCGCCGTGAAAACGCTGCACGTAGCCTTGCTGCTGTAACACACGCAAATCGGTACGGATGGTCGCCTCGGTCAGGTTAAAGGCGTCGGTAAGCATTTTGACCGTCGCCGAGCCGTCTTCACGGATCATGTCGAGGATCTTCTCGCGCCGTTGTTGCATTTCCACCAACTGTTCACTTTTGCTTTTCAATCGAAATACTCCTTTTGCCGTTAAGGCACTTTCTGCCTCCCGTCACGGCTTCTGACACGTCAATCCCGAGCAATACCGCTGAATTCTAGCTTGCCAATAGTGATAAAGCCATTGATAAACCGCGGGTCATCTTTGGTTTTCATATGAAAGTCATTGTTGAGTGAGCGATCGCCGCCTGGCGGTTTTTAGACCGTTATTCAGTTGATTTACCCATTATCGACCGGCTATCGCCAGTTGGCTATACGTTTAACACAAGTTAATTATCGATTCATTTTTGTTTAAACTTTGATCTGGCGCTCAATAATTATCGATATTGCCATATATGATTTCATTCGAAAACCAAATGATGATTTTTTACGCCGTCTAGCAGTTAAAACGGCAATCATACCCAGCCAAGACGAGGTGATGATGGACTTTCAGGCGATTAAAAACACGGCGCGGCAGGCGCGCCGCTACGTCGTGACCATGAACCATAAAGCGGGCAAGGGCCACACCGGCGCCGATCTGTCAGAAATCGATATCATCTGCACCCTGTATATGGCGGTGATGGATCGCAGCCAGGCACGCCCGGATCAGGACCGCTTCATTTTGTCCAAGGGACACGGGGCGGGCGGCTTCTATTGCAGCTGCGCAGCGATGGGGCTACTCGATCCGGCAGTACTGGATCAGTTTATGGGCGATGACACATTGCTGGCCGGGCATCCGGTGCATCAGAAGCTACCGGAGCTTATCGAAATCAACTCCGGCGGGCTGGGGCACGGTTTGCCGATCGCCGTTGGGTTGGCGTTGGGCAACAAGCTGGCTGGCCGCGCGCACCGGCGCGCCTTCGTGCTGTTGGGGGATGGTGAGCTGGCGGAAGGCTCCAACTGGGAAGCCGCGATGGCTGCCAGCAAGTTCAAGTTGGACAACCTGATCGCCATCGTCGATCGCAATCGGCTGCAACTGGCCGGCAAAACCGAAGCCATCATGCCGCTGGAGCCATTGGCAGAAAAATGGCGAGCATTCGGTTTTGAAGTGATTGAATGCGACGGCCATGACCCGGCGTCGCTGGTTGAGGCGATGACCCGTGCTGGCCAAGACCAGCCGCGGGTGATTCTGGCGAACACCGAAAAAGGGCATGGCGTGTCGTTTATGGCGAACGTTGCCGCCTGGCATCACGCGGTACCTGACGATCAACAGCTGGCGCAGGCGCTGGCGGAACTGGAGAACTGAACATGCAAGATTTACGTGACGCAGTGGTCGCGACGCTGATCGAACAACAGCAGGCCGGCGCGGAGCTCAGTGTGATGGTCGCCGATTCGACGTCAACCTCCAAAATCGCGCCGTTCGAAAGCGCGTTCCCCGAACGGGTGATCAACGTGGGGATTGCCGAGCAAAATATGGTCGGCATGGCCGCCGGTATGGCGTTGAGCGGTCGCACGGTATTTACCGCCAACGCGGCGCCGTTTCTGTTCGCCCGTTCCAATGAGCAGATGAAAAATGACGTCTGCTATTCGGAAACCAACGTGAAGATGCTTGGCCTGAACGCCGGGTTTGGCTACGGTGCGCTGGGGGCGACGCACCATTGCATGAATGATATTGCTATTGCCCGTACCCTGGGCAATCTGGCGGTTTATGCACCTGCCGACGCACGCCAGGCCGCGGCGATTGTACGCCATGTCATTGCCCACCGAGGGCCGGCGTATATTCGCATGGACAGCGACAAGCTGCCGTTGCTGCATGACCAGGATTACCGTTTCCGCCCCGGCCAGCCGGAGGTACTGCATCAGGGCAGCGGTGCCCTGGTGTTCTGTCTGGGCACCCTGGCACACGAGGCGTTGCACGCGGTGGCACAGGGCGATAACCCGACCGTGGTATCGCTGCCGTCGCTGTGGCCGTTGGACGAACTGTCGGTAATGGCGCTGATCCGCGAGCATCAGCGGGTGATCACCATGGAAGAGCATGTGCTGAGCGGCGGGTTGGGCACCATTATCGGCGAGATCATGCTGAAGTATCAGTTGGCGCAATCGCTGACCACGCTTGGCGTTCCAGCGTATCAATTCACCCACAGCAGCAGCCGCGCCGCGTTGCGTCGGCAATATGACATCGACGCAGCAGGACTGCACCAGCATTTGAACCACTAAGGGGAATCGGATGAGCCACAACGAATACGACGTAAATTTACGCTACGGTGTCGACAGTCAGATGTCATTGGTCGGCAAAACGGCGGTGATTACCGGTGGCCTGGGCGGCATTGCGATGGCGACCAACCACATGCTGCTGGAAAAGGGCGCTCAACTGGTGCTGATGTACCCGGAATTCGAACAGCACCGGCTGGCAGAAGCTCGGCAGCAACTGGGGGATGCACAGGTGGCGTACCAGTCGTGCGACGTTACCGATCCGACGTCGGTGCATAGTGCCTTTTCCGCCGCGCAGTTGCGCTTTGGTCAGATTGATATTCTGGTCAACTGCGCCGGCTACGTCAATCTGCAACCGGCGACGGAAATTACGCTGGCGGAGTGGCAGCAGCATATTGCCGTCAATCTGACCGGGCCGTTTCTGTGCGCGCAGGAAATGGCGCGTCGAGCGATCGCCGGCGGACACGGCGGCAAGATCGTTAATATCGCCTCGCAGGCGGCATCGATCGCCATTGACCATCACTGCGCCTACACCTCGGCCAAAGCCGGGTTGCTGGGCATGACCAAAGTGATGGCCAAGGAGTGGGCGCCGTTCGGCATTACCGTCAATACCCTGTCGCCGACGGTGGTGTTGACCCCGATGGGCGAAAAGGCCTGGCGCGGCGAAAAAGGTGAAGCGATGAAGAAACTGATCCCTCTGGGGCGCTTCGCCTATACCGATGAAATCGCGGCGGCGATCCTGTTCTTTGCCAGCAACGGCAGCGACATGATCACCGGCGCAGACCTGATGATCGACGGCGGATTTACCATTTGGTAAGCGGCACCCCGCAGATTGCAAACACCAGAAGATGTTCAACACAACGATAAGAGAACGACATCATGAGAAAGATAGCAACGATCCTGACGTTATTCGCCGGTGTTGCCGCGTTGTCCGCGCAAGCGGCGGAAAAGGGCACCATCGCCATTCTGGTCAATTCGCTCGATAACCCGTATTACTCCGCCGAAGCCAAAGGGGCGGCAAACAAAGCCAAGGCGCTTGGCTATCAGACCCTGGTGCTGTCGCACGGCGAGGACGTCAAGCGCCAGGGGGAACTGATAAGCCTGGTTATTGGCCGTAAAGTGCAGGGCATTCTGTTGGACAACGCCGATTCACAGGCTAGCGTCGCCGCAGTGCAACAGGCTAAAAATGCCGGTATTCCCGTGGTGCTGATCAACCGCGAGATCCCGGTTGATGGCGTGGCGTTGGCACAAATCACTCACAACAACTTCCAGGCTGGCTCTGACGTGGCTAACCAGTTCGTCGAAAAAATGGGGGAGAGCGGAAAATATGCCGAACTGACCTGCAACCTGGCGGACAACAATTGCGTTACGCGATCCAAATCGTTCCACAATGTGATTGACCAATATCCGCAGATGGTCAGCGTGGCGCGTCAGGATGCCAAGGGCAACCTGTTGGAAGGTAAGCGCATCATGGATAGCATCTTGCAGGCGCACCCGGACGTCAAGGGCGTGATCTGCGGCAACGGGCCGGTGGCTCTGGGGGTAGTGGCGTCGTTAAAGGCCGCTGGACGTCAGGATGTCACGGTGGTTGGTATTGACGGCAGCAATGATGAGCGTGATGCGATAGTTAACGGCGATCTCTACGCCAGCGTGATGTTGCAGGCGCAGGCGATTGCCAGCCAGGGGGTGGAAATCCTTGACGCTTACTTCACTTCCGGCAGCTACAGCGGCAAGGAACGCATTATGTTCCGTGGCATTCCGATCGACAAAAGCAATGCGCAGAAGGTGAAAGACTTCAACTTCACGCCATAAACCACAGCGATGTCTGTTTCAACGCCCCGCCCAGGCGGCGGGGTGCGACGGGAGGGGTTGTTATGTCCATGCGCATTGCGCTGGCGGCCGCGGTCATGCTGACGCTCAGCGGCTGCCGTATCGTTTCACAACAAAAGTTGGCGGAGTTGCAAGCGCCGGTCAATCCCCATCTGGCGCAGGCGGGCGAGATCTATCGCCAGCAGATTGCGCCGCAGGTGGTCAACAGCGCGTTGCCATTGGCCGAGCTGATGAAGCGGATTGAACAGGCGAAAGATTTCGACGGCGCCTGCCAGCAGTTGGGCTATCGCGCCCAGCCGGAATTTCCTTGCCACTTCACTACCGTGGTCAGCGGTGAGATCGTCGCCATTAATAGCCGTTCGCGCAGCGGGCGGGTAACCATCAAGCCGGACGGTGCGCCGTTGGGTGCCGTGGAGGTGCAGATTGGCCCGGTGTATCGCGGCACCGTATTGCGTGACGGCTATCGCGGCTTGAACTACGGCGATTTCAACGATCAAACGTTGTTTGGCGAATTTGGCAAGGCGATCAATCAGGCGTCGATTGAGGGACTGGGCGGCTTCAAGCCAACGGTCGGTGAAAAAATTACCGTGTATGGCGTGTTCAGCAGTTGGCAGATGCCTGCCGAACCCTTGCTGCTGACGCCGGTGCGCATCCAACCGCAGGGGGGACTATGAACAGTCCGGTCATCATTGAAACCCATAACGTCTCGCGGCTCTATCCTGGCGTTACCGCGCTGGATAACGTCAATTATCGTGTGTTGCGTAATCAGGTCAACGTACTGATTGGTGAAAACGGCGCCGGTAAGTCCACCATGATGAAACTGTTGGCCGGCGTTGAACGGCCGTCGTCCGGCACCATCGAACTGGACGGGCAGCGCCTCGAACTGTCGTCTACCCAGCAGGCGGAAAAACACGGCATCAGCATCATTTTTCAGGAGTTGAACCTGTTTCCCAACCTGTCGGTGATGGACAACATCTTTATGGCCAACGAGTTCTTTCAACGCGGGCGTATCAACGTCGAGTACCAATATCAGCTGGCGAAGGCGCTACTGGCGAGGCTGGAACTGGACATCGATCCGCATATGCCGCTTGGCAATCTGGCGATTGGCCATCAGCAGTTGGTGGAGATCGCCCGCGCGTTGGCCAAGGACACCCGGGTGTTGATCATGGATGAACCGACCTCGGCGCTCAGCCAGGCGGAAGTCCGCACCTTGTTCAGCGTGATTGCGGACTTGAAGAAACGCGGCGTGACGTTGATTTATATCTCCCACCGACTGGAGGAACTGATGGAGATCGGCGATCACATTACGGTGTTTCGCGATGGCCGCTTTGTCGCTAGCGAACCGGTGGCCAACGTCAGCATTCCCTGGATCATTGAAAAAATGGTCGGCGAAAAGAAAAAGCAGTTCGATTACCAGCCTGCACCCCAGGGCGAGGAAGTTTTGCGGGTCGAACATCTGACCCTGCCGCATGAAAACGGTGGCTACCGGCTTAATGACGTCAGCTTTTCGCTGCGTAAAGGGGAAGTGATCGGCATTTATGGCCTGTTGGGCGCGGGGCGCACTGAACTGTTCAAGGTGATCAACGGCGTGATGAGCCACAGTGACGGGCGTATTTTTCTCAATGGCAAAACGGTCGAGCGCCTGAGCTTCCGCCAGAGAATGGCCGACGGCATGGTGATGGTGCCCGAAGATCGTCAGGCGGAAGGGTTGGTGCAGATGATGTCGATTGGCGCCAACATGACGCTGGCCAGCCACGGCTGGAATGCCATTGCGCCGATTCGCCGCACTGCCGAAGCGGCGGCGCTGAACGGCATGATCGAAAAACTGGCGATAAAAGTCAGCGATGCAGACCTGCCCGTCACCTCGCTCAGCGGCGGTAACCAGCAGAAAGTGGTGCTTGGCAAGGCACTGTTGACCGGGCCGCAGGTGGTGTTTCTGGATGAGCCGACGCGCGGTATCGACGTTGGCGCCAAGACCGATGTCTACCACCTGATTGGCGCCATGGCACGGCAAGGACTGGCGGTGATGTTTTCCTCTTCGGAACTGGATGAGGTGGTGTCGCTGGCGGATCGGGTAATGGTAATGGCTGACGGCCGATTGACCGCCGATTTGCCGCGTGAACAGGCCGATCGAGAAACGCTGATTCGCGCCTCAACTCCGCACGCATAAGGATCACGAGATGCAAACCAAATATCGACTGTATATGTATTTGCTACAGGCGCGCACCTTTATTGCATTGCTGCTGGTGGTGCTGTTCTTCAGCAGTATGGTGCCTAACTTCCTGACGGTATCCAACCTGTTGATCATGACGCAGCATGTCGCGATTACCGGTCTGCTGGCGGTGGGTATGACACTGGTGATCCTCACCGGCGGCATCGATCTGTCGGTCGGGGCGGTGGCTGGCGTATGCGGCATGATCGCAGGCGCGCTGCTGACGGTCGGCGTGCCGCTATGGGGCGACAATCTGCTGTTTCTTAACGTGTTTGAAGTGTGCGGCGTGGTGGTATTACTGGGACTGCTGTTCGGTCTGATAAACGGCACGCTGATTACCAAACTGGGGGTTGCGCCGTTTATCTGTACCCTGGGCGCCATGTACGTGGCGCGCGGCGCGGCGCTGCTGACCGCCGACGGTAAAACCTACCCCAATCTGGTGGGCATGGAGGCGCTCGGCAACACCGGCTTTGCCACGCTGGGATCGGGCTCGCTGTTCGGTATTTACAATCCGATCTGGCTGATGATGGCGGTGGTCGTGCTGGGCATCTATATCACCAAGAAAACGCCGCTTGGTCGTTATATCTATGCCATCGGCGGCAATGAGCCGGCGGCACGGCTGTCCGGCGTGCCGATCGTCAAGGTAAAGCTGTTCGTTTATGCCTTCTCTGGCATGTGCGCCGCGCTGGTCGGGCTGGTGATTGCCTCACAGTTGCAAACCGCCCACCCGATGACCGGCAACATGTTCGAGATGGATGCCATCGGCGCCACGGTGCTGGGAGGCACCGCCTTGAGTGGCGGTCGTGGACGGGTATTTGGCTCGATCATCGGCGCGTTTGTCATCGTTTTTCTGGCCGATGGTCTGGTGATGATGGGCGTCAGCGAGTTCTGGCAGATGGTAATCAAAGGGCTGGTGATCGTCACGGCGGTGGTGATTGACCAATTCCAGCAGCGTTTGCAGAGCAAAGTCACGCTGATGCAACGTCACGAAAAAAAGACAGCACAACCATTAACCGAGGTGAGCCATGGCTAGCAAGGATTGCATTATCGCGCTGGATGAAGGTACCAGCAATGCCAAAGCGGTGGTGGTGAATGCACAGGGTCAGGCGATTGCCAAGGCCAGCCGCGCGCTGCAGTTGCAGACGCCACAGGCCGGATGGGTAGAACAGCGTGGCGAGGATCTGCTGACGGCGTCGCTGGCGGTATTACGCGAAGCGATGGCGGCGGTAGGCGATCAGCGTATCGCCGCCATCGCCATCAGCAACCAGCGGGAAACCGTGATTGGCTGGTTGCGCGCCAGCGGCCAGCCGATTGGACCGGCGCTGAGCTGGCAATGCTCACGTACGGCAGCGTTTTGCCAACAGCTGCGGCGCGATCGGCAGGAACAGCCGATCCGCCAGATCACCGGCTTGCCGCTGGCGCCGCTGTTTTCCGCGAGCAAAATGCGCTGGCTGCTGGATAACACGCCTGATGGGCAGCAACTGGCTGCCAATGGCGAACTCTGTCTGGGTACCATCGATGCCTGGTTGCTATGGCAACTCACCGGTGGCCAGTCCTTCTGCTGCGATCAATCCAACGCGGCGCGAACGCAATTGCTGAATTTGGCGAGCGGCGACTGGGATGACGAAATGCTGGCGTTATTCGGCATCCCGCGCACGGCACTGCCACAGGTTTGTCCGTCGAGCCACCGGTTTGGGATTACTCAAGGCATTGACGGCATCGCCGACGGCATTCCGATCTGCGCGATGATTGGCGATTCCCATGCGGCATTGTATGGCCATGCGCTGGGGCAGACCGGGCGGGTCAAGGCCACCTACGGTACCGGATCGTCGGTAATGGCCCCCGTTGAAGATGTCGTTCAGGGGATGACCGCGCTGGCAACCACCATCGCCTGGCATGACGGCAAGCGTTTGCAGTATGCGCTGGAAGGCAACATTCCCCATACCGGCGATGCGCTGGCGTGGATGCTGTCGATTACCGGCGATGTTGAAGCACAGTTGCTGAACCAGTTGCCGGACAGCGTAGCGGATACCGACGGCGTTTATTTTGTGCCGGCGCTCACCGGAACCGGCGCCCCATGGTGGGATGACCGGGCGCGTGGCGTGATTTGCGGACTGAGTCGCAGCAGTCAACGGGCGCATCTGATTCGCGCCGCGCTGGAGTCGGTGGCCTACCAGATAGCCGATGTGATCGCGGTACTGCGCAGTCAGCCGGGCTTTAACCTGCGGCAGTTGATGGCCGACGGCGGGCCTAGCCGCAACGACTGGCTGATGCAGTTTCAAGCCGATCTGCTCGGTTGCCCGGTGGTGCGCAGCAACACGGCGGAACTGTCCGCATTGGGGGCGGCGCTGTTGGCGATGCGACAGTTATGGGGCTGGGATCGACAGCGATTGCAGGCCATGTTGCCGCAACACGATGAATTCACCCCGGATATGCAGCGCCATCGGCAACTGCAACACAGCTATCTGGGGTGGCAGCAGGCGGTGCTGCGCACGTTATGGCAGCCCGAAACGGCGTTATCTTCTGGAGAACAAGCGAGATGAAACGTGATTTTAGTGGGAAAACCGTGGTGATCACCGGCGCCTGTCGCGGGATTGGCGCCGGCATTGCGCAACGATTTGCCGAGCAGGGCGCCAATCTGGTGATGACGTCTAATGCCGATCGGGTGCACGCTACCGCCGAGCGGTTACGCCAGCAGTATGCGGCGAACATTCTGGCGCTCAACGCCGATGTGACCGACGAAGCACAGGTTGGCGATCTTTATCGACAGGCGTGGGAGACCTTTGGCAGCATCGATGTCTCGATACAGAATGCCGGAGTGATTACCATCGATCGTTTTGATCAAATGCCGAAAAGCGACTTTGAAAAAGTGCTGGCGGTGAACACCACCGCCGTATGGTTGTGTTGTCGTGAAGCGGCGAAATATATGGTGAAACAGCAGGGGGGCAGGCTGATCAACACCTCGTCCGGCCAGGGGCGGCAAGGATTTATCTATACGCCACACTACGCGGCCAGCAAAATGGGGGTGATTGGCATTACGCAAAGCCTGGCGCTGGAACTGGCGGCTCATCACATCACGGTAAATGCCTTTTGTCCGGGCATCATCGAGAGTGAAATGTGGGACTATAACGATCGCGTGTGGGGCGAAATTCTCGGCACGGCGGAAAAGCGCTACGGTAAAGGAGAGCTGATGGCCGAATGGGTCAAGAATATCCCGCTCAAGCGCGCCGGACAGCCACAGGACGTTGCCGGGCTGGTGGCCTTCCTGGCCTCCGATGACGCGGCCTATATCACCGGTCAGACCATCAACGTTGACGGCGGATTAATCATGTCATGACGTGACCACGTCACAAAAACCGCGACGACATCGGCGTCGCGGTATCCCTCGGTTGCAATCTGTCTTTTCGTCCCCATCTATTATTGATAAACCCCGCCTTTTGAGAAGCTTTCTCATTAATTTATACGGGAGGGTTATTTATTGCTGAATATGCCACCATCGCCAAGGATTTATCGCACGCCAGGGTTTCCCTGCCGCGATGGGAAATGCTAACTTAATGGTTAGGGACGCCACGTATGGGCATAATTCATCCGATTAACTCGGCATCGCGGGAAAGAATGTGAAATATTTGCTTATTTTTTTGCTAGTTCTGGTGATCTTCGTGATTTCCGTCACATTGGGTGCGCATAACGACCAGGTCGTGACGTTTAACTATTTGGTTGCGCAGGGCGATTATCGCGTCTCTACGCTGCTGGCTGCGTTGTTCGGTACCGGGTTTGTGCTCGGCTGGATTATTTGCGGCCTGTTTTATCTGCGTACGCGCATTGCGCTGGGCCGCGCCGAACGCAAGATCAAAAGGCTGGAACTGCAGCTTGAATCGCCTGCTGACCCAGCGGCTCAGCCCGTTGTCAGCAAGGAATAATCTTCTATGTCAGAGCTGCTGTTTCTGTTGCTGCCCGTCGCCGCCGCCTATGGCTGGTATATGGGCCGCAGAAGCGCTCAGCAGGATAAACAGCAAGAGGCCAACCGACTGTCGCGCGAATACGTCGCCGGGGTCAACTTCTTGCTTTCCAACCAGCAGGACAAAGCGGTCGATCTGTTTCTCGATATGTTGAAAGAGGACAGTAACACCGTCGAGGCTCACCTGACGTTGGGTAACCTGTTCCGTTCGCGCGGCGAAGTCGATCGCGCCATTCGTATCCATCAGGCTTTGATGGAAAGCGCCTCATTGACCTTCGAACAGCGTTTGCTGGCGGTGCAGCAGCTCGGTCGCGATTATATGGCCGCCGGGCTGTACGATCGCGCTGAGGATATGTTCAGCCAACTGACCGACGAAACCGACTTCCGTATTTCCGCACTGCAACAGCTGCTGGTCATCCATCAGGCGACCAGCGACTGGCAGAAGGCGATTGACGTGGCGGAAAGGCTGGTCAAACTGGGTAAAGACAAACAACGCATTGAAATTGCGCACTTCTACTGCGAACTGGCGTTGCAGGCGATGGGCAGCGACGATCTCGACAAGGCGATGAGCCTGTTGAAGCGCGCCGCGTCGGCGGACAAGCAGTGCGCACGCGTTTCGATCATGTTCGGCCGTATCTATATGGCGCAGGGAGAGTTCGGTAAAGCGGTAGAATCACTCAAGCGCGTGCTGGATCAGGACAAGGAACTGGTCAGCGAAACGCTGCCGATGCTGCACGAATGCTATGAGCAGTTGCCGCAGTTGCAGGGCGCATGGGCTGAATTCCTCAAACGTTGCGTGGAAGAGAACACCGGTGCCACTGCCGAACTGATGCTGGCCGAAATCATCGAACAGCATGAAGGGCGCGAGGTGGTGCAGGTCTATATCAATCGACAGCTGCAACGTCACCCCACCATGCGGGTGTTCTATCACCTGATGGATTACCACCTGGCGGATGCCGAGGACGGGCGCGCCAAAGAGAGTCTGTTGCTGCTGCGCGATATGGTTGGCGAACAGATCCGCACCAAACCACGTTATCGCTGCCACAAATGCGGCTTTACCGCCCACTCGCTATATTGGCATTGTCCATCGTGCCGCGCCTGGGCGTCGGTGAAACCGATCCGCGGTCTGGATGGTCAATAAAAAACGGGGCGAATCTTCGCCCCGTTTTATCTTCTTTGCTTATTTCTTCTTGCTGTTCTTCACGCCGGTTTTTAACAGTTGGCGCAACTTCTTGAGTTCTTTCTGGCTTAACGGCTGTTCGATGGCTTCTTCGGTTTCTTGATTATCAATTTCGCCGTGGTGCAGCGCGCCTGCTTTTTTGCTGGCCGCATCGGCAGTGACTGCTACTGCAAAGCTGTCTTCCAGGCGTTGACATACTTCGGCACTTAACGAGAGTTGACTCTCCAGAGCCGCAGCTTTGATTTTTTCTTTTAATTCCAGAGGAATTTTAATAGTCAGTGTCGATATCTCGCTCATTTTGAAGCCTTTCTGCGATTAGAAGATCTCAAGCTAAGCCAGTAACCTTTCACTGTCTAGTGTGTAATAAAAATTTAATATATATGTAACATTTGGCGGGGAGAGGAACGGCGAGGGCGAATCAGGAAGGGCCCAGCGACTCGGGCCCTATACCAACAGATATTATTTATAGATAACTGCGGTACCGTGCATCAGGTTGTTACCGGTGGTTGAGGTAATGCGGTAGCCGCTGGCTCCCTGGGCTTGCGCCTTGGCGGCCAGCTTGGCCTCCAGACCGCTGAGGGTCGACGCGTGGCCAGCAGAGACGACGCCTGCGGCGGTCAGGTTTTCTGCCTGAGTCATATCAACCGGCTCGGCGGCAACGGAAGCAAACGAAGTCATGGCGATAACGGCAGCTGCTGCAAAATATTTGATGTTTTTCATAATTGGCTCCAGATGTATTTTTCAGTTGGGAAGCGACTTGCTTCCGATGAGTTAAATGATATAGCAGCCAATAAAGAATAAAACCGGATATTGCTGAGTATCTTTATCAAATAATTTGATTGAAAATTTACCCATCTTGACGCTGCTTTACAGCGGGTGAGCTAGCTAAAAACGCTTCCTGACCGGCAATGACGGAAAGTGGCGTAAGATTACCTTTATCGTCAGCACGGTTGCGGCTGGGATTTCGACGGGCTGGCATGTAGAATGCGGCGGTCGGTTTTTACGGGTGATGACCATCCATGTCCATTTTACAGAAGGGTGAACAAATGAAGTCGGAAAATAAAACCAATAACAAGGGCTTAAAATCGTCGCCGATTATCGTTGCGCTGGATTACGCCGATAAAAATGCGGCGCTGGCCTTTGCCGATCGCATTGACCCGCAACACTGTCGGTTAAAAGTGGGCAAAGAGATGTTTACGCTGTTCGGGCCACAGTTGGTCAACGACCTGCATCAGCGTGGCTTTGACGTCTTTCTGGATTTGAAATTCCATGACATTCCCAATACCACCGCGCGCGCGGTGGCTGCCGCCGCCGAACTGGGTGTGTGGATGGTCAACGTGCATGCCAGCGGCGGTGCGCGCATGATGACCGCCGCCAAAGAGGCGTTGCAAGCTTATGGCGCCGACGCGCCGTTGCTGATTGCGGTCACCGTGCTGACCAGCATGGAGGCCGACGATCTGCGCGGCGTCGGTATCGATCTCGAGCCGGCGGCGCAGGCGGAGCGTCTGGCTCGCCTGACGCGCGATTGCGGTCTGGATGGCGTAGTCTGTTCCGCGCAGGAGGCTGAACGACTGAAGGCCGCCTGTGGTCGCGAATTTCAGCTGGTGACGCCGGGCATCCGCCCGGCAGGCAGTGCCGCCGGCGATCAACGCCGGGTGATGACGCCGCAACAGGCGTTGGCTGCCGGTGTCGATTACATGGTGATTGGCCGGCCAATCACCCAATCAGCCGATCCGGCCGCGACGCTGGCCGCCATTCGCGCCTCATTGGCGTAAAGGAGCGTGCGATGAATGATAACAATAGCCGACTGGTATACTCCACCGACGGCGGACGCATCAAGGAAGCGGAACCGCAGCCGCAGCGCGCCAAAGGTGACGGTGTGGTACGCATCCAGCGTCAAACCAGCGGCCGTAAGGGCAAGGGCGTTTGTCTGATTTCCGGCGTCGATCTGGATGACGGCGGATTGGAAAAATTGGCGGCGGAGCTGAAGAAAAAGTGTGGTTGCGGCGGTTCGCTTAAAGACGGTGTGATCGAAATCCAGGGTGATAAACGCGATCTGCTCAAACAGCTGCTTGAAGCCAAGGGCATGAAAGTCAAACTGGCAGGCGGTTAAGCGCTGTGGCCATGCCGCAGTACATCACTGCGGCATGGCATTGGGTGTTGCTTGGGCGTTAACCCGAGTCTGCAGCAAGACACCGCAGACAAAATGTAGACAGACCTGAAATTGTTATTGCTCGTTAATGCGTCAAAGCGTTATCGCTTTTGCCCGCCTTTGCGGCAGCGGTCTCATCCATCAGCGGCTTATTTGCCGACCTGATGACCGATGATCCCACCGACTGCGGCACCCCCCAACGTCCCCAATGCGCTACCATCGGTCAGCACTGCACCGCCGACTGCACCGGCACCGGCACCGATTGCGGTGTTACGGTCGCGTTTGGACATGTTGGAACAGGCGCTCAATGAAAACGCCAGGGTAATAGCCAGAGCGGCTGTGGCAAAACGTTTAGTGATAATCATCATGACTTCTCCTTAGCATTGGCTATATGGAAGTGCCTTAATAAGTATAGGCGTGATCCATCAAATAAGCCTGCTACTAACACCCATACAGTATCGAAATAAAACTTGGCATTTTTTGCTAAAAGCCAAATAAATAAAACCTGACGGCAGTGTTGCCGCCGTTAATTAGTATAAATACCTACACAAATATTCACAGGTAAAAAGTCTTAAATTCCTTATTAACTGCACGTGATTTGTGCTTTTTATCGGCAATCCGTCACCGGAGGAAGCAGGCTAGGGGCATCGAGTGCGCAGAAACGCTTTTCCAGCAGAAATCTGCGCGGTCTTTAGCTAATTTTGCCATACCTGCCACCGCCGTCGCCTTTGACAATAGGTCAAGAATACGCGATTGAGGAACAGCCGATGCTTAACGAACTAAAACAACAGGTGCTGGAGGCCAACCTGGCATTGCCGCGCCATAATCTGGTCACCTTTACCTGGGGCAACGTCAGCGGCGTCGACCGCCAGTCGGGCCTGATGGTGATAAAACCCTCCGGCGTTGAATATCCGGCAATGACGCTCAATGACATGGTGGTGGTTGAACTGGAAAGCGGCAAGGTGGTGGAGGGCAGTAAAAAACCCTCTTCCGATACTGACACCCATCGCGCACTGTATCTCGACTTCGCATCGATTGGCGGCATTGTGCATACCCATTCTCGTCATGCCACCATCTGGGCGCAGGCCGGACTGGACATTCCCGCATGGGGCACCACCCATGCCGATTATTTCTATGGCGACATTCCCTGTACCCGTCTGATGTACGACGACGAAATCGACGGTCGTTACGAATGGGAAACCGGCCGGGTGATTATTGAAACCTTCAACCAGCGTCAGTTGGATGCGGCAGCGCTACCGGCGGTGCTGGTGCATTCTCACGGCCCGTTTGCCTGGGGAAAAGACGCCGACACAGCGGTGCATAATGCGGTGGTGCTGGAAGAAATAGCCTATATGGGGATTTTTTCGCGCCAGCTGGTGCCCGGTTTGCCACAGATGCAGCAAATCCTGCTGGATAAACATTACCTGCGCAAGCACGGTAAAAACGCCTACTATGGCCAGTAAACAGCCTCAGTGACCTCGGGCATAGGCTATGCCCGAAGTCGTTATTCGTTGACCAGATCGAAGGCAATACCGCTGCGCTTTAACTGATGCTGATAATCCAGCGACAGGCGTGAGTCGGTGATCACGCGTCCGATTTTGGCCAACGGCCTTAAAGGATTGGCTTGAATCTGACCAAATTTGGACGAATCGGTCAGGATGATGTTTTCCACCCCTTTCTCCAGCACTGCATTTACCACGTCAGCACGCATCATATCGCGACCGGTGAAGCCGGTTTCTGCATGGTAGCCGTCAATGCCAATAAACGCCTTGTTGAAATGCACCTGCTGAATACACATGCGGGTTAGCGGACCAACCACGGTTTCGCTTTTTTTCTGGTAGATACCGCCGAGTACGATCACCTCGCACTCGGTCTCCTTGAGCAGATTGGCAATGTAATGGCTGACGGTGATCAGCGTGACGTGCTTGCGCTCGGCCAGATAGCGTGCCAGCAGGGCGTTGGCGCTGCCGCTTTCGATAAAAACCGTCTCGCCGTCATTGATCTGCGTGGCGGCATATTGCGCCAGCTTTTGCTTGAGGATGAAGTTGGACATCATGCGCGCATCGACATCGTCGCTTTCGAGCGCCAGTGCCGAACCGTGTACGCGTTTCAGATAGCTGCGCTTTTCCAGCAGGGTCAGATCCTGGCGGATGGTGACCTCGGAGACGCCAGCCGCGCGAGCCAACTCGCCGACGCTAATCCGCCGACGATCGTTGACCAACTGTAAAATGGTTTGTTGTCTTGAATTCATAATGACCTGATGGTGCGATTGCCAACGGGCGGCCGCAAAGATAAAAGTATAAATAATCAGTTTTGTTCACGCGATAACGGTATCGACGCATTAAGGGATAATGCGGTAAAGATAAGCGAATTTCCAGCCATGCGTATCACTAAATTATGATATGGGTCAAGAAGTTGCCCATAGCCGGTTTAGGGTCGACTGGCCGCACGCCGGTATAGCCCGTCGATGCCGCGCCGTTCGGCGTTGGCGGCAGCGAGTGCCAGCGCATTAATCAGCGCGTACGCGCCACTATCGCTTATGATGGTGTGAACACGGATAAACCCATTACGATTCAGGAGGCTTAAATGGAGCTTTACCTTGATACCGCCGATGTTAGCGCGGTGAAACGTCTGGCGCGCGTGCTGCCACTGCACGGTGTGACCACCAATCCAAGCATTGTGGCACAAGCAGGAAAACCGATTTGGGAGGTGTTGCCGGCGTTGCGCGACGCGCTGGGCGGAACCGGCAAATTGTTCGCCCAGGTGATGGCCGGCGATGCCGAACGCATGGTGGCGGATGCGGTGCTGTTGCACCAGCGCGTACCGGGTTTGATCGTCAAGGTTCCGGCCACCGCCGAGGGGCTTGCGGCAATCAAGAAGCTGAAGAGCATGTCGATCCCGACGTTGGGGACCGCCGTTTACGGCGCGGCACAGGGGCTGTTGTCGGCGTTGGCCGGCGCCGAATATGTAGCACCTTACGTTAACCGCGTCGACGCCCAGGGGGGAGACGGTATCGTCATGGTACGCGAACTGCAGCAGTTGCTGACGTTGCATGCTCCGCATGCCAAGGTGCTGGCCGCCAGTTTCAAAACGCCACGTCAGGCACTGGAATGCATGCTGGCCGGCTGCCAGTCGCTGACGTTGCCTGTCGGGGTGGCGGAGCAGTTGCTTGCCACGCCGGCGGTGGACGCCGCGGTTGCAACCTTTGAACAGGATTGGCAGAACGCGTTTGGTACCCATCTGCTTGGCTAAGGGGTGAGAGGATAGCTACAGGCGGCTCTTGCCGCCTTTATTGTCGTTGGTCTTTATTTTAAAACGATTAACCTTAAATATTGAAACTGCGTTTTGATATTATGCGTCCGATCACTTTAATTCAGCAATTGAACAGTTAATCTGCGCAACGAAATCATCAACGAAGTCTGCCCAAGTCGGTGGCTGTCGGCGATGCGTTGCTGTAACCCGTTCAAATTAAAGTGGAGTAGGTAATGCAGATCAAACGTGCGATAGACAAGATCCCAGGCGGCATGATGCTGGTGCCGCTGTTCATTGGCGCGGTGTGTCACACCTTCGCGCCGGGGGCGGGCAAGTATTTCGGCTCGTTCACCAACGGATTGATTTCCGGCACCGTGCCGATTCTGGCGGTATGGTTCTTCTGCATGGGCGCCTCGATCAAGTTGAGCGCCACCGGCACCGTATTGCGCAAGTCGGGCACGCTGGTGGTCACCAAAATCGCCGTAGCCTGGCTGGTGGCAGCGGTAGCGTCGCGTTTGTTGCCAGAGAACGGCGTAGAGATCGGCTTCTTTGCCGGACTGTCAACGCTGGCCCTGGTCGCGGCGATGGATATGACCAACGGTGGCCTGTACGCCTCGATCATGCAGCAATACGGCAGCAAAGAGGAAGCCGGCGCCTTTGTGCTGATGTCGCTGGAATCCGGCCCGCTGATGACCATGATCATACTGGGCACTGCCGGCATCGCCTCGTTCGAACCACAGGTGTTCGTTGGCGCCGTGTTGCCGTTCCTGGTGGGCTTTGCCTTGGGCAATCTCGATCCGGAACTGCGCGAATTTTTCGGCAAGGCGGTGCAAGCCCTGATACCGTTCTTCGCTTTCGCGCTGGGTAACACCATCGATCTGAGCGTCATCGCGCAAACCGGCCTATTGGGGGTGTTGCTGGGGGTATCGGTGATTATCATTACCGGTATCCCGTTGATTATTGCTGACAAACTGATCGGCGGTGGGGACGGTACCGCCGGGGTGGCGGCATCCAGCTCGGCCGGCGCGGCGGTGGCAACGCCGGTATTGATTGCTGAAATGGTGCCGCAGTTCAAGGCGGTTGCGCCGGCAGCCACCGCCTTGGTGGCCACCTCGGTGATCGTCACCTCGGTGCTGGTGCCAATCATCACCGCCATGTGGTCTCGGCGGGTCAAGGCCAGGGCGGCGATGCGCGAACAGATGGCAATGGTTAAATAAAACAAGGGCGCCGAAGGCGCCCTTGTTAATGCCGCAGCTCAAAGGCGTCCGGTTTGTTCGCGCAGCGTCACCTCCGATTCCTTCACCGTCGGGATACTGGAGTTCAATGCTCTGCGTATCACGAAGAAGGCAGAAACCAGCATCGTTACCGCCACCAGCATAAAGAAAGCGCACAGCGCGGCATTAATCTGATTGCTGAACACAATGGTTTCCATATCTTTCAGCGTTTTGGCCGGTGCGATAAGGGTGCCTTGCTCAATGCCGGCCGAGAACTTGTTCGCCTGTGCCAGGAAACCGATGCTCGGTTTCTCATGGAAAATCTTCTGCCAGCCGGCGGTCATCGAGGTGATGAACAACCACACCGTCGGCACAATGGTCACCCAGGCGTAGCGCTGCTTCTTCATTTTGAACAACACCACGGTACCGAGGATCAGTGCCATTGACGCCAGCATCTGGTTACCGATGCCGAACAGCGGCCACAGGGTATTAATCCCGCCCAGCGGATCGACCACTCCCTGATAGACGAAGAACCCCCAGCCGGCGACCGCCACCGTGGTGCCAGCCAGGTTGCCGAACCAGGAACGGTTGTTGGCCAGGCGCGGCACCGCCACGCCGACCAGATCCTGCACCATAAAACGGCAGGCGCGGGTCCCGGCGTCGACGGCAGTCAGGATAAACAGCGCTTCGAACAGAATGGCGAAGTGATACCAGAACGCCATCATCCCACGGCTGTTGAATACCTCGCTGATGATATGCGCCATGCCGACGGCAAACGTCGGCGCGCCACCGGCGCGTGACAGCACCGAATTTTCGCCGACGTCTTTGGCGATCAGCGCCAGTGTTTCCGGGGTCACGATAAAGCCCCAGCCGTTAATCACCTGCGAGGCGTTTTCCACCGTGGTGCCGATCAGCGCCGCCGGTGAGTTCATGGCAAAATACACGCCAGGATCGAGCACCGAGGCGCAAATCAGCGCCATGATGGCCACGAAGGACTCCATCAGCATGGCGCCGTAACCGATAAAGCGGATGTGACTTTCGCGTTCAACCAGTTTCGGCGTGGTGCCGCTGGAGACCAGCGCATGGAAGCCGGAAATCGCGCCGCAGGCGATGGTAATGAACAGGAACGGGAACAGGGCACCGGCGAATACCGGTCCGGTACCGTCAATAAAGCGTGATACCGCCGGCATCTTCAGCTCCGGCATGGCAAACACGATCCCCAGCGCCAGACCGATGATCACGCCGATTTTCATAAAGGTGGACAGGTAATCGCGCGGCGCCAGCAGCAACCACACCGGCAGTACCGACGCGACAAAACCGTAAATCACCAGAACCCAGGTCAGCGTAGTGCCGTGCAGGGTAAAGAACGGTCCCCAGTAGGGGTGCTGCGCCACGTTGCCGCCGTAAATAATCGCCAGCAACATCAGCACGAAGCCAATCACCGAAATTTCCGCGATTTTCCCCGGGCGGATAAAGCGCATGTAGATGCCCATAAACAGCGCGATCGGGATAGTAGCGGCGATGGTGAACAGGCCCCATGGGCTGTCGGCCAGTGCTTTGACCACTACCAGTGCCAGTGCCGACAGGATGATGATCATCACGCCAAGCGCGCCGAGCATGGTGATCACGCCGGCGAAGGCGCCAAGTTCCTGCTTGGCCATTTCGCCCAGCGAGCGGCCATCACGCCGGGTGGAAATGAACAGGATCAGGAAGTCCTGCACCGCACCGGCCATCATCACGCCAACCAGGATCCAGATGGTGCCTGGCAGAAAACCCATCTGCGCCGCCAGAATGGGGCCTACCAGCGGCCCAGCACCGGCAATGGCGGCAAAGTGGTGGCCGAACAGTACCCATTTATTGGTCGGGACGTAATCCAGCCCGTCGTTACGGCGCTCTGCCGGGGTCAGCCGTCGATCGTCCAGTTCGAAGACGTTTTTGGCGATAAACAGGCTATAAAACCGATAGGCAATGCTGTAACAGGCAACGGACGCCACCACCAGCCAGACCGCGTTGACATGCTCGCCGCGGCTGAGTGCCAGCATCGCGAAGGCAAACGCCCCGACCAACGCCACCGCTAGCCAGATTATTCCGGACTTGACGTTCTTCATGGTTAACAACTCCTTGGTGTGCAGAGTAGTGAGAGAGGTCATCAATGTTGTTATGAAGGTAAACACCAAGTTAAAAATAGGAGGTTTACGCACGAAGAGAAACCGCACGGATAAGAAATGTGAGCTCAGGCGAGTATTAGTGAAAAAACAAGATGATGAGGTCACCTTGGTCGGCGGGGCGCGTGACGGATGCCACGGAAAAAATCGGGCGCCATAAAGGCGCCCGACAAGCAGCGTAGTGGGTGGGCGGTTATGGTGCCGGGCGGGCGATCACGCTGCGGGTTTCCATCCGCACTTCGGCGATGGTGACTTGCAGGCTGTCGCTCTGGCGATAAACCACGTCGCCTTTCACCTGCACGGTGCCGGTATCCTGGCTACACACCAGCTCGTCGCGCACCGCGTGGATGAATGGAGCAGGGATGAACGCCACGGCGCCATTTTCCAGCAAACGGACACGCAGTCCACCGCGGGTGACGTCGATGATTTCCGCCTTGAAGCGGGTATCGGTGCCGGCCTTGTCTTGCAGAAAACGGGCATACAGCCAATCGCCGACGTCGCGTTCCGCCATCCGGTTCAGACGGCGACGCTCCGCCAATTGGACGGTGATCGCTTCCTGCGGTTTCTGCGCGGCCTGTTCGCTGATAATGGCTTTCAGCAGGCGGTGGTTGACCATATCGCCGTATTTACGGATGGGTGACGTCCAGGTGGCGTAAGCTTCCAGCCCGAGGCCAAAGTGCGGACCCGGCTCGGTGCTGATTTCGGCGAAGGTCTGGAAACGGCGAATACGGCTGTCGAGGAATTGCGTCGGCTGTGCGTCAAGGTGACGGCGCAGCTCGCAAAAGCCTTCCAGCGTCAGCAGTTTTTCGGCCTCGGCTTGTACCCCGTTGGCCTGCAGTACGCTGACTGCCTGTTCCACCAGCGCCGGGTCGAAGCCGGTGTGCACGTTGTAGATGCCGAACCCCAGACGATCGCGCAGCACCACGGCGGCGCAGACGTTGGCGGCAATCATGCACTCTTCAACGATGCGGTTGGCGGTACGGCGTTGCTCGGTGATGATGTCCAGCACGTCGCCTTTCTCACCGAGGACAAAGCGATAGTCCGGCCGATCCTTGAACACCAGCGCATGCTGGTGACGCCAGCCGTTGCGCGCATCACAGACCCGCTTGAGCAGGGTAATCTGCTGGGCGATAGCCTCGCTTGGCGGTTGCCAGCCGGCAATGCCGTCCAGCCAGTCGGAGACTTCGTCATACACCAGTTTGGCTTTCGATTCGATTTCGGCGGCGAAGAAATGGATATCGCTGCCCAACGCGCCGTCAGCGGCGATGGTCACGCGGCAAGCCAGTACCGGGCGACGCTCATTGGCGCGCAGCGAGCACAGATTGTCGGACAGGTCGCGCGGCAACATCGGGATGTTGAAACCCGGCAGGTAGTTGGTAAAGGCGCGTTTGCGGGCAATGTCATCCAGCGCGCTGCCCTGATCGACGAAGGCGGTCGGGTCGGCGATAGCGATGGTCAGTTGCAGGGTACCGTCGGCGTTCTCCTGAACAAACAGCGCATCATCCATATCTTCGGTGCTGGCGCTGTCGATGGTGACAAAATCCAGACCGGTCAGATCTTCACGCGCCAGAGTGGCGGTCGGCTGATGGGTAGCCGCCATTTCTGGCGCTTCCTTTTCGAGATTATGTCGTGCCAGCGTGACCCACCATGGCGCAAAGTGATCGTCGGCGTTGGTAATGAAATCAGTCAGCTCGGCATGGAAGCTACGGTCACCTTTCAGCGGGTGTCGACGCATTTCCGCCACCGCCCAATCGCCGGCCTGGAAGTCATGTGTCAGTTCACGCCCTGGACGACATTGAATCGCATCTTTCAGCAACGGGTGATCCGGCACGATTGACAGGCGATCGTCTTTCTTCTGTACCCGACCGACAAAGCGTGACAAGAATGGCTCGACCAGGGTTTCCGGCTCGGCGATTTCACGTTCTTTCTCGGTGTGGACGGTGGCGACGATGCGGTCGCCATGCATGACTTTTTTCATGTACGGCGGCGGGATAAAATAGCTCTTTTGGCCATCGACCTCTAAAAAGCCAAAGCCTTTCTCAGTCCCTTTTACTACGCCTTCAACACGCGGGGTTTGAGAGTGAAGTTGCTGTTTAAGCTGCGCCAGCAGCGGGTTATCTTGAAACATATCGTCCAGTGAATGGGTTGTGAGTGGCAAGATTTGCGGCTGACAGTTTTACGCGAATCACCCGCTGCGGGCAAGCCTGATATCACGCTTTTCCACACCCGCAGCGCGTTTTTTAGCGATATCAGGCCTGCTTACTCAGGCAATGCGCAGCGTGACTGACGCAGGCTCACGACGTATCGCCACCGGGATCGATTTGGAGGTTGGCGTGCCGGTACCGTCGCCAAAGCTGGCCAGCGGCACCAGCGGGTTGGTTTCCGGGTAGTAGGCCGCCAGGTTGCCGCGTGGAATAGCATAGCTCACCAGTTTGAAGCCACTGACCTTGCGCGTTACGCCGTCATTCCACAGGGTTTCAATCTCGACCCGCTCGCCGTCCTGCATCCCCAGTGCGGCAAGATCGTCTGGATTGATAAACAACACCTCGCGTTGGCCGTAAACGCCGCGATAGCGATCGTCGAGCCCATAAATCGTGGTGTTGTACTGATCGTGGGAACGCAGGGTTTGCAGAGTGAACGGCGCCGTCTGCCCGGCCAACTGTGGGAACAGGCTGTCGGGCAGCGCTGCGGCACCAAATTCCGCCTTGCCGCTTGGCGTGGCGAAGCGCAGTTCGGCGGCAGCGTTGCCGAGATAAAAGCCGCCCGGCAATTCGCAACGCGGGTTAAAATCGTCGAAACCGGCTATGGTGGCGGCGATGTGATCGCGGATCAGCGAATAGTCGTCCGCTAGCGCCAGCCAGTCGAGCGGCTGATTACCCAGCACCGCATCGGCGATGCCGCAGACGATCGCTGTTTCCGAGCGCTGACTGTCCGATAGCGGTTTGCCGATGCCTTCCGAGGCGTGCACCATGCTGAATGAGTCCTCGACGGTAATAAACTGCGCTCCGCTGGCCTGCATATCCTGTTCGGTGCGGCCGAGCGTTGGCAGGATCAGCGCGTCTTTACCGGTGATCAGATGGCTGCGATTCAATTTGGTGCTGATGTGTACCGTCAACCCGCAGTTACGCAGCGCCTGTGCGGTGCGTTCGCTGTCCGGCGCCGCTGCCGCCAGATTGCCGCCAAGCGCAATCAACACCTTGACCTCGCCGCGCAGCATCGCTTCGATCGCTTCTACCGTATTGTGGCCCGGCTCACGACGTGGCGAAAAATTGAAGTGCCTGGCCAGACTGTCAAGCAGCGCCGTCGGCGCTTTTTCATCAATGCCCATGGTGCGGTTGCCCTGCACGTTACTATGGCCACGCACCGGACACAGACCGGCGCCCGGCTTGCCCAATTGGCCGAACAGCAGTTGCAGATTGGTGATTTCACGCACCGTGGCCACCGAGTGCTTATGCTGGGTGACGCCCATTGCCCAGGTGCAAATCACCCGCGGTGCCGAGCGGTAAATCTCGGCCGCTTCGCGCAGCTGCGTTTCGCTCAGTCCCGACTGCTGGGTGATCTTCGCCCAACTGGTGGCGTCAACCTGCGCCAGATAGGCGTCGACTCCGACGCAGTGCTGCTCGATAAACGGCAAATCGAACAGGCCGACCTGGCCGGCAGCCTGCTGCTGTCGGTGGCTTTCCAGCAATGCCTTGACCATCCCGCGTACCGCCGCCATATCACCGCCGAGGTTGGGCTGATAATAGGCGGAACTGATCGGCGATGAGCTGGGTGTCAGCATCTGAATCGGGTTTTGCGGATCGGCAAAGCGCTCAAGTCCGCGTTCGCGCAGGGTGTTGAAGCTGACGATGCGCGCGCCGCGGCGGGCGGCATGTTTCAGGCTGTGCAACATGCGCGGATGGTTGGTGCCGGGGTTTTGACCAAACACGAAAATCGCGTCGGCCCGCTCGAAATCATCCATGCGGATGGTGCCTTTGCCGACGCCAATGCTCTGTTTCAGGCCGATGCCGCTGGCTTCATGACACATATTGGAACAGTCGGGGAAGTTGCTGGTGCCGAGCATGCGCCCGAACAGCTGATACAGATAGGAGGCTTCGTTACTGGCGCGGCCGGAGGTATAGAGTTCGATTTGATTGGGATTGTCCATCCGCTTGACGTGCTGGGCAATCAGCGCCAGCGCATCCGGCCAGCTGATGGGCTGATAACGATCGCTGTCGGCATGGTAGCGCATTGGTTGAGTAAGGCGGCCCTGATACTCAAGGAAATAATCGCTCTGTTGCAGCAGCGTACTCACGCTGTGGGCGGCAAAAAACTCTGCTGTAACCGCATGGAGGGTGGCTTCCCAACTGACGGCCTTGGCGCCGTTTTCGCAAAAGCTGAAGGTACTGTGATTGTCATCGCCCCAGGCGCAGCCGGGACAGTCGAAGCCGCGTACTTTATTAACGCGCATCAGATTGCGCAGGTTTTTCAATGCTTGCTTGCTGTCCAGCACGTAGCGGGTGGTGGCTTCCAATGAGCCCCAGCCGCCCGCCGCACCGGTATACGGTTTGATAGACGGTTTAAATTTCATTGTGGTCTTCGCAGGTGATTGTTGTCAGAAAGTGAACGCTTTATTAAGCGTTTTGAGTCTTTATGTCACAAGTCTAGGGGCGCGCGACGCAAGCGTCTAATCGAATAGGGCAATGATGGCATAGAGCGGGTTTATCGCACCCAGCTGACATACAAATGGTTGCATTATGTTATCCGCTGCAAAAGTCTAACGATTCCGCCAGACGATGCTTTAGTGCAGTCTATGTCACGGATTTATATTGCAATATTTGAGGAAGAGTGAGTGAAGCGTTCAGTATCGGCTGTGGTAATCGGGATTTTGTTGCCGCTGGCAGCGCAGGCGGCAGACACGGCAGGCGATTTTCCCTCGCTAACGCCGCCGCCAATTGATGCGGCATCGTATGTATTAATGGATTACGCCAGTGGCCAGATTATGGCGCAAAACCACGCCGACCAGCGGCGTAACCCGGCCAGCCTGACCAAATTGATGACCGGGTTGGTGATTGACCATGCGCTGGATCAGCACAAAATCAGCCTGGACGATGTGGTGACGGTGGGCAAGGATGCCTGGGCAGCAGGCAATCCGGTGTTCAAGGGATCGTCGCTGATGTTTTTAAAGCCAGGTGACAGGGTCACGGTTCGCGACCTGAGCCGCGGTATCATTATTGATTCCGGCAACGATGCCTGCGTGGCGATGGCTGACTACGTCGCCGGCAGCCAGACGGCGTTTGTCGACCTGATGAACAACAAAGCAGCGCAGCTGGGATTGAAAAATACCCATTTTGAAACCGTTCATGGCCTCGATGCTCCGGGGCAGTACACCACGGCCGGCGATCTGGCGGTGATTTCACGCGCCATCATCATGAGCGAACCGGCGGAATACCATATGTACAGCGAAAGGTCGCTGACCTGGAATGGTATTACCCAGCAGAACCGCAATGGGCTGCTGTGGGACAAAACGCTGCACGTCGACGGCCTGAAGACGGGCCACACCGAATCGGCCGGTTTCAATATCATTGCTTCCGCCACCGAGGGCGATCGTCGGCTGATCGCGGTAGTGATGGGGGGTAAAAGCCCTAAAGGGCGCGAAGAACAGGCGCGTAAGCTGTTGAGCTGGGGGCTGCGTGATTTTGACAGCGTGCGTGTATTCAAGGCCGGTCAGCCATTGGGCAACGAGGCGGTGTGGTACGGCGACCGGTCGCGGATCGCGGTCGGCGTAGCGCAGGATCGTTACCTGACGCTGCCAAAAGGCGAAGCGAGCAAGCTGAAGGCGCAATATGTGCTCAACGTCCCACGCCTTGAGGCGCCGTTGCCACAGGGGCAAACCGTGGGGGAAGTGCGCGTCAGCGACAATGGCAAACTGTTGGCAACGCTGCCGCTGGTCACCCTGCAGCCGACGGCGGCTGGCAGCGTATTTTCACGCCTGATGGATTATCTGCGGCTGAAAGTCTGATAGCGGCATCCGATGCGTTGGTAATGATATACTCCGCGTAGTAATCATTATTTGAGCCAATACATGGATATTAAGCAGCTGATCTACCTGTGTAATCTTGAGCGCGAAAGGCATTTCGGTCGGGCAGCGGAGGCCAGTTTCGTCAGTCAGCCGACGCTGTCGATGCGCTTGAAAAATCTTGAGAAAGAGCTTGGCGTGGCGTTGATCAACCGCGGCAACAACTTTGAGGGATTTACCGCCGAAGGCGAGCGGGTACTGGCCTGGGCGCGCGAGATTGTCTCGGTCTATCAGGGGCTGAAGCTGGAGGTGGAGGCACTTAAGCATGGTCTGAACGGCACCTTGCGTATTGGCGTGGTGCCGCAATGCAGCATTACCCTGGCGCAAATGCTCAAGGCGGTGAGTGAAAAGTACCCGCAGCTGGATTACCGGGTGGCAGTGCTCAGCGCCGATCAGCTGCTGGAGGCGCTCACCGCCCATACGGTGGATATCGGCATCGGTTTCTTTGAGTTACCGACGCTAAAAGAGTTGCATTTTCAATCACAACCGTTGGCCGACAGCGGGGTGGAACTGGTGTTCCATCCGCAGCATTTTCCGCAGTTGGTCGACGATGCACCGCTGACGCTGGCAGACGTGGCTGCGTTACCGCTGTGTCTGGCAGAACCGACCCGCTATTTCCGCCGCTATCTCGATCAGAACTTCCGTGAGGCGGGGCTGTCGCTGCAAGCGCGGGTGGAAACCACCTCAATCTTTCAACTGTTGCAGTGCATTTTTGTCGGCCTGGGTTGCGGACTGTTCCCACATGGCAATCTGCTGCCGGAAATGACGCCGCAGCTGCTGCGTCGACCCATCGACATTACGCCGATGTCACGTCACGCGGCAGTGGTGATTGCCGAGCCAGGGCGTGCCACGCCGCTGGCGCAGCACTTCTTCGACGCGGCGCAGGGCTGGCTGTTAGACTAGCGGCACGGGTGTCGGACACTGCTGTGCCGTCAGCGCGTCGCCGAGGCTGTAGCGCAGGCGGTTTTCCCAGGCATACAGCGCGCTGGTCAGGATCGCTTCCAGCGCCTGCGCCTGACTCAAACCCAGGTTGAATAACGGTTGCACGTTTTGCGGAGTAAATTTTTCCGGTGAGCGCGTCAGATCGGCGCTGACCTGTATCAGTGCCGCACTCAACCGATCGTCCAGCTGTTGCTGCGCCTGGGCGATATCGTCAAACAACGCCCGGACCAGCTGCGGTTGCGCCACCTCTGCTGCCGCCTTGGCGGCGCAATAGCGGCTACCGTTGATGCGCGAGGTGACCAGCGCGCTGAGTGCCTTCAACCGTGGCGAAAGTCCATAACCAGATTGGCTGATGGTATTGAACACCCCGTTGCGCTCGCGCAGTGCGGCGGCGTCGTGTGCCAGCAGTCGGTAATAGGGCTCGCCACGTGCATTCGGGTGGCTTTGGTCCAGCACGTCCAGTTGCTCGGCATTGGCTACGGCGACATCGACCAGCGGTAAGCGGGGCTGCCAGCTTAACGACTCGAGGCTGAACTCCGCAGCCGAGGCATCGTTGATGCTTGGGAAACCAGGCACCAACGCCGTCGGTCTGCCGGCCAGCGCCGCCACGCCGGCCACGACCCGCGCCTGATAGCTGACAAACCCAATAATCTGTGTGAATGAGATTATATCGGCAGTGCTGAGGCCAACCTCGGACAGTTGCTGCACAGCTTTATGGCAGATCAGCGTGGGATGGGTGGCGAGTTGGCGGGCGTACTGGGTAATCTGCGCTAAACGAATATTGCTTTCACGGGAGGCGTCGGGGCTGTCGAGCGGAGCAAGACGGGCGGCATAGTGGCTACACAATGCCTGAACGCCGGTCACCTGAGCGACGGTCAAGGCGGTACACAGGCGATCGTAAGGTGACAACGTCACGTAACGCGACAGCGTCACCCGCTCCGGAAACAATACTCGGCAACTGTCGAGCGAGGCGCTAAATACCGGTGCGCGGGCAATCAGGGCGTTATTGAGTGCGGCGTCGGCAAACTCGCCAAGGCCAAGTAAAAAGCGATCGCGCACACCGGCTGCTTGCGGTTGCAGCGGCGAATCGCCGCGTACGCTGCTCTGGGTTTCGTGATACCACTGGTTGTGGTGAGGGCGGCGCAGCGCTTCCATTGGGCTGGGGTTGCTCATCAGTGCGATATCCTGTCGTTTGATCTGCTCAACGTAGGGGATATCCTCACCGATTCGATTGGCGAGATAAAATAATGTTACGTGCTAATCCATAACTGAAAAGAATAAAATATAATTTTACTGCGCAAAAATGTAATTAGTATTTGCGATTATTGACTAACGCAGCGCCGGCGGGCCGCGGTCCCGGCCCGCAGCCCGTGGCGGACGGTCATTTCAATTCGAGTTCATTCATCGCCGCAATATTGAAACCGCCGTCGACATGAACAATTTCACCACAGATGCCGGCGGCCAGGTCCGAGCATAAAAAGGCGGCGGTGTTGCCGACGTCTTCAATGGTGACGGTGCGGCGGATCGGCGTAACCGCTTCGCAATGCGCCAGCATCTTGCGGAAATCCTTGATGCCCGATGCCGCCAGCGTACGGATTGGCCCAGCGGAGATACCATTGACCCGTACGCCGTCCGGCCCCATGGCGTTGGCCATATACCGCACGTTGGCCTCCAGCGAAGCCTTGGCCAGGCCCATGACGTTATAATTGGGGATGGCGCGCTCAGCGCCGAGATAAGACAGCGTCAGCAGCGCCGAGCCGGGGTTGAGCATGCCGCGGCAGGCTTTGGCCAGCGCGACAAAACTGTAACTGCTGATATCGTGGGCAATGCGGAAGCCCTCGCGGTTGACGGCGTTGAGGTAGTCGCCGTCCAGCTGTTCGGCGGGAGCAAAGCCGATGGAATGCACCAATCCGTCAAAGGTCGGCCAATCGGCCGCCAGCGTGGTGAACAGTGCGTCAATGCTGGCATCCTGCCCGACATCGCATTCCAGCACCCGCGTCGAGCCCAATGCGGCAGCGAACTCCACCACGCGCGGCTTCAGTTTGTCATTCTGATAGGTGAAGGCCAGTTGCGCACCTTCACGCTGCATCGCTTGCGCAATGCCATAGGCGATCGACAGTTTGCTGGCCACGCCGGTAATCAGTATGCGTTTGCCGTTGAGAAATCCCATAACAATGATCCTCCTGGTGGTAGAGACAGGCAGCGTACGCGGCTAGAATTTACCGCCGTCACGCCGCCAGGCATCGGCGGTCAGCGCTTCGCCAAAATGGCTGGCGATCAGGCGGCGGGTGAGATCGTGCAGCGGGGCAGCCAGCACTTCGGCAGTACTGCCGCGCTCAACGATTTCACCTTCGTGCATCACCATCACCTGATCGCTGATGTGTTTCATCATGCCCAGATGCTGGGTCACATAAATGTAGGCGATACCGTGTTTTTCCTGCAGTTCGAGCATCAGGTTGATGATTTGCGAACGCATCGACATATCCAGTGACGCCAGCGCTTCGTCGGCGACGATCACTTTCGGTTGCAGGATCAGTGCACGCGCCAGCGCGACTCGCTGCTTCTGGCCAGAGGCCAGCATATGCGGATAATAATAGGCGTGATCCGGCAGCATGCCCACTTGGCGCAGCGTCTGGTTAATGTGTTGCTCACGCTCCGAGGCTTCCAGATCGGTATTCAGGCGCAGCGGGGCGTCGAGCAGCTGACCGATGCGCTGACGCGGATTGAGCGAGGTGCTGGGATCCTGGAAAATCATGCGGATGCGCTGACTGCGATAGCGGTAATCGCCAAAAGCCAGCGGATGATCGTCGATCAGCAATTCTCCGGCGCTCGGCTCCACCATGCCAGACAGCATTTTCGCCAGCGTTGACTTGCCGGAACCGTTTTCGCCGATGATGGCCAACGTCTGGCCTTCACGCAGGGTAAAGCTGACCGATTTAACCGCCTCGACGTGCTGACGACGGAACAGCCCGGTGCGATAGCGGTAGGTCTTGCTCAGGTTACGCACTTCCAGCAACGTTTCCATGTTATTGCTCCTCCATGTTCAGCGGGAAGTGGCAGGCAAACAGATGGTTTTTCACCGGACGCAGGCGTGGGGTTTCGATGCATTTCTTTTGTGCATAAGGGCAGCGCGGCCCCAAACGGCAGCCGATTGGCAGGTGCTCCAGTGAGGGAATCGCTCCCGGCAGCGTGTTCAATCTGCTTTTGTGCGGCAGCGAACGGCCAAAGTCAGGCATCGCGCGGATCAGCGCCTGGGTATAAGGGTGGTGCGGCGTCGCCAGCAAATCTTCGCATTGCGCACTTTCCACCGTTTGACCGCAGTACAGTACATTTACCCGGTCGGCCCATTTGCTCATCATCTGCAAGTCATGGCTGATCAGCAAAATGGTGGTGTTGTTGTTTTGATTAAGCCGCGACAACAGGCGGAAAATCTGTGCCTGGGTGGTGGGCTCCATGGCGTTGGTGGGTTCGTCGGCTATCAATAACCGTGGCTGGTTGGCCAGCGCGATGGCAATCATCACTTTCTGGCATTCACCTTCGGTCAACTCGTAGGGGAAACTGCCCATGATATCATCATGATCCTTGATGCCGACGCGGTGCAGCAGCTCGATGGCGCGGCGCTTGCGCCAGTTGACGCGTTGCCACCAACGCCCCTTGAAGGTCCAGCCGGGGATCGCCTGCGCCAACTGACGTCCGATGCTTTCGGACGGATCAAGACAGGACTGCGGCTCCTGAAAAATAATCGATACGTTGTGGCCGACCAGTCGGCGTCGCTCACGTGGCGTTAATTGCAACAGGTCGATATCGTCAAAGCGGAAACGATCGGCGGTGACGCGCCAGTTATCTTTGGTTACGCCACAAATCGCTTTGGCTATCAGGCTCTTACCTGAGCCTGACTCACCCACCAGGCCACGGATTTCACCTTCGCTCAGCGTCATGCTAACGCGATCCACCGCCTTGACCGGCCCGTCGGCGGTCATAAATTCAATCGTCAGATTGCGGATATCGAGTAACGGCATTATTCCACTCCCGCATTGATTGCGCGGCGCATGCCGTCGCCCAATAGATTGGTCAGCAACACGCTCAGCATGATCGCCGCTCCCGGCAACATTACCGTCCAGGGCGCGACATACACCAGTTCCAAGGAATCGCCGAGCATCGCGCCCCATTCAGGCGAGGGCAACTGCGCACCAAGATCGAGGAAACCCAGCGCGGCGATATCCAGGATCGCCATCGACAGCGCACGGGTAAATTCGGTTACCAGCACCGCAGCGATATTCGGCATCACCGCGAACCATAAAATCTGCAGCGTCGTGGCGCCATCAAGGCGTGCTGCCACAACGTATTCTTTTTCCAACTCGTCGTGCACCGCGCTGTAAATGGTGCGCACCATACGTGGCAACAACGCCAGCCACACCGCCAGCATCGCGTGCTCGAGCTTCGGCCCGATAAATGCCACCACCACGATAGCCAGCAGCAGCGACGGGATTGACAGCAGGGTGTCGAGAATATGATTCAGCACCGCCGAGCGCAGGCCGTGTGTCACGCCGGCGAACACGCCGAGGATCACACCGATAACGGCAGCGGCGAGGGTTACCAGCAGCGCCGAACCATAGGTGGCGGCGGTGCCGGTGAGCAGACGACTGAGAATGTCGCGGCCCAGGTCGTCGGTACCAAGGAAAAACGATACGTTGCCGTAGCGCGACCATGAGGGCGGCAATAGCTGGTAACCAAGGAATTGCTGGTCAAGCGCATAAGGCGCCAGCAGGCTACCGAACAGCGACAGCAGGATCAGCGCAATCACACCGTAGAACCCGATCATCGCCAGCGCATCGCCATAAAAAATCCGCCAGGTGTAACGCAGCGGGCTGGGCATTTTCTTTTCACGGTATACGTTATCGAAGGGCATACCATTCCTTATGTTTCAGTGGGTTGGTTGCCGCACCGAGGATATCGGCCAGGACGTTGATGGTGATGACCAGCGTACCGACCACCATCACCCCGGCAGAAATCGCCGCGTAGTCCTGCTGGCGGATGGCGTTGATCAACCAGCGCCCCAGTCCGGGCCAGCTGAACACCATTTCGGTGATCATCGCCAGCGTCAGCATGGTGGAGAACTGCAACCCGAGCTTGGGTATGATTGGCGGCAGCGCATTGTGCAGCACGTGGCGACGAATGATGGTAAAGCGCGACAGGCCGCGCGTCGCCGCCGCCTTGATGTAGTTCTGGCTGAAGACATCGTCGGTGCTGATGCGCATCAGGCGCACCACTTCGGTGGTTGGCGCAACCGCCAGTGCCGCGATGGGCAATACCATATGGCGCAGGGCGCTGGCGATCATCTCCGCACGATAGGGAGAATCAGACAACCAGGCGTCGATCAGTGCAAAGCCGGTGACGTGTTTCACCGGGTACAGCAGATCAAAACGGCCGGATACCGGCAGCCAGCCCAGGTGCAGTGAGAAGAACAGCATCATCAGCAGCGCCAGCCAGAACACCGGCATGGAAAAGCCCAGCAGCGCAAAAGTGCTGATGGCGGTGTCTTGCCATTTACCACGCAGCACGCCAGCGATGATGCCCAGCGGAATGCCCACCAACAATGCCAGGGTAAACGCCAGAATGCACAGTTCCATGGTGGCGGGGAAGACTTCGCTGAGCTGTTCGCTGATCGCCTGACCGTTAATGCTGGATACGCCGAAATCCCAGTGCAGCAGGCTGACGAAGTAGAATTGATAGGCGTCCCACAGGCCGGCGCCGTTGAGCGGCGCACGCGGGGTAAAATAGCTCAGGCTGAAGCTGACCAGCGTCAGCAGGAACAGCGTGATGATCAGCAGTAAAAAGCGGCGTAGGGTAAAAATAATCACTTTTTCGCTCCCTCTGCGGCTTCGCGGTACACGCCGGCAAACGACGCATTACCGAACGGGCTCAATACCAGCCCCTTGATATCATAACGGTAGGCCTGCAGGCGGAGTGAGGATGCCAACGGCAGCACCGGCAACTGTTGTTCCAGAATTTTTTGCGCCTTTTGATAGTTTTCGATGCGTTGTGCCAACTGCTGGGAAAGCAGGGCATTTTGCAACACCTCGTCGAAGCCCGGATCACACCAGTGAGCATAGTTGGTTTGCGAGCGGATTGCCGCGCAGCTCAGCAGTGGCCGGAAGAAACTGTCCGGATCGTTACTGTCGGTAGCCCAGCCCGTCAGGGTAAGGTCGTGGTTCATTTCCATTAGCCGCGCTTCCTGGAAACGGCCCTCTACCGGCACGATAGTGACGTTAACCCCCACCTGCGCCAGATCGGCCTGGATCAGTTCGGCAGTTTTCAGCGGGCTTGGGTTGTAAGACTGCGATGCGGTCGGCACCCACAGTTTGAGGTTCAGGTTCTCAATGCCTGCCTGCTTGAGCATTTGTCGCGATTTGGCCGGGTTGTATTCGGTGATGTGCGCTTCGTTATCGTAGGCCCATGACGCACGCGGCAAAATCGAGGCGGCGGTTTCGGCAGTACCGTAGTAAATCGACTGCATCAGTCGCTGGTTGTTGATCGCCAGTGAAATCGCCTGCCGTACCTTCAGATCGTCGAACGGCGGCTTGCGGGTGTTGAACGCCAGATAGGCGATGTTCATGCCCGGGCGCAGCGTCAGGCGCAGGCGTGGATCGTCACGCAGGATAGACAACTGGCTGGCCGCCGGATAGGCCAGCACGTCGCACTCGCCGGTCAGCAGTTTCGACAACCGACCGGTACCGCCGGCGCTCATGTCGATCACCACCTGCGCCATGCGTGGCTTGCCCTTCCAGTAGGCGTCATTGCGTGCCAGCCGGATGTACTGGCCGGAGCGGTATTCATTGAGCAGGAAGGGGCCAGTGCCGACCGGCTCGCGGTCGATCATTTCCTGTTTGCCGGCCTGCGACAGCTTATCGGCATATTCTGCCGACAGCACCGGGGCATAGTGGGTTGCCAGGTGCCACAGGAAGGAGGCATCCGGCGCCTGCAGGCGTATTTCGACGGTGTAGTTATCGAGTTTTTTTACGCTCTGCACCGAATCGCCAAATTGCAGGCTGTCAAAGTAAGGGTATTCGCCACCGTTGACATCATGATAAGGGTGCTTCTGGTTGAAGACCCGTTGGAAGCTGAACACCACGTCGTCGGCATTCAGTCGGCGCGTCGGGGTAAACCAGTCGGTGGTCTGGAACGGCACATCCTTGCGCAGGTGAAAACGGTAGGTTGCGCCGTTATCCAGCACCTCCCAGCCTTGCGCCAGTTCGGGGATCAGACGATAAGTGTATGGATCAACGTCCAGCAAGCGATCGTACAGCTGGGCGGCCAGGGTATCGACCGTCAGGCCGCTGCTGGCCATCTGCGGGTTGAAGGTGTTCAGTATGCCGCTGACGCAATAGACAAAACCATGTTGCCGAATGTCCGGCAGTGCCGCGGCGGAGGCGGTCGTTGGTGCCGGTGGAACGGCCGCAATGGCCGAGCCGCCAAGGCATAACGTCAATATCCAAAGGGGTAAACCACGCATAGAAGCTCATGGGTTAATAAGCAATAGCGTTAGTGTACCGTACTCTGGCGATCTGCCCAATTCCTTGCATGCAATGACCGTATTTTTTGCTGATGGATTAAGCGCTTCGCTGCTTTGCAAAGGTGGCGTTGACCTAAACATCAATGATGGTTATGTTATAACATAACAATATCGTATTGCATTTTCGTTAAATCCACATTAATGAGTCAGAGGAAACATGGAAAAAACAGTATCGTCCAACCTGCCGCCATTGCCGGATGCGCAGGCCTGGCGCACAGAGAGAGGCGTGATTGACCTGGATTGGGTCGGGATGCAGGGCATAGCATTGCCGTTGGAACTGGCCGGGCGACCGCTGGCGGCGCAGATCAATGCCAGCATCAACCTGCGTGGCAGCCGAGACGGCGCGCGCGGTATTCATATGTCGCGCCTTTACGCCGCGCTGGATGGCTTGACCCAGGGGGAGCTAACGCCTCGGCGTATCATTACCACCCTGAACGATTTTTTACACTCGCAGCCAGCGCATAGCGATCGCGCGCAGTTAACCATCAGTGGCGATTTGCTATTGTCACGCCCGGCGTTGGTCAGCGCGCAACGCGGCTGGAAAAGTTACCCGCTGTGTATTGAGGCACAGCTGGCCACGGTGCCCAGGTTAACGCTGAAAGTCGGAGTGGCATATTCATCAACCTGTCCCAGTTCTGCCGCGCTCAGTCGTCAGGCTGCACAACAACAATTTCTGGTTGATTTTGACGCGGAGTCAACCAGCCTTAGCCGCCAGCGAGTGGCTGAATGGTTGGGTTTGCACGGTATGCCGGCAACGCCGCACAGCCAACGCAGCTGGGCCTGGGTAACGGTCGAGCTGTCGCCCGATGAGCAGACCGTACCGGTGATGACGCTGATTGAGCGCATTGAACACGCGTTGGGCACGCCGGTACAAACGCTGGTCAAGCGGCTGGACGAGCAGGCTTTCGCCCTGGTCAATGGCCAAAACCTGATGTTTTGTGAAGATGCTGCGCGCCGGTTGTATAACGCGCTGCAAGCATCCTGCCGTTATCGTGCAGGCCAGGTGGTGGTTGAACATCAGGAGAGTCTGCATGCTCACAATGCGGTGGCGCAACTGAGCTGGCAGGAGGATGACGATGTTGCGTAAAAATCCCAGCGGCCATTTGCCGCAGGTGTCACCAAAGGCTTATATCGATCCGACCGCCATTATTTGCGGACGGGTGATGATAGGTGATTATGTTTATGTTGGCCCTTACGCGGTGATCCGTGCCGATGAGCTTAACCCCGACGGCGAGTTGGAACCGATCGTCATTGGTGCCCATTCCAACATTCAGGACGGGGTGGTGATTCATTCCAAGGGCGGGGCGGCGGTTACCATCGGTAGCTATAGCTCGATCGCCCATCGCGCCATTGTGCATGGTCCCTGCCGTATAGACGATCGGGTATTTATCGGTTTCAACAGCGTGTTGTTCAATTGCCATGTGCGCAGCGGCTGCGTGGTGCGTTACAACGCGGTGGTAGACGGGGTGACGCTGCCGGAAAACCGCTATATCCCCTCAACTGAGCGCGTCGGTGTCGACAGTGATTTATCGCGTTATGCGGCGGTGGATCGTGATGCGTTGCAATTTTCCGAAGAGGTGGCGGCCACCAATATTGCGCTGGTACGGGGCTATCAGGCATTACGTAATGAATTTTGACCTGCACGGACTGATGGCTAATTGCACAATATTGCTGTGGTAATGAGAAAATTTCTCAACAAAGTACTTTACAGATGATACTGAGAACCATTATCATCGCTTGGCAGTTCACGGAAGGCCTCGCCTTGTGGCCCGATGTGGAAGGCACGACATTGCTCACATTGCTTCCAGTGTTTCTTAAGCCAGCTCGGGTGCTGGCTTTTTTTTTGCCTATCGCCAAGGTCTGCTGACCGCACCCCCAATTCCCCCCGAACGCCGCTGACGCCGGATTATTCCTATTCTGCGCAAAATCGGGCCACTTGCTTGTCGAGTTGAAAATTTCCACGGATACTCACAACATGTAAAAGCAATCCCATCGCGTGTCAGGTCATTACATGTTTATATTTATAGTCGCGCCCGTGGCGGTAAAGATTAATTACACGGTGAGCGAAGCTCTTTGGCTAGCATTGCGTGTTGGCAACCTGGTAGCAAAGGGATGAAACGACATGAACGTGCTTAATTATTCAAGCAAGACCACTCTGGTTAAGTTATCTCTCGCACTCTCTGATTTTCTCTTTTTTGTATTATCGCTGTTAATCGCCGTTTATCTGGTCGATCTGTTTGGTGGTAATATCCGTGATTTTATCCCCGAATCGGAAATGAGCGCGCGTTTTATGACGCATGTCATGTTGGCAGTATTATGCGTGGGATGGTTCTGGGTGAGATTGCGTCATTACAGCTATCGCAAACCGTTTTGGTTTGAGCTCAAGGAAGTGGTGCGTACTTTGCTGATCTTTGCCGTCTTCGATCTCGCCATGGTGGCGTTTTCGATGTGGCATTTTTCACGCTATGTCTGGGGGCTTACCTGGTTGTCGGCGCTGGTGCTGGTGCCTCTGGCGCGCGCAATAGTCAAACGGATACTGGATGCGTTTGGTCTGTGGAAAAAACATACGGTGATTATCGGCAGCGGGAAAAATGCCTGTGATGCCTATGCCGCATTGCAAAGTGAAGAAATTCTGGGTTTTGCTATCTGCGCGTTTTTTTCAAGCGACCAAACCGGTGCCAGACAATTAATGGGCATTCCAATCATTGATGATGAACAGCAACTGTGGTCGCAGTGCGATCCACAATTGACTCAGTTTGTGGTGGCGCTGGAGTTTGACCAGCATGCGTTGCGTGATCGATGGCTTAAAACGCTGGCAAAACATCATTGTCGTTCGGTTTCGGTGATCCCGACGTTGCGCGGCGTGCCGCTTTATGGCACAGACATGTCATTCATTTTTAGCCACGAAGTGATGATCCTGCGGGTGAGCAATAATTTGGCAAAAAGATCCTCGCGATGTCTAAAAAGGACTTTTGATATTATTGGCTCGGCGATCATTATTCTATTACTGGCGCCGGCATTGCTCCTACTGTGCTATTTGGTATCGAAAGATGGCGGTAGCGCAATTTATGGGCACCAACGGGTCGGCCGAGACGGTAAAAAATTTAATTGTCTGAAATTCCGCTCAATGGTGGTGAATTCGCAACAGGTGTTGCAGGAGTTGCTCGAACGGGATGCCGACGCGCGTGCAGAATGGGAAAAGGATTTCAAACTTAAAAACGATCCACGTATTACTCGCATTGGCCGCTTTATTCGTAAAACCAGTCTGGATGAATTACCGCAACTGTTTAACGTATTAAAAGGGGAGATGAGCCTGGTGGGGCCCCGCCCGGTAATCGAAAAAGAGCTGGAGCGTTATGCGGGTGACGTCGATTATTACTTTATGGCAAAACCAGGGATGACCGGACTGTGGCAGGTCAGTGGTCGCAATGACGTTGATTATGACACCCGCGTATATTTTGATGCCTGGTATGTAAAAAACTGGTCGCTGTGGAACGACATCGCGATTCTGTTTAAAACCATCAATGTGGTGTTAAAAAGGGACGGTGCATATTAATCGAATGCCTGATGTTGCCACTGGCCTCGCCGGGAAAGGCCGCGATATGAAAAGCCAGCGCTGATTGCAGTGGCCTATAATCGGCGTGCTGCCGCATTCAGGCGGCTATTCGCCCTCTGCCGCCGAGGTGGAATGTGCTTCTTCGGGCCGATCGTTTTGCAGCAGCGCGTGCTTTTTTAGCATGCCGCGCAGTTGATGGTAGCTCAGTCCCAGCAGTTGCGCTGCCTTGCGCTGATTGAAACGACCTTGCTGCAAGGCTGACTCCAGCAGCTTTTTCTCCTGCTGATTCTGCCAGCTCTTCATATCCAGTGGCAGTGCGGGCAGCGCGTCGCCGTGCGGTTGGCGCGTGGTTGCTGCGCTGGCGACGTGGCGGGCAAAGGGATTGATGATGATCTCATCCAGCGCGCTGCTGCTGGTGCCATGGCGATACACTGAACGTTCAACCACGTTTTTGAGTTCGCGCACGTTACCCGGCCAGGCGTAACTCAGCAACGTGTCACGGGCGCGCTCGGTAAAGCCGGGGAACAGCGGCAACGACAACTCTCTGCACATCTGAATGGCAAAATGCTCAGCCAGCAGCATGATGTCCTGCTGACGCTGGCGCAGCGGTGGCAGTTGCACCACATCGAACGCCAGCCGATCGAGCAGATCGGCGCGGAATTTGCCCGCCGCCGCCAACGCCGGCAAATCGTCGTTGGTGGCGCACACCAGCCGTACGTCAACCTGCAGCGGCTGGCTGCCGCCGACGCGCTCCAGGTGACCGTACTCAATCACCCGCAGCAGCTTTTCCTGCACCAGCATCGGCGCCGTGGCTAATTCGTCCAGAAACAGCGTACCGCCGTCGGCGCGTTCAAAACGCCCGAGATGACGTTTTTGCGCGCCGGTAAAGGCGCCTGCCTCATGACCAAACAATTCAGAATCCAGCAGGTTTTCGTTTAACGCCGCGCAATTGAGCGAAATGAACGGCCCTTGCCAGCGGTTGGAAAGATAATGCAGACGATGGGCGATCAGCTCCTTGCCCGTGCCGCGTTCACCTATCACCAATACCGGTTTGTTCAACTTTGCCAGTTGTGAAACTTGTTCCAATACTTCAATAAAGGCATTCGCTTCGCCTAACAGGTTTTCGATCTGCTCGCTCATGATGAAATTCGCCAATAGTTGGTGAGGATAATCACTTTACAGGATGCTGGCGTTGAGTCAAAAATAAATAATTATTGTTTTTCAATGATATAAAAGTTGGCACGGGTTTTGATTATATCTCTGTGTAAGCCGTTACCCCTAACGTGGCGCTTGAGACGCCATCGACACCAAGAGGAAGTAAATTATGGGCATTTTTTCTCGTTTTGCCGACATCGTGAACGCCAACATCAATACGCTGCTGGATAAGGCAGAAGATCCGCAAAAACTGGTGCGACTGATGATTCAGGAGATGGAAGACACTCTGGTAGAAGTGCGTTCCACCTCGGCGCGTGCGCTGGCGGAGAAAAAGCAGTTGCTGCGTCGCATCGAGCAGGGCGAAACCCAACTGAGCGACTGGCAGGAAAAAGCCGAACTGGCGCTGCGTAAGGACAAAGAAGATCTGGCTCGTGCGGCACTGATCGAAAAACAGAAGGTTGCCGATTTGATCGCCACCTTGACGCAGGAAGTTGCCACCGTTGAAGAAACGCTGACGCGTATGAAAAGCGAAATCGGCGAATTGGAAAACAAACTGACCGAAACACGTGCACGTCAGCAGGCGCTGACATTGCGTCATCAGGCGGCATCATCCTCGCGTGAAGTGCGTCGCCAGTTGGACAGCGGTAAACTGGATGAGGCGATGGCGCGTTTCGAGCAGTTCGAACGCCGTATTGACCACATGGAAGCGGAAGCCGAAAGCATCAGCATCGGTAAAAAGAAATCGCTTGATCAGGAGTTCGCCGAACTGAAGGCGGATGATGCCATCAGCGAGCAGCTGGCGGCGCTGAAAGCGAAAATGAACCGTTCAGAGTAATGCTCCAGCGGCCGCCGGTATGGCGGCCGCCGATGAAAGACGACATAAGAAGGAAAAAAAATGAGTGCTTTACTCCTTGCCATTCCGTTGACGATTTTTGTGCTGTTTGTCGCACCGATTTGGCTTTGGCTGCATTACAGCAATCGGCAGCAAAGCGGCATTCAGCTCAGCCATCAGGAAATGCAGCGTCTGGCGCAGTTGACCGACGATGCCAAACGCATGCGCGAACGTATTCAAGCGCTGGAAGAGATCCTTGATGCCGAACACCCGAACTGGAGACAGTCTTGATGAACAATACGCTGGGCAGTAAAAAGCTGTATCGCGTGCCGGAAGAAGGCATGGTGAAGGGCGTCTGCGCCGGCCTGGCGCATTATTTCGACGTGCCGGTACGCCTGATCCGCGTTATCGTGGTGCTGTCGATGATTTTCGGTCTGTTCTTCCTGACGCTTATCGCCTATTTTACGCTGGCCTTTCTGCTGGAAGACGCGCCGGCCAGCCGCTTCGATGGCGAACATCAGCGCACGCCGCGCCAGTTGCTTGACCGGCTGGAATATGAACTGGGCAGCGGTGAACAACGCTTGCGTCAGGTTGAGCGCTACGTCACTTCAGACACCTTCGGCGTGCAAAGCCGTTTTCGCAAGCTGTAACCTGTTACGCGTTCCTTTCCGCACCGATCTGCGTAGCGCAGGTCGGGCATATCGTCTGTTCCCCTTGATTCTCTTGCCGGAGGGCATTCCATGAACAAAACTTCAGCTATTAATGGCGCTAAAACCTCCACGTTCAAGCAAGGAGCAGCTGCAATGTTGAAGACATTGTCTAAAGTCATCATCATAGGGTTAATGAGTTACGGGCCGGCGGGGGCAACCTCATGGTTGCTGAAGACCGTCAGCCGCAAACCGCTGCGCCTGCTATTGGCGGTGGTATTGGAACCGTTGTTGCGCAAAGGGCTAAACACGCTGTTCGGGCGTTATACCCGCTAACGGCAAGCGCTAACCCGGTGCGCCGGCCAACCGGTAATGCTGCGCTTTGCAAGGTAAAAGGTATCTGCCAAGGAGAAGAATGAAACGTTTGCAAAATGAGTTAACCTCGCTGGTCAATCGCGGTATCGATCGTCATCTGCGTCTGGCGGTGACCGGCTTGAGCCGCAGCGGCAAAACGGCGTTCATCACGGCTTTCGTCAATCAATTGCTTCATGTGCACAGCGGCGCCCGCATGCCGCTGTTTTCGCCGGTGCGTGAAGAACGGCTGCTGGGGGTGAAACGCATTCCTCAGCGCGATCTGGGTATTCAGCGCTTTACCTATGACGAAGGACTGGCACAGCTGTATGGCACACCACCGAGCTGGCCGACGCCGACGCGTGGCGTCAGCGAAATTCGTCTGGCATTACGCTACCGCTCCAACGATTCGCTGCTGCGCCATTTTAAAGAGACCTCGACCCTGTATCTGGAAATCGTGGATTATCCGGGTGAATGGTTACTCGATTTACCGATGCTGGAACAGGATTATCTGGCCTGGTCGCGGCAAATGACCGGCCTGTTGCAAGGCGACCGCGCCGAATGGGCCAAGCCGTGGCTGGCGCTGTGTGACACCCTCGATCCTTTGGCACCGGCGGATGAAAACCGGCTGGCGGCGATTGCGCAGGCCTACACTGATTATCTGCTGCGTTGCAAGACCGAAGGGCTGCATTTTATTCAGCCGGGCCGCTTTGTGCTGCCGGGCGATATGGCCGGCGCGCCGGCGTTGCAATTTTTCCCGTGGCCGAAAGTCGATGCCAGCGGCGAATCCCGGCTGGCGCAGGCTGACAAACACACCAATATTGGCATGCTGCGTACGCGTTTTAACTATTACTGCCAGTCGATCGTCAAAAACTTTTATAAAGAGCATTTTTCCCGCTTCGATCGCCAGATCGTATTGGTGGACTGTCTGCAACCGCTGAACAGCGGGCCACAGGCCTTCAACGATATGCGGCTGGCGCTGACGCAGCTGATGCAAAGTTTCCACTATGGCAAGCGTACGCTGTACCGTCGGCTGTTTTCCCCTACCATCGATAAACTGATGTTCGCCGCCACCAAGGCCGACCATATCACTGCCGATCAGCACGCCAATCTGGTATCGCTGTTGCAGCAGTTGGTGCAGGAGGCGTGGCAGAACGCTGCGTTTGAAGGCATCAGCATGGACTGCGTCGGGCTGGCCTCGGTGCAGGCAACCGAAAGCGGTATCGTCGATCACCAGGGGCAGCGCATCCCGGCGCTGAAGGGCAGTCGCCTGGCAGACGGTGCGCCGCTGACAGTGTTCCCCGGCGAAGTGCCAGCGCGTTTACCCGGCCCGGCCTTTTGGCATAACCAGGGGTTCCACTTTGATGAGTTTCGTCCACAGGCGATGAGCGTGGACAGCCCGTTACCGCATATTCGTCTGGATGCGGTGATGGAGTTTTTGCTGGGAGATAAATTGCGATGAGCGAACCGTTAAAACCGCGTATCGATTTTGAACAACCGTTGCAAGCACCGCAAGAGCCGGTGCTGCGTGCCGGGATGGCCTTTGATCAACGCCAGGCGGAAAACTTCCTGCCGATCGCGGAGCAGTTGGATGCGAGCGAAGAAGAAGGGCGAGCGGAAGGCATCGTCAATGCAGCGTTGAAACCAAAGCGCAGCCTGTGGCGCAAAATGGTGAGCGCCGGACTGGCGTTGTTTGGCGTCAGCGTGGTGGCGCAGGGCGTGCAGTGGCTGCACGACGCCTGGCTGCAGCAAGACTGGATTGCCCTCGGTGGCGGCGTAGCGGGTGGGTTGATTGTCTGCGCCGGCGTTGGCTCGGTATTGACCGAGTGGCGCCGGTTATACCGCTTGCGCCAGCGTGCGGAAGAACGCGACGTCGCGCGCGATCTGCTACACAGCCATGGTCTGGGCAAAGGGCGCGAATTTTGCGAAAAGCTGGCACGTCAGGCGGGGCTGGATCAGGGGCACCCGGCGTTGCAGCGCTGGCAGGCGTCGCTGCATGAAACGCAGAACGACCGGGAAGTGGTGGCGTTATATGCCAAACTGGTGCAGCCGGTACTGGATAATCAGGCGCGCAGGGAAATCAGCCGTTCGGCGGCGGAATCAACGCTGATGATTGCCGTCAGTCCGTTGGCGCTGGTGGACATGGCGTTTATCGCCTGGCGTAATATCCGGCTGATCAACCGCATTGCGGCGCTGTATGGCATCGAACTGGGCTACTTTAGCCGTTTACGTCTGTTCAGACTGGTATTGTTGAACATCGCCTTTGCCGGCGCGTCGGAACTGGTGCGCGAAGTGGGTATGGACTGGATGTCGCAAGATTTGGCGGCGCGGCTTTCAGCGCGAGCGGCGCAGGGCATTGGCGCTGGTTTGTTGACCGCACGTCTCGGCATCAAGGCTATGGAACTGTGTCGACCGCTTCCCTGGCTGGAGGGGGATAAGCCAAAACTTGGGGATTTTCGCGGACAACTGATCAATCAGTTGAAGGACACCATGAAGAACAACAGCAAGAAAGAAAAATAATCCTGCTGGCCGCATCGCTCCCGGTGCGGCCAATTATCTCAAGGCGTAAGCCGCGCTTGACGAAAGCATTTCCCGCTGTGATTTGTTGATAATTATCCAAAAAATCCCTGCTGACTATGATAATCCACCAAGAGTAAGCTAAAATGACGCCGATGGTGTTATTCGGTTGCGTTTAAACTCATCAATGACAACGATAAATCAGAGCCCTGTCAACTTTTGCTGACAGATCGCTTCTTCCGTCCGGGATGAGAGAGTATCATGGTCGCCAATCATCCCGCGTACGTAAAACCTGCAAAAATAAGGCCACTACTGATGCGTTTGGAAGTATTTTGCGAAGACCGGCTCGGTCTCACTCGAGAACTACTCGATCTTTTGGTATCGCGCAGCATTGATTTACGTGGCATCGAAATCGATCCTATCGGCCGCATTTATCTCAATTTCTCACAGCTTGATTTCGATACATTTCGCGCGTTAATGGCCGAAATCCGCCGCATTGACGGCGTTACCGACGTACGTACCGTCAATTTCATGCCGTCCGAGCGTGAACATCGCGCATTGCGCGCGCTGCTGGAGTCGATGCCGGAGCCGGTGTTCTCCATCGACATGAAGGGCAAGGTCGAACTGGCCAACCCCGCCGCACTGGCGCTGTTCAGCCTGAACGAAGACAAGATCCGCAATCAGACAGCCGGTCAGCTGATTGGCGGCTATAACTTTACCCGCTGGTTGGAAAATGAACACGCGGCGCCGCACTCTGAGCGGGTGGTGATCCGCAGTCAGGACTTCCTGATGGATATTACGCCAATCCACCTCGAAGATGAAAACCATCAGCACGATACCGTGGGTGCGGTGGTGATGTTGAAATCAACCGCGCGCATGGGGCGGCAGTTGCAAAATCTGTCGGTGAATGATGATACCGAGTTTGATCATATCATCGCCGTCAGTCCGAAAATGCGCCAGGTACTGGAGCAGGCACGCAAGCTGGCGATGCTTGACGCACCGCTGCTGATTATCGGCGACACCGGTACCGGTAAGGACATTCTGGCGCGCGCCTGCCATTTGCGCAGCCCGCGCGGCAAGCTGCCGTTTCTGGCGCTTAACTGCGCGGCACTGCCGGATGACGTCGCGGAAAGCGAACTGTTCGGCCATGCCGCGGGCGCCTATCCCGGCGCGACCGCCAGCAAGAAAGGCTTTTTTGAGCAGGCGAACGGCGGCTCGGTGCTGCTGGATGAAATCGGCGAGATGTCGCCACGCATGCAAACCAAACTGCTGCGCTTTCTTAACGACGGTACCTTCCGACGCGTCGGCGAAGATCACGAAGTGCATGTCGATGTTCGCGTGATCTGCGCCACCCAGAAGAACCTGATCGAACTGGTACAGCGCGGCGAGTTCCGCGAAGACCTGTATTACCGCCTGAACGTGCTGACCATTACCATTCCACCGCTGCGCGAACGGCCGCAAGACATCATGCCGCTCACCGAACTGTTTGTGGCGCGCTTTGCTGACGAACAGGGCGTGGCGCGGCCGAAGCTGGCGAGCGATCTTGGTGGTTTCCTCAGCAAATACGGTTGGCCCGGCAACGTCCGTCAGTTGAAGAACGCCATTTACCGTGCGTTGACGCAAACCGAAGGCTTCGAGCTGCGGCCGCAAGATATCGTTCTGCCGGAATTTGAAGTGGAAATGTCATTGGGCGACGAAGTGCTCGACGGTTCGCTCGACGATATCAGCAAGCGTTTCGAACGTTCGGTGCTGACACGCCTTTATCGCACCTATCCAAGCACGCGTAAATTGGCTAAACGGTTGGGAGTATCACATACCGCCATCGCCAACAAGCTGCGTGAATACGGCCTCAGCAGCCGCAAGCCGGTGGAAGACGGCGAAGAGTAAAAAAAAAGCCCGACATGAGCATCGGGCTTTTTTATTTGGCGTTACTTCAGCGTCGCCAGCGCGGCTTGGTAATTCGGTTCGGTGGTAATTTCGTTGACCAGTTCGCTGTACAGGACATTGTCCTGACCATCGAGCACCACCACCGCGCGCGCGGTCAGGCCGGCCAGCGGACCGTCGCTGATTTCTACGCCGTAAGCCTGTTTGAATTCAGCGCCACGCAGGGTCGACAGCATCACCACGTTGCTCAGGCCTTCCGCGCCGCAGAAACGGGACTGGGCAAACGGCAAATCGGCAGAAATGCACAGCACCACGGTATTGTCCATTTCGCTGGCAAACTGGTTGAACTTACGCACTGAAGTGGCGCAGACGCCGGTGTCGATGCTCGGGAAAATGTTCAGCACTTTGCGTTTGCCGGCGAAGCTGCTCAGCGTCACGTCTGAAAGGTCTTTGGCAACCAGTGAAAACGCCTTGGCGCGATCGCCAGCCTGCGGCAGTTGGCCGGCAACGGCTACCGGGTTACCTTGAAAATGTACTGTCTGAGTCATGACTTGGTTCCTTTTAAGGGGTTTGATACAAAGGTATTAACCTAATTGAGCGGCCATCAGGTTGGCATTTAACATTAGGTTCACACCCTGTCGACAGTTTAAGTCAACAATGGCTACTTGGATATATAAAATTGGCTAAATAGTTGTATATATTAGAATACATCCGCGTACTGGCGTCACAGGGTGCGTTTTTTCATTCAGGAGCCACGATGAGAAGCATGCATTTTTATCCTCAATCCTGGCCATTGCGTAGCGCGTTCGTTATCGCGCGCGGCAGCCGCACGCAGGCCGACGTAGTGGTGGTGGAAATCGAGCAGCAGGGCGTGTGCGGTATTGGTGAATGTACGCCATATCCGCGCTACGGTGAAAGTGAAGGTTCCGTGATGGCGCAACTGGCGGCGATGGTGTCGGCGATCGAAGGCGGTGTTACGCGCGCTCAACTGCAACAGCTGATGCCGGCCGGCGCGGCGCGCAACGCGCTGGATTCGGCATTGTGGGATCTGGAGTGTCGGCAGCAGGGCGAAAGTCTGTGGCAACGCAGCGGTATCAGCGCGCCGCAACATATTACCATGGCACAAACCGTCAGTATCGCGACGCCGGAGGCGATGGCCTTTGCCGCCTTGGAGCTGTATCACCAAGGCGCCACGCTGTTAAAAATCAAGCTGGACGACCATTTAATCAGCGAGCGGTTGGTGGCCATTCGCGGCGCGGTGCCGAAGGCGACGCTGATCGTCGATGCCAACGAGTCGTGGCAGGCAGAAGGGCTGGCGGCGCGTTGCCAACTGCTGGCAGATCTGCAGGTGGCGATGCTCGAGCAGCCGCTGGCGGCCCACGAAGACCAGGCCTTGGAAAACTTTATTCACCCGTTGCCGATCTGTGCTGATGAAAGTTGCCATACCCGCGACGACCTGCCGACGCTGGCCGGTCGCTATGAAATGGTGAATATCAAGCTGGATAAAACCGGAGGGTTGACCGAAGCACTGGCGTTGGCGGCACAGGCGCGTCAACAGGGACTGGCTATCATGCTTGGCTGCATGTTATGCACCTCGCGGGCGATAAGCGCCGCGCTACCGTTGGTGCCGGGCGCGCGTTTTGTCGATCTTGACGGGCCGACCTGGTTGGCGCAGGACGTTGAACCGGGGCTGGATTTTGCCTGCGGCGCTATTCGGCTGGAGAGTGAATAACGCCGCCGTAGGCCGCCGTTAATCCGGATAAACCAGCAGTTCGATCATGGCGTCCAGGTATTTTTCGCTGGCTTCATCGGCCGAAATGGGCGGGAATTCGGCGGTGATACAGGGCAATGACAGATCGGCGCACCAACTGCCAAACGAACCGGGGGTTTCGTAACCGACGCTGCTGACCAGCGGCAGGGCGAATTTATGTGACAACCATACGCCAAGATGTGAGCTGTCAGGATCTTCGATACAGGCCAAAGGCTCATGAAAAGACACCACCCAGCGCGGTTTCAAGCGGTGGATCAAATGGCATAACGCCTGAGTTTCCGGCTCGGAACCGGGGCGACCGCCGGTAGAAAGCTTGACGTCACGGCTAGACGCCGCGCTGTTCCAGCGATAAACCGTATCCCCGGAGCGCCAGTTGGCGGCGGGGAAGTTACGGTTGAGATCGACGCCGTTGGCATTGGCCCGCAGACCCAACTGGCAACCGTCCGGATTGACCGCCAAAATGACGTGATGGCGTAACCTGGCCGGCGAAATGCTGCGTAGCGCGCAAGACAGCGTAACCACGGCGGCATTCTCATCGCCATGCGTTCCGGCGATCACCAGTCCTGTTTCCGGGCCGCTGACCGCAGCCGGAAAATACAGCAGCGGTGCGCCTAACAACGATTTCCCGTAACTTTCTCCTGCAACGGCCAATTGGCCACGTTCACTGCGTGGTCGCTGTTGAATCATGGTGTGGTCCCGTAGTGCCAATGTAAGTTAAGACGATTGTTATTTTATTCAGTGTATTACGCTTTGGTGCAACTTTCCCAGCGCAATGTTTCACCCTGCTGGAAATCCTTGTCCATAATGTAAACAGTGTCAATTTGCTGACAGCGTTATCACTCACCGAGACTCAGGAGCGTTGATGAAAGCGATAGCCGTGACAAAAATCGGCGCAGAACCACAGGAAATCGAGCTGGCCAAGCCGGTTGTCAAACCAGGTCAGATCCTGGTGAAGCTGGCGGCGGCCGGGTTGAATCCGTTCGACTGGCGGGTGGCGGAGGGTTTGCTGGAGGGTAAGCTGCCGCATATTTTCCCCTTGGTGCTGGGCGTTGACGGCGCCGGCGAGGTGGAAGCCATCGCGCCAGACGTTACGCGTTTCCGGCCCGGCGATCGCCTGGTCGGCAGCTTTCTGTTCGGCGTGGTGGGCGCCGGCAGTTATGCGCAATATGCGGCCATCGATCAGCATGCGGCGTTGGCGCGGGTACCGGATGCCGTTAGCCTGAACGCTGCTGCCGCGTTGCCGGTGGCCGCAGGCGCGGCGTTGAAAGCGCTGGAAAAACTGGCATTACCGGCAGGTTCGCAGGTGGTTATCGTCGGTGCTAGCGGCGGCGTAGGGCGCTTTGCCGTGCAGTTGGCCAAATTGCAGGGGCTGACGGTTATCGCCACCGGCGCAGCGGATAGCCGCGCCAGCCTACATACGCTGGGGGCCGACGTGGTAATCGATCACCACCAGGCACCGCTGGCGCAGCAGTTGTTACAACGTTATCCGCAGGGCGTTGATGGCATCATCGATCTGGCAAGCGACGTCGACGGCTTCAGCGCGTTATTGGTCAGCGTACATCATGGCGGCGCGGCGGTTAGCACCCTGGGGGCGGCACTACCCGATCGACTCAGGCCGCGCGGATTGCATGGCGGCAATCTCAACGCGCAGATCAACGCCGAAGAACTGGCGTTATTGGTAGAAAAAGTGGCGCGTGGCGAATTGCAGATCCCGCTCGAGCGCATGGTGTCCATCCGCCAGGCGCCGGCAATGCTGGCTGCCAGCAAGGCCGGCGGCGCGCGTGGTAAAACCGTGCTGAATATTGACTGGTAGCGCCGGCATCGAGGCTTGATATACTGATGTCATGCCAAGCCGATAACCAGAAAGAGGATGTTATATGCCAGTTGCCCGAGTAATTGCCCATTACAGTGAAAATACCCAGGATACTATTACCCTGCTGTGCGGCGTCGATGATGAAAACCAGATCCGCCAGGGCGAGTGGTTCGGCGTTGTGAAGAATGACGACGGTCGTGGTGATGAATCCAACTATCCGTTTACCCTGCACGTGGATTACCAACGGGACGCGTTCTATCTCGATTACGGCTATGACGACGTGGACGCGCGTCAACTGCAAAATACCGACATTCATCAACGCCCGTTGGCGGAAAAAGGTGTATTTACCATTTTCGATGAAGAAGAGGGTGAAGAGTTCAGTTATCAGATTACCAGCGTGCATTTGTACGATTGATTATCCTGCCGTTATACCGATACCCGCGCCTGTCGCGGGTATTTTTTATCGTTTGTCGCCCAGTTTTTAAATCTAGTTGCTCTCTGGCTATAGGTCTGCGCGATCTTGTGCTATATGATAAATAATTCAGATGGTTAACTCGGGATGATTGATGATGGCGATAAAAATAATTCAACGGCGTTTTCGTTTGGCGTGTTGTGCCGTAGCGGTCAGCACCAGCTTTAGCGCCACAGCCGCACAGGTACCGGCCGGCACCGCGTTGGCCGAAAAACAGGAAATTGTTCGCCACATCAAAGACGAGCCGGCCTCGCTCGATCCCATCAAAGCGGTGGGTCTGCCAGAAGCGCAGGTTGCTCGCGACTTATTCGAGGGATTGGTCAATCAGGACGCACAGGGCAAAGTGATACCCGGCGTCGCCACCGGCTGGAAAAGCAGCGACAATCAAACCTACATTTTCACCCTGCGTAAAGATGCGCGTTGGTCCAACGGTGACCCTGTCACGGCTGAGGATTTCGTTTACAGCTGGCGACGGTTGGTCGATCCTGCCAGTCTGTCGCCTTTTGCCTGGTTCGCACAGCTGGCTGCTATACAAAACGCCGAGGCGATCATCGCCGGCAAAATGCCCGCCGACCAATTGGGTGTGACGGCAGTGGATAAATACACGCTGAAGGTGCAGTTGAATAAGCCGGTGCCATATTTTGTCAGTCTGACGGCTAACTTCAGTTTGTTCCCAGTACCGAAAGCGGTAGTAGAAAAATATGGTAATGACTGGACTCGAGTCGGCAATCTGGTGGGCAATGGTGCCTTCACGCTACAGCAGCGGGTGGTCAATGAAAAACTGGTGCTGGTGCCAAACCAGCACTATTGGGACCATGCACATACCGTGTTGAATCAAGTCACTTTTGTGCCGATTAATCAGGAATCCAACGCCACCAAGCGTTATCTGGCGGGGGATATTGATATCACAGAATCATTCCCGAAAAATATGTACCAGAAGCTGCTGAAGGACATCCCGGGGCAGGTGTACACGCCGGATCAGCTCGGCACCTATTATTACGCCTTCAATACTCAGCGCGCGCCAACTAACGATCTGCGGGTGCGCAAGGCCTTGTCCTATGCCATCGACCGCAAGATCATTGCCGAAAAAGTGCTGGGTACCGGTGAAAAACCGGCTTATCACTTTACGCCGGACGTTACCGCCGGGTTTAAGCCACAGCAAAGCCTGTTGCAGCAACAGTCGCAGGATGAACTGGATGCGCAGGCCAAAGCGCTGATGCAGGCAGCGGGTTACGGTCCAGGCAAGCCGCTAACGTTGACGTTGCTGTATAACACCTCGGAAAGCCATCAGAAGATTGCCATCGCGGTGGCCTCGATGTGGAAGAAGAAGCTCGGCGTAGAGGTGAAATTGCAAAACCAGGAGTGGAAAACCTATATCGACAGCCGCAATACCGGCAACTTCGACGTGGTGCGCGCGTCCTGGGTCGGCGATTACAACGAAGCCTCGACCTTCCTTTCGCTGCTCGGTTCCAGCCATAGCGGCAACATCGCCAAATTCCGCAACGCCGATTACGATCGCGTACTGGAACAGGCCAGCCGCCAGACTCAACCGTCTGCGCTGAATGCCGATTACAACAAGGCAGAGCAGATCATTGCCGACCAGGCGCCGATTGCGCCGATATATCAATACACCAATGGTCGGCTGATCAAACCCTGGGTGAAAGGCTACCCGATCACCAACCCGGAAGACGTGGCTTACAGCCAAACGATGTATATCATCAAACATTGATTGACCACGCGCCAATGCGCAGCTTAACGCGAGTAGAAGACGACGAGAGGACATGCAATGGATGTCATTGCCGGCAATGCGCTGCAAGTTTCTGACGCGGTCTATGCTTTTCAGCTGGACGGCAAAGGCGGTGTAACGCCGATTGAACCCGACGATAATATTACCTGTACCGCGCCGAGCTGGCTGCATCTGGATTATGCGCATCCTGCCAGTGCGCAGTGGTTGGCCACCACGCCGCTGCTACCGGATAGCGTACGCGAAGCGCTGTCTGGGGACAGCACACGACCGCGGGTAACGCGGCAGGGGGACGGCACCATGATAACTTTGCGCGGTATCAACTTTAACGCCAATTCGCGACCCGATCAGTTGGTGACGTTTCGGGTATACATTACCGACAAAATGATTATCTCGACGCGTCATCGCAAGGTGTATTCGATTGATGAAGTGGTCAATGATTTACAGTCCGGCGTAGGGCCGACCAACAGCGGCAGTTGGCTGGTGGAGATTTCCGACGGGCTGACCGACCACGCCAGTGAATTTATTGAAGATCTGCACGACAAGATTATCGATCTGGAAGACGCGTTGCTGGAGCAGCAAATCCCCGAACGCGGCCAACTGGCGTTGATTCGCAAACAATTGATTGTGCTGCGGCGTTATATGGCACCCCAGCGGGATGTGTTTTCGCGCCTGGCCAGCGAGCGTTTGCCGTGGATGAGCGACGACGACCGGCGGCGGATGCAGGACATTGCCGACCGTCTTGGCCGTGGGCTTGACGATCTGGATGGCAGCATTGCACGCACCGCGATCCTGTCGGATGAAATCACTACCGTTATGGCGGATGCCATGAACCGGCGCACCTATACCATGTCATTGCTGGCGATGGTGTTTCTGCCGACAACCTTCCTCACCGGCCTGTTCGGCGTCAACCTTGGCGGCATTCCAGGCGGTAGCGATCCGCTGGGTTTTGCGGCATTTTGCCTGATGCTGGTGGCGCTGGTGCTTGGCGTGGCCTGGTGGCTCAGGCGCAGTCGTTGGCTGTAGCACCAGGTCGTCTGGACAGTTTGTCTGGCAAAAAGCGAGGTAAACCCTGACAACATTGAGCGATATCAACATTTGCCGGGACAAAGTGCGGCATGATCTCTCTCGCAGGTGAATGCAACGTCAAGCGATGGGCGTTGCGCTCCATAATTGTCTTACTTTCTTATTTTAGAATTACTGCATAGCATATTTGATTCATACCATGCCGGTTTAAACACCGGCATTTTTTTGTCTGTCGTGCGGCAAATCAGCCGGCAGATTCATCCCAGAAGCTGGCTTCTATCTTGTGTCCGTCCAGATCGCGCACGAAACAGCCGTAATATTGGGCACCATAATGCGGCCGCGAACCCGGTGCGCCGTCATCTTGTGCGCCGGCCTGCAGCGCCTGTCGATAAAACTCGTCAACCTGCTGTTTGCTGGTGGCGAAGAAACCGACGTGAATGCCGTTGCCGATGGCGGCCGGTTTACCATTGATTGGCGTTTGCAACCAGAACTCCGGGTAATCGCGACCGTAACCGATGGCACCAGGGTGTTCCAATACGCGTCGGCAGCCTAGTGCGCCAAGCACCCGATCGTAAAACTCTGCAGCCTGGTCAAAGGCGTTGGTTCCCAACGAAACGTGGGACAAGCAAGGGGTGATGTTCATCGTCAATCTCCAGTTAACTGTACAAATAAACAGTACACCCGGACGCTGACAATGTCAGATGATTTTTGCTTGAATTGTGAGCGAGCTCGAAAACAGCTCGGCAGGGGGGGAACTCCATCGACGCACCGCCGATGGAGCAGGGTAATTATTTGATTTCCAACACGTTAAGCCGTTGTGGTACCACGCTGGCGTCATCGGACTCTTCCGGCTGCCAGCCGATGGGCTGCATTGGCAGGTCTTCACGATCGAACGCCAGATCGCCGCCGTTGACCACTTCGCTGCCGTGACGAATGCCCTTGAAATCGAACAGTTCGGTATCACACAGGTGTGACGGCACCAGGTTCTGCATGGCGCTGAACATGGTTTCGATGCGGCCAGGATAACGCTTGTCCCAATCGCGCAGCATATCGCCAACCACCTGGCGTTGCAGGTTCGGCTGCGAACCACACAGGTTGCAGGGGATAATCGGATACTCTTTGGCGATGGCGAAACGCTCGATGTCTTTTTCACGGCAATAGGCCAACGGGCGGATCACCACGTGTTTACCGTCGTCGCTCATCAACTTCGGCGGCATGCCTTTCATCTTCCCGCCGTAGAACATGTTGAGGAACAGCGTTTGCAAAATGTCATCGCGGTGGTGGCCAAGCGCGATTTTTGTCGCACCAAGTTCGCTGGCGGTGCGGTACAGAATGCCGCGGCGCAGGCGCGAACACAGTGAACAGGTGGTTTTGCCTTCAGGGATTTTCTCTTTCACGATGCCGTAGGTGTTTTCTTCGACGATTTTATATTCGACGCCCAGGCCGTCCAGATAGGCTGGCAAAATGTGTTCCGGGAACCCTGGCTGTTTCTGATCGAGGTTAACCGCAATCAGCGAGAAATTGATCGGCGCGCTTTGCTGAAGGTTGCGCAGAATTTCCAACATGGTGTAGCTGTCTTTACCGCCGGACAGGCAAACCATGATGCGGTCGCCTTCTTCAATCATATTGTAATCGGCAATCGCTTCGCCGACGTTGCGGCGCAGGCGTTTTTGCAACTTGTTGAGGTTGTACTGCTCTTTTTGACTAACTGATTGTTTATCTGACATTTAAATCGTGCTCGTTCTCATGTTGGGGCTCTATTGGCGCAGCATTTTTTTCGTTGGCAAGTTTAGCATTTATCAGTAACTGGTTCATGATTCATTGCATCAATCAACACGCCATAGAGATGTGGCGTGTATGGTACGGATTGTACGGACGAATGCCAGCCGTTTTAACTGACGTGCTGCTTTATCCTTGTCAGCGATTGCCTTGAAGCGCTCGGTAGCACGCCAAGGCGGCGGTCATTCGGCGGCGGATTTTTCCGCCTTGCCGGCCAGCAGACTGAGAAAGTCGTATTTTTCCTTCAGTTGTTGTTCCGCCTGTTGGTACAACGCATCGGCGACCTCCGGCTGCTGGCTGTTCAGGCGACGGAAGCGCTGCTCCTTAAGCAGGGTAGCGCTCAATTCGCTGTTCGGCGGGCGCGAATCTAGAGCCAGCGCCGCCTTACCTGCATCTGCGCGTCGCGGATCGAACCGATACAGCGGCCAGAAACCGGTGGCGGTCAACTGCTTCATCTGATCGTGACTGAGCGCCAGGTCATAGCCGTGTTCTTCGCATGGACTGTAGGCAATGATCAATGACGGTCCGGGATAGGATTCCGCCTCCTGAATGGCTTTTACCGTTTGGTTGAGCTGCGCGCCGAGCGAGATTTGCGCCACGTAGACATGACCATACATCATCATGCTGATCCCCAGATCTTTGCGTGCCTTGCGTTTGCCGTGCTCGCCGAACTTGGTTACCGCACCGAGTGGCGTGGCTTTCGACTGCTGGCCGCCGGTGTTGGAATAGCATTGGGTATCCAGCACCAGCACATTGACGTTTTCCGTCAGGCTCAGCACGTGGTCCAGGCCACCGAAGCCGATGTCATAAGCCCAACCGTCTCCGCCGATAAGCCAGATGGATTTGTCCACCAGATAATCGGCATCGCAGGCCAACTGCCGCGCGTCTTCGCCCTCGACATCAGCCAGCAGGCTGCGCAAGGTGGCAATTTGCTGACGGCGTGGCTCTGGCGCGACGTCGGTCAGTTGCAAACCGTTGACCAGTTCAACCGGCAACTGCGGCGCCAGCGTTTCCAGCAGCCGCAGCACGCGTTGGCGATGCTGGTCGACCGTCAGGCGGAAGCCCAGACCGAATTCGGCGTTGTCTTCAAATAACGAGTTGGCCCATGCCGGCCCACGCCCTTGTGCATTGGTGGTATATGGCGTGGTCGGCAGATTGCCGCCGTAGATCGATGAGCAGCCGGTGGCGTTGGCAATCAGCAGCCGATCGCCGTACAGCTGGGTCAGCAGTTTGATATAGGGGGTTTCGCCGCAGCCGGAGCAGGCGCCGGAATATTCGAACAGCGGGGTAATCAGCTGCGATGTACGAATGTCGATACGTTCAAGCTGCGCCGGATCGATTTCCGGCAGTTGCAGGAAGAAATCATAATTGGCTTTTTCGACCGCCAGGTTGTCCAGTCGCGAGGCCATATTGATCGCTTTAATCGACGGATCCTGCCGATCCTTGGCCGGGCAGACCTCCACGCACAGGTTACAGCCGGTGCAGTCTTCCGGCGCGACTTGCAAAAGATACTTCTGGCCACGCATGTCGCGCGCCTTGACGTCCAGCGATTGCAGGCCGGCTGGCGCATCGGCGATGGCCTCGGGTGCGACCACTTTGGCGCGAATGGCGGAGTGCGGGCAGGCGGCGACGCAGTGGTTGCACTGGGTGCACAGTTCGGCTTGCCAGATCGGCACCTGTTCGGCAATGTTGCGCTTTTCCCACTGGGTGGTGCCGACCGGCCAGGTACCGTCTGGCGGGAAGGCGGAAACCGGCAGGCTGTCACCCAGCCCGGCCAGCATGGCGGCAGTGACCGTTTTGACAAAGTCTGGTGCGGTGTCGGCAACCACCGGCGGGCGCATCGCGCTGTGTGGGTCGACCGACTGCAGCGGGATTTCCTGCAGCGCCAGACGCGTTGCCGCCAGCGCCTGCCAGTTGCGTTCGACAATATCCGCCCCCTTGCTGGCGTAGCTGTGAGCAATAGCATCCTGCAGTTGCTGCAGCGCGACGTCGTTCGGCAGAATTTGTGTCAGTTGGAAGAACGCCATTTGCATCACGGTATTGATACGGGCGCCGAGTCGGCATTCTCGCGCCAGCCTGGCAGCATTGACAATATAGAAACGCGCCTGACGCTGACACAGCAGCGCCTGTACTTCCTGGGGCAGCCGCGCCCATACCTCATCGGCATCGTAGGGCGTATTCAGCAAGAAAATGCCGCCAGGTTTGAGCCGTTCCACCATCTGGTATTTGTCGATAAATTGCGCCTGATGACAACCGATGAAATCGGCCTGCGCAACCAGATAAGCGGAATTTATTGGCCGTTCGCTGACCCGCAGATGCGACACCGTCAGACCGCCGGCCTTTTTCGAGTCATAGACGAAATAGCCCTGGGCAAACATCGGGGTCGCGTTGCCGATGATTTTGATGTTGTTTTTGGTCGCTGACACGCTACCATCGCTGCCCAGGCCGTAGAACAGCGCTTCCAGCGTGGCGTGCGAGGGCGGCAGTGGATCGCCGATGGGCAGCGACAGGCCGCTGATGTCGTCGAAAATACCGACCGTGAAGCGCGGCCGCGGATCGGTTAGCGCCAATTCGGTAAACACCGCCAGCGCGCAGTCCGGACCAAATTCTTTTGACGATAGGCCATAACGCCCGCCGATGACCCGCGGCAGCGTAGGGCGTTCACCGCGACTGAAGGCCTCGGCCAATGCGGTCATGACGTCCAGATACAGCGGTTCGGCCAGGGCGCCGGGCTCTTTGGTGCGATCCAGTACCGCAATGTTTTGCGCGCTGGCGGGCAGCGCCTCAAGCAGATCGGCGGCGTAGAACGGCCGATACAGCCGTACCTTCACCATGCCGACTTTTTCGCCGCGCGCCAGCAGGGTATCGATCGCTTCTTCGCAGGTGCCGATGGCGGAGCCCATCAACACCACCACGCGCTCGGCCTGCGGATGGCCGTAATAGTCAAACGGCTGGTAGTGGCGGCCGGTCAGTTCGGCGAACTTTTGCATGGCGTCGCCAACGTGTTCGCGAGTTTGGCTGTACCATGGATTGGTGGCTTCACGTGCCTGGAAATAGGTATCCGGGTTGGCGGAGGTGCCGCGCACCACCGGACGTTCCGGCGACAGCGCCCGATGGCGGTGGTCATCAATGGCATTCTGCGGCAGCATCTGGCGCAGCGTATCGTCACTTAACGGCACGATCTTGTTGATTTCGTGAGAGGTGCGGAAACCATCAAAGAAATGAATAAACGGAATGCGGCTATTGAGGGTCGCCGTCTGGGCGATCAGCGCAAAATCCTGCGCTTCCTGCACCGAGCTGGCGCACAACATGGCGCAGCCGGTTTGCCGAACCGCCATCACGTCGGAGTGATCGCCAAAGATCGACAGCGCGTGGGTGGCTACGGTACGGGCTGCCACGTGCAGTACAAACGGCGTGAGTTCACCCGCCAGTTTATACAGCGTGGGGATCATGAGCAGCAACCCCTGCGATGAGGTGAACGACGTCGACAATGCCCCGGTTTGCAAGGCACCGTGTACGGTGGCGATCGCTCCACCTTCGGACTGCATTTCCACCACCCGCGGTACGTCGCCCCAAATGTTTTTGCGCCGATCGCCAGACCAGGCGTCGGCCTGTTCGGCCATGGTGGAGCTGGGGGTGATAGGGTAGATTGCGATAACTTCATTGGTGCGATAAGCCACCGACGCAACGGCATTGTTGCCATCTGTAGTGATCATTTCATTGCCTATATAAATAACGTCGTAGTCATCGGCAAAGTCTAGCAGAGGCTATTTGGCTCACTTTATCACGATTGTGTGACGTGGCTTTTAGTGCTCAGCTGCAGTTGTAAATTTATATTTCTCAGCGTCAGAGGATTATTTTATCGATAAATGTCATCGCCGGTTAACGCCAATATATTTAAACACTGTCATAATAGGCAGACCGCAATTAACGCAAGAGCACAACAATGAACGGATTTATCTACTTAACCATGGCGATTATCGCCGAAGTGATTGCCACCACCATGCTCAAGGCTTCTGAGGGATTTACCCGATTGTGGCCGTCGTTGGTGGTGGTGGTCGGCTATGGCGTGGCTTTCTGGGGCTTGTCGATGGTGGTGAAAACCATGCCATTGGGTATCGTTTATGCCATCTGGTCGGGAATGGGAATTGTGCTGGTGTCGATTGCCGCGGTGTTTGTTTATAACCAGAAATTGGATTGGCCGGCAATTATTGGCATGGGGTTAATAATCGCCGGCGTTTTGGTCATTAATTTGTTATCAAAAACCAGCGCGCATTGAAGATTATTTTCTATTCCAACGGCGTTGAATTAAGTGGGGGCCGTTGGCGCACGGCGGGTTGCCCCTGAAGCTGGTCTGGTGGCGAGCCGAGCGATGCCCGACGGCGAGTGGCGGCGTCGGCCGGTAGCGGGGGGCGGTACCGGCGGTGTGCTCAATGGCCGGATACGCCGTCATGGCCGGTTGCCGTGCGGTGAAAAATTAATCTGATAATTGCCGATTTATATTCTCATTATTTAACCAACAGGCTAGATTAAATAAGTTTGTTGCAACATTTAATATACGTGTCCACCAAGAGGCTCGCAGGTTACCACAGCACAATAACGGATTCAGGAGAAAACAATGGCAATGCATAACGGGTGGCTGGCTGGCGCCGTTCTGGTATTGGCTGCATGCAGCAGCAATAATGATGAACCGCAACAGCAGGGGACTAGCGCCAAAATCAATCATTTACCTACCAGTGCGCACTGCGCGAACGTGGGCGGCACCACCACGATTGCCCATCTGCTCAATGGCGAAACGGTTAGAATGTGTCAAATGCCGGACGGCAAGCAATGCGAGGAGTGGGCACTAGGCCAGGGAGCCTGTTCGGGAGCCGGGTGAGGCTAACCCAGGCTGAATCCAGCCTGGGTGGGTGATCATTGCACCCAGTCTTTCAGGGTATACACCAGCGTATGCGTGCCGTCGCTCAGCGTCAGCTGTTGCTGTTGCAGTGTGACCTGCGCGCCATTGTGCAGCACTTGAGTAATAATGCCGTCCCATTGGTTACGCTGCGCATCGCTGCACAGCATGCGTGTCATCGCCAGGTTTTTGACCGTCAGCACGCCGTGTTGCAATTGCCCGAAGCCGGAAAAACGGTTGCACATGACGCCCGACACATGCAGCCGTTCGCCGAATTCAAGGCTCGGTCCCCGGCCCTGTGTGGCGTTGGCCGTCACACCGTCAACGCTTTGCAACACAAAGTTGTGATGTTGCAGATCGCTGGCGACCACCACCGGCTGCGCTGATTCTGTCGTTTGCATGGCACAACCGCCCAATAACACGCTGGCCAGTGCCAGAGGTAATAACCGGGTCATTCTGCTCTCCTTTCAGGCATTCAACTGGTTGGCGCAGGGTTCACCACGCGCCAGTTGATCGACATTTTTAAGCGTGGTTTCAGAAATGCTGGTCAGCGCTTCTTCTGTCAGGAACGCCTGATGGCCGGTAAACAGCACGTTATGGCAGGCAGAGAGACGGCGGAAAACGTCATCCTGAATCACGTCGTTGGATTTGTCTTCAAAGAACAGATCCCGCTCGTTCTCATACACGTCCATCCCCAGTGCACCAATTTTCTGCTGCTTCAGCGCATCGATGGCCGCCGAGGAGTCAACCAATCCACCGCGGCTGGTATTGATCACCATCACGCCGTCTTTCATCATCGAAAACGCCTCGGCGTCGAGCAAGTGATGGTTTTCCGCCGTCAACGGACAGTGCAGGGTAATGACGTCGGACTGGGCGTACAGCGTTTTCAGATCGACATACTCGGCGCCCAGCTCCAGCGCCTGGGCGCTAGGGTAGGGATCGTAGGCCAGCAGCTTCATGCCGAAGCCTTTCAGGATGCGCATGGTCGCTACGCCGATTTTGCCGGTACCGATCACGCCGGCGGTGCGGTTATGCATATTGAAACCGATCAGGCCTTCCAGCGAGAAGTTGGCGTCTCGGGTGCGCTGGTAGGCGCGATGAATACGGCGATTCAGGCACATCATCAGGCCGACGGCATGTTCGGCCACCGCTTCTGGCGAATAGGCCGGCACGCGCACCACATCGATGCCCAGCGCTTTCGCTGCGTCCAGATCGACATTGTTAAAACCGGCACAGCGCAGTGCAAGGATTTTGACGCCTTGGGCTGCCAGCTCTTCCAGCACTTCGCGGCTGCCATCGTCATTAACGAAGATGCAAACCGCTTTGCAGCCAGTGGCGGTTTTTGCGGTTTTTTTGCTGAGCAGAAAGTCAAAAAATTCCAGCTCGAAACCAAACTGCTGGTTTACCAGCTCAAGATATTTACGGTCATACTGTTTAGTGCTGTATATCGCCAGTTTCATCGTGGTTTCTCCACCGTTGATTTACGCTAAGTTTAAAGGGATTTTCCATTTTTGACAATCACTTAGCGGCATTGTCCGCTGGCGTTGAGCGGCAGCGCGCCCAATGGCGATCGCCTTGGTAATAGTAAGCGTAGCAACGGCCGCGACGGATGGCAGCGTCGGGATGAACCGGATGAAAGGCAAAAAAATCCCCACGTAACCGGTGGGGGAATAGGCTTCTTCACATATACCCGCCGCAGTGAGGTGCGCGAATATACAACTTACTTATAATAATCATTGCAAGACTATTAATCATTGTGCGTAATCACAATAATAAAAGTCTGAAACGACGGTGGCGCAAACGGATAATCTGTAAGAAAAAACCACCAAAGCAGGATAGTCATCGGTCAAATACGCCGAATTCACCGCCGGAGCGGCGGGTTGCCTTCCCGCTACCGCAAATTCATGCCATCATTATCGTCCTTTCTGGCATACACTTAACCGCGGGCGTGCCGTACTCAGGACTGAAACAATCATTTAATGACTAAGCGATTGAAAGTATTCATAGGGATTGTGGCTTGCATGGTGATCCTGCCGTTCACCCTATGGCAAACGCTGCCACACTGGTTGCCACGGGTGGTGGCTCATTGGCTGCCGTCCGGTAGCCAACTAGTAATGAAAGGGCCGTTGCAATGGCAGCAGGGCGGTTTGTCGCTGGCAGGGGCGCAGTTCAAGGCGCAGGACTGCCTGTTGGCCGACATCGGGCCGACACGCCTGCGCTATAGCGCTGGCCGATGGCAACTGGTCAGCGACCAGCTCAGCGTCGATAGCGCCTGCCTGTCCTCGCTGCCTGGCGGCGATGCCAGTGACGCCACGCTGACGCTGGATAAACTGCAGCAGCAATTGCCGCAGTTGGAGATGACCGTTGGCGAACTGAAGCTGCTGCCGTGGCAACGCTACGCTGGCAAACTGCAACTAGGCTCCAGTGCTAATGGCCAGCAGTTGCATTACACCGGCAAAAATCTTAGCGTCGACGCCGTCTTGGATCGGCAACAACGGCTCAGCGTACGTCAACTGATTGTGGTGCCCCCCAATAGCAGTGAACCATTACGCCTTAGCGGGCAAATCGCCATTCCGCTCGATCTGCACAGCATGCCACAGCAAGGGACGCTACAGGGTGAAATGCAGACCGGCTACCTGGATCAGCCGTTGTTGATGGCGGTGCACTGGCAACAGCGTCAGGGTGTGGTAACGCTAACCGAAAAGGGCGACGATCGGCCATTGGCGACGCTGCCGTGGGCGGTTGATGCTCATCAGATCAGCATTTCCAAGGGGGAATGGCGTTGGCCGTATATCGACCAACCGCTGAATGGCGGCATCAGCGTTGCGCTGCACGATTGGAGCAAGGGGTTCGATGAAACCCAGATCAGCGCGCGACTCAACGTCATCACCGCCGGTCACAACGGCAAAGGCAATGCGGTACTGACGCTCGGGCCGGGCACCATTGGTCTGACGCAGAGCGATCTCGGTTTCCAACTGACCGGCCAGGCCAATTTGGCGGATTATTCATTGACTGCATCAATCCCTGGGATCCTCAGCGGCTCGATCCTCAATCCGACGCTGGTGCTGCAACCAGGTTCGCTATTGCGTGCCTGGGGTAACGCTACGCCGGAAATGCGGCTCGAAGAGGCGCGCCTGCCGCTGGCCGGGGTGAAGGTGACCGCCGCCGGCATCACCGGTCGTTTGCAGGCGATTATCCGCGCCAGCGATGACTATTGGGGGCAGGTCAAGCTGCATCTGGACGGTAAGGCGCAGGATTTCTGGCCCGATCACGGTCACTGGCAATGGCGCTACTGGGGCCGCGGCGACATGCCACCGCTGCTGGCGGCGTGGGACGTGGCCGGTAACGGCAGTTGGCATGACAGTACGCTGACCCTTGAGCGCCTTTCTACCGGATTCGACAAGCTGAAATACGGCATGGTCACGGTCAATGCGCCACGTTTGACGCTGAATAAACCGCTACGCTGGCAGCGTGACCAGACGCAGCCGGCATTTGATGGCGATTTGAAACTGGTGGCTGACAGCGTCAGATTCACCGACGGTGGGCATTTACCGCCGTCGACCCTCAACCTGCAACTGCAGGGCAGCGATCCGAATAATTTCCAGTGGCAGGGCAAGCTGGATGCGCAGGAAATAGGGCCAATCGCGCTGCGCGGCCGTTGGGACGGCGAGCGACTGCGTGGCGAAGGCTGGTGGCCAAAGCAGCGCTTGGCGGTGTTCCAACCGCTGATTTCACCGGATCTGAATATTGCTCTGCGTGACGGCGAGTTTTATGCCCAGACGGCGTTTTCTGCTGCACGCGTGCAAGGCTTTGAGGCCGGTGGCCACTGGGTGGTCAGCAATGGCGGTATGTGGCTGAAAGACGGCGAAATGAGCGGACTGGATTTCGTCATGTCCTATCGGCTTAAAAATCATCTGTGGCAGCTTGGCGCCAAACAGCCAGTGACGTTGCGGATTAAATCGCTGAGCAACCTGTTTGAGATGCAGAACATTACCGCCGATCTGCAGGGAACATACCCTTACAGCGAACGGATGCCGCTGACGCTCAGCAACCTTGGCGTTGATATGCTCAATGGCCGTATCAGCCTGTCGGCATTGCGTTTTCCGCAGCATGACGCCGCGGTGCTGAAACTGGACAATGTCGATCTCAGCGCGCTGTTTACGGTATTGAAGCCCAAGCAGTTCGCCATGTCCGGGCGGGTCGACGGCGAACTGCCGTTGTACCTTAACCATCCCAAATGGCTGGTGCGCAACGGTTGGATCGCCAATGCCGGCACTCTGACACTGCGACTGGACAAGGATATGGCGGATGCCATCGCCGGTAACAATCTGGCGACCGGCGCGGCGATCGACTGGTTGCGCTATATGGAAATCAACCGTTCGCAGGCTCGGGTCGATCTGGATAATCTGGGCGAGCTGAGCCTGCACGCGAAAATCGACGGGGTCAATCCGCTGAAAAGTGCCAAACGAGAGGTTATTCTGAACTATAGCCATCAGGAAAACGTGTTTCAGCTGTGGCGCAGCCTGCGCTTTGGCGACAATCTACAGGAGTGGCTGGAGCAGGCACTCGCAGAACCTGGGGAACAACCATGAGAATCATCACCGGGCCAGTATTGGCTGCCGTGGTCAGCGCGTTTTTGCTTAACGGTTGCGTGCCGCGCATTGAAGTGGCGACGCCGAAAGAGCCGATTACCATCAACATGAACGTCAAGATAGAACATGAAATCCACATCAAAGTGGACAAAGACGTGGAAACCATGCTGAAAAACCGCAGCGATCTGTTCTAGGAGCCGACAGAATGAAAAAAAGAGTGTTATGGCTGATGGCTATCGGTGGGTTATTCAGCAGCATGGCGATGGCGTTAACGCTGGATGAAGCCAAAACCCAGGGGCGACTGGGCGAAACGCTGAGCGGTTATGTCGCACCGGTAAAGCAGGACGCGCAAACGCTGGAACTGGTCAGCCGTATCAATAACGGGCGTAGCGAACAGTATCAGCAAGTGGCGCAGGCCAATCACATCACCATTGACCAGGTGGCGCGCATGGCCGGGCAGAAACTGGTGGCGCGCGCGCAGCCAGGGGAATATGTCCGTGGCATCAATGGCCAGTGGCTGAAAAAGTAACCCAATCCGTGCACGCTGCTGCGTAACAGCACAGCGGCAATACCCCACCAGGTGATGCGATAGCGGGTAAAAAAAAGCCGCTCAGGCTTGGCTGAACGGCGGGGATCTGGCGGCAATCTGTGGCGCTGGCGCCCGGGCCAATATTAGGCGGTAACCACTTGCGCCAGTAACGCTTTGGCATCTTCCTGTGCTTTGGTTGCCACGTCCGGGCCGTAGGCGATGCCTTCGGCAAACACGAACTCAACCTCGGTAATGCCGATAAAGCCCAGGAACAGGCGCAGGTATGGCTCAACCAGATCGGTCGGCGTACCTTTGTGAATGCCACCGCGGCTGGTCAGGATGATGGCGCGTTTGCCTTTCACCAGGCCTTCCGGACCGTTTTCGGTGTAACGGAAGGTCACGCCGGCGCGGGCAATCAGGTCAAAATAGTTCTTCAACTGGGTCGGGATGTTGAAATTATACATCGGCGCCGCCATAACGATGGTGTCGTTGGCCTGCAGTTCGGCGATCAGTGCGTCGGACAACGCCAGCGCTTCCTGCTGACGTGGCGTCAACGGGGCATCGGAAGGGCGCAGTGCGCCAACCAGTTCGCCATCCAGCACTGGAATCGGGTTGGCAGCCAGATCACGCACGGTGATGGTGTCGCCGCCGTGGGTTTGGCTCCATTGCTCGATGAAAAAGTCGGCCAGTTGGTTAGACTGAGAGTAGGTCGCCAGGATGCTTGATTTGAGTACCAGTACGTTGCTCATCGGTAATTCCTTAATGACAGTGAAATCAGGACTCGGTGTCCCTCGCATGGATTACACTCTAGGCATCTTTTTCCAACAGGGATAGCGGAATATTTCGAGACCTTTGTTCGATTTTATTGAACAACTTTCCGCGCGCTAAGCAGAGGAATTATGGGCAGAAAACAGCGTGTGATACCCTGTACGTCTATTGCTGAAAAATAGCTAAAATCATTCTATACCGTTACCGGCAGCGCGTCCGGCAGCGTGAAACAAGGAATACCGAACGTGAAATCTTCGCTCGCGGCATTGTCATCGCAATTGGATGATCTGATGCTCCGTGATCAACAGCGTCTCCAGCGTCGGCTGCTTGGCGCACGAAAAGTCAAAAATCCCGAAGCTCTGCAGGCCGTCGCCGCCGAGATCGAACACGACATCGCCGCCGCGTTGCAGAAAGTGCAATCGCGTGCCGCCTCATGTCCAGATATCCGCTATCCGGCGAACCTGCCGGTCAGCCAGAAAAAACAGGAGATCCTCAAGGCGATCCGCGACCATCAGGTGGTGATCGTTGCCGGGGAAACCGGCTCGGGCAAAACCACCCAGTTACCGAAGATGTGCCTGGAACTCGGGCGTGGGGTCAAAGGGTTGATCGGCCATACCCAGCCGCGCCGGCTGGCGGCGCGTACCGTCGCCAACCGCATTGCCGATGAGCTGGACACACCACTCGGTGGCAGCGTCGGCTATAAAGTGCGTTTTAACGATCAGGTAGGTGAGCAGTCGCTGGTCAAACTGATGACAGACGGCATCCTGCTGGCGGAAATCCAGCAGGATCGGCTGCTGATGCAATACGACACGCTGATTATCGATGAAGCGCATGAACGCAGTCTGAATATTGATTTCATTCTTGGTTATCTGCGCGAACTGTTGCCCAATCGCCCGGATTTAAAGGTGATCATAACCTCGGCAACCATCGATCCCCAGCGTTTTTCCCGCCACTTCAACAATGCGCCGATCGTCGAGGTTTCCGGGCGTACCTATCCGGTTGAAGTGCGTTATCGACCGGTAGTTGACGACGCCGATGATGGCGAGCGCGATCAGCTGCAGGCGATTTTCGATGCGGTAGACGAACTGGGGCGCGCCGGGCCGGGAGATATCCTGATCTTTATGAGCGGTGAGCGTGAAATTCGCGACACCGCCGATGCGCTCAGCCGGCTCAATCTGCCGCACACCGAGGTGTTACCGCTGTATGCACGGCTGTCGAACAGTGAGCAGAACCGGGTATTCCAGTCGCACCACGGTCGTCGCATCGTGCTGGCGACCAACGTAGCGGAAACTTCGCTCACCGTACCGGGCATCAAATACGTGATCGATCCCGGCACTGCGCGCATCAGCCGCTACAGCTTCCGCACCAAAGTACAGCGCCTGCCGATAGAACCGATATCCCAGGCGTCGGCCAACCAGCGTAAAGGGCGTTGCGGTCGCGTTTCGGAAGGGATTTGCATTCGTCTGTATTCGGAGCAGGATTTCCTGTCGCGACCGGCGTTTACCGACCCGGAAATCCTGCGAACCAACCTGGCTTCGGTCATTTTGCAGATGACGTCGCTGGGTCTTGGCGATATTGCCGCATTCCCGTTCGTTGAAGCGCCGGATAAGCGCAACATCCAGGATGGCGTCCGGCTGCTGGAAGAGCTCGGTGCGATCAACACGCTGGAAAATGGCCATTACCAACTGACGCCGCAGGGGCGACAGCTGGCGCAGTTGCCGATCGATCCGCGTCTGGCGCGCATGGTGCTGGAGGCGCGTAACAGCGGCAGCGTACGCGAAATAATGATCATCACCGCCGCGCTGTCGATTCAGGATCCGCGTGAACGGCCGATGGACAAACAGCAGGCCTCCGACGAAAAGCACCGGCGCTTTGCCGACAAGGATTCGGATTTCATCGCCTTCGTCAACCTGTGGAACTACCTGCAAGAACAGCAGAAAGCGCTGTCATCCAGCCAGTTCCGCCGGTTGTGTCGTACGGATTATCTCAACTATTTGCGGGTGCGCGAATGGCAGGACATCTATACCCAACTTCGCCAGGTGGTGAAGGAACTGGGTTTGCCGATCAACAGCGAGCCGTCTGATTACCGCAGCGTGCATCTGGCGCTATTGACCGGTTTACTGTCGCATATCGGCCAGAAAGATGCCGACAAACAGGAATACAGCGGGGCGCGCAACGCGCGTTTTGCCATCTTCCCCGGTTCTGGACTGTTCAAGAAGCCGCCGAAATGGGTGATGGTGGCGGAACTGGTGGAAACCAGCAAATTGTGGGGGCGCATTGCCGCTCGCATCGAACCGGAATGGATCGAACCGCTGGCACAGCATCTGGTCAAGCACCACTACAGTGAGCCACACTGGTCGAAATCGCAAGGGGCGGTGATGGCCAGCGAAAAAGTGACGCTATTCGGCCTGCCGATCGTCGCCGCGCGGCAGGTCAATTACAGCAACCTCGATCCATTGCTATGCCGTGAGCTGTTTATCCGCCATGCACTGGTTGAGGGCGATTGGCAGACGCGCCACGCATTCTTCAGCGCCAACCTCAAGCTGCGCGCCGAAGTGGAAGAACTGGAACATAAATCACGCCGGCGTGACATTCTGGTGGATGATGAGACGTTATTCAGCTTCTACGACCGGCGTATTCCGTCGGACGTGGTGTCGGGACGTCACTTTGATCGCTGGTGGAAACAGACGGCACGGCAGCAGCCGGAGCTGCTGAATTTTGAAAAAGAGATGCTGATCAAGCAGGGTGCCAATCAGATCAGCGCGTTGGATTACCCGAACTTCTGGCATCAGGGCAACCTCAAGCTGCGGCTGACCTATCAGTTTGAACCGGGCACCGATGCGGATGGCGTCACGGTGCACATCCCGTTGGCGATCCTCAATCAGGTCGACGACGCGGGCTTTGAATGGCAAATCCCCGGTATTCGGCGCGAGCTGGTGATTGCGTTGATCAAATCGCTGCCCAAGCCGGTTCGCCGTAACTTTGTCCCCGCGCCAAACTATGCCGAAGCCTTCCTCGGCCGTGCCACGCCGCTGGAAATGCCGCTGCTGGACTCTCTGGAGCGTGAGCTGCGGCGCATGACTGGAGTGACGGTGTCACGTGATGATTGGCAATGGGATCAGGTCGCGGATCATTTAAAAATGACCTTCCGCGTGGTGGGTGACAAACACCAGACGCTGCGTGAAGGCAAGGATCTGGCGGCGTTGAAGCTGCAACTGAAAGAAAAAGTGCAGGAAACGCTGTCGGCGGTGGCGGATGACGGGCTGGAGCAAAGCGATCTGCATATCTGGAGCTTTGGCAAACTGCCAGAGTTTTATGAGCAGAAACGCGGCGGTTATTCGGTAAAAGCCTACCCGGCGCTGGTCGATGAAAAAGACAGCGTGGCGATCCGCCTGTTCGACAGTGAACAGGAACAACGGCAGGCCATGTGGCGCGGTACACGCCGCCTGCTGCTGCTTAACGTGCCGTCGCCCATCAAGTATCTGCACGAAAAACTGCCGAACAAGGCCAAGCTGGGGCTGTATTTTAACCCGTATGGTAAAGTGCTGGATTTGATCGACGACTGCATTTCCTGCGGTATCGACAAACTGATCGCCGAAAACGGCGGTCCGGTGTGGCAGGAGCAGGATTTTGCCCGCTTGCAGGAGCGGATCCGTGCCGATTTGAACGAGACGGTGGTTAACGTTGCCAAGCAGGTGGAGCAGATTCTGACCATGGTGTTCAACATCAACAAGCGGCTGAAAGGGCGGGTAGACATGTCGCTGGCCCTGGCGCTGTCGGATATTAAAACCCAGTTGAATGGATTGATCTATCGCGGCTTCGTCACCCAGAACGGCTGGAAGCGTTTGCCGGACACGCTGCGTTATCTGCAGGCCATCGAACGTCGATTGGAGAAGCTGGCGATCGATCCACATCGCGACCGTGCGCAGATGCTGCGGGTTGAGCAGGTACAGCAGGCCTGGCAGCAATGGCTGAACAAACTGCCGCCAAAGCGCCGTGACGATGACGAGGTGAGGGAGGTGCGCTGGATGATTGAGGAACTGCGCGTTAGTCTGTTTGCCCAGCAGCTAGGGACACCGTACCCGATTTCCGACAAGCGTATTTTGCAGACCATCGAACAGCTGTCGGGCTAGCCCGACAGGGCGAGTAGCCCGCCGCCGGGAGCAAATTACCGGCTGCGGGCTATTTTTTTGCCGCCAGGTTGCGTAACTGTTGATAAATGGCGGTGACCGCCAATGCCCGGTTATCGGCGCGGTAGCGGTCTTTCGCCGCCGGTGCCGAGCTTTGGATGGCGATCAGTCGCCAGCCGTCAGCGGTTTTCAGCAATAACGGGGAACCACTGTCGCCCGGCAGCGTGTCGCACTGGTGCGACAACACCCCTTGCTGCGCCCAGCCGGTAACCTTGCAATTCTGATGGCTGTACAAATCGTCCAGATGATCCTCCGGATAACCGGCCTGGGTAATCAGCCGCCTGGCCTGTTTCATCGCTTGCGTCAAGGCTTTGCTGTCACCTTGCCACAGCGGTAGCGGCCTGACCGGCAGCGGTGCGGGATCTTTCAGACGGATAAGAGCAAAATCATAGGCAGCCGCCGAGGGTGGCACAATCCAGCCGTCACCATCCGGTTTGAGTTTTTTGCCCAGTCGAGGGTCAACCAGCGTTTCGATATTTTCGGTTTGATAGGCCCAGCCGTTATGCCGAGCGATAAAGCGTAGCGCTATTGCCTTGTCCAGGGCTCCAGGCGGCGCCAGCACGCAGTGTCCTGCGGTCAACGCCAAATGCGCGGAAATCAGCGTCGCGGTACACAGGTTACCGCTGGCGGTTTCTAGCTGGCCAATGGCCTGCCAGGGCCAACCGTCAGTATCGCTGACTTTGATACGATCATCTTTGCCGAAAAACAGCCGGGTTTGCTCGGCCATTAAGGTATCGGAAGGGCTATCTGGCCACGCAGGCCAGGTCATCACAAGCGGAAATGAGCACAACAACATTAACACGGATCTGCGCATAGATCTTTCGCCTGATAAATACGGGTCATCCATAAACTCATTGAATGTTCACTATAGACTGAAATCATCATTCTGGGGATGGTCGGTAATTGATTTTTCGATAAATTTTTATGCGTTACGCCAGGAAAATCACAGATAAAAAATCGTGGCGATCAGCCCGCAGGCAATCAGGGCGATCAGGATGATTTCGAATAAATAACGACGCAGCATCAATGAGAACCCCCGATAAAAAACACCCGGAGAACCGGGTGTGACACAAGGTGGCTGAGGTTAGGCCGCAATCAGGCTGCCGGTGTGCTGGATGCTTTCTTATGGCTGGCTTTTTTATGCTGCTTTTTGGCCGCCTGGGCTTTCTGAGCTGGCGCTTTTTTAGCGCTGGCCTTCACCTGTTTCTTGGCGGCCTGGGCCTTCTGTTCGGTGGTTTTCTTGGCATGGTGTTTGGTGACGTGCGACGATTTAACCGGTGCGCTATGCGCGGTGGTGGCAGCGTCGGCAGCAAACGCAACCGAAGACAAACCCATTGCCGCAGCAACAACCAGAGCGAATACTTTCTTCATGATTACATCCTCAAATGATGGTTTATCTATCAACCCCACAGCGGGGCCGGTGAAAAAATCATAGAGCAATGCCTCAGTGCGTTCCGTGAGTGATTGGTTTCGGCGTGTAACCTTATGTACGTGCGCTACAATAGTGGCTCGATGACCATGATAAAGGACTGTTTATGCAGCAGATAGCGCTACGAAAAGGGCTGACGGACAACGGCGAACTGCCGATCGCCTATGAAGATTGGGGAGATCCTTCTCATCCGCCGCTACTGTTGATTATGGGGATCGGGGCGCAGATGCTGCTGTGGCCGGATGCGTTTTGCCGCGATCTGGTAGAGAAAGGGTTTCGGGTGATTCGTTTTGATAACCGCGACGTTGGACTTTCCGGTAAAACCCAGCAGCGCCGCCGCCAACCGTTGTGGTGGCTGATGATACGCGCGCAACTGGGCTGGCAAAGCGAAGTGCCTTACTGTCTGGAAGACATGGCGGCCGACGCGGTGTCGCTGCTCGATTACCTGCAGATAGCGCAGGCGCACGTGGTCGGCGGCTCAATGGGAGGGATGATAGCGCAAGTGCTGGCCGCCGAGCATCCAGATCGCATACAGACGCTGACCATTCTGTTTTCCAGCACCAACCAACCGCTGCTGCCTCCGCCGGCGCCGTCGCTGTTGCTCCATCTATTGCGGCGCCCGCCGACCAACGCCACGCCGCCGCAGCAGCATGCGTTTCTCAAGCAGCGTCTGGCGATGTTGGCCAGTAAAAGCTATCCGATGGACGCGCAGGAACTGGATGATTTGGTCACGCGCTTGCTGGAGCGGGGGGTGGATAACGAAGGCTTGCAGCGTCAGCTTTCCGCTTTACTGGGCAGTGGCGATCTGCGGCGTTATAGCCGTCGCATCCAGGCGCCTACGCTGGTGATTCATGGCAGCGCCGATCGCATGGTGCGCAAGGCCGGTGGACTGGCGGTCGCAGGTGCGATACCGGCGGCAAAATTACAGCTGATCCCCGAGATGGGACACGATCTGCCGCAGCCGTTAAGGCCGCTACTGGCAACGCTGATAGCCGAACACGCTACGCCCATCCAGCGTTGATTCACCGATGCGCCAGAGGGATTATCGGCGCTTGTCGGCTATTTTAGTTACAACATACATATGGAGAACACCCCGCCAGCCATCTGTGACTACGGCGAACAAGGTCACCGCCGTGGGTCATGAAACCCTGTCAGCCAAACAGGGGAGAAATGGCGCGGGTTTTCCGCGCCGGAGAACTTACAGGTAACGGTTTTCCAGATGCTGACGGAAATAGTGCGGATTAAGCGATTCACCGGTGGCATTGGCAATCAGCGTTTCCGTCGGGTAACGGCTGCCGTGACGCCAGATATGTTGTTGCAGCCAGTGGAACAGAGCGCTGAGGTCGCCGCGTGCAATGTCATCGCTCAAATTCGGCAACGCATTGCCAATGGTGGCGAACAGCTGTGCGGCGTACATGGCACCCAGCGTATAGGTAGGGAAATAGCCAAACGCACCGTCGGTCCAATGAATATCCTGCATGCAGCCGTTGCGGTAATCGCCAACGGTGTCCAGCCCGAGATACTGCTGCATTTTCTCATTCCACAACGCCGGAATGTCGTTGACCTCGATATCGCCCTCAATCAACGCCTTTTCGATTTCGTAGCGCAGAATCACGTGGGCCGGGTAGCTGACTTCATCCGCATCAACGCGGATCAAGCCTGGTTTTACCCGCTGGTTGAGGCGGATGAAATTGCCTTCTTCCAGCGCCGGCTGATCGCCAAACTGCGCGACAACCAACGGCCGCAGGATCTTCAGGAAGTCGCTACTGCGCGCCAGCTGCATTTCAAACAGCAGGCTCTGCGATTCATGAATCGCGGTGGAACGCGCCTGCGCTATGGGTTGTCCCAGCCAGTCGCGCGGCAGATTTTGTTCATAACGGGCGTGGCCGGTTTCATGAACGATGCCCAGCAGCGCGGTGAGGAATTCCTGGTCGTTGTAGCGGGTCGTGATACGCACGTCTTCAGGTACGCCACCGCAGAAAGGGTGCGCGCTGACGTCGACCCGGCCTGCGTCAAAGTTGAACCCCAGCAATTTCATGACGCTCAGGCTCAGTTTGCGCTGGGTGTCGACGTCGAACGGGCCTTGCGGCATCAGGCACGGTTGCTGCGCCTGTTTGGCGACCACTTTTTGCAGTAAATCCGGCAGCCAGGTTTTCAAGTCGCCAAAAATACGTTCCAGATCGCTGCTGCGCATGCCAGGTTCGAACAGATTGAGCAGCGCATCGTAACGGCTGCTGCCGGCGGCCTGAGCACGAATCTGCGCTTCTTCGCGGCTGAGTTTTACCACCTCGCGCAGATTGTCGGCAAATCCCGGCCAATCATTGGCCGGGCGCTGTGAGCGCCAGGCGTGCTCGCAACGGGCGCCGGCCAGCGACTTGGCTTCGACCAGCCACTCAGGCACCAGCACGGCGTTGTCGTAGTGACGGCGCATTTCCAGCAGGTTGGCGCGGTCGGTATCGTCCAGGGACTCCTGCTGCGCCTGCTCGAGCAACTGGCCGGTTTTTTCAGCGGTCAACAGCTGGTGTTGCAGTACGCTCAGCTCCGCCAGCGCTTGTGAACGCGCCTTGCTGCCACCGGGCGGCATCATGGTTTGCATATCCCAGCCGGCAATGGCCGAGAGATGGCCGAAACGCGACAGACGGCTGAATAGGCTACGTAACTGGTAATAGGCGGATGAAGTATGTGCAGATGTCATGTCTCAGCTCCTGAATAGCGATCCGGTCAGCTTAACTGCGGATCGGCTTTGAGTAATAACGAATATTTGACTGGCCAACAGAAACGGAAGCGGGCGCCGCCGAGCGGGCTGGCGTCTACCTGTACCTGGCCCTGGTAGGCCAACGCAATGGAATGTACAATCGCCAGCCCCAGGCCGCAGCCGCCGGTGGCGCGATCGCGGCTGGGATCGAGGCGAACAAACGGTTCGAATACCCGCAGACGCTCGTCCGGCGGGATCCCAGGGCCGTCATCCTCGACCTGCAGGCAGGCGATATCACCGTCGAACCACAAACCGATGCGTAACCGCTGCTGTGAATAGCGCAGCGCATTGTTGACCAGATTGTCCAGCACGCGCTCCATCAGGCGCAGATCGACGCCGCCAAAGTCGCCGCGATGCGGTATATCCAGCTCGATATCGCGCTGCGGGTGTATCACGCGGATATCCTCGACCTTGTCCTGCAACCAGCCGGGCAGATCCAGTGGCTCGATATTGAGGGCTACCTGCGGGCGATCGAGGCGCGCATAAGTCAGCAATTCGTCAATCAGCGACTCCAGTTGGCCGATATCACGGTTGAGCGCTTGTTGCTCGGCCTCGGCCAGGTTATCGCTCATGGCCAACCGGTAGCGTAAGCGTACCAGCGGGGTGCGCAGTTCATGGGCGATGCCGTCGATCAACTGTTTTTTGCTGGCGATCAGGGTGTTGATGTTGTCCGCCATCTGATTGAACGCCACCCCCAGTCGATTGAGGCTGGATGTAGGATCAAAATGGGTACGCTCATCCAGGTGACCGGCGCCGAGCCGCTGTGCGGCGTTCTCCAATTTGAGTAAATCCTGCCAGTGCGGGCGCATCCACAGGAATACTGGCAGCGCCAGCGACAGGCCGATAAACAGCAGCAATGCCAAATCGAGTAATCGCATCTGGTGCAGGTAGAACAGATAGGGGATCGGGCCGACGACCAAAACATAGTGGCTGCGTGGGATGCGCTGCATGAAGGTGTATTGATCGTCCAGCGCGATGATCTCGCCCAGCCGCAGCCTTTTTTGCATCTCTTCGCTGAGTTTCTGCTTGCCAAGCGGTTCGATGTGCAGTTGGAATGACAGGTTCAAATCCAGCGTATCGATGGTTTTGTTCCAGTCCTTCAGCGGGATCTCACGCAGTTCGCTACGCATCAGATACAGCGAACTTTTCATCAGGTCATCCATCGACTGGCGTCCGGCGCGTTCTGCGGTCACTTTGTATACCAGCCCGACCAGCATCGCCATCACCAGAAAGCAGACGAACAGCAACAGAAAGAACTGAACGAAGAGTTTCCTCATTGTTGCGCCGACTCCCAGGCATTGGGGGCGAACAGATAGCCTTTGTTGCGCACCGTTTTAATCCGAAACGGTTCCAGCGCGTTGTCATAAAGTTTGCGGCGCAGACGGGAGATCGCCACGTCAATGCTGCGATCCATACCGTCATAGCTTACGCCGCGCAGGCTTTTCAGCAACGCTTCGCGATCCATGATTTGCCCGGCGTGGGTTGCCAGTTCCCACAGCAAATCGAAGTCGGAGGTAGACAGGGTGACGCTTTCCTCTGCCAGCGTTACCTGGCGGTTGACCGGGTCGATGCACAGCAGGCCAAAATGCAGCGCGTTATGCTGCGTCAACGGCGGCACGCCGTCCTCTTTGCTCTGCCCGCCATGCTGGCGCAGGTGCAGACGCAAGCGCGCCAACAGCACCGCCGGCGGCGTGGTTTTCAGTATGTAATCATTGGCGCCCATCTCCAGCGATAGAATATGGTTCATGTCGCTGTCGAGCGAGGTGAGCAGCACGATGGGGCCAGGGAAGATTGGCCGCAGATCGCGGCACAGCGTCATGCCGTCTTTGCCGGGTAGCATGATGTCCAGCAGCACCAGATCCGGCTGCTCCTGTTCAATCCGCGCCTGAGCGGTGTCGCCGCGCGGCTCCACCAGCACGTCGATATCATGTTTACCCAGATAGGCGGCAATCAGTTTGCCGACCTCCTCGTCGTCTTCTACAAAAACAATTTTGTGCATTTTTTGCTTATCAACCAGACGGGTACGGCGCCACGCGCCGTGCCGGACCATAGGGATCAACGTAGTGGACGTCCGCCATCCACGCCATGGGTACGGCCGGTGACGTAGCGACTGGCCAGCAGGTAATTGACCAGTTCGACCACTTCACTTTCGCCGGGGGCAACCTTCATCAATGACTTCTGCAGCGCCTGCTGGCGATAGGCTTCATCATCGCCCGGATTGAATATGATCAGCGAGGGGGCGATGGCGTTGACCTTGACTTCAGGTGCCAACTTGCGGGCAAACGAGCGCGTCATATTATCCAGCGCTGCCTTGCTGGCAGCGTAGGCGATGTGTTTATCGCTGCCTTTTTCCACCACGTAATCCGTCAGGTGAATGATATCCGCCCCGGCCTGGCCTTGCCCTCGCAGGCAGGATTCCAGTAACTGATTGAGCAGATAGGGGGTATACACGTGTATTTGCAGCATCGCGGCCATGGTGTGTTCCGGCGGCGTTTGCGGCGATTCGGCCAGCCAGGCGCTGGCGTTGTGGATCACCGCGCGCAATTTTTCCGTGGTTTGCTTCACCCGATCGGCAAACTGATAAATGCCGTCGTGGCTGGAAAAATCGCCCTGAATGCACATCGCTCCCAGCGCCTTCAGTTCTGCCAACGCCGGATAATCGCTACGGTAGGCAATAATCACCGGCACATCGCGTTGCAAAAAGGATTTTGCCAGCGCCAGACCAATCCGGCGGGCGCCGCCCGTGATCAGTACCGGCGCCGAGTGTGTATGTTCCATCGTTTAAAGCTCCTGCACAGGCTGGCAAACAATAGGGGAATTATGCCATTATACGGCAGAAAGTCGTTATAGCTTCGCATCGATTATCCATTTCAGGATGTTATACACTGGCCAACAGAGGAATTGAGGGGATGAGCAACAGCCACCTTGCATCCGTCGCGCACAGTGAGAAAATCTGCTTTGATTACATGGATTTTCTGTCATCATCGTGCAAGAAGCACTGGCGCTTCATAGATGCAATTTATGGTGTGATGCCTATTTTTGGCATGGTATTGAAATCGCGCGTGGCCACCACGCAGACGCGCAAAGAGCATTTGAAAGAGCTGGCTTTACAGGTAGTTTCCACGCAGGTCAGCGATGAAACCAACATCATTCGTCTTATCGATCTGGCGCAACAGCAGGGGTTGGCGGTATTTGATATCCAGCTGCCGTATGCGTTAGACAAAAATCAGCTGGCGGCGATTCAGCAGGAATGCGCCGAACGGGTGGTGGTGACGCAGGTGGGTGAGCGCATTACCATTGCTGCGCAAAAAAAATGACCGGGTATTCACCCGGCCTTTTTTATCTTATTGCATCATAAACCAACCGGCGGGCACCGTGGCTATCAGCAGCAGGAAAATGCTGCTTTTCTCCAGTCTGCTTAACAGCTTGGCGCCGTCATGCCCGCGTCGGGCGTAGATAAACACCAACAGACCCGGCGCATACAGCAATACCGACATCAGCAGATGCATCAACCCCGATGCGTACAGCAACCAGATCCCATAAAGACAGGCACCGCAGGCGGCAAATATCAGTCGTTTGTCATTGCGCTTGAGCGCGACTTTAAACAGAAATGCGCCAACCAGGAAATAGGGGACCAGGATCATTTCGGAGGCGATGGTCAGCAGCGAATTATAATTACTGCCGGTCAGCCAGATCAGCACCAACGCCGCCTGTACCGCACCGTTGGTCAGCCATAATGACGCCGAAGGGGCATGGTTCTTGTTTTGCTTGCAAAAGATTTTTGGAAACGCACCGTGTTGCGCTGCCAGCAGTGGCACTTCCGCCGCCATGATGGTCCAGCTCAGGTAAGCGCCACAAACGGAAATAATCAGGCCGGCGGCGATAATCACGTCACCCCAGGGGCCGATCAGATCGACCATCAGCACTGCCATCGACGGATTGCGCATCTGCGCCAGCTCGCTGCGCGGCACCACGCCGAGCGCCAGCAAGGTTACCAGCAGGTAAACCCCCAACGCCGAAACCACCGCCAGCATGGTGGCGAGGCCAACGTCTTTTTTATGCCGCGCCCGTGCGGAAACTACCACCGCGCCCTCTACGCCAATAAACACCCACAGGGTAATCAGCATGGTGTCCTTGACCTGTTCCCATACCGGTTTACCGAGCGCGATGCCATGGAAGTCGAGGGTGAAGATATCCATTTTGAAAGCCATTGCCGCCAGTACCGCGAATAGCCCCAGCGGTAATAGCTTGGCGAGGGTTGCGGCCAGGTTGATGCTGGCTGCGGTCTGTACCCCACGCAGTACCAGGGCGTGAACCACCCACAGCAATAGCGATTCGCCAATCAGCGCCTGCCAGGTGTTGCCATCGCCGAGAATCACCTCACCGCCGCGATCGGTGAAAATGCTCAATGCGGCAAAGACGATCACCAGATAGGAAACGTTGGCGATGACCGCACACAGCCAATAACCCCAGGCGGAACAGAAGCCCACCAGTTCGCCAAAACCTTCTTTGGCATAGGTAAAAATACCGCCATCAAGATCGGGACGCAGTCGCGTCAGCAGCAGCATGGCGAAAGCCAGGAATAAAATGCCAACGCCGGTGATACCCCAACCAAGCAGCAACGCCGCCGGGCTGGCCACCTCCGCCATATTCTGTGGCAGGCTGAACACGCCGGCGCCAAGCATTGAGCTGAGCACCAGAGCGGTTAACGCGGTTAGACCTAATTTTTTTTCCAATGACGGTTCCCGAATACAGAATAAACAGCTGGCGAGCGCCTATTGAACAGCAAGAACGCAATGAGATTAATTGCGAGCAGAGACAATAGCCCTGAATTTGGCGCGAATTTTACGGATGGAAGCTGCGGGATGCAATGATTGAATATGCGTAATTGGCAAAAAATTATTCAGTCGATTCTGAAAATAGCGCAAAAAAAGCGGGCAGCGCGATGGCTGCCCGTAGTGACTCGATACCGTGCGGATTATTTGAACAAATCGGCGCTGACGGTCAGATTGCCGCCGCTCTTGTTCTGCCATTGGCGCGTGACGTGATAGTACTTGGCGCCTTTGGCCGCTGCGCGTTTGGCGACTTCGGTCGAAACGTCGGTCATGCTGTTGAAGTGGCCGGTAAAGGTCACTGAATCAAACGGCTGCATTTGCGCGGCAGTCACGTTGTTCACTTCCTGAATCTTGGTACCGTCAGGCAGCGTTACAGTGTAGCGTTGACCGGTCGACGACTGGGTTTCAAAGAAACGGCCCACGTCGCGGCTTGGCGAACCGGAAGAGGCGACGCCAGGGATTTCCACCTGCGCAGCAGCGGCACCGCCAGCGGCCAGCGCGGCCTTGCCGGCTTCAGAGTCGGCAGGAATGGCATCCGGGCTCTGTACCACGCGTTTCGGCGCGTCGGCCTTGTAGATATACGCGGTGACGTATTGGTTGCCGCCCTGGTTGGCATCAACCTGGCGTACGATAAAGAAGGACGCAGCGCCTTTTTTGCTGGCTGCTTTTGAAATGGCGTCGTTGACGTCAGGCTGGCTGCGGAAGAAACCGCTAACGCTGACGGTATCATAAGGTTCCAGCAGATAGGCCTGATCTTTCGGCAGTTCTTTAACGCCGTTGAACTCGCGATAATTGGTGTCTTTGCTCACTTCCGGCGCATCTTTATGATAGATGTCTGCGGTGACGCGCCAGTTGCCGCCATTGTTGGCGTTGTTGATGTCTTGAATATAGAAGGCGTCGGCGCCCAGTTTGTCTGCACGGCGGGATACTGCGTCGGCGGCTTCATTGATGGCAATAAAGCGCCCGGTAATCGTGATGCGATCAAACGGCTTGATTGCCGCTGCTTTTTCAGGTGTCAACTCTTGCGCCGCATGAGCAGAGAGCGCAGTGAGTGTAAACAAGGCTGACGCGATGATCGTGGTCTTCAGCTTCATAAAAAATCCTTTCGCCTAGCGCATTAACGTTTATAACGTGCTGAACTGTTGATGTGTCATTCAGCCGTTGATTATTACATGTATTCTTGGCAGGTGTCTCAGCAATTTATGTCATAGCGTGCGACAAATCTGTTTACTCCACCAGGGTCGCTTTGGCAAATAAATTCCATAAGTTTCGATAATAAAGCGTTTAGCGAGATAAGCGTTAATTATTCACAATTCCATAACTTTTATGCGTCGGTGGCGCGTGGCTACCGCAACTCTGCCAGCCGTAGCCAACAGAAATAATGTGATTTTCCACGCTTTCAAGAGCAGTCTCTGACGAAAAATTGCGGTGCGTCATGGTCTGGAGTGAATTTTTATGTAAAAACTGACGGATTGGCCCAAGCAACAATGGATCATCGATTCTATTTTCAGTAGGTTATAGATAGCGCTGTCAATTATTTGCCAACAACGGCGGCTCACGCCCTGTCGGCCGGCGCTATCGCTATGGGGTAGGACGATAAAAAAACATAATTCGGAAGGGAACATTATGCGTATTGGTGTACCAAGAGAACGGTTGGCCAATGAAGCCCGCGTTGCTGCAACGCCGAAAACGGTAGAGCAGTTGCTGAAACTGGGCTTTAGCGTCGCGATTGAACGCGATGCGGGTAAATTGGCAAGCTTTGACGACGTCGCTTATGAAGCGGCTGGGGCGACGATTACCGATAACGCCGACGTCTGGCAATCGGATCTGATTTTGAAGGTCAACGCACCGCAGGATGATGAAATCGTCCTGATGCGCGAAGGCAGCACCCTGGTAAGCTTTATCTGGCCGGCGCAAAATCCGGAGCTGATCGAAAAACTCGCGGCGCGTAACGTGACGGCGCTGGCGATGGATTCCGTGCCGCGTATTTCGCGCGCGCAATCGATGGACGCGCTGAGTTCAATGGCCAACATTGCCGGCTATCGCGCGATTGTCGAAGCGGCACACGAATTTGGCCGCTTCTTTACCGGCCAGATCACCGCCGCCGGCAAGGTACCGCCGGCCAAGGTGATGATCATTGGTGCCGGGGTGGCCGGCCTGGCGGCTATTGGTGCCGCTGGCAGCCTGGGGGCGATCGTGCGCGCCTTCGATACCCGCCCGGAAGTCAAGGAGCAGGTACAGAGCATGGGTGCCGAATTCCTCGAGCTGGATTTCGAAGAGGAAGCCGGCAGCGGCGATGGCTATGCCAAAGTGATGTCCGAGGCGTTTATCAAGGCGGAAATGGCGCTGTTCGCCGCGCAGGCGGAAGAGGTTGATATCATCGTCACCACCGCACTGATCCCTGGCAAACCGGCACCGGTGCTGATCACCAAAGAGATGGTGGCCTCCATGAAGCCCGGTAGCGTAATCGTCGACCTGGCGGCGCAAACCGGCGGCAACTGCGAACTGACCGTGGCCGATCGGGTTACCGTGACCGACAACGGCGTGAAAATCATCGGTTATACCGACTTGCCAAGCCGCTTGCCGACCCAATCCTCGCAGTTGTACGGCACCAACCTGGTTAACCTGCTTAAACTGCTGTCAAAAGAGAAAAACGGCGAAATCGACATCGATTTCGACGATACCGTCATTCGCGGCGTTACCGTGGTGCGCGAAGGCGAAGTGACCTGGCCGGCGCCGCCAATCCAGGTTTCTGCCCAGCCGAAGCAGGCACAGCCGGCGGCGCCGATGGTTAAAGAAGAGAAAAAACCGCTGTCGCCGTGGCTCAAGTACGGCCTGATCGCGCTGGCCATCATCCTGTTCGGCTGGCTGGCGGATGCTGCGCCAAAAGAGTTCCTGTCGCACTTTACGGTGTTTGCGCTGGCCTGCGTGGTTGGCTACTACGTGGTATGGAACGTCAGCCATGCATTACATACCCCTTTGATGTCGGTCACCAACGCGATTTCAGGGATTATCGTCGTCGGTGCGTTATTGCAGATTGGCCATGGCGGCTGGGTGAGCTTCTTCTCCTTTATCGCCGTGCTGATCGCCAGCATCAATATTTTCGGTGGATTCACCGTCACTCAGCGCATGCTGAAGATGTTCCGTAAAAACTAAGGGGTAACACATGTCTGGAGGATTGGTTACAGCTGCATACATTGTTGCCGCTATCCTGTTTATTTTCAGCCTTGCCGGGCTGTCTCGCCATGAAACCTCGAAGCAGGGCAACCTGTTCGGCGTTGCCGGTATGGCGATCGCGCTGATCGCGACCATTCTCGGGCCGGACTCCGGTAACGTTGGCTGGATTATCATTGCGATGATTATCGGCGGCTCGATCGGCATCTATCTGGCGAAAAAGGTAGAAATGACCGAAATGCCAGAACTGGTGGCGATGCTGCACAGCTTCGTCGGTCTGGCGGCGGTGCTGGTTGGCTTCAACAGCTATCTGGATCATGGTACCGCGATGGATCCGGTGATGGAAAATATCCATCTGACCGAGGTGTTCCTCGGTATCTTCATCGGTGCGGTCACCTTTACCGGCTCGATCGTGGCGTTTGGCAAACTGCGCGGCATTATTTCTTCCAAGCCGTTGATGCTGCCGAACCGCCATAAATTGAACCTGGCGGCGCTGGTGATTTCCTTCCTGTTGCTGGTGGTGTTCGTGCGTACCGACAGCCTTGGGCTGGAAGTCATGGCCTTGTTGCTGATGACGGTGATTGCCCTGGCCTTCGGCTGGCATCTGGTGGCGTCTATCGGCGGTGCCGATATGCCGGTGGTGGTGTCAATGCTCAACTCATACTCCGGTTGGGCGGCAGCGGCGGCCGGTTTCATGCTGAGCAACGATCTGCTGATCGTCACCGGCGCGCTGGTCGGTTCCTCCGGCGCCATCCTGTCCTATATCATGTGCAAGGCAATGAACCGTTCGTTTATCAGCGTGATAGCCGGCGGTTTCGGCACTGACGGTTCTTCAACCGGCGATGCCGAAGAAATGGGAGAATACCGTGAAACCACGGCGGAAGAGGTGGCCGAGCTGCTGCGCAATTCCTCTTCGGTGATCATCACGCCAGGGTATGGCATGGCGGTGGCGCAGGCGCAATATCCGGTGGCGGAAATTACCGAAAAACTGCGTGCGCGCGGCATCAAGGTGCGCTTTGGTATCCACCCGGTGGCCGGGCGCTTGCCGGGTCATATGAACGTATTGCTGGCAGAGGCCAAGGTGCCGTATGACGTGGTATTGGAAATGGACGAAATCAACGACGATTTCGCCGATACCGATACCGTGCTGGTGATTGGTGCCAACGACACGGTCAACCCGGCGGCGCTGGAAGATCCTCGCAGTCCGATTGCCGGCATGCCGGTGCTGGAAGTGTGGAAAGCACAGAATGTGATCGCCTTTAAACGCTCGATGAATACCGGCTATGCCGGCGTTCAGAATCCGCTGTTCTTTAAAGAAAACACCCAGATGCTGTTTGGCGATGCCAAGGCTAGCGTCGAGGCAATCAAGAACGCGTTGTAAACACCGCGCTTGCCAACGCGGGTCGCCAATGCCGTTCAGTTAACGCTGAACGGCATTTTTATTTTGCTTTTGGTTGAGTAATTTTAGCGCTGGTGCCTCAACTGCCGGGTAAATTGTGCGGAATATCACGCAAAATAGGCTATAAATTATGCAAGCCAACACATCAGATGACAATTTTGAGCCGTAATGCGGTATCTTATGTCCCGATTTCATCCATTTAACGGATCCTAGACCCACTATGATTATCAAACCTAAGGTTCGCGGTTTTATCTGCACCACCACACATCCGGTGGGCTGTGAAGCCAATGTACGTCGTCAGATTGCCTATACCAAGCAACAGGGCGCCATCGCCAATGGCCCTAAACGCGTGCTGGTTATCGGTGCTTCTACCGGTTATGGCCTGGCCTCCCGTATTGCTGCCGCTTTCGGCAGCGGCGCGGCCACCATCGGCGTATTCTTTGAAAAGGCCGGTACCGAAAGCAAACCGGCTACCGCCGGCTGGTACAATTCCGCCGCGTTTGATAAAGCAGCCAAAGAAGAAGGTCTGTACGCCAAGAGCGTCAATGGTGATGCTTTCTCCAACGAATGTCGCGCCAAGGTTATCGAACTGATCAAGCAGGATCTCGGCCAGATCGATCTGGTGGTGTATTCCCTGGCATCGCCGGTCCGTAAAATGCCGGACACTGGCGAAGTAGTGCGTTCAGCGCTGAAACCGATTGGCGAGGTGTACACCACTACGGCGATCGACACCAATAAAGACCAAATCGTTACCGCAACGGTTGAGCCTGCCAACGAAGAAGAAATTCAGAACACCATTACCGTGATGGGCGGCCAGGACTGGGAATTGTGGATGTCCGCACTGGAAGAAGCCAACGTGCTGTCTGAAGGCGCCAAGTCCGTAGCATATTCCTATATCGGCACCGATTTGACCTGGCCAATCTATTGGCACGGCACGCTGGGGCGCGCCAAAGAAGATCTGGATCGCGCCGCTACCGCCATTCGTGGCGATCTGGCAGCCAAAGGCGGCACTGCACACGTCGCGGTGTTGAAGTCAGTGGTAACTCAGGCTTCTTCTGCAATCCCGGTCATGCCGCTGTATATCTCGATGGCCTTCAAGATCATGAAGGAAAAGGGGATCCACGAAGGTTGCATGGAACAGGTCTACCGCATGATGCGCACCCGCCTGTACGGCGACGACCTGGCGCTGGACGACCACGCCCGTATCCGCATGGATGATTGGGAGCTGCGCGACGACGTGCAACAGGCCTGCAAGGATCTGTGGCCGTTAATCACCTCGGAAAACCTCAGCCAGCTGACCGACTACACCGCCTACAAACAGGAATTCCTGCGTTTGTTCGGTTTCGGCCTGGAAGAGGTGGATTACGACGCGGATGTCAATCCGGACGTGCGTTTCGACGTAGTCGAGCTGTAATTCAGCCGGTCGTAACAGCAATAAAAAAACAGGGCCTTTAACGGCCCTGTTTTTATTGTTATTGGCGAAGCGTGCTATGACTGTCCTGCGGCTCAGTCTTCATCATCGTGCTCGTCGTCTTCATCGGCCTCGATGGGGCAGTTGAAGTCCGCCGGTTTGATCACCAGTAAATCACATTTCAGATGGTCGATCACATGTTCAGCCGTATTGCCGATAAAGGCGGCGGAAATACCGGTGCGCCCAAGGGTACCCAACACCACCACGCCGGCTTGCAGATGCTCGGCCAGGTCCGGGATAACCTCTTCCGGCAGGCCTTTTTCTACGTGGGTAAATTCTTCGTTGATGCCGAATTTCTGTCTGAGGGCTTTCATGGCGATCAGATGTTGACCGCGAATGGCGTCGTTATAGACTCTGGGATCAAAGTCTGGCAGTTCGATTGCGATATTGATGGGAGTGACCGGGTAGGCGCCGACCAGATGAACCTCGGTTTGGTTGACGTTTTGCGCCAGTTCGACCGTTTCCTGTACCAATTTGAGATTAAGTGGGTCGTGGTAGGGTTCTTCACTCGACAGGTTAACCGCCACCACAGCTTTACCGCCCTCCGGCCAGGGCTGGTCTTTCACCATCCACACCGGGCACGGACATTTGCGCAGCAGATGCCAATCGGTCGGGGTAAAAATCACCGACTCCAGCCGATCGTGCTGGTGTGCCATTTTCAGCAGTAAATCATGTTGTCCGCTTAACACTTCCTGAATAATGGCTTCAAACGGCCGGTTATGCCACACCACTTTGACTTCAATAGGAATGCCTTCTTCGAGATAGAAGCGGCATTGCTCATTTATCCACGCGGCACGTTGGCTAATGACGCCTTGCCGCATCGCCGTTCGTTCATCCGGGGAAAGCAGGGTGGTCATTTCGTAAGAGAAATCATAGATTGGCAGGAAGGCTTTAATCCGCCCGCCATTCCGCTTCACCAGATACACCGCGCGGCGTAACGCCGGCTGGTCATCCTGGTTGGGGTCAATAGCCACCAGAAGATTCTGATACTTCGCCATAGGGCCTCCTTACAGCTGCAAATTAACAGTCTGTTAATTTACAGAGTAACCCAACATTGAAAAACAGAACAGCGGCAGTGATGAGCCGGATCAATAATTTCAGTTAATTGTTGATCCGGCGGAGAGATTAGGCGCTAACGCTAACGTTGATTCGTGGCGTACCGGCCAGCACTGAAAGCGCATCGACGTTTTCAATGGTGATGTATTTACCTTTCACGCTAAGGATTTCACTTTTTTGGAAACGCCCCAGCAGGCGACTGATAGTTTCAACCGTCAAACCCAGGTAATTGCCAATGTCGCCGCGCGTCATGGTCAGGCGGAACTCACGGGGGGAAAATCCACGTTCGGCAAAGCGTCGAGAAAGGTTATAGACAAATGCGGCCAGACGTTCTTCGGCGTTTTTCTTCGACAACAGCAAAATCATGTCCTGATCGCCTTTGATCTCGCCGCTCATCAAGCGCATGATTTGTTGACGCAAATTAGGCATTTTGCCTGACAGATCGTCCAGCGTCTCGAACGGGATCTCGCACACCATCGAGGTTTCCAGTGCCTGAGCAAAGCTTGGGTGCTTTAAGCCACCGATGGCATCAAAACCCACCAGATCGCCGGCCAGATGGAAACCGGTAATCTGCTCATCACCTTGCTCGGTGATGGTGTAGCTTTTTATGGTTCCGGAGCGGATGGCGTACAGGGATTTCAATTCATCACCGGCCTTGAACAGCGTTTGGCCTTTTTGAATCGGCTTTTTCCTTTCGATAATGTTGTCGAGCTGATCGAGCTCGTGTGCATTGAGAGTGAAAGGAATACACAGTTGGCTAATGCTACAGTCCTGGCAGTGGATCGCACAGCCACCAGACTGAATACGACGTATCGCGCGTTTTTCCGGGATCATAGAGTACGCTCATCCAGTAATTGATATGCGTCAATTTTAACATCTTTTGCGGCAGGTTATAAGTGTGACAATAGTAAGAATAGGGGTATTGTGTCGCTATTTTAGCGCCAAACAGCGATTTTTATTCTTAGGTAAATAAGAAAAAGCTTATTTATCCGTCATTCAGCCTATTCGCTGCGGCGTTGTGCGGTGGGCATGAATTGCCACAACCTCGACAGAGAGATAAGCGTTCTGCATCAATATCCGCCGTTGTCACGTTTACTCTGGCGACATGGCCGGAGAACTGGCGCCATACCCTCCGGCCATGAGTAAACGGCGGCGGTTTACCGATCTTGGCACCGTCGACGGGTTAGAGCAGCGTCGTCGGCAAATAGCCTTCATGTTGCAACAACCACTGTTTGCGCTGCACACCGCCGGCATAGCCGGTGAGCGCACCTTGTGAACCAATCACCCGGTGACAGGGCACCACGATGCTGATCGGGTTGGATCCATTGGCCATGCCCACGGCACGGGAGGCGGTGGGGCGGCCAATGCGTTTTGCCAGCTCGCCGTAGGTGATGATCTCGCCGCAGGGGATCTGGCGTAGCTGATGCCAGACGGTTCGCTGAAACTCGGTGCCAGCGGTCATCACCGGTACCTGATTAATCGCGTCGAGTTCGCCGTCGAAGTAGCGCTGCATGATATCGGTCAGGCCACCGGGATTGCGCTGGGTTTGCAATTGGAAACGATCGGCGCGGTAATGGGTATTCAACAGTTTCATCAGGCGCGCTTTATGCTCGGTCCAATCAACGGCGCGCAGGCGACCCTGTTCATCGGCTATCAACACCAGCTCACCGACCGGCGTCGCCATATGGTCAATTAAAAATGTTTGCATGTGATCACTCCTTCATGTTGATGCACGGATTATTGCATGAAAAGTGGCGTATGGATGGCGGATTTCGGACATCAAGCTGTCGTGGCGCGGCCGGTCAATGTGCCAACATCAGGCCGTATGCAGCACCTTTAACTATAATCATCGTGTCTTTATGCTTTTGCCCTCCGGCAAACGACGTCATGCAATGAGGTTTAATCTTTCTGTCATCTGATTGACATGTCGCAGTCACGCCGCTGGCTTAAGTTTTCTGCGAATAGGCCAAGGAGAGAACACGATGTTTAGTTTGGACACCTTGTTGCAAGACGCATTTCCACATCGCAATCCCCCCGCCTGGCAGCGTAGCCTGCTGAGAAATCTGCTTTTTGAAAAAGAATTCAAACAATTTGCCGCCGAGTACCCACACCTGAAGGGCTTTGATCTGATTGAGCAAGTGGTGGATTACTTCAAGTTGAGTTGTGAACTGGTCGACGGCGACCTGGAAAATATCCCCAGCCAGGGGCCGGTGGTGCTGGTCGCCAATCATCCGATCGGTTCGCTTGACGGCCTGGTGCTATTGCGTGCGGTGGCGGCCGTGCGCCGTGACGTCAAGGTGGTCGCCAGCCAAATCCTCAGTTATATCGAACCGCTGCGCAGCCTGTTTGTGCCGGTCGACAATGTGGAATACAAAACCAACCGTCGGCAAATCGAAGCCATGCAGGCCCAGTTGGATAATCAAGGCGTCTTGATCGTGTTTCCGGCCGGTGAAGTGTCGCGCATCAGCCCGCAGGGTATCCGCGATGGCCACTGGCATACCGGCTTTGTGCGGCTGGCGGCCAAGGCGCGAGCGCCTATCGTGCCGATTCATATCAGCGCACGTAACAGCAATCTGTTCTATTTTGCCTCACTGGTTTACCGTCCGCTGTCGACGCTGCTGTTGGTGCGCGAAATGTTTCAGCAGCAGGGGGGGCGCATCAAACTACGCATCGGTGGGCGTATTCCGTTTGCCAGTTGGCATGATGGCCATACCAGCGCCCATGAGCTGGCCGAACGTTTCCGCCGTCATGTCTATCGGCTTGGTCAGGGAAAACCGGGGCTGTTTGCCAGCGAATCGCCGATTGCCTTGCCGGAAAATCGTCTGGAGCTGCGCAAAGCGCTGTCGGCCTGTGAGCGACTGGGCAAGACGCCGGACGGTAAAATCATCTTCCTTTATCGCCGTCACGATGAAACCCGCTCGCCGATCCTGCGTGAACTGGGCCGCCTGCGTGAAATTGCCTTTCGTGCCGTGGGTGAAGGTTCTGGCCGGCGGCGCGATCTGGACAGTTATGACGATGACTATTACCACCTGGTGCTGTGGGATGAAGATGAGCTGGACATCGTTGGCGCCTACCGTTTTATTCCCACCGCCGAGCAATTGGCGAACAAGGGACTGGAAGGCATCTACAGCAACAGCCTGTTTCATTACGATCGCGATATGGCGCCGATTCTGGAACAGGGCATCGAACTGGGGCGCAGCTTCATTCAACCCGCCTACTGGGGCAAGCGCGGTCTGGATTACCTATGGCTGGGGATCGGCGCCTATCTGGCGACGTATCCGCAGTATCGCTATCTGTTCGGCCCGGTATCGATCTCTGGCGGTATGCCGGTGGCGGCACGCGATCTGCTGATTGCCTTTTATCGGTTGTATTTCTCTTCCGACAGCGCGTTGGCACAGTCGCGACAACCGTATCCGGCGTCATTGCCGCAGGTGCTGGCGCAATTTTCCGGCGATGATTACCAGGCGGATCTGGTGCGATTGAAAAGCCTGCTGAGCAATATCGGCTGTTCAATTCCGACGCTATACAAACAATATTCCGAATTATGCGAACCGGGCGGCGTGCAGTTTATCGATTTTGGCACCGATCCGGCATTCAACAACTGTATCGACGGTCTGGTATTGGTGGATCTGCTGCGCTTGAAGCCGGCGCGCTACCAGCGATATATCGCGGTGCATCAACCCGATGAATCCACGCGGGCCTGAATGGCTTGTTATATTATTTTGTTATAAGTCGAGATTTGGGGCTAACGGTGGGAAAACGCTACGCTTTATGTTTTGCCACCGTTGGAGATTTGCATGACACAACCGTGTTTTCCCAACATCTTGTCCGCCGATGAACCGCCACCGGCGGCCATCGTCAATCAACAGGGTACGTCGCCGTTTCTATTGCTGTGTGACCATGCCTGCAACTCGCTGCCGCATAGCCTGGGTGACCTGGGGCTGCCGCCCGGCGAAATCGAGCGCCATATTGGCTGGGACATTGGGGCTTTGGGGGTTTCAACCCATCTGAGCGCCGCGCTCGATGCCACACTGGTTCATCAACGTTATTCACGGCTGGTCATTGACTGCAACCGCTCGCCGGCGGTGGAAAGTTCGATTACCCAGATTTCCGAGCTGACGCCGGTACCGGGTAATATGCGTCTCGATCCGATGGCTAGCCTGGCGCGGCAGCAGGCGTTTTTCTTCCCCTATCATCAGGCGATTGAACAGGTTATCGAGAGTCGCCTGGCGCGCCAGCAACCGACGATTGTGATTGCCATGCACAGTTTTACGCCGGTGTATAAAGGCATCCCACGCAAATGGCAAATTGGCCTGCTGTATAATCGCCAGCCGGTGTTTGCCAAACTGTTGGCGGAGGTGCTGCACGACGAGGGCAACCTGCTGGTTGGGTTAAATGAGCCTTATGTCATGACCGATGAAACCGACTATACCTTGCCGGTACACGCCGAACAGCGGGGTTTACCCTATGTTGGCATTGAGATTCGCCAGGATCTGATCGGTGACGCTTACGGCCAGCAAGCATGGGCTGAACGGCTGGGTCGCCTGTTGCCAATTGCGTGCCAACGCCTGGGTATTTGACTTTAAGATTATTCCCAGTGATTATTGCCGTCAGGATATCGTTAACGCCAATGGAACAAGTCAGGAGAGACGAATGGAGCACACTGATAACGGATTGTTTATCAAGCAGGAGCGGTTTGAAGTGCTGGCGATATTGCGCGATATCTATAAACAACGGACCCCGTTGCGCGTCGCCAACCAGCAACAGTGCTTCCACAGCCAGATATTGAGCGTTGGCGCTGACAGCATCGTGTTTGATTGCGCCAATGACAGCCTGTGTGCGTCCGGTGAATATCGCGTAATCATCGAAAGCCAGGACGCAAAAATAGAATTCTTGCTCGACCAGGCGGAAATTACGCAGCACCAGCAGGCGCAGGCTATTTCCGCACGCTTACCCAAAGAGTTGGTTTATATCCAACGACGCCGACAATTCCGCATTACCACGCCTTATTGGCGCCAGTTCCTGTGTAGCGGCAGCTACCCCGATGGTTCACCGTTTCAATTACGCATTCACGATCTGTCCGCTGGGGGCGTTGGGCTGCGGCTGGACGGTCCGGTGCCGCCATGCCTTGAATCCGGCTTCGTGTTCAGTAAGGTGCAGCTGGATTTGGGCGATTACGGCAACTTCAAGGTGAATCTGGAGCTGATCGCCGCCAGTGATGAAAACGTTGAATGTGAGGAGACGGGGGACCTAAAGCACTTTACCCGTCTGTCTTGCCGCTTTGTGGGCATCAGCGTTCTCACCGCGCGCAAGATCCACAGCGCGGTGATCGCCTTTGAGCTGGATTTCAACAAAAAGAAAAAGCGCTGAGGCGCAAGGGCGCCGTTTTAACGCCCGGCTCTGCCTGTCATTACTGCAGCGCGCGCAGGCTGCCGATTTCCTCCCAGCCGTTGAGCGCCGCATCGGTCAGCACTTTGCAGACCTCGGCGCTGGCTGACAACACTGCGGAGCTGATACTCTCGCCGGCCAACAGGTGACTGGTCAATAACGCAGTGAACAGATCGCCGGTGCCTTTGACGCTGGCATTGATCTTGGGGTGGGTAAAACTGCGGGTTTCCTGTGGCGTGACCAGTAGCAAACCCACTTGGCGATCGTGTTGTGCAATGCCCGGCGCGCTGGTCACCAATACCCAGCGGGTATGCTGGTTCAGCAAACCCTGCGCGGCAGCGACGGCGTGTTCGCGGCTGTGCAGCGGCTGACCGCACAGCTGTTCCAGTTCAAAACCGTTGGGTGTAATGCCGTTAGCCAAATGCAGGAACGGCGAGCGATAACAGTCTACCAGTGGTTTATCGACATACACCCCTTCACCATAATCGCCCATCACCGGGTCGATAATCAGCATGATAGCCGGATTAAGTTCGCGGACACGCAGCAGCCAGTTTTCCAGCACCTGGCACTGCATGGCGCTACCCAAATAGCCGACGATCACCGCTCTGGCGCGTTGAGCGACGCCGCGAGCAAGCAAATCGTCCAGAAAGCCGCTGAACCAATCGATGGGGATCGCACCGCCGCTCGGTGCACCGTAATAAGGTGGGCAACCGAAGAGCACGCTGGGCACCTGCAACGCCTCCAGACCTTTTTTCAACAAGGCGCGATAGGCAATCCCGTTGCCGACGCTGCCATAGATCACCTGCGACTGAATGGTGATGACATCAATCAGCGGCGGACGCAGTTTGGAGACGTGTTGCATGCGTTATTTCCTTTTTTCTATGATATCCAACCAACGGGTAAATACCTGTTGGGCGCGCCGTTCGAGTTCGACACCGTATTGTGTGGCCTGATCGCGAATATGCTGCGGCGCGATACCGGCAAGATCCAGTTCACAGGCGTGGCCGATCAGCCAGCGCTCCAGATCGTGGCGGTCAGCTTCCAGATGGAATTGTAAACCAAGCGCGAAATCCTGATAGCTGAATGCCTGGTGGCGACACGCCGCGGTGCTTGCCAGGCATTGCGCCCCCTCAGGGATCATAAACATATCGCCGTGCCAATGCAGCACCGGCGTGTCAGCCAGCGGTGCCAGCAGGTTATCTTCGCCGCTGGCCAGCGACAGTGGGGCATAGCCAATTTCTTTAATACCCAACGACACCACCTCTGCGCCCAGCGCCTTGGCCATGACCTGAGCGCCAAGGCATACGCCCAGCGTCGGCCGCCGTTGTTGCAAACGTTGGCTGGCCAGCGTCAGTTCATGATTAAGAAAATCATGATCGTGCTGGCCGGCAAAGTGGCTGGCGCCGCTAACGGGCCCGCCGAGGATCACCAGCAGATCGGTGGTTTCATTGTCGATGGCCTGCAGATTGTCGCGCCCGGCGTCGTAATAGTCGATCTGATACCCACGCAGCGAAAGCAGATTGCCAAGGATACCGAGATTTTCAAAATGGACATGGCGAATAGCAACGGCTTTTTTCATCAGGGTTGTACCTTACTGGTGGCAACACAGGGTTGCAGGATTAATGATTCGCCAAGCAGAGTGATACCCTGATTACCGCTTTGATACAGCATCCGGCGTTCCTTAACCTGATTGATCTGAACCTGATAGCCTTGCTCTGCGGGGAATAGCGCGCAGGCCTGTTGTAACTGACTGGCGGCCCACGGCGTCATCAGGTGTAACTGGGCGAACGCCTTTCCGGCGTGCTGAATATCGAGAACGAAATGTTTTTCCATTGATGCCCCTTACCCTCATGATCGGAAACTGCTATCCTGATTTGAACTAATACAAAAAGGTATTATGTATGAGCTTATTGTATGCAAAAGGCAGCAACGCTGTCCAGATAGCCGAGCAGATTGCCGGGTACATCAAATCCGGGGCGTTGCAAGCGGGGGATTTGCTGCCGCCGGTACGCCAACTGGCGCAACAGCTGGGCGTAAACCCCAATACCGTCGCCAGCGGCTATGGCAAACTGCGTGATGCCGGGCTGGTAGCCACCCGCGGACGTGCCGGAACGGTGGTGCTGGAACAGCCGTTGCAGGCAGTGCGTCAGGCGATGGCGGTGCCGCCGGGCATGCAGGATCTGGCCAGCGGCAATCTGGACCCCGCCTTGCTGCCGACGCTGACGCTGTCAACGCAAGAGGTTTTCCCACAGCGGCAGGGATATGACATGCAGGGAGACTCTCCGGCGTTGCTGCAAATAGCCGGGGAATGGATTGAACGGCAAGGAATGAAGGCCGACGATTTGGCGGTGTTTTCCGGCGCGCTGGATGCAATCGAAAAAGCGTTGCGCTGTCATGCTCCACCCGGTGCGTCGGTATGGATCGAGGATCCGTGTTGGCCACCGTTACTGACGCTGTTGCGTCATCTGCGTTTGAAACCCTTGCCACTGCCGCTCGACGAACAGGGCTGTTGCCTGCCGGGATCCGCAGCGGAACGCGGTTGCGCGGTGATCTTGACGCCGCGGGCGCAAAATCCCACCGGCATTGCATTCAGTGCGGCACGAGCCGCCGAATGGCGGGCGTTTCTGGCGCGGCAACCGGATTGCCTGGCGATCGTCGACGACTTCTGGGGCCCATTGTCGCAACAGCCGCTCCACCTGCCGTTTGACGGCCAGGACGGACTGTATATTCACTCGGTGAGCAAGTATCTCGGCCCGGATCTGCGCATTGCACTGGCCTGTGGCAATGTGACGCTGTTGCAGGCGATGCGTGCCGATCAGTACATTCGCGAGCGTTGGGTGAGTCATATCTTGCAGCAAATCGCCGCCAAATTGTGGCGGCAGGTGCAGGTGCAGGGCGTACTGGCGCGCGCCCAGGGTGAATACCAACGGCGGCGCGACCGGCTGACGTCCCTGTTGCAGCAACGCTGTGGCCTACGCCTGCCGCAGGGAGAAGGGCTGCACCTGTGGCTGCCGGTGCGTTCCGAGGCTATCGCCAGCCAGATCATGGCACAGCGTGGCTGGCTGGTACAAAGCGGCGAGCCGTTCCGCTTGAAAAGCAGCCCGGCTATCCGCGTTAGCCTGGCTAACGTGACAGAGCAGCAACTGGATACGCTGGCGCAGGATCTGTGCGCTGCCGTCAATGCCCAGGCTCAGGTCAATTGAGCGCGGCCGCCATCCCTGCGCTGCGTGAGCGGTTGGCTCAAGATGCCAGCCACTGTTTCAGACGAATGGCGTCACTATAGTGACCGTAGCGCTGTTGCGAACCGAGCAGGATCATGATCACCGGCTGGCCTTTGATCACCGTTCTCATTATCAGACAATGGCCGGCTTCATTGGTAAAGCCGGTTTTTTGCAACTGGATTTTCCAGCTTGGGTTATTGATCAAACCGTTGGAACTGCGGTAAACCAACTGCCCGCGGCCGGGACGTACGATCTGCTGTTTGTCGGTGCTGAAGTGTCGAATGCTCTGATAGCGGTAGGCATTGTTGACCATTTTCAGCAGATCGCGCGCGGTCGAAACATTGCGCGGTGTTAAACCGGTCGGATCGTAAAAGCGGGTGTGCGCCATGCCGAGGGCGCGGGCTTTCTGATTCATCTTGGCGACAAACGCCCTGCGGCCACCGGGGTAATAACGGCTCAGCGCCGCGGCGGCGCGGTTTTCCGACGACATCAGGGCGATGTGCAGCATATCACGGCGGCTGAGCGTGGAACCCACCGTTAGCCGCGAATGGGTGTTCTTCAATAAATCGCGGTCTGCGGCGGTGACTTTCACTCGGTTGCCCATCGGGCGTTTGTTGTCCAGCACCACCATTGCGGTCATCAGTTTGCTTAACGAGGCGATCGGCATACGACGGTTGGCCTGCTTCTGGTATAGCGTTTTGCCATTGTTGGCATTAACCACCAAAACGGCACGTGAATGCAGTGCCTGTGGGGCAGAGGCGTGGGCAGCGCCAATCAGCCACAGCTGGCTGAAGAGGGCGAAGAGAACCAATGGGCGACGAAAAAGGGCGTTCAACAATGACATGGCAACCGTAATATCAACTGTAAGTGGTTAAAAACTATCGCCAAGAGTCTGAACAGCAAATGTGGAGAAAATACGGCGGCCATGGCAGATTCTGTGTCAAATCATGTCTGTCGCCAGCCAGTGGCGGAGTGGCCTGCGTCACTGGCTGGCTTTGCACTGCCGCTCCCGGTGGTCCTACTGCGCTGCCAGCCGCTGCTCCTCGCCGAGCGCCTCGGTAACCAGATCGCGGAAACGGCTGACGATCGGTGATTGCTGGTTATGGCGCAGCGCAAGATACAGCGGGGCGCAAAGTTCATCTGCGTCGCTGATGGCGCGATATACGATGCCATCGCCGCCCAGACGGCGCATCGACGCCGGCACAATTGACAATCCAAGCCCGGCGGCCACCAGGCTGAGGGTAGCCGGTAGGCGCGGGGCTTCCTGTACGATATGCGGGCTGAATCCGGCGCGATGGCAGGCGGCGAGGATCGCATCATACAAACCCTGGCCTGCCGGGCGTCGATAGAGAATAAACGCTTCATTGGCCAGCGCCGTCAACGGCAACGGCGAGGGATCAGCTAGCGCCAGAGGGTGCCCGGGCGGTAATGCCACCAGCATGTTTTCCTGCAGCACCGGCTCAATACTCAGGCCGGGAATATCGCGCAGCGGTGAACGTACGAATGCGGCATCAAGCCGCTGGTCAATCAGCGCATCCATCAATTCGCCACTGCCCGCTTCCTCCAGTACGGTAGCAATGCCCGGCAAAATTTCCCGATAGCGGCGCAGCAGATTGGGGACAAACGGGTGCAGCGCCGCCGAACTGGTGAAGCCGACGGCGATATGCCCCTGCTCGCCACGCGCCGCGCGGCGTACCGCCTCGCTGAGTTTTTCCGCCCGCGCCAGCAGCGTCCGGGCTTCATCGAACAGCACATTACCGGCTTCGGTGGGGCGCACGCCGCGCGGCAAACGCTGCAATAGCTGCACGCCCAGTTGTTGCTCCAAACCTTGCAATAACCGGGTCAGTGGCGGCTGCTGGATAAACAGTCGCTCTGCGGCGCGGGTAATATTGCCTTCCTCAATCACGGTAACAAACGCTTTCAGCCGGCGCAGTTCGATCATATTCATACTCACAGGGTATCGTTATAGTGTTTGAAATGCATTAGACATCATGTCATGTGCGCGCGCATCATACCAGTCAGCAAAAAATAGCGATGTGAGAATGACAATGTCCCAATCAAACCTGTTAAAAAACAGTCAAGTAACTGCAGTACCGAGCAATCTTGAACTTTTCTACGGATTTTTAACCCTTGGGCTGATCGGCTTTGGCGGCGTCTTGCCGCTGGCGCACCGGATGCTGGTAGACGATCGCCGCTGGCTGAGCGGTGAGCAGTTCACTGAACTACTGGGACTGTGTCAGTTTTTGCCTGGCGGTAACGTCATTAATCTCTCGGTGGCGGTCGGTATGGAGTTTCGCGGCCTGCGTGGCGCCTGCTGTGCGCTGTTGGGGCTGATTTGCGCTCCCACTGCGATAGTGGTTGGGCTGGGAGTGGTTTATAGCCGCTTTCAGCATAATGCCGAGGTACAACACGTGTTCGCCGGGCTGGCGGCGGCGGCTGCCGGTCTGTTGCTGTCTACCGCGCTGAAAATGCTGATACCGCTGCGCGGGCGCTGGCTGGCATTGGCGGTGGTGGCGCTTTGTCTGATGGCCATTGCCTGGCTGAGATTGCCGCTGTTGCCGACCATGCTGGTAGTGGCGCCGCTCAGCATCCTGTTGGCGTGGAGAAAATGGCTATGATTCCACTATTGATTTCTTTGGCGTTGCTCTTTACCGAGCTCTCGCTGATGGCGTTCGGCGGCGGTTTTACCATCTTGCCGGAAATGCAGCGTCAGGTGGTCGAAGTGCATCAGTGGATGGATGCGCAGGAGTTTAACACCCTGTTTGCCATGGCGCAGGCCGCGCCCGGGCCCAATATGATGATTGTACCGCTGATCGGCTGGCACGTTGCCGGCTGGGCCGGTCTGCTGGTGTCGTCGATTGCCAAGTTCGGCCCGTCGTCGATCGTCACGCTGCTGGTGATGGGGGTTTGGAAACGCTTTAAGGATCGACCATGGCGGCGCAACGTACAGGCTGGGCTGGTGCCGGTGACCGTCGGACTGGTGGCAGCCAGCGGCGTATTGATTGCCGAGTCGTCCGCCACTGATTGGCACCTGGCGCTGCTGATCGTTATCGCCACCGCCGCCGGCATCAACAAACGCATTCATCCGTTGTGGGTGCTGGCCGGCGGGGCGGTGTTGGGCTTGCTGTTCGCCTGAACCAGGCGCTTTTGTCAGCGGGCGCTCAGCGCCTTCAGCAGTGCCTGGTTGAATTTCTCCGGTTCTTCCATCTGCGGCGCATGCCCCATGCCGGGGAACTCGACCAGGGTGGCATGGGGAATGAGCTGCGCTACCTGTTTGCCCAGCACGTTGTAATGGCCGAGCTGCGCCTTGACCTCCGGTGGTGCGATATCGCTGCCGATGGCAGTGGTATCGGCGGTGCCAATCATCAGCGTGGTCGGCGTCTGCAGGTTCTTGAATTCATAATAGACCGGTTGGGTAAAGATCATGTCGTAGATCAGCGCCGAGTTCCACGCCACCCGCTGTTTGCCCGGACCGTTGTTCAGACCGGCGAGCATATCCACCCAGCGATCGTACTGCGGCTTCCAGCGGCCAACGTAGTAGGTTTTCAATTCGTACTGCTTGATGCCTTCGGCCGAGGTTTTCAGTTCACGCTGGTACCACTGGTCAATGCTACGCCACGGCACGCCTTTGGCTTTCCAGTCTTCCAGCCCAATCGGATTGATCATCACCAGTCGCTGGGTGGCTTGCGGGTACATCAGTGCGTAACGGGTCGCCAGCATGCCGCCCGTTGAATGACCAATCACCGTCACCTTGTCGATTTTCAGTTTTTCCAGTAGCGCGTGGGTATTTTGCGCCAGTTGCTGGAAGCTGTACTGATAATACGCAGGCTTGGTGGAGGTGCAAAAACCGATCTGATCCGGCGCGATCACCCGGTAGCCAGCACGGCTTAGCCCCTTGATGGTGTCTTCCCAGGTTGCGCCGCAGAAATTCTTGCCGTGCATCAGTACTACCGTCTGACCGTTCGCTTCCCCGCTGGGGGCCACGTCCATATAACCCATGCTCAACGATTGGTTTTGCGAACTGAAGGTGAATTTTTGCAACGGATAAGGGTAGTGGAAGCCTTCCAGCTCCTGACCGTATTTTGCGGCGTCATCGGCGGCGGCGCCAAAGGAAATCAACGCGCCCAACAGCAGGGCGCAACGGGAAATTCTCAGCATTCTGAAGTCCTTATAAAAAAGCCAACGAGACCCTGAGTATAATGCCTCACGGCGGATTGTCTGCCGGTATAGGGCTTATCAGGCATTTTTTCGCCGCAATAGCGCAAAGTGGCGCGGTTTTGAAAACATCACCAGGTTACCCAGCAGGATCAGACACAGTCCAAACACCGCGTTCGGACGCCATTGATAACCTTCGTACAGGGTGGAAATAGTCAATGCCACCAGTGGGAACAGCAGGGTGCTGTAGGCCGCGGCACCGGAGCCGATACGACCCAGCAGGCTGAAATAGGCGGCGAAGGCGATTACCGAGCCAAAGATGGCCAGATAGAATAACGAAGCCAGGTAGCGGATATCCCAGCTAATCTGTAGCGATGATCCTTGTGCGACGGCGACCGCGCCCATCAATAGCGCACCGTAAGTCATGGCATACGTATTGGTTGACAGTATATCCAGACCGCGCCGTTGGTGCCGGCTGCTGATCATATTGCCCAGCGAAAATCCGTAGGTGCCCAACGCGCTCAGACCGATGCCCTTCAGCAGTTCCGGCGCCATTTGATTGGCCGCCAGATCGTGCCAGAACAGGGCAATGATGCCGGTCAGACCCAGCAGTGCGGCAGGCAGCAGCGTCGCACTGGGGCGTTGGCGAAAGAAGATCATGCTGTTGAGTGCGTTGAACAGCACCGCCATGGAAAAGATCACCGACGCCAAGCCGCTGCTAATGTAGCCGGCGGCCTGATAGAAGCAGTAAAAGTTGAAGCCGAATACACAACCCCCCTGCAGCAGGCAAAACAGGTGGTCGCGTACGCTGATGCTACGCAGCCGGCGCAGCAGCAACAGCGCTGCCCACATCGTCAACGCGGCCAGCAGGAAACGGTAGCTGATGGATAGCGCAATGGCGACCGATCCCTCCTGCTGAAGGGTAATGGCAATCCAGGTGGTGCCCCAGATCAGCACCACGGCAAGGTAAAGCAACGCGTTCATGTTTCACACTCCAGGATAAAGAGTGCTGATTATCCACCGTGCCCGGGGCCGCGGCTTTCAACGGGTTGCGCCACTTGCATATTCTTGCGCATTTTTGGCTCCGTCGACTGGTGCGCCTGAGCGGCAGGCTTTAAACTGACACGGTTTTCACTGCGTGCGGGGCTGATTATGTCGAAATACCAGGCGTTTGAAACGCTAAGGCAACACAAGGCCCGGCTGCATCAGCATCTGCTGCTGGGGTCAGGGGTAGAACTGGCGGCCTGGTCGAATTGCGACGATCGCATCACGCAGGAGAGCGCCGATCACCATACGTTGAGCCTGTACGTGGCCGACGGTTATGAATGCTACCAAAAAGTGCCCGGCGGTTGGCGCAATGGCGGCGGGCCGGACCGCTTCTGTATTATGCCGCGCCAGTATGAATCGACCTGGGACGTGCGCAGCGATCTGTCATTCGTGCACCTCTATTGCACCGATCGTCATCTGCGCCAACTGGTTGAACAAACCTGGGATCGCAGCCCGTCCTCAATCAACGTCGAACAAAAAGCCTTTGGCGAAGATGCGCAAATTACGCTGCTGTACCGCCAGTTTCTGCTCAATGTGGATTGGCAGGACCGAGCCAATCATCTGGCGTTGAGTAGCGCCAGCAGTATGCTGATGGCGCATGTGATCCAGCATTACACCCACCTGCAATGGCGGTTGCCCACGGTGCGCGGCGGGTTGGCGCCGGCGGTGCTCAAGCGGGTGACCGATTTTATCGCCAGCCATCTGGAGCAACCGTTGCTGTTAATCGATCTGGCGGCGCTGGCGGGCTTGAGCGAATTCCATTTCGCCCGGATGTTCAAGCACGATACCGGTCTGGCTCCGCATCAATATGTGATGCGGGCGCGGCTGCAGCAGGCAGAAAAGCTGCTGCGTCACAGCCCGTTGCCGTTAACACAGATCGCGCTGGAATGCGGCTTCAGCTCCGCCAGTCATTTCAGCAACCGCTTCAAGCAGGCCTACGGCCATACGCCGCAATCGCTGCGCCGAGCACGCGATTAGCGTTACGCATTATCCTCTTCCACCGCCGCGTACAGCCGCTGCAGAATATCAGGAAACGCCGATTGTACCCGGTTCCAGCTCGGGACAAACGGTTTGTTCTCGCCGGGATTCTCGGTAAATGCCTGACCGGCATGGGAAATGACGTTCGAAAACAACTCGACCGCCGACTCTTCGCTATGGCGGTCGAAGGTAAGTCCGTTCATTTTGGCATCGTGTTCAAAGGCGTCGATCATATCCAGTGCGGTGCGGTAATAGGTGGCGCGCAGCACGCGGAATGAATCTGCAGTTACGTTGACGCCTTGAATGGCCAATTTGCGATACAGCGCCTTGGTGATATCCGCCGCCATGCGTTGCAGACCGCCGCTCGGATCGTTTTCCGACACGGGTTGATGCTTATGGTCATAATTGTCGGCGATATCCACCTGACAGATGCGGTTGGTCGCAGTATTACGGTGTATTTCCGACAGTACGCCGATCTCCAGCCCCCAGTCGCTGGGAATACGCAGATTATTGAGGATATGACTACGCATGGCGAATTCGCCGGAAAGCGGGTAGCGATAGCTGCGTAGATAATCGAGGAAATCGGAGTTGCCATACACTTTTTGCAATGACTTCAACAGCGGGAAGACCAGCAAGCGACCGACCCGGCCATTCAGTCTGCCATTGGCGACGCGCGCATAATAGCCTTTGCAGAAGTCGTAGTGAAAATGGGGATTGGCTACCGGATACAGCAGGCGAGCCAGCATCTGACGATCGTAAGTGACGATGTCACAATCATGCAGCGCTATGCAACTGCTGCGACGCGACGCCAGCGTATAGCCGACGCAGAACCAGACGTTTCGGCCTTTACCCGGTTCACTGGGGGCCAGCCCCTCGCTGCCCAGCTGTTTGGCGATGGCCTGCAAGCGCGGGCCATCGTTCCACAGAATACGGTGTCGTTGCGGCAGGCGTGAAAAGAACGATTTGGCATGTTCAAACTGCTGGCGGTCGGCGCGATCCAGGCCGATGACGATTTCCTCCAGGTAGGGCACCTGTGCCAGCGTGTTGATAATGTTGTCCAGCGCCGGTCCTTCCAGTTCCGAATAAAGCGAAGGCAATATCAAACCCATGGTATTGCGGCCGGAAAACACCTGCAGCTCATACTCCAGCTCCGCCAAATCGCGGCGAGTGAGATTATGGAAATTGGTAATGATGCCATCCTGATAAAAGTCACTCATGTTCAGTTCTCCCGTCTTCACTGCCCATCAGAAAATGATCCAATCCTTCACGCCAACCTGCCGGTCCCGGCTGGCGCGTGCGGTATAGCTGGCCGGGAAAATCTCCGGGTAGCGCCAGCGGCCTGGTTTGCTGACCACGGATCAGCACCGCGTAATCGGTAGCGTGCAATAAGGAAATGTCGTTTGGCCCATCGCCGAGACTGAGCGTGGTGAACGGTTGGCACTGTTGCCGTTGGTAGTATTTGGTCAGCCAGCGAGCGGCATTGCCTTTGCTGACCTCGCGGCCCATCACGTGGTAAAAGCGACCGCCGCGCGTCAAGGTCAGACCGCGCAGCGCCAGCAGCGTCTGGAAAGTCTCCAGCTGCTGGTCGCTGCCAGACCAGCGGATCGGTTCGGAGCCGGCGCGCTGGCGCGCCAGATGCGCTTCCGACAAGGTCAGTCCGGTCCACTCGGCCACCGTCGCGTCGTCGACGTCGGCAAAGCCGCTGAAGGCAAAGCCGGTTTGCTGGCGCAGTTGATCCAGCGCCGCCAGCAGGCTGGGGTAATCCGCGCCGAACAGTTGGGTATCCTGTTGCCAGAAGGCAGGAAACACGATTTGCGCACCGTTTTCGGCAATGAACGGCAGTGCGCTCAAGCCGAGTTGCTGTTGCAGTTGCTGCACCTCTGCCGCCGTTTTGCTGGTGGCGACGATCAGCGGCACCTTGGCCTGCGCCAGTCGATCCAACCACGGCTTGGCGGCATCCCAACGGTAGCTGTGATGATCCAGCAGCGATCCGTCCAGGTCGGTAAAAATAAGCAGGTCGGCAAGTGATTTACGCATTTCATCTCCATTCTATTGCGAGGTGGTCGCGAATAAATAGGCGGATTACTTTGTGGTGACGTCAGGCAGGGGGCAAAACCGCGGGTAAACGTAACGCAAGAACGAAGATGATATGGTGCCTCCTTACCCTGATATTTGTGAATGACGTCACAATTAACCCTAACGGCTAATCCACAAATGCGCAAGTTAGCCACGTTGGCAGGCTGTGACAGCACGCCAGGCGAATAACGTGATCGGTTGCCCAATTATGCAGTTGCGCGCCGTTACGGTGCAGGTTGCCCCTCGCATTGTTCGATTGTTGTGCAATAGTTATCAATTAATGGCAATTGTGTTAACTCCTGGTTCCGCCGCCGTGCGCCCGGTACACCGTTTGGCGCGTTAATTCCTTACGCACTTGGTTATTGGCATAGGCCGTGCATGGTGTACATCACGGTCTGTTAGACAACTAACAGTCAGTCGTTACCTGACAACCAGACAACAGCGGGCGGACTCTGATGAAACACCCGGACGTAATGGCACAGATCGAAGCGTCATTTGCGCTGCAAACCCCGACCGGCAAGCGCATTGCCGGTTATTTGCTGGCGAATCTGGCGCAAATACCGTTTGAAACCGCCGACAGTATTGCGCGCAGCACAGCCACCAGCGGTATTTCGGTGGGGCGCTATTTGCGCAGTCTGGGCTACCGCAATCTTGACGATTTGAAACGCACGCTACGCGAACAGAGCAGCGCATTGCCGCAGCCGTGGGGCGTAACCGACCGGCTGGGAGCCTATCGCCAGCGTAGGGCCTTGCCCGAGCAGCAAAAGTTGCGCCAGGCATTGACGCTTGAGCTTGAGGCGATCGAATACGTCTATCAGTTGGCGGGCAGCGAGGTCTTTGCCAGCGTCAGCCGCCAACTGGCACAGGCGGAGGCGGTATTTGTGGTTGGTATTCAATCGACGCGGGGCATTGCCAACGCGTTTTATAGCCACCTGGAGTATCTGCGGCCACGGGTCTATTACGCCGATGGCCAATCCGGTACCTACGTCGAATCGCTGAACTCGGCGTTTTCTGCACCCTACCTGGTGCTCACCGATACCCGAGCCTATTCGACCATGGCGCAAAAATACTGTCAGGCGGCCAGCGCCCGCGGGCTACGACTGGCCCTGATTACCGACATCTACTGCCCGTGGGCACGAGATTATCCGGTGGATTTACTGCAGGTGAAAACCGATACCGGCCAGTTCTGGGATTCGCTGGCGCCGCTGGACTGCCTGTTCAATCTGTTGCTGTCGGCGGTGGTCGAGCTTGGCGGGAGCGCGGTAGAGCAACGTTTGGCGCAAAACCGCCGGTTGCAGAAAGAGTTGGGGCAATTTGAATCTTAACCGAGATGGAAGGCTTAAATGAGTGACAATGTAACTTTAATCGATCTGGCGCATCAGTTTCCGAGTTTGAACATCGACCTCAGGTACGCCAGCGCCGACAACCTGACCGGCAAACCGATTTATCGCCAGGCACGCTGCCTGCTGCACCCGGCAGCGGTGCCTGGCCTGGAACGCAGTATCAACGTTGCGCGTCTGGCCGGTTTTACCCTGCAGGTACTGGATGCCTATCGACCGCAGCAGGCGCAGGCGCTGCTGTGGCAAGCATGCCCAGACACGCGTTACGTCACCGATACCCACACCGGTTCGCACCACAGCCGTGGCGTGGCACTAGACGTCACCCTGCTGGATCACGCCGGCCTCGCGCTGGATATGGGCACCGCGTTTGATGAAATGAACCCGCGTTCCCATCCGTTTTATCCCGATCTGCCGCCGCAGCTGCAGCGTAACCGATTGCTGCTGAATGCGGTGATGGCCGCCGGGGGATTTATCGGTATCGCCAGCGAGTGGTGGCACTTTGAACTGCCCAACGCCATGGCATTTCCGTTGCTCAATGACCGCTTCGCCTGTTACGGCGATTGACGGTTTTTATCATTAAAACAACGATATATCAATTCATCAGGAGCGTTTTATGAACACCATCAATTACGCCGCTCTGGCTACCGGCATTATGCTGAGCCTGACGACGCTCGGTACGGTACAGGCGGCAGTGCCCAAAGACATGCTGGCGATCGGCAAGGCGGCGGATCCACAAACGCTTGACCCGGCGGTCACCATCGACAACAACGACTGGACGGTAACCTATCCGGCCTATCAACGACTGGTGCAGTACAAAACCGAGAACGGCAAAGGGTCGACACAGGTCGAAGGGGAGCTGGCGGCCAGTTGGAGCGCCTCGGACGATCGGCGTGAATGGACCTTCAAACTGAAACCCGGCAACCGATTTGATGACGGCAGCGAAGTCACCGCCGACGCGGTGAAGTGGTCGTTTGAGCGGCTGATGAGCATCGGCCAGGGCCCCTCAGAAGCTTTTCCCAAGGATATGCAGGTGACGGCAGTGGATCCGCTGACGGTCAAGTTTACGCTGAAAACGCCGTTCGCGCCGTTCCTCTACACGCTGGCCAATGACGGTGCCGGCATCGTCAATCCGGCAATCGCCAAGGCCAACCCGGCAGATCAAGGCAAGGCCTGGTTGGCAAACCATACCGCCGGTTCCGGCGCATATCGCCTCGATCGCTGGCAGAAAGGTCAGCAACTGATCCTGGTGCCGAACCCGCATTACGCCGGCCCGAAACCGGCCTTTAAACGGGTGGCGGTAAAAATCATCGGCGAGAGCGCGACCCGCCGCCTGCAACTGACGCGTGGCGACCTGGACATTGCCGAATCGCTGCCGATCGACCAGTTGGCGGCATTAAAAAGCGAAAATCGAGTGACGGTGGCCGATTATCCTTCGCTGCGCGTGACTTATCTGTATCTGAATAACGGCAAGGCACCGCTCAACCAGGTGGACTTGCGACGGGCGATTTCCTATGCGGTGGATTACCAGGGCATGGTGAAGGGCATTCTCGGCGGCAACGGCAAACAGATGCGCGGCCCGATCCCGGAAGGCATGTGGGGGTATGACGCCAATGCGCAGCAATATTCGCTGGATGTCGACAAGGCTAAAACGCTGCTGAGTCATCTGCCGGAAAAACCGGCGTCGCTCAGTTTGCTGTATTCGGTCAATGACCCGAACTGGGAGGCGATCGCACTGTCGGTGCAGGCCAATCTGGCGGCGATTGGTTTAAACGTCAAACTGGAAAAGCTGGCGAACGCCACCATGCGCGATCGCATTGGCCAGGGGAATTACGACATCGCCATCGGCAACTGGAGCCCGGATTTTGCCGATCCGTACATGTTTATGAATTACTGGTTCGAGTCGGACAAGAAGGGGCTGCCGGGCAACCGCGCGTTCTACAGCAATCCGCAGGTTGACGCCCTGTTGCGCAAGGCGGTGTCGGTATCCGATCAGACCGTTCGTACCGGCGATTATCAGGCTGCGCAGAAAATCGTCATCGACCAGGCGGCATACGTTTACCTGTTCCAGAAGAACTATCAGGTAGCGCTTAACAAGCAGGTCCAGGGATTCGTCTTCAATCCGATGCTGGAGCAGGTCTTCAACGTGGCCACCATGAGCAAGCAGTAATGCGCGTCGAGTGAATAGCAGGGCCGGGACTCCCGGCCCTGGCCTGTGAAAGCCGGAGGAGAATGAGCATGAACGTTTGGAGCCTTATCCGACAGCGCTGCTGGGGACTGGTGCTGGTGATGTTTGGCGTTTGCGTGATCACGTTTGTCATTTCGCACCTGATCCCCGGCGATCCGGCACGCTTGCTGGCCGGAGACCGCGCCAGCGACGAAATCGTACAGCATATACGTCAGCAATTGGGGCTGGATCGGCCGCTATATATCCAGTTTGGCCGCTATCTGTGGGATTTGCTGCACGGCGATCTGGGTAGCTCAATCCGTACCGGGCGGCCGGTACTGGATGATTTACGTACCTTTTTCCCCGCCACGCTGGAACTGGCGTTCTGTGCTTTGCTGCTGGCGATAGTGGTTGGCGTACCGCTTGGCGTGCTGTCGGCGGTGTATCGCAACAAATGGCCGGATCATCTGGTGCGACTGCTGTCGGTAACCGGGATTTCGACCCCGGCGTTCTGGCTGGGGTTAGGGGTGATCGTGGTGTTTTACGGCCAGCTTAACCTGCTGCCCGGTGGCGGTCGACTGGATGACTGGCTGGAGCCGCCGCGGCATATCAGCGGATTTTATCTGCTTGATTCGCTGCTGACCGGCAATAGCGAGGTTTTCTGGAACAGCCTGCAACATCTGATCCTGCCGGCGGTCACACTGGCGTTTGTCCACCTTGGCGTGGTCGCACGGCAGATCCGTTCGGCGATGCTGGAACAATTGGGTGAAGACTATATCCGTACCGCGCGTGCCAATGGTCTGTCGCGCTGGCGGGTGATCCTGTGCCACGCGTTGCCCAATGCGCTGATCCCGTCGGTGACGGTGCTGGGGTTGGCGTTGGGCGATTTGCTGTACGGCGCGGTATTGACCGAAACGGTGTTCTCCTGGCCGGGCATGGGCGCCTACGTGGTCGATTCTATCCAGGCGTTGGACTTTCCGGCGGTAATGGGCTTTGCCGTAGTGGTGTCGTTCGCCTATGTGGTGGTGAATTTAATCGTCGATCTACTGTATTTGTGGATCGACCCGAGAATGGGGCGCGAGGAATAATGACCATGACTCAATTTGGGCAGCCAATGACTGCCGATGCCACACCTCGCTTTGTCGGCCTGCGGCGAGGCTGGTACCGGGTGCGGCGCAGTCCGTTGACGTTGCTCGGCGCTGCGATCATGTTGACGGTGATGCTGCTGATGGTGTTTTCACCCTGGATGACGCCGTATGATCCGGATGCGGTCAACCTGACCGCACGGCTGCTGCCGCCGTCGGGCCAGCATTGGTTCGGTACCGACGAGGTCGGCCGCGATTTATTCAGTCGCGTGCTGGTTGGCAGTCAGCAGTCGGTGGCGGCCGGACTGGCGGTGGTGGTGCTGGCGGGCAGCATTGGTTCGCTACTGGGCTGTTTTTCCGGTGTAATCGGTGGCCGCGTCGATGCCTTGATCATGCGTGGGATGGATATCATGCTGTCGGTGCCGTCGCTGGTACTGACCATGGCGCTGGCGGCAGCGCTGGGGCCGAGCCTGTTCAACGCCATGCTGGCAATCGCGATAGTCAGAATTCCTTTCTACGTGCGGCTGGCACGTGGCCAGACGCTGACCCTGCGTCACCAGGCCTATATGCAGGCAGCACGCACCTTTGGTGCCTCGCGCTGGCATCTGATCGGCTGGCATGTGCTGCGTAACGCACTGCCGCCGCTGGTGGTGCAGGCCTCACTGGATATCGGCACCGCGATCCTGATGGCTGCCACGCTGGGCTTTATTGGCCTCGGCGCACAACAACCCACGGCGGAATGGGGGGCCATGGTCGCCAACGGCCGCAACTTCGTGCTTGATCAATGGTGGTATTGCGCCTTTCCCGGTACGGCAATCCTGATTACCGCTACCGGTTTCAATCTGTTCGGCGACGGTCTGCGTGACCTGCTGGATCCTAAATCTCGGGGGCGTTGATGAACGAAACCACGGTATTAACCATCGACCAGTTACAACTGGAATTTCCGGTGTACGGCGGCAGCGTCAATGCCTTGAACCGCGTGTCATTAACGGTCAATGCCGGTGAAATCGTTGGCGTGGTCGGCGAGTCAGGTTCGGGCAAGTCGGTCACGGCGATGATGATTATGCGGCTGCTGGCAGATGAAAGTTACCACGTCACTGGTGGCCGACTCAGCGTGCTTGGCACCGATGTGCTGAACGCCAGCGAGCGTGAAATGCGTCGGTTGCGCGGGGCTCGAGTGTCGATGATCTTCCAGGAACCCATGAGCGCGCTGAACCCGACACGCACCATTGGCCGGCAAATGTGCGAAGTTATCCGTTTGCACCAACGCCTGTCGGCAGATCAAGCTCGACATAAGGCGCTGGCGCTGCTGGCTGAAATGCAGATTGCCGATGCCGAGCGGGTCATGGCGCGTTATCCGTTTGAACTTTCTGGTGGGATGCGGCAACGGGTTTTAATCGCCATGGCGTTCTCCTGCGAACCGCAGCTGATTATCGCCGACGAACCGACCACCGCATTGGACGTTACCGTGCAGCGTCAGGTTTTACGGCTATTGCAGCAGAAAGCGCGTGCCAGCGGCACCGCAGTGTTGTTTATCACTCATGATATGGCGGTGGTTTCGCAGCTGTGTGACCGGGTGTATGTGATGTACGCCGGTCATGTGATTGAAAGCGGCGCTACCGATGCGGTGATTAATCATCCCGGACATCCTTATTCCATCGGCCTGCTGCTGGCGGCGCCGGAACGCGGCCAGCCGCGCAGCCTGTTGCAGGCGATCCCCGGAACGGTGCCGAACCTCAGCGCCTTACCGCCAGGTTGCGCCTTCAGCAACCGCTGTGCCTATGCCAGCGCGCAATGCCACCAACCACCGCGTCTGGCTCCGTTGCCCGGCAAACCGGGTCAGCAGGCGGCCTGCTGGCATCCGCAAAACGTCAATCTGGAGGTTCATGATGAACGCTGAGGCCTTGTTGCAACTGCGTGATATTCGCCTGCGTTTTCCGGCAGCCTATAACTGGCGTGGTAAACCCACCGAATTCGTCCATGCGCTGAACGGCCTCGATCTGCAGATCGTGCGTGGCGAAACGCTGGGCATCGTCGGTGAGTCTGGCTGTGGCAAGAGCACCCTGGCACAGCTGCTGATGGGGCTGCTGAAACCCAGCAGCGGCGAGTTGCACCGCCAGCAGGCCACCGGCGCGCCGTCGGCTGGCGGTATGCAGATGGTATTTCAGGATCCGCAGTCATCGCTCGATCCGCGACTGCCGGTATGGCGCATTATTACCGAGCCGGTGTATGTGCAGCACCGCACCGCTGTCGCCCAGCGCCGTGCGCTGGCGGCGGATCTGGCGCAGCAGGTAGGCATTCGGCCGGAATATCTCGACCGGTTGCCCCATGAATTTTCCGGCGGCCAGCGTCAGCGCATCTCGATTGCTCGCGCACTGTCGTCACAGCCTGATGTACTGGTTCTGGATGAACCGACTTCGGCATTGGATATCTCGGTACAGGCGCAAATCCTCAATCTGCTGGTCGAACTGCAACGTCGGCGCAATTTGACCTACGTGCTGATCTCGCACAACGTATCGGTAATACAGCACATGAGCGATCGGGTGGCGGTGATGTACCTGGGGCAGATTGTCGAACTGGGGGCGGCCGAAAAGGTATTGCAGCAGCCACGGCATCCCTACACCCGGCTGTTGCTGGATTCGGTGCCGCGCGCCGGACGTGCTCTGGCCGACAGCGCCATCGAAGACCGCAAGGGGGAATTACCGGGCAATCGATGCCTGCCGTCGGGCTGTTATTTTCGCGAACGTTGCCCGTTCGCCGGGGACGGCTGTGAGCAGGCGCAGGTGCTGCAAATGCATCAGGCTGGCTCGGCGGTTCGCTGCCATAAGGCAGTCTGACCGCCGCTCGGCAGTGCCCATTGGCAAATAAAGCGTGGGGTAATCCGGGGCGTTGGCGAGTGGGGTGCCGCTATGCCTGCGGGCCGTACCTGGCACCCGACAGTGCCTTGCCATCGTCGCTGGATGTGTCGATGGCGAAGCAATTGCCTGCGGTTTAAGGCATCGGATAATCGGTCGGCGTCTTGCTCATCACCTCGATAAACACATCCTTGGTGACTGACCAAAAATGCGACAAGCCTTCCAGGGTGATGGTTATGCCCATCAACCCCATGACAAACCAGATGGCGGTAAACAGACCCAGGCTACTGAACATGAACGCCATACCGTTGCGGCTGGCTTTACGACAAACAACGTTTAACTGGCTGGCGAAAAACATCATCACGGCGCTCAGCAACTCCCAGCGCATCATAATGAAACCTGTAGCTATGGCACTCATCGAACTTCTTCCTTTGCTGCAAAAGCCGCGTCTGGCCGTCTTGCTCCTGCAGGGGGATAAGGCAGGGCAGCGGACAGCGTGGTGGCGTAATTGAACTCATTAGTGTGATCTGTGTCACATTCTAGCATCGAATTTGGCTGGTGCTCAACGGTTGAACAACTGCAATCCACGCTGATGGGAATATGCAAACATGCTGAAACATTTCTGCCACATCATTAGCAACCTTTTCATGGGGTCAATCAGTCAATAACGTTATCCTTGGTCGCTTTTCAATCCCTTGTTTTTACTCAGGGAAACGGAAGTCAGACAGGTAACGTTCCACGCATGGCCCTATTAAAAGAAAAAATTCGCGACCATTCCGCCGAGGAAATGCTGTTCATTCGCCGCGCTGCGGTGGCGCTGCTGTTGGTCGTCACGTGTTTCGGCGTGCTGATCTTCAATCTGTACCGTTTGCAGGTGAAGCAGCATGATTTTTACCAGACGCGTTCGAACCAGAACGACATTAAAACGCTGCCGATTGCGCCAAGCCGCGGGTTGATTTTCGACCGCAACGGTATCCCGTTGGTACGCAACATTACCCTGTACCAGATCCAGGTGGTGCCAAGTAAAATCGCCAATATGACGGCGTTGCTCCAGGCGTTGACGCCGATCGTCGATCTGACGCCGCAAGACATCGAGGCCTTTCGCGATGAGATGCGCCACAACAGCCGCTACAAACCGGTAACGCTGAAGACTGAACTCAACGATAGCGAAGTGGCACGCTTTGCGGTAAACCAATACCGCTTTAACGGCGTCAGCGTCGAAAGTTACCAACAGCGGCAATATCCATATGGCGCGCAGCTGGCACACGTGGTCGGCTATGTATCGAAAATCAACGACCGCGACGTGAAACGGCTGGAAAAAGCCGGCGAGGCCGAAAACTATGCCGCCGATCACAACATCGGCAAACAGGGCATAGAGGGCTACTATGAGTCGCAGCTGCACGGCACCACCGGCTATCAGGAAGTGGAGGTGGATAACCACGGTCGCATCGTACGACTGTTGAAGGAACAGCCACCGCAGGCCGGCAAAAATATCTACCTGACGCTGGATCTGCCCCTGCAGCAATACATCGAATCATTGCTGAAAGGCCAACGGGCGGCGGTGGTGGTGGAAGACCCGCGCGACGGTGGCATATTGGCGATGGTATCCAGCCCAAGCTACGATCCCAACCCGTTCGTCAAAGGCATCAGTTATCCGGCCTACAAGTCGCTGTTGGAGAACCCGGACCTGCCGTTGATCAACCGGGTGACGCAAGGATTATATCCGCCGGCCTCCACGGTGAAACCGTATATGGCGCTGTCTGCGCTGTTCAGCGGCGTGATCACGCCGTCCACCACTTATTTCGGTGCGCCAACCTGGACGTTGCCGGGAACCAAGCGTCGTTACCGCGACTGGCTGAAAAGCGGCCACGGTATGTTAAACGTCACCAAAGCGATAGAGGAATCCGCCGACACCTTCTTTTATCAGGTAGCCTACGATCTGGGTATTGACCGCATTCATTTTTGGCTCAGCCAATTCGGCTACGGCAAATCCACCGGTATCGATCTCAACGAGGAATACGGCGGATTACTGCCCAGCCGCGCCTGGAAGCAGCGGGTGCATAAAAAGGTCTGGTACCAGGGTGACACCATTTCGGTGGGGATTGGGCAGGGCTACTGGGTGGCGACGCCAATCCAGATGGTCAAGGCGCTGACCACGCTACTGAACAACGGCAAAGTGAAAAAACCGCACCTGCTGTACGCCATGCGACGCGGCAATCTGGTGAGCCGCTATCAGCCCGAAGCACATACGACGCAGGTTGGTGATGCCAATTCGCCGTACTGGGGCATCGTGCGCAACGGCATGTACGGCATGGCGAACCTGCCTAACGGTACCGGTTATAAGCTGTTCCATACCGCGCCGTATCAGATTGCGGCCAAATCCGGTACCTCGCAGGTGTTTGGCCTGAAGGAAAACCAAACCTATAACGCCAAGATGATCCCGGTACGACTGCGTGACCACATTTTCTACACCCTGTTTGCCCCCTACAAAAATCCACGGGTCGCCATGGCGCTGATCCTGGAAAACGGCGGCGGCGACGGTGTGGTGGCCGGACCGACGGCGCGCGCCATCCTTGACCATATTTTTGACCCGGCCAATGCGCCACCGGCCGGCGAGCCGGAAAAAGCCAAGGTACCGTTGAGTGACAGTGTCGATGTGCAACAATAAACGCGTTTGCTGGCACTTTCTTACAAACTGACATTATCCGCCAGATTTTGTACGGTTAGACTGCATCGATAAATAATCCGAATAAAAACGCAGGGTTAACAGTGGTAGCATCGACAAAAAAACGGAGCAAGAACTATTCTTCAGCGCGCTTTGGCTGGATTTGTGCGGGTATTCTGGTGTGTTTCTTCCTGCTGATGTTTCGGGTGGGCTATCTGCAATTGATGGAGCACCAGCAGCTGACCAATCAGGCGGATCAGCGATCGGTACGTACACAGGTGATCCCGACCAATCGCGCCATCATTACCGATCGTAATAATGAAGCGCTGGCGGTCAGCGTATCGTCAAAGGACATCGTGCTGGATCCGAAGCACATCATCGACAGCCAGACCAATACCGACGATGCGCGCTGGCAGAGTATGGCTAACGTGTTGAAAATGCCGTTGGCCGACATCCAGGCGCTGATCCGCCACAACGCACGCAAGCGCTTTGTCTACCTGGCTCGCAAGGTAGAGGACGAAAATGCTGCCTACATCCAAAAGCTCCATCTGACCGGCGTCAGCAGCGAACAGGACTTCAGCCGTTTTTATCCCATGGGGCAGGACGCGGCGGGGTTGATCGGCATCGTTGGTCAGGATAATCAGGGACTGGAAGGGATTGAATTGGGCTTCAACCACTTGTTGCAAGGCAAAAGCGGCCTGCGGGTCTACCAGAAAGACGGCAGCGGCGCGGTGATCAACGTGCTGAAAAACGTCGATCCGGTGCCACCGCCGAACGTAACGCTGAGTATCGACAAGTTTATTCAATACGTGCTGTTTGCCCAGATCCGTGATGGCGTGATCGCCAACCAGGCCGATTCCGGCTGTGCGGTGCTGGTCAGGGTCAATACCGGCGAAGTGCTCGGCATGGCCAGCTACCCGTCCTTTAACCCTAACAACTACGCTAATACGCCATCAAAAGATATTCGCAATGTCTGTAGCAGCGACAGCTTTGAACCGGGATCGACCGTGAAGCCGGTGGTGGTGATGGTGGGGCTCGATCGCCATCTGATCCAGCCGGATACCGTGCTGGATACCACGCCGTATCGGGTTAACGGCCACCTGATCCGCGACGTCGGTCATTGGTCAAAACTGACCATTACCGGCGTGTTGCAAAAATCCAGCGATATCGCGGTGTCGCACATTGCGTTGGCAATGCCGGCCACGGTGCTGCCCGCGGTGTATCAAAGCTTTGGCCTGGGCAAACCGACCGAACTGGGTATCGGCAATGAAAGCAGCGGCTACCTGCCGCGGCACCGCACCCGCTGGGCCGATATTGAACGTGCAACCTTTTCCTTCGGTTACGGGCTGCGGGTAACGCCACTGCAAATGGCGCGCGAATATGCGGCGATTGGCGCATTTGGCGTGTATCGACCGCTGTCGATCACCAAGATCACACCGCCGGTGGTGGGGCAGCGCGTGATGCCGGAATCGGTAGTCAGATCGGTGGTTCACATGATGGAAAGCGACGCCTTGCCCGGCGGCAGCGGCGTCAGTGCCGCGGTACCCGGTTATCGTCTGGCGATTAAAACCGGTACTGCCGAAAAAATGGGTGACAACGGCAAATACGACGGCGGCTACATCAACTATACCGCCGGTGTGGCGCCGGCCAGCGATCCGCAGGTAGCGCTGGTGGTCATGGTCAACAACCCGAAGGCCGGCAAGCACTTTGGCGGCTCGGTAGCCGGCCCGGTGTTTGGCAAAATCATGGCTCAGGTGCTTGAACATATGAACATTCTGCCCGACGCCCAGCCGCTGAATGTGGTCTCGCACATCAAAGGATAGCTGTGCTGATGCCGGTTGATCAACAACGGCGATCGCCAGGGGTATTTCAGCTACCGCCGTCGGAGAATAAACGTTCAATCAGAATAAGCTGATAAGTAGAGTGTTGTCAGGCGATAAACGGCAGAATAAACAAGCGGGAAATATTTATCCTCGGACCGGCTATTCTGGTATGAATAATAGCCGACCCGAGGTGATTAATTAACGCCAGTGGCGTATTGATAGCGTGATTAACGGCTGGTCTGGTGGCCAATAATGCCGCCCAGAGCGGCGCCACCCAGCGTACCCAGCGTGCTGCCGTCGGTGAGGACTGCACCACCCAGAGCGCCGATACCGGCACCGACTGCGGTATTACGATCGCGGTGAGACATATTGCCACACGCGGTTACGGACAGCGTTGACAGAATTAATACAGCTACGCCAGCGGCACGTTTAATGTTCATATTATTTCCTGGTAAAAGTGATGCATTAATAAACAAACTGCATCAGATTATTGCTCTGGTAAAAGTTGAGATGAATGTATTCCGCCGCATAAAAATAAAATAGGGAAATAATCTTAATTTTTTTGCTTTCGCCGTCTGATGACCGCAAGTCGGCAAAAATTGCCAACTATCGCACGAAAAGCTAACGCAATGCCGGCAGTTGATTGACTTTCCCGTAGCCGCTATTCACTATGTGGTTTACTCTGTCACATATATGTCATTCTTATCTGGTCATAAGAACAACTTTTAGCAGGTGCTGGCGTGTCTACATCAACCCGTTTTGCCGTTGCGATCCACATTCTTACCAATATTACGCTGTTTCGCGGCCAGGCGGTGCGTTCGGAAGATATTGCTCGCAGCGTGAATACCAATCCGACGGTGGTGCGGCGCATTCTCGGTGCGCTGGCAGACGCCGGTTTGACACATTCGCAAATGGGGCAAGGCGGCGGGGCGCTGCTGGCCAAGCCGGCCAGTGAGATCACCTTGCGCGACATCTATCACGCGGTAGAAGATCAACCCTATTTCCCATTGCACCGTTCAAAACCCAACGACGAGTGCTACATTGGCCATGCCATCATCCCGGTGCTCGAAGGGGAGTTCGCCCGCATCAGCCGACACATGGAAGCCTCGCTGGCGCAAACCTCGCTGGCGGATATCGTTGGCAAGGTCGAAGCCTGTGCAGGTTATCCGTTCGAGCCCTGCGAATGCATCAATCAACCTGATACCCACCACTAAACTTTCTCGTCTCCACACGCCAGAGAGCACTTTTTTGCATTGTTTTAATGTAACTGTGTAAGTTACATTGATCCACGTCAAAGTGTGACCATTTTCGTCACAGAAAGACATTCCCTATTTAGCGCTAAAAAACCTCAGGGAAATCCTTCTCTGTGGGAGAGGTTTTTTGGTACATGACCAGGAGACGACGATGATTGAGATGTTAGAAAGCCTGGCGATGGTAGTTATTCTGGTGCCGGTGATGGTAGCGGTGTTGCTGGGCGCAATTTATGGCCTGGGCGAGCTGTTCAACCTGATCTCACATGCCGGCAAGAAAAAAGAAGATCGCGCCCCCGCGGTTGCGGCACAAGCCAAACCCGCGGCCGCGGCGCAGGCCAAGCCGATCGAACTGGCCACCAACGCCGAAGCATAACCGGCAATGCGGTGCTATCAACGCCGCAGTGCCGCATACCATGCTAAAAGGGCTGAACCAAGGTTCAGCCCTTTTTTATTGTCTCAACCGGCCGCCGATCAAAACCTGATTACGTTGTACAAGGTGGTGTTCCCGACGCAGCGTCTGTGGCGACGGGGCAGGATAGTTTTTCTGCGTTACTATTTTCATCAGCGTCTAAAATTGTAGGGGGGCGTTGGCGCCGTGCCGACGCCATAACCCGATCGTCGTTGACGACCGAGGAGCCAGTCAATGAACTATGTAGACGGTTTTGTGGTGGCGGTACCGGCAGCGAATCAGGAGGCCTATCGCCAGATGGCCGCAGAAGCAGCCCCGCTGTTCAAAGAGTTTGGTGCGTTGCGGGTGGTGGAGTGCTGGGGTGATGACGTTCCGGAAGGTGAAGTTACCGATTTTCGCGGTGCGGTGAAGGCCACGGCAGATGAAGTGGTGGTGTTCAGCTGGATCGAATACCCGTCAAAGGAGGTGCGCGACGCCGCCAACCAGAAAATGATGTCCGATCCGCGCATGCAGGCGTTTGCTGACCGCATGCCGTTTGATGGTCAGCGTATGATTTTTGGCGGTTTCACCACGCTGTTGGATGAATAGCAGGGGGTTACATGAACAAAATCACGCAACAGCTGTGGTTTGAAAAAGACATGGAAGCTGCGCTGCGCTGTTATACCACGCTGATCCCCGGTTCGGCGGTGCAATGGCGCACCACCTTGCTGGCGGATTCGCCCTCCGGCCCGGCGGGGCACGTGACGATTGCCGGCTTTACCCTGGGTGACCAGCGTTATCTGGCGTTCGAAGCCGGCAAGCTGGACAGCTTCAACCACAGTTTTTCCATCAGCGTCGAGTGTGCCGACCAGGCGGAAATCGACCGTTTGTGGCACGGGCTGGGCGACGGCGGGGTGATTGAGCAATGCGGCTGGTTGCGCGATCGCTGGGGGCTAAGCTGGCAAATCGTGCCCAAATGCCTTGGCGAATGGGTTTATGGCGCAGACCGCGAAAAAGCCAGACGGGTGGCTGAAGCGATGCTTGGCATGGTTAAACTGGAGATCGCCGGGCTGGAAGCCGCCGCACGTGGCGACTAACCACCGCTGACCGGCCGCTTGCGCCATGGTGTGCTTTACGCCATGCTGATTTCCCGTGTTATGCAAGCAGGAAGCCCCGATGAAACAGTCCGAGATCAATGCGCTGATTGCCGAGTATCCGCTGGTTGCCCAACTGATGGCGCTACAGCCGGTCAGCTGGTTTAACCCACGTTCAACCACGCTGGCCGCAGGGCTGCCGTTTGTCGGCCTCGGCGCTGAGGACGTTGCGCAGGCATCCCGGCGGTTGGCGCGTTTTGCCCCCTACATCAGCCGGGCATTTCCGCAGACCCGCGCGGACGGCGGTATCATTGAGTCGCCATTGACTGCCATTAGCGCCATGCAGCAGGCGCTGAATGTGCATTACGGGCTGACCTTGCCCGGTCGATTGTTATTGAAGCAAGACAGCCATCTGCCGATTTCCGGTTCGATCAAGGCGCGCGGCGGTATTTATGAAGTGTTGACCCACGCGGAAATGCTGGCGGTCGGTGCCGGCCTGCTGAAACCGGATGACGACTACGCCAGGCTGTTTTCTGACGATTTCCGCCATTTCTTCAGCCAATACCGTATTGCCGTTGGCTCTACCGGCAATCTGGGGCTGTCGATCGGTATTATCAGCGCCAAACTGGGCTTTGGCGTTAGTGTACATATGTCGGCCGACGCCCGCGCGTGGAAGAAGCAAAAACTGCGCGAACATGGCGTCGAGGTGATCGAGTATGCGCAGGACTATGGCGTGGCGGTGGAACAGGGGCGTAAGCAGGCGGCCGACGATCCGCACTGTTTCTTTATCGACGACGAAAATTCGCAAACCCTGTTTCTCGGCTACGCGGTAGCCGGCGAGCGGCTGAAACAGCAGTTTATCCAGCAGGGGATTACGGTGGATGAACAACACCCGCTGTTCGTCTACCTGCCGTGTGGCGTCGGCGGTGGGCCTGGCGGGGTGGCGTTTGGCCTGAAGCTGGCGTTCGGCGATCACGTGCACTGCTTCTTTGCCGAGCCGACTCATTCCCCCTGCATGTTATTGGGCATCTATACCGGGTTGCACGACGGCATCGCGGTGCAGGATCTGGGCATCGACAACGTCACGGCTGCCGATGGCCTGGCGGTCGGCCGCGCTTCCGGCTTTGTCGGGCGCGCGATGGAGCGCCTGCTGGACGGTTGTTATACCCTGAGCGACAGCGAGATGTATCGCCTGCTGGGGCTATTGGATCGCCAGCAGCAGATCCGCCTGGAACCGTCGGCGCTGGCGGGTATGCCGGGGCCGTGGCGGGTTGCTGCCGAACACCCATGGCTGGCGCAGCGCGGTCTGGATGCCGCCAGGATGAGTCAGGCAACTCACCTGGTCTGGGCGACCGGCGGCGGTATGGTGCCAGACAGCGAAATGGCCAGCTATCTGGCGCAGGCGGCCGAGCAGTTGGGCTGACGAAAACGTACCGTCTAGCCCTTTAGAGCTGGACAGACGCGGCCAACGGAAGAAAATACTCACCAGACATAAGACATAAGACACCAGACATAAGGAAAATCATGAATACGCTTGATGCCATTGCCCAACGCCGGGCAACCAAACAGTTTGATCGCCAGCATCAGATGACGCTGGCAGAGAAAAAAGCGCTGTTGAACATTGCGCTGCAAAATGCGCCCAGTGCGTTCAACTTGCAGCATTGGCGGCCGCTGCTGGTTGAAGATGCGGCGCAGCGCGCAGCGATCCGCGAAGTTGCCTGGAATCAGGCCCAGGTGACCGATGCGTCGATGCTGGTGGTGCTATGCGGTGATTTATCCAGTTGGCAATCGCAGGTAAAAACCGTTTGGGGTGAAGCGGCAGAGCCGGTGCAACAGTTTATGTACCCGGCCATCGACCAGTATTACCGCGACAAACCGCAGGTGCAGCGTGATGAAATCATGCGCAGCAGCGGTATTTTCGCCCAGACGCTGATGCTGGCCGCCAAGGCGCAGGGTTATGACTCCTGCCCGATGGACGGTTTTGACTTTGAGGCGGTCGGCGCGCTGATCAACAAACCGGATCATTATCAGATCGCGCTAATGGTAGCGATCGGCAAAGGCGTCAGCGAACCGTACCCACGCATCGGCAAACTGCCTCTCGATCAACTGGTCGGCATCGATCGTTTCTGATCGTCTATCTAAGGGTATCGGGTTGCTGCCCGATACCGCTTTGCATTACGCCAACGCCTCGCTCAGCGCCGTCAGGCGCGCTCGCAGTTGGTTATCCAGTGAGCTGGCGGCATCATGACCGTCATTTTGCTCGATCAGGGCATCTAACCCCACCAGCCAGTCATAGATATAAAACGCCGCGCCGTTGACCGGCGTTGCCGCCAATTGCGTTAAACGCGCTGGACGGGCAGTATCCAGCTGGGCTACAGAGACAAAGATCGGCTGTCCGTGATGGATACGACTGGCCGGACGCTGCGATGCCGGCAGATGTTGGAACCCCAGCCAGGCGACAAAATCACCCAGTACGCTTAACGCCTGAGATATTTGCCGATCGGCAGCGCTGCCTGCCGTCGCCAGACTGTGCCGCAGCTGAGCCGCCAGTTCCAGACGAAAGGCGGCATTAACCAGTTCATCCACCAGGAGATTCAGCGTGGTTTGATCCACCGCCAGCAGCTTGCGCACTGCGTCATGGTACGGCAAGGCGCGTAAATGGCCGATCCAGTCAGCGAACAGCGCATCGGCAAAGGCGTGATTGTCTGGCGTAACGTTTTGGCTGTGTGAGGCGTTGGTCAACAGATCCAACTCCACGCCAATACTGAACGGATCATCGACCGATGATCCGACGCTGCACGTTTGCCGCTGCAAACGGCGTAGCCGATCGCGCTCTGGCAACAGACGCTCCAGCAGTTCGCCGTGTACGCCGGTTCTGGCCTGCAGGGCCTTGAGCAGGTGCTGGGCGGTTTGTCGTCTCTGCCGCCCCTGACTCTCGGCCGATTGATGCCAACTGCCCAGCAACGTTTCACGTACCTCGCGTCTCAGCGCCTGCAATAACCCGCCAATGCGCTGACGCTGCGTGGTTGCCTTGGCCGCCGCGGCCAGGTAGGCCAGCATCCGTCGAATGTCGCTGGCATCCAGTGCCAATAGCGATCCCCATTGCGCGCCGCTGGCGCTGACATAACGCTGTACCGCGTCGTCCAGCTTTTTTTGCCCGGCCGAGGCGCGGTGATGGCTAAAGACCCACATCAGATCCGGTTTGCCATCGCCACACAGCGGCGGTTGCTCAGCCTGCTGGCGCTGTTGCCAATCGGTCAGCGCTTTACCGACCTCGGCAACGTCCTGATGCCGGGTGGTAGTGGAGCCGACCAGCAACAACTGCGGTTGGCGACGATCGGTGCAATATGCCAGTTGGCAGGCCCGCCTGCATCAACCGCTGTATCGGCGTCGAAGTGTCGCCGTCAACGCCGGCAGGAATGTCCAGAATATCCACCGGCTCGCTGAACGGATCGTTTTCAACCGGTTGGCTGAGGCACAGTTCAACGCTCAACAAGGCCAGTTCGGCCAATGAAAACGCCCGCCGATTGGCCTCATCGCCAGCCAACGTCGCGATCTGCACGCTGCTGTCCAGTGGGCTATTGAGGTGCGTTGCCAGGCTACCGTCAATGATGCCATCGAGGTACGGCAGTTCGCCTTTCATTAGCTGAATATGCCGGCTGCCGAGGCCGTGTAACGAGTGAGCCAGTTGGCGATATAGCCCGGTCAGCTGCGGCTGGCTGTTCCACAACGGCGAAAACAGCTGAGCACGGTGATCAATGCCCAGATAGGGCGCCAGGTTGCTCGCAGCCATCCAGAAAGCATTGGCCGGGGGCATTTGCGGCCGATGGCGCAACAGCGCATCTCGCAGCGACGCTACGCAACGTGACGACATTCCCGCCACGGCCACCGTCTGACGCCGCTGGCTTAACGCGGCCAGTTGCTGATTGAGCTGCTGCTCGTCCAGCGGCGGCGCGCCGGCGGTAATGAACAGCAGGGTGATCAGATCGGCCTCGGTCAACAGCGTGAGGCGTGGCGCGGCGATTGTCGCACTGTGACGGTAACGGAGCGTCAACGTCGGCTGCGCAACCTGCATCGTTTGACGTCCCAAAATGACAGCGAGTGACGCATTTTCTGCCTGAACGCGACCATAAATGCCAATGCTGAAAACATCGCTGGCCGCCTGCGCCAGCCGTTCGGCGTCGTGTTGGCAGCGTTGCAGCGCCAGTTGCAGGCGGTCGGCCTCGATAGCCAACCGCGCTGAGCGCTGCCGGGCGTGGTTCAACCAGTCGGCAAGGTTGCCAATCGTCAGTGCGGTTTGCCGTGCCTGCTGCACCAGGGTATTGACGGTTAGTGGATTCATGTGTTGAAGACGCTCCCGCTGTCGATCCAATAGTGCGTCGCGCCGGCACCGCCGGCGGCCAGGGTATTAAGCCTGAGCTGCAACTGTTGCAAGGGAACCGGCGTGCCATCCGCCAGTACGGCATCCGCCAGTTCAAAACGCTCACCGTCCACCACCCGCAGCCGCAGATGCAAAACGTCGTTGCTGGCCAGGCGACGTGCCAGCTGCGCATCGACGATGCTCAGGTTATACAGTGGCGTTGCCGGCCAGCGATCGTTGTCCAGCTGCCGAAAACCCAGTTGTAGCGGGCCACGCAGCGGAAAGCGCGCTGCGTCGAGCATAAACTCGGCCGCATCCAGATCGATATCACGGTAATACACGTTGTCGGCGGTGAGCGCCTGCTGTGCATCCAGCATGCCGAGATAGCGAATGGTGCTATAAGGCTGAAAATCACCGGCCTTGAAATAGAAACTACCCAGACGCAGATCAAGCGCCAGCAGGCAGAGCATCGCGCCAACCGCCGCGGTGGATTTTGGATTTTCAATCTTTCCCTGGTGGTGGAACGGATACCAACTACTGGTGTGGTAACCGTCCAGTGAGACGATGCGGTTGGCCGGTAGCGGCTGCAAATGACGCAGCAACGCCTGCACGCCCGGCAGGCGGCATGGGCGTCCGCTGAGCAGCAATACATCACAACCGTAATGTGCGACCACTTCTGCCAGCGCGCGCAGACAGGCGGCGATGCGCATCTTGCCGTTCAGGAATGCCACGTGCAGTTGATGCAGCGGCAGCAACAGCGGCGTTTGCAGAATATCGAATGTGGCGGCATCAGCCGGTAGCTGACGTTGCGTTTCACCGTTGATGAACGTCAGTACGCCGGTGGTGGGTAACTGGGGCAACAGTTCGCCAAAGGTTGCCGCCAGTTCCGTATGCCGGTCGAGCGGATCGTATTGTTCATAAGCCTGTAAAATGGCGTGACCGAGCGGTATAAACAGCTGCAAAGCCGTTTGCTGCCGACGGGCGGAAAATCCGTCCAGACGGCCTTGGCTGCCGAACAGTTTGTCCATCAGCGCGGCGGGTTGCGCGACGCCAGCCTGTTGCAGTGCCCGTTGTACCGCCGGCAGCAGGTATTGCTGGATCACATCGAGCAGAATATCGTCGCCGGCCATTTTAAAGCCCTCGCGAAACAGCAGGTTTGGCACGATTTTCACGTTATGCCCCACACCGTCATCGAGAGAAAACTGGGTGATGGACAAATCGCTGGTGCCGCCACCAATGTCAATCGAGGCGATACGCAGCGCTTTACCGTGCTGCGCTGCAGGGCGGTCTGGCCGCGCCATGCTGGCAAAAAACGCCGCGCTGTGGCCGGCAAAATTCAACTGTGTCTCATTGTAGAGATACACCAGTTGGCCACAGGTGGCCTCATCCCACGCCATCTGCACCTGTGGCACCGGCAGTTTACCGGCGTTTTGTTGCGCCAGGCTGGTGAAGGGCGCATCCACCGGGTGCCAGCCCTGTGCTTTCCACACCAGGCCAATGGCATCGTGCATGCGGCGGCGGAACAGTTCACGCTCCGGTTTTGGCATCGCACAGGGCAGCGTGAGAATGATATTACGTAATTGCCGTGGCGCGTTGCCGTGCGGCATTTTCAACCGTTGACCAACGCTGTTGATTTGCATCAGCACCTGTGCCAGCAGTTCGCTGAGCATCAGCGTCATGATCGCGCTACGGCTGTAGCTGGCGCTGAATACCGGCAACCGCTCCTCGGCCGCCAGATTAAACAGTGGCTGCCCCTGGTCATTGAGCAGATGCGCCAGCGGTGCGGCAGCGGCCATCGGTTCCTGCGGCATATTGAAGCGCCAGCCATGGGGATAGCGCTCCTCGTCCCACAGATAGCGGCGTGGACTGGAAAGACCGGTTGCGCCTTCGGTGCCCTGGCGCCGGGCCGCCAGTCGGCTGGCTTCACTGCCGACACGCATCATCGAGGGCCAGCAAAATGCTTGTTCACGGCCACTCTGGAATGAAAACTGCGCTTTGCCAAACTCGGCCGGCGCAAACTCGGCACGACTGTCAAACTGCGCCTGGTACAGGTACTGCGGCTGCGCCAGGTCGCGCAGTTGCAGTTCGTAGGTATGTTTCAGCCCGTCACTTTCCTCTGGATGATCCTCAACCATAATGCCGCAGGTATGCGAGTTGCCGACATCAAGGATCAGATCGACTGCCACCGCCGGCGCCTGCGCTGACGGGGCGATCAGTCTGATTTGCGGCAATTGCAGGCGGTCGCCGAACATCGCCAGCAGGTTAAGGTAATGTGCCTGATATTCAAACAGCTTCAGCGCGTTGCGTAGCGCCGCTTCACTGCGTTGCTCGAGGGCAACGGCCTGCTGAACAAAGGTTTCCCGCAGCCAGCCGTCAACCCAGGTCAAATCGAGAAACGGATCCAGATCGCGGCTATGGTGCGCCAGGGCGAAACTCAGCCCGGCGCTGACGTCATGGTCGGTGGGTGCCAGCGGCGCTTCGGCGGCATCCAGCACCTGGGTGTCAAATGCCAGGGTGATACGCCAGCGGTTACCGTCACTATCGCTATCTTCCAGCCGGGTAATGCGCAGCCGCGCCCAATTATCCGGTCCGGCCAGCAAGCCGCTTGCTGGGTTGAAGCGCAAGAACGGCAGCGGCAACCATTGGTTGTTCAGCAGGTGGAGTGAATACTCCAGCGGAAAACGCAATTCCGGCCGCACCATTTCCGGCGGCTCTCCTGGCACATTGGCCAGCAGATACCTGCCGTGCACTGTGTCGAACGCCAGTCGCAACAGCGGGCCGTTAGCGGTTTTGCGCACAAACGCGCCGGGCAATTCCGGCAGGACGGTGGCGGCAGGCAACCCAAAATCGAGGAACTGTATGCCGCTGTCTTGAATCAGCGTGATTCGTGCGGGGTAGTCGGTCAAAGTCGCCAGCATTATTTTTTCTCGCGCGTCATCATCATGGGATAGTCGGTTTGGTTGCCGTAGCGGCCGATACATTGCGCGGCGGCGTCGTCGCCCATCGGCGTACAGATCAGCTCCGGCAGTTGATAGCGTGAACCGTCGCTGCAGCGTGCCCGAGTACGGCTGTTGATCACCAGATTGCCGGATTGCATCAACCCGGCCTCAACGTTGACGCTGCAACGCACACCGTCGGCCTGCGTCAGGTTGGCCGTCCCTTTGCCGTGATACAACCGATAGCGCAGAGTGGGCAGTTTACCGGTCAGCGGGCTGTCGACCGCCGGCCGCGCGCGCCATTTACCGTCAAGAAAACGGTTGGATCCGGCCCTGACCGCCGCGGTAGGCATCACCAGCGCATGTTTATCGTGCGGCGTGGCGATCTGGACCTGGGGCACAGGTGGCATCACCGTGGCGGCTGCCAGCGGTAGCTGGAGCGGCGGCAACGCAACGGATGTTTTGTCTGGTATCGCTGGCGCCGCGCGTGCCGCCACCGTGACGGGTGCGGGTGTAGACGGCCAACTGCGCAGCGCCAGCGTTATCACCAGCGCCAACATGACGGCCAACGCCAAAAGCCAACGCCACCGGCGCTTAGCGCTCCCCATTACGGGCGCGACAACCGCCGCCGGCGTGGCTGGGATCATCTCGGATGGCGGAGGAACCGCGGATACTGACGGCGGTAATGGCGGCGGCAGGTCGGTAGGCGCCAGGGACCTCTCTTCGGGCGCAGGGCGCAGACAGGCAAACATGTTATTGCACGGCACACCCTGGTGGCGGATGAAGCCCCAAAAGGTCAGTACCGGTTTGCCATCCACCAGAAAAACGTGCTGGGCATCAGGAATCTGCAATGCATGGTCGAGCAGGGCGGCGAACAGCCTGTGCGCCGGGTTGGCAGAAGCCAACGCCCGCTGGCTCAGCGTGGCGACCGCGCTGCGGCCGGCGTCGAGAACCTGCAATGCCGCCTGACGCTGCGCCAGGCTGGCGGCTTGCCAACCGATCGCCGTCCCGGCGAAAGGGGCATACCAGTCGATGCGATCGCCGGTTTGATTAACTTGAGGAATGGCCAGCATCTGCGCTACCGCAGGCTGATTTTGCAGGCGCAGCGCTTCGCGCAACGGCTGCGCCAGGGTATAAACCGGTTGCCCATTTTCCCCCAGGGCCACCACGTCGTGCAAACTGCCACTGCGTAAAAAGGGTTTTGTCACGCCACCAGAACCTTGGATAAACATAAACGGCGAGTATAAATACCGGCGCTGAAATCAAAGCCGGGAGCAAAGGCTAAAAGCGCCATCTATTTTATCCATCAGCGTGATGGCATTAGGTGTGACGCTGCGATTAGAGAGTGCTGGATACCGCGCTGGAAGAACGTTTTGATCGTATCACCCGCATGGCGCGACGTTTGTTTCGAGTACCGATTGGGCTGGTCACGCTGGTTGATGAGAACCGGCAGTGGTTCAAGGCCTACTGCCGGTTGGCCACGCAGGAAACGTCGCGCGCACCGTGCGATACCGACTGGGCTTTTCCTACGGCATCGTCGAGTTTGATCCACCACAGCCGCAGGGGCTTGATCGGTGACTGGCTGCCGGTGATGCCCTGATGTACCAACGGAAAAAACCACGGCGCATCGCTGAAGCCTGGCCGTCACTGCGCCAGTAATTGTGCCAGACTGCTACGTAACCATTGCAGCGCCGGCTCCTGCTCGCGACGGCGATGCCACAGCATGGCGACCTCAAACTTTGCGATTTCCAGCGGCAATTCACTGGCGCACAGGCCAAAATGTTGGCGCCAACTGGGTTCCAGCCCATCCGGCACGGTAGCGAAGGTTGGCGTACGTTGCAGCATTAGCGGTAACGTCGCAAAGTGCGGCGTGGTGTAACGGACCCGTCGCCGATGCCCCAACAACGCCAGTTGGCGGTCAATAATGCTGCTGTTGGCGCCGCGATAGGACACCAACAGATGCTCGCCGCGGGTATAGGCCTCCAACGTCAATGGCAGCCTGGGCTGCCATTGCGCCGGATGCCAAAAGGTTTTGTAGCCCATTACCGCCAATACCTGTCGCCGTAGACCCTGTGCGGCGCCGTCCGCCACCGAAATGGCCAGATCGATGCGATCCTGCTCCAGCGCGTCGCCATCCTGAAACGGATCGGTTGCCACCACGTTGAGCGTGATGCCAGGGGCGTGCTGATGCAGCAGTTCGAACAGCGGTGGCATCAGCCAGCTTTCCACCCAGTCGGTGATACCGAGACGAAAGCTGTGCTGCGAACTGGCGGGGGAGAATTGTGGCTGCCGAAACAGCACCTGCTGCATGTTTTCCATCAGCGGCGTCAGTTCGCGCACCAGGGCGTGGGCGCGCGGCGTCGGATCCATGCCGTTGGCCGAACGTACGAACAGTGGATCGTCGAACATGACACGCAGCCGTGCCAAAGCGCCGCTGACCGCCGGTTGACCAAGAAACAGTTTCTGAGCGGCGCGGGAGACACTGCCTTCACGATACAGCACCAGCAGAACCGTCAATAGATTCAGATCGATACGACTAAAATCATTTTCTCTGATATTCACAATCAATCCAATCGATTTGAATGATGTGATTGGACAATACGATAATCTCTGCCAACGTTAAAGCGATGTTTTTCCACCAACAGGATAGCTATGAAATCATATTTAGTGCTGCCCGCCAGTCTACTGCTGGCAACCTCGCTGACCCACGCTGCCGATACGCATCAGCAGGCGCCGGGATATTACCGTATGGCATTGGGCAAGCTGACGGTGACCGCGGTGTCCGACGGCACCATCACGCTGCCGCTGGAGAAATTGCTGCTGCCGATCGATCCGCAACGCTTAAAACAGCGAATGGCAGAGGACGCGATGACGCCACAAGCGGAAACCTCAATCAATACCTTCGTGATCGACGACGGCAAACAGCGGGTTCTGGTCGATACCGGCGCGGGGCAGTTGTTCGGCAATAACGGCGGCCATCTGTTAGCCAACCTGAAAGCGGCCGGTTACCCGGCGGAAAGCATCAATGCGGTGCTGGTGACCCACGTGCACGGCGATCATTCCGGTGGCCTGACGCTCAATGGCAAACCGGCATTCCCCAATGCCGAGGTCTATGTCGACAAACACGATCCTGATTTTTGGCTGGATAGTGCCAACCAGAGCAAAGTGGAAGCGGGGCAGCGCCATACCTTTAAACAATCTGCCGAGGTGTTAAAGCCGATTATCGCCGCCGGCAAACTGAAAACCTTTACCGCGCCGGCCACCTTGCCTCTGGGCATACAGGCGCAGGCGGCCTATGGGCATACTCCGGGCAGCGTGACCTATCGGGTGGAAAGCGCGGGGCAAACGCTGGTGCTGTGGGGGGATATCATCCATGCCAAGGCGGTACAGATGCCTGAGCCGCAGGTGGCGATTCATTTCGACGTCGATCGTCAGCAGGCCATCGCGACCCGCGAGCGTATTTTGGCGCAGGCTGCCAAACAGGGCTATTGGGTGGCGGCGGCGCATATTGCCTTCCCCGGTCTGGGGCATGTGCAAGCGCAAGGTCAGGGTTACCGTTGGGTACCGGTCAATTACAGCACCCAGTTAAATCCGTAATCCATCTATCGGGGGCAGAGCGCCCGCCGCAACACCCACGGGGCCGTCCAACGGTCCCGCTTTTCCTTCATTCGCTGCATCTTTCAGGCGCCGATCGCCACGTTACCGCTGTGCACACCGCTGGTCAGCAGCGCCATCATGGTCTGGATGATGCAGCTTTCGCTGTAACCCGCCTGCGCCATGCCGCGAATACGATCGGCATCGTTTTCGCCGTGCATGACATATTGTTTCAGGTAATCCAGGACCTCGATGTCACGACCGCTGGCGTAGTGATACAGGCGTTGCAGGGTAAACAGCAGATGACGTGACAATTCGGTTTTCTCTGCTGACTGACAGTCGATGTAAGGCGCGCTGAAGCCGTAGCGCTGGGCGCAGAAGGTGTTGCAGGTGACGGCAGAATGGTAGGCCTGTTGCAGCGGCCGGCGTTCATCGAGCAGATATTTCACCAACAGCTGCGCGTAACCGCTGAGCATGCAGGCATGATAAATCGACAACGGCGTATCGCAAACGCGGATCTCGACCGTACCGAAGTTGGGCTTCGGCCGGATTTCCCAATAAATATCCTTCAGGCATTGTATGATCCCCAGCCGCGTCGCGGTGTCGACATACTGGTTAAACTGCTGCCAATTGTGGATATTCTCAATGTAGCCGAAGGTATGGAACGAGTTCAGCGCGCTGAAACGTGAACTGGCAAAGCGTGTATCAACCGACTGGTAATAAGGCGACGAGGCACTCAGGGCGATAAAGTGCGGCAGGTAGGGGATCAGCGCGTGGCACAGATAAATGGCATCATCGCCGCTTTCAACACCGACGTGAATATGTTGGCCAAAAACGCAGGACAGTTTTGCCAAAAAACCCAGGTGTTCGTACACCTCCTGATAACGTTCGGTGGGGGTAATGCACTGTTCTTTCCAATCGCTGGTAAGATGGCGACCGCCGCCGCATAGCCCGCAGTGATAACCGGCGGCCACGTCCGACAGCTGGCTGGCAATGGTGCTCAATTCATCGTACAGGGTAAAGGGATTCTTATGCACCGCCGAATTAATTTCTATGGTTGATAGCGTCAGCTCTTCCTTTATATTCTTTTCATTATTCATGGCTTTTATAATTTCCAGGCCTTTTTGCGAAAGCTCGCAGCTATTTAAATCAATGAGCTGTAATTCTAATTCGGCGCCTAAGGTGTAACCTGGCGAGGGATTAAAAGGAATAAACGGCATGATTTACCTCTTTCGCAACGTGCGAACAAATTCTTCGATGTAGGGAATAATAACCAGCAGCAATATTGCCGCGAACAGCGTCAGCCTATAACCGGTCGGCAACGGGGGTGTTTTCCAACGCAGCGAGAAGTCGGCAGATTGGTCGGCCATGCCGAACAGCGCGGTGAAATCCTGCCAGTTTAACGAGATCACCATCAGCATCGCCATTAACGGGATCATCTCCAGAAAGCTGTGAATATGCTGTTCGATCGGCGTAACTTCACGTTGGTCCACGGCGTAGCTGACATCCCACAGCGCCGTGGCTTCATGAACAAAAAAAGCGACTATCATCAACAAGATAATCAGGCTGTTGATCTCAAGGAAAATGGCGGCCAACAACGGAATACCCACTTCGACAAACATCATCAAATGCAGCAGTGACTCCTTGGTACCGCTGGTTTTCTCTATTTCAGTCGCGCGATGACATGCCCAGTCGGCGATGCCGGCCAATAACCATAATGGCATAACGAAATACAGCAGCATGGCCAGCGTTGGGTCGCCCGTAGTCATTATTTCACCTGCTTGTCACCGGACTCTGGCGCGTGGTGATAATCATCCTTTTCCCGCTTTGGCGAAGCGGCTGGCGGGGTGTTTTTTTCCGGCTTTTTCTGCCGATTGCTTTGATGGTGCATCATTAACCTCCGACTAATCGATATATTAATTAGTCTTATAAGATTAGCCCAATACGCAAAATAATCTTTTCAAGACACAAAAAAATACAGATAAGCGGGGCGATGTTAATGACGATGCATACATGTTAATTATAAATTAAATAATAATGTCTAAATATTTCATCAGCAGCGCCGGGTATTGCTGCTCCCCGACGCAATTGGCCAGCACACTAGCGTTCGATCACCTGTCCAGTACCCCGACCACGCGGGTCGGAAGCGGTTTCTGGCATCCTGCCATTGACGCGGATCGCCTGGATATCCCCCATGTTCCAACCCTGATCCTCCAGGGTATAACCCAGCGCGGTTAACTCTGCCGCCACCTGACCGGTCAACGGCGCGTAACTGTCGTAGTAGAGGGTGTCTTTGGGCAGCAACTGGTGGTGTACGCGCTGCGCCGCTACCGCCTGTTGCAGTGACAGGTGATAATCGTAAATGTTGTTCAGCACCTGAAAGATTGACGTAAAAATGCGTGAACCCCCCGGCGTGCCGAGCACCAGCGTCACCTTGCCGTCGCGGGTAACGATGGTCGGACTCATGGACGACAGCATGCGCTTGCCGGGCTCAATGGCATTGGCGTCGCTGCCCACCACGCCAAAGGCGTTTGCCACGCCGGGTTTGGCACTGAAATCATCCATTTCGTCGTTCAGCAAGAAGCCGGCGCCATTGACCACCACGCCGCTGCCAAAGTCCCAATTTAGCGTATAGGTATTACTGACCGCATTGCCTTGCGCATCGATAACCGAAAAGTGGGTGGTTTGGTGCGTTTCCAGGCCGGGACGTACTTTTTCGCTGGCGGAGATGGCCTGCGGATTCACTTCTGCCGCGCGTTTTTGCAGATAATCGGCGGCGGTCAGCTTGGCCACCGGCACATCGGTAAAGTCAGGATCGCCCAAATAGTCGGCACGATCGGCAAACACCCGCTTTTCAATTTCCGACAACAAATGGATGTAGCGTGCCGAGTTGAGCGTGACCCCCTTAAAATCGGCGGCGCGATACTCCTTGATTGCCAACAACTGCGCCAGAGCGATGCCGCCGGAGCTAGGCAGCGGGGCGGTATAGATGGTATTGCCACGCCAGGCGATCTGCATCGGCTCACGCCATTTCACGCGGTAATCCTTCAGATCGTCCGCGCTGATCAAACCGCCATCCTGCTGCATCTGCTTTACCAACAGGTTGGCGGTTTCGCCGCGGTAAAAGTCGCTAGCCCCCCGATCGGCGATCCGTTCGAGGGTTTTTGCCAGTTCTGGTTGTTTAAACAGGCTGCCTGGCTTCATGCTGCCAAAGTAGTCGCCGAAGTTGGTTTTGCCGGCAAACAGTTTATTGGCGTCTTCACGATACTGGTACTGCTGGTTGGCGACGGTAAAGCCCTGCCGCGCGTAGCCAATCGCCGGCGTTAACAGTTCCGCCCAGGGCAGTTTGCCGAACTTCTGGTGCGCTTCCCATAATCCCATCACCGTACCCGGAACCCCGGCGGCTTTGCTGCCAACCAGACTGAGGTTGTCGATAACCTGGCCTTTTTCATCCAGATACATGCCTTTGCTGGCGGCGTTGGGTGCGGTTTCACGATAATCCAGGAAGTAGGGCTTACCGTCGATATACAGCGTCATAAAGCCGCCGCCACCAATGTTGCCGGCTTCGGGATAGGTAACCGCCAGGGTAAAGGCGGTCGCTACGGCGGCATCCACCGCGTTGCCACCGGCCTTGAGGATCTGCGCCGCGACTTTAGCACCGTATTCGTCCGGCGCGGCCACCGCACCGGCGTCGAGTTGGGCGGCAAACAGCGGAGAACTGGCCGTCATGATGGCGGCGCTCAGCGCCATTATTTTAAACAGGCGAATCTGCATAAGGGTTCCTTTCCGGTTAGTGTTGATGCGGCGGCCAAGTGGCTAATACCTTGTTGCGTAATCACTTTCAGCCGTTTTTTTTGGCTCGGCCGCCATAAACAAAATAGCAGCAGTCGCCGTTGGCCGCCTGATGCAAGTCGGCAATTTGCCCACCATGAGGCATCGCTCACAAAGGCACACAGCCAACGGTAGCCTGCCGAGGTGTTTTACCTGTTTACCAGAAGCGGTTATAAAGGAAGCTAATGGTTTTACACAAAAGGAGGGGCTATGGCGTCAGACTTCGAGCAACAGCTACAGCAATTGCTGCGCAGTTTGTATCCTGCCGAACGACGGCCGGCGTTGATTGCCGACATTCTGGCGTTGATAGAAAAGTGGCACTTACCCCGAGAACAGCGGTCGCAATCGGTCGACGAGAAAACCATTTATCTGATCGCTTATGGCGACGGTCTGTATCAGGACGATGAAAAACCGCTGCGGGTACTGAAACAGTTCGCCGATCGCTGGCTGCAAGGCTTAATCAGCGATATTCATCTGTTACCGATGTTTCCCTGGACCTCGGATGACGGTTTCAGCGTGGTGGATTATCGGCGTATCAATCCTGAACTGGGCGACTGGACAGATATTCACGCATTGCATCAGCATTATGATTTGATGTTTGACTGCGTGATTAACCACGTTTCCAGCGCCAGCCTGTGGTTTCAGGCTTATCTGCGCGGCGAGGAAAAATACCAGCACTATTTTATCGAGGCCGACCCACAGGCCGATTACCATTCGGTGATGCGCCCACGCGCGCTGCCACTGCTGACGCCGTATGTCAAAGCCAACCATCAGCGCGTCTATTTGTGGACCACCTTCAGCGAAGACCAGATAGACCTTAATTTTCGCGAACCGGCAGTGTTACTGGAAAGCATCGACATCCTGCTGCAATACGCCGCGTCCGGCGGACGGTCGATTCGCCTGGATGCAATTGGTTTTATCTGGAAAGCGGCAGGGACCGCGTGTATACACCTGCCGGAAGTGCATCAGATCATCAAGCTGTGGCGGCTGGTGCTCGACCGCGCCAATACCCATTGCCGCCTGATCACCGAAACCAACGTGCCGCACAGCGAAAATATTCGCTATTTCGGCAACGGCGACGAAGCGCACATGGTGTACCAGTTTCCGTTACCACCGCTGACGCTGCACGCATTTTTACGCCAGAATACGCGCTGGCTCAATGCCTGGGCGACCCGACTCAGTGCCGAAACGCAGCCGATCAACACCACTTTTTTCAACTTTCTGGCCAGCCACGACGGCATCGGCCTGCGGCCGACTGAAAATCTGCTGGACGATGCCGAGCGGGCGTTTCTGGTGGCCGAAGTGGAGCGTAAGGACGGGCGAATTTCCTGGCGTAACAACCCCGACGGCAGTAAGTCGCCGTATGAGTTGAACATCAACTATCTGGATGCCCTGTGCGAGCCGGATGACGGCGTCAACACCAAAGCCGACAAGTTCGTGGCGGCACAGTCAATCCTGTTGGCATTCCGCGGCGTACCGGCGCTGTATTATCATAGCCTGCTCGGTAGCCGCAGCGATCTGGCGGGGGTAGCGCGCTCCGGCATCAACCGACGCATCAACCGCGAAAAACTGCAGTTGAAAAGCCTGGAACAACAGCTGGTTGAGCCAGGCACGCTACGGGCGGAAGTGTTCCATCGTCTGCGTCACCTGATTTATTGTCGCCGTACCCAGCCGGCGTTTGCCCCCCAGGCGGCGCAGCGGGTGCTGAAACTTGGCGACGCGCTGTTCGGCATCGAACGGGCCGAACAGCGCGGGCAGGAACGCATCAGCTGCGTGGTGAACGTCAGTGCCGCTCCGCAAACGCTGCACTTGCCGCTGCCGGGCACCGATCTGATCGCCATGACGGCGTTTGACGGCAGCATGACGTTGCGGCCGTGGCAGGCGGTATGGATCAAACACTCTGCGCCTGACGGCCCGCGTTGCGCCACGCTGTAACGGTGGATGGCTAAAGTTGTAAATAGGCAACCTGGGTCTGCAGGTATTCCTCCAGCCCGTGGCGGCCATCGGCGCCGCCGATGCCGGACTTGCGCCAGCCGGCATGGAACCCCTGCATCGCTTCAAAGTTTTCACGATTGATGTAGGTTTCGCCGAACTTCAACTGCTTGAGCGCGCGCATCGCCACATTGAGATCGCGAGTAAAAATGGAGGAGGTGAGGCCGTATTCGCTGTCATTGGCCATGGCGATGGCCTCATCCAGCGTGTTGAAGGTTGCTACCGGCAATACCGGACCAAACACCTCTTCTTGCATGATTTCCATATCCTGACGCACCTCCGTCAGTAAGGTAGGGGGGAAAAAATAACCGCTGCGCGCGGCACGTTGCCCGCCAAATCGCAGCGTCGCCCCCTGTTCGACGGCCCGTGCTACCTTGTCCTCCACCCGTTTTACCGCCTCTGCGCTGATCAGCGGTCCCATATCCAGCCCGGTTTGGGTATTGGGATCGCCATAGGTTACCTGTTGTAATGCCGTACTGAGCCGCTCGATGAACTGAGGATAAATTGCCTGTTGCACATAAACACGTTCGGCGCAGTTGCACACCTGCCCGGTGTTGATCACCCGCGAACTGACGATGGCTTTCACCGCCAAATCCAGATCGGCGTCGGCCATGACAATCGCCGGGGCTTTACCGCCCAGTTCCAGCGACACTTTGGTGACGTTGTCGGCTGCTGCACGCATGGTGGCGATACCCGCGCCGACGCTGCCGGTCAGGCTGACCATACCGACCTTGGCATTGGCCGCCAGTTCCTGTCCAACTTCGGGACCATAGCCCGTCACCAGATTGAATACCCCGCGTGGCAATCCGACCTGGTGCACAATCTCGGCAAATATCACCGCGTTGCCCGGCGTCAATTCGCTGGGCTTGATCACCATGGTATTGCCGGTCAGCAGGGCCGGCGCCGCCTTGCGTGCAATCAGGAAGAACGGGAAGTTCCACGGTAAAATGCCGGTGGTGACACCGATGGCCTTCTTGAACAGGAAAATCGTCTCGTTGGGCCGATCGCTCTGGATAATTTCGCCTTCATAACGGCGCGCCCATTCAGCCATATAATCAAGGTAATCGGCGGTGAACAGCACTTCCACCTTGGCCAGTTCCTGAGTTTTACCGCCTTCGGCGACGATGGTGGCGGTCAGTTCCTCCGCACGCTGGCGGATGCCGTTGGCGATGGCTCGCAGCCACTGCCCACGCTCGACGGCAGGTAACGCTTCCCAATCGGCCTGTGCGGCGGCGGCGGCATCAATCGCCTGTTTCGCGTGCTCGGCGCTGCCTTGGGGGATCTGCATAATGATCTGTTCGGTCGACGGATTGACCACGTCAATCCAGCGATCGTCAGGGTTGGCGATAAATTCGCCATTAATGTACATGCGTTTTTGATTCAGGGTCATGGCAGCGCTCCGTAGGGTCTTGTTAATTTATTGTTATTTTAACGGAGTTGCTGCGTTAATAACCTTTCTATCACTGCCATCCGAAGCCGGCGAGTGGCAAAAATCACGGTAAACGAAAGCGTGCCAATCGCCGATTAGCCACCGCAGCGGCGCACGGCAACCTCAACGCGGCGTAACGTGCCGGCAGAGGTCGATGGCTCTGCCAATCAGGGAGGGGAGCTCGCGCGGACATGCGAGTTTTTCTACTTCTGCCATGGTGAACCATTTAAAGCCGCTGTGGGCAGCAACGCAGGCCGCCGGAGAACGGCATAAGTAGATCAAGTCAATATGCCAGTGATAGCCGCCGTTTTTATCACCGATCCTTTCACAAAGAATGGTCAACGGGCTAGGCAGTTCTACAACATCCTGTTGATCGTTCACCAGCGCTATCGCGCTGTGGCGAGCACAATCAATGATGCGGGTCTCAATCCCGACCTCTTCCTTGACCTCACGCTGCAGGGCTTCCTGCGGTTCTTCATTCGGTTCAACATGTCCGCCGGGGTATAACCAGCATTGCAGCTTATGGTGAAAATGCATCAATACGCGGTGGTCTTCATCCAGAATAATGGCCGAAGCCGTAAAATGTTTTTCGCCCAGACGTGGTATCACGTTAGATCCTGTTCAATTTGCCAACTCAAAATATTGGCTATTTCTAACGCCAGCAGGTGACATAAAAATGACAATCGGCACTCGATACTGTGGTCGAACATCACGACAAAGCCGTAACAGAAGGTAAGAAGCTGGCAGAGGGCAATTGCCAGACCCGTTTTTAGGATGACAGCATTTTATGTGGTTGCAGCAGATTGACCACGCGTGCGGAGAGCATCGCCAACGAAGCCAGCCGGCGTTTGGACAGGAAACGGGTAGGGAAGGCGACAGGGGGGAACCGGGTCAGTCGCAAGAAATCGCGGTTTAGCCGTAACAGATCGTCGCTGATGGCTTTTCCTACCCGCACGCTCTGTGCCAAACCGTGGCCGTTCCAGCCATAGGCGCTGTATACCGGCACCGGCGCGGCAGACTTGCGAAACACCGGCATGCCGGAGCGGGTAATGTCGAAAGGTTCGGCCCAGAAAAATTCGGGGGACAGATTCGGCTGCTGCGGGAACACCGCGGTCAATCGCTGTTGTAGACGTTTGACAATCGACGCCCTCGGCAGCAACTGACTGGTGCCCAGCGCGCCGAACAACAACCGGTCGTTGTCATAGGGACGAAAATAATCGATCTGCAACTGAGTGTCGTACACCGGCATAGCGGTCGGTAACAGGGTATGAATCCCGCCGCTGACCGGTGCGGTGGCTGCGACGTAGGTATAGAGCGGTAATGTCATCGACTCTTCTTGCGGTTGCAACGTCCCGGAGTCTGCATGCATCGCCAGCACAATCGCCTTACGCGCCACCATGCCGCCAGCGGCGGTGAGCGCCAGCGTGCCACGTGCACCCGGCCTTAACGCCACAACCGCACTGTCTTCATACGCTTGTCCACCTGCGCGCAGAAAGGCGCCCAGCAGGCCGTGCACCAGCTTTAGCGGATGAATGTGCCCGCCTGAATGATCGATTGCCGCGCCATGATAGTTGGCTGAATTCAGGTGAGTGCGCAATTGATCGCGATCCAGCATAGCGGCGCAGCGATCGCCCAACGTCTGACGTGCCGCCAACTCCTCGGCCAAGGGCGCCATATGCGCCGGATGCACGGCGGCGGTAAGATGACCATGGTGGCGATCGGCATTGATACCGTGGGTTTCCAATAAACTGTCCAGTAACTGCATCGCTTCCGATGATGCGAACTGCCACAGCCACCGTGCGGTTTCAAACGGCAGCATTTGCAGCATTTGCCGCGCCTTCCAGCGCGCCATGCCTGGCGTCAGCTGGCCGCCGTTGCGCCCTGAAGCGCGGCCGCCAACCTGCGCCTTTTCCAATAAAACCGTATCGACACCGGCGGCGGCAAGATGCAGAGCGGCAGACAGGCCCAGCAATCCGCCACCGATCACCACCACATCGGCTTCCTGTACCTTGTCCAGCCGGGGCATCACGGCGAGGTTGTCCACTTGCTGGGGATAAATACATGCCTCTGTCGCATTGGCGAGCCAGTGAGTTATCACGTGTTCCTCGGTCAAGCAAATTATTAAGCATTGCTACTGTAAATGTACATTTAGCGTAGGCTACTCAGCGCGGCAAGAGATCCGATGAGTCAGTCATTATCTGGCTATCTATCGGTACGCTATTGTTTTCTAGCAGGTTGTTATGATGATAAAAAATGATCGTCACCCAGGAAATTAATAAATTTTCGTGACGTTTTCGTGATTAGATGCTTACCACCGGGAGGCAGCAGATACCGGGGATCATCGGGCGGGCGACGCCATAAAGCGATAAAAAACCGGCCAGTAATTACTGGCCGGTTGTGACCGTCATGTTACCAACCGGGCTTGATTAGCGACCGGCGACGGTAACGAAACGTGTTTCGAGATAGGACTCGATCGCTTCGCTACCGCCCTCGGTGCCGTGACCAGAGTCTTTCACGCCGCCAAATGGCGTTTCCGGCAGACCAAAACCGATATGGTTGATGGTCAGCATACCGCTTTCGACATCACGCCCCAGGGCGTTGACGGTGGCAATATTGCGACTGTAGGCATAGGCGGCCAGGCCATAGGGCAGACGATTGGCTTCGGCGATGGCTTCATGGTAATCGTTGAACGGCCGCAACAACGCAACCGGGCCAAAGGGTTCTTCCGACATGGCGCGCGCATTCAACGGCACATCACGCAATACCGTCGGCGCAAAGAAATTGCCTTTGTCCGTCAGGCGTTTGCCGCCGGTGGTGACTTTTGCCCCTTGGGCAATCGCGTCTTGTACGAATGCCTCAATGGCATCGACGCTGCGACCGAGTACCATTGGCCCCATGGTCACGCCGTCGTCCAGGCCGTTGCCGACGTTGATTTCACGCACCGCAGCGGTGAACTTTTCGACAAACTCATCATACACGCCCTGTTGGATCAGGAAACGGGTCGGCGCAATGCACACCTGGCCGGCATTACGGAACTTGGCGGCGGCCAGTTCTTTCGCCGCCGCATCAAGATCGGCATCGTCAAAGATCAATACCGGCGCGTGTCCGCCCAGTTCCATGGTGGCTTTTTTCATGTGCTGACCAGCCAGTGCCGCCAGGTGTTTGCCGACGCGGGTAGAGCCGGTGAACGAAATCTTGCGGATGGTCGGGTGAGGGATCAGATACTCCGATACCTCCGCCGGCGTACCGTAAACCAGCGCAATCACCCCGGCCGGAATACCGGCATCGGCGAAGGCCTGGATCAGCGCAGCCGGCGAGGCCGGGGTTTCTTCCGGCCCCTTGATGATGATCGAACAACCGGCGGCCAGCGCGGCCGACAGTTTGCGCACGATCTGGTTGATCGGGAAGTTCCACGGCGTAAAGGCCGCCACCGGACCAACCGGCAGCTTCAGCGTTTGCTGCTGTACGTCCTGCTGGCGTGCCGGTATGATTTGTCCGTAAGTACGGCTGGCTTCGCCGGCGAACCAGTCGATCACATCGGCAGCGCCCAGAACTTCCACTTTGGCCTGCGCCAGCGGTTTACCCTGTTCCTGTGTCATCAGCGTGGCGATCTGCGCCGCACGTTCGCGCAGCAGGGCGGCGGCCTGGCGCATCATGTTGGCGCGCTGATAGGCCGAGGTTTGACGCCAGATGTTAAAACCGCGCTCGGTAGCGGCCAGCGCCAGATCGAGATCTGCCTGTCCGGCATGGGCGACGTGACCGATGGTTTCGTCGGTAGCCGGGTTGGTGACCGCCAGCGTTTTACCGGATTGGGCATCACGCCATTCACCATCAATATAAAGTTGTGTATTTGAGTACATTGTTACCTCTTTACTGCGAGTTCACTAGCGCGAGCAGGGCGCGCGCCGCTTCGGCGGATGACGCCGGATTTTGTCCGGTGACCAGCAGGCCATCGCTGACGACATAGGAAGCCCAGTCCGCACCTTTGCTGTAATTGCCACCCTGTTGCTTGAGCACGTCTTCGACCAGGAACGGAACGATCTCGGTCAGGCCAACGGCGTCTTCTTCGCTGTTGCTAAAGCCGGTCACCGCTTTGCCCCGCACCAGTGGTTGGCCGTCCGCCCCCTTGACATGGCGCAGCACACCTGGCGCATGGCACACTGCCGCCAACGGTTTGTTGGCCGCCAGGGTGGTTTCAATCAGCGCGATGGACAACGGATCTTCTGCCAGATCCCATAAAGGCCCGTGGCCGCCCGGATAAAATACTGCATCAAACTCGCTCGCAACAATCTGCGAGAGTTTGCGGGTTGAGGACAGCGCCGCTACCGCCGGGGCATCATTGACAAAACGGCGAGTGTCGTCGGTCTGCGAATCCTCTTCATTGCTTTTCGGATCCAGCGGCGGCTGGCCACCGGCGGGTGAGGCCAGCACCAGCTGGGCGCCGGCATCTTTGAAGATGTAATAGGGGGCGGCAAATTCTTCCAGCCAGAAACCGGTTTTCTTACCGGTGTTACCCAGTTGGTCGTGAGATGTCAGCACCATGAGAATTTTCATCATCGGGTTCCTTCAGTATGAATTAGACCAGTCGTCTAGAGTGACACGTTCGCCACGCTAATTCTAGCCTAGCGGCTTTTTGGCCATGTGAACTGCTCACAACGTGAACGCGCTACGCAAATTGTGGCCGATTAACTATCATAGTGGCTGTTTATTTCACTTGGCCGCTCGTGACAACGCAGGATGACCCACGCAATGCAAGGTGTTCCACAACAGTTTCCGTTCGAAAAAGACTGTGCGCAGTTTCGGCATCTGCCGCAGTTGCCGGGCGTTGAGCTTTATCATGCCCATATCGATCGCTATGCGTTTGAACCGCACACCCATGCCGCCTTTGGCATCGGCACGGTGGTGCAGGGCGCCGAACGTTTTCGCTATCGAGGTGCGCAGCACGTCGCTGCCCCCGGTTCACTGGTGTTAATGAACCCCGATGAATTGCATACCGGCGAATCCGCCAGCGAAGGCGGCTGGAACTACCGGATGATTTACCTTGAACCGGCAACGCTGGCGCGGCTGAGCGGCGAGCAGGGCCTCTGGTTTACCGACGCGGTGCGCGACGATGCGCCGGCGGCACGGCGTATTGCTGAGACTCTGGCCGCGCTGTGGCAGGCTCAGGATCCATTGGCTATCGACGGCCTGCTGCTGGAGGCGATCGCGGCGTTTCGTCCGCATGCAAAGGTGGCGCAGCCACAGCCACGGGAGGGCGCGATCCGTCTGGATATCGTGCGAGAATATCTCTGGGAACACTATGCCCAACCAATTACGCTAGACGGCCTGGCAGCATTGGTCGCGCTCAGTCCGTATCATTTTCAGCGCAAGTTCAAGGCACAGTTTCATGTATCGCCTCATCAAATGCTGATGGCCATTCGACTTTACCAGGCAAAACGACGGCTAACGCAGGGCATGCCGGCCGCACAGGTGGCTGCCGCGGTCGGCTTGACCGACCAGGCGCATTTGACGCGGGCTTTCGCCAATCGTTACGGCGTCACTCCAGCCCGTTATCAAAAACAAGTTTTCTCAGGTTAATAAGTGCGATGGCAATACTCATCAGATGAAATAATTACATTCTCAACGAGATAACGAACTGTCATAAATATTTTTTCTTTTTAAAACTGGCAAAGTTTGCAAATTTCAACTTGCCTAACTATAAATTTATACTCATTATCCGATTCGGAGTGAAAATGGAAATCGCTAACAGTCAGAGTCAATTTGATTCTTTGGCCATTTTTTACGAGCAGATGTTTGAATGGCCATTTCGCAAGCAAATTGAAACACCTTCCGTAATAGAACAGTTGGGGGGTGTCTCTTCCCTGAACATTCTCGATTTCGGTTGCGGCACCGGTCATTATGCCCGATTGTTAAAATCTTCCGGGGCGCATCACGTCGTCGGATTTGATGTGGCAGGGGGAATGCTGGAGTATGCAAAAAAACGCGAGATGGAAAAACCATTAGGTATTGAATATATATCAAAAATAACGCCTGAGATGGCGCATACGTTTGATTTGGTATTGGCGGTGTACGTTTTACCCTATGCCACCAATTATGATTTTCTTAAAGAAATGGTGGCGACCATGGCGCGGATGCTTAAACCGGGCGGACGCTTACTGACATTACCGCTAAATCCGGAATATAAGGTTGACCAAGAATATTATCTTCCCTACGGCTTCCAACTGAGTGGTACGCAACCACAGCAGGATGGCAGCACGGTACAGCTGTCGTTTCCCCAGCAATCCGGGGCGCCTATCTGTGCCAACTACTGGTCGCGCGGCGCGATTGACAGCGCACTGGCGCATAATGGCTTCACGGTAACCTGCTGGCGCAATCCCGAGGCGGCGTGCGCCGCGGATGAAATACCGGAACATTTGCATGCCTATCTGGCGCACCCACACACCGTGTTGGTCGACTGCAAACTCGGCTAAAGGTCATCAAGGAATTCAAAGACCGACCGCCATATAAATTTAACACCGGGGTTGTCATCACTTATTAAAGCGAGGCACTCACGTGGAATACATTACCGACACGCTACATACCCTCAAGCAATTAGACGAGGAGGAATACCGCTGCTTTCATGCTCAATGCGGTTCGCCGTTATTTTATGACTGGCGCTTTTTACAAGCGGCGGAACTCTCTCCGTTACTGTCTGTAAAACAATTCTTTTACCTGACGGTGAGGATAGAGGGTAAGTTGGTTGCATTTATACCGGCTTATTTACAACGCCTGGATGTTGTTGATCCATTTCGCGTATTGGAACAAAAGGCAGATATACGAAATGAAGGTGATGATTATGGTTTGTTTAGCCATATCATGCACTGTTTTAATAGCACCGTATTAAGCTTTTCATCTTTAAATCATATTTATGACAGCCTTTTCATGCGGCTAAAGCTGACCGCAAAACAGGTTGGCGCACGCTATTCCGGCTTGTTGAACGTCGCCGAATCCCCACTATTGCCGTTAGCGGCGCAAGCCGACTTGAACATCAACTATATGTTCGACCGCTATTATGCTGATTTGACGCACTTTCGCGATTTTGAACATTTTGTGGAAAGTCTGCCTTATGATGGACGCGGTGAAATGCGCAGGCAAATGCGAAAATTCAATGACAGCGGGGCGGTTGCCTCGATAATTGCGCCGCCGTTCGATCAACGCCTTGAACAGCTCACTGAGCTCTGTTTTCAGACCACCTCACGCCACGGTACGCCCCAGTATTTCCCGGCGGCGCCTCTGGCGCGTTTCAGTCGGCTTTGTGGTGACCTTATTCGCTTGAATCTTATCGAGAAAGAGGGCGAATTGCTCGCTGGTATGGTGTGTTTTGAGGAGCAGGACACGCTGCACTTATGGTCAGCCGGCATGAAGTATGAAGGCCTGGCGTTCAGCCCTTATACCCTGTGTTTTGCCAATGCCTATCAGTACGCCTTTCAGCGGCGACTGAAGCGCCTCGAAGCAGGACGTTTAAACGCCAAAATCAAAACCCGTCTGGGTTTGCAGCCATTGCCCCTGTATGCCGTAACCCACCGTCCGCATCAGTAATCAGACGATAAAGCAGCCACTTTTATAACGCAAAAAAGGTTATCACTATGACAGAGCTTTCTTTAACCTGTGCAGCAGATGACTATCGTGTATTTTGCTGCCAACTGAGCGGAAAGGTTCGCTCCCGTTACCATGCCGAATATGCCGGCTGGTATCGCCAGGCAAGCTGGAATCAGCGGGATTTTAAGCGCTTTCCTGAACTGATTGTGCGAGCGGAATGCCAGCAGGACATCGTTGCTACCGTCAATCTGGCCCGCAAATATGGCAAAGCGCTGTGTGTCCGCGCCGGGGGACACAGCTATGCCGGCATTTTCCTGCAAAATGACAGCATTCTGCTGGATATTTCGGCTCTGAATGAAATACAGGTCGATACCACTACCGGCATCGCCCGGGTCGAGCCCGGCGCCACCGGGCGACAGTTAATGCATCAGTTAGCACCTTTGGGGCTGGCGTTTCCCACCGGACACGGCGGCGATGTGGCGCTGAGCGGATTTTTACTCGGCGGCGGGCTGGGGATAAATTCTACCGCCTGGGGCGGCATGAGCGTATTTAACGTCACGGCGGTTGACGTTATTACCGCCGACGGCGAGTGCAGGCATGCCAGCGCCAGCGAAAATCCCGAATTGTGGTGGGCGGCGCGCGGCGCCGGGCCCAATGCCTTTTTTGTCATCACCGCGTTTTATCTCCAGTGCTGGCCTCATCCGGCGGCGATCACCAGCCATCTCTATAGCTTGCCGGGTAAAGCATTGCCGTTACTGTTCGAAATGCTCGACAGTCACCAGTGGGACAAACAGTTGCAAATCATGATCGTACTGGCCGGCAACGACCAGCAACAGGTGGTGGTCAATACGTTGGCCTTTGCCGACAGCGTCCGCCAGGCGGATGCACTACAGGCTTTGTTCACCCACCGGATCCAGCGCTTCAAGCTGGATATTCAATGCTTGGCAACGGAAAAGATGGCGGATTTTGAAGCGATATACCGGCAAAGCGAGCAGGCGCTGGTGTGTTCCCGCTTGCGTACCGATAACCTGTTCACCAATAGGATCCTGGAGGTGAGCGCCATTCTGCGTGAACAACTGCCGTCTCAACCCTCGCCTCAGGGCATGACGATGATTATCTGGCGCGGCGACCAAACGTTTCCCGACGCCGCCTATTCGGCAACCGGTCGTTATTTTGTCTCCAGCTATATGCAGTGGGATGATCCGCAACAGGATGACGCCAACCGGCAATGGTTGAATCATTGTTACGATCGTTTGGCTCCCTATGCCTGCGGGCATTATATCAACGAGTTCGATCTGGAAGGGCGCAGCCATACGGTGCAGCGTTGCTACGCGACATCGCATTGGCAACGACTGGTGGCACTGAGGGAACGCTATGATCCAGAAGCGGTATTCCCGCGCTTTGACACCGAGTAAAACAGCAACCTGCTACAATAGATTGCTGCCTGACGCTGTTACACTGGCTCCATCAACCGCAAGATCAGCTTGTTACAGGGCGTGAGTTTCGTTACGCCCTGATTGTTTCGATGGAGTCGTCATGTTTATTGGAGTGTTATTTGCGTTATCTGCCGGCCTGATGTGGGGGCTTATCTTCGTTGGGCCGCTGCTGGTGCCGGATTATCCTGCGGCGTTGCAGTCCACCGGACGCTATCTGGCGTTTGGACTGATTGCCTTGCCGCTGGCCTGGCTGGATAGACGGCGTTTGCAACGCTTGTTACGCCAGGACTGGTTAGAAGCGTTGAAGCTAACGGCGATCGGCAACCTGTTGTACTACCTGTGCCTGGCCAGCGCTATTCAGCGCACCGGTGCACCGGTGTCCACCATGATCATCGGCACCTTGCCGGTGGTGATTTCCGTGACCGCCAATCTGTTTTATGGCCAACACGATGGGCGTCTTGCCTGGCACAAGCTGATGCCGGCGTTGTTGCTGATTGCCCTTGGGTTGGTGCTGGTCAACATTGCCGAACTGCAAGGCAACGATGTGCCGGTGGATAAATGGCGCTATGGCAGTGGATTGGCGCTGGCGTTGTTGGCGGTGGCGTGCTGGACCTGGTTCCCACTGCGTAACGCTCGCTGGTTACGTGAACACCCGGATCAGCGGCCAACCACCTGGGCGACGGCACAAGGCGTGGTGACGTTACCGCTGGCGCTGCTGGGATATCTGCTGGTGTGTGGCCAACTGGCGCTGACACAGCCCGAGTTTGCCTTGCCGTTCGGCCCGCGGCCGGCGGTATTCGTTGGCTTGATGCTCGCTCTCGGCATCTTCTGCTCATGGATCGGTGCGTTATGTTGGAACGAAGCCAGTCAGCGACTGCCTACGGTACTGGTGGGGCCGTTGATTGTGTTCGAAATTCTGGCCGGGCTGGCGTATACCTTCATGCTGCGGCAGGCGTGGCCGCCGCTGTTGACGGTCTGCGGCATTGGCTGCCTGATCGGCGGGGTGGTCTATGCCATGCGCATTCGGCCAGAACCGATAGTGGTATCGTTGAGCGTAGAAAAATAACGCCTGCCGCACACGGCGGCAGGCTGCGGATCACCGCTTGTGGTGATTGATGATCTCTTCGGCCACGTTGCGCGGCGCTTCGGCGTAATGGCTGAACTCCATGGTATAGGTAGCCCGCCCCTGTGACATCGAACGCAGAGTGGTGGAATAGCCAAACATTTCGGACAGCGGCACTTTGGCATGGATTGCCTTGCCGCCACCGCCCGGAATATCCTCCATGCCCTGCAGTTGGCCGCGCCGTGACGAGAGATCGCCCATCACGCCACCGGCGTACTCTTCCGGCGTCTCGATTTCAACCTTCATGATCGGCTCCAGAATCGCCGGATCCGCTTGACGACAGGCGTCTTTGAAGCCGAAGATCGCCGCCATGCGAAACGCCTGCTCGGACGAATCGACATCATGATACGAGCCAAAGGTGAGATGTACCTTGACATCCACCACCGGATAACCGGCCAGCACGCCGTTACCTAACGCTTCCTGAATGCCTTTCTTCACCGCCGGAATATATTCGCCGGGAATCACCCCTCCTTTGATCTCGTCAAAGAACTCGAACCCCTTGCCGGCGTCGTTCGGTTCCACCGTCAGCACGACGTGGCCGTATTGGCCCTTGCCGCCGGATTGGCGGACGAATTTTCCTTCTACATCGCTGACCTTGCGACGAATGGTTTCACGATAGGAAACCTGCGGTTTGCCGGTGGTGGTTTCCACGCCGAACTCGCGCCGCATCCGGTCAACGATGATTTCCAGATGCAGCTCTCCCATGCCGTAAATAAGGGTCTGGCCGGACTCTTCGTCGCTACGCACCCGGAACGACGGATCCTCGGAGGACAGGCGTTGCAGCGCAATACCCATTTTCTCCTGATCGCTCTTGGTCTTTGGCTCAATCGCCTGCGCGATCACCGGTTCCGGAAACACCATGCGTTCCAGCGTGATAATGGCGCTCGGATCGCACAACGTATCGCCAGTCGTCACGTCTTTCAGTCCGACACAGGCAGCAATGTCGCCGGCGTGCAGTTCGTCCACGTCCTTACGATCGTTGGCGTGCATTTGCACAATGCGGCCAATGCGCTCTTTCTTGCCTTTCACCGGGTTGTATACGCTGCTGCCCTTGGCCAGCACGCCAGAGTAAACGCGCACAAAGGTCAGTTGGCCGACGAACGGATCGGTCATCAATTTAAACGCCAGCGCCGAGAATTTCTCGTTGTCGTCTGCGCGGCGGCTGACGATATGGTCGTCTTCATCGTGGCCTTCCATCGGCGGCACGTCGAGCGGCGAGGGCATCAGTTCGATCACCGCATCCAGCATGCGCTGTACGCCCTTGTTACGGAACGCCGAACCGCACAGCATCGGCTGGATCTCACCGGCAATGGTGCGCGCGCGCAGGCCGGCGGTGATCTCCGCGTCGCTGAGCGTTTCGCCGCCAAGGTATTTTTCCATCAGTTGTTCAGAACCTTCGGCGGCGGCTTCGACCATTTTTTCGCGCCACTCGTTGGCAGAAGCAACCAGTTCGGCCGGAACGTCTTCAAAGCGGAAGGTCATGCCCTGTGACGCCTCGTCCCATAAAATGGCCTTCATACGCAGCAGATCCACCACGCCGCTAAAATGGTCTTCTGCGCCAATCGGAATGACGATCGGCACGGGATTGGCCTTCAGTCGGTCAATCATCATTTGCCGCACGCGGAAGAAGTTGGCGCCAACGCGATCCATCTTGTTAACGAAAGCCAGGCGTGGCACCCGGTATTTATTCGCCTGCCGCCACACGGTTTCCGACTGTGGCTGTACGCCGCCCACCGAGTCATACACCATCACCGCGCCATCCAGCACGCGCATCGAACGTTCCACCTCAATGGTGAAATCGACGTGCCCGGGGGTGTCGATAATGTTGATGCGGTGCTGCGGATAATCATGTTCCATGCCGTTCCAAAAACAGGTAGTGGCCGCCGAGGTAATGGTGATCCCGCGTTCCTGTTCCTGAGCCATCCAGTCCATCGTTGCGGCGCCGTCATGAACTTCGCCCAGCTTGTGACTGACCCCGGTGTAAAACAGAATCCGCTCGGTCGTGGTAGTTTTGCCGGCATCAATGTGCGCCGAGATGCCGATGTTGCGGTAACGTTCAATAGGGGTAGTGCGTGCCATAATTAACCTTGCTTAGCCGTTTTGGCGTGAGACTCGGCCACGCGCGGGCAATACCGCGAAGCGACCGTGGCAGTGTTGACAATAACGATAATCCTCAATGGGTTATCTGCCATGTCCGGCGGTGTTGTTGCCAGACATTCACTAATCGTAGTTTACCGGGGTGATTTTATTAAGCGATGGCTGCAATAGGCGTGGCCTGCCTGTCGATGTCAGAAGCGTGGGCAGGGCAGCGAAAAGCGCTATTTTCAGATATACAGCAAAAGAATGGACAGCATTTTTTAATTACGTCTGCGCTGAACCATTGCCTCAATAACGTCTAAACAAGTTAGCTATTCCCCAGCCAAATATAAACTGTTGTGCTTATAATGCCGGCGCGGAATATTTACCGCGAAGATAAGGAGGCTAGACCCCGTATGCGACGCCGAGAGGTATTTATCGAAACAATCAACTGAGGAAATAACAATGGGAAACATGAGCGTATTTATCGGGTTCCTGGGCATCATCAGCACCCTCGGGCTGCTGGCGGCGTACCTAAGCACCAAATGGGATGACTAAATGAATCTTAACGATCCACCCAGACCTATCCTCCCCGTTATCACTGATTTTATATCGGGGAGGATGCCATAATCCCTCACATACTGCGGTTGCGCAGCCTGACATTATGTTTATCTCACTTCTTTTTCTGCTGTACGCAATTCTGATGGTCTCGGTCGGCCTCAATGAAATCTATTGCCGCACCACTGGCAACAGCGCATTCTTGCTATTATTCCTGTTTATTCTCGCTGGCTGTTTGACGTTACTGGCCTTGCTCTGGCGCCTGACTGAGCGGCAGAACCGCAAACCCCGCCGATAAGCCGTTTATAAAAATTTTCCGCCTGCTGGTCACAGCCCCGCTGCGACGATCGTCATAGCTGTAAGAGTCAATCAATCCACGAGGACAGTATGATGAGCAATGACAAGGCGGTACGTTACGAACAGGAAATCCCGGCGGTACTGGCGGCGATGATGGCAGTGCATGACACCCTGACCAATCCGGGACTGGAACCGCGCCTGCATCACCTGGTGCAACTGCGTGCTTCGCAAATCAACCGCTGCGCTTTCTGCGTAAAAATGCATACTAAAGAAGCGCGCGACGACGGTGAGAGCAACGATCGGTTGGATCGACTGGTGGTGTGGGATCAGGTCAGTGATTTCAGCGCGCGCGAAAAAGCGGCGCTGGCCTGGACCGAGGCGCTGACGACGCTGTCAGCGCCCACGCGGTTAGGTCAGTTGCGGGCGCAGTTGCGCGAGCATTTTTCCGAACAGGAAATCGCCTTGCTGACGGCGTCGATAGCCATGATCAACCTGTGGAACCGGCTCCAGATATCAAGGCACTAAGCGATGCAAACAGGCACTTCCTATATAGCAATCTTTGAACAGGTGCGCCCCAGGTTACTGGGGCTGGCATACCGCATTCTTGGCTCGCGTGCCGATGCCGAAGATGCCGTGCAGGACACCTTCATCAAATGGCAGCAGCAGAACGCTGACCAGATCGCCAACCCGGCGGCGTGGCTGACCTCGGCCTGTAGCCGTCGCTGTATCGATCTGTTGCGCGCGGCCTACCGCAAACGCGTTGACTACGTGGGAGCCTGGCTGCCGGAGCCGATCCAGCAAGGCGCAACGCTGGAGGCGGAAAACGCCGCGCTGGCGTCATCACTGAGCACCGCGTTTCTATTGATGCTGGAACGATTGTCACCCAAGGAAAGGGCGGCCTATCTGTTGCACGATATTTTCGACATGCCATATCCCGAAGTGGCCGCGGCGCTCGACATCACCGAGGTTGCCTGCCGCAAACTGGTGTCACGCGCCAAACGCAACGTGGAACTGTCACAGGCTCGCCATGTCACACCAGACAGGCGGCAACGGCAGCTGCTGGCGGCTTTTGAGAGCGCCATCACCAGCGGCAGCGCCGCCGGGTTAATGCCGTTGTTGGCCGATGACATACGCCTGACCGCTGACGGTGGCGGCAAAGTGTCGGCGCTGTTGCATGTATTGCATGGCATGCAACCGGTCAGCGAGTTTCTGGTGGCCAAGCTCGGCCTATGGTGGCGCGACTGCCAGTGGCAGCAGGTGGTGATCAACGGCGGGCACGGGTTTATCATCAGCCAGAACGGGGCGATATCCGCGGCGATCAGCTTTGCTTACGATCGCCAATACCGCCTGAGCGACGTCTTTATCATGCGCAATCCGCAAAAGCTGGCGCTGCTGACCCAGGTGGCGATCCGCTAAGCGTGCTGTTAGTGATGTTTTGTCAAGCCTGAAGCAGTTATCATAATCTCGGTTTATTGTTAATGGGCGAGGTGGCGCAAGCCGTCTCGTCTATTTTGTTTGTCTACCATTCCTATTTGAGCATTGAGACTTATGATTAGGCCGTTACAGATTTTCCTGTTGCTGTTTATGTTGATCGGTTTACCGTTAACCGCCTTCAGCAGCGTTGCCGCCGAGGCTGAAAAAACCGAGCTGAGTCAGCAGGACATTGCCAGTGCGCTGAAAAACTTCCAGAAAACGCTGGACGGTATCAAACAGCAGGTCTCGAAGGCCACCACCGATAACCAGCTCAGCAAACTGTACGAAAGCACGCAACAACTGGCAGCGGGTACCGAGCAGTTGGCGACCGATCTGCAACCGGTGCAAGAAAAGCTGCAAGGGCAGTTGGAGGTGCTGGGGCCGCCGCCGGCGCCTGGCGGGCTAGCGGAAACCGCCGCGGTGGCACAGCAGCGCAATTCGCTGAACAACAGCAAGAAGGCGCTGGATGATGCGGTTACCCGTTTGCAGGCGTTCCGCACCGGCGCACAGGATCTGATGCAACAGATCGGCGATTTGCGCCGCGTGGCCTTCAAGACGCAGCTTGCACTCAACTCCGGCAGTATCTTAAGCACTAAATTCTGGTCGCCGGTGGTAGCGCCGCAAGCGCAGGATCAACAACGGCTGGCGGAGTTCAGTGCGGAAATCACCAGCGCCTGGGACGCCAGTTGGCAACCGGAATGGCGCTACGGCACCATCGCGCTGCTGCTGCTGGCCTTTGCCATCGGGTCCTTGGGGCGTTATTTTTCGGAGCAACTGCTCGCCTGGTTCAGCATTCGCTACTTGCCGGACGGCCGTTTGCGACGCAGCTTTACCGCCCTCGGCACGGCGTTTATTACGCTGTTTGCTACCGCGCTGGCGCTCAACCTGCTATATCAGGCTTTTGCTCGCGTACAGCCATTGCCCACCATGATGCAGGATTTTGCCGACGGTTTTACCCGCCTGGCGATTTTCAGTGCGCTGATTGCCGGCTTGGGGCGAGCATTCCTGTCAATACGCCGGCCGTCATGGCGGTTGGCGGTGCTGGATAACCACGTAGCGCAGGGGTTACGCTATTTTTCACCGCTGCTGGCGATCCTGGCGCTGGCCTTCGGCACGGTGGAATTAATCAATAACGTGATTGGTGCCAGCCTGGGCACGGCGATCTTCAGCAACGGCCTGGTAGCGGCATTAATGGCGTTGGTCGTATTGGCAATGCCACTGCGGGCACACCGCATTCGCCAACGCAGCGAATTGCGCGGCGAACACCTCGCCGAACGCACGATGCTCGGTGGGCTGGTGCAAATCGCCACGGTGATCGCCTCGCTGATTGTGCTGTTCTCGTTGTTGATCGGTTATATCTCGTTCGCCCGGTTCCTGACCTATCAAATTATCTGGATTGCCCTGGTATTGATGGCATTCTATTTTCTGGTGCTGTTTTCCACCGACGCCTGGAGCGCCATTTTTTCGCCCAATACCGCCAGCGGACGTGCGCTAAAGCGATCGTTTAATTTCAGCGATCGGCATTTGGAACAGTTGAGCATCGTTTTCACCGCCACGTTTAAATGCGCATTGTTGCTGTTAATGATCGTTTCCCTGCTGAACGGCACCTTCGGCACCACCACGCCGAACAGTCTGGTGGAAAAAATCGTCGCCATCATGACTGGCGAAGGGCTGCAACGGCTGCATATCGTGCCCGGTAATCTGATCAATTCCCTGATCTGCCTGATTATCGGCATCTATATCCTGCGCGCTACCCGCCGCTGGCTGAACAACGAGCTGCTGCCGAAGACCATCAACGACGTCGGCATTCGCGCGTCACTGGTCACGCTGTTCAGTAACGTCGGCTACGTATTGGTGATTCTGATCACCCTGGCGGCACTCGGTATTCAGTGGAACAAACTGGCATGGATCGTCAGCGCGCTGTCGGTGGGTATCGGTTTTGGTCTGCAGGAAATCGTCAAAAACTTTATTTCCGGGCTGATCCTGTTAACCGAACGGCCGGTCAAGGTCGGCGATATGATTGGCATTGGCGGCGTAGAAGGGGACGTGCGGCGGATTAACGTGCGCGCCACGGAAATTCAGCTCAGCGACCGCTCGACGATGATTGTGCCGAACTCTCAGTTGATATCGCAAAACGTGCGCAATGCCACCATGGGCAATGCGCAAGGGGTGGTGACCATCGCGCTGACCTTCCCAACCGACATCGATCCGGAGCAGGTGCGTAATATTCTGCTCAGCGCCTACCACGACTACGAAGCGGTACTGGATTCGCCCGCGCCGTACGTGCGCTTTAGCCAACTGGGGCCGGAGGGCATCATTCTCAGCGTTACCGGCTACGTTTCCAGCCCGCGAATTGTCGGCTCAACCAAAAGTGACCTGCTGTTTAACATTCTTAAACTGCTGCGCCAACAGCAGGTGCATCTGTCCAGCCCGCAGGAAGTGGTGTTTATGAAGCAACAGGCGAAGAGCCTGGTCGACGAGGAGCAACGGTCATCGTGACCGCATTGGCGTCAGGCGGTGGGCAGCGCGTCAGGCAAGGCGGGCTGGCGCGATACGTGCTCGGCCGCCACCTGATTGGCCTGCGCCACCGCCTGGGCCAGGGTTTGCCCTTGCAGCAAAGCGGTGCACAGCACGCCCATAAAGCAATCACCGGCACCGTGAGTGCTGACCAGCTGCACCTGGACCGCCGGCAGGCTGTGACTCTGCTGGCCCGACTGGCAGAAGGCCACACCGTGTTCGCCGGCGGTAACCACCACCGCCGGGAAACGGTGACTCAGCGCCTGCGCGGCGGCGCAAGCGGCCGCCAGATTATCAACCGGCATGCCGCTCAACTCCCTGGCTTCAACGGCGTTAACCACCAGTAGATCAATGGCAGCCTGCAGATCGGTGGATAGCGTGCGGGCAGGGGCAGCGTTGAGGCAGACCCGCACCCCGCGTTTTTTCGCCTGATGCGCAGCCTGGAGATTAATCGCCGCCGGCACTTCGTTTTGCAGCAGCAGCATGCTGACCTGCTGCCAAACGACATCTTCGCTCAACTGCGCCGTATCAATATGGTTATTGGCGTTCGACACCACGACGGCACCGTAATCATTGTCTGCATCCATAATGGCGACGCTGATGCCGGAAGGCACCTGAGGTAGCGCCTTGATATGCTGAATGTCGACGCCGCGACTCGCCAGCACCGACAGCAAGAAACGTCCCTGTTGGTCGGCGCCAACCGCACCGACAAAGCGTACAGCCGCACCGGCGTTGGCGGCAGACACCGCCTGATTACCGCCTTTGCCGCCAAATTTGTATGAGCAGCCGCTGCCTATCACCGTTTCACCCTTTTCCGGACGGTGGTGCGCATGCAGCATGGTGTCATGATGAAGGCTGCCGACAACTAATATTTTACTCATGCTAATACTCTCTTAAGTTCTGGATCGCCTGCTGGGTTTTCGTCAGACTTTTTTCGGCCTTATCGAGATCTTTTTTGGCGATCGCCACAAATAGCGCATCGAGGATATTGAGCTGAGCGATGCGCGACGCGGCGTTTTCCCCAAGCAAATGCGAACCTTGAGATGTTGAATTGAGCACCACGTGCGCATCAAGCGCTACGGGCGACTCGGCATAGTTGGTGATGGCAATCACTTTGGCGCCATTTTTTGCCGCCAGTTTTATCGGATCGTTTACCGTGCGGGTGGCGCCGGAATGACTGATAACGATGACCGCATCATCATCCGATAAAATCGCCGCCGACATCAGCATCATATGCGCATCGTCATAAGCGGTGGTCTTGATGCCGATTTTCAATAACTTATGAGACAGATCGCGAGCCACGGCGGCAGAACCGCCGACGGCATACAAATCGATATGTCGTGCCTTATATAAAATATCGGCAGCGCGGTTAAACGCCGAAACATCCAATATCGATAATGTTTCTTCGATTGCCTGTATCGATGTTCTAAATACTTTAGAAAGCAATTGTTCCGATGAGTCACTGGGCTCTATTTCTGCATGCAAACTCGCCACTTCAGAATAATTATAAAAAACCAGGCTACTTCTGAAATCGCGAAAGCCGGAGAAGTTGAGTTTTTTTGCCAGTTTTACCACCATGGCATCGGAAACCTTATTTTCCTGAGCAATTTCTTTTAACGATGTTTGCTCGGACAAGTCTGCCTTTGAGGTAATCGCATCGACCACTTTTCTTTCCAATGGCGTGAGCTGGGGTAATCTCATGCGAATTTGCGCACCAATTGCTTTCGGATCCTGCTTCATTACTTGCCTCGAGTCGCTCTGTCAATCAACATCGCTATAATAATTATAACGCCAGTGGCAAGCAATTGATAAAAAGCCTGAATATTGAGCAGGGTGAGACCGTTACGCAAGGCGCCTAAAATAATCGCGCCGACGATAGTACCAATAATGCTGCCTTTACCGCCCATTAACGACGCACCGCCAATCGCCGCGGCGGCAATCGCATCCAGTTCCCACAGGTTGCCCATGGTCGGTTCGGCAGCCCCCAGGCGGCCAATCAGGATCAGTGAGGCCAGCGAAGCCAGCACGCCGGAGATGATGAAAACCGTTACTTTGGTTTTCCTGACCGGTACGCCAGCGACCCGAGCGGCTTCTTCGTTGCCACCGACCGCCAGGATATACTCACCCAACGGGGTCTTGTTCATCAGCACCCAAAGCAGCGTTGCAATCACCAACACAATGATGATCGGCGTTGGGATACCCAGCAGCGAACTGTTAATCAGCATACGGAACTCCAGCGGAATACCGAAAATCGGATTGCCGCCGGTGAAGATCAACGCCAGCGCGCGGAACAGCGACAGGCCGCCGAGCGTGACGATAAACGGCTGCAGGCCGGCATACGCCACCAGCGTACCGCTGAACACGCCGCACAGGGCGCCAACGCCGAGGGTGGCCATGATAGCCAGTGGCACCGGCACCCCCGATACCATCAGCGTGGCCCCCAGCACCGCAGACAGCGCGGCGGTGGGGCCGACGGACAGATCAATCCCCCCGGAGATAATGACCAGCGTCATGCCCAGGGCAATAATGGCATTAATCGACGACTGTTGCAGAATATTCAACAGATTCGGTACGGTAAAAAATACCGGTGACAGGAAAGAGAAGGTGGCCACAATAATCAGCAGGCCAATCACCGTGCCGGCATCACGCAAATTAAATTTGAGCAATGTCGCAGCAGGTGCGATAGGCTGAGTATTATCTTGTGTCATCATAATAAGTGCCTTAAGAATATAATAAGAGACAGAGTGTTAAGGGCAATCATTTATTGCATGGCGAGCCATGTTTTCTTCGGTAATTTGGTTTCCGAGCAGTTCTTTGGTGACTTTACCTTCGCGCATAACCAATACGCGATCCGCGATGCGTATTATTTCCGGCATTTCAGATGACACCACCACAATGGCTTTTCCTTGCCGGGCTAATTTTTCGATGAGATTATAGATCTCTGACTTGGCGCCAATATCGATCCCCCTGGTTGGTTCATCAAATAAAAATACTTTGGCATCCGCCGCCACCCAGCGACCAATAATGACCTTCTGCTGATTGCCGCCGCTCAAGGTGCCAATCGGCTTGTCAATGTTAAGCGGTCGCAGACGCAAATCGGTCATCACCTGTAAAGCCAGCCGGTTCAATAGCGTTTTGTTCAGCACGCCCCGACGCGTAAAGCTCATCATCGAGGGCAGGGCCATATTCATTTTCACCGCGCGCTGTTTAATGATGCCTTCTTTTTTACGATCCTCTGGCACCAGGCCGATGCCGGCCTGAATTGCCGCGCGAACGCCAGGCTTTGTTATCGCTACCCCGTCAACCAGCACCTGGCCTGCCGTTTTGCCGTCGATACCGGCAATCAGTTTCAATAGCTCGCTACGCCCAGCGCCAACCAGACCGGCAATACCCAACACCTCGCCGGCTTTCACGATGAAACTGGTTGGCTTTACCGCACTGCCGCGCGCCAGCTGTTCCACCCGCAGAACTTCTTTTTCACTGGCGTAGGATTGATGCTGCACTTTCTCAATCTTGCGACCCACCATTTTGGCGACAATCGACTCTTCGGTTTCGTCGCAAATATTCACTACGCCAACCTGTTTGCCGTCGCGCAGTATGGTCGCACGATCGCATACCGCGAAAATCTCGTTCATTTTATGTGAAACGTAAATCAGCGCGACCTGCATCGATTTCAAATCGGCAATCAGCTCCGCCAGGCGATCGAATTCGCGGGGCGTCAGGCTTGAAGTGGGTTCATCCATCGCAATAATCTTGGCGTGGTCCAACAACGCGCGTGCAATTTCGACAATCTGCTGTTGCGACACTTTCAGGTTCTTGATCGGCTCGTCGGGATCGATCGACGGATCCAGCCGGCGAAGAATAGCCACCGCTCGCCGATATTGCGCTTTCTTATCGACCAGCAAACCGCCGCAACGGGTCAATGGCCGGCCGAGGAACATGTTCTGCGCCACTGAAAGCTCGGGAACATGCTGCAATTCCTGATGGATCATCGCAATACCGGCTCGGCGCGCGGCAAGCGGGCCTTTCAGCTGTACCGGCTGTCCATCCACGCCGATTTCACCGCTATCAGCCGCGCGAACGCCAGAGAGAATGTTCAGCAAAGTGGACTTCCCGGCACCGTTTTCACCAATCAATGCATGCACTTCGCCCGGTTTTATCGAGAAATCCACGTTGTGTAACGCCAGCGCGCTACCGTAGGCTTTGCTGATGCCGCGCATCGTCAAACAATCGTCTTCCATACCGCCTCCGTCGCTTTTTATTGTTGCGCGAGCAATTGGCGCAGTTTTTCATTGTCTTTGGTGGAGAACGCGTCGGCATTTTCTTTGGTGATCAGCGCCTGGGGCGTCGAGATCACGCGTGACAATTTTTGGCCATTAATCAGCCGCAGCACCACTTCCATCGCCACTTCTCCCGTCAGCACCGGGAAACTGTCAACGGTACCGGTGAGTTCACCACGCTTGATCGACGCGTAGGCGTCGGAAATGCCATCGGTGCCGAACACCGCAACCTGTTTGCTTTTGCCCAACGCATTCACCGCTTCCACGACGCCCAGCGCCATACCGTCGTTATTGGCATAAAAGCCAATCAGGTCAGGGTGCTGCTGCAAGATGGTGGCGGCGGCATTGTAGGCATTCTCGCGACTCCAGTTGGCGGGAACGCTGGCGACCAGCGGATAGTTGCCATTGGCGGCCAGCGTTTCCTTAAACCCTTTGGTTCGTTGTGCCGCCGCGTAAACCCCTGGCTGACCTTCGATAACCGCAACCTTGCCCCCTTGTGGCCGGTGAGTGATAAACCAGTTGGCAACGCGCACGCCATTGTCCTTTTGCACATTACCGACGTAATACGCGGCATTGGGCATCACCGCATCATTGACGTTGACCAGCGGAATGTTTTTATTTTTGGCCGCCTCGTACGCCGGTTGCAGGTTGGCATCGGTTTGTGGCGACACCAGCAGGCCATTGAAACCCTGGGCGATAAGCGTTTCGGCGATCGACAGTTGTCCCAACTGGTCGTCTTCATTGGCCGCCGCCTGATAAGCCAGGGTGAAGCCATGTTTGTCGGCAAGGTTTTTATAACCGTCGCCCAGCGAACGCCAATATTCGTTGGTCAGGGTTTTCGATACGCCACCGATCTTCAGGTTGCTGGCTACCGCTGGCATCGGGCCATATTTCGCCGTCAGTTCGGTCCAGTCGGTACGGTCCGGTTCGGTATCGGATTGCAGCGGGGGCAGCTCGGCGGCATAGGCTGCGGAACAAAACAAAATAGAGGTGAGTACAGAAAGTAACGAGGTGTTCATTTTCCATCCTTCTTGATCATATTGTTATTATTGCCAACGGCGCCATGGCGGTGAGGGTTAACTGGCCAGCATGATATCGTTGACGATCTGCTGAGAAGCCACCGCATCCTGACGGCCGATTGCCTGCAGCAGCGCGGGGTTGTCATTGAGCTTTTCACACAGTGTCAATAAGCGCGTCACCGTGGCGATGTTGGTTTCGGCTTCGCGCACCGGATCCAGGCCGCTGGCGTCAGGGAAGGTGTCGAAGTAATAGGCACCCTGATAGCCATCGCGCTGCATCTGCCAGAGGAACTCGAGCGTGGCGCGTGGGTTGACCGACGCCGCCATCAGGCCATCGTCGCGTTTGCCCCAGCCGTCGTTAAGATCCAGTCCCAGCAGGCGGGAGCGGCGGGCGACCATCGCTGCGGCATAGGCAGGAATTTCATTGGCGTACAGCACATGGGCAAAATCCAGCGTAATGCCGAGGTTGGGGCAGTTGGCTTCCTCAACGGCAATCAGGCAGGTGGTAACATTGGGGAAGATACTGAAAGCACGGGGCTCGTTCGGTTTATATTCAATACTGATATCAATATCTGGGGCATATTCGGCAACTTCACGCACGGCGCTGACCGCATCTTCCCAGATTTTTTTATAATCGGCCTGGAAGCAGTAGTCGAACCCGTCCTGACCCATCCACAGCGTCATCAGATTGGCACCGAACTCGCGGCCGGCATCGATACCCCGTTTGGTCAGTTCAATCGCCTGACGGCGGATCGCCGGATCGGGATTGGTGAACGCGCCGATTTTAAACTCAGGGGCATCCCAACGCATTTGCATGCCATTAACCGCCAGGCCGACGTCGGCAATTTTTTGCCGCATGGTACTGATGTTGTCAGACATGTGCTGTGGATAATTCAAATCCAGGTGGGTAAGGCCGTTCACCGTGCCGGCACGCTCGATCATCTGTAATACAGAGGGTTTACCTGTTAATTCAGGCCAATAGCGCCAGGCGCCTGAGGCGAATGAATTTAACCGGGTGGCGAATTTCAGTTCTGACATGAGAGGTCCTTCGATAGTGTTGTAATGTACTTTCCAACTTTACATATATTAGTAAAGTTGTTTACTAGTATCATTGCACATCGACTGCCGCAATAGCGGCGGCCGATTTATTCACCAATATGCGAAGTCATTCACGAATTTGATCAAGGAAGGGGGACCAGGTTGGCGTCAGCGCGCACGGGGAGAGCAGGCGGGCCATCAGTGCAGCAGCCAATGCCCCCTCGCGAGAAAGAGGGGGCGATAGCGCGATCGAAACGGCGTTAAAATAGCCCGAGTGGTTTCACATCGTAACTCACCAGCAGATTCTTCACTTGCTGGTAATGCGACAGCGCTGCCTTATGCGTTTCGCGGCCGATGCCGGAATTTTTATAACCGCCAAAGGCGGCATGGGCAGGGTACAGATGGTAGCAGTTGGTCCAGACGCGTCCGGCCTTGATGGCACGCCCCATCCGGTAAGCGAGGTTGACGTCACGCGTCCATAGGCCGGCACCCAGCCCGAATTCGGTGTCGTTGGCCAGTGCCAGCGCTTCGGCTTCATCCTCAAAGGTGGTAACGCCGATCACCGGGCCAAAAATCTCTTCGCGGAAGAAACGCATGCTGTTGTTGCCGGTGATTAATGTCGGCTGCAAATAGAATCCCTGTTGCAGATCTGCTGGCTGGCTGGCGCGTTGGCCCCCGGCGATAATCTTGCCGCCTTCGTCTTTGGCAATGTCGATATAGGACAGGATTTTATCGAACTGCTCCTTCGATGCCTGCGCGCCGATCATGGTGTCGGTATCAAACGGGTCACCATGGCGAATGGTTTTCATGCGCGCCAGCACGCGCTCAATAAATTCTGGATAGATCGCCCGCTGAATTAGTGCACGAGACGGACAGGTGCAAACTTCGCCCTGGTTGAAGAAGCCGAGGATCAGCCCTTCAACCGCTTTATCGATGAATTCCGGCTCCGCCTGCATGATATCGGCAAAGTAGATGTTTGGCGATTTTCCACCCAGCTCTACCGTGCTCGGAATAATATTTTCTGCCGCACACGACAGGATATGGCGGCCGACCGGCGTTGAGCCGGTAAAGGCAATTTTTGCTATGCGCTTGCTGCGTGCCAGCGCTTCACCGGCCTCTGCGCCAAAGCCGTGTACCACGTTCAGCACGCCGGCTGGCAACAGATCGCCAATCTGCTCAAGCAGCACGCAGATCCCAAGCGGAGTTTGCTCGGCAGGCTTGAGCACAATGCAGTTACCGGCCGCCAATGCCGGAGCCAGCTTCCAGGCGGCCATCAGCAGTGGAAAGTTCCATGGAATGATCTGCCCAACCACCCCCAACGGTTCATACAGATGATAAGCCACGGTGGTGCTGTCGATTTCTGCCATGCTGCCTTCCTGCGCGCGCAAACAGCCGGCAAAGTAACGGAAATGATCGATTGCCAGTGGAATATCGGCGTTTAACGTTTCGCGGATCGGCTTGCCGTTATCCCAGGTTTCAGTCAGCGCCAGCAACTCGAGCTGTGACTCCATGCGGTCGGCAATCGCCAATAACGTATTGGCGCGCGTCTGAACGCTACTGTTGCCCCAATCGGCTGCGGCAGCGTGTGCCGCATCGAGCGCCAATTCGATATCCTGCCCAGTCGAACGGGGGAATTCGCCGATCGTCTGCCCGCTGACCGGTGACGTATTGGTAAAATAACGACCGTCTACCGGCTCAACAAATTTGCCACCGATATAATTGCCATACCGCTGTTTGTAACAAACGGACGAGCCCGCCAGGCCGGGGTGAACATATTTCATCATCAATACCTCGCTGCAAAAGTAGGGTTGGCGCTTGAGCGCACGACACCAGGTCGCAGCAGAGATAAGCATTGCCTATGCCAAATAGCTCAATCATGGCGAGGAACGGTTGAGATATTTTGAATATCAATCAGTTGGATTTATAAATACTTTCGAAACGGTAAAAATAGCGGGCTTATCATTGCTTAAACTGATTTTTTGTGTCACGCATCGCAACACATGGGACACAGTCATGATACAAAAATGCAACACACCGTCTGACGGAGAACCGCATGTTGCCAAAGCTACCGCCGGTCGATGCAGGCTTAGTCGCCGATCGTGATAATCGTTCCCTCACCAGACCGCTGTCAGATTCATGGCGGCGCAGCCAGCTGTACGGTTTGGCACGCAGTGACGAGCGCATCCCATTTGTTCGTCCGCGCGCGCTCAATGAGATCCGCGATCGCAACGGTTGGGTGTCGCAACTGGCCCAGCCACTATTGGCGCGCTTTGCCGATGCCATTAATCAGCAACCGTCGGTGATGGTGATTTCCGACGCCAGTGGCCTGGTGCTGGAAACCTGTGGTAACGGCGGTTTTTTGCATCAGGCATCGCAGTTGTCGCTGTCTCCCGGCAATCTGTGGGGCGAACGTGAACGCGGCACCAATGCCATTGGCACGGCGCTGGCGCTGGGTGGGCTGTGTGAAGTCAACGGCGGCGAACACTACCTGCAATCCAACGCGGCACTGCGCTGCTCCGCCGTACCGATCTTTCAACCTGATGGCCAGATTGCCGGCGTGCTGGACATTTCGACCCCGGCGCAAGCACCTTACGGCAAGGCCGGTAGCATCCTTCTTCAGGCGGCACGTCACATTGAACATCAATGGCTAAAAAGCACCATTACCGCCGCTCATTGGGTGCTGCGATTGCATAAGGATGCGCGTATTCTCGGCAGCGAACACGAACTGGTGCTGGTATTTTGCGACGATCTGCTCAGCGGCGCCAATCGACTGGCGATGCAGGAATTTCGGCTAACGCCGGCGGCAGTCGGCCATTGCCGCTTCGCCGACCTGTTCCCGGCGCTGGCCTGCCAGGCGCTGGATATCCCGCGTCAGACTCTGGCAGTCAATAACCGACGCTACTACGCGTTGCTGGACGCGCCGACCCGGCAAGCATGGGCGGTGCGCTCACTGCCGCCATCACCGGATCCACAGGCGGCTGACCGCCAAAAGGCGCTGCGCATCCTGAACGCCGGTCTTGCGCTGTGCGTTACCGGAGAAACCGGCTGCGGCAAAGAGCACTTCAGCCGCCAGCTGTATCAAGACAGCAAGTGGCGAAGTGGGCGTTTTGTCGCCATCAACTGCGCAGCGTTACCCGAGCCGTTGATTGAATCCGAACTGTTTGGCTATGCACCGGGCGCCTTTACTGGCGCAAGCGCCAAGGGTTACATGGGTAAGATTCGAGAAGCCGATGGCGGCGTGCTGTTTCTGGATGAAATTGGTGATATGCCTCTCAGCGTTCAGACTCGACTGCTGCGGGTTCTCCAGGAGAAAACCGTCACGCCGTTGGGCAGCCGTCAGATGCATAAAGTGGATTTTGCGCTGATTTGCGCCACACATCGGTCGCTGGAACAGCGGGTTGCGACAGGGGCATTTCGTGACGATTTGCTCTACCGCATTCAGGAGTTCAGCGTGCGCGTGCCACCGCTGAGGGAACGTCCGCAGCGCAAGGCTTTTATTCAGCAGTTGTGGCACCGGTTGGGGGCCGAACAACGTGGTATCACCTTGACGCAGGAGGTGGTGACCACGCTGGCTGACCATCCGTGGCCGGGTAACGTGCGTCAATTACTCAGTACGTTGAAGGTATTACTGGCTCTGGCGGACGACAACCAGGCCGTTATGCTTCATCACCTGCCGGAGCAGTTTCATCCAACGCACCGCAACGCTGAGCTGCCAGTCGCGCAGACACCGACCACACCAGACCTGTATGACGCCGTCAAACAGGCCAACGGCAACATCAGCCTGGCGGCCAGGCGTTTGGGCATTGCGCGCAGCACGCTGTACCGGCAACTGCAGCGGAAACGCAGTGGGGCGGCAGGTTGAGCCGGCGATCCTGTCAACGATTAAACAGTTCCCTGATCCAATCAATAAAATAACGCACTTTTGATGCCAGATGGCGGTTCTCCGGCCAGGCGATATGTACCGCCGCCGGTTCGCATTGCCAGTCGGGCAAGATCGGCACCAGCTCGCCACGGCGTAATGCCTCCTCGGCCAAAAAGTGGTAGGTCGTCACCACCCCCAGACCGGCGCGTGCGGCATGCAATGCCGCATTGGCGTCGTTGACGGCAAACCGCCAATCGCCGTCAAGCGTAACGCGCTCATCCTGCCGCAGCAGTTGGTGAATGAACGGTTTACCGCTCTGCGGTGACACCACGTGGATCATCTGGTGATCGCGGCGCAGCGCATTGGGATGCGTGGGCGTGCCATGACGTTGCAAATAGTCTGGTGAGGCGCAGGTGATACGCTCCAGCGTACCTAACGAACGGGCAATCAGCGTATCGTTCATCAGCGCGCCAATCCGCACCACGCAATCTACCTGGGCCTCGATGGGATCGATGGCATGATTGGCCAGATTCAGCGTTAACTGAATATCCGGGTAGCGCCGGTAAAAATCGGTTAAGTGGGGGATCACTTTATGGTAGGCGAGGGTGTGCGGCATGCTGACATGGATTACGCCGCTCGGCGCTTGCCCGGCACCGATCACGCCGCCTTCAAACTGGCGTAGCTGTTCAAGCCATTGTACCGCGCCCTGATAATAGGCGCGGCCTTGTTCGGTCAGCGTCAAACGGCGCGAGGTGCGGTGCAGCAAGGTAATGTTCAACTGCTGTTCCAATGCCTGGATCTGCCGGGTAACGGTAGATTTAGGTAAATCCAGCAGCGTTGCCGCACGGCTGAACGCGCCGCTTTCGACCACGCGAATAAATGTCTGCATTGCCGCCAGCTTGTCCATTTCGCATCCTCTTAATGGGTCAATCATTGCAATTATAGCAATCATAGTTTGCAGATTAGCGGCTTGTTCATTCGCCGACAGGGTAACAATATGGTGCCATTGTTATCGACAAACAACCACGGAGTTACTATGTCATCCTCCACGAGCTGGAATCTGGGTCGTACTCGCATCACGCGCTTAACCGAGCTGACGATTGACGATCGCCCAGCTTCATTGCTTTTTCCGCAATGGCAGCAAGACGCGGTCAACCAGACCGATACCGTCTTCAGCCAGGCACACCTCAGCCACGACAGGCAACGGCTGACCGTCAGCTGCCACAGCTGGCTGGTGCAAACGCCAGAGCATACCGTTTTGATAGATACCGCCTGCGGCAACGACAAACTCCGCCCCGACAACCCGCTGTTTGACCGCTTGCAGACCCATTGGCTACAGCAGTTGCGCCAGGCCGGCGTTGAACCGCATCAGGTGGATTATGTTCTGTTGACGCATTTGCATGTCGATCATGTGGGTTGGAATACCCAACTGGTAGAGGGGCAGTGGCGGCCGACGTTCCCCAATGCACGTTACGTATTTTCTGCTGCGGAATACGATTGGTATGCCCATCCGGACAATGTGACCGCCCCCAACCGCGGCTTATTTGACGACAGCGTGCAGCCGCTGGTCAACGCCGGGCAGGATTGGCGCTGGCAGCATGGTGACCAACAACCGATCGCCGGATTCCACTTTCACCGCACGCCGGGGCACAGCTACGACCATCTGTCCTTTTCGCTGCAAACCGACCAGGGCATGGCGCTGTTTGCCGGCGATGTGATGCACCATCCGATGCAGGTTTATTTCCCGCAGTGGAATTCGGTGTACTGCGAATTTCCCGAGCAGGCTTTGGCCTCACGCCGCTGGGCGTTGGAGTTTGCCGCTGACCATAACGCCTATTACTTCAGCAGCCATTTCGCCGGAGCCTCGGTCGGACGTATTGCACGTCAACACCACGGCTTCAGCTGGCAAGAATGTTAATCTCGGGAGAAATCATGACCACTGATTCGATGCTGTTTAGCGAACAGCGCACCATTCCCAGCGCCAATCCGGCGGTGACCTTGCATCTGCGACACAAACGCCTGGCATCGCAGACGCGTTTTGATGCGGCCCATACCGTGGTGCTGATGCATGGTGCCACTTACTCATCAGGCAGCCTGTTTGATACGCCAGTCGACGGTGAATCCTTCCTGGATTATCTGGCGCGGGCGGGGTTTGACGTCTGGGCAGTGGATGTCAGCGGCAGCGGTGGTTCAACGCGGCCGCCGGCAATGCAGCAACCCGCCGCATTGAACCCGCCGCAGGTCACCACCGAACAGGGGGTGCGTGACTTTAGTGACGCTGTCACCTACGTTTTGCAGCATAACCAGCTGACGCAGGTCAATATCATCGGCATGTCATGGGGCGGCAGCGTGACCGGCAGTTTTACTACCCGTAACGCCGACAAGGTCCGGCGTCTGGGGCTGATAGCACCGCAGTGGCTAAACAACGGCCCCAGCCGGCTGGACAGTGGCGGCGAGTTGGGCGCCTGGCGGCTGGTGACCTTGGCGCAAGTTCAACAGCGCTGGCTGGCCGGCGTGCCGCAACACAAGCGTGACGACATTATTCCTGACGGCGTGTTCGACGCCTGGGTAGCCAATACCCTGAGTGAAGAGCCTGACGAGGCGTTACGTGCCAGCGGCACCATACGCGTTGCCAACGGGCCGGTGCAGGACATCCGCGACTACTGGCGTGCCGACAGGCCTTTCTATCAGCCGGCGGACATTAGCGTACCGTTGCTGCTGGTGCATGGCGAGTGGGATGTGGATGTGCCGTTGTCGGTAGCGCAGGACTGGTTTTTACATGCTACCGGCGCGCCGTGGAAGCGCTGGCTGGAAATCGGCGAGGCGACGCACATGATGGTGCTGGAAAAAAACCGCCGTCAGGTTTTTGCCGCCTTGGCCGGTTTTTTACTGGAAACGCATGATTGAGCGACCACGCTAACCGGCGCAAAAAAGCCCGCTGGTTGGCAGCGGGCTTTGGCCGTGTTGAACGCCAGGGCTTACTGGTCTAGCGCATAGGCAATCACGTAATCACCACGATCGGGTGACTGTCGCGCGCCGCCGGCGGAAATCAGGATGTACTGCTTGCCGGTGGTTGGCGAAATATAACTCATCGGGCTGCCGCCGCTGCCAACCGGCAGGCGCGCTTTCCACAGCTCCTTACCGGTGGAGGAGTCAAAGGCACGCAGATAGTAATCCTGGGTGCCGGCAATGAACACCAGGCCCCCCTGGGTTGCCAGCGTACCGCCCAGCGTCGGCATGCCGACCGGCATTTGCGCGCGCATCTTGATACCGAATGGTCCGGTATCCTGCACCGTACCCGCCGGTACCTGCCACACCACTTTCTGCGTTTTCAGATCGATGGCCGACAGGGTGCCAAACGGCGGCTTCTGGCATGGAATGCCCAGCGGTGACATAAAGCGGTTTTTATTGACGCCGTACGGCGTACCTTTCAACGGCACCGCGCCCATACCGGCATTGACCGACTCGCCACCGTTGCTGGCTGGGGTATCGGCGTCAATCTTCTGCGGGATCATCTGCACCCACAGGCCCAGACGCATATCATTGACAAAGATGTAATGATTGTTCGGATCGGTAGACAAGCCCCCCCAGTTCATGCCGCCCAGCGAACCCGGGAAGCTAAGGGAAACGTCGGTGTCCGGTGCGGTGAACAGACCGTCGTAGCGCATTGATTTGAAACTGATACGACACATTAACTGGTCGAACGGCGTCGCGCCCCACATATCCGATTCACTCAGTTTTTCTGCGCCGATCTGCGGCATGCCAACCGAAAACGGCTGGGTTGCCGAATACTGTTCACCCGGGATGGTACGGGTTTTCACCGGCAGTTCTTTCACTTCGGTCAACGGTTTGCCGGTATGGCGATCCAGCACAAAGATCTGGCCGGTTTTACCGCCAAATACCACCGCCGGTTTGCTACTGCCGTCCTTCATTGGGAAATCGACCAGGCTAGGCTGCATCGGCACATCAAAGTCCCACAGATCGTTATGCACGGTCTGATAGACCCATTTCTCCTTGCCGGTGGTGGCATCCAGCGCCAGAATCGACGCGCCATACTTGTGATCGAGCGCAGTACGGTTGGCGCCCCACAGATCGACCGATGAACTGCCCATTGGCAAGAATACGGTGTTCATCGCCGGATCGTAGGACATTGGCGCCCACGAGTTAGGGGTGCTGCGTACAAAGGTCTGGCCAGGTTTCAGCGTCGAGTTCGGGTTTTCATTGCCCGGATCGAATGCCCAGCGCATTTCACCGGTAATGACGTTAAAGCCGCGCAGTACGCCGCCTGGCATGTCGGTCTGCACGTTGTCGGCAACCCGGCCGCCCACCACCACGGTGCTGCCAGCCAGGGTCGGCGCCGAGGTCAGCTGGTATTTTGGATCGGCGGCATCACCCATGCCGGCTTTCAGATCGACCACGCCATGATGACCGAAGTTGGCACAGAATTCGCCGTTATCGGCGTTAATCGCTACCAGACGTGCGTCGATGGTATTCATCAGAATACGACGCTGGCAGCTGTCGCCGGCGGCCAGTTCGACGGGCGCCGCCGGCGTTGAACCGGGCACCGTAGGCTGCGGCAGTGGTTTAGTGGCGTCAAAGTAGGCCAGTCCACGGCAGCGGTTCCACACCTGGGACTTGGCGTTGATTTCACGCTTCCAGATTTCCTTGCCGCTGTCGGCATCCACCGCAATCACATTGTTGTGCGGCGTACAGAGGAATACGCGGTTGCCGACCTGCAATGGGGTTTGCTGGTCTTCCGCGCCGTTGCCGTCCGGGCTCAGTGGCGTATCGCCAGTGTGGAACGTCCAGGCAACTTTCAGTTCCTTGACGTTATCGCGGGTGATCTGATCGAGCGCCACGAAGCGGCTGCCGCCCGGCGTATTGCCGTAGTTGTCCCAATCTTTCTGTTGTTTGGCCTTATCCACCGGGATCAGCGGCAACTGTGCGCCGCTGAAGGGAACGGTCGGGTGCGGCTGGAACATCTGGATAAAAGTCCCCACCATGCCGACGGCCAATACCGCCGACAGCAGGTATGACGCTTTTGCCAATGGGGTTTTGCCTTCCGCCTTGCGCAGCGACGGCCAGCTAAGCAGCGCCAGCAGCGTCAGGCCGGTTGGCACCATCAGTCGCGAAACCAACGGCCAGAAATCGAGGCCCGCATCGAACAACGACCAGATCAAGGTGCCGACAAACACCAGCAGGAACAGCACAACCGCCGAGGATTTGCCACGGAAGAACTGGATCGCCGCGAGCAGGGTAACCACGCCGGCGATGATAAAGTACCAACTGCCGCCAAGCGCGGCCAATTTACCGCCGGCAATGGTGAAGAACAGGCCGGTAACCGCCAGGATTATCCCCAGCAGATAGCAGCATAATTTACGTTTTATGCCCGTGTGGGCATGCGTTTCAGACATCAGACAGTCTCCGAAGAAATAATATTCATCCTTTTATGCACAACGCCATGCCGGCCTGTTGATGCCGAAACCAACGGCAACAGGCGAGACATTGAACAATGTGATGTGCGGATTGTACCATCTGATACATTTTGTGGTTAACAAAATGTATCTTTTGACCCTAAGGTTGTGAATATTTAGATCGGATGTTACGGCGCGGTGGGCAATAGCCGCCGCTGCCAGTCGAGTAGCGTGGCGCCATCTACCAGCGTCAGTTCGCTGGCCGCTGGGGGATCTTCCAGTAGCATGGCACGCGCACGTTGCAACGGTTGTTCACTGCGGTGCTGCAGAGTCGGCATCAATGCGGCTTTTGCCTGTGCCAGCTGGCTCGGGCTCAACTGCGCCAGCTCTGTTTGCATCTGCAGCAAAAACTGGTCGGTCAATTGCGCCAGTTCGTCAACGCTAAAACGCGGGGATTGCAAGGCAAACAGCAGACCTTCGCGATCGGCGCAACGGTGAAACGCGCATTGCACCACATAGCCAATATTGCGATCGACGCGCAACTGCTGAAAATAACGCGGCGCATAAAACTGTGCCAACAGACGCAGCGCCAACCGTGGCGTTGCGCCGACCGCTGACAGCGGGTAAAACAGCAGCAGGGCGTTCTCATCGCCGCTTTCCGTCAGCATCACGCGACCCTGCTGGTTTGTCTGATAAGGTGCTGCGGCAACAATCGGCGCCGGGAAATCGCTCAGTAAATGCGCCAGCGCATGATGCAATGCCTGGTTACCGCCACTGAGCGTCGCCTGCCAGCAGCGCGGTTGTTCAGCGCTGACAGCATTGGCCAGCGCCGCCGGCAGTTGCGCCAGCAGGCGTCGTATTGCCAGTTCGCCATGCAGGTGCTGCGCTCGCTGCCAACGGCGCAGCGCATCGCGTTCGCTGGCGGCGCTGATGGCATGTAACGCCTGATTCAATGCCTGTACCCCATGGCAGATCAAGGGGGGATCGCCGGCAAGTTGCAACAACCAAACGCCATCGATTCGCTCCAGCGCCAAATGCCCCTGGCGATGCGCCAGCTCGGCAGCCAGCGGACGTAATGCCGACTGTAGCCGGTAGGCGGTCAGATCGTCGAGCGGCGTTTGCGGCGCCGGGCGCAGCAGCAGCACCGGTTCGACATCGCCAGGCTGAATGTGTCGTAACGCAACGCGGCGTGACGGCAACGTTGGGCTGGGTATCGCGAGGTCACCGTTAAAAAAGCCAAAGCGCTCGGTCGACGTAGGGGGCTGCTGTGCCGCCACCGTTGCCAGACGCAACGTAAATCCCTGTACCGAGCAGGTCGGCGCCTCACCGTCTGCAGCAACCGTCAGGCGGCTGAATGGGGCGGCTAACAGTGCGGCGATGCAGTGCGGCCAGTCGTCAACGTCGCTTATCAACGGCAAACCACAGGCGGCGGCACGCAGCTGTTCGAGCGGCGGCTGTTGCAACAACGCCTGATTGGCCAGTTGGCAGTAGTGTTCACGCTGTGCCCGGCGCAACGTCGGCAGCTGTTGCAACCAGGCAAACAGCGCCGCTTCCAGCCGCTCTGCACCCGCTGCGTTATCGGGGTTGATGACAAATGCCAGCGTCAGCAACAGGCAGTCGCTGCCACAGCGTTGATGCAGTAATTGCACATCGTCGCAGTATTCTTGCGCGCGTAACCAGGCCAGCAAACTGCCCGGCGCTTCGTCGGTCAATAGGCATTCCAACAGCCGTAACCACGCACGTCGACTTGCCTGCGGGTGAGTGAGGGCGAAGCTAAAACGCAGCTGTGGCGTTCCCGGCAGGATAAGTCGCCGGTCGCCATCGGCGGTTAATGCCATGCTGGGCAGCGGCGGTGGGACGGTCTGGCCAACCGGGTTGGCACTCAGCCGTTCGGCGATGGCGCGCAACGCTGCCAACGGCTGTGGCCCCTGTAGCCACAACGTCATATTGCCGGCCTGATAATAACGCGTATGGAACTGGCGCAATGCGCGGCGCAGCGCCGCCATATCGTCGCCAAATGCCTCACGATGGCCAACGTGAAAACGGTGCATCGCCTCGATGCCGCTGAACGCGTGCTGCTGCGCCGCCAGGCACAGACTGGCGGCATCCGAGCACAGTAAGCGATACTCGGCGTCGATCACCCCGATCTCCTGCGCCAACGCGTCGATCGCCAGCAGCGGGGCAGACAGCATATCCATCAGTCGCTCGAGCCCGTCCGCCAGGCGGGGGGCATCAATTTCAAAAAAGTAGGCGGTTTGCGTGGCGAGCGTGGTGGCGTTCAGCCGGCCGCCCTGCGCCGGTATCCAGCTCATCAGCCGTTGTCGATCGGGGAAGCGCGCGCTACCGCGAAACAGCATGTGTTCCAGCAGGTGAGCCAGACCGGGCCAGTCCTCCGCGGCGTGGTAACTGCCCGCGTCGATGCGCATCAGCGCTGCGGCACGGCTGTCGCCCGGATCGCTGACCAGGTTGACACGCAGCCCGTTGGCAAGCCGTAGCGAGGCGGTCTGGCGCTGCATGTCAGCCTTTGAAAATCAACTGGGAGTTGGCACGGTTGCGAAAGCGCAGCCCATCGATGCCGATCTGACTGCGGTTGGCTTCTTCGCGCGCAGCCAGGATGGTGCCATGGTGCGCTGACTTGGAACAAACCGGATCGGCGTTGTCGGCGTCGCCGGTCAGCATAAACGCCTGACAGCGGCAGCCACCGTAATCTTGCTCTTTTTCGGGACAGGAGCGGCACGGCTCAGGCATCCAGTCATAGCCGCGATAGCGGTTAAAACCGAAAGAGTGATACCAGATATGCGCCAGATCCTGTTCCAGCACCGACGGGAACTTGACCGGTAACTGCCGGGCGCTGTGACAGGGTAACGCCATGCCTTCCGGGGTAACGCTGAGGAAAATCGCCCCCCAGCCACCCATGCAGCCCTTGGGGCGCTCTTCGTAATAGTCGGGGGTGACGAACAACAGGTTGGCCAGATTGCCGCTGTCGGCCATTTTTTCGCGGTAGTGCTGCACCACCTGTTCCGCCCGGGCGATTTGCTCGCGGGTTGGCAGCAGTCCCTCACGGTTGAGATGCGCCCAGCCATAAAACTGGCAGGTGGCCAGCTCGACGTCGTCAGCCTCCAACTGAATAGCCAGTTCGATAATCCGGTCGATCTGATCGATATTGTGCCGATGCAGCACAAAGTTGAGCACCATCGGATAGCCCAGCGCCTTGACCGCCTTGGCCATCGCCAGTTTCTGCTGGAAGGCCTTGGCTGAGCCTGCCAGCGCGGCGTTCAGCGTTTCATCGCTGGCCTGGAAACTGATTTGGATATGATCCAGGCCGGCGTCGGCAAAGGTTTGCAGCTTCTTCTCGGTCAAACCAATGCCTGAGGTGATCAGGTTGGTGTAAAAACCAAGATCGCGAGCGGCAGCGATCAGCTCAGGCAGATCCTTGCGCACCAGCGGCTCGCCGCCGGAAAAACCGAGCTGAACGCTGCCCATCGCCCGCGCCTGACGAAAAACGTTGATCCACTGTTCGGTGGTCAGCTCTTTTTCCTGCGCGGCGAAGTCGAGCGGGTTGGAGCAATAGGGGCATTGCAGCGGACAGCGGTACGTCAGCTCCGCCAGCAGCCAGAGCGGCGGATTGACCGCCGGTGTGGTGGTGGTATCAGTCACGGAACATCACCCATTTTTGTTCATAGGCGCGTTGGAAGAATTCCAGCACATCGTCCGCCAGTCCCGGTACGCCCGGGAAACGCGCATTCAATTGGTCGATAATCTGATTCAACGTCGATGTACCGTTGACCAGTTGCAGGATCATGGCGGCACTCTCGTTCAGTTTGGCCATACCTTCAGGATAGAGAATAACGTGGCTGTTTTGCACCTCTTCCCATTGCAGGCGGTACCCGCGACGGAAAATCGGCGTTTGCTCTCGGCGTAGACTCATCACACCAGCCTCTGGTTATGCCACACCCGCGCGGCGGTCACGCTATGATAAGGCGGGCGGTGCAGGGTATAGGCCATGCTCATGGCATCGAGCAGGCTCCACAGAATGTCCAGTTTGAACTGCAGGATCTCCAACATGCGCTGCTGCTTTTCGACCGTATCGCAATATTCCAGCGCCAGCGCCAGCCCGTGCTCCACGTCGCGGTTGGCCTGGCCGAGACGGCTGCGGAAGTAGTCATAACCTTCGGCATCGATCCACGGATAATGCTGTGGCCAGCTGTCGAGACGCGATTGGTGGATTTGCGGCGCGAACAGTTCGGTCAGCGAGCTGCATGCCGCCTCCTGCCAGCAGGCGCGACGGGCAAAGTTGACGTAAGCGTCAACCGCGAAGCGCACGCCTGGCAACACCAGCTCTTCGGAAAGCACGGTTTCTCGCGGCAGGCCTACGGCTTCGCCAAGACGCAGCCAGGCTTCGATACCGCCCTCGCTGCCGTTGTAACCGTCATGGTCAAGAATGCGCTGCACCCATTTGCGCCGGGTTTCCGGCTGTGGGCAGTTGGCCATGATCGCCGCGTCCTTGATCGGGATGCTGGTCTGGTAATAGAAACGGTTGGCGACCCAGCCCTGGATCTGTTCGCGCGTCGCCTCGCCGTTATGCATGGCAATGTGATACGGATGATGGATATGGTAATACGCGCCTTTGGCACGCAGCGCCGCTTCAAACTCCTGCGGGGACAGCGGGTGTTGTATTGTCATGGTGTTCGCCTACAGTTCGATGTTCATCCCATCCCAGCTCACTTCAATGCCGGCTTGCGTCAGGCTGTGACGCTCCGCAGAGTCTTCGTCCAGGATAGGATTGGTATTATTGATGTGAATCAGTATCTTGCGCTTTGCCGGCAAGGTGGTGAGCAGCGCGGCCAATCCCTGATCCTCGCCCAGTGCCAGATGCCCCATGTCTTTACCGGTATTGCGGCCGACGCCGGTATTCGCCAGCTCGTTATCGCGCCACAGCGTACCGTCAATCAGCAGGCAGTCCGCCCGTTTCAGCCAGGGCAGTAGCTGCTCGTCCGGCTCGCCGAGACCTGGCGCATACAGCAGGCTGCTGCCGCGTGCGATGTCTTCGATGAACAGCGCCACGTTGTGCCCCGGCAGCGGGCGATGGCGGTAGAGAGAATAGGGTGGCGCATTGCTCAACAGCGGGATGGCGGTAAAGCGCAGCGTCGCGCACACCGCAACCTGAAAGGCCTCCAACGGCTCAATCGGCCGGTGGATCAGGCCGCCGTTCCAATGGGACAGCATCGGGAACACCGGGAAGCCGGTACTCAGATCGTCATGGACTTCGCGGGTGCACCACACCTGATGCGGACACCCTTCACGCAAATTGAGTAAACCCGCGCTGTGGTCGATCTGGCTATCGGTGAGAATGATCGCGCCGATGCCGGTACCACGCAGTACTTCGGGGTTATTCAATTCAGGCGAGGCGCGCAGCTGATGGCAAATGTCCGGCGATGCGTTGCACAGCACCCAATTTTTTCCGTCATCGCTGATGGCAATCGACGATTGGGTACGCGCGGAGGTTTTGATGGTGTTGTTACGCACGCCCTGACAGTTTTTGCAGTTGCAATTCCATTGAGGAAAACCGCCGCCAGCCGCAGAGCCGAGAACTTTTATCTGCATGTGTGAACCAGAAAAGAGAAAACAACAGAGAAAAAGGTTGCTGGCAACGCCGTCCGTGACAGCGAGATAACCGTGGGGCGCTCTCGCTGCCTGGCGTTGTCAGCAAGCCAGGATGCCCGCGGCAAGCGGGCATGAGCGATTAGCGGTTGGAAATGTACAGCGTCACTTCCAGGCCCAGACGCAGATCGACGAACTCGGGTTTAGTCCAGGTAGTCATAGGTAGTTCTCCTCTAGTTATTAAGTGCCAAATAAAAAATCATTCACATTCGGCGGCGACGATGTTGAAGAAATGTGACGGAGATCGCAACCTCAAAAGGGTAAAAGTTTTTTAGCTATGCGCCCCAGGTGGTGGATAACACCGCCAGCCAATTGCGCCATGCCAGCTTTTCCACCTGCGCCGGGGTAAAGCCGGCCTGCGCCAATGCCTGTAGCAATGAAGGCAGTCCGCTCACATCCCCCAGCGACTGTGGGACATTAACGCCGTCAAAATCGGAGCCGAATCCCACGTGATCTTCTCCAAGTTTAGCGACTAAAAATTCAATATGTTTAACAATTTCTGTTAAATCGGTAGTGGCGCTGTCGCGTTTACCGTCGGCACGCAGGAACGCGGTGCCAAAATTCACCCCGACAAAACCGCCGCTGGCGGCGATGGCCGACAGCTGCGCATTGGTCAGGTTGCGCGGCTGCGGGCACAGCGCGTGCGCGTTGGAATGCGTTGCTACCAACGGTGCGCTACTCAACGCCGCAGTTTCCCAGAACGCTTTTTCGTTCATGTGCGAAACGTCAATCATCATGCGGCGACGGTTACAGGCCGCGATCAGCGCCTTGCCGGCCGGCGTCATGCCGGGTCCGCTGTCTGGTGAACCCGGGAAGGCGCCGCGGATGCCTTCACCAAACACGTTTGGCCGATTCCAGAACGGCCCGATACTACGCACACCCAGCGCATAATAGCGATCCAGCTGCGTCAGTTCGGCGTCCAGCGCGCCGGCGCCTTCAATATGCAATACCGCCGCGATCTGCTGATTGCGTCGGCATTGTTCAATGTCCGCCACGCTGCGGCAGATCTTCAGCTGGCCGTTGGACGCCTGCTCCAACTGAAACAGGATGGCGATTTGCGCTTCGGTAATTGCCTGCGGATCGTAACTGGCCAGCACCTCGGCTTCACTCTGGTTACGCATCTGGGCAACATGGCTTACCGGCGGGATGAACACCGCAAACAGCCCGCCGCAGAAACCGCCGCGCTTCATGCGTGCAAAGTCCAGATGACCCTGTTCCACCGAGGAAAAGAACGCCGCGGCGGGGTCATCGGCATGCTTGAGCCACAGCGTGAGCAGCAGGTCGTTGTGGCCGTCAAAAACAGCTAGGGGAGCTAAATCTGTCATACGCTTTCACGATTAAAAATGGCCGCCCTGAGGCGGCCATCGAGTTGAGTGCGACGGTTGATCGCGCGGGTTATTTGGTCGCTTCGTCCGGCAGCGCATAGGCGACGATATAGTCACCCAGCTTGGTACCAAACGAACCGTGGCCACCTGCGGAAATCACCACATACTGTTTGCCGTTGACCTCATAGGTCATTGGCGTTGCCTGGCCACCGGCCGGCAGACGGGCTTCCCACAGTTTGTCACCGTTGCTGACGTTGAACGCGCGCAGGTAGTTGTCGGCGGTAGCACCGATGAAGAAGATGTTACCTGCGGTGGTCACCGGACCGCCGAGCATTGGCATGCCCATTTTGAACGGCAGTGGAATCGGTGAGCTGTCACGTACGGTACCGATGCGTTTTTTCCACACGATCTGATTGGTTTTCAAGTCGACCGCAGAGATGTAGCCCCATGCCGGCTGTTTGCACGGGAAGCCCAACGGTGACAGGAACGGGTTCAACGTCACGCCGTAAGGAATACCGTACTGCGGTTGAATGCCCACTTCCGAACCGCTGCCCTTGGCATTTTCGTCCGGCTCGATCGGGTTGCCCGGACCGCGAGGGATCAGCTTGGAAACGAACGGCAGCGCCATCGGGTTGGCAATTGCCACCTGACGATCGGTATCTACCGCCAGACCGCCCCATTCGAACATCCCCAGGTTACCCGGGAACACCAGCGTGCCCTGCTCGGAAGGCGGGGTAAAGGTGCCTTCATAGCGCAGGCTGTGGAACATCACGCGGCAAACCAGCTGATCGTAGATGGTTGCGCCCCAGGTATCCGCACCGGTCAGTTTCTTTTCTGGACGGAAGGTCAGCTCGGAGAACGGCTGGGTAGGTGACAGGAAATCGCCTTTTGCCGGGCCTTGTGGCACCGGGCGTTCCGGCGCAGGCACCACCAGTTCACCGTTGGTACGGTTCAGTACAAAGATGTTGCCGGTTTTGGTCGGAACGTAAATGACCGGCACTTTTTTGCCATCTTTGTCGGTGATGTCCGCCAGCGTTGGCTGAGCCGGAATGTCCATATCCCACAGGTCATGGTGCACGGTCTGGTAGAACCAGGCCAGCTTACCGGTGCTGGCGTGCAGCGCCAACAGGCCGCTGGCATAACGCTCCATTTCCGGCGTACGGTTGCCGCCCCAGATGTCCGGCGTCGCCACGCCCATTGGCAGATATACCATGTCCAGCTTGGCGTCATACGCTGCCGGTGCCCATGAGTTTGGTGAGTTCGGCACGAAATGGTGTTCGTCGGCCGGGATCTTGTTCGGCTCGGCGCTGCCTGGATCGAACGCCCACAGCAGTTTGCCGCTATTGATGTCAAAACCGCGGATAACGCCAGAAGGCTCACGGTTGGAGTAGTTATCCATTACCGCCCCGGCAATCACGATCACGCTGTCGGTAATCACTGGCGGCGAAGTCGGCTCGTAGTGGCCCGGAGTAGGGTAAGGCATGTTGCTTTGCAGATTCAGTTCGCCGTTGTTGGCAAAGTCTGCACAGCGCTTGCCGGTTTCCGCATCCACCGCGAACAGGCGACCATCGTTCACCGGCAGGATAATGCGACGTGCGCACTGGGCCGGTGGGGTACCTGCGGCATCGGCTTGCGCCGCTGCTGGGGTTTCATGGTAAGACACGCCACGGCAGGTGATGTGCTGGAACGACGAGTCGGACTTCAGCTCGGGATCAAACTGCCACTTCTCTTTGCCGGTCGCGGCATCCAGTGCAAACAGTTTCTGGTGCGCGGTGCACAGATACAGCGTATCGCGGATTTTGATCGGCGTGACTTCGTTAGTGATTTCCGCCGGATCGTTGGCGGTTTTCACGTCGCCGGTGCGGAAGGTCCAGGCTTCTTTCAACTGCGAAACGTTCTTGTCGTTGATCTGCTTCAACGGCGAATAACGGGTGCCTTCCTGTGTACGACCGTAGGCCGGCCAGTCTGCGCCATCAGCCGCCTGATCGACCACCGCCTGGGTTTGCGCGGCGTCGAGCGTGCCGTGGATTTCCTGCGGATCGTTAAACACCGAATACGCCAGTACCGCTACGGTAAACACCAGCACTGCACTGAGTGCGCCATACGCCAGCTTGCCGTTGGCAACCAGCTTGCGGTAAATGAACGGCAGCACCAGCCATAGGCCGAAGAAGAAAGTGACGTCGAGACGCGGCGTCAGTGCCCAGAAGTCGGTGCCGACTTCCCACAGCGCCCAGATGACGGTCGCCAACAGGAATACGGCATACAGCAATAAGGCGGTTGCACGACGACGATAAAGCAACCACGCGGTAATCAGCATCACCAGACCGGCTACGATGTAGTAAATCGAACCGCCCAGTTTTGCCAACCAAATCCCCCCCACTAACAGATATAAGCCGCTCACTACGGCAAATAGCGCTGTTATAAGGATGAGGAACGATGAAGTTCTGTTTTTCTGCATAGAATCAATCCACCCTGAATAAAAAACCTTCAATTTTGAGAATAAGCCAAATCCCAAAAAGCACTCTGTTTTTACCAAACTTTTTTCAACCACGGGCTCAGATTGCCGCCCGTGCATCGGCTTTATGAGCCTTGTCGCCCACAAAGGTGCGCAAGTATGAGACTTATTTCACAGTTATGGTAGTGGCTTTAGTGGTATAGGCACCGGCGTTGAAGCGTTGGTGAGGCCGCTTATCTGCCGGCGAGGCCAGTAATACAGGCGTATTTACGCAAATAACCGACCATGAACTTTTAATGCTATTTTTTTTAACAGACGTATCACATGGCTTATTTATCGCCAATTAACGCGCCTGCCATAGGGCTATTCCACCGCCATAACCATGCCGTTATTGCTTATATTCCGTTGGATCGGAAAAACCCAGCTTGCTAATTACTTTCAGCATATTTCTTCATATTTACTAATCTATTACAGGCAGGGCAAACGGCGGGTGCGCAGCATGCCGGCCGCAACCTACTTTTGGATGACTTATGGAGACGGACATGAATACGCACAATACCTCAGGACACTCGACGCTGGCCGTCGGGTTGTATGAGCTGTTGAACCCCATTCCGCTTGGCTTTTTTGTCGCGGCCTGGGTGTTTGACATTATCTATCTCAACAGCTTTGTGCTGATGTGGACCCACGCCGCCAGTTGGCTTATCGCCATCGGTTTGGTGATCGCCATCATCCCACGACTGATAAATTTGGTTCAGGTATGGGTTGGACGCCGCGATCCGCAGGGGGCGCCGGTGAAATTGCATTTCTGGCTGAACCTGTTGGCCATTCTGCTGGCCATCTTTAACGCCTTTATTCATAGCCGTGATGCCTATGCCGTGGTGCCGATGGGCGCGATCCTCTCTACCCTGGTGGTGGTTTTGCTGCTGCTGGCCAACCTGCAACTTGCGCTACGCCAGCGCACCGCCAAGGAGCAGCCACTATGAAATACCGTAACCACACCTTGATTGCCGTTTCGCTCGCCGTGCTGTTGACGGGTTGTGATGATGGCGCCACGCTCGATCCGCAAAAGCAGATTGGCCCAAATCCTGAACTGCCGCAGGCGAAGAACTTTTTGATGCCGCCGATGCAGGTTCCCGAAGGGGTGCCGTGGAAAACAGGGGAAATGCCGAAGGTCGCCGAGGGGCTGAAGATTGAAAAAATCGCCGACGGATTAATGCATCCACGCCAGGTTTATGTGTTGCCGAATAATGATGTTCTGGTGGCGGAAGCCAACGGGCCGGCTAAACCGACCACCCGACCGAAGCAGTTGATCATGGGCATGGTGCAGCAATCTTCCGGCAAGGGAGGACCGGGCGGCAACCGCATCACGCTGCTGCGCAACGTCAACGGCAGCTGGGAAAAGCACCTGTTCATCGAGCATCTGCATTCGCCGTTTGGCATGCAGCTGATCGGCAACACCCTGTGGGTCGCCAATGCCGATAGCCTGGTGAAGTTCCCTTATCAGGAAGGGCAAACCGAAATCCGCACTGCCGGCGAGGTGGTCACCGAACTGCCGGGCGGGCCGCTCAATCACCATTGGACCAAAGCGCTGCTGGCCAGCCCTGATGGCAGCAAACTGTACGTCGGCGTCGGCTCGAACAGCAACATCACCGAAAACGGCATCGGCGCGGAATACCGCCGCGCGGCGGTACTGGAGGTCGACGCCGCCAACGGCGCCAGCCGCATCTACGCCAGCGGCCTGCGCAATCCAACCGGGCTGCAGTGGGAACCGCAAAGCGGCAAGTTATGGGCAATCGTCAACGAACGTGACGAAATCGGCTCCGATCTGGTGCCGGATTACATGACATCGGTGCAGGAAAACGGCTTTTACGGCTGGCCGTACAGCTATTTTGGCCAACACGTGGATGAGCGCGCCAAACCGCCGCGGCCCGATCTGGTGGCAAAGGCCATCAAGCCGGACTATGCGCTCAGTTCGCACGTCGCACCGCTTGGTCTGCTGTTCTACGGCGGCGATAATATGCCGCAGTATCGCGGCGGGGCGTTTGTCAGCGAACACGGCAGTTGGAACCGCAAGCCGCTGAACGGCTATCAGGTGATGTGGGTCAAGTTCGAAAATGGCCAACCGGTCGGTACGCCAAAACCGGTGGTTACCGGCTTCCTGACTGATGACCAGAAACAGGTACGCGGTCTGCCAGTTGGGCTGGCGATGGATAAGCAGGGCGGCGTACTGATTGCCGACGACGCCGGCAACACCATCTGGCGCATCAGCGCGGCGCAATAATCACGCAGTAACCCGGCTCCCTGTTGGTGCGGGGAGCCGATTTCACTGTTGCTGTCATTCGCCATCCTTGATATACCGTGACCGTGAGTTGCCCGCTCACCTTCGTTGTTCCTTTCCTGTCATACCCGCCAAGGTTGCACCCGGTTTGTGAAAACAGTCACAGGCCAATGGGCAGATGCACTAAAAATCACCGACGTTTCGCAGAGTTTGTCTAAGGCCGGAGTGGGTAATTACGCCTACATTAATAAATGAAACGCATTTTTAAAAAAAAGAAAATCGCATTTACCTGTCATGGCGACAGACGCAGCAACGCAGCGATGCAGAGCGCCTCTCAGCGCGCCATGAATTATCCGTTCAAAGGGCCTTTGATGAAAATTGAATCTGTAAACGTCACCGTTTTCCACTATCCCACCCGCCGCGTGGCTGACAGCGCAGGGCATTCGCACCCCGGCGACGAAAGCCTGGCAAAAATGGCGATGCTCACCATCACCGCCGATGACGGCAGCGTCGGCCACGCCTTTGCCCCGCCAGAAGTGGTGCGGCCTTACGTCGTGAACAGCTTTTTCCGTAAGGTGATGGTCGGTCAGGATCCGTTCCATCGGGAACGTATCTGGCAGGCGCTGGCGCAGTGGCAACGCGGCAGCGCCCATCAGTTGACCGAACGCGCGCTGTCGTTTGTCGAACAGGCGTTGTGGGATCTGATCGGCAATGCCTTGCACACCCCGGTCTGGCAACTGCTGGGGGGATATCGCGACAAAGTGCCGGCGTATGGCAGCACCATGTGCGGCGATGAGCTGGCCGGCGGGCTATCGACCCCTGACGAATATGCGCAATTTGCCGAAAAGCTGGTGGCGCGCGGCTATCAGGCCATCAAATTGCACACCTGGATGCCGCCGGTGGCGTTCGCGCCGGATCCGAAGATGGACATCAAAGCCTGTGCCGCGGTGCGTGAAGCGGTGGGGCCAGACATCGCGCTGATGCTGGACGGCTACCATTGGTACAGCCGCAGCGAGGCGCTACTGATCGGCAAGGCATTGGAAAAACTCGATTTTGCCTGGTTTGAAGAACCGATGCAGGAAGAGAGCATGTCTTCCTACGCCTGGTTGGCGCAAAACCTGTCGATCGACGTTATCGGCCCGGAAAGCCTCGGCGGCAAACATCACAGCCGCGCCGACTGGGTAAAGGCCGGCGCCTGCGATATTTTACGCGCCGGTGCCAATGGCGTCGGCGGCATCGCCCCGTGCCTGAAAGTGGCCAATCTGGCGGAGGCCTTCGGCATGGATTGCGAAGTGCATGGCAACGGCGCCGCCAGCCTGGCGGTGGTCGGCGCGATCCGCAACTGCCGCTGGTATGAGCGCGGCCTGTTGCACCCGTTCCTCGACTATGACCAACCGGCGGCCTATCTGAATAGGCTGATCGATCCGATGGACTCGCAGGGCTTTGTGCATTTGCCAAATCGCCCGGGGTTGGGCGAAGACATTAATTTTGCGTATATCGAAGCCAATACCGTCAGCCACGACTGACGCATAATAACGTACCCTACAGGCGATATAGCGATGCAAAGAGTCTCTCTGGCGGGAGCGTACCTGCTTGCGCTCTCTCTCATGCTGGGCAGCGTCACGGCGTGGGCGAAAACCCCCGACGATCAGCTGATCGTCGGCATGAACATGAATAACCTGCTGACGCTCGATCCGGCGGCAATGACCGGTAATGAAGCGCCGGGCATCCTGGTCAATCTTTACGATTCGCTGGTCGAGCTGGATCCACAGCAACTGACCCAGGTGCGGCCGGCACTGGCCAGTTCGTGGGATATCAGCGCCGACGGCCAGGCACTGACGTTTCATCTGCGTGACGGCGTCACTTTTCATTCGGGTAACCCCTTGACCGCGCACGACGTGGTGTGGTCGATGCGCCGCCTGCTGCACCTCAATCTGGCGCAGGCTTCGGTGTGGAAATCCTACGGCTTTAGCCGGCAGAACATCGACCGCCTGGTCAGCGCACCCGACGATCGTACCGTGCATATCAGGTTGCCCAAGGCCAACGATCCTCTGCTGGTGATCTATTCGTTGGCGGCATTGGGCAATCTGGGGGTGCTGGACAGCAAGCTGGTGCAGCAGCATGCACGGCAGGGTGACTGGGGCAATCGCTGGTTGACCACCAACGAAGCCGGCTCGGGCCCGTTTATCCTGGAAACCTGGCAAGCCAAAGATGTACTGCGCATGAAGCGCAACCCGCATTACTGGCGCCCCGAGGCAAAGCTGACGCGCGTGGTGCTGCGGCATTTCCAGGAATCGCAGACCTTGCGCCTGATGCTGGCCAAGGGCGATCTGGATATCGCCAATAATATGGCGGTGGCCGACATCAACGCGCTGCGCAAGGATCCGGCGGTAACCGTCGACTCGGTACAGCGCGGCACCATGTACTACGTGGCGATGAGCATGAAAGAAGGGCATTTCGCTAATGCCAAGGTGCGCGAAGCGGTGCGTTATCTGATTGATTACCAGGGGATCAATAAGGCGCTGATGCCAGGCTACGGTGTACTGCACCAACGGCCGATCAAGGCGGGTATGCCGGCCACGCTACCCGATCCCGGCTATCGCCTGGACGTGGCGCGCGCCAAAAAACTGTTGGCGGAAGCAGGCTATCCAGACGGGTTTTCCACCACGCTACGGGTACTGGCCGATCAACCGTTCCTCAACATCGCCATCGCCGTTCAGTCCACGCTGATGCAAGCGGGCATCAACGCGCGCATCATCACCGGCACCGGCAATCAGATTTACGGCGCAATGCGCGAACGCCGTTTCGACATGCTGGTTGGTCGCGGCGGCAGCGGCATGGAGCCGCATCCACACTCTAGCCTGCGGGCGCTGGTCTATAACCCCGATAATCGCGATGCGGCAAAACTGACCAATTTTCAGGGCTGGCGCACCGGTTTCTATGACCCGCAGTTAAACCAGATGATCGACCAGGCGCTGCTGGAACGCGACGCCCAGCGGCAACAGGCAGCCTACCAGGCCATCCAGCTGCGCTACGACCAGTTGATGCCGGCGCTGATCCCGCTGTCGCAAATGGTGGACTCGGTGGTGGTGCGTAACGAGGTACACGGCTATCAGCCGCATCCTTCCGCCACCACCTTACTGCGTGAAGTTTACAAAACGCCGGCATCCGCCGGAGGAGGCAACGGATGATGCTCACTTTGCTGGCACCGGGTTCGCGCACGCGGCGTTTTTCAAAACGGCTGCTGCAAGTATTGATCACCCTGTTCGGACTGTTGGTGCTGACCTTTTTTATCGGCCGCGTCATGCCGGTCGATCCGGTGCTGGCGATCGTCGGCCCGGACGCCGACCAAGGCACCTATGAGCAGGTCTATCGGCAATTAGGGTTCGATCGCTCGCTGTTGACCCAGTTTGGCGTCTACCTCGGCAATCTGCTGCACGGCGATCTGGGCAATGCGCTGCTGACCGGTAAACCGGTCGCCGACGATATTTTGCGGGTGTTCCCGGCGACGCTGGAATTGGCCACGGTGGCGATCGTCATCGGCGCCGGACTGGGCATTCCACTTGGCGTATTGGCGGCGGCACGCCGCAATCGCCCAGCGGATTACATTGTGCGCGTTATCAGTCTGGCGGGCTATTCCACGCCGATTTTCTGGGTCGGCATGATGGGGCTGCTGCTGTTCTATGCTGCGCTCGGCTGGGTTGGCGGCGCAGGGCGGCTCGATCTGGGGCTGGAAGGCCAGGTGCCGCATCGCACCGGCATGATCACCGTCGATGCACTGCTGGCGGGTAACGGCACGGTGCTGTTCAACGCACTCAACCATCTGGTGCTGCCAGCCAGCCTGCTGGGGTTCCATTCTCTGGCCTACATTAGCCGCATGACCCGCAGCTTTATGCTGGCGCAGCTGTCACAGGAGTTTGTCATCACCGCTCGCGTCAAGGGGTTAAGCGAATGGCAGGTGATTTGGAACCACGCGTTTCGCAATATCCTGGTGCAGTTGCTGACCGTGGTGGCACTGGCCTACGGCTCGCTATTGGAAGGGGCGGTGCTGATTGAAACGGTATTTTCCTGGCCCGGTTTCGGCTCGTATCTCACCGGCAGTTTGCTGTTGGGGGATATGAATGCGGTGATGGGCTGCGTGTTGCTGGTCGGGGTGATTTTTGTCCTGATCAATCTATTGTCCGACATGCTGTATCAACTGTTCGATCCGAGGACCAAATCATGACGATTTCACTGGAATCGCCGCTCGGCGGCGAAGGCCGCGAATCACGCCAACGCCTGAAGCGCCGTCTGCTGCGCTGCGGCGGGTTTATCAGCCAGATGGCGCGCAACCCGCTGACCGCCATCGGCGGCGGTATTGTACTGCTGCTGCTGATCGTCGCACTGTTTGCGCCGTGGATTGCACCGTACCATCCGCTGATACAAAACCTCGACCAGGCCCTCAGTCCCCCCAGCGCCCGTCACTGGTTCGGTACCGACGAGTTCGGCCGCGACATCTTCAGTCGTTTGGTCTACGGATCGAGGATTACGATTTACATTGTGCTGCTGGTGTCGTTAACCGTAGGTCCGCTGGGCCTGCTGCTGGGCGTCAGCGCCGGCTACTTTGGCGGCAAGGTTGACACCGTGTTGATGCGGGTAACCGATATTTTCATCTCCTTTCCCAGTCTGGTGCTGGCGTTGGCCTTCGTCGCCGCGCTAGGGCCAGGGCTGGAACATGTGGTGATCGCCATTACGCTCACCGCCTGGCCGCCGATAGCACGACTGGCGCGAGCGGAAACGCTCTCGCTGCGACAGGCCGATTTTGTCTCCGCGGTACGCCTGCAAGGGGCGTCGCCGCTGCGGGTGCTGTGGCGCCACATCGTACCGCTGTGCCTGCCGTCGGTGATCATCCGCATTACCATGAATATGGCCGGCATCATTCTCACCGCTGCCGGGCTGGGGTTTCTCGGTCTTGGTGCGCAGCCACCGGAACCGGAATGGGGGGCGATGATTTCCAGCGGTCGCAGCTACATGATGGAGTGCTGGTGGGTGGTGACCATTCCGGGGTTGGCGATCCTGATCAACAGCCTGGCATTCAACTTTTTGGGAGACGGCTTACGTGACATCCTCGACCCTCGCAGCGAATAATCTGCCGCTGCTGGACGTGCGCAATCTGCACGTCGATTTTATCAACGGCAGCCTGGTCACCCAGGCGGTACGCGGCGTTTCCTTCCAGCTTGGCCGGGAAAAGCTGGCGATCGTCGGTGAGTCCGGTTCCGGCAAGTCCACCGTGGGCCGCGCGCTGTTACGCCTGCATCCCAGCAAGGCGCGCGTCAGCGCCGACCGAATGCAGTTCGGCGACCTGGATTTACGCCATCTTTCCGAGGCTGGCATGCGCCAGATCCGCGGCAAACGCATGTCGATGATCATGCAGGATCCAAAGTATTCGCTTAACCCGGTTACCTGCGTCGGCGAACAGATTGCCGAAGCCTGGCTGACGCACCACCCTGGCCAACGCGCACAGGCCAGAACCAAGGTGCTGGAAATGCTGGATGTGGTGCGTATTCGCGAGCCGGAGCGGGTCTACCGGCTGTATCCGCATGAAATTTCAGGTGGGCAAGGGCAGCGAATCATGATCGCCATGATGCTGATCACCGAACCCGAACTGGTGATTGCCGACGAACCCACTTCGGCGCTGGACGTATCGGTGCGTTTGCAGGTGCTGGGATTACTCGACGACCTGGTACAGTCTCGCGGGCTGGGGCTGATTTTTATCAGCCATGACATCAATCTGGTACGCAGTTTCTGTGACCGGGTGCTGGTGATGTATGCCGGGCGCATCGTCGAGTCGCTTGCCGCCGCAGAGCTGCACCGTGCACAACACCCCTATACCCAAGGGTTGATCGACGCATTGCCGGACATGCAACGCCGCCGCGCACGGTTGCCGGTATTGCAGCGTCAGGCCGGTTGGCTGGCTGAATAGGAGAGGCCGATGAAACATATGATAGATGTCAGCCAGTTGAACCTGCTGTTTGGCTCCGGCGACCAACAAACCCAGGTCTTGCATGACGTCAGCTTCGGCGTCAGGGCCGGTGAGATATACGGCCTGGTGGGGGAATCCGGTTCGGGGAAAACCACGGTACTCAAATGCCTGGCCGGGCTGTTCACCCACTGGGACGGCGAATTGACCATCGACGGACAACCGCTGACGCGGCGTATCGAAGCGCAACGCTGCCGCCGGGTGCAGATGGTGTTTCAGGATCCTTACGGTTCCCTGCATCCGCGACATACCATCGGCGATATCCTGGAGGAACCGCTACAGATTCACCGCATCGGTCATCGCGATGCCCGCATCAACACGTTGCTGGATAAGGTCGGCTTGAATCGCGCGTTTCGCCATCGTTATCCACACCAGCTGTCCGGCGGACAGCGCCAGCGGGTGGCGATTGCCCGCGCATTGATTCTGCAACCTCAGGTGCTGTTGCTGGATGAGCCTACCTCGGCGCTGGATGTGTCGGTGCAGGCGGAAATCCTCAACCTGCTGGCGGATTTGCAGCGCGAGTCCAACCTGACCTATTTGATGGTAACCCATGACTTGGCGGTGATCGCCCATCTGTGCCATCGGGTGGCGGTGATGCAGCACGGCAAAATCGTTGAAACGCTCACCACCGACGCGCTGGTAGGCGGCGCGGCAACCACCGCCTATGCGCAAATGCTGATCAACGCCAGCCAGAGGTACACGCGCGATATGGCGCGCCAGGTGGCGACCTATTAATCGATGATACGGCCGCCTCCCTGCGGCCGGTCAATCATGCCAATCCCAGCAGCGCAGACAGCCGGGCAATCTGCTGCCGCCATTGGCGTTGCAATGCCGGTTTCTGGTGTTTTGGCCGCCTGGCCAAGTCATCTGCCAGTTTGCTTTCCAGCGCGACAAGTTCGGCCAGTAACCGATCCTGCTGGTCTGGTTCATCCTGCGCTTGCTGTACGTTGAGCGCCGCATGCGCTGGCTGGCAGGGCGGCGGTGTCTCCGCCAAGCGGGCATAGATCGCCGGCAAATCATGCCACTGCTCCAACCGTTGCCGGTCAATCAACCAAAAGCGATTGCAGCTCTGTTCGATCAGGTCGCGATCATGCGACACCATAATCACCGCACCACAGAAGTTCTGCAACGTTTGCGCCAATTGCTCCTTGCCCTCGATATCCAGATGGTTAGTGGGTTCATCCAATAACAGCAGCGAGTAGTTGGCCAGGGTTAAACCGATGAACAGCAGACGCGAACGTTCACCGCCGCTCAGGGTGCCCACCGTCTGCCGATGGCGTAGGTAAGGGAACCCAGCGTCGATCAGCGCTTTTTTACGCTGTTCGTCGCTTAATGGCGCAAACGGTGCCAGCGCGTCGATTAAACTGTCATCATCACGCAACTGTTGCAGGCGCTGGTCATAGTAACCCACCCGCACGCGAGGGTGGAAAATCACCCCCTCAGTGGCCGCTTCTGGCCGCTGATAGATCTGCCAGAGCAGTTGTAACAGCGACGATTTACCCCCGCCGTTGCGGCCAACCAGTGCAATACGATCGCCACTTTTTACCCATAGCCGATCGAGTGAGAACAACACCGGCGCCTGCGCGGCTGGTCGTACCTGCAACGCTGACAGCGCCAGCAGCCTGTCAGCAGGCAACGCTTCGCCGCGCAGCTCAAGCCGCCATTGACTGCCGACGGTCAGCTGTGTTTGGTCTTCCTTTAGCCGCGTAACCTGTTTTTCCATTTGCTTGGCCTTGCGCGCCAGCTTTTCGTTGTCATATACGCTACCCCACAGCGCCAGCCGTTTGGCGCTGCCAGCCAGTCGGTCGATCTCCTTTTGTTCGCTTTGGCGCCGATTGGCATCCGCGCTGTCCCGTTCTGCCAGCGCCTGTCGCGCCAGGCTGCAGGGCAGGCGGATAAAGCTCAGCGTTTTATCGCGCAGCACCCAGGTGCAGTTGGTGACGTTATCCAACAGCCGGCGATCGTGCGATACCAGCACGAAGCTGCCCGGCCAGCGCTGTAAAAAGCGCTCCAGCCATAACAGGGTCGGCAAATCCAGGTGGTTACTGGGTTCATCCAGCAGCAGTAAATCCGGTTCAGCGATCAAGGCGCGCGCCAGCAACAGACGGGTATGCTGGCCGCCGCTCAGCGTACCGGCAGCAAGCGGCCACTGGCGCTCCTCGAACCCGACACTGGCCAGTAACGTTTCCGCTTGCCAGCGCCGAGTTTGCCGTTCGCCAGACGGCAACTGTTCAAGCAGCGCCTCCAACAGCGTGCTGTCGTTCAACTGCGGCGGTAAATGCTGTTCAACCCGCGCCATCAGGCATTGGTTAGCGCGAATGACGCTGCCGCGCGAGGCGGGCAGAACGCCGCCAAGGATGCGCAGCAGGGTGCTTTTGCCACAGCCGTTGTGACCTATCAGGCCAATGCGGTCGCCTTTTTTCAGGCTGAAGGTAATCTCGGTCAGCAGAGGACCGAAGGCGTTATCGTAGCCGACAGATTGGGCGGAAAGTAGTGTGCTCATTGCTTACTCAAGTTTTACGGGCATAAAAATGCCGCTCGTCAAAAAAATCGCTGACGATAACCGGTAAGCCGGAGGGAAGGGCTCAGAGTGTCAGTTAGCTTCGCTCAAGCAGGTTATCGCAGCACGATGCCGCTAACGCTTGAGCAAGAACGATCGCTAAGGACGAGTGAAAGTAAAAACAATTCACAGGTCAGCATAGAAATCCTCCTTAAATAATGTTGGTGAATCAATAGCCGCAGTATAAACAGCCGCTGGCGATTATGCCAGCGGCAGCTCACGTTCCGATGTGATGTTCAGCCGACGTTCCGCTTACGCGACAGTTGCCGCTCTCAACCACCGCTCTAAATGATGTTACTGGTGTTAGCGCGTAAGAGCAGTTGGTTGCAATAGGTGATGCAAATAAAACGTATTTTGATGTCTGCCAGTAGAATCAATCTATTACCGACAAAAACGCACTCTGCCATTCAAAAAATCATGATTTGCATTTCATATACATTAGGGCTTCTCACCACGCTAACTTAGTTATTTTAATTTATAAAGATGTTTTTTACCCGCCAAAATAAACAGTTCCAAATAAACCATGGATCATGAATACAATAATCAATATTAAGGCCAGGCTTATATACAATGAATCGATATTTATCTCTTCCCATCTGTCTAGAAAATGAAAACCGTGCAACGTGATAAAAACAGAAGTAATCATAACAATCCAAGCAGAGGTATACATCTGTTGGTGACTGCATACGCCAGCAACCAGTAATATCAACGCCACAAATAAAATCGTATTTTTACTTAATGATGGGAATATTGCACGACCAATATAGAAGTAATAGCACACCGAAGTAAAAAGCACGGAAAACTCCAATAACCACATCATTTCTTATCTCTTTTATGGCAAGTATCACATGACCCTCTAGATCCACCATTACTGATACTAGTGCTAGCTTTATAGTCACTTGAAAACTTATCACTCGATATGCCATCAAGAAAACCTAATGAAAAGCTTAGAACAACAGGATCATAAATCCAATTTAAAACCCCCTCCTAAAACATAACCATTTACCCCACCATTTTTTTATATTCATTCCGCCAAACAAAATCGTAAAGTCAGACATCCCGTACATCTGATAACTGGCACCGACGCCTACACCGTTAAAATCAAACTTATTATTTGATAAGCTTGTCCTGTCCTCTATCGAAAGCTTGGTGTTTAGCCACTGTCCGTTTAATGTTGTTGAAAAAGAAAGAGCATCCGTTATCCCATACATGACTGATAAATTCGCAGAAACACCATTCGTTTCCCTCCGTGCCGATAAATAAGTACGATCTATAACATATTGACCCGGCCCAACCTCATTAATGTAATAGCCTGTAGCCTGAGCGTCCATTTTCATTAGATTTATTCAATATATTAATACCAGAGCTTAGCGTCCATCTCTCCTTGGCGGGGAGAAAGTCTTCAATTTTCAGAATGGCTTTTGGTGTTTCTATCGATTTTTTTATAGGTTCCGCGTACCCTGGAGCCATCGTCCCTATAAAAATCAATAAAAGGGTAATCTGGTTCATATTAGTCCCTTTTTGGGTAGTTATCTCCATATGCTGCACTTGATAGTGATAATCAGTATCATTTAAAATGGCAACTTGTTCCATATAAAACATCACAAAAAGGAGATGTGGGTCGCAACTTCCCTACCAATAGACGCCTACAACTAGTAATTTACCGTTTTTTTAAAGTCAATAAGTAATAAATAATTATATTTAAATAACTATATTTTTACTCGGACACATACCATCACCACAAATAAACGTCGGGAGGATCGTGTGGTTGTATCCCGCCAGTTCGCGACGCTGGCGATTATGCCAGCGCGGCCGGTGCCTGCTCACGCATCCAGTCGATAAAGCTGCGGTGTTTGGCACTGGCGCGCACGTCTTGTCGCCACAGCAGATGAATCGGCCGTGGCGCAGGCAGGGCGTGCTCCAGCAGGCTGATCAACCGCCCTTGGCGAATGTCGTCGGCCAGCAACAGTTGCGGTTGCAGAATCAGTCCGGCGCCGGCCAATGCGGCACGCCGCAACGCGTGGCCGTCATTACAGCTAAAAACGGTGTTTTCCGGCCACAGCGGCAGAGAGCCACTACGCCAGGCGTTACGCTTGTTCCACAACGTATTGCGCAAACAGCGGTGTGCCGGCAGATCGGCCATACTCTGCGGCGCCGGATGGCTGGACAGGTAGTCCGCCGAGGCGGCAATCACCATTTTATAGTCGCCAAGGCGCTGGGCGACAAACGGGCTATCGTCCGGCAACTGACCGACACGAATGGCAAAGTCGAACCCTTCGGCGATCGGGTCGACAAAACGATCGCTCAATTCCAGTTCGATATATACCTCAGGATAGCGGAGCTGAAACTCGCTGCACAACGATGCCACCACGCAACTGCCCAGCGTGGTAGGGGCGGAAATGCGCAGACTGCCAGCAGGAAATTGCCGCAGGCTTTCGATGCGTCCTTCGGCGCTGCGCAGGGCGGCCATGACGCCAAGGCTGTCCTGATACCACGCTTTGCCGGCTTCCGTCAGATGCTGTCGCCGCGTATTACGCTGCAGCAAACGGGTATCCAGCAATGTTTCAAGCTGGGCGATCATTTTTCCGACCATTACCGACGAGATGTCCAGCCGCTTGGCCGCTTCGCTGAAGTTGCCGCTCTCGACCACCGCGATAAACACTTCCATACAACGTAATTTATTCATTATTGCTAACTTTTAGTTTGGAATGAGTAAATTTTTTAGCCATTTTTCCACCAATTCAACTGTATCACTATGTAATCCTGTTTAACGCTAGTGGAGAATAAAAAATGAAGATATTGGTGATTGGTGCCAGCGGCACGCTCGGCAGTGGCATTGTCAGCGCTTTGCAGCACGAGCATGAAATTATTCGCGTCGGCAAGACGCAGGGGGAGTTGCAGGTTGATTTAACGCAGGAAGAGAGCATCAGAGCAATGTTTGCCCGCAGCGGCAAGGTCGATGCGATCGTGGCGGCGACCGGCAGCGTACATTTTGCACCGCTGGCGGAGATGACCAGCACGCAGTTTGTCTCCGGCCTGCAGGACAAATTGATGGGGCAGGTACAGCTGGTATTGATCGGCAAAGACTATCTTAATCCAGGCGGATCGTTCACGCTGACCAGCGGCATTCTGGCGCAACAGCCGATCCGCACCGGTGTCAATGCTAGCGCGGTCAACGCGGCGCTGGAAGGGTTTGTTCTGGCGGCAGCCTGTGAACTCCCGGGGCTGCGGATCAACGTGGTCAGCCCAACGGTATTGAGCGAATCATTGGAAAAATACGGCGCTTTCTTCCCCGGCTTTGACAGCGTGCCGGTAAGCAGGGTGGCCATGGCGTATCGACGCAGCATCGAAGGCATCGACAGCGGAAAAGTCTATCGCGTCTGGTGACGATCGCATTAATTTTTGTGTCTTTTCAAACGCTGCGAGTTAGGCCATATTATCTGCGCTTTTTGAGAAAAAAAATCATTATCATTTAACGGGTGCAAATAATGAAAAGATGGCAACTATTTCTGGGGATGATTGGTATCAGCCTGCTGTTTTCGGCAACTGCTGCACCAATCGTGGTCACTGACGTCAGCGGCCGGCAGGTGACGCTGCCCGGCGAGGCGCAGCGCATCATTTTAGGCGAAGGGCGGCAGATGTATCTGCTCGCAGCGTTTGACACAGAGGAGCCGTTTAAACGGGTGGTCGGTTGGCGCGACGACTTCCATAAGGCGGATTATGACGGCTATAAAGCCTACGAAGACAAATACCCACAGATCAAGAAATTGCCGACTTTTGGCGGGGCCAAAGACGGTACTTTCAACGTTGAACAGGCGCTGACGCTGAAGCCGGATCTGCTGCTGATGAATCTGGAGTCGAAAGCGGCAACCGACGAAGGCGGTTTGATCGCCAAGCTGGAAAAACTCAATATTCCGGTGGTGTTCATCGATTTTCGTGAAAAACCGTTCGAAAACGCCGAGAAAAGCATTCATATCATGGGACAGGTGCTGGGCAAGCCGCAGCGCGCCGAGGAGATTATTCGCTTCCGCCAGCAGCAGATTGACATCGTTACCTCGCGACTGGCGAACTTCACCGGCCACCGCCCACGGGTGATGATCGACCGCGCCGGGGGCTATGACGACGAATGCTGCATGTCGTTCGGCGATGAGAATTTTGGTCGCATGGTGGAAGTGACCGGCGGGCAGAACATCGCCAAGGGGCTGATCCCCGGCACCTTTGGCACGCTCAATCCCGAACAGATCATTGCCAGCAACCCCGAAGTCGTGATCGTCACCGGCGCGAACTGGAAGAACTACAATACCGTGGGCAAATGGGTCGGCGTGGGGCCGGGGGCCGACGTGGACGAGGCAGAGAAACGCCTGCAGGCGCTGATGATGCGGCCGGCATTTAAAACGCTGCCGGTGGCGCACAACGGTAACGTCCATGCCATCTGGCATCAGTTTTATGACAGCCCATACCAGTTTGTCGCCATCCAGGCGATTGCCAAGTGGCTGCACCCGGAACTGTTCAAGGATCTGGATCCGGACGCCACTTTCCGCGAGTTCCATCAAAAGTTCCTGCCGCTGCCGTATAAACCGGGCTACTGGGTTTCATTGCCGGCACAGTGATCGCCAACCGCACCTCAGCCAATATGCACGGGTCCCAAACGGGGCCCGACAGTGACTTATTGTTGCTTATGCTCCAGGACATTTCCCTCGCTGCCGCTGCTACTGATGGCGATACGCTGCGGTTTTTCCTCTTCGGGAATTTCATACTCCAGATTCAACCGTAGCAAGCCGTTGGACAGATTGGCACTGCCAACCTTAATACGGTTGCTCAGGCTGAAGCTCAGGGTAAAGGCCGATTGCGCAATCCCGCGATGCAACCATTTGATCTGCGCGTCGTCGTCGGATGTCTCACGTTTGCCAGAAATCGTTAACTGGGTATTCTGTACCGCAATATCCAGTTCGCTTTCCTTGAATCCAGGCACGCTGACCGTCAGTTCGTAATGCGTGTCGTCACGTTGAATCAGATTGTAACTTGGCGTATCAGATAACGGGGCATCGCCGGTCAAGCGGCTGAATAAGCGATCCATACGATCAAAGCGATCGGAGAACAGATTGTCAGTGATAGTTGGTATCAGAGAGAAGGGACGATAGGCCATAATATTACCTCCTATATGTCAGGTTTCACTCGATAAAAATGGCGAGTATCATTGCTCACGACGATACTCACTGCTATCAACCCACGATCAATCTGGGGATGTTCGGGAAAATTTCAAGCCCTGTTTCCCCAGCAGAGGAACATCCAATGGATCGGCAGATCCCCATAACGATAACGCGCCAGTTGACGCTCGCCGAGGCGGTGCTGCAACGCCATCTGGGCGACACGCTGTGCGCGATTCATCTTTTTGGCTCGGCGCTCGAAGGCGGGCTGCAAGCGCACAGCGATATTGATCTGCTGGTCACCGTTCACACGCCACCGTCGCCACAGCTGCGTCAGGGGTTGCAGCGCGCGCTGCTGGCGGTTTCGGCTCCGCCGGCGGCAGACAGCGCGCTACGTGCGCTGGAGGTCACGGTCGTCAATCTTGCAGATATCGTGCCATGGCGTTATCCGGCGAAACGCGAACTGCAGTTCGGCGAATGGTTACGGCAGGACATTTTGCACCAGCGATTCGAGCTGCCGATGCAGGATCACGATCTGGCGATTCTGCTGAGCAAAGTCCGACAATGCAGTGTGCCACTGAACGGGCCGGTAGCGCAGGAGCTGTTCGACCCGGTCCCGCAACGGGATTTTTACCAGGCCCTCAGTGACACTGTCACGCAATGGGTTACGCCAGAGGACTGGCAGGGGGACGAGCGCAATATCGTTCTCGCATTAGCTCGCATCTGGTATAGCGCAGCAACCGGGCAGATTGCCCCCAAACAGCAGGCCGCCGCCTGGTTGCTGGAACGCATTGATGCCCGCTATGCGCCGGTATTACGCACCGCGCAGCAGGCCTATCTGGGATTGGGGCCCGACACGCTGGCGGCTCAGGTTGGCGCGACGGCCGAATTCATCAACTTTGCCAAACGCCATATCTGCCGACTGTTGCCGCCAGTGACCCAGGCGAAGCGCACAGATGCAGAGGATTAGGCTACCCCATCGACGATGGTAATCATCGCCTCCGCCACGCCGTCGCGCTGCTGCTTCGCCCGCTGATAGGCGTCGGAGTGGTAGCAGGCCAGCGCGGTGGCATAATCGTCAAATTCAATGACGACATGTTTGACATACGCCGGGCCCTCCAACGAGGTTGCCTGCTCGCCGCGCGCCAGAAAACGTGCGTTATACTGCTGAAAAGCCTGCGGGGCGAGGTGCATGTAATGTTGATAGCGTTGCGGATCTTTTACCGTAACGTGAGCAATCCAATACGCGGGCATCTCAGGACTCCTGTTGCAAGATACGTTTTGCCAGGGCAGAGGCTTCGGTCAAATGTTCCAGCACTTCCTGTCTGGCCAATTGCCCATCACCTTGTTCAATGGCGTGATAAATACGCGTCATCCGTTCAAAACCGGCCAGTTGCCGTTCCGGGCTTTTCAGCGTCAGCGCACGCAGTCGGCTGATGCGGCTGTTCAAACGCTGGACGATTTCCCAAGCGATGGCATGATTGGCAACCTGGAAAATAGTTTCATAAAAGGCCTGCGACGCGGCAACGCGCTTAATATCATCCTGTTCAGCTGACGCCTGATTAATCGCCATTAATTTATCGTGCAGTATTTTCTTATCCTGTTTGCTGGCATTCAGTGCACAGTCGTGAGCGGCACTTTGTTCCAGTAACAAACGAATATTATAAATTTGCTCCGCAACCTCCCAGGTCAAAATAGCCACAATAGGGCCTTTCTTGGGCAAAATTTCAATTAGCCCTTCGGCTTCAAGGTAACGAATCACTTCGCGCACTACGCTGCGGCTGACGCCCAGGCTGTCGCATAAACTGCGTTCCACCAGGCGATCTCCCGCCTGGAAATATCCCGCAATAATCGCCTGCCTGACTTTTTCCAGCGCCAGTTCACGCAACGTTACCGGGGTATTTTCTATTTTCAACGATGCCTGTTGAACCATGATTGTCTCTATTTTTTAGGATTATCAGTTATCTTTATAACAACAATTAATTGCGCCCATTCAGTTTAGTATTAACATCCTTTCCTCCGCCAAATCAACGACGGTTTTCCCTGCGACAAACGTTGTTCCCTGTCCGACAGGGGTAAATTTGCGATGGCTCACAGAATCGTAATCTAGCGAATAAAAAATCATTTGCCTGCCGCAACGCCTTGCCAATCGGCGTTTTTTCACGCTTTGTCACGCCATCTTTCGGCGTTAAAGCAACGCTGACAGCCGGTAACCAATGGCGACTATTCTTACCGCCAATATCCGCTAACTGATTAAAATTCATCATTAAAATCCACTATCACAGGGTGGGCGTGCCAACAAAAACAAGAATACCGTATTATGGTATACCAAACTTTGACATACCAATCGATCGAATGATATACCCTCAACTCGAGACAACTCATTAACATTTGATTTACTTTCGAGGCGTTTGTATGCATCCAGATATTCGTAAGACCTTCGTTATCACCGAAACGACCTACAGCGATGGCGGCAAGGCCGCTGGCACGCCGTTGGTGATGATTGCCGCGGTGGCCGTCGTCAAAAACCCGTGGGCCGGCCAGGGCTACGTACAGGATTTGGCGCCAAAAATCCGTGAAATGGCGCCGGTGTTAGGGGAATTGCTCACCGGGCTTATCATCAATGAAGCCGGTTCAGGCGATCGTATCGAAGCCTTTGGCAAAAGCGCCGTCGTTGGCCTGGATGGCGAATTGGAACATGCGTCTGCGCTGATCCATACCTTGCATTTTGGCAATCATTATCGCTCGGCGGTGAACGGCAAAAGCTACCTGGCATTCAACAATACGCGCGGTCCGGCCAACGCGCCGATTCTGATCCCGATGATGGGTAAAAACGACGAAGGGAGCCGCGAGCATTACCTGACGTTCCAGTTCAACATCAACGACGCGCCTTTCAGCGACGAAATCGTGATTGCTTTGGGCGCGGCGCTGGGGGGCAGACCTCATCATCGTATCGGCAACCGTTATATGGACTTGAAAGAGTTAGGACATGATCAGGAAAACCCAGCAGCTGTTTAACAACATGAAGGTCAGCTACCTGGAGGCGGGCGAAGGCGCGCCACTGGTACTGATCCATGGCGTCGGCATGAACGCCGAGTGCTGGTATCCGCAGCTCGAAGCGTTCAGCCGCGATTACCGGGTCATCGCCGTCGATATGCCGGGCCATGGCCAGAGCGACGGCTTTCGACAGGCGGCAACGCTTGAAGATTACGTCCACTGGCTGGCGGACTTTCTTGCCACCCAGCCCGAGGCTGATTTTGCCGTCGCTGGGCATTCGATGGGGGCGTTGATTACCGCCGGGTTCGCCATTGAATACCCCGAGCGCACCAACCATGCGGTGGTGATCAGCGGCGTGTTCCAGCGTTCACCGCAGGCCAGCCAGGCGGTCTTAGATCGTGCCGAACAACTGTCGCGCGGCCAGGCCCAGTTGGATTCGCCGCTGACGCGCTGGTTCAGCGCCACCCCCGGCGAGCAACGGCTGCGCGAACAGGTGGGCGATTGGCTGCAACAGGTAGATCTGCAGGGCTATGCACGTGCCTATCAGGCGTTCGCCGCCGGCGATCGCGTCTATGCCTCACGCTGGTCATCGCTGCGCTGTCCGGTGCTGGTGATCACCGGCGAATTCGACGCCAACTCCAGTCCGGAGATGGCCAGACAAATGGCACTGGCCGCGCCCAACGGGCGGGCGGTGATTATCGACAACGCTAAACATATGGTCAGTTTGACAGATGCGCAGCGGGTGAATGCCGAAATCCTCGGTTTTTTATCACCCACGGCGCAGCGGCAGACCAGCCAAAACGATATTGAAGGAGTGATCAATGGACGCGGATAAACGCAGACAGCTGCGCGACGCCTTTGGCGCGTTTATGACCGGAGTCACCGTCGTAACCTCGGTGGATAAGCACAATAAGCCGATTGGTTTTACCGCCAACTCGTTTTCATCGGTATCGCTGGATCCGGCGTTGCTGCTGGTGAGCATCGACAAGCGTTCGGCCAATCTGGACAACTTCACGCAATGCAGCCACTTCGCCATCAATATTCTGTCGGAGCAGCAGAAAGAGACCTCCAATATTTTTGCCCAGAGAATTGACGATCGCTTTGCGCTGATTGACTGGCGCTGGAGCGACGCGGGGGTGCCGCTGATTGACCACAGTTCGGCGTGGTTTGACTGCGCGCTGCACCAGGTGGTGGACGCCGGCGATCACGCCATTTTGATCGGCAGGGTCGAACAGTTCGAATCCAATGCCACCGCCGGATTGGGCTATTACCGCGGCGCCTACTTCACGCCATATCAGAATACCGAATCGCTGATCACCAGCCCAACGGTCGTAGTCAGTGCGTTGATTGAGTTTGATGGCCAGGCGGTGATGGTCAAGCAGGCCGACGGCGGCTACGCCTTGCCGAGTTGCGAGGTGGGGGAGCGCAGCGTCAGCGAAACGCTGGATCTGCTGATGAACCAGTTGGAGATCGGTGCCAACCCCGGCTTTGTCTATTCCATCTATGACGATCGTCTACGGCACAAACAGCATATCGTGTTCCTGTGTGCCTTGCCGACCGAGTCCGGCAGCATGACGCTCGCTATGCGCCACGCCGAATGGTTCAAGCTCGACCGCCTGGCGGCAATGCCGATTAAAGACACCGCGTTGCAATCGATGATGAACCGTTTTGTGCGTGAAAACGCAGTGGGTAATTACAGCATTTATTACGGCGATGAGAACCAAGGCGCCATCAAACAATTTGCCAGCTAACCGTAATCGGGAGTGAGTGATGAAACTGTCTTTATTCGTTCATATGGAAAGGACGTTACCCGAAGAATCCCAGCAAAAACTTTATGAGGAGATGCTGCAACTGTGTGAAATTGCCGACCGCGGAGGCATGCATGCCATCTGGACCGGTGAGCACCACGGCATGAATTTTACCATTGCGCCCAATCCTTTCATCAACCTGGTGGATATCGCCCACCGAACCTCGCGAGTGCGGCTGGGCACCGGCACCATCATCGCGCCGTTCAATCACCCGATCCGTCTGGCCGGCGAAGCGGCGATGACCGACATCATCACCGACGGTCGTTTGGAGCTGGGTATTGCCCGCGGAGCCTATTCCTACGAGTATGAGCGCCTGATGCCGGGGCTGACCGCCTGGGATGCCGGCCAGCGCATGCGCGAACTGATCCCGGCGGTCAAGCAACTGTGGCAGGGCGATTATGCCCATCAGGGCGAGTACTGGTCGTTCCCGTCAACCACCTCGTCGCCATTGCCAAAACAGCAGCCGCACCCGCCAATCTGGGTGGCGGCGCGTGACCCAAACAGCCACGAATTTGCGGTTAAAAACGGCTGTAACGTCCAGGTGACGCCGCTGCATCAGGGAGAAGAAGAGATCGTGCGGCTGGTCACCTGTTTCAAAGAAACCTGCCAACGTATCAAACCGGAGCAGCCGCTGAAAATCATGCTGTTGCAGCACGGTTATGTTGCCGAGGACGAGGCCGACGCCCAGCAGGCCGCTGTGGAGTTCAACCGCTTCTACAATTATTTCGGCGCCTGGTTCAAGAATGAGCGCCCGGTTTCGCAGGGCATGCTGCAACCGCTGAGTGATGAAGAGATAGCCGCCAATAGCTACTATTCGCCACAGGCGATGCGCCAGAACCTGGCGATCGGCACCGCCAATGAAGTGATCGCCCGACTGAAGAAATACCAGGATCTGGGCTACGAAGAGTTTGCCCTGTGGATTGACAGCGGCATGAGCTTCGAGCGCAAGAAAGCCTCGCTTGAGCGCTTCATCAACGGCGTGATGCCTGAGTTTCACTAGGGGGACGGCATGGAATTTTTCAAACTCTACATCAACGGTCAGTTTGACGCCGGGGCGGCACGCTTTCCCTCGCTCAACCCGGCGACCAACACGCCGTGGGCCGAGGTTGCGGAAGCGCGCAGCGCCGAGGTAAACCGCGCGGTGGAGGCTGCTCATCAGGCTTTCCACAGTGAGCGCTGGCGCAACATGACCGCCAGCGCACGTGGCAAACTCTTGCTGCGGCTGGCGGATCTGCTGGAACAGCATGCGCCGGAGCTGGCGCGGCTTGAAACCCTGGACACCGGCAAGATCATCCGCGAAACGCAGGCGCAGATTGCCTACGTCGCCGAGTATTACCGCTATTACGCCGGCATTGCCGATAAAATGTCCGGTAGCGTGTTGGCCATCGACAAAGCGGATATGGAAACCTGGGTGCGTCGCGAGCCGATTGGCGTCGTTGCCGCCATCATTCCCTGGAATAGCCAGCTGTTTCTGTCGGCGGTAAAAATTGGTCCGGCGATTGCGGCGGGCTGTACGCTGGTGGTTAAAGCCTCTGAATCCGCGCCGGCGCCGATGCTGGCCTTTGCGCAACTGATCGACCAGGCCGGTTTTCCACCCGGCGTGTGCAATATCATCACCGGCTTTGCCGAACAATGCGGCTCGGTGCTGACCGCGCACCCGTTGGTCGATCATATCGCCTTTACCGGCGGCGCCGACACCGCCAGGCACATTGTTCGTAGCAGCGCCGACAACCTGGCCAGCACCTCGCTGGAACTGGGAGGAAAATCGCCGTTTATGGTATTTGAAGATGCCGATCTGGACAGCGCAGCCAATGCGCAGGTGGCGGCGATCTTCTCCGCCTCCGGGCAGAGCTGCGTCGCCGGATCGCGCTTGCTGGTAGCGGAAAGCATTAAATCGGCGTTCTTGGCCAAGCTGACCGAAAAGGCACGCAGTATCGTTATTGGCGCGCCGCAGCAGCCGGAAACGCAGTTTGGCCCCTTGTGTACGCTACAGCAAAAAACGCGCATTCATGCCATCGTCAGCCGTTCGCTAACGCAGGGGGCAGAATTGGTGACCGGGCATCATGAAATTGACCTGCCGGGGTTTTACTACCCGCCAACCATCATCGATTGCAGCCGAAATCCGCAAGCAGACTGCGTGACACAAGAGTTGTTCGGCCCGGTGTTGTCGGTACTCAGCTTTAAGGATGAGGCCGATGCGCTGCGCCTGGCCAATGCAACGGCGTACGGGCTGGCCGCAGGCATATTTACCCGCAACCTGACGCGCGCCCACCGCGTCACACGCCGATTGCGTGCCGGCGTGGTGTGGCTCAACACCTACCGCGCGGTATCACCGCTGGCGCCGTTCGGCGGTTACGGCCAATCCGGCTTTGGTCGGGAAGGCGGATTCGATGCGGCGTTGGAGTACACCACCAGCAAAACGGTGTGGCTGCGCACCAGTGATGATCCTATCGACGATCCTTTCATCATGCGCTAACCGTTGGCCGTGACGGGCAGTCAAATGCCCGCCATGGCGGGCAATAATCCGCTGTGACACCTGCTCGCGCCGGCGTCAGGAGATACACATTCGGCTAATCAGGCTCTGATAACACGCGCTGTTGTCCGGTTAACTGCGCATTTTTTCCAGCCACAACCCTACAACCGTTAAAAATAATAATTCACTCCACGCGGAGGATATATGCATTCTCAGCCAGACCAGACAACGCTTATTGAAGATAAATCAATTGACTATGTGCCCGCCAACGAACGCCACGGCCACGCCCGCAGTCTGTTTACCCTGTGGTTTTGCACCAACATCGCGCCGCTGGCGGTGGTGACCGGCGCGATTGCCACTCACACTTTCCATCTGAACGTGCTTTCAGCACTGACGGCCATTATTGCCGGCCATCTGTTTGGGGGGATTTTTCTAGCGCTCACCTCTGCCCAGGGACCACAGGTCGGCATCCCGCAGATGGTACAAAGCCGCGCACAGTTCGGCCGCTACGGTTCGCTGCTGGTCATTGTTTTCACCACGGTGATTTATCTCGGCTTTTTCATTTCGAACATCACGCTGTCGGGCAAGGTGATCAACAACGTGATCCCGGCGCTGGAGATCCGTAGCGCAACCATTATCGGCGCGATAGTCGCGACGCTGATTGGCGTGATCGGCTATAACTTCATTCACAAGATCAACAAGGTTGGCGCCTGGATCATGGGCAGTGCCTTGCTGCTCGGACTGTGGCTGATGCTGACGCAACCGTTGCCGGCCGACTTCTGGCAGCGGGGCAGTTTTAGCCTCACCGGCTGGTTCGCCACCTTTTGCATTTGCGCCGTGTGGCAGGTGAGCTTCTCGCCGTATACCTCGGACTACTCGCGTTATCTGCCCAAAAGCGTGGGTATTTTTCAACCCTTTATCTACACCTATCTGGGGGCTTGCTGCGGCACCATTCTGGCATTCGTCTTCGGCATGGTGGCCGTCAATCTGGTGGGGGGGACTGACGATGCCATGGTGGCGGTACGCCAGGCCACCGGCTGGTTAGGGCCGATTTTGATGGTATTGTTTCTGGTCAATATCATCTGTCACAACTCGATGAATCTGTATGGCGCGGTGCTGTCATTGATCACCTCGGTACAGACCTTTATGCCGCAATGGTTGCCCAATGCGCGCATCCGCATTCTGTTTTCACTGCTGGTGCTGGTGAGCTCGGTACTGGTAGCGCTGGTGGCCTCGGCCAATTTTGTCCAGGTGTTCCTCAACCTGATTTTTGCCCTGATTTCGGTGCTGATTCCCTGGTGCATGATCAACCTGATCGACTTCTACCTGATTAACCGGCAACGCTATGATACCGAATCGATTTTTAGCGCCGACGGCGGTCGTTACGGCCTGATCAACCGCCGGGCTCTGCTGGTTTACTTTGGCGGCATCGTGGTGCAATTGCCGTTTGTCGATAACGCCTTTTTTGCCGGTCCGTATGCCAATCTGCTGCCGGGCACCGATATCTCCTGGGTAATCAGCCTGGTAGTTACCGCTATCGCCTATCCGCTACTGTATCGCAAACCGCCTGCATGGACGGCAAAGGGCATGCGAGTAAACGCCAACGGCATCGATCGCTAAACGGCAGGCCAGCCCGCATCGTCGGGCTGGTGGTTAAATCAAGGGGGTGCCTCTGCACGGCAGATCCGATAATAGCTGCGCCATAAAACCTTAACCCATTGAAATAAAAGCGCTACAAAGCTGGCGTTAGTCGGGGTTTTATTCTAGATTTAAATCCCCTTGGCATTAACAGCTGGTTGAGCCTTGAGGTTAAGGGTCGCACATCCGCACTTGCTATCATCAATTGGCAACGGCTCTCTATTCCTGACGTTCACCTTTGGCTGCACGGTACAGACTCTTTTGCTTATGCCGGGGTTAACGCATCAATTTATCTTGAAAGGAGCAGTCGTGTTAAGCAAGTTGGGCCTGGAGACGCTGTTATGAAACGTGCTTTGTTAGCAAGATACGCCACACTTTTCGCGTCCCCCTCATCCGAACCGATGGCATTTCAGAATGGCATGTTACCGCTAGTGTCGCGAACCTTTGCGCTGACCATTCCTCAACTGCCGTCCGAATTACAACCTGTTGTCATCAATGCCTATTTATTATGCCGAATGGCCGATACCATCGAAGATGAACCCACCATTTCTGCTGAAGATAACCACAACATCGGGCTGGCGTTTTTAGATGTAGTGCAAGGGAAAACGCCAATACAGCCTTTCGCAGACAACACCTTTCAGCGGCTATCTGACGCCACGCCAGACGCCGAGAGAAAATTGTTCCTTCATTTTCCAAAAATTCTGCATATCACTGGCAAGTTCAACCAACCTCAACAGGATGCCGTTTTTCGCTGCATCAAGATTATGCTGGCTGGCATGGCACAGTATCACGCCATTGCCCGGGCGGACGGTTTGCCGTCACTGGTATCACTACAGCACTATTGCTACTGCGCGGCAGGCGTCGTCGGCGAAATGCTCACCGATTTATTCCTTGAATATGAGCCAGCTATAGCCTGCGATCGTCACACCCTGTACGCCCAGTCACGTTCGTTTGGTCAAGGGCTACAATTGACCAATATTCTTAAAGATCTGTGGGAAGACCATAACCGCGGGATTTGTTGGCTGCCAAAAGACGTTCTTGCTCGACATGGCGTTGATCGCAGCTCACTGAGTCGAGATCAAAATGATCCTGTATTGGCAGCCGTTATTAATGAGTTGATAGACTTGGCACACGCTTCTTTACTCGACGGGCTTGACTACGCACTCTCATTCACTGGCCCTAAACTGCGAGGCATCCGCCGTTTTTGCCTGTGGACCATTGGCCTTGCGCTACTGACATTGCGCAATATACGTTCTAGTCCCGGTTTTTCCAGCGCCAGCGAGATAAAAACATCGCACACGGCGGTGGCTGGGTTAATCACTTTAGAATGTATGGTGGGCGGGAATGACGCTCTTGTTCGACGCCTGTTTTCTTCATTTCCGGCTGCGCCAGCCGCAAGCGCTGTCGCCAAGCGCCGCAATCACGGCGGATGACGGCGACGTCTGGCGGGACACACTGCTGCGCCGCATACCCAGGCCACGCTATCCCTCTGGGGCCGTGTACTACGCCCGGTTTTGCCGTTGGGCGCCGATTCTGCGCAAACGGCTGACGCTGAACGCGCCCGCCAACAGCGTAGTGGCCACCGCCAGCCACAGGCTCAAACGTACCGCCTGGGCTTCAACCGTGACGATTCCCATGCCCGTGGCGCCTGAATGCGCGGCAACCGACAGCATCACCCCCACCAACGCCGCACCAAGGCACTGGCCGAAAGTGCGCACAATCGCCAGCACGCCGGAAGCATAACCGCTGTTTTCCCGCGACGCGTTTGACAACATTTCGCGATTATTGGGGCTTTGAAAACAGCCAAAACCGATGCCGCACACCAGGCTGCGCATGCCGATATCCCACGCAGAGGCCGCTTCGGGCAACCACGCCAACAGACTCAGACCGACGGCAAACACGCCCAAACCCAGAGTGGAAATCATCGCTGGCGAATGGCGGTCGGCCAGGCGACCGGCGTGAGGCGCGGCCAGCATGATACCCAACGGCCAGGGGGTGAACAGCAGTGCCGAAAACAGCGCGCTATAGCCGTAAACCTGCTGAAATAAAAACGGCAGGGCCACGAAGGTAATACCCTGGCTGACAAACGATGCCAACGAGGTTAATGCGGCTAATGAAAAGCGTGTCGAGGCGAATATCGCCAGTGGCAACAGCGGCTTGGGCGCCCGGCGCTGACGGCGGATAAAGGCCACCCCGGCTATCGACGCAACCAATGCGTAAGCCAGCGCGGAAAGCAGCGAATTGGCGCTAAACGCTGCTGCATCAGAAAAGCTGTTGGCCAACATGATCAACGCCCCCAGGCTCGCGGCGGACAGCAGCGCGCCGGCCACGTCAAACGGCTCTCGCGAGGTCGCGGTACCGGGGATGGCGCGCCAGGCCAGCGTCAGAGCCGCCATCCCCAGTGGAAGATTGAGGGCGAACAGCCACTGCCAGCTCAGGGCCGACAGCAGGGTACCACCGACAATCGGTGCAATGGCGGTAATGCTGGCGATCAGCAGCGCGTTGATGCCCAATATGCGCCCCAGCAGGCGGTTGGGGAAAATCGAGCGCAGGATCGCCGGCGCAATGCTCAAGGTGGCGGCACCGCCAACGCCTTGCAACAGACGCATCGCAATCAGCATCTCCAACGAACTCGACAGGGCGCAGCCCAAAGACGCGAGGGTGAACACGCCAAGACCAAACAGAAACAGGCTGCGAAAACCGATCCGGCTGGCGAGCGCGGCAAAGATTGCCAGCGTCATGGCAGCCGACAGCAAATAACCGTTGGCCACCCACACCGTAGCGGCGGCAGAAACGCCCAGCGCCTGGGCCATTTGCGGCAACGCGATATTAACCATGGTGCCGTCAAAAACCACCATGGTGGTGGTGGTCATGACCGCTAGCATTGCCAGGCCACGTTCGCGCCCCGGCAGTCCTTCATCGTTTGGCTGGTTGGAGAAGAGTTCCATCAGCAGCACTCCGTGGTAGTGATAGTTGGTAGTGCCAAGATAACCCTGTAGGATAAGAGGCGGAAGGCGCAGCATTTGCAGTTATAACCTGCACCAAACGCCTTATCTTGCCACCCACCACGAGCGTCCACCGATGGCTGAACCCGATCTTAATTTGCTGATTGCGCTAAATGCGTTGCTGGCTGAAGGCAGCGTAGCCAGAGCGGCGCAGCGTCTTGGCCTGAGCGCTTCGGCGATGAGTCGAACCTTGGCTCGCCTGCGCAGCGTTACCGGCGATCCGTTACTGGTACGGGCTGGGCGCAATATGGTGCTGACGCCGCACGCCGAACAGATCCGCGACCGTACGCAACATGCCGCCGGCGAGGCGTTGGCACTGCTGCGACCGGCCAGCTCGGCGCTGGATCTGGCGCAACTGGATCGCACCTTCGTCATTCGCGCCAATGACGGCTTTGTCGAGACGCTTGGCCCTGCGTTGATTGCCGCAGCGGCCAAGGCGGCGCCGCGGGTGCGGCTGCGCTTTGCGCCTAAACCGCAAAAAACCGCGCGCTACCTGCGCGAGGGGCTGGTGGACCTGGAAATTGGCGTGCTGGGGAATATGGGGCCGGAAATCCGCATCCAGCGGCTGTTCGACGATCGTTTTGTTGCCGTGGTCAGAAGCGGGCACCCGTTGACGGTGGCTGCAACCCTCAGCGCCAGAGACTACGCCGCATGCGACCATGTGGTCGCCTCGCGACGAGGCCAGCCTTATGGGCCGGTCGACGAGGCATTGGCTGAACAGGGGCTGACGCGCAACATTGCCGCCGTAGTGCCGAGCTTCCCGGCGGCGCTGGCGGTGGCACAGGCCTCCGATCTGGTGGCGCTGGTGCCGGCGTCCTATTTGCGCAACGCAGAGCCAGGCATGGCGCTGCTACAGGCGTTTGAACTGCCGGTAAAAACTCACGGCATAACCGTGTCGCAAATGTGGCACCCGCGTATGGAGATGGAACCTGCCCACCACTGGCTGCGACAGTTGGTATTACACACCTGCAGCCGCCGATGTTGACGGTGACGCCACGGTCGACTTTGCGGTTCATGTGGAAGTGGTCGACGCGAGCCCGTTCGATATCAATGCCAATCATTTCCCCCTGTAACCACGCTGATACCCGTCTAGCTACGCTGAAAACAAAAAGCCACCCGTCAGTTGAACGGGTGGCTTTTTCGTGATGCGGAACAACGGGCAGATTACGCCGCCAGGATTTCCTGAGCGGTGCGTTCAACCAGCGCCAACAGCACTTTGATGTCTTCCAGCGTCACCGTCGGGTTCAACAGCGTCAGCTTCAGGCAGGTTACGCCGGCAAACTCGGTAACGCCGACGTTGGCACGCCCTGACTCCAGCAGCACATCACCAATTTTCTGGTTGTGCAACGCCACCGCCGCATCGCCGGCCGCCGCCAGCTGGGCAGGGCGATAACGGAACAGCACGCTGGCCAACTGCGGCTGCATCACCAGTTCCAGCGCCGGCTGCTCGCTGACATACTGTGCAACCTGTTGTGCCAGGGTCACGCCGTGATCGATGATCGCCGCGTATTGCTTCTGCCCCAGCGCTTCCAGTCCCATCCACAGCTTCAAGGCATCAAAGCGGCGGGTGGTTTGCAACGACTTGGATACCAGATTAGGTACGCCCTGAGCCTCGTCAAACTCGGAGTTCAGATAGGCCGCCTGATAGCGCATCAGTTCATAATGGCGCGCCTCTTTTAACAGGAAGGCGCCACAGCTGATGGTCTGGAAGAACTGCTTGTGGAAATCCAGGGTAATGGAATCCACCAGTTCAATACCGTCCAGATAGTCGCGATACTTTTCCGACAGCAACAGCGCGCCGCCCCAGGCCGCATCAACGTGCAGCCAGATCTGATGCTCGGCCGCCAAGCCGGCAATCGCCCGCAGCGGATCGATGGCGCCAGCGTCGGTGGTACCGGCGGTGGCAACAATCGCCAGCACCTGCTCACCGTTGGCCTGCGCCTGCGCCAGTTTGTCGGCCAGATCGTTGACGTCCATACGGGCAAAGCGATCGGTTTTAACCAGCGTAACGGATTGATAGCCCAGTCCGAGCAACGCCATGTTCTTCTGCACCGAGAAATGGGCGTTTTCGGAGCAGAATACCTTAATCTTGCGCAGGTCGCCGATCAGGCCATCTTGCTGGACAGAATGTCCCTGACGCGCAAAGAACGCGTCACGCGCCAGCATCAACCCCATCAGATTGCTCTGGGTACCGCCGCTGGTGAACACCCCGGCATCGCCAGCCTGATAACCTACCTGGGTGCGCAGCCATTCGATCAGCTTCATCTCGATGATGGTGGCCGACGGGCTTTGATCCCAGGAGTCCATGCTCTGGTTGGTGGCGTTGATCAGCACTTCGGCGGCCTGGCTGACCACCAGGCTCGGGCAGTGCAGGTGCGCAACGCACTGCGGGTGATGCACCGACAGACTGTCTTTTAGAAAGTACTCAATCGCACGCTCAATCGCGGCCTGGTTACCCAGGCCTTGAGGGTTAAAATCAAGCCGGATACGCTCGCGCAGTTCGGCAACGGTTTTGCCCTGATACATCTCGGGCTGTTGCAGCCATTGCACTACCGCCTGGCAGGTCTGCGCGATCGCTTGCTGGTAGGCTTCGGTGCTGTGCGCAGACGCCGCCAGAATCGGGTTTGACTCGGACATTACCAATTTACTCCACTCAAACCGGTCGGACGCCAGCGGACAGCAGGGCGTTCTCGAACTTGTCCAGGAAAATGTTCAGTTCATCGTTAGTGATCAACAGCGAAGGCAGCAGACGCAGCACGCAACCGTTGCGACCGCCGCGCTCCAGGATCAGACCGGCTTCGAAGCATTTTTTCTGCAACAGGGCAGACAGCTCGCCATCGGCAGGGTAGCACCCCATATGATCCTGCGGCTGCTCCGGCTTGACGATCTCGATACCGATCATCAGGCCCAGGCCGCGTACGTGGCCAATCACCGGATAACGTTTTTGCAGCTCGGCCAGTTGGCCTTTCAGCCACTCGCCTTGCTCGGCCACTTTGGCCGCCACCTGGTTTTCCTTCAGGAACTTCAGGGTAGTCAGACCGGTCGCCATCGCCAACTGGTTGCCGCGGAAGGTACCGGTGTGATGGCCAGGCTCCCAGGCGTCGAACTGCTTTTTGATACCCAGCACGGCCAACGGCAGACCGCCGCCAACCGCTTTCGACATGACGATGATGTCTGGCTCGATGCCAGCATGCTCAAAGGCAAACAGCTTGCCGGTACGGGCGAAACCAGCCTGAACTTCATCGATGATCAGCAGAATGCCGTGCTCCTGCGTCACCTTGCGAATGCGTTGCAACCATTCGACCGGCGCCGGGTTAACGCCGCCTTCGCCTTGCACCGCTTCCAGGATCACCGCTGCCGGTTTGCGCACGCCGCTTTCAACGTCGTTGATCAGGTTTTCGAAGTAATAGGTCAGCGCTTTCTCACCGGCTTCACCGCCGATACCCAGCGGGCAGCGGTACTGGTGCGGGTAAGGCATAAACTGGACTTCCGGCATCATGCCGTTGATCGCCGCCTTCGGCGACAGGTTGCCGGTTACCGCCAGCGCGCCATGGGTCATGCCGTGATAGCCGCCGGAGAAGCTGATCACGCCGCTACGGCCGGTATGCTTCTTGGCCAGCTTCAGTGCGGCTTCAACGGCGTCAGCGCCGGAAGGGCCGCAGAATTGCAGGCAATACTCTTCGCCAGCGCCCGGCAATAAAGACAACAGATAATCTGAGAACTGGTCTTTCAACGGCGTAGTCAGATCGAGGGTATGTAACGGCAAGCCGCTAGTAATGACATTTTGGATGCTTTGCAGAACATCAGGGTGGTTATGACCCAGCGCCAGCGTACCGGCACCTGCCAGACAATCAAGATATTGGTTGTTTTCAACATCAGTAATCCAAACGCCTTGTGCTTTGGCAATCGCCAACGGCAACTTACGTGGATAACTCCTAACGTTCGACTCAAATTCAGCTTGTCGCGCCAAATAGGTTTCGTTGTTTCCGTTTAATGTATTCGCACCTAAAGTATCAATACGGACTTTATCCGTCATCATATCTCTCCTACAACCGGGGTTATCAGCACGCCGCAGTTGAATAAACAGGTTAAAAAGTAAATGGGCCATGCATAAAGCGCGGCCAATATATGGCTTTTTAAGGTTGTACTCAATAATTAATTGTATTTAGATTTATTAATTGTTTTCCCCATGTTAATCAACGGGTTATTTGGTTTGAAAATTGCCCTTTTCGCGGAGGTTTTAACCGCTGGCCATGCGTCTGGTGGGGGTGACGGCGTCACCATGAAACATAAATGTAATAAATGACATTCAACTGGACATAATGATGATGCCGCTGCAATAAATCTGGCGGATCATGCCACGCCACCGCCAACAGATTTTACGTAGCGCGATCAAAATGACCCGAGCCTGGCACCGGCCTGACCGGCATTGCGGTGGCCCTCGGCATAAAATGTTGTTCCTTACTGAAAAACCGCTGCACGATTTCACCGCGAGCCGGCATTACGCAGTCATCGTTACCCGTACTTCGCTAGAGTAAAAACTACGCTGAAAAAGGGGGACACTATGCTTGCTCAACGCTTGAACGATCGACAACTGCTGCGCCAACAGGCTTTCTTTGCCGGTAGCTGGTCCAGCGCCGACGGTGGGGAAACGCTGTCGGTAACCAATCCTGCCAACGGCGAGATACTGGCCACGGTGCCGGCACTCGGCGCCGCCGAAACCACCCGCGCCATTGCCTTTGCCGAAGCCGCCCGCCATCACTGGGGGCAAACCAGCAATGCCCAGCGCGCGCAGCTGTTGGAGAACTGGCATCAACTGATCCTCGCCAACGCCGACGATCTGGCCACGCTGATGACCGCTGAGCAGGGCAAACCACTGGCCGAGGCCAAGGGTGAAGTGCTGTACGGCGCCGGCTTCGTTAAATGGTTTGCGGAAGAGGCACGCCGCATCTATGGCGAAACCATCCCCGCCCCGAGTGGCGATCGGCGCATTATGGTGCTGAAACAGCCGGTAGGAGTGGCTGCGGCGATTACGCCGTGGAATTTCCCCATTGCGATGATCACCCGTAAAGTAGCACCGGCGCTAGCGGCCGGCTGCCCAATCGTGGTGAAACCGTCGGAGCTGACGCCGCTCTGCGCGCTGGCACTGATGGAACTGGCCACCCGCGCCGGTTTCCCGCCCGGGGTACTGCAAATCCTCACCGGTCTGCCGCAGGAGATTGGCGCCACCCTGACCGCCAGTCGCACGGTACGCAAAATCTCCTTTACCGGCTCCACCCGCGTGGGGCAACTGCTGATGCAGCAAAGTGCCGACAGCATCAAACGCCTCAGCCTGGAATTGGGCGGCAATGCGCCGCTGATTGTCTTTGACGATGCCGATCTGGAGATCGCCGTTGCCGGCGTGATGACCAGCAAATTCCGCAATGCCGGTCAAACCTGCGTGTGTGCCAACCGCATTCTGGTTCAGCGCGGCATCTATCCGCGTTTTGTCGAGCGGCTGCTGGCTGACGTAGCGAAACTGACCGTTGGCGATGGTTTCAGTGCAGACAGCACCCTCGGCCCGCTGATCAACGCGGCGGCAGTGGCCAAGGTCAATGGGCATATTGATGATGCGCTCAGCCACGGGGCGACGCTGTTGGCCGGCGGTATCATGCAGGGAGAGGGCAATTTTGTGGCGCCCACGGTGTTGGGTGAAGTTACCGCCGCGATGCGCATTGCCCACGAGGAGACGTTCGGCCCGGTAGCGCCGTTATTCGTGTTTGACAACGAACAGCAGGCGATCGCCATGGCCAATGATACGCCTTATGGTCTGGGCGCCTATTTCTTTACCGAAGACCTGCGCCGCGCGTGGCGGGTTGGCGAAGCGCTGGAGTTTGGCATGGTGGGTTACAACACCGGCGCCATCTCGTTGGAAGTCGCGCCCTTTGGTGGCATAAAAATGTCTGGCGTCGGGCGAGAAGGCTCCCATTACGGCATTGATGAATATCTTGAAATTAAAGCGTTTCATTTTGGCAGTCTGTGCTGAAATTAATCGCAGTCATTCATTTAACACGCCCGTGCGGATTAATTCCCACGGGCGTGATGCTATTTACTACCGCCGGCGGTTGGCAGCCGCGCTGACTTATTTGGTGCAGCATTATAACAACTCTGCCCTGCGATGGTGCGCTTATATTGTGATGTAAATCATCTATTTACCATTGCGGTTTATCGATGAAATTTCACCCTGGATTACGGCATAAAATTTTTTTCAGCCCCTTTTTACGCATTTTTATTTTTTCACTGGCTGGCATACTTTCTGCATTAAGTGAATAAGCGCGTGAAAATGTCAGGGCGGATATTTACCCCAGTGCCGTACACGATTATTCCACCAGCCGATAAATTTAAGGATTTAACGATGTTAAGTTTCGATCCCGATAGCGTTGATCTTCCCGCTGGCCACTACATTAACGGCCGGCAACTGAGCGGCAAAGGAAGCGGCTTGGCGGTAAAGCGTCCTTCCGACGGACGCCTGGCCGGTGAACTGGCGCAGGCGGATGCCGCACTGGTCGATGAAGCGGTCAACGTCGCCGATCGGGCGGTAACGGAGAGCGGCTGGTCGCATTGCTCACCGCGCCAGCGCGCGGCGGTACTGATGCGCTGGGCCGAACTGATCCAGCGTGACCAACGCTTGGCGCAGTTGGAAGCCTTGGGTTCGACCCGACCGATCCACGACGTGGTCAACCACGAAATTCCGTTTACCGCCGACGCCATCCGCTTTTATGCCGAGTGCGCGGACAAATACAGCGGTGACGTGTTCCCCACGCAAGATGCCAGTCTTGGCATGCTGGTTCCCGAGCCCTATGGCGTGATTGGTGCCATTACGCCGTGGAACTTCCCACTGTCGATGGCCTCTTGGAAATGCGGCCCGGCGCTGGCTGCCGGCAATGCGGTGGTGCTCAAGCCGTCCGAACTGACGCCTTATTCCACCGTTCGGCTGGCAGAACTGGCGGTGCAGGCTGGGTTGCCCGCGGGAGTGCTCAACATTGTACAAGGCAGCGGCGCGCTGACCGGCAGCGCCCTGGTGGCACATCCGCTGGTGCGCAAAGTGTCGTTTACCGGCTCGACGCAAACCGGCGCGCGCATCATGAGCGACGCGGCGTTCAACGGCATGAAACCGGTGACGCTGGAGCTGGGCGGTAAAAGCCCGCAATTGGTGTTTGACGATGCCGGAGAGGTGAACCGCGTCGCCGAACGCATAGTGCGTGGATTTACCGCCAATGGCGGCCAGGCCTGTGTCGCCGGCACCCGGCTGATTGTGCAGCGTGGCATCGCCGACGCGCTGATTGCCCGCCTGGTAGCGCTGTGTCAGGGTTTCCGCCCCGGCGTGACCTGGGATCAAAACAGCCGTTATGCGCCGATGATCGACGCCCGTCAGGCTGACAAGGTACAGCAGATCGTCAATGCCGCACGTCAGCAAGGTGGGGAGATCCTGGTCGGTGGTCAACGCTTTGATGCTACCGGCGACGGTTATTTTTGGCAGCCGACGCTGATCGCCAACGTCACCACCGACAGCCCGGCGCTACAGGAAGAGATTTTCGGACCGGTGCTGACCGTACAGATTTTCGATGACGAAGCCGAAGGACTGGCGCTGGCCGCTCATCCTACCTACGGGCTGTGCGCCGGCGTGCACACCCTGAGTCTGGAGCGCGCGTTACGCGCCATGCGCGGCATCGCGGCGGGCACGGTGTGGATCAACCGCTACGGCCGTTCCGGCGACTTTATCATTCCTACCGGCGGCTTCCACGGCTCCGGCATTGGCAAGGATCTGGGCCGCCAGGCGTTCGAGGCCTGCCGGCGTTACAAGAGTGTCCTGATCGATTTTTAACTCATCCGAAGAGGAAACGTCATGGCTGTGTTTAAACCGAAATTTATCACCTTTGACTGTTACGGCACCCTGATCAACTTCGATATGGCCGGTGCGGCGGCCAGCGTGTTTGCCGATCGCATCAGCGCGGAAAACCTGCGCGCGTTTACCACCGACTTTGCCCGCTACCGCCTGGATGAAGTGCTGGGAGCCTTCAAGCTTTACCCGCAGGTGGTGAGCAATGCATTGCAGCGCACCTGTGACAAATGGCGCGTGACCTGTACCGCTGAAGATAGCGCGGCCATCATGACCGCCTGCGCCAGTTGGGGACCACATCCGGACGTGCCGGCGGGCCTGGCCAGGGTGGCCGGCGAGTTCCCGCTGGTACTGCTGACCAATTCCACCGACCGGTTGATCGCCCATCACGTGCCACGGCTCGGCGCGCCAATCCATATGACCATCACCGCCGAAGAGGTCGGCGCCTATAAACCGCAGATGAAGGGCTTCGAATACATGCTGGACAAGCTCAACTGCGGCCCGGACGAGATCCTGCACGTCTCATCCAGCCTGCGCTACGACCTGATGACCGCGCACGATCTGGGCATCGTCCACAAGGTATTCGTCAACCGTGGTCACGAACCGGGCACGCCGTACTACGGCTATAGCGAAATCCGCGACATTGGCGGTCTTGCGGCCGTGGTGGGTCTGTAACCCGCACAGGAGCAGGGTGATGAAACTGGAATCTTTCTGGCAGGCAACGGCACCGGCGTTTACCGGTGCGGCGCAAGGTGAGCTGCCCGCTACCGCCGACGTGGTGGTGATCGGCGCTGGGTTTACCGGCATCTCGGCGGCGCTGAATCTGGCTCGCAGCGGGCTGAAGGTGGTGGTGCTGGAAGCCGCCAAGGTGATGAGTCAGGCTTCGGCGCGCAACGGCGGGCACTGCAATACCGGCGTAGCGCAGGATTTTGCCTCGCTGGTCGCCAGCCGTGGAATGGAGCAGGCCAGTCGCTACTACCGGGCGTTCGCCGATGCGGTGGACTATGTGGAACAACTGGTGCAACAGGAAAACATTGATTGTGACTTCCTGCGCACCGGCAAGATCAAGCTGGCCAGCAAGGCGTCTCACTTTCCGGCACTGCAAGCGACGTATCAGGCGCTGCGCAGTAGCGTCGATCGCGAGGTAGAACTGGTGGGCGCCGATCGGATCCGCCACGAAGTTGACTCCGCCGCCTTTCACGGTGGGCTGATCCAGCATCGCGGCGGTCAGATGCACATGGGCAAGTTTGGCGTCGGTCTGGCGCAGGCGGCAGCCAGCAGTGGGGCGGCGATTTACCAAGACACCCCGGTGACCGGCCTGACGCGCCTTACGGGCTATCGCCACCGCGTAGCGACGCCGCAGGGCGAGATTGTCGCCGAAAAGGTGCTGATGGCTACCGGCTGCTCCAATCGGGGGCCATTTCGCTGGTTCCAGCGACGCATCGTACCGGTAGGCAGTTTTATCGTCGTTACCGCACCGCTGCCGGCGGAACGACTGGCGTCGCTGCTACCCAACAACCGTACCTGCGTGACCTCGTTGAACGTTGGCAACTATTTCCGTACTACCGCCGACCACCGCCTGGTGTTTGGCGGGCGGGCACGCTTTGCCATCAGCAACCCGACCTCGGACGCCCGCAGCGGCAGCGTGTTGCAGGCGGGAATGAGCAGGCTGTTCCCGCAACTGGCCACGGCGAAGATCGATTACTGCTGGGGCGGTCTGGTGGATATGACCGCCGATCGCCTGCCGCACGCCGGCGAACAGGACGGGGTGTTCTACTCGCTGGGCTACAGCGGACACGGTACGCAGATGTCGGTGTGGATGGGACGCGTGATGGCCGACCTGCTGGCGGAAAAACCGGCTGATAACCCGTGGCTGCGTGACGGCTGGCCGGCGCTGCCCGGCTATTTTGGCAAACCGTGGTTTTTGCCCGTTGCGGGCTGGTATTACAAGGCTAAGGACCGGCTCTCCTGACTATCTAACGTTTCATTTTGAGGGTGTACAGATGAGTAAATTTCGTAAAGAATTTAGCCGTGTTCCCCCATCGTTAACCCAGGCGATCGCCGACGTGGCGATATCACGCCGCAGCATGATGAAGCTGCTGTCGGCCGGCGCGCTGATGAGCACCGGTCTGGTGGGTTTCCCGTCGCTTGGCATGGCGGCAGAAACGCCGGTCAAAGGCGGCAAGCTGCGCGCTGCCGTGGCCAATGCCTCAGCCACCGATACGCTGGATCCGGCCAAGGGCAATAACAGCGGCGACTATACGCGCCAGTTTATGTTTTACAACGGCCTGACCGAACTGGACGGCAAACTGCTGCCACATCCGGCGTTGGCGGAATCACTCGACAGCAGCGACGGCATCACCTGGCACATCAAACTGCGTCCGGGAGTGGTTTTCCACGACGGCAAATCATTGACCGCACAGGACGTGGTGTTCTCACTCAGCCGTCATCAGGATCCGGCCGTCGCCTCGACCGCCATTTCACAGGCGAAGCAGTTCGCCAGCATCACCGCCGCCAGCCCGACGCAAGTCACGCTGGTGCTGACCCAACCCAACTTCGACATTCCCACCGTGCTGGCGACCAGCCCATTCCTGATCCTGCAGGACGGCACCAAAGACTTCAGTAAAGCCGTCGGCACCGGCCCGTACGTCTGCACGTCGTTTACTCCCGGCGTCAGCACCGTCGGCGTAAAGAACCCCAACTACTGGAAACCGGGTCTGCCGCATCTGGATCGGGTCGAGCTGATGGGGGTCACCGATCAGGCCGCCCGCGTCAATGCGTTGATGTCCGGCGACCTGCATATGGTGGCCACGCTGACCTCCAACGACGTCAAGCGCCTGCGTCAATCCGGGCAGTTTGGCGTGCTGGAAAGCAAATCCGGCATGTACACCAACCTGATCCTGCGCACCGACATGAAACCCGGCAGCAACGAGGATTTCGTGTTGGGCATGAAGTATCTGCAACCCCGCGAGATCATGGTGAAAACGGTGATGCAGGGCTTTGGCCAGGTGGCCAACGATACCCCGGTACCGCCGTGGCATCCGATGTTCAATCAGGACATTCCGCAGCGGCCGCTGGACGTGGAAAAAGCCGGATACCACTTTAAAAAAGCCGGTATGGCGGGCGCCAGCGTGGAGATCATCACGACCCAGAATATTGAGGGCTCGGTGGAAGGTGGCCAGTTGATCCAGCAGTTCGGTCGTGCGGCGGGTATCAAATTCCAGGTGCGGCGCGTGCCGTATGACGGCTACTGGTCAACCCATTGGACCAAGGATCCACTGGGCTACGGTTCGATCAACCCACGGCCGACCCTCGATCTGCTGTTTTCGCAGTTCTATCTGTCCGACGCGCCCAACAACGAGTCCGGCTGGAAAAATCCCCAGTTCGACCAACTGGTGGCTGCGGCACGCGGGGAGCGCGATCAGGCCAGACGCAAGCAGATGTATGGCGATATGCAGCAGCTGATCCATGACCACTGCGGCACCATAATCCCCACCTTTATCAGCTCGCTGGACGGGCACAGCAACAAGGTGAAAGGGGTGGAGGCCTGGCCGTCCGGCATGATGATGGGCTACCGCTTTCATGAATTTGCCTGGTTGGCATCCTGATATTTGATAAGGAGAACGGCGATGAACCGCTACATGCTCCTCCTGATTGCCCGGCGCTGCGGTGCCGGCATCCTGACTCTGCTGATTGTCTCGGCGGTGGTGTTTTTTGTTACCAGCATGCTGCCGGGTGATGCGGCGCAGATGATGCTTGGCCAGAGTGCCACGCCGGAAACGGTGGCGGCGCTGCGCCAGCAGCTCGGGCTTGATCAGCCGCTGATGATTCGCTATCTGGACTGGCTGAGCGGCATGCTGCGCGGCGACTTCGGCACCTCGTTTGCCAGTCATCTGCCAGTATCCCAGCTGGTTGCCCAGCGTATTCCGGCCACCTTCGAACTGGCGGGGATCACCACCCTGGTGTCGGTACCGCTGGCGCTGGTGATTGGGCTGGCGGCGGCGATGAAACGCGGTTCGCTGTTCGATCGCGGACTGATGATGACCACCATGGCGGTGGTTGCCGTGCCGGAGTTTCTGGTGGCTACCGTGGCGGTGATCGTCTTTGCGGTGAAGCTGCACTGGGTGCCGGCCATGTCGCTGGGCGCGCCGGCGCCAGATCTGGTCAGTTATCTGAAAGCCTACGCCTTGCCGGTGCTGACGCTGTGTTGCGTATTGGTGGCGCAGATGGCGCGCATGACCCGCTCGGCGCTGATCAATCAGATGGACAGTCCGTATCTTGAAATGACCCGCCTCAAGGGGGTATCACCGCTGCGCGCCATGCTGCGTCACGCGTTGCCCAACGCGGTCGGGCCGATCGCCAACGCCATCTCGCTGAGCCTGTCCTATCTGTTTGGCGGGGTGATCATCATCGAAAGCATCTTCAGCTATCCAGGGCTGGCCAGCCAGTTGGTGGATGCGGTCAGCAACCGCGATCTGCCGCTGGTACAGCTGTGTGTGATGCTGTTTGCCGTCTGCTATCTGGTGCTGCTGCTGTTGGCGGACATCCTGACCATTGCCTTCAATCCAAAAGGGAGAGGCTAATGAATGTGCTAACGCTACCCTGGCGCTTTTTTCTCTCGCTGACCACCAGCGGGCGAGTCGGCCTGCTGATTACCCTGGTGTGGATCCTGCTGGCTCTGTTTGGCGCATCGCTGGCGCCGCATAGCCTGGACGATATCGGCGTCGGCCCGATGCTCGGCGGCCTGAGCAAAGACTTCTGGCTGGGCACCGATTACCTTGGCCGCGATATGTTCAGCCGCATTCTGTACGGCGCGCGTTATTCTATCGGACTGGCGCTGAGCGCCGCACTGTTGGCCAGTCTGGCCGGCACGCTGCTGGCCCTGCTGGCGGCGGTGGCGGGCCGCTGGCTTGAGGAGATCCTTGGGCGCATCAACGATGCAATGCTGGTACTGCCCGGCAAGATCCTGGCGCTGATGATCGTGGCGGTGTTTGGCTCCTCGCTGCCGATGCTGATCGTCACCGCGGTATTCACCTACTGGCCGGGCGCTTACCGCATCGCCTATGCCATGGCGGCCAACCTGCGCTCGATGGACTATGTTCAGGCGTCGCGGCTGCGCGGCGAGAGCCGTTTTTATATCGCCATCCACGATATTTTGCCCAACATGCTGCATCCGATGCTCACCGATTTCGGTCTGCGCTTCGTGTATATCGTGCTGCTGCTCAGCGGCCTGAGTTTCCTGGGGCTGGGCGTCCAGCCGCCGTACGCCGACTGGGGCACGCTGGTGCGCGAAAATCTGCAGGGGCTGTTTGACGGCTCCCCGGCGGTGCTGATGCCTGCTCTGGCGATTGCCAGTCTGACCATCGGCGCCAATCTGTTTATCGATAGCCTACAGGCGATGCGCCCGCTGAGCCCGGCCAAGGGGGTTGCATGAATATTACCGCACACGGCGCCCGCCCTATGGTGGCGGTGGACAATCTGCGCGTTATTGCCCATGCGGATGACGGCAGCGAAATTCCGCTGGTGTCCGACATCCGTTTTAGCGTCCAGCAGGGCGAAGTGCTGGCGTTGATCGGCGAGTCTGGCTCCGGCAAGACCACCATCGCACTGGCGCTGATGGGCTATGCGCGTCACGGCTGTCGTATTGCCGGCGGCAACATCCACGTTGCCGGTACCGACGTTACCGCGCTGTCGGCCAGGCAACTGTGTCAGTTTCGCGGCAACAAAGTGGCCTATATCGCGCAAAGCGCCGCCGCGTCGTTTAATCCGGCAATGAAAATTATCGATCAGGTGGTAGAGCCGGTGGTGATTCATCATGTGATGAGCCGTGCCGCGGCAGAAAAAAAAGCCGTGGCGCTGTTTCGTGAACTGGCGCTGCCCAATCCGGACACCATCGGCCAGCGTTATCCGCACCAGGTCTCCGGCGGTCAGCTACAGCGTCTGATGACTGCCATGGCGTTAATCAGCGATCCCGAGGTAGTGATCCTGGATGAACCGACCACTGCGCTCGACGTCACCACCCAGGTCGAAGTATTGAAGGCGTTTCGGCGCGTGGTGCGTCAGCGCGGCATGACGGCGATTTACGTCAGTCACGATCTGGCGGTAGTGGCGCAGATGGCCGACCGCATCCTGGTGCTGCTGAAAGGGACGATGGCGGAATATGGCTCCACCGAAGATCTGCTGCGCGCGCCGCAGGCACAATACAGCCACCAGCTGTTGGACGCCGCGCGGCAGAAGGTACGTCCAAGCCCTTGGCACGCCGAGGAAGACAACGCCCAGCCGTTGCTGGAAGTGCGCGATCTGTCGGCCGGCTACGGGCCGCTGGACGCCAGTGGACAGCCGAAGATCCCGATCCTGCATGACATCAATTTTCGGCTGTATCGTGGACAGGCGATCGGTATTATCGGCGAATCCGGGTCGGGGAAAACCACGCTGGCACACGCCATTGCCGGCATCAATACGCCGTCGAAAGGGCATATCCTGTTCAACGGGCATTACATTGCCAACACGATGCAGCAGCGGCCGGAGAACGAACTGCGCCGCATCCAGTATGTGTTCCAGATGGCCGATACCGCGCTGAACCCGGCGCACAGCATAGAAAAAATCCTTACCCGGCCGCTGAGGCTGTTTCACGGCCTGCGTGGTTCGGCGCTGCAACGACGGCTATTCGACCTGCTGGAGCTGGTCAGGCTGCCGCGCAGCGTACTGGATCGCCAGCCGTGGACGCTGTCCGGCGGTCAGAAACAGCGCGTCAACCTGGCGCGGGCGCTGGCCGCAGAACCCGATCTGATACTGTGCGATGAAGTGACCTCCGCCCTGGATACCGTGGTGGCGGCGGCGATCCTCGATCTGATTACCGATCTGCGCCGTGAGCTGGGACTGTCGGTACTGTTTATCAGCCATGATTTGCACGCGGTACGCTCGGTGTGCGATGAAATCATCGTGGTGAAAAATGGCCATAGGGTGACGCAGGTGGCGCGGGCAGACTACGATAAACCGTCCAGCGACCTGTATTATGAGCGTCTCAAGCGTGCCGTGCCGGAATTGCGCCAGGGCTGGCTGGACGAACACGAGGCCAACAACATTGCGCTTTAACGCCGATTGATCGCAGGTTAATCGCCGCTATCCAACAACAATGCCAATAACGAGGTTGAGGACAACATGCCCGCACCGATTCGATACGTACAGGACAGCCGATTCTTCCCCGAGTCGGCGGATGTGGTGGTGATTGGCGCCGGCATTGCCGGAGCCGCCGCCGCCTATGAGCTGGCAAGACAGGGCGTCAGCGTGGTGCTGGTTGAAAAGGGCCTGGTGGGCGGCGAACAGTCAAGCCGCAACTGGGGCTGGTGTCGCCAGCAGAATCGCGACGAGCGGGAACTGCCGCTGATCATCCATGCGCTGCGGCGCTGGGAGGAGCTCGGCAAAGAAACCGGCGAAGAACTCGGCTTTCGTCGTAGCGGCCTGGTATATGCCACCGGCAATCAGGAGGATATCAACGCCTGGGACAACTGGGGAAAAATGGCCCGTGCCTATGGCGTGCGCAGCGACATTCTGACCGCCGAACAGGCCAAGGCGATGACGCCGGGCAGCACCAGTCGATGGCTGGGCGGGGTGTCTTCCCCCACCGACGGGCACGCCGAGCCGAGGCTGGCCGCCGCCGGACTGGCAATTGCGGCACAGCGGCTGGGAGCCGAGGTATTCCAGCAATGCGCGGTGCGCGGATTGGATATTTCCGCTGGCCGGATCAGCGGGGTGGTCACCGAGCGTGGACTGATCAAGACCAGCCGCGTCATCTGCGCCGGCGGTGCCTGGACGTCGATGTTCTGCCGCCGTCACGGTATCGATCTGCCGCTGGGCAATGTGATTGGTACCGCATTTCGCACCGCCCCCATCGAGCAGGCGATTGCCGTACCGCTGTATACGCCGTCGTTCGCCTGCCGCCCACAGCTGGACGGCAGCTACACCGTGTCGGTGTCCGGCCGTGGCCGCCTGTCACCGGGGGTGCAGGGGCTGCGTTACGCCCGCCAGTTCTATCCGACGTTCAAGGCACGCCGCAAGAATCTGACCATTCGACTGGGGTTGGACGCCTTTATCAACGGCCCCGAGTCGCCAGCTCGCTGGCAGTTTGACCGCAGGTCGCCGTTTGAAAAGATGCGCATTCTCGATCCCGCCGCCGACATGGCGATGGTGCAGGAGGGCATTGCGGCAATGAGCCGAGAGTTCCCGGCACTGGAGAATATTCGCGTAGAGCAGGCCTGGGGTGGCATGATCGACAGCACGCCGGATGCGATCCCGGTGATCTCGCCGGTGGCTAAACTGCCGGGACTGATCGTGTCGGCCGGTTACAGCGGGCACGGTTTTGGCATCGGCCCCGGCGCCGGTCGGCTGGCGGCCGATCTGGCCACCGACGCTACCCCGATTGTCGACCCGACGCCGTTCCGCTATGCGCGGCTGGTAGACGGTTCTGGCCTGGCTGCGCCGGGCATGATGTAAAGGAGAAGAGCATGACCATTGAGATAAACGTCCTGAACCCAAGCCATCTGGAAGCCGCGCTGGCGCTGACTCAGCGTTTGCAGTGGCCACACCGCCGAGCAGACTGGCAACAGGCGTTGCAGTTGGGCGAAGGGCTGGTTGCCGAACAGCACGGTACGCTGCTGGGCACCCTTCTTTATTGGCGCTGGGGCCATGACTATGCCTCGCTGGGGTTGGTGATCGTCGCAGACCACGCGCAGGGCAACGGCATTGGCAAACGCCTGATGCAGAGCGCGCTGACGCGGCTGGAAGGACACAGCGTGCGGCTGCACGCCACCGAAGCGGGCAAGGGGCTGTATGAAAAGCTCGGCTTTGTCGCCACCGGCACCATCGAGCAGCACCAGTGCCGCAGTCTGGGCGAGGTCAGTCCGCTGCCGCCGCCGGCCGGGCAGAGGTTACGCCCGGCACGCCATGACGATGCCGCCGCGCTGACCGCGCTGGATGGCCAGGCGCACGGTTATCATCGTCCACGGCTGACGGCGGTGCTGCTGGAACAGGCCGAACGGGTGCTGGTGCTGGAAGAGCATGGCGCAGTGAGCGGCTTTGCCTGTCTGCGGCGCTTTGGTCACGGTTACGTGGTCGGGCCGATTGTCTGCAGCGATCTGCCGCGCGCCCAGTTGCTGGTCAGCACTTTGCTGAGCGGGCTGTCGGGCCAGTTCGTGCGCATTGATACCGATGCCGAATCCGGCCTTGGCACATGGCTGAACGCCCTTGGCGTGCCGCAGGTCGACGCGCCAACCACCATGATCCGCGGGCGGCAATACCAGCCCGAGCGCATACTGGCGTTCGGGCTGACAACCCAGGCAATGGTCTGATGAATATCGTCTACAAATCCGAGCCGGCACGCGGCCGCCAGTGGGCCCAATTGCTGGCCCAGTTGGCACCGGAAGCGACCTTTCGCCAATGGCCCGAGGTCGGCGACCCGCAGCAGGTTGATTATCTGATCGCCTGGCAACCGCCGCAAAATATCATGCAAACCTTTCCCAACCTTAAGGTGCTGTTTTCGGTCGGTGCCGGCGTCGACCAGTTTGACTATGCCAGCCTGCCGCCTGAACTGCCGGTGGTGCGCATGATCGAACCCGGACTGACCCAGGGCATGGTGGAATACGTCACCTTTGCCGTACTGGCGCTGCATCGCGGCATGCCGCGTTATCTACAGCAACAGCGTCAACAGCGCTGGCAGGAGCAGCCGACGCCGGTCGCCGGCGCCTGCCGGATTGGCGTGATGGGCGCCGGTACGCTGGGTGAAGCGGTGCTGCGGCCGCTGGTGGCGTTCGGCTATCCCTGCGCCAGTTGGAGCCGCTCGGCCAAAACCATCGACGGCGTACGCTGCTACGCTGGCGATGCGCAGTTGGGGGCATTCCTCGCCAGCAGCGATATTCTGGTCTGCCTGCTGCCGCTGACTGCCAGCACCGAGGGCATCCTCAATGCCGCGCTGTTCAACCAATTGCCGCCGGGGGCGGCGCTGGTTCAGGTCGGTCGCGGCCGGCAGCTCAATCATCAACATCTGCTGGATGCGCTGGACAGCGGCCAACTGTCTGCCGCGGTGATTGACGTGACATCGCCGGAACCGTTGCCGCCAGGGCATGCGTTTTGGCAGCATCCCGCCATCTGGCTTACGCCACACATCGCCAGCCAGACGCGTCCAGAGAGTGCGGTACAGGCGTTGCTGGACAATATTCGCCGCTTTGAGCGCGGTGAGGCGATGATCGGCACGATCGAACGCACAAGAGGCTATTGAATGGATCACCAGCACTTGATCGCGCTGCGGCGCGATCTGCACGCCCACCCCGAATTGGGGTTCGAAGAGCAGCGTACCGCGGCCATGGTGGCGGACTTCCTGCGTCAACTGGATATCGAGGTGCACTGCGGGGTTGGCAAAACCGGCGTGGTCGGCGTTCTGCGGCGTGGCAGCAGCCCACGCACCGTCGGCCTGCGTGCCGATATGGACGCGCTGCCAATGGACGATGCCGGGCAACAGGCGTGGCACAGCCGCTATCCGGGGCGCTGCCACGCCTGCGGTCACGATGGTCACACCGCGATACTGCTGGGCGCTGCGGCGCAGTTGGCCGGTTCGAGCACCTTTGACGGCAGCGTGGTGTTTATCTTCCAGCCGGCAGAAGAAGGGCTGGCGGGCGCGCAGGCGATGATTGACGACGGGTTGTTCAGCCGTTTCCCCTGTGACGCGGTCTATGCGCTGCACAACTGGCCGGAACTGCCGCTGGGCACCGCGCAGACCCGTCCGGGACCGATCATGGCCGCCGCCGATCGCTTCGACATCACCGTTAAAGGCGGTGGAGGCCACGCAGCCCAGCCACATCTCACCGCGGATACGCTGCTGGCAACCAGCGAACTGGTGGTGCAGCTGAATACCATCGTCGCTCGCGCCGTCGATCCCTGCGAACCGGCATTGCTGACGGTAACCCGCGTGCAGGGCGGTTTTTCGCACAATATGATCCCGGCCAGCGCCAGCATTACCGGTACGGTGCGCACCTTCGATCCGCAGGTGCAAGACACCATCGAGCAATGTCTGCGCGCCATGGCGCAGCACGTCACCGCCGCGCACCGCCTGACGGCGGAAGTCAACTACCAGCGCTATTATCCGGCCACCGTCAATGCGCCGCAGCAGGCGGAGATTGCACTACGGGCGGCGCACAACGCCGGCCTTGCCGCATCGCTGGCGGCGAAGCCGGCGCTGACCTCGGAGGACTTCGCCTTTATGTTGCAGGCACGGCCAGGCGCCTATCTGTGGCTGGGATCCGCCGACAGCCGACCGCTGCATCATTCCGCCTACGATTTTAACGACGACGTCATTCCTTACGGCATTCGCTGGTTCTGCGAAGTGGTGCGTGAAACGCTGCCGATGAAAATTTAGTTCATGTATTGGTCCGCATTTCGACAGTTAATGCTGCTGCCATTCCGATTTCGGCAGCGAGAGGAAAAGGCTTATTGCGATACTTGATCTCAATATTGTCATGCGATGAGGAAGAGAGATGGATAATTTACTGGCTGAGCAGCAGACATTTTCTGACAACGGATTATTCCTGGACACGCGGGAAGAACACGTGGCACGCGGCGTGGTCACCGCACACCCGCTGGTGATTGCCAAGGGAAAGGGCGCCGAAGTCTGGGACGTCGAGGGCAACCGCTATCTGGACTTTGTCGCCGGCATCGGTGTCTTGAACGTCGGGCATAGCCATCCGGCGGTAGTGGCCGCGGTCACCGAACAGCTGCAACAGCTCTCGCACGCCTGCTTCCAGGTGGCAGCCTATCCGGGGTATATCGAGCTGGCCAGGCGGTTGAATAACGCGGTCGGCGCCGGTGAAAAATTCAAGAGCGTCTTTTTTACCAGCGGCGCAGAAGCGGTGGAAAATGCGGTTAAAATCGCCCGCGCATACACTAACCGATCGGGGATCGTTGCCTTTGACGGCGCGTTTCACGGCCGCACGCTGTTAGGCTGCACGCTAACCGGCATGAGTCAGCCTTACAAACAGAACTTTGGGCCATTCCCCGGTGAAATCTACCGCGTGCCGTTCCCCAATGCGTTTAACGGTATTTCTGACGGCGACTGCCTGCAGGCGCTGGATACGCTGTTTGCCGTGCAGATAGCGGCGGAACGCGTGGCGGCGATCATTATCGAACCGGTGCAGGGCGATGGCGGCTTCCTGCCCGCATCGCCGGCGTTTATGCAGGCATTGCGCGAACTGACCCAGCGTCACGGCATTGTACTGATCTGCGACGAAGTACAAACCGGCTTTGGCCGCACCGGTAAAATGTTCGGTTTCCAGCACGCCGGCATCGTGCCGGATTTGGTGACCGTGGCAAAAAGCCTCGGCGGCGGTTTGCCGATCTCTGGCGTGGTGGGCAAGGCGGAAATCATGGAAGCCCCCACCCCGGGCGGCCTGGGCGGCACCTACGGCGGTAATGCGCTGGCCTGTGCGGCGGCGTTGGCAGTGCTGGACCTGCTGGCCGACGGCTCGCTGTTGGCGCGCGCCAATCAGTTGGGTGGCGAACTTAATGCACGTCTGCATCAATTGGCCGACAAGTATGTCTGCATCGGCGAGGTGCGCGGCATCGGCTTTATGCAGGCGGTGGAAATTATCGACGTCGAAAGCGGGTTACCCGATGCGGCACTGACCCAGCGTATTCTCGACTGCGCCAGCCAGGAAGGTCTGCTGCTGATCAAGTGCGGCATCAAGCGTAATACCGTTCGTTTCCTCGCGCCGTTGGTCACCAGCGACTCGCAGTTGGAAGAGGCGCTGCACATCTTTGATATTGCGCTGGCCCGCGCCACCGGCAGGCTGGGCTGAGACGGTTTCCTCATTGATATTCTTATGTTTGTTTGCGGTACACGACGACGGTATAGCGCGGTAAAACGCTGGCGCCGCCGGCAGAAAGCGTGCTATACCATCGTCATCAGATAACAATTTGGTAACAATGAGGGGTGTTATGAACGGCTTAATGAAACTGGACCGCATTGACATCAATATTCTGGTACAGCTGCAAAAAGACGGCCGCATCAGCAATGTCAACCTTGCCGATGCGGTGGGTCTTTCTCCCAGCCCCTGTCTGCAACGCGTCAAACGCCTGGAGACCGCCGGCTTTATCACCGGCTACGAAGCGCATATCAACCTGACCAAAATCACCGATTCGGTAACGGTGTTCACCGAAGTCACATTGTCCGGCCACCGACGTGAAGACTTTATGCGTTTCGAAAACGCCATCCGCGAAGTGGACGAACTGATGGAATGCCACCTGATCACCGGCGGCTACGATTACCTGTTGCGCTTTATTACCCGCAGCATCGAGCACTACCAGGAAGTGATTGAACAGCTGCTGGATGCCAAGGTCGGCATCGACAAGTACTTCAGCTACATCGTGATCAAATCGCCAATCATCAAAAGCAGCGTCCCGCTGCGTTCGCTGATTTCCCGCCATACCCCGGTGGAATACTGATCGCTCACCGCGCGCCAGGGGTGAAGGACCCTACCTCTGGGTTCGCCGTTGCCCCGGCACAAAATTTCATTTCCCTGCCAATTTCGCCATAAATACGCTGTTATCGCCGCCATTTTGCGAAAACTGCGGCTGAATTACGCCATAAACTCATGTTATGTCACGTTAATTCAGCCAGGAGCCCGCATGCTTTCGCCATTTGTTCCGCCCGCTGCCCATTGGCAGCGTAACGATTATCTGCTGAGTACCGATCCCGCGTTGCTTGACGTGGCGTGGGTACATCGACAACTCACGCAGCACAGCTACTGGGCCAAAGGACAGTCGCGGGAGACCACCCTGCGGGCGCTGGCCTGCTCGCTGCCGTTCGGCCTTTATCAGCAGCAACGCCAGGTCGGCTTTGGCCGGCTGATCACCGACTATTGCCGCTTTGCCTATCTGAGCGACGTGATCGTCGATAGCGCTCACCGTGGGCGAGGGCTGGGCGGCTGGCTGGCCACCTGCGTGACGCAGCATCCCGCGCTACACCAGGTCAAACGCTGGCTGCTGGCCACCGACGATGCCCATCAGATCTATCAACGCGCGGGCTGGCATGCGGTCACCCGACCGGAAAGGCTGATGGAATATAGCCGTCCAGCCGGGGAGGAGCGCTCATGAGCTATCGCGTTGGCGTGGATATTGGCGGCTCGTTCACCGATTTTGCCGTATTGGACGAACGCGACAACAGCATTCGCACCCTGAAAGTGCTGTCGCGCCCCGACAGTCCGGGCAGCGAAATTACCACCGGACTGGCGGCATTACAGCAGCGGGACGGCATCGATCCTCGGCAGATCGCTTACTTTACCCACGGCACCACGGTGGGGGTAAATGCGGTGATCCAGCGCAAGGGGGTCAAACTGGCGCTGTTCACCACCCACGGCTTTAGTGACGTGCTGGAATTGGCGCGACTGAAGATCCCGCGTATTCATGATTTATTCTCCCGCAGACCGACACCGCTGATTTCTCGCGATCGGGTGTTCGGCATCAATGAACGCACCGACAGTGATGGCCGCATTCTGGCGGCGCCCGACCGTCACAGCATAGAGCAGGCGGTGGCGGCGGCCAGCGCGGCAGGCTGTGCCGGCATCGTGATTTCGCTGCTGCACAGCTACCGCAATCCCGCCAATGAACAGGCGGTGCGCCGGATCATCGCCGAGATTGCGCCCGATATGCTGGTCTGTTGTTCGGCGGACATCTGGCCCATCATCCGCGAGTACGAACGTACCATTACCGCAGTGATTAATGCCTACGTGCAGCCGCAGGTGATTGACTATCTGCAGGCCTTTGAACTGGCGCTGAGCGGGATGGGCGTGACGGTACCGCCACGCATTGCCAAGTCCAACGGCGGCGTGATGAGCATGGCGCAGGCCAAGGCGGAGTGCGTACAGATGGTACTGTCCGGCACCGCCTCCGGGGTGATCGGTGCCAGCTACATTGCGCAGCGCTGCGGTTTTGATCGGTTGCTGAGCCTGGATATTGGCGGCACCAGCGCCGACGTGGCGGTGATCGTCAACGGCAGGCCAGAGTATGGCAGCGGTGAAATCATCGGCGAGTTTCCGATCTATATTCCTTCGGTTTCCGTGACCTCGGTCGGCCAGGGTGGCGGTTCCATCGCCTGGCTCGACCCGTTGGGGGTATTGCAGGTTGGCCCGGACAGCGCCGGATCACTGCCCGGACCGGTATGCTTTCAGCGCGGCGGAACGGCGGCCACCGCCACCGATGCCTTTGCCGCCTGCGGCCTGATCGGTCATGGCGATCTGGGTTACCACGCGGTACAGGTCGACGTGGCTGCCGCCCGGACGGCGATACAGGCATTGGCCGATCCGCTGGGGATCACCCTGGAACAAACGGCGGAAAATATCATCGCACTGGCCATTTCCGGCATGTACAGCGACACCAGCGGATTGCTGTCCCGCTTTGGCATCGATCCGCGCGAGTTCTGGTTCCTGGCTTTTGGCGGTGCCGGGCCAATGATGGGCTGTTTCCTGGCGCGTGAATTGAACATGAAAGGCGTGGTAGTGCCGCCAACGCCGGGGGTATTGTCTGCGCTCGGCGGACTGGTGGCCGATGTGAAGAATGATTTCATCCGCACGCTGTACTGCGATGTTACCGACGACATTGCCGCCGAACTGGCGCGACAGGCCGATCGGTTGTGCAGCGAGGCGCAAGGCTGGCTGGCGCGGGAATACGGTGACGGACTGGCGCAGACGCTGAGCTTTTCGGCAGACATGCGCTATCGCGGCCAGTCGTTTGAAATCGAGGTGGCGCTTGACCAGCATGCCTTGGCGCAGGGCGATATTACCGCGCTGCGGGCGGCGTTCAACGCCCATCATCAGCGGCTGTTTGGCCACCACGATCCGCAGGCGATGGTGCAGATTATTGCTCTGCGACTGGTGATCGTTTCACCCACCCCCAAACCGGCGCTGATGACGCTGGCTGCGTGCGATGGCCCGGTTGAGGTGCTGCGCCAGGTGGACGCCTGGATCGACGGGCGCTGGTGGCAGGTTGACGCGGTGTCCCGCGCCACCTTGCGCGCCGGGCATCAGTTCGCCGGGCCGGCCATTGTGATGCAAGACGACTGCACCACCTGCGTACCGCCGGGTATGCAGGTCAACGTTGACACATTCGGCAACCTGCTTATCACTCCACTGACCGAGGCTCATCATGGCAATTGACGGACGTAACCTGCAAATTCTGGCCAACTACTGTGCGGCAGCGGCGGATGCCATGGCCTTTACCCTGATGCGCACCGCGCATTCGACCTTTGTCAAGGAAACCGAGGATTTTTCCTGCCAGATTGTCAGCCGCAGCGGCCTGGCCTTCGCGTCGCCGCGCAGTTTTGGCGCCCCCTGGTACAGCGGCATTGACTATGGCCCGGTGCTGGCGCTGATTGACGACTACCAGCCCGGGGATATCTGCATCACCAACGACGCCTACGCTGGCAACGTGGCTACCCATTCACCGGATATTCACATCTGGAAGCCGGTATTCCATCAGGGCGAAATCGCCTGCTTTGTGGTCGGGCATATTCATAATACCGACGTTGGCGGCGCGGTGCCGGCGTCGCTGTCGCGTTCACTGACGGAGATTGTGCAGGAAGGGCTGCGGCTGCCGCCGTTGAAGATCGTCAGCGGCGGCAAGCTGAATCAGGAGGTCGCCCGCATCATGCGGCTCAACGTACGTGCCCCCGAACAGAACTGGGGTGATTTCAAGGCGCAGCTTGCCTCGGTGAATATCGGCGAAAGCAAAATCCACCAGATCATCGCACGTTTCGGCATTGACGACTTTCTGCTCGGGGTGGAGGAGCTGCTTGACTATGCCGAACGACAGGCGCGGGCGGTCATTGCCACCATCCCGGACGGTGACTATTTTTATGCCGATTACGCCGATGAAGACGGCGAGGGCGGTTACCCCTGTCGCATCGCCGTGACGTTGAAGGTCAAGGGCGATGCGCTTGAGCTGGATTACAGCGGCAGCGATCCCCAGTTGGCCTCGTCGCTCAACATGCCCACCGGCGGGCGCGAACGTCATCCGCTGGCGCTGGTGGGGGTCACCTATGTACTTGCCACGCTGGATAATCAGCTGCTGCTCAACGCCGGTACGCTGCGAGCAACGCGAGCCATTCTGCCGCCGGGCACCATTATGAACTGCGAAGCGCCGGCCGCCGTCGGCATGCGATCGCTGACCTGCGCGATGGCACAGATCGCCACGCTAGGGGCGTTTTCACTGGCCATGCCGCAGCGGTTACCGGCCAATTCGCCGGGCGGTAATTCGATCGTCAATATCCGTACCGTGGATAGTCAAAACCGCACCGTGGTTGCCTCGCTGGGCCCGGTTGGCGGTGGATCCGGCGGCACCCCGCGCCACGACGGCCCGGAAGGCTCCGGCGGGCTGTCGGCATTTCTGAAGAACACGCCGATAGAAATCAGCGAAGCCGAGGTGCCAGTGCGCTTTCTGCGTTATCGACTGGCACCGGACAGCGCCGGTGCCGGGGAATTTCGCGGCGGGCTGGCAACCGAAATGGCATTTGAGGTGTTCGCTCCCAATACCGTGATCACCGCACGCAACCGCAACCGCTCGGTGTTCGCATCGGCCGGCGCCGCCGGAGGCCAGGCAGGCTCCACCTCCTGGTTTCGTACCACCACGCCAGCGGGGCAGATCACCGAGCATGGCAATACCGATGTCATCCACTGCGGGCCGGGCGACGTGGTGAGCCTGAAAGGCCCCGGTGCCGGCGGTTACGGCCCGGCAAAACAGCGCCAGCCGGCCGCCGTACTGCGTGACGTCATTTGCGGCTTTGTTTCCGAACGCGCGGCGCGCCAGCAGTATGGTGTGGTCATCGAGCAAGGCGAAATCGATCTGCCTGCCACCGCCCGCCTGCGCGCGACGATGGCAGATGCCGGCAGGCAACATTTTGATGTCGGCCCGGCAAGAAGGGCGTTCGAAGCGCTCTGGACGCCGGCACGTTACCAACTGTTGACGACATTCCTGGCCGATATGCCGGTCGTCTGGCGGCATTTTTTGAAACATCAGGTATTTGCCGCCGTGCAGGCCGGGGAGTGTGCCGATTTGCCGTTGCCCGTGCAAATGGAGACGATTTTCGGCCGGGTGTTGCAGCGTTTTCCATCGTTGGCGCAACGGTCTGCCGCCAGTTGAAAATCCCGTTGCCGAGTCTGGCCTGATGGGCCGCCTCGGCAAGAAATATGCCCCTCAGCATTGCTCATCGACGAAAATATCCCACAGCGCTTCGACCGCCCGCGACATTTTGCCGGCCGGACGGAACAGCCTGATGTCGATCGGCACCCAAACGCCGCTGTCGCTCGCTGCCGCCGCCGCAAGGTTGCCCGCTTGTACGTCGGCTTGCGCCAGCGTTTCCGGCAACCAGGCAATGCCATCGCCGGCCTTGACCATTGCCAGCAACGTCGCAGCCAGATCGGCGGTAAACACCTGCTCCATCCCCCGTTTGGCACGATTTACCGACGACGTATTGGCAATAATCCGCCCGAGTCCTGATTCTGCCGAGAAAGACAGATAAGGGAACTTCCTGCCGCCGGAAATACGCCATATCGGCTGACCGCTAGCGGCATCGCGCCGGCTATAGGGGATTAAGGTTTCCCGCCCGAGACGAACGCTGAGGAACTTTTCCTGCTCAAGGTTGATATGCATGTGCGGATGGTAATAACACAGCAGGAACTGCGCATCGCCTTTGCCGATCATTCTTTCGCAGGCGCTCAGGGTGTCAGAGAGCAGTCGAAAGGAGCCGAAGCGGGCAATCTTGTCGTTGTTACGCATCAGCGTGGGGAAAAAGGAGAACGAGAGCGAGTGAGTGGCAGAGAAAATGACGTCCGGCTTTGCGTCCCCTGAGGCATCAATCACCTCGTTTCTTAGCGTATACAGCGCGCGGATCAGATCCGGTACCTGTTTGATAAACACTTCACCCGCTCGCGTCAGGCTGACGCCGCGCCGGTTTCGTTCAAAAAGCGGCGTTCCCAGCCACTCTTCCAACGACTGTATACGCCGACTGAATGCAGGCTGGGTCACATATCGGGAAGCCGCGGCACGGGAAAAATTCAGCGACGCTGCCAGCGCAACGCAGTCTTCAAGCCAGGTCAACTCCAGGTGATGCCGATTTTGCATTACAGCCAACCTCATTTGCATTAGAACAGGCCATTTTATGGACATAAGATGAAAAAAGACCGGACACTACCGTCCGTCAGTCGCGACCTTGATTCGCCTTAACGCTAACATATTGGCATAACGTTACACAGCGTTCGGGCACCGCAGATAACAAAAATCGCCGGAGAGAACATGCGTATTGTTGACGTTGTAGAAATGACCAAACCGATTGCTTCACCTATTCGAAACGCCTATATCGATTTTAGCAAGATGACCGCCAGCCTGGTTGCGGTGGTCACTGACGTTGAGGTCGACGGGCGCCGCGTGGTTGGATACGGCTTTAATTCCAACGGACGCTACGGCCAGGGGGGGCTGATCCGTGAGCGCTTTCGTGACCGTATCCTGAACGCGGAATCCGCCAGCCTGCTGAACGCGCAAGGCAACAATCTCGACCCGCATAAGGTGTGGGAAGTGATGATGAGCAACGAGAAGCCAGGCGGCCACGGTGAGCGCTCGGTTGCCGTCGGCACGCTGGATATGGCCATCTGGGATGCCACCGCCAAGATTGCCAACAAGCCGCTGTTCCGTCTGCTGGCAGAGATGAAAGGGGTTGAGGCCAATCCACGGGTATTCGTCTATGCGGCCGGCGGTTATTACTATCCAGGCAAAGATCTCGGCGCACTACGCCAAGAGATGCGCGGTTATCTCAACCGTGGCTACAACGTGGTAAAAATGAAAATCGGCGGTGCCTCCCTCGACGAAGACCGCCGCCGTATTGAAGCGGTACTGGAAGAGATCGGCAGCGAAGGGCGGTTGGCGGTCGATGCCAATGGACGTTTCGATCTGGAAACCGGCATCGCCTATGCCAAGATGTTGCGTCAATATCCGCTGTTCTGGTACGAAGAAGTCGGTGACCCGCTGGATTATGCGCTTCAGGCGGCACTGGCGGAATTCTATCCCGGCCCGATGGCCACCGGAGAGAACCTGTTCTCTCATCAGGATGCACGCAACCTGCTGCGTTATGGCGGCATGCGCCCCGATCGCGACTATCTGCAGTTTGACTGTGCGCTTTCCTACGGCCTGGTTGAATACCTGCGCACGCTGGAGGTGCTGACACAGTTTGGCTGGTCCCCCTCACGCTGTATTCCACACGGCGGCCACCAGATGTCATTGAACATAGCTGCCGGCCTGGGTCTCGGCGGTAACGAAAGTTATCCGGATCTGTTCCAGCCCTACGGTGGATTCCCGGACTCGGTCAAGGTAGAAGACGGTCATATCATCATGCCGGAACTGCCCGGTATCGGTTTTGAGGGCAAATCCGATCTGATCAGGCAAATGCGCGCGCTGGCCGAATAAGTCCTCGCCGCAGTTTTGCCCTCCGGTAGATAAAGCCAGGCAGCGTAGAAAACGGGTGGTGAGTCATCAGGGAATTATACATTTATATATTCATAGGTATATTTCACCCCCGTTTTAAACGCCTATCAGGCGGCAAGCCGAAGAGATTGACAGGAAAATAGCCAAGCCAACAAGCGATAATATATTTAACCGCGTTCTGATTCAGTACGTCATTTATGCGAACAGGGCGTAGTAGCAAGATAACGCTATTATGCAGCTTTCAGCCCGCGACGCAGGCCCGGCGGTCAAGGCTGACGACGCCACTGTCTGTGTCGCCCGGCGATTAGCGACGACGATAATTATCGGCTGATGCACATCTACGCTTGGCCAGCTGAATATTACCCACCCAATAACATCATAAAAAATCCCCCAGGGAACGGATGGCAGAGAGATATTGACTGAAAGCACTTACCCTACAAAAGTCTGAATACGAGGCAGTTACCATGAGCGTAAATTCTTTACCGCAGCGCCTTATTGGCAATAAACGCTGGACAATAATATTACCTGCCGTTTTTATCATGTATACCATTTCATTTTTCGATCGTGTCAATATTGGCATGGCGCTCCCCCATATCGTGGCCGAATTGGCGCTGACGCCGGTAGAAGCGGGCTGGCTCGGTGGGGCGTTTGCCTGGGGCTATGTGGCGACGCAGTTTACTGCCGGCTGGCTGGCATTGCGTTTCGGCTCACGCCGGGTGATCGGCCTGAGTCTGTTTCTGTTTGGCGCCTGTGCCATGCTCACCGGCCTGACGCGAAACTTTGGCGAACTGATCGCAGTACGTTTCTTGCTTGGGCTGGCTGAGGGTCCGATTCAGGCAGCGACGGCGATGTTTCTCGCCCAGTGGTTTATCAAGCGCGAGCGCGGCAGGGCATTTGGTATATGGAACCTGAGCCTGGGTGCCGGCGCATTTCTGGCAGGTCCGATTTCCGGCTGGATCCTGGCGCATCACGACTGGCGCATCATGATGGTGATCGAAGGCGCGCCCGCCTGGATTTTCTGCATTATCTGGTTTTATCTGGTGCCGAAAAACCTGCGTGCTGCCCGCTGGCTGAGTGACCAAGACCGCCAGATCATTGAGGCGGATCTGGCGGCGGAACAGTCCGGCTATGTTAAGGAAACATCGGATCGCTGGTGGACTATCCTGCGCATTCCGGCGCTGTGGCTAATGCTGATTGGTTATTCGCTGCACAGCATGTTGGCATATGGATTCACCTTATGGCTGCCGACGGCACTCAAAGGGTACGGCACCCTCAGCGAATTTATGGTGGGTTTCATCAGTGGCCTGCCTTTTTTGATGACCATGGTGGGTATCTGGTACATCACCCGGCGTTCGGACAAATTTAATCAGGAAAGACGCCTGCATGCCGCCATTCCAACCGTACTGTGTGGTATAGCGCTGTCGGTGGCGGCTTTTGTCCCGGCATCGCTGTACTGGTTACAGATAGCCTTGTTCCTGTTCGTCGGCTTGACCATGAAGATGCTGGTGCCGCTGGTGTACGTGCGTCTGACAGAAATCCTGCCGACCAGAAAAGCGGTGCCGGCGGTAGCGTTCGTCGGTGCCTGCAGCAATTTCATCGGTCAGTTTGGCGGTCCGCTGGTGGCTGGCTATCTCAAGCAGCTTGGTGGCGGCAGCGATATGACGCTTGCATGGAGCGTACTGGGGTTGTTTTCCATCATCGGTGGCATTCTTTTTGCCATGGCGGTGGGAAAAAACGAGAGTATCTGCGACATCAAGCCCGCTTTTCGCCTGCACGGCCGGCAAAGGCTACCGGCAAAGGAAGGATAAGATTGTCATCAAGTTGCATAACGCGCTATATACTCTAGTGGTGATAAATGAAGCTGGGAGACAAACAATGCGCGTGGCTGACTATCCGTTGGCAGACGCAGAAAAGTGGGCTGGCGTAGATGCCTATTTTTCTGCGTTGCTGGCACCTGATGACGATGTTTTGCAGGCAGCATTGGCTGCCAACGCAGCGGCGGGATTACCGGCACACGACGTGTCGGCCACTCAGGGTAAAATGCTGGCATTATTTACCCGCATGCTGCGAGCGGCACGTATTCTGGAAATTGGCACGCTTGGCGGATACAGCACCATCTGGATGGCACGAGCACTGCAACCGGATGGCCGGATAACTACCCTCGAGGCCAACCCACAGCATGCACAGGTAGCATCGAGCAATATTGCCAATGCGGGGCTGTCGGGCTGCGTCGATATTCATATTGGCGCAGCGCTGGATATATTACCCACCTTGACGGGGCCGTTTGACCTGATCTTTATTGATGCAGACAAGAAAAATAATCCACAGTATCTGCAAGCGGCGATATCACTTTCCCGTCCAGGCACGGTGATTATCGCAGATAATATCGTCAGAGGCGGGGCGGTTATTGATGCACAAAGCGAAGATGCCAACGTTCAGGGCGTTCGAGAGTGTTTGCAGATGCTGGCAGACCATCCTCAACTGGACGCGACGGCACTACAGACCGTCGGTGAAAAAGGCTGGGATGGCTTTGCCATGGCGGTGGTTAATGCTGCCTAGCGTTGCTGCCAGTATATTGCAAAGGGAGAATGAAAATATATCTGGCACTAAAAAACATTAAGGATATTAAATATCCTCCGCTAAAGAAACGTCTGAATCGTTGGCGTCACACCTGTATTTCACAAGGAAATCTGGCAACCTTTAGCGTTATTTTATCAGCGATAACTTATGGGAAAAATTGCTCTCCGTTAACAATTCGACATGAGGAGTTGATATTTAACCCACCCTTTATCGTTGCCATCGTTTATATTACCAGCTCACCGATGGCGCAAAACATCACCATCATAACAATGCTGAAAAAAACCTGACATTTTTACAGCTAACGGTTAGATAATAATGTCGGTAACTACGGATAGCGCTGCCGATCGTGACGCTATCCGCCCGAACCCCCATGTGCATTGATCAGAAACCAGCCGTTCAGCTAGCTGTCCAGACAGGCTGAGTTGTCATTTCTTTGCTGAATTTCAATCACTTGACCTGCGTACTTTTCGGTCCATTGCAGCATGGCAACCACCGGCGTTTCCAGCGTTTTACCCAATTCGGTGATTTGGTACTGAACCGCAACGGGCGAAGAGCAAATGACCTGACGAGTAATCAACCCAGAGCGTTCCAACCGCCGCAGAGTGTCGGTCAGCGATTTGTGGGTAATATTGCCAAGATGACGCTTAATGGTATTGAAACGCACCGGGCCGTTATATAACAACGTCAGCACCATGATTGACCATTTGTTGGCAATTTGATCCAACACCACGCGAATATTATCCAGTATTTCCAGCGAACAAATGGGTAACTCGGTATCCTCTGACATATCTAGTACCTTAAAGGTGCGTAATTGAAACCAGGTATATAAAGTATATCATCTTGTTTCACCCTCGAGACAGCGTCGAGATTGCGGCTGTATACAACCCGGATGAAACATCGTGCAAAAACTGAATGGAAAAGTTGCTCTTATTACTGGCGCCTCAAGCGGTATTGGTGCCGCCACGGCGAAGAAGTTAGCCGAAGCCGGCGCAAAAGTGGCTATTGCCGCGCGCAGAACCGAACGACTGAACGCATTGCGAGCTGACATCGAGCGGCAGGGTGGCCAGGCCCTGGTATTGACACTGGATGTCACCGATAAAAACTCGGTTGCGGCGGCGGTAAATAAACTGCTGCAACGTTATGGCCAGCTAGATATCGTGTGTAATAACGCCGGAATCATGCCGATGTCAAATCTCGATGAATTCAAAACCGATGAATGGGACAGCATGATCGACGTGAATATCAAAGGGGTGTTGAACGTCACGGCAGCGGTACTGCCGGTGATGATCGAACAGCATGCTGGGCATATCATCAATACGTCGTCGATCGCCGGCCGCAAAGTTTTCGGTCAGGGCTTTGCGGTTTACTGCGCAACCAAATATGCGGTCAGTGCGTTGAGCGAAGGTTTGCGGATGGAGGTCGGCAAAAAACACAATATCCGCGTCACCAGCATACAACCCGGCGTAACCGCCACCGAATTATCGCTCACCACGACCAGCGAAGAATATAAAGGATTGCTTGAGGCTTTCGTTGCACAACTTACGCCGCTCGATCCTGACAATATTGCCGAGACGATCCTGTTTGCCGCCACTGCGCCAGCGCACGTTAACATCGCCGAGCTGTTTGTGCTGCCAACCAGCCAGATCTGACGGCGGGGCATAAGACAGTCAACCAAGCCGGCACGGCATATTAGCCTGCCGGTTTATTACCGCGCGTCCAGGTTGAGCACCCCCTCAGGATGAGATAAGCGCAGGGCGTTGATTAATTGATGAAAATAACGTTAACGGCTATCATCAAGCCTTATCGACAGAGGATTAGGGTAAATGCCGAGAACAGATGATGTGATAGCGCGCGCCTACAAACAGGTGGATGTATTTGCCACCTCGCCATTGCAAGGGAATCCCGTAGCGGTAGTGCTGGAGGCCGAGGGCCTGACTGAAAAACAGATGCTGGCATTAGCGCGTTGGACCAATCTGTCGGAAACAACGTTTGTTTTCAAACCGACTCATCCGCAGGCAGATTATCAGCTGCGTATTTTTACTCCCGAAAAAGAGCTGCCGTTTGCTGGACATCCGACGTTGGGCACCGCCCATGCATTATTGGAAACTGGCTTAGTCACCCAACAACCGGGGGTTATTATGCAGCAATGCGGTGTTGGCCTGGTTGCAGTCAATATCTTACCGGAAGGAACCCTGGCGTTTGCCGCACCTGCGGTAACGTTTCGAACGCTGAACGTTGAGCAGCGCGAAATGCTAATGGCCGCTTTCCCATATGCGATTATTGAACCAGAGACTCTGTCGGTGATGGCAGATATGGGCATTCGTTGGCTGATGGTGCGCATGCCCAATGCGCAATCCTGCCTGGCGGTAACGCCGGATCAGAGCATGATCAAAAGGCTGCAAGCGGCTTGTGATGTCGATGGCGTGGCGATTTATGGCGTGTATTCAGCAGGTTATCCAGCCGATTACGAAGTGCGCGCGTTTCTGGTTGAATGGGATAAGTTGGTTGAGGATCCGGTAACCGGCAGTGCCAATGCCTGTCTGGCCCGGTTGTTGAAAGCCAATAATTTCCCCGACGCAGGTTTGACGGCACAGGGCTATCAGGTTCGCCAAGGTAGCCAGCTTAATCGAGAAGGTCGCGTTAGCGTGCGCTTTATCAATAATGAGCCATGGATTGGCGGACAAAGTTGTACGCTGATTGATGGCCAGTTACGTATTTGACTACGGCAATCATTCACTACATACCTTAGGATTGCACAAAACTAATACCATTTTCTGATGGCGTATTTTGAGAGAATCTGCAGGGGGATTTACTGCCAATTCTGTGCAGATTTCACCTAGCGCGATCAAAAAAGCAGGGCGTTTTGACCGGTTTAAGCGAGTTACTCATCATTATCCTTTAGTCGCAGAGAAAAAGATAAATCGTGGACTGGTTGTCAAACTCTGATATGTCGCAGGAAAAAGCTCACGAGTAGGTGGATCAGGTTGCGGGTCGCTCCGTAGCAAAAACGTTGCACAAACAACAACAACAAGCCTGAGTCAATTACTGGCAGACCGCGAAGGCGAGGAGATATGGAAGCCAGACAGACAGTCTGGTACGTATCCCTCAATGCAATTTAACATAATATACATTATGCGCACCAAGGTGGCGTTAGCTGAATTCTGGGATTCTGGGCTTTACATCCGCTGGCCAGGTCTTGGTTGATAGCCATCAGCCAAAACGACTTTCTACCATATTGCTTTTTTTAGATTGCAGCCAGCATCTCAGCCAGCCCCGTCGGATAAACAATCTCGCGAGTTGTCGCCAGTTCATCTTCACTCCACCAATGATGCAAATCGATAACCTGCTTTTCTTCCGTGCTCCAATGAGTAGCGTCGATCTGATGGCTAACCGCTCGCACCAGATAAAACCGCTCTTCGGCGTTCACCAACTCACCGCTGGATAAACTCATGATGAAATTTCGTTGCGCCACGTACGTCATTTCATTAGTGATAAGCCCGGTTTCTTCTTGCAGCTCTCGGCTTGCTGCCTGCTCGAATGTTTCACCTGACTCGACGCCGCCGCCTGGCGTTGCCCAGTAGATGTTTCCTGCCAGCGCCCCGGTACGATGTCTAAACCGGAACAGCAACACCTTTCCCGCCGAATCAATAACCAAAAGTCTGGCTGCCGGTCGCGATCGCATAGTATCTCCAGATTGCGCTAGATGAATTCTGCAGGTTGTTGGCTACTCTGACCCTGCAGATTTGCTCAGAACGCGTCATTTTATCGGGTAAAAAACAGTCATAGCCAAGTTGCCTACGTATTTAATCTGCCTTAAAGCCCGCCGCCAGATAATGGAATGCCTCGATAGCCTTGGGTAATGTGGCTTCCGGTGTTTCACTGGCCGCCACCCACAGTGCGGCGTTCAGCGCTGCGCCGTTGAGCAGTCTGGCCGCGGCTTCGACATCAACCGGTTTTAAAATACCGTTCGCCGCCATCGCCGCGATGGTTTGTCGGGTAACATCCAGGCAGGCATTCTGACTGGGCCAACGTGACGGATCGCCAAGAAATGCCGGTCCGTCCAGCAGGACGATACGTTGTATTTCAGGATCGAGCGCCATCTTGATATACGCTACGCCCTCGGCCAGCATTTTGCCCCAGTCATCCTCGGCGCTGCTGGCCATCTGTTTTGCTCGTGCCGCCATTTCACCGTCGACCTGCGCCACAACCGCAGCCAGCAAGCCTTTTTTATCACCAAAGTTATGGTAAATCGCCCCGCGAGTCAGCCCAACGCTGGCAGTCAAATCGTCCATTGACGCCGCGGAAAATCCATTGATTGCAAAGGCTTTTCTTGCCGCCGCGATCAGTTTGATACGGTTTTCTTCCATGGTTTCTGCTCTACGTCTGGCTGCCATTTGACACTCCTTTTTCATATACGCTTCGTATATTATTTGACATACGTACCGTATGTGTGATTAATTTACATACGGAGAGTATATGAAATTATACCGTCCCTGCGTAGTCCTACTGTAATTAATATGATGAGAGGATAAGAACATGAGCCAACGCGAAGCCGTCTTTCCCGCCAATCGCCATGCTTTATACCAACAACACGGCTATTCGGCAGCAATCCGCTCCGGCGATCTGCTGTTTGTTTCCGGACAGGTCGGCAGCCGAACCGACGGTTCGCCAGAGCCCGACTTTGAACGCCAGGTCAGGCTCGCCTTCGACAACCTGCGCGCGGTTCTCGCTGCAGCAGGCTGTAGCCTTGATGACATCATTGATGTCACCAGTTTTCACACCGATCCGGAAAACCAGTTCGCCACCATTATGGCGGTAAAAGGTGAAACCTTCCCGCAAGCCCCCTATCCTAACTGGACGGCGGTCGGCGTGAACTGGCTGGCGGGTTTTGATTTTGAAATCAAAGTAATAGCCAGAATTCCCGCGACACCCCATTAATGCCCTGCCGGCCTCTCTGGCCTGGCTGCTCATCAGGTAAGATAACGTTTGAACCATTCAAGCGTCCGCGCCCAGGCCAGATTAGCGGCAGCCTCGTCATAACGCGGCGTGGTGTCGTTATGAAACCCATGATTTACCGCTGGATAAATATAGGCTTGATACACTTTTTCATTGGCCTCCAAGGCTGCTTTATAAGCCGGCCAGCCTTCATTGATACGCGTATCCAGTTCGGCATAATGAATCAGTAGCGGAGCCTTGATGCGTGGCACATCTTCGGCCTTGGGTTGACGGCCATAAAATGGCACCGCTGCCGCCAGTTCCGGATAAGCCACCGCTGCGGCATTGGCAACGCCACCACCGTAACAAAAGCCGGTGATGCCCACCTTGCCGTTCACCGCCTCGTTTTTCATCAGAAACTCTATTGCCGCAAAAAAGTCGTTCATCAATTTTTGCGGATCAACCTGCTGCTGTAACTCACGTCCTTTATCGTCATTGCCAGGATAACCGCCAACCGAGCTCAAGCCGTCCGGCGCCAGCGCCAGATAACCGGCCTTTGCCACCCGTCGCGCTACATCCTCGATATAGGGATTCAAACCACGGTTCTCATGCACCACCACAATAGCCGGCAGCGGCCCGCTCGCCGCGCTCGGCGTAACCTGGTAGGCTCGCACCTCGCCATGGCCGTTTGGTGAGGGATAGCTTATGTAACCGGCGTGGATCTGTGGATCGTTGGTCGCCACCTGCTGTGCCAGCGCGTAATTCGGACTAAGCGAGTTCAATAGCATTATCGCCGTCACGCCGCCAACCGCGTATTTTGCGGCGCGATCGAGAAACTCGCGGCGCGAAATTTTACCGTGCGCATAGTAGTCATACAGCTCGAGTAATTCCGGCGGAAAGTCTTTGGCAGTGAGACGTGTCATTGGCTGTTTTCCTCAAGGTGAGTAGGCACAAACTGTATTAATCCTAGCCGCATCTGCGATCAAAAGCGCCCTAATACCAAACAAAATTCGGCCACGCAGCCAACGGCAGTAACCCTGCGAAATCGGTCATCTGGCAGTATTCGCCGCTGAGCCGCCCCACAGCGCTTCATCCGGCAATGATTGTTAAAAAAACTAGCCATATGTTAATGACAAATTAAATAAATATCAGAAAATATGAATAAGGGTGAAAGTGAATTTATTACGGCCAATTAGACTTGCAGCGACGGCAATATTTACTAAGGTTAAAAACGTAAGGAAAATATTGTTGCTGACGGCGGCAATACCCTTACTGCCATATTAATTTATCTGTAGGAGGAAATTATGGCTGAACATCGTGGTGGCTCAGGTAATTTTGCCGAAGATAGACAACGCGCTTCTGAAGCGGGCAAAAAAGGTGGCCGCGAAAGCGGGGGCAACTTTAAAAATGACCCCGAACGAGCCTCTGAAGCAGGCCGTAAAGGCGGTAAGCACTAACCCTTAAAATTTCTGATTAAAGGTTAGTCGCATTAATGACTATCGCCACAGGCTGTGATCCTGGGATCGCAGCCTGGCTCAATGTTCAGGAGGCATGATGAAACATTACTTGACAGCGTTATTTTCCAGTCCGGAAAAATTTTTATCACTGTTTAGCGATATCACCGGCCGAGGTGAACATGACAAAGAGGAACATATCTGGATTGACGAAAACGGCAATGCCTTCGTCAATACCGAAAATGAAAAATTTATGCAGGCTTTTGAATCACATGTAAAAAAAATGAGTCAGTACTGATATGGGTACGGCAATATTTATGGTGTTACTGGCCTGCGGCTATTGGTACACCACGCGGGATTTGTCTTCCCGCTTTAAGTTAAAACGCACCTACGGTTGGGAGGTTTACTTTCTGGTCGCACTGTATGGCTGTATTTTTGTCTTGCAGGGCATCATTGTGGTTTTTATTATCTGGCTGGTCCTATTGATATTTTCGCAACTCGCCAACCTGATCGCTACGCTAAACCACTATCCGCTTGACCTTCATTACCATGCGGATTTTTTAAACTGGAGTTTTCTGGAGATTAAAACGCCAGTGGTGGTAATGCTGGCCACCGCTATATTATTATGCTTGTTGCACACCTCACGCTCACCCAACATCCGTTTAAAAACCACTGAACGCAAAGATCTTTATAAAAAACTTACCAAGACCAATGGCCTGGAAGGTATTTTATATCAGAGCATGGAACAGGGAAACATGGTTTTAGTGACATTGGCATCACAGCGAATATATATCGGTTTGGTTTATACTGCATTAAATGAATCAACCGCATCCGACAATTTGGTGTTGCTACCGCTACTGAGCGGTAAGCGCGACCCAAATGCCCTGCAAATCAAGGTGGAGAACAATTATGCCGCCTATTATCAACGTAATAAGATCGATCTGAGCAGCAAGCCGGATTCGGTATTCTGCTTTCGCAAAATCATTTTTCTGCATCAGATCGAATCGCTGTCACTGTTTGACCCGTTAATGCTGGGTGAAACGGTTGCACCGTCCAAGGTGCTGGATACGCCCCGCTAGCCTGCCGGTTACGGGGCGTAACCTTATCCAGCCGTAACACCCATGACCCGCATGGCGTTGATTGCCATCGACTTCCTTTTCCGCCTACGTTTCCTGAGACGGCTATTTTTGCCACCGACATCACAGCCTTGGTAATTTATTAAACAAAATGGTTGAATATCCCCCACTCCGTTCTATATTCAACCATATGGTTAAATTATCTTCCTCTCAGTTGGACGCCATTTTTCATGCGCTGTCCGACCCGACGCGGCGAACCATTTTGCATACGCTGGCGGAAGGCGAACACAGCATCGGCGAGCTGGCCGCGCCGTTTAACATGACATTTTCTGGCGCCTCTAAGCACATCAAAGCCCTGGAACAGGCGGGCCTGGTGCAGCGGACCGTGCAAGGAAGAAACCATATTTGCCGGCTCGCCCCCGAGCCGATGGCGCAGGCCATGCGATGGCTGCAAACCTATGAACATTTCTGGGCCGATCGGCTCGACGCGTTGGAACAGGCATTGCGTCAACCCGATCCGCCCCCTCCCGAGGAGTGAAGCATGAACGATTACGGCATGGTTATTGAAACGGGTACCTTGCGCATCCAGCGCCTGTTGCCCGGCCCGATAGAGCGCGTATGGGCCTATTTGACCGAGTCCGACAAACGCGCCACCTGGCTGGCGGCCGGCGAAATGACGCTGGAAGTCGGTGCGCCGCTGGCGTTGCTATTCAACAACGGTCAACTGGCTGGCGACAGTGAGCCGACGCCGCCCGAGTTCCGACAATACAGCGGCAGCGTTACCAATCCCGGCCATATTACCTGCCTGTTTCCACCACGGGTGCTGAGCTTCACCTGGGCCGAGAAGGATAAAGACCGTCCTTCCGAGGTCACTTTTGAACTGACCGAGCAAGGCAGCGACGTCTTGCTTACCGTTACCCACCGCCGATTGGCCACTCGTGAGCAAATGCTCAGCGTTGCCGGCGGCTGGCATACGCATCTGGATATTCTGGTCGATCGTCTCAACCACCAGCCGCCACGTCCCTTCTGGGCTACGCTGGCACGGGTGCAGGAGGAATATCGCGCCAGGCTGTAACAATGCCGCGGCGAGGGCCACCGGTCGCGCCCTCGTCGCACATAGCGACATATGTCGACTGCGTGTAAATCCCTCTGCCTGGGGTTATTGCTGCTGTTTGAAATTCAGAGCACGTTTTCGCTCAATACCCGTCAATGGCAGTAACGGATTTGCCCTTCAGCCAACCCGCTGCGGTTTCTCTCATCGCCGCCATCCTCCCCGATGCCAGCGTCTCATCATGGTGCAGCCATGCACCGTTTGATTGCAGCGACGCTGAGCATTGGCGCGCAAATTTACGCGAGACGACGGCGGCGATACCGCCAATCACCCATTCCTGATCCCGAAGATGAAACCGAGCAGCATACTGAACAAAGATACGGTTTGCCGGTACTGCGCCTGAATACGGTATAAATGGACTGGTACGGAAATTGCTTTTCCTCTCTATCATGACAGGAGAAGCATACGATGAAAGCAATCATTATTGGTGGTGGTATCGGCGGCTTGTGTACCGCCATTGCCCTAAAACGCATTGGCATCAACGCCGAGGTGTTTGAAGCGGTCAAGCAAATCAAACCGGTCGGCGCCGCCATTTCCATCTGGCCGAACGGCGTAAAATGCCTTAATTACCTCGGCATGAAAGAACCACTGCGCCAGCTTGGCGGACCGATGCAGTACATGGCGTATCAGGAATATCTGCACGGCCAGACACTCACGCGCTTTAGCCTCGATCCCCTGGTCACCAGCGTTGGCGAACGGCCCTATCCGGTAGCGCGTGCCGAATTGCAGGCGATGCTGCTGGCCACCTACGGTGACGACCGCGTGCAGTTCGGCAAACGGGTCAGCGGTGTGGAAGAAACCCCTGACGGCGTCAGCGCCTGGTTTGACGACGGCTCGCAGGCGCACGGTGACTTTCTGATCGCCGCCGACGGTACCCATTCGGTCATCCGGCCCTACGTATTGGGTCATCAGGTTGAACGTCGTTACGCCGGCTACGTCAATTGGAACGGGCTGGTTACCATTGACGAAACGATTGCCCCGGCCAATCAATGGACCACGTTCGTTGGCGAAGGCAAACGCGTGTCGCTGATGCCGGTAGCGGGCAACCGTTTCTATTTCTTCTTCGATGTGCCGCTGCCCATCGGGCTGCCGGAAGATCGCACTACCGCCCGCGCCGACCTGCAGCGCTACTTCAGCGGCTGGGCTGAGCCGGTGCAAAAACTGATCGCCGCTATCGATCCCGCCACCACCAACCGCATCGAGATCCACGACATCGAGCCGTTTGAACGCCTGGTGCGCGGCCGCGTGGCGTTATTGGGCGATGCCGGCCACAGCACCACGCCGGACATCGGCCAGGGTGGCTGCGCGGCGATGGAAGACGCGGTGGTGCTGGCGATTGCGCTGCAAACCAATTCGCTTGGCGTGGAAGATGCGCTGCTGCGTTATCAGGAAAAACGCAGCTATCGCGTCAAGGATCTGGTGTTGAAAGCCCGCAAACGCTGCGACGTCACTCACGGTAAAGAAATGGCCGTCACCCGCGATTGGTACGAAGAGCTAAAAACAGAAACCGGCGACCGCATCCTGTCAGGCATGAAAGAAACCATTCTCGGCGGGCCGCTGGCATAATCGACGCGGCGCTGTGCAATCAGCGCCGTTCAGTGCGTTCCAGGATTGGCGCGCAAACGCGCCACCTGCGCCTCAACCTCTTGCCAGGCCGGTTTTTGCCCGGCATAGCGCTGACGCAGATAGTTCACCAGGTCCGCCACCTGTCGATCGGAAAAACTGTCTTTGAAACCCGGCATATAGCCGAGTTCGGTGGTTGCAGGTTGCGCAATACCTTGCAGGATCACTTTTATCAGGTTGTCAGGCCTGTCGCTGAAGATATTGGTGTTATTCGCCAAATCGGGACTGACGCCGAACAGCTGCGGCCCGCCGCTGCTGGCACTATGGCATGCCTGACAGGCCCCCTGGAACAACCGTTCACCGGCCTGCTGCGACACCTGCGGTGCGGCGGCGGCCAGCGCGCTTACCTGCGGTTGCGTATTTAATCTGGCGGGCTCACTGAGCGAGATCAGATAGTTGGCCATCGCGCGCAGATCGCTTTGCGGCAGCGTAGCCAGCTCGCTGACCACCGGGCCCATCGGCCCGGCGGCAACGCCATGTTCAGCCGAATGGCCACTGCTCAGGTACTGAAATAGCTGCTCCTCACTCCAGGGTTTATCGGCATTCGCCAGATTGTTCAGCGCAGGCGCTTGCCAACCGTCCACCATCGCACCGGCCAGGAAGCTGGTGCCACCCTTTTCCGCTCCCAGCAGGTTACGCGGAGAATGACAGGCTGCACAATGACCCAGGCCGTTGACCAGATACGATCCGCGGTTCCACTGCGCGGTTTGCGTCACGTCCGGTTTGAATTCTCCCTGCCTGAGGAACAGCGCGTTCCAACCGGCCAGCAGCGGCCGTACGGAAAACGGAAAGCGCATGTCATTGGCCTGATTGGTCTGACTCACCGCCGGTTGCGACATCATATAGGCATACAGCGCCTGCATATCACCCTCGGTCATTTTGCTAAAGGCGGTATAGGGGAACGCCGGATAAAGATGGCGACCATCGCGGCTAATGCCTTGGCGCATCGCCCGATCGAAGGCGGTGAACGACCAGTTGCCGATGCCGGTGGTAACGTCCGGAGTAATATTGGTGCTGTACAGCGTGCCAAACGGCGTTTCCATTGCCAATCCGCCGGCATTGGTTACCCCGTCGGCGGCGGTATGACATACCGCACAATCACCCGCCGCCGCCAGTTGACGACCGCGTTCCAGGGTTGCCGCAGACCAGGTGCCGGCCCCCGGTGCGCTGACCGGCGCAATTTCCGCCCGCCATGGCAAGGCGCTGCTGGCAACGCCAAGCAGTGCGCCAATCACCCCCGCGGCACCGCCAAACCACCATTTTCGTCGTTTTTGGCTCGCCTTGGCGGGCGCCGGCGGTCGGTCAGGACCGTTAAGCGCTTCACGCAGTCGATCGGCGGTAATCGGCAGCTCGCGAAAACGAATGCCGGTGGCATCGAATACCGCATTGGCGATCGCCGCGGCACTCGGCACCGAAGCCGACTCACCGGCCCCCAGCGGCGGCTCCTGCTGGCGCGGCATCATCACCACCTCGACGTCGGGCACCTCCGGAAAGGTAAGGATCGGATAACCGCCCCATTCCTTGCTCGACACCGTCGATTGTTCGAAAGTGACACGCTCCTTTAACACCCGGCTGGTCGACTGGATCACATTGCCGTGGATCTGGTGGCGCACGCCGTCCGGATTGACCATCATGCCGGCATCGTGGCCAACGACGATACGCGTGACGGCCACTTCGCCGCTGGTTTTGTCAATCGCAACGTCGGCAACCCACGCCGCCCATGCCGCACCGAAGCCGGGGAATTTACTGTGAATGTAACGTGCATAGGCAAAACCCCGCCCGCGCAGCACGCCGTCTTCGGCGGCGGTTTGCATCGGTACGGTGTGCGGTTGCCAACCGGCACGTTCGGCGGTGTTGCGCATCAGTTCGATGGCACGCGGATCCTTGATATAACGCAGGCGGTATTCCAGCGGATCGACGCCGGCGGCAACTGCCAGTTCATCAATATAGGATTCGTGGGCGAAGGTGTTGGGCATCGCCGACACGCCGCGCAGCCATGAGGCTCGGACAATGGGCGCCATGTCTTCAATACTGATGCGCATCGCCGGGTAGTCATACGGCGGAATCGAGGTACGGTCGCCCATTTCGTAGGCCACCGGTACCGGCTCAACCCGCCCGGTCAGCAGCAGCGCCAGCGTTGGCGCACCGTTGGACGGATAATAGGTACGGAAATCATAGGCTGCCAACTGGCCGTCGGCGTCCAGACCACCGTCCACCTCCATCAGTTGGGCGGTGCCTTTCGGCTCCCACAGGTGTTCCTGTTCACGGGTCAACTGCACGCGCACCGGGCGGCCCACCGCCCGCGACAGCAACGCCGCATCGGCGCAGACATCATCGGCACAGTTGCGGCCATAACAGCCGGCCGCTTCCATACGAATAATGTCGATCTGTTGCTCCGGGTACTCCAGCAACCAGGCCAGATCTGCACGCAGCAGATGCGGGTTCTGGCTGCCGGACCACACGCGCAGCCGCTCGGGCTGATAGTCTGCCAGCGCACAGGAGGGGCCGATCGACGCATGCAACTGATACGGCCACAAATAGCGGCGAGTGAAACGCTGGTCGAGCGCCGCCAGCGCCGCGTCAACATTGCCGGTATCGTGCACCACCCGCGTACTGTGCGGGTTATCATGCAGCGCCTGCGTCAGGTCGGTCATTTGCGGCAGATTGCGCCGCCAGTCCTTCCAACTGACCTGCAATGCCTGCGCGGCTTTCATTGCCTGATCTTCGCGCTCGGCAACGATGCCGATAAAGTCTTCGATCACCACCAGCTTGACGATCCCCGGAATATGCGCGATCGACCGTTCATCCACCGCCAACAGACTGGTGCCGACAAATTCACCGCTGTCATAACCGGCATACGGCGGGCGGACTACCCGGCCATGCAGCATATTCGGCAGACGCATGTCATGCACAAAGGTCGTTTCACCGGTCGCCTTGGCGGGAATATCTACCCGCGCGGCGCTGGTGCCAACCAGGCGATATTCGCTATGCGGTTTGAGCGGCGCATCACCGCTAAGACCGAGCTCTACGTGCAGGCCCGCCACCAGCTGGCTATAACTGAGCGTTTGCCCCTCTGCGGCATGCACCACGCCATCGTCCAGGCGCAGCGAATCCAGCGGCTGCGCCAGACGTTGTGCCGCCTGCTGTAGCAGCCAGCGGCGCGCTTCGGCGGCGGCATTACGCAGCGGTACCGCAGAAATTTGCAGCGTGGCGCTGGCGATGGTCGCCCCCTGGTTAGGCGCACGCGCGGTATCGCCCAGAACCACCTGCACCTGATCGATGCGCAGCGACAGCTCCTCGGCAACGATTTGCCCCAGCGCGGTGCGTACGCCGGTGCCCAAATCGACGTGGCCATTAAATGCGTAAACCTGCCCATCGTCGCAAATGGCGATAAATATGGCCTGCTCTTTGGGTTTTAGCGTCGGCGTTTGGCCTTTCGGCACCAGCCCTGGCGGCGGCTGGATCTGATCGATAACCAGCAAGACGCCATTACGCTGTAACAATTCCGTCTGGGTCGGTACGCTGCGCTCAGTCATCACGCGCCTCGCCACCACAGAGTTCAATGGCGCGTTTTACCGCGTTGAGAATTTCAATATGAGTGCCGCAACGGCATAGGTTGCCGGACAGCGCACGGCGGATCTCCGCGTCGCTGGGGCTGGGATTACGATCCAGCAACGCCTTGGTGGTCATGATCATGCCGTTCAGGCAATAACCGCATTGCGCCGCCTGCTGTTCGATAAACGCGCGTTGCACCGGGTGCAGGCAATCACGGTTGCCCAGCCCTTCCAGCGTGGTAATGGCGCGCTGGGTCACTCCCCGAGCCGGGATCACGCAGGCTCGGGCGGCAAGACCGTCAATCAGTACGGTGCAGGCACCGCATTCCCCCAAACCGCAGCCGAACTTGGGGCCGTTGAGCGCCAGATCGTTACGTAATACCAGTAACAGCGAGGTATCCGCCATTACTTGGGCCTGCACGTGTTGCCCGTTCACCGACAGCATCAATGGATGCTCCGTCAGCGTTGTTACCGCTCCTTCCCTGGGCGAATCAACAGTCATCGCCATGGTTTGCGTCTCTCCTGCGCGTGGGTTGTTTTTGTTTTAATGCCCGCCAACCGGTACAGAGACGCGCTTCACGCCTCAGCCGGATGGCTGGTCTTCCAGCATTTTATTCAGCAGGAATATCAACGCGATCCGTTCGGCCGGGTTAAGGGTGCCGAACGTCAGCTCGGTAATTTTTTCCGCATGTGGCACGGTTTCCACCAATAGCGTTGCCCCCGCGTCGGTCAAGCCGACCACCACCTTGCGACGGTCGATCGGATCCGGCGAAACGGTGATCAGCTCACGCGCTTTCAGGCGTTCGATAATGCCACGGATCGTCGCCTGATCCACCGCCGTTACCTGTACCAACTCGGTCAGCGAGCTGGGCCCCATATCCCGCACCGCGCAAAGCGTAATAAACTGCACCGCGGTCAGTTGCGAATCACCGACGTTGTGCTGAAATATCGCCACATGGCGTTGATAAACCTTGCGTAGCAAGTGCCCGACCTGTTCGGTAAAATGGTAGTTGTCGGGCTTGCCTGTTCCTTCCGCCTGCTTGTCATGGGGCATCATTGCGTTATTCTCACCGTCAATGGAAAGCACCGAGAATAGTATAAAAACCCCAACTTTGGCAGTCGCCGCGCATCAACGATGCGCCACGCAAGAGGCGGCCGGCGCCACCACTTCCCCTTCTGCCACTACCGTTTTACCATCCAGCAGCACGTCGCAACGACGCAGCGCGATATCCATATGGCATGGCGTCTTGCGCGTACCGCCCACCTCGGTATTCGGCCCGGTCGAAAACAGGAAGTTGCCATAAAACGCACGAGCGTCCATGCACATGCCGTCGTTTTTGTCATGCAGCCCCATCGCTGTCCACTGGGCGCGCGGTTGCAGCCCCCAACCGATGTGGGAAATGCCATACACTTCAGGATCGTTGAAATACTTCATGTATTCACGCAGATACTCCGCCTCGAAGCCGCCATGAATACCGGTGACAAAGCCCTGCTCAATTTCCAGCGTTATGCGTTCGCGTGCATAGCTCTTAAACGGCAGTAAAATATCGCCAACGTCCAGTACCAACACCCCTTCCGCCTGCAGTTCATTCGGCCAGGTAAACAAGAAACCACTCGGCCAATGGTCCCAACGCCCAGGTTCATCAGCATAGCCGTATTCAGTCACCGTCGGATACTGACCCAGCGGCGCGCGAAAATCGCTGCCGGCGGCCGACTTCACCTGCATCACGCCGGCCTTTTCCAGTAGCGCAGCGGCGGCCAGCACCCGCACCTTGTCTTCTTCAGTAGGCAACATGCGTGCCAATACCTCAGGCGGCTCGACTGCCAACAATATGCGCGTGCCGGTCTTGAGGATCTGTTCCTGCTCCGGTGAATGCAGCAGCATCATGGTGTCAACCACCAGATCCGCCGCTTCCAGCGCCCGCTGCGCCGCCAGGTTGCCGGTCAGCGCGGTGTCACCGCAGTAGGCGGTCATATCATTGCCCATCGCGCGAGGATGATTGAACGACGGCAATTCGACGGCGTAAACCCTGGCTCCCAGACGCAATGCCGCATCGGTGGCGGCCTGCACGGTACGTGCATCCGAATAATGGCTCTTCAGGATCGCCACGCTCTGTGAAGCATCGACCTTCGACAACGCGAGCACCCGTTCAAAAAGCTGGACCAGCTGACTCTGATTAACCGCCATGGCATCTCTCCTGTTGATGAATGAATGACCGTCACATCACGCGCTCACTGATGACGAATTGCACAAATTAAAGTGAACACGCTCTTTTAACTATCTAAGACCAAAAAACCATTAGCTGCAAGCGACCTGAGTCACACATAAGCAAATCCTATTTCACCGGCACCATAGCTTGCAATTAACATCAACATAACAGCAGCGCGCCGATAATTAGCGTGAGCCAGATCTAATTTAACAGTTATGTAACTTTGCGTTATTCAGTGCATACACTATAAATCGATCGTCCAGCTTCTACCCGGATGACACGCTGAAACACCACAAACAGGGGAAAAATGATGAGTAAACAACCTCGCATCGCCGTCGTAGGCGCAGGCCTGGGTGGCGCTGCCGCTACCGCACTGTTGCAAAAGGCCGGCTTTACCGTCGATTTGTACGAACAGAGCCCGGCTTTTTCGCGCCTGGGTGCCGGTATTCACATGGGGCCGAACGTCCTCAAGATCTTCCGCCGTATCGGTATCGAACAACCGTTGGAACAAATGGCCTCGCATCCCGACTTCTGGTTCAGCCGCGATGCCGAGAGCGGTGACTATCTGTCACGCATACCGCTCGGCGATTTTGCCCGCAAAGAGTACGGCGCCGCCTATGTAACGGTGCACCGTGGCGATTTGCAGGCCTTGCAACTGGAAGCATTGCAGCCCGGTACGCTGCACTTTGGCAAATGCCTGAGCGGCATTGAAGAACGTGACAATGATGTGGAACTGCGCTTTGTCGACGGCACGATCACCCATGCCGATATCGTTATTGGCGCCGACGGTATCAACTCGCGCATTCGCGAACATCTGCTGGGGGTGGAAGCACCGACCTACAGCGGTTGGGTTGCTCACCGCGCGCTGATCCGCGGCGAAAAACTGGCGAAATACAACCTGACGTTTGAAGACTGTGTGAAATGGTGGTCCGAAGACCGTCATCTGATGGTCTATTACACCACCAAACGTCGCGATGAATATTATTACGTCAGCGGCGTGCCACACCCGGCATGGGATTTTAAGGGCAGCTTTATCGACAGCAGTCGAGAAGAGATGTTTGCCACCTTCGCCAACTACCACCCGATCGTGCAAGCGTTGATCGAATCCAGCGAACAGGTCACCAAATGGCCGCTGCTCAATCGCAAACCGCTGCCTTTGTGGAGCGAGGGCCGGATGGTGCTGTTGGGCGACGCCTGTCACCCGATGAAGCCGCATATGGCGCAAGGGGCGGCGATGGCAATTGAAGACGCTGCCATGCTGGCTCGCTGTCTGCAAGAAACCGGCCTTGGGGATTACCGTACCGCCTTCCAGCTATATGAAGCCAACCGCAAAGAACGCGCCTCACGCGTGCAGGCGGTATCCAATGCCAATACTTTCCTGCGCAGCCAGGAAGATCCGGCCTGGGTATATGGTTATGACCTGTATTCACAGGCGCTGAAATCGGAGAACGCCGCATGAGCACTTACCTGTATGGCGCCCAGTTGCAGGCCAACGGCATCCGCCAGCATTACCTGCGCTACGGCGGCAGCGGTCCGGCGCTGATCCTGATCCCGGGAATTACCAGCCCGGCAATCACCTGGGGCTTCGTCGCTGAACGGTTGGGCGAAAGATACGACACCTACGTGCTGGACGTGCGCGGCCGCGGCCTGTCCGCCAGCGGTCCCGATTTGGCGTACGATGCCGAAACCTGTGCGCAGGACGTTACCGCCTTCGCGACTGCGCTGGGCCTGAGTCGCTACTCGCTGCTGGGACATTCGATGGGCGCACGCTTTGCCCTGCGCGCTGCGGCGCAGCATCCACAGGGTGTGCAGCGCGTGGTGCTGGTCGACCCACCGGTATCCGGCCCCGGTCGACGTGCCTATCCGGGAAAATGGCCGTGGTACGCCGACTCGATTCGCGCCGCCGAGGCCGGCATCAGCGCCGAGCAGATGCGCGCCTACTGCCCGACCTGGAGCGAAGAACAGCGCCAGTTACGCGCCGAATGGCTGCATACCTGCTATGAACCGGCGATCGAACGGGCCTACACCGATTTTCACCAGGTGGACAGTCATCAGGATTACCCGCGTCTAACCATGCCGACGCTGCTGATGGTGGCAGGCAAAGGCGAGGTGATCCTGCCGGAAGATCGCGCCGAAATTTGCGCCTTGCAACCAGAAATCAGCGTGGTGGTGGTCGAAAACGCCGGCCATATGATCCCGTGGGACGACGAGGAAGGTTTCTTCCAGGCCCTCGGCGATTTTCTTGGCTAATTAAGGAGTCATCTCATGAGCAAAAACTACCGTATCGGCCAAATTGTGCCCAGCTCCAACACCACCATGGAAACCGAAATCCCGGCGATGCTGCTGGCACGCCAGCTGATCCGCCCGGAAGAGCGCTTTACCTTCCATTCCAGCCGCATGCGCATGAAGCACGTACGCAAAGAGGAACTGGCGGCGATGGATGGCGAGTCCGATCGCTGTGCGCTGGAACTGTCCGACGCGCGGGTTGATGTGCTCGGCTATGCCTGTCTGGTGGCGATCATGTCGATGGGCCTCGGCTATCACCGTGAGTCGCAGGCACGGCTGGCGCAGGTTACCCGGGACAATGACGCCGCCGCGCCGGTGATCAGCAGTGCCGGCGCCCTGGTTAACGCGCTGAAGGTGCTGGGTGCCAAACGCATCGCGCTGGTGGCGCCGTACATGAAACCGCTGACACAGCTGGTGGTGGACTATATCGAGCATGAAGGCGTCGAAGTCAGCGTATGGCATGCGCTGGAAATCGCCGACAACCTGGCGGTCGGCCGTCACGATCCGGCCAAACTGCCGGCCATCGTCGCGCAGCTTGACGTCAGCGGCGTGGATGCGATTGTGCTTTCCGCCTGCGTACAAATGCCATCGCTGTCGGCAGTGGCCACCGTCGAGGCGCAGACCGGCAAGCCGGTGGTCACCGCCGCCATCGCCACGACTTACGCCATGCTGACCGCACTGGAACTGGAGCCGATCGTTCCCGGTGCCGGCGCCCTGCTGTCCGGCGCGTACTGAGGAACCGCTGATGGAAACCACAGACAACGCCGCCAGCGACAACTACCGTGGCGTATGGGGGCACCGCATCGGCTTCGGCCAGCGTCCGGCGCTGCTGATGATCGATTTTATGCAGGGTTATACCACCGAGGGCGCGCCGCTGTATGCCCCCGGCGTGGTCAGTGCGGTAGCCGAAAGCGTGGCGCTGTTGGCGGCGGCGCGGCGGCAAGGGATCCCTGTTATTCATACCAATATCCGCTATCATGCTGACCGTTTTGCCGACGGCGGCATGTGGGTGAAAAAAGCACCGGTAATGAAGGACATGGTGGAGGGTAACCCCCTGGCGGCATTCTGCCCACAGGTACAGCCATTGCCACAGGAGGTGGTGCTGAGCAAGCAGTACGCCAGCGCCTTCTTTGGCACCGCGTTGGCACCCATGCTGGTTACGCTGGGGGTCGACACCCTGCTGCTGGCGGGATGTTCCACCAGCGGCTGCATTCGCGCCAGCGCGGTGGATGCGGTACAGCACGGTTTTCGCACCATCGTGGTACGCCAATGCGTCGGCGATCGCCACCCTGGCCCGCACGAAGCCAATCTGTTTGATATCGACAGCAAATACGGCGACGTAGTGGATAAAGAGCAGGCCATCGATTACCTGGCCACCTATGCAACGCAACAAATGCCGAGCGACGATCCACCGCGTCATCACAGGTAACAGCACGGAGATACCACCTGCACGGAGAGCTTAATAACAACGACCGCCCGCATCAGGGCGGCAACAAGCAGACACACCAAGCTCCTCCTCTCCGGAGGCCACAACGCACCACCTGGAGACACAACATCATGGCCATTGTTGACACCCCGCTGGCGGGGAAAGCGGGCGCAGAATCGCTGCTGCTGTACCGCAAAATCACCTGGAAACTGATCCCGTTCCTGTGCCTGTGCTATCTGGCCGCCTACCTCGATCGCATCAATGTCGGGCTGGCCAAATTGCAGATGGCAGACGACCTGCAGCTGAGCGAAGCCGCGTTTGGCCTGGGAGCCGGGCTGTTCTTCGTCGGTTATATCCTGTTTGAAGTGCCCAGTAATCTGATATTGCAGCGCGTCGGTGCCAAAGTATGGATCGCCCGCATCATGATCACCTGGGGGCTGCTGTCCGCCTGCACCATGTTCGTCACCACCCCCACCCAGTTCTATGGGCTGCGTTTCCTGCTCGGCGTGGCAGAGGCGGGTTTCCTGCCCGGCGTACTGTACTATCTGACGCTGTGGTTTCCGACCTATCGACGCGGCCGTATCATCGCGCTGTTCATGATCGGCCTGCCGCTGTCGAGCGTGATAGGCGGTCCGCTGTCCGGCTGGATCATGGGCCACTTCGATCAAACTCATGGGCTGCATGGCTGGCAGTGGCTGTTTTTGCTGGAAGGCATTCCCAGCGTGCTGCTCGGCGTGATGACGTTTTGGCTTTTACCGAATACCTATCAGCAGGCCAAATGGCTGAGCAATGAAGAAAAACAGCGCATCGCCGACGATCTGGCACTGGACGATGCCGAAGCCGATCACGCCAAGCACAGCTTCCGCGACGGTTTCCTCAATCTGAAGGTGTGGATGCTTGGCGGCATAGATTTCGCCATTCTGCTCAGCGCCTATGCGATGGGATTCTGGATGCCGACCTTTATCAAAACCGCCGGTGTCACCGACATTACCCTGATCGGCTATCTCACCGCGGTGCCAAGCGTCGCCGCACTGCTCGGCATGCTGTTGATCGGTGCCAGTTCGGACCGGATGCGCGAGCGGCGTTGGCATATCATCGTGCCATTTATCATTGGCGCCATGGCGATGGCCGGCAGCACCTTCTTCACCCATAACGTGTTGGCGACGGTGTTGCTGTTTTCGATAGCGCAGGCGGCGATTATCGGCGCAGTGCCGGTGTTCTTCAGCCTGCCGGCCACCTTCCTGAAAGGTACGGCGGCGGCAACCGGCTTCGCGCTGGCCTGTTCGCTGGCGAACATCGCCGGGCTGGTGAGCAATTCGCTGATGGGACTGGCGCTGGATCTGACCGGTAAAAGCGGTGGCGCGCTGTGGGCGTTTGCCGGCTGTTTGCTGCTCAGTTCGCTGCTGGTAGTGGCGTTACCCGCCAAGCTGGTGAATCGCTAGTCATCAGACCCCTCTGCGCAACGCAGAGGGGGTTAATGCGCTGGCTGACAGGTAAAATGTCCGTCCGCCGCTTCGCCCATCCGCTGCAACAGACGATGGCCGATGTTATTGGTCCAGTTAAAGCTGTTCTGCAACACCACCACCGCCGTTTTATGGCGCAGATCCAGCCCGATATAGCTGGAATAACCGCCGATAAAGCCGACCTGATAGGTGATCTGCTGGTCGCCGACCTCATCGACCACCCAGGCAATCGCCGCCGCCTCTTTAGGCCGCTCAAAATGCACCCTCAGCGAGTCTTTCAATGCCTGGTCAAGTTCGGCCGAACCGGTCGGTGCGAAATGGGCATGCGCATAGCGCAGCAAATCGTTGGCGTCGGTGTACAAACCGGCGGCGCCGATCATATAGGACGAAAAACGCCAGTCCGGCACCGGCTGGCCGCGGCGAATGAATTTCGGCTGATCGCCGGCATGGCCAATGGCGCGTTGCTGGAAATCCGGCAAGCGCGATGCGTGATAACGGGTATGCGTCAGCCCCAGCGGCGTCAGAATATTTTCCGCCGTCAACTGCTCCACCGTTTTCCCGGTACGCAACTGCAAAATGTAATCCAGCAGCGCATAGCCCAGATTGGAGTAACGCGGCTCGACAACCGCCGGTGCGGTAAAGGTGGTCAGATAGTCAAGGAAGGCGGCATCATCCAGCGACTGATAGAAATTATCTCCGGTAAACAGATAGGTAATAAAGGCGCTGAACATGTCCGGCGTCATCATTTGGCGCGGCAGGCCGGAGGTGTGGGTGACCAGTTGCAACAGGGTAATTTTACGCGCATCGGCGCTAAGGCGGGTACCGGCCGGCAACAGCATGTCCAGCGTATCGTCCCAGTGAAACAGGCCTTTGTTGACCAGCACCACCGTCACTTCGGCAATGAACCCCTTGCTCACCGATCCAACGGCAAACAGCGTATTGCCGGTGATCGGATAACCGTTCCGGTAGTCGGTCACGCCATAGCCATAGGTACGCTGCTCGCCGTCCTGCGTCAGAACCCCGACCACCAGCCCCGGCGTTTGCCGCTGATCGATCATGGGCTGCGCCAGGCTGTCGATCTCGCTTTGCAAGTCCCCGTTACACGCCAGCCGAGCGCTTTCCTGTGGCGAGCTATCGGTTGGCATGCGCGATAGCGTGCCGCAGCCGGAAATCAGCAGGGAAACACCCGCCAACGCGCAACGAATAATCTGAGTTTTTATGGTCATGGCTCACGGGTACGAAATTAACCGCAGCATGATAAACCATCGGCAGGTAGATGTCGCCGCACAATAGAAAAGACCGAGGACAACGGGTTAAACGCCGGTCAATGTCGGTTGACCGGCGTTGTAGCCACTCTCAGGGAAAACCGAGGTTATTTGGTTTCGTCTTTCAACCCCCGATTAATCAACATCGGCTCGATGCTCGGTTCTTTGCCGCGCCAGTCAACATACAGTTTTTCCAGATCCTGACTGTTGCCGCGCGACAATACCTGGTCACGGAAGCGCTGGCCATTTTCAGCCGTCAGGCCGCCATGTTCGCTAAACCACTGGAACGCATCGTCCGCCAGCATTTCGGTCCACAGATAGGCGTAATAACCGGCGGCGTAGCCGTTGCCCCAGATGTGCTGGAAGTAGCTGGAGCGATAGCGCGGCGGCACATAGCCGAGATCGATATGATCCTTTTGCAGCGACTGCGCCTCAAACTTGTCGACATCCTGCTGCGGCTGGTCGGCGGTCAACATGTGCCAGTGCATGTCCAGCAGTGCTGCCGCCAGCAGTTCGGTCATGTCATAGCCTTTGTTGAACTTGTCGGCCTTGTTGATTTTGTCCACCAGCGCCTGCGGCATCGCTTCACCGGTTTGATAGTGCTTGGCGAAGTGGGCAAAGACCTTCGGATCGCGCGCCCAATGTTCGTTGAACTGCGACGGGAACTCAACGAAATCGCGCGCGGTATTGGTGCCCGACAGGCTGGCATACTGCTGATCGGCGAACATGCCGTGCAGAGCGTGGCCAAATTCGTGGAACATGGTGATCACATCGTCGTATGACAGTAGCGCCGGCTGGCCCGGCGCCGGTTTGCTGAAGTTGGCGACGTTGTAAATCACCGGTTTGGTGCCGTTGAGTTTGGACTGCTCGACGAAATTGCTCATCCAGGCGCCGCCGCCCTTGTTATCGCGCTTAAAGAAGTCGGTATAGAACAGCGCCAATGATTTACCGTCTTTATCAAAGACTTCATAAACCCGCACGTCCGGCTGATACACCGGAATATCCTTGCGTTGTTTAAAGCTGATGCCGTACAGCAAGTTGGCGGCGTAAAACACGCCATTGTTCAGCACGTTATTCAGTTCGAAGTACGGCTTGATCTGCGATTCGTCCAGGTCGTATTTAGCCTTGCGCACCTGTTCGGCGTAGAACTGCCAGTCCCAGGCGGCCAGCTTGAAGTCCCCTTTCTGGCTATCGATCACGGCCTGTATGTCCTTGGCTTCGCGTTGTGCGCGCGCCGTCGCGGCAGGCACGATATCGCGCATAAAGCTCAGCGCCGCCTTCGGCGTTTTGGCCATCTGGTTTTGCAGCTTCCATGATGCGTAGTCCGGGAAGCCGAGCAGCCTGGCCTGTTCGGAACGGATTTTCGCCAGACGCGCAATGGTCTGGCGTGTGTCGTTGGCGTCGCCCTTTTCGGCACGGGTCCAGGAGGCGTCAAACAGCGCCTGGCGGGTTTCCCTGTCCTTCAGGCTTTGCAGGCTGGGCTGTTGGGTGGTGTTTTGCAACACCAGCAGCCACTGCTTGTCCAGCTTGCGTTCACTGGCTGCCTGCGCTGCGGCGGCGATTTCCCCATCGGACAGACCGTCCAGCTTGCTGTTGTCACTCACCGCCAACGCGCCGTTTTTGCTCGCTGCCAGCAGTTTGTTGGTGAACTGGGTACTGAGGGTTGCCGCTTCCTGGTTCAACGCCTTCAATTTACTTTTATCGGCGTCGGACAGGTTGGCGCCGGCCAGCACAAAGTCCTGATAGGTCACCTCCACCAACCGACGTGATTCGTCATCCAGCTCCAACGTTTCGCGTTGCTGGTAAATCGCCTTGATACGGGCGAACAGCTTGCTGTTGAGCATGATGGCGTCATCGAGCGCGGCCAGCTTGGGCGAGGTTTCTTCATCCAGCTTTTGCAGCGCATCGTTGGTATTGGCCGAAGTCATGGCGCTGAACACGTTCATTACCCGTGTCAGCAACGCGCCGGATTTTTCCAACGCGATAAAGGTATTGTTAAAACTTGGCTTGGCCGGGTTATTGGCGATTTTCTCGACTTCCTCCAGCTTCTGTTTAATCCCCGCGTCGATGGCCGGCGCGTAGTCCGTTTCCTTGATCTGATCAAACGGCGGCGCCTGGAACGGCAGACGGCTCTGGTAGAAGAACGGGTTGGCGTTCTTTTTCGGCAGATCCTGGTTGGCTTCACCGGTCACATTCACCTCCTTCACCTGGCCGCTTGGCACACCGGTGTGGTCGGAATCCAGTCTGGTTTCTTCGGCTTGCGCCTGGCTGGCTAGCGCAACGCCAATTGCCAGTACTAAGGTGGATAAACGCATCTCTCGAAACTCCTCCATGTTTAATCAGGGTAACTCGTGTTCCCATGCCATCACCAAGCTTAGGCGCAGTTGGCAGATTGAGCAAAAACAACCGCATAGCCGTAGTCGTTGGTAAGCGAACACGGCCAAAACTGCAATCTGCTTTTAACTCGTAACGTCCAGCACAGATAGACTTGTTGGACGTTTTACCCTGATCGCCAGCGCCTGCCCATAACCGTTTAGCTAGGCCGCCAGCGCACCGTAACAGGCGATCAGTTCCCCAGCTACCGCCACCGCAATTTCGGCCGGCAGCTTGCCTTTGACCTCCGGTAGCCCCAAGGGACAGCGCATACTGGCCATCGCCGCAGTGTCGATGCCGCGCTGGCCAAGCTGGTATTCGAAACGCTTGCGCTTGGTGACTGAGCCAATCAGCCCAAAGTAGCCGGCGTCGCCTCGTTGCAGGATCCGCGCGGCCAGCGCCAGATCGAGCGCATGATCGTGGGTCATCACCACGTAAAAAGCGCCGGGCGGCATCTCATCCACCGCGTCCAGCGGATCGTCGATCGCCTGCGGGCGAACGTTGTCAGGCAGCGTGGCTGGAAACTGTTCAGCACGACTGTCTACCCAGCGCACTCGCAGCGGCAGCGTCGCCAGGATCTGCACCAGCGCCCGACCAACGTGGCCGGCACCGAACAGCGCCAGCTGTGGCCTGGCGGGGATCAGCGGCTCAAACAGCAGACGCGTAGTGCCGCCACAGCATTGACCCAGCCGCGCCGCCAGCGGAAAACGTTCTATCTGCATCGTTGCACTGCCGGTTTGCAGCATCTGCCGAGCAATCGCCAGCGCGCGGTATTCAAGGTGCCCACCGCCAATGGTATTCACCACCCGCTCGGCGCTCACCAGCATTTTGCTACCCCGGTCGCGTGGCGTAGAGCCCAGCTCGTCAAGCACCGTCACCAGTACGCAAGGTTCTCCGCGCCGCCGCAGCTCGGCCAGCGCGTCAATCCATTCCTCCATTATTGTCCTCCGGCCGGTTTTTTAGTGACAACGTCACCTTCAAGCAGCCGCTGAACGCCCCACAACACCCGTTCAGGGGTCGCCGGTGCGTCAATCAGCGGCTGAACGCGATAGTCCGCCAGGCTGGCGACCGCGTCCTTGATCGCGCACCATACCGAAATCCCCAGCATGAATGGCGGTTCGCCCACCGCTTTGGAATGGAACACCGTATCCTGTGGGTTCTGGCGATTTTCCAACAGCCTGATCCGCAGATCCGCCGGCACATCGCCAATCGCCGGGATTTTATAGCTGGCCGGGCCGTTGGTCAGCAGGCTGCCTTGCTCATCCCATACCAGCTCTTCGCTGGTCAGCCAGCCCATGCCCTGGACAAAACCGCCCTCCACCTGACCGATGTCGATCGCCGGGTTCAGCGAGTCGCCGACGTCATGCAGAATGTCGGCACGCAGCAGGCGGTATTCACCGGTCAGCGTATCGATCAGCACTTCGGCACAGGCGGCGCCATAGGCGAAATAATAGAATGGGTGGCCCGCCGCCTTGTCGCGGTCATAGAAGATCTTTGGCGTGCGGTAATAGCCGGTGCTGGCCAGCGATACCTGGTTAAAATAGGCCTGCTGCACCACCTGTTCAAAACTGAAGTAATGTTCGCCGACCCGTACCTGGCCGTTGCTAAAGACAATCTGCTCGGCGGCAACGCCGTGCTGGCTCGACAGCATGGCGATTAACCGCTGTTTGATGATCAAGGCGGCATTTTCGGCGGCTTTACCGTTCAGATCGGTGCCCGACGACGCTGCCGTGGGCGAGGTATTCGGCACTTTTCCGGTATCGGTGGCGGTGATCTGGATGCGCTCGATATCCACCTGAAACACCTCGGCCACGATCTGCGCCACTTTGGTATTCAGTCCCTGGCCCATTTCGGTACCGCCGTGGTTGAGCTGAATGCTGCCGTCGGTGTAAATCAGCACCAACGCGCCGGCCTGATTGAGAAAACTGGCGGTAAATGAAATGCCAAACTTGACCGGGGTCAACGCCAGCCCTTTTTTAAGTAGCGGGTTGCGGGCGTTGTAGTCACGGATCGCCGCGCGCCGTGCCTGATAGTCGGCACTCTGCTCCAGCTCGGCGGTGATCTCAGCCAGCAGGTTCTGTTCGATCGGCTGCTGATAATGCGTGACGTTGCGACTGTGCTTACCGTAATAGTTGATTTTTCTCACCGCCAGCGGGTCGAGCGCCAGATAACGCGCGATGTGATCCATGATCTGCTCGATCGCCATCATCCCCTGCGGACCGCCGAAGCCGCGGTAAGCGGTGTTCGACGCGGTGTGGGTCTTGCAACGGTGACCGGTTATCACTACGTCCTGCAAAAAGTAGGCATTATCGGCATGAAACATTGCGCGATCGACAATCGAACCGGACAGATCCAGCGAATAGCCGCAGTTGCCGGTCAACTCGATGTCGACGCCGCACAGCAGACCGTTATCGTCAAACCCCACCTCATAGCGAATGTAAAAAGGGTGTCGCTTGCCGGTAATCAGCATATCGTCGCGGCGATTGAGACGCATTTTGGCCGGTCGCCCGGTGAGATATGCCGCCAGCGCACACAGGCAGGCCGGGCCTGCTGCCTGCGTCTCCTTGCCACCGAAGCCGCCGCCCATGCGACGCATGTCAATCACCACTTTGTGCATCGGCACCCCCAGTACCGAGGCCACCAGTTTTTGTACTTCGGTCGGGTTCTGCGTTGAGGAGTACACCCGCATACTGCCGTCCTCCTCCGGCATTACCGAGGCAATCTGCGTTTCCAGATAAAAATGCTCCTGGCCACCGACCTGCAACTCGCCCTGTAGCCGGTGCCTGGCTCGGGCCAATGCCGCCGCAGCGTCGCCACGCCGGTGGCAATGACTTTCCTGCACCACATCCCCCTGCGCCAATGCATTACGCACATCCAACTGCGCCGGCAACGGCTGATAACTCACTTTTATCGCCTGCGCGGCGCGCCAGGCGGTTTCCGCATCGTCTGCCGCCACCACCGCCACTACCTGGCCGACATATTCCACCTTGTCTTGCGCCAGCAGCGGATCGCCTTCGGTGAGCGCAGCGATATCCAGCGTTCCCGGCACGTCCTGCCAGGTCATCACTCGCACCACGCCGGGAAAGGCATAACAGGCGGAAACGTCCAGCGCGACGATCTGCGCATGGGCGCACTCGCTCAGTTTGGCCGCCAGATGCAACTGGTTCGGAAACTCCAGCCGGTCGTCGATATACAGTGCTTCACCGCTGACATGTTTGTCTGCGCTTTCATGTTTGCGCGCCTGACCGACACCGCTGGCGAGCGGTTGGCGAAAACGTGCGGCCAAGGCCGCCTGACTGGTCTGGTGGTGCGGTGTATTACTCATGGCAGACAACCTCGATGGCAGTTTGCGGTGCGGTGAGCGCAATGAAATAGCGGCGCAGCAGATTCTGCGCCACCAGCATGCGGTAAGCGCTACTGGCGCGAAAATCGCTCAACGGCGTAAAGTCCCGGGTTAACGCCTGTGTGGCGCGCTCCAGCGTGGCGCGATCCCACGTTTGGCCGACCAACGCCTGTTCACAGGTCAATGCACGTTTGGGCGTGGCCGCCATGCCGCCATAGGCCACGTACGCCTCGCGCACCATGCCTTGTTCAATCGTCAGATTGAAAGCGCCGCATACCGCGGAGATGTCATCCTCCAGGCGTTTCGACACTTTCCAGGCGCGAAAATCCCGTGGCGCCTGCGCCGGCAGCAGGATGCTGTCAATAAACTCGCCCGGCTGCAGCGCCGTCTGGCGGTAATCAAGGAAAAAGTCACGCAGTGGCAGCTCACGTTGCCGTGTACCGTGACGCAGCAGCAGCGCGGCATCCAGCGCCAACAACAGCGGCGCGGCATCACCGATCGGCGAGGCATTGGCCAGATTGCCGCCTAACGTGCCCTGGTTGCGGATTTGCTGAGCGGCGAAACGCTGCAACAACTCGCCGAACGCCGGGTGGTAATCCATCAGCAACGGGTAAACCTCGCTCAACGTGGCGGCGGCGCCGATGCGCAACCGTTCGCCACGTTCAACCTGGCGCAACGCGGCAATCTGGCCGATGGCAATCATCAACGGCAAATCCCGATGACGCTGCGTCACTTCCAGCGCCAGGTCGCTGCCGCCGGCCAGCAGTCGGGCCTGTGGGTACTGCTGATACAGCGTCGCCAACTGATCGACGCTCTGCGGCAGCAGACAGCGCTTGCCACCGGCGCTCAGCTCACTGGCTGGCGCGATCTGCCGCAGTCGCTGCACGGTGTGCCGTTGCTGGCGGTCAAAGTCGTCGGCCTCGCGGTTTTCGCAGGCCTGCTGTGCCGCGTCGATAATCGGCCGGTAACCGGTGCAGCGACACAGATTGCCGGCCAGCGCCTGCTGGGCCTGCTGTCGTTGATAATGCGTGCTGTTCTTTTGCAAGCAGAACAGCGACATCACGAAGCCTGGGGTACAAAAGCCGCACTGCGAGCCATGGCAGTCGACCATCGCCTGCTGCACGCTGTGCAACTGGCCGTGGTGCTTGAGATCCTCGACGCTGATCAACTGTTTGCCGTGCAGCGCGGTGACAAACGTCAGGCAGGCGTTGACGCTGCGGTAACGCAGCGTTTCGCCCTCTACCTCCGCCAGCACCACGGTGCAGGCACCGCAATCGCCAGACGCGCAGCCTTCTTTGGTGCCGCAACGGCCCTGATGACGACGCAGGTAATGCAACAGCGTGGTGTTCGGGTCGAGATCCGTCTCACGCGTTAACGTCTGGTTGAGCAGAAACTCGATCATGCGGCCTCCTGACGGGCCGACGGCTGATAAACGATCTTGCCGTCGACATACGTGCGGTAAATGTTGCGATCGTCACCCAGGGTCAGCAGCACAAACAGCTGTTCGGCCAGGTCGTGACAGTTGGCATTGCGCAGTTTCTGCAACGGTGACACTGCCGGATCGAGCACCACGAAGTCGGCCTCTTTACCGACGCTAAAGTTGCCAATCTGTTTATCCAGCGACAAGGCGCGCGCGCCGCCCAGCGTCGCGTGATAAAACGCCTCACAGGCCGCCAGTTTGTAGCTTTGCAGTTGCGCCACCTTGTAGGCCTCACCCAGCGTTTGCAACATATTAAAGGTGGTGCCGGCCCCCACGTCGGTGCCGATGCCCACCTTCACCTTTTTCTGCCAGGCTTTGCCGAGGTTGAACAGCCCACTGCCGAGGAACAGGTTGGAGGTCGGGCAAAAGGCGATCGATGAATGGGTATCACACAGACAGTCCCATTCCTGTTCTTCGAGGTGCAGACAATGGGCAAAGACGCTTTTGCTGCCGGTCAGCCCATAATGATGATAGACATCCAGGTAGTTACGCCGCTGTGGGAACAGTTGCTTGACCCATGCCACCTCATCATGATTTTCACTCAGGTGGGTATGCAGCCAGACGTCGGGAAACTCGTTGCGCAGGCGCTGAACCTGCTCGAGCAGCGCCGGCGAGCTGGTGGGCGCGAAACGCGGCGTAATGGCGTAACCCAGACGCTGCCTGCCGTGCCAGCGCTCGATCAGTGCTCGGGTCTGCTGATAGCTCTGCTGCGGCGTTTCCAGCAGCGCGGCTGGCGCGTGGCGATCCATCATCACCTTGCCGGCGATCAGGCGCATATTCAGCGCTGCCGCCTGGCCAAACAGCGCATCGACCGACTGCGGATGGACGGTACCGAACACCAGCGCCGTGGTGGTGCCGTTGCTCAACAATTGTTGCAGGAAGAACGCCGACATTTTCTCGGCATGCTCGGCGCAGCCGAACTGGCTTTCGGTCGGAAACGTGTAATGTTTCAGCCACGCCAGCAGTTGATCGCCATAGGCACCGATCATTTCGGTTTGCGGATAATGAATATGGGTATCGACAAACCCCGGCACGATCAACTTGTCGCGATAGTCGGTTACCACCGTATCCGGCGCCAGCAGTGACGCCCCCTGCTGCCAACTGCCGTGCCAGACAATAGTGCCATGATCCAGCAACAGCAGACCGTCGGCAATGTGCCGCAGCTGTGCATCAAGTTGCTCTGGCCGATCGACGCAGGCGGCGATATCGAAAAAGTTGCCACGAATGGCCGTGGTAAATTGCATGCTCATAATGCCGTTCCTATTCTAGCGACCCACGCATCAGCGCCGGTTGAGATAACTCAACCAGGGGAAATGGCGGTCTTATATTCCATTGCAGGTGTTAATTTAAAGATAGCAAGCGGCATGCCAGAGTGAGGTTTTATCTTTTTAATCGTTAATAAACAGTACTTTATAAATAAACCCTTTACTAATAGGGTCTGATGGAAATATATCGACAAAAAGCAAACGGTTGCTATTTTTAGGCAACCGTTTGCTGTTTTTTAATAAAATGAAACGTTGCACCATCATCGAGCCAAAATAATTTGCCGATAACGGCGCGTAAGCCGCCCTAAACGCAATCAGCCAGCATTTGCACCAAAAACATGCACGCCGCGCCGCAGGCAAACCCCTGACACGACCAGCCAACGATTCGACGCCAGATCTGCCATGCCGACTACGATGCAGCACAGACGCCCTACCAGGCCTCTTGCCGCTCACTAACCAGGCCAAATCATCCGTCATGGCACCTGTTGCTAATGTTGCTAATGTTGCTACGTTAATTCTGAAATACTCCTTATAGTTCTTAACCACTTTTTAACAACCTCGCATTGCGCTATGCTCAAAAACCTGCCCGACTCGCCTATTTCTGTGAAGAGATTTCTGTTATGCCTGTAACCGGTCCGCATTCTGTTTCGAGCGTTCGCTTATGAGTTGGTTTTCACGCGTAGGCGCCTTGCCACTGCTGGTCGCTGGCGCATTCTTTATGGAAAATCTCGACGGCACGGTGATTGTCACCGCGATGCCGCAAATGGCTGCGGCGTTCGGCGTGCAGCCGGTCGACATGAATGTCGGCATTGCCGCCTATATTCTGACCCTGACGGTGTTTATCCCGGCCAGCGGCTGGATCGCCAACCGTTTTGGCGCACGCAATGTATTTTCTGCCGCCGTGCTGATTTTCACCCTGGCGTCGGTGCTGTGCGCCTTTAGCATCAGCCTGCCGACTTTTACCGCTGCGCGCATTCTGCAGGGGTTCGGTGGCGCGCTGATGGTGCCGGTTGGCCGGCTGGTAGTGCTGCGCAATACCGAGAAAAGCGGTTTAATCAAGGCGATTGCCACCATTACCTGGCCCGGTTTGGTGGCGCCGATCCTCGGGCCGCCGGTCGGCGGCTTCATTACCACTTACGCCTCCTGGCACTGGATTTTCATCCTCAATGTGCCGCTGGGTATTATCGCCCTGCTGCTGGCCTGGCGACTGATCCCGCAGGAGGAGGCGCAAACCGGGGTGCCGTTTGACGGCCTCGGTTTTCTGCTGACCGGCGTCGCCTGCTTTGGGCTGATGTTTGGCCTCGACCTGATCAATCATCCACAACTCTCCTGGCTGGTGCCGTTGGCCTGCATTGCCGCTAGCCTGGCGCTGGGTATGCTGGCCATTCGTCATGCCAGGCGTAGCCCTCATCCGTTAATCAACCTGTGGGCGATGCGAGTAAAAAGTTACGCCGTCACAATATGGGGTGGTACGCTGTTCCGCGTGGCGATTGGCGCGGTGCCTTTCCTGTTGCCGCTGCTGTTCCAGATAGGCTTCGGCCTGAACGCTTTTGACGCAGGGTTGCTGGTTCTGGCGGTGTTTGCCGGCAATTTGGCGATGAAACCTTTTACCTCGGCGATCCTCTATCGCTTTCGCTTTCGCAGCACCCTGATGGTCAACGGCCTGCTGAACGCCGCGACCATCTTTGCCTGCGCGTTCCTGACGCCAGAAACGCCGGTGTGGCTGATCGTCACACTGTTATTCATCAGCGGCCTGACGCGCTCGATGCAGTTCACTGCACTGAATACCCTGGCCTTTTCTGAAGTGCCGCAAACGCAGATGAACGGCGCCAATGCGCTATTTACCATGGCGCAGCAAATGGGTGGCGGTCTGGGCATCGCCATCGGCGCATTGGCACTGCGGCTGGCTGACGTCTGGTTCCCCACCGCCGGCGACGCCATCCCACTGGTCAACTTCCAAATGGCGTTTGTGGTTATTGGCGGTATTGCCTTGCTGTCGGTGGTCGACAGTTTTGGTCTGGATGCCGAAGCAGGTAATGAAATCCGCCAGAAAAAACCGGCCAATCTGCTCCCTGCGGCGCCGCAAGACGCCAAGGGAAGGCTGTCATCAACCAAGGTAAGGAGTTAAACGATGGAATACCGTCAACTGGGGCATTCCGGCCTGAAGGTGTCGGTGCTAAGTCTCGGCACCATGACCTTTGGCGGCGAAGGCAAATTTGCCAAAACCGGCGATACCAACGTCAGCGAAGCACGTGAACAGGTAGCCATGTGCATAGACGCCGGCATTAACCTGTTCGATACCGCCGACGTCTATTCCGCCGGTAAATCGGAAGAAATACTGGGGCAGGCGCTGGGCGATAAGCGCCACCAGGTACTGGTGGCCAGCAAGGCGCGCTTTCCGATGGGCAACGGTCCGAACGACGCCGGGCTATCACGCCACCACCTGATCCGCGCCTGCGAGGCCAGCCTGCGGCGGCTAAATACCGATTATCTCGATTTGTATCAGTTACACGAATGGGATGGCATGACTCCGGTAGAGGAAACCCTGCGCGCGCTGGAGCATCTGGTCAGTAGCGGCAAGGTACGCTACGTCGGCGTATCCAATTTTTCCGGCTGGCATATCATGAAGCACCTGGGCGCAGCGGCGCTGACCGGCAGCGTGCGGCCAGTCAGCCAACAGATCCACTACAGCCTGCAGGCTCGCGAGGCAGAATATGAACTGCTGCCGATAGCGCAGGATCAGGGATTGGGCGTGCTGGTATGGAGCCCGTTGGCCGGTGGTCTGCTCTCCGGCAAATATCGTCGCAATCAACGCACCCCGGAAGGCACGCGCCATATGGCGCAATGGGGTGAACCGCCGGTGCGCGACCAGGAAAAACTGTATGATATCATTGACGTGCTGGTAGCCATTGCCGATGCGCGCGGTCTGTCGGCTGCACAGGTGGCCCTCGCCTGGCTGCTACAGCGCCCCACCGTGACCTCGGTAGTGATTGGCGCACGCAATCGCCAGCAACTGACCGATAATCTTCATGCCGCCAGTCTGACGCTGAACCAGGATGAGCTGCGCCAACTGGAGGATGTCAGCCGCCTGCCGCTGCTTTATCCCTATTGGCATCAGGCCCGTACCGCAGCCGATCGTCTGTCCGTCGCCGATCTGTTGTTAATCGAGCCGCACCTGTCGCAAAAATAATTCGCATCTGTCGGCAATCAACGTAGTATCAACGATCCGCCCTGGTTTAACTGGGCGGATTTCTGCCGTTTGGCCTGAAAAGTGAGGTAATAATAATGAAACACAGTGACCTTTCTCAGTGCCGGGTGAACACCGATCGGTTGTTGATTGCCCCTTTTACCGCAGCTGACGCCGATGATGTTTACCAGGCGATTACCCCTACGCTGACCCGTTTCATGAATTTCGAACCGGAGCCGTCGCCCGAGGCGTTCGCCAACGTCTGGCAAGGCTGGCTGCCCCTGATCCGCGAAGGTGAAGAAGTCTTTTTCGTTGCTCGCCTGCGCGACAGCAAACAGTTTATCGGCATGAGCGGCGTGCACGATCTGCATAGCCATACCCCGGAACTCGGTATCTGGGTGAAGGAAAACCAGCATGGCCACGGCTATGGCCGCGAAATCGTCCATGCCATCGCCGCCTGGGCCAGCGAGCGTTATCGCCCGCAGTACTTCATTTATCCGGTTGCCGAACAGAACGCTCCCAGCCGCCGGCTGGTCGAGTCGCTGGGCGGCGTGGTCAGCGGCCGCCGCGACCATATCAAGTATGACTGCCTGGTCTATCATCTGCCGATGATTGGCGAATGATATGTTTTGTGCCGGCGAAATATGTTAATCATAGAGTACGGTATTGGCTAAAAAACCTTGAGGAACAGCAGGATGATCATTTTTGTTACCGGCGTAACGTCCGGTTTTGGTGAGGCTATTGCACGTAAATTTATTGCCGACGGGCATCAGGTCATTGGCGCCGGGCGCCGTGCAGAACGCCTGCAGGCGCTGAAAGGCGAATTGGGCGATGCGCTGCACACCGTACAGCTGGATGTGCGCAACCGTGCCGCCATTCAGCAGGCCATCGAGGCATTGCCGGCAGCGCTGCGCAACGTGGACGTGCTGGTCAACAACGCCGGGCTGGCGCTGGGGCTGGAACCGGCGCACAAGGCCAATGCCGATGACTGGGAAACCATGATCGACACCAATAACAAAGGCCTGGTCAATATGACCCGCGCACTGCTGCCGGCGATGGTGGAACGCAACGTCGGCCATGTAATCAACATCGGCTCTACCGCCGCCAACTGGCCTTATGCCGGCGGCAACGTGTACGGCGCGACCAAAGCGTTCGTTAAACAGTTCAGCCTTGGCCTGCGCGCCGACCTGCACGGCACGCGCCTGCGGGTAACCGATATCGAGCCAGGTCTGGTCGGCGGAACGGAGTTTTCCAACGTTCGCTTCAAGGGCGACGACGGCAAGGTCAATAAAACCTATGACGGTGCCGACGCACTGACGCCGGAAGACATTGCCGACGCGGTATTTTGGGTCGCTACCCTGCCGGCGCGGGTGAATATCAACACGCTGGAGATGATGCCAGTCAGCCAGAGTTTTGCCGGGCTAAGCGTTCATCGCGGTGCCTGACAGGATGGCGGCGGGTATCGCCCGCCGCCTTGTTTATGCCGCGCGCCAGCCGGCGACGATAATCAGCATGCCCGCCAGCGCTACCCCAGCCCCCAACCAGTCAAATGCCGTCAGCTTCACCCCGTCTACCACCCGCAGCCATAACAGCGCCGTTGCCACATACACCCCACCATACGCCGCGTACACTCTGCCGCTGGCTGCCGGATGCAGGGTCAGCAGCCAGACGAAAACCGCCAGACTGACGGCTGCCGGCAGCAAAAGCCACGCGCCTGCGCCTTTTTTCAGCCACAGGTAAGGCAAAAAGCAGCCGATAATTTCAGCCAGCGCGGTGGCGAAGAACAATAAGGTAGTCTTAAGCATCAGGACGGTTTTCTCTCCGAAATATAAACGAAAGCGGTGCTTGGCTGGTACCTGGTGAACAGGTGGTGGTATATTGACCTTATGCCCTGACAAGGGTACCCAAGTCGGTGTTGCCGCCAGCGCGCAACACTTTCTCAGAAGGATAAAACCATGAAATTACTTTCTCGCCAACGACTGCTGCGCAGTCTGCTGCCGGCCGCAGCGCTGTTGGCTCTGAGCGCCTGGCAATTGCCGGCCATGGCCGCCAGCTGCACACAAGGCAGCACCTGCGTCACCGTTGACGGCAAAGGTAGCGGCGCAATGTCTACCGAAGAAGCCCGCCAGAGTAAAGAACAGTGGAATGATACCCGCACCTTGCGCCATAAGGTCAACACCCGGGTCGAAAAAGATTTCGACAAGCTCGACAAAGCCGCCGACGACCAGGATCGCTGTAACGACAGCCTTAATGTCAACGCCTATTGGGAACCGTCGACGCTGAAATGCCTCGACCGCACCACCGGGCGTCAGATTTATCCTTAATCTGGCACCAGCGCGCCGCCAGCGTTAATTTTAACCGCGCGAGCTGCTATCCTGATAAGGAAATGGGCTCTTAACCAAGGACAGAGTGATGAGAAAAGCGTTTGTACTCGGCGCTTTGCTGATGGCCACGGCGCCGCTGGCGGCCTTCGCCTCATGCGAAAGCGTGAAGGCGGAAATTTCGCAGAAAATCATCAGCAACGGCGTACCAGAATCCGGCTTCAAGCTGGATATCGTGCCAAACGATCAGGCCGAGCAAGCTGGCGGCCAAGTGGTTGGCCACTGCGAGAACGACACACAGAAAATTGTCTACACTCGCCTGAATAATGGCGATGACGGCGGGGACGCGGCGCAAACCGGCACCAGCCAGGATATGACCTCCCCGCAATAACCTTCCCGGGCGCGGTTCGCTGCGCCCGTTACGTCTGTTCCACTTCCTCGCCTTCCCCTTGCGGCCGATGCCGTGCCGGCACCAGCATTGCCGCTGCCAGCGCAAACAACGACACCAGCGCCGAAACCAGGAATACCCAATGCAGCGACGCCGCCACCTGTTGGATCAGATTGGCCAATACGTCGGGCTCTAGCGCCCCACGCCGCGCGGGTTCCATCAACTGTTGTAGCGGATCGGCAGTTTGCGGCAGGCGCAACTGCAGGTTGATGTTCAGCGTCGCCCCGAGAATTGCCGTGCCGATCGCCGACCCCATCATGCGGGTAAATACCGTGCAGGCGGTAGCGATGCCACGAATGCTGTGATGGGCGGCGTTCTGTACTGAAACCAGGAAGGTGGTGTTGCACAACCCCATGCCGGCGCCGACCATAAAGGCCGCCGTTCTGCCCCATAGCAAGCCGCCGTGCGGTTCAAGCAGCAACAGGATCAGCCCGCCGGCAACCAGCAATCCCGCCCCCAACAGCGCAGTAGTGCGGTAGGACGTCCACAGCATCAGACGGCCACTGAAGGTGCTGGCCAGCGGCCAGCCGATTGACATCAATGCCAACGTGGTCCCGGCCTGTAACGGCGTCTCTCCCATCACTCCCTGAATAAACGTCGGCAAAAAGGCGCTGATGCCCATCATCGCCGCGCCAATCGCCAGACCGCCGATGTTGCCGGCGATAATCACCCGACTACGCCACAGCGCCAGCGGGAATAACGGCTCCTGCGCACGACGCTCCTGACGCACCAGCATGATCAGCGAAAACATTGCCAGCAGCAGCATCGGTAGCACCCACCACCCCATGCTTTCGGCCTGCAACAATGCCAGCAACAGACTGGCGACAAACAGCGTCAACCAACCGGTACCAGCCAGATCCAACGCGTGCCGACGCACTTGACTGCCGGCCGGCAAATAGCGCCCGAGCAGCAGCATGGCCAACAGGCCGATCGGCAGATTGACCCAGAACACCAGCGCCCACGGCAGGTGCTGTACGATAAATGCGCCCAGTAACGGGCCGATGATCGCCGAAAAGCCCCACACGCTGGACAGATAGCCCATCACCTTCGGCCGTTCCCGCGGACTATAGATATCGCCGATAATGGTAGTGGCAATCGGCATCACCGCACCGGCACCCAACCCCTGCAATAATCGAAAACCGATCAACCAGTACATGTTGGGTGAAAAACCGCACAGCACCGAGCCCAGCAGGAACAGCGACGCGCCAAAAAAGAAGATGCGTTTGCGGCCATACAGATCGGCCAGGCGTCCGTAGATCGGGATGGTGATCGCCTGTGCCAGCAGATAGACCGCAAAGACCCACCCCAGCAGCGAGAATCCCCCCAGATCGGCAATAATGGTCGGCATGGCGGTGGCGACAATCGTCGCCTCAATCGCCGACATGAACATCGCCAGCATACAGGCGATAAGGATCAGCGGGCGGTGTGCCACTGGCACCGAGTAATCGTCATTCGTCATTGATAGTCCAATCATATCCCGCAGAAGTGTAATGAGATGAAGTATACCAGCCTTGGCATTTGCGGCTGAAGTACGTGCCCGGATCGCGATCCCGGTTACAGCCTGACGCATCAATTGAACATTTTGTTACAGCGTCACTTATCGTCACCGCCTATACCAATGATAGGTCAGCCCACTCTCCTGCCTTGATTTCAATCAACTACCGTCACGCCTCTGGCCTGGACAATCAGCTTGCCGTTCCCTTGCCGCATCACTGGCTGGCTGAATGGCTGTTGGAATGCAAACTCAATGGAGCGAGAACACAATGAAAAAAATCATATTGGGCTGTGCAATCGTGGCGATTGCCGGCTATCTGAGCGTGGTCGGTTATATCTACCACTTCGATCAACAACGTCAACCGCCGCTGGCGGGCAATACCATCAGCACCATCCTTACCCGACACGGTTGTGATTATTGCCATACCGCGTCTGCCGAATTGCCGTTCTATGCCCGATTGCCAATTAGCAGGCAACTGATGCAATACGACATAAAAACCGGATTGCGCCATTTTTCACTCGCGCCGACGCTCACTGCCCTACAACAAGGTGGCGCGGTAGCCGAGACCGACCTCGCCAAGCTGGAGTCGGTACTGCAATATCGACAAATGCCGCCAGTTCGCTACAAGGCACTGCACTGGGCCGGGGAACTCGATGACGCCAACCGGCAAACGCTGCTGGCGTGGATCCGCCAACAGCGCACGCAGTATTACACCTTGCCAGGCACCCCTGCGGCATTGCTTGGTCAGGCATTGCAACCGCTGCCGAAGGCATTACCGACCGATGCACACAAAGTGGCTCTGGGGTTCAGGCTGTTTCACGATCCACGCCTGTCGGCCGACAACAGTATTTCCTGCGCCCATTGCCATATGCTGGGCGCCGGCGGCGTCGATGCCCGCGTCACCTCACTCGGCGTTAACGGCCAGCAAGGACCGATCAACGCGCCAACGGTGTTCAATGCGGTGTTCAACATTGCGCAATTCTGGGACGGCCGCGCGCATGACCTGCAGGAACAGGCCGGCGGACCACCGCTTAACCCCATCGAAATGGCCTCCACCTCGTGGCAGCAAATCATCGATAAACTGGATCAGGATGCACAGTTGAAAGCGGACTTTCGCCGCGTCTATGCCGACGGTTTTTCCGCCAGCAACATTACCAACGCCATTGCCGAGTTCGAAAAAACGCTGCTGACTCCGGACAGCCCGTTCGACCGTTTTCTGGCCGGCGATCGCCAGGCGCTTACGGCACAGCAGAAGCGAGGCTATCAGCTGTTCCGCGACCATAAGTGCGGCACCTGCCATACTGGCGTCAATCTGGGCGGCCAATCCTATGAAATCATGGGGTTAAAAGCAGATTACTTCGCCGATCGCGGTAATCCAACCACGGCCGATCTTGGTCGTTACAACGTCACCAAACGTGACGCCGACCGCCATCGTTTTAAAACGCCCACCCTGCGTAATGTGGCATTGACCGCGCCATATTTCCATGACGGCAGCGTCACCACGCTGCATCAGGCGGTGCGCGACATGCTGAAATATCAGGTCGGTACCACGCTGCCAGAAAGCGACGTTGACGATCTGGTGGCGCTGTTGGAAGCGATGACCGGCACATACACCCCGGCAGCGCTGACCGTCCGATAAAACGTTCGCCATCACAACCCCCGGCGAATCTGTAAAGATTCGCTGGTTTTCACACCGCCAGACAAGCACAATGCCCGCTGACCCTTTCATTTTATTCACCATTTTACTGACGCATGAAAAGACTGGTCCATCTTCGCCACTATCGCGCCCTGCTACGCCGTCTGTTTATCGCGGTATTCCTCGGTATCTGCGCCGCGTTGGTAGTGTGGCTGTTCCACCGCGCCATGCTGGGATTGGAGTGGTTGCTGCTCGATCACGAGGACGGCAGTCTGGTGGCCGCCGCCGCCGCGTTACCGGCCTGGCGACGCGCTTTGACGCCGGCACTGGGCGGGCTGGGAGCCGGCCTGCTGCTGTGGATGTATCAACGTTACCGTCATCAGCGCCCGGCCGCGCCCACCGACTATATGGAAGCGATTGAAACCGGTGACGGTCGGTTGGACGTCAGCGCCAGTCTGGTTAAGTGTCTGGCCTCGCTGCTGGTGGTTTCCAGCGGCAGCGCCATCGGCCGCGAAGGCGCAATGATCCTGCTGGCGGCGCTGGTGGGGTCGGTGTTTGCCCAGCGCTTTACGCGCGAGAAAGAGTGGAAGCTGTGGGTGGCCTGCGGCGCGGCGGCCGGTATGGCCAGTGCCTATCACGCGCCGTTGGCGGGCAGCCTGTTCATTGCCGAAATTCTTTTCGGCACCCTGATGCTCGCCTCGCTTGGCCCGGTAGTGATTGCCGCCGTCAGTGCACTGTTGGTGACCAATCTGTTGAACGGCGGTCAGGCGCCACTGTATCTGGTTGCACCGCTACCGTCACCGTGGCCGGTGCAATATCTGCTGATGGCATTGCTTGGCGTGTTGGCAGGCGTTTGCGGCCCACTGTTTTTATCGGCGATGTCGGCCAGCGGGCGGGCTTTTCGCTCTTTGCGCCTGACGCCGCCGCTGCAATTGGCGCTCGGCGGGCTGATCGTCGGTCTGCTTTCGCTGCTGTTCCCCGAAGTCTGGGGCAATGGTTACAGCGTGGTGCAAGCATTGCTCAGCGCGCCTCCGGGTGTACTGCTGGTGGCGGCCATTCTGATCTGTAAATTATTGGCGGTGTTGGCCAGCAGCGGCTCCGGCGCACCTGGCGGCGTCTTTACCCCGACGCTGTTCGTCGGTGCAGCGCTCGGCTCGGCGATCGGCCAGATATGCGCCCTGTGGCCGGAACTGGGCAGCGCGATCCCGCTCCTGATGGCGTTGACCGGCATGGCGACCCTACTGGCCGCCACCACCCATGCGCCGATAATGGCCGCGCTGATGGTGTTTGAAATGACCGGAGAATACACCTTGCTGCCCGGCATTTTGCTGTCTTGCGTCATCGCCACCACCATTTCGCGTGGCCTGCGTTCGGTTTCGGTCTACCACAATGCCTAACGATCCAGCAGGGTCGAAATGTCCAGATAGTGCGCCAGATCGCGCTGTTCCGGACGCGGCAGATACGGTATTTCGCCCAGCATCGGTGCCGGGATACGCTGTTGCAACGCATCGATGGTTTCGGCGTAATGCGCCAGCCCAGGGTTAATGCGGTTGGCAACCCAGCCCAACAGCGGCAGACCGTCATTGATAATCGACTGCGCCGTCAGCAATGCATGGCTGACGCAGCCGAGCTTGATGCCAACCACCAACACCACCGGTAGCTGTTCCTGTACCACCCATTCGGCATAGGGCCGCAGGTCGCTCATCAGCACCCGCCAGCCGCCGCTACCTTCCACCACCACGGTTTCAGCCTTGTCGGCCAAATGGTGCAAACCGCTGCTCATTACGCCGTAATTGATATCGTCGCTGGCATGAACGTGAAACACTTCATCCGGACAGGTGATGGGGTTGATTTCTTGATAACTCAGCGGCACGCTGGAAGAAGCCTGCAAAACCAAAGCGTCTTTATTGCGCATGCCTTCGCTGGTTTCGTAACATCCCGCCGCAATCGGCTTGTACCCCACCGCAGTACGACCCTGTGCGGCAAATGCCTGCAACAGAGCGCGGGAAATCACGGTCTTACCGACATCGGTATCCGTACCTGTAACAAATAAACGCTTTAACATGACTGGATTGCCCCGGAATGCTCCGTTAAACCAAATATCGCCCTATAGGCGGAGAGTGTCGAACGGGAAAATTCTAGGGGATGCCGGGCCGGGATGGCTTGAGGTAGCGCAATATTTTGTCGTTAAAGAATAAGAATCACTGATATGACCGGCCAAGCCTCAGCCTTGCAACAGCTTGACCAACAGCGAACCGTTGTACAGCGCTTCTTTCACCAGCGCCGCGCCGGGCATGGTGCCCTGATTGAAAAACTGGGTGGATTCCACTTGAAGATGTTGACTGTAGATCGGCAGCGACTGCTGGTTAATGCATGATGCAATCGCCGGATGCAGAATTTCTGCTGCTCGATTGAGCGGCGAGCCGACCAGGATCTTTTCCGGGTTGAACAGGTTGACCATAATCGCCAGAATGCGCCCGACGCTGTGGCCCACGCCAAGGATGATGTCTTTCGCCAGTTGGTCACCGGCCAAGGCGGCATCGCACAGAGATTCAACGCTCAGCGGCGCGTTGTGCAGCGTCGACGTCATCGAGGCGCTCAGGCGTTGCTGGGCGATGTCCAGCATGTTTTCAACGCTGGCCACGGTTTCCAGGCAACCGTGGTTGCCGCAATAACACCGTTTGCCGTAGGGATCGACCTGCGTATGGCCGATTTCCACCACTCGCTGACTACCGGAATGCAACACCCGCCCACCGGTGATCACTCCGGCACCGACGTTATGGTCGATCACCACCTGAATCACGTTTTGATTACCGCGAGAGGCGCCATACAACGCCTCGGCCATGGTCCAGGCGCAGATGTCATGTTGCAGAAATACCGGCAAACCGGTGCGGGACGCCAGTGCCGGGCCGAGCGGCATATCTTCGACCTGGTAAAACGGCATGCGGTGCACAATGCCATTAGCAACGTCGATCATGCCCGGCAATGTAATGGCGATGGCGGTCAAACGTTCAAGACGTTGCTGATGACGAATAAAGAACCGATCGACTTCGGCAACGATGCGTGTCAGTAGCGGTTCCGGGTGGTCCGCCGCCAGCGGAAGCTGCTCTTCGACCACCAGTTTGCTGCTGATATCACGCAGCGCCAGCGTAATGCTGCCGCGACTGATACGCGCGGAAAGATAATGCCAGGCCTCGGTATCCAGCACCAACCCCACCGCTGGACGGCCGCGGCTGCCCACTTCCTGGAACTCGGTTTCCTTGACCAGATGCGCTTCCAGCAGTTCACGCACGATTTTGGTGATACTGGCTGGCGCCAGTTGGGCACGTTTTGACAGTTCGATACGCGAAATCGGCCCGAGCTGATCGATCAATCGATACACTGCCCCTGCATTTATTTGCTTTATCTGATCAATATGCCCAGGCTGCCCATCAGCAATCACGCCCCTGCTCCTACAATTTTTCGCGCTTCTAAATAAAGACTATGGGCTATGGTGGGGCTTTTGTAATACAGCGTCAACTATTTGATTCGTTATGTGATTCGCTGCACAAATTCGCCGGTATTTGATGCAGATTCGCCTTTTATTTGCGCTGATACGCGTCTTTTGCCGACGGCGCCAATAGTAAACTCATCAGCGATTTCGCGGCGGCAGTCAATGGCCGCTGGCGGTGATTTACCAACCACACTTCGGTGAGTGCATCCGGCTCTGCCAACGGCAGGTAGCTGACGCCATCAAGTTTGACGCGACCAAACGACGCCGGCAGGATCGAAATGCCCAGCCCGGCGGAAACCAGCCCGATGATGGTCATCGCTTCACCAACCTCCTGCGTAATGTAAGGGGTGATGCCGGCTCGCTCCAGCAACAGCAGCGTTTCGTCATACAGCGCGGTACCCACCTCGCGGGAGAAAAAAACAAACGGTTCATCTGCCAAATGCGCAAAGCGCAACGTACCGGGGGCCAGATAGGTCAAGGGATGCCCTTCCGGCACCACTGCCAGCATCGGCTCTTGCAGCAGCAGTTGATGCTGCAACGCCTCCGGCAACCTGGTGTTGCGCATCACGCCCAGATCCAGTTCACCGTTCAGCAGCGGTTCCAACTGTTGTTTGGTGTTGATTTCGCGCATTTTGATGTGCACATCCGGATGATGCAGGCGAAAAGCCCGTAAGTTGCGCGATACCTGGCTGATAAACGGCGCCGATGAGGTAAAACCAATGGTCAGCTCACCGATCTCTCCCCGTTCTAGCCGCGCCGCTTTTTCCGCTGCGCGATTGACCTGATCGACCACCTGCCAGGCTTCCTTGAGAAACATTTCGCCGGCCTGCGTCAGGCTGACATTGCGATTATTGCGCGCCAACAGCCGTGCGCCGACCATCTCTTCCAGCGCCTGAATCTGTTGGCTCAAGGGCGGTTGCGAGATGCGCAGCCGCTGTGCCGCACGGCCAAAATGCAGTTCTTCTGCGACGGCAATAAAATAGCGCAGATGACGAAGCTCAATATTCATATGTTTAACGTCTTAATTGGAATTATTAATATATTAGACAAAAAACTGGCTTCTCCCTATGATTTTATAAAGCAACGATATGCTTGTTTAATCACCCGATCCCCGGTAAGGAATATCTGTGAACACCCCGATGCGTTCAGCGGCCGATACGCCGTCGACGCGGGCCGCCAACGATCCGCTGGCGGCCACTGCGCCTAAAAAACAATCCTCTTCATTGAATAAACGCCCTTATATCGAACGCGGTACGCCGCAATTCATGCGCGTCACGTTGGCGCTGTTTTCTGCCGGGCTGGCCACCTTTGCCCTGCTGTATTGCGTGCAGCCAATCCTGCCGGTGCTGTCACAGGATTTTGGCGTGTCGCCGGCACAAAGCAGCCTGTCATTGTCCTTTTCTACCGGTTTGTTGGCGATTGGCCTGTTATTTACCGGCCCGCTGTCCGACGCCATCGGCCGTAAATCGGTGATGGTAACCTCGCTGCTGCTGGCGGCGGTTTGCACGCTGATCTGCGCATTTATGACCAGTTGGCACGGCATTCTGCTGATGCGCGCGCTGATCGGCCTTTCCCTGAGCGGCCTTGCCGCCGTTGGCATGACTTACCTGAGTGAAGAGATCCACCCCAGCTTCGTGGCGTTCTCGATGGGACTGTATATCAGTGGCAATTCGATCGGCGGCATGAGCGGCCGCCTGGTCACCGGCGTATTAACCGACTTCTTTTCCTGGCGCATTTCACTGGCGGTGATCGGTTTGTTCGCGCTGATTGCGGCGTTTGTATTTTGGCGTATCCTGCCGGCATCAAGGCACTTTCGCGCCAGTTCGCTGCGGCCGCGAACTCTGATGATCAATTTCAAACTGCATTGGCATGACCGCGGCCTGCCATTACTGTTTGCCGAAGGTTTTCTGCTGATGGGCAGCTTTGTCACCATGTTCAACTACATTGGTTACCGCTTGCTGGCCGATCCCTATCATCTTAGCCAGGCGATTGTCGGTTTATTGTCGGTGGTTTACCTCACCGGTTCTTACAGCTCGCCGAAGGCCGGCGCCATGACGTCTCGTTTCGGTCGCGGGCCGGTGCTGCTGTTTGCCATTTTGATTATGCTGACCGGGATTATTATTACTCTCCTGGCGCCGGTCACACTGATTTTCATCGGCATGATGCTGTTCACCGGCGGGTTCTTTGCCGCGCATTCGGTCGCCAGCAGCTGGATCGGCCGCCGCGCGCGGCGTGCCAAAGGACAAGCCTCCTCACTCTATCTGTTCTGCTATTATGCCGGTTCCAGCGTTGCCGGCACGCTGGGCGGCGTATTTTGGCACAGCTTCGGCTGGACTGGCGTCGTCGTCTTTATCAGCGTCATGCTGTTGCTGGCGCTGTGGGTGGTACGAGCGCTGAAACAGTTGCCAGAAGCGGCACGCCTGTAATCCTCAACTCAGGCGCGGCGAGCTGTCGCGCCTGTATCCCCTGCCTGACCCGGACTGCTGTTAGCTATCATGCCCCACCGTTGCTGATGTTGCCTCCTCGGTTATCCTGCCCTACAATGTATGTTGTAACTAAAATGCGAGATTGCGATGAGCAAATACGATCTGATTGGCCGGATGAACCAATGCTTTAACCAGCTCGAAGCCGAACTGGGGCAACTCCAGCAGCAAATTCTGCCGTTGCGGCTACTAGCGGCACGGGTATTCAGCCTGCCGGAGATCGCCAAAGGCAACGAGCATCAGCCGATTGAACAGATCGCCGTGCAGCAGCACCTCGGCCAGGCGGCGCGCGATCTGGCGCTGGAACATTATCAACGCCTGTTTATTCACCATAACAAGCAGCACGTCAGCAGCAAGGCGGCAGTACGTCTGCCCGGCGTGATTTGCCTGGCGGTTGAGCGGCCACAGTCTCTGGCGTTGCAACAGCAGGTGCAGCAAATCAATCAGTTGAAAGCACAACTGGAGCACATTATTACCGTGGAATCCGGCCTGGCGCCGGAACAGCGCTTTGACTTCGTGCACACCCACCTGCATGGCCTGATTACCCTGAGCGCCTACCGTGCCATCACCCTGCTGACCAACCCTGATTCGGTACGCTTTGGCTGGGCCAACAAGCACATCATCAAGCACGTCAAACGTGACGATATCCTGCAGACGCTGGAAAAAAGCCTGAAGGCCGGCCGCGCGGTGCCGCCGTATAACCGCCAGCAGTGGGCCGAACTGGTGAGCCGGGAAATTGATGACGTTAGCCGCCTGCCGCAGGCGGCCACCTTGAAAATCAAGCGACCGGTCAAGGTGCAGCCCATCGCTCGCGTATGGTATCAGCAACAGCAAAAGCAGGTGCAACACCCCTGCCCGCTGCCGCTGATGGCGCTGTGTCAGGTTGACAGCGGCGCGCAGGTGCCAAAGATTGGCGAGTTGCTTGACTATGATGCCAGCGCGGTGAAGCATAAATACAAGCCGCAGGCCAAACCGCTGCGCCTACTGGTGAAACGGCTGCATCTGTATACCGACGCGCCTAGCGATTAAGGGTATATACCCGCAGACGATGCCCGTCAGGATCGCATGCCATAAAGCAGTAGCCGAACGCCATTTGCCGCGGCGTCTGGCAAATCTCGAATTGCCAGTCACGCCACTGACGGTATAAAGCATCAACCTGCTCTGACTGCTCGCACAAAAATCCCAGTTCGCCGCCCCCGGCGTTGGCGGTGGGCTCCGGCTGCACGTCGTGTTTCGACCACAAGGCCAGCTTGAAGCCGTTGTCGGTCACCCAGAGGGCAAAGGTAGCGGAGAGTTCTACCGGCGCCGCTCCGAGCAACCGGCTGTAAAACTGCGCGCTCGATTCTGGTTGGTCGACATAAAGAATGGTGATGCCTGGTGCGATCATGATTAGCTCCTGGTAATGAAGAACCTCGACAGGTTCCGATGACCACAGCCTAGTCGCCCGTACTGTCAGTTTTTGTCAGTAGCCTCGCCAATGCCGGTACTTTCCCGCCACAGTTTAATCAACGCCCGGCGACCGCGCGGGTAGCGTTGCGCCAGGGGAGAAATGGCGCCGATACGATCGAGACGAAAATGGCGCAGCGCCTGACGCAGCTCGCACCAGGCCAGCAACACCTGCACCTGTTCAAAATAGCCGAGAGCAAACGGCCACAGACGTCGCTGCGTAACCGCACCAGCGGCATCCTGGTAGGTAATGTCGATCTTGCATTCGCTACGGATGGTGTCGCGTATCGTCGAGCGCAACGCGTCGGACACCGGCACGCTCTCCACCGGGCCAATCAGTAGCGTGTTGGCTTCCAGTTCTTCGCGCAGCGCGGCGGGCAGCACTGCGGCAATTTTTGCCAACGCCCGATCTGCCGCAGTGGCCAGTTGGCTGTCGCCACGACGCGTCACCCAGCGCATCCCCAATACCAGCGCTTCAATTTCCTGGGTTGAAAACATCAGCGGTGGCAACATGAATCCCGGCCGCAACACATAGCCGATGCCCACTTCGCCGACGATCTCGGCACCCTGCTGCTGTAAGGTGGCGATATCGCGATACAGCGTACGCATACTGATACCCAGCCGTTGCGCCAGCGCGTGTCCGGCAAGCGGATAACGATGCTGACGCAGGATCTGCATCAGTTCCAACAGCCGTTGAGTGCGTGACATAACGCGATTTTCCTCATAAAAAAGGGCCTACCTGCGTAAGCCCCAGCGCTGACCAACGGGTAGCGCTTATTTCTTCATGCTGCCAACCATATCTTCCGGCCGAACCCATTCGTCAAACTGCTGTTCCGTCAGATAGCCCAGCTTCAGCGCCGACGCCTTCAGCGTCAACCCCTGCTTGTGCGCCTGCTTGGCGATTTCCGCCGCCTTGTCGTAGCCGATATGGGTATTCAGCGCGGTAACCAACATCAGCGATTCATTCAGCAACTGCGAGATACGATCGCGATTCGGTTCGATGCCCACCGCACAATGCGCATTGAAGCCGTTGATACCGTCCGCCAGCAGGCGAATCGATTGCAGATAGTTATGGATCACCATCGGGCGGAATACGTTCAGCTCAAAGTTGCCGGAGGCGCCGCCAATATTCAGCGCCACATCGTTGCCCAGCACCTGCGCGCAGAGCATGGTCATCGCCTCACACTGCGTCGGGTTGACCTTGCCCGGCATGATCGAACTGCCCGGCTCGTTTTCCGGAATGGCGATTTCACCGATACCACAGCGCGGACCGGACGCCAGCCAGCGCACATCGTTGGCGATCTTCATCATCGACGCCGCCAGCCCCTTCAGCGCGCCGTGGCCATGCACCAGCGCGTCGCAGGTGGCCAGCGCTTCGAACTTGTTCGGTGCCGTCACGAACGGCTGGCCGGTTGAGTCCGCCAACGCTTTTGCTACCCGCACCGCGTATTCCGGGTGGGTATTCAGACCGGTGCCGACCGCGGTGCCGCCCAGCGCCAGTTCACACAGGTGCGGTACGCTGGCCTCGATATGGCGCAGACTGTGTTGCAACATTGCCACCCAACCGGAAATTTCCTGTCCCAACGTCAGCGGCGTAGCATCCTGCAAATGAGTACGGCCGATTTTCACGATGTCACTAAAGGCGTCGGCTTTTTCGTTCAGCGTCTGGTGCAGCCGCTGCAGTTCGGGGATCAGGTGCTGGCGCAGCGCGATCACCGCCGCCACGTGCATGGCGGTCGGGAAAACGTCATTAGAACTCTGGCTTTTATTGACGTCGTCGTTCGGATGCACCAGACGCCCTTCGCCACGCTCGCCGCCCAGCAACTCACTGGCGCGGTTGGCTAACACTTCGTTGATGTTCATGTTGGTCTGGGTGCCGGAACCGGTTTGCCAGACCGACAACGGGAATTCGTTGGCGTGCTTATCCGCCAGCACTTCATCTGCCGCCTGAATAATCGCCTTGCCCCGCTCCGCCGGCAGCAGGCCAAGATCGACATTGACGCTGGCGGCCGCGCGCTTGGTCAGCGCCAGCGCGTGGATCAGCGCGGTCGGCATTTTTTCGCTGGAAATACGGAAGTGTTCGAGGGAGCGCTGCGTTTGTGCCCCCCACAACCGATCGGCCGGTACTTCGATGGGGCCCATAGAGTCTTTTTCAATACGAATGGCTGCCATCACTGTCTCCTTAGCACAATTCCTAAAAGTAAGATGTCCACGCCGCTACGGCGCGAACCTGTTTACAGGCACATCCAGTATAGTGACATAATAACTATTCGCATTAAGAGTCTGCGTTTATCCCTGCCAGCCCCGGTTTCGCCTGACGGCAAACAGAGGATAGCGCCAAACCGCCCGCCGCGCGCTGGGTAGCGAGGTGGCGATACGCCCACTGTCAAGGATAATGACATTTTTAGATTTCTCCGCTTGCAAGCACCCTCGGTGCATTGTTTACTTGGCGGTAATTCCTTTATAAAGCAGGTAGTAATCATGCAAAAAATGACCAATGCGGTGCAAAATTACGCATGGGGTAGCCACGAGGCACTAACCAAACTGTACGGCATCGCCAATCCGCAAGGAAAACCGATGGCAGAACTGTGGATGGGCGCTCATCCCAAAAGCAGTTCTCAAGTGCCTGACGCCAATGGCGATCTGCGTTCATTGCGCGACGTGATTAATCAGGATCAGCCAAAGCAGCTCGGACAGGACGTCGCCACTCGCTTTGGTGAACTGCCGTTTCTGTTCAAAGTGCTGTGCGCCGATCAGCCACTGTCGATTCAGGTCCACCCAAGCAAATCCGCGGCAGAAGTGGGTTATGCCCGCGAAAACGCCACCGGTATCCCACTTGACGCCGCCGAGCGCAATTACAAGGATCCCAACCACAAGCCGGAATTGGTGTTCGCCCTCACGCCGTTCCTGGCGATGAACGGCTTCCGTGAACTGGCCGACATCGTTGCGTTACTGCAACCGATCGCCGGCGCGCATCACGACATCGCCGCGTTCTTGCAACAGCCGGATACCGAACGCCTGGCTAAACTGTTTGCCAGCCTGCTCGGCATGAGCGGCGAACAGAAATCCCTGGCGCTCGGCGTGCTGAAGGCGGCGTTGAATAACCAACAGGGCGAACCGTGGGACACGGTACGCTTTATTGCCGGTTTCTATCCGGAAGACAGCGGCCTGTTCTCCCCACTGCTGCTCAACGTGGTAAAACTGGCTCCGGGCGAAGCGATGTTCCTGTACGCAGAAACCCCACACGCCTATCTGCAAGGCGTTGCGCTGGAGGTAATGGCCAACTCGGACAACGTACTGCGCGCCGGTCTGACGCCGAAGTTCATTGATATCCCCGAACTGCTGGCCAACCTGCAATTCCGCCCACAGCCGGCGTCCGGTTTGCTGACACAGCCGGAAAAGCGTGGCGATGAGCTGTTCTTCCCCATCCCGGTAGAAGATTTCGCCTTCTCGCTGCATGACCTTTCCAGCAGCGCGCAAAGCCTGGCACAACGGAGCGCGGCCATCGTGTTCTGCGTTGAGGGTGAAGCCCGTCTGGAGAAACAGGGCCAGCAGATTACGCTACATCCGGGCGAGTCCTGCTTTATCGGCGCGTTTGAATCGCCGGTCAGCGTCAGCGGCAGCGGCCGTATCGCTCGGGTCTACAATCAACTGTCATAACGCCGCGCACTACTGAACCGCGCAAGCCGTGGCACCGTGCCGCAGCTTGCGCGATATGAGTATAAAGTTCAGTAAATTAGTTGCTATAGTGCCGGGGTTACCGTCACAATTAAACGCCTGCGGGCGTTTTTTGTTGGCCCAATTTGCCTCCCCATCTGCCAGCGTCGGATGGTTTATGAAAGGATGATAGAACGATGAAAAAATCATTAGTCGCCGTTGGCGTCATTGTGGTTCTAGGCGCAGCATGGACTGGGGCTTCATGGTATACCGGCAAACTTATCGAACAGCGGATGGGCGAAGTGGTGGCCAACGCCAACACCCAATTGAAAGCCTATCTGCCAAAAGCCGGCGTCAAGCTGGGTTACGAAAACTACCAGCGCGGGCTGTTCAGCAGCCAGGTGCGTTACGTATTGCGTGCTGACGGCACTATCAGCGGCGACGATGCCGCGCTACAGCCGGGCGACGAACTGGCATTCCTGGAAACCATCGATCACGGTCCCTTCCCGTTCGCCCAATTGAAGAAGTTCAATCTGATACCAAGCATGGCGTCGGTGCATACCGAACTGGAAAACACCCCGGCGGCCAAAACCCTGTTTGACATCACCAAAGGCAAATCGCTGTTCAGCGCCGATTCGCGCATTGCTTATAACGGCGATACCTCCAGCGCCATCGAGGTGATCCCGGTCGACTACCAGAAAAACGGTTCTTCACTGAAGTTCTCCGGCGCAACCATCAATGCCGACATTGCCCGCGATCTGAAAGCAATACAGCTCGACGGCAGCAGCGACAGCGCGGTGATTACCGGCCCGAACCAGTTTGGCCAGAACGAGCAGGTTTCCCTACAGGGTCTGAGTCTGAAAACCGATACCCACGCCGGCAAGTTCGATCTTAGCCTGGGCAACCAGACGCTGGCGGTGAAGCAGTTGAAAGTGACGGTAGACCAGAAAGACACCCTGACGCTGGACGGTTTCAACCTGGCGAGCCAGTTTGGCGAAACCGACAGCAACCTGAACGGCCAGATTGACTACACCATGGACGCACTGAAAATTCAGGATCGCGATTTTGGTGCCGGCAAATTGTCGCTGAAGATCGACAAGCTGGACGCGCAGTCGCTGAAGGAATTCGCCGACCGCTACAACCAGCAGGTCATGGCCATGATGCAGCAGGGAGAAACAATGGACGCCGAGGCCTATCAGCAGCAGACCACGGAAATCCTGATGCAAAACCTGCCATTGCTGCTTAAAGGCAATCCGACCATCAGCATCGCGCCGCTGAGCTGGAAAAACGCCAAAGGCGAAAGTACCTTTACGCTGAATCTGGATCTGCTTGATCCGGCCAAGGCCGGCACACCGGCTGAATCTGTCGATCAGCTGCTGTCCCGTTCGGTGAAGAAACTGGATGCCAATCTGAGTATTCCAGTACCAATGGCGATGGAAACCACCGCGCAAACCGCCATGCTGCAAGGCTACAACGCCGAAGAGGCGCAAAAACTGGCGCAGCAGCAAGTGCAAGGCCTGGCGGCGATGGGCCAGATGTTCAAGCTGACCACCATGAAGGACAACGTGATCGGCACCCGCTTCCACTACGCCGACAATCAGGTTGATCTGAACGGTAACAAAATGAGCCTGCAGGAGTTCCTTGGCCTGTTCGGCATGCTGGCCGGTCCGGCAGAGCAAGGCGTTCCGCCTGCCCCGGCACCCATGCCGGCTCCGGTGCCTGCACCGGCGCAATAACGCTGTTATCAGGGGCGCATCTAGCGCCCCTTTTGCTGCGCAGGCAGGCAGCTCAGACCCGGTACACCGCATCGCGGATCTCGCCCGGATATATTCCACTCATGCCCTCATACGCCGTATTGGTCAACGCCACCACGCTCAGCGCCGCTTGTTGATCGCAGAACCAGCTGTGGCCGTAGGCTCCGCCCCATTGCAGCGTGCCGTTGCGCTGCGGCGTCGCCGCCAAGGCCGCATCCAGCAATAATGCCCCGCCAAAGCCAAACCCCCAACCCGGCCCTTGCGTTTCCGCCGCCGCGCTGACGTGCGGCTGATGCATCAGCGCTACCGTTTCCGCACGCAGGAAACCACCTGCGCCGTGGCGCATCGCCTCCACCATTTTCAGCACATCATCGGCGCTGCCGACCATGCCGGCGCCGCCGGAAGGATAAGCGTCGGCGTCCAGCGCGCGCGATGGCGCGAAATCGATCTGGTAGCCGAACTCCGGCGGCAGCGTTAACTGCAAACCGTCGTACATCGGTTCCGGTCGCGTGGCGCCGTTATAATAGGCCGTCGCCAAATTGTCGGCGTTGGCGCTGCTGAACCCGGTAGCACGCAGACCGAGCGGCTGCGCCACCAACTGCTCAAACAGCTGCGGCAACGGCTGGTCGGCGAGCTGTTCTAGCACCGCCCCCAGTACGTCAATCGACAGCGAGTAATTGAATGTGCTGCCCGGTTCAGCGATCAACGGCGCGTCCGCCAGCCGACGCAGATTCTGCTGCAGCGTGCCGCTGGCGCATTCCAGTCCGTCCTGGATCCCCAGGCGATGATACGGTTGCGACGGCAGCTGCTTGAAACGGTAATCCAGGCCGGCGCTATGCGTCAGTAATTGCCGCAGGGTTATCGGCGGTATCCGTCCGTCGGCCAGCGCCGGCGTAAACCATGGCAACCAGCGGCTGACCGCATCATCCAATTGCAGCTTGCCTTGCTCCAGCAGGCGCATTGCCGCCAGCGTAATAAAGGGTTTGGATACCGAAGCCAGTCTGAATTGCGTAGCGCGGCGCATCGGTTTGCGCCACTCGCGGTCGGCATCTCCGCCCGTTTCGGCGCAGATCAGCTCGCCATCGTGCGCCACCAACACCACGCTACCGACGATCCTTTCCTGCTCTATTGCCCGCTGTATCACTGCCTGCACACGCTTTGCTACTGACTGATTCACTGCTGACATGTTCTGCTACTCCAATATTTGTGAGTAAAATCAGTCTAAAGCGTTCATTGTGAAATAAAATAGGCTAAAATTTAATGCACCATTAAGGCAGGGTTAACGATAATGAGTTCACTGTTGCAGCTTTTGCCCTTTTTCGAAGCGGTCGCCCGGCTTGGCAGTTTTACCCATGCAGCCCGGCAACTGGGCGTCACGCCGCCGGCGGTATCACAGAATATCCAGACCCTGGAAACCCGGTTGGGCATTCGCCTGTTCAACCGCACCAGTCGTTCGGTGCGGCTGAGTGACGAGGGCAAGCTGTTCTATCAGAGCGTGGCACCGGCGATGAGCCAGATCGATGTCGCGGCCGAAAATATCCGTGCGCTGCGCAGTCGCCCGTCGGGGCATTTGCGCATCACCCTACCGCAGTTGGCCGCTTCGCTGCTGGTGATGCCGTTTTTGACCGAATTCCACGCACGCTATCCGGAAATCCAGCTGGAGCTGTTTACCGACGATCGCTTCGCCGATCTGGTCCTGGACCATTTTGACGCGGGCATCCGCATGCATGCGGTACTGCAAAAGGACATGATCGCCGTGCCGATCGACAATGGCCAGCAACGGGTGATCGTCGCCGCACCACACTATCTGGCGCAGCATGGCATGCCGACCACGCCGGAGGCGTTGCGCCAGCATAACTGCCTGCGCTATCGCTTCCCCGGCAGCGGCAAGCTCGAACCGTGGTTTTTGACCCACGGTGGCCAGCATTTGGCACTGGAGGTGAGCGGCTCGATGATTTTTAATGAGGATCTGCTGCTGAAGGCGGCCGCGCTGGCCGGGCTGGGGCTGACGCAGCGTTTTCGCGGTACGGTAGAACCAGAGCTGGCCAGTGGACGACTGGTTGAAGTGATGGCAGATCACGCCAGCGACGCCGCCGGCTTCTTTATCTATTTCCCTGCCCGTCGGCACATGCCGCTAAAGTTGCGGGTCTTTATCGATTTCATGCAACAACAACGCCAGAACGCCCAACGCGCCAAGACGCTTAAACCGAACCGCGCGGGATCAGGCTCGGCGGCAGAATGACGTCCTGCGGCGGCAGATCCCGCTGCTGGATGCGTTGCAGCAGTCGCGACGCCGCGCTGCGCCCCACTTCACGTGCGGAACTGGAAACCAGGGTCAGCGGCGGCTGCGTTAACGCCGCTTCGGGCACATCGCCGAAACCAATCAACGCCACCTGCTGGCCATAAAAGCTGTCCATCCCCTCAGAGCCGATGCCACGCCCGCTTCGCACGATGCCGAAGTAGGCACCGAGTGCCACCGAGGCTTTATGACAGACCAATGCGCTGATGTTCGGATATTGTCGCAATAGCTGCTCCGCCGCCTGCGCCGCCGCCTGCTGTTGGCAATCGCATTCGACTATCCATTCGGAACGAAACGGTAAACCGTACTGCACCAGGGTGGCGCAAAAGCCGCCAAGCCGTTCTGCGCGGGTCAGCGAGTCACTTTGGCCGCCGAGATAGGCAATCTGACTATGGCCGCGCTTAATCAGCAGTTCGGTGGCCATTTTTGCCGCCTGCATGTTATCCGGCCGTACCACGTCCACGCCTTCCAGACCGTTGGAGCGCGCGGCACACACCAGCGGCACCCCCTGTTCTTCGGCCTTCTCGCGCAAACCGCTGACCGAACGCAGGCCGCCGGCCAATACCATGCCGTCAACGCCGTGTTGCAGCAAGGTGTCAAAACAGCGCATCAGCCCCTGCCCCTCGCGGCCGCTTTGGGTCAGAAACAGCACTTTGCCGTTGGCCTCCAGCACTTCGCTCAGCCCGGCGGTCATTTCCGCATAAAACGGCTCGCAAATGTCACGCAAGATCAGGCCAATCACCCCAGAATCGCCGCCGCGCAGCGTTGCCGCCTGGCGATTGCGTACGTAGCCAAGCAGTTCGATCGCCCGATTGACCCGCTCCACGGTAGTGGCCGAAATGCGCCCTTTGCCGCTGAGAACCAGCGACACCGTAGTGACAGAAACGCCCGCCTGTAGCGCGACATCGGTGATGGTGATCTTTTTAATTGTTTTAACCTCGGTGCAATGAAAGCGCCGCGGTAGCGGCACGGCAAATGTTATACCGAATGTCGTTATTCAGTAAAACGTTTTACTTTCTAACCTATTGTTGCGGTAAAACCTGCATGCAAATTGTGATAAACGGCGCATTTTTCATAGGTAAAACGTTTTATCTTATTTTTACCTTACATCGGTACATTCCTTTTTTGTTCGCCTTTTCGCCAGGAGTTCCCGTTTATGCCAGCGGCTAAAAAACCAAAAATCACGCTTTGGGAGTTTTTCCAAAGTCTGGGCAAAACCTTTATGTTGCCCGTCGCGCTCCTCTCTTTCTGCGGCATCATGCTGGGGATCGGCAGCTCACTGAGCAGTCGCGATGTCATTACCCTGCTGCCGTTCCTCGGCCAGCCGATTTTCCAGTTACTGTTCACCTGGATGAGCAAGGTCGGCTCGTTTGCCTTTAGCTTTCTGCCGGTGATGTTCGCCATTGCCATCCCGCTCGGCATGGCGCGCGAGAATAAAGGCGTCGCGGCCTTCTCCGGCTTCGTCGGCTTTGCGGTACTGAATCTGGCGACCAATTTCTATCTCACCAGCGCCGGTATCTTGCCCACCGTCGATCCGGCGGTGCTGAAGGCCAATAATATCCAGAACATTCTCGGTATTCAGTCGATCGATACCGGTATTCTCGGCGCGGTGATCGTCGGTATTATCGTCTATTTGCTGCACGAGCGTTTTAACACCATCCGTTTGCCGGACGCGCTGGCATTCTTCGGCGGTACGCGTTTTGTGCCGATCGTCACCACCGTGGTGCTCGGACTGTGTGGATTGGTGATCCCGCTGATTTGGCCGTGGTTTGCCGCCGGCATCAATGGCCTCGGCTGGGTGATCAACGGCGCCGGCGCCTTTGGCCCGATGATTTTCGGCACTGGCGAACGCCTGCTGTTGCCGTTTGGCTTACACCATATTCTGGTGGCGCTGATCCGCTTTAGCGAAGCGGGCGGTACCCTGGATGTCTGTGGCCACAGCGTCAGCGGCGCGTTGACCATTTTCCAGGCGCAACTCTCCTGCCCGACCACCCACGGCTTTGCGGAAAGCGCCACGCGCTTCCTGTCACAAGGTAAAATGCCGGCGTTTCTCGGCGGTCTGCCGGGGGCGGCACTGGCGATGTATCACTGCGCCAAGCCAGAAAATCGGCATAAGATCAAAGGACTGCTGATTTCTGGCGTGGTAGCCTGCGTGGTAGGCGGCACCACCGAACCGATCGAATTCCTGTTCCTGTTTGTCGCGCCATTCCTGTATCTGATCCACGCCATTCTCACCGGGCTGGGCTTCACCGTGATGGCGCTGCTGGGGGTCACCATCGGTAATACCGACGGTAATGTCATTGATTTCGTGGTATTTGGCATATTGCACGGCACCGCCACCAAATGGTATCTGGTACCGCTGGTCGCCGCCGTCTGGTTTGCCGCCTACTACGCCATTTTCCGCTTTTCCATTCTGCGCTTTAATATCAAAACACCGGGTCGCGAGAATGACAGTCCGCTGGCCTCTGGCACGCCTGGCACGGTGGTCGGCAAATCCGGCTATAACGTACCGGCCATTCTGGCGGCGCTGGGTGGCGGCGAGAATATCGTCTCGCTGGATAACTGCATCACCCGTCTGCGCCTGTCGGTCAACGACATGAGCAAGGTTGACGACGCCGCGCTGAAGGCCAACCGCGCCATTGGCGTGGTACATCTGAACGAACATAATCTGCAAGTGGTTATCGGGCCGCAGGTGCAATCGGTGAAGGATGAATTAGACTCACTGATAAGTCGTACCCCCCCCGTTACGCCATTGCAGGGAGCGTCTCATGTTTGATTTTTCTACCCCTATCGATCGCCACGGCACCTGGTGCACCCAATGGGATTACATTGCCGACCGCTTTGGTGCCGCCGATTTACTGCCGTTCACTATTTCGGATATGGACTTTGCTACCGCTCCCTGCATTCTGGATGCCTTGCAGCAGCGTTTACAGCACGGCGTACTGGGCTACAGCCGTTGGCAACATGAAGATTTTCTTGGCGCGGTGCGCCATTGGTATCAGCAGCGTTTCCAGACACCGATCGACACGGCAATGGCGGTATACGGCCCGTCGGTGATTTACATGGCGGCGCAGCTGATCCGCCAATGGTCGGCGCCAGGCGAGTGCGTGGTCACCCATACGCCGGCCTATGACGCCTTTTACAAAGTGGTGCTGGGCAATCAGCGCCAACTGTTACCCTGCCCGCTGCAAAAGGTGGGTAACCAGTGGCGCTGCGATATGGCACATCTGGAAGCGCTACTGGCACGACCGCAAACCCGCATCCTGTTGCTGTGCAGCCCGCATAACCCTACCGGCAAAGTGTGGAGCGTCGACGAACTGCAGCAGATGGCAGAATTGTGCGAACGTCATCAGGTGCGGGTGATCAGCGACGAAATCCATATGGACATGACCTGGGACTCGCAGCCGCATGTGCCATGGAGCCAGGTGGCCACTACGCCATGGGCGCTGCTGACATCCGCGTCGAAAAGCTTCAATATTCCGGCCTTGACCGGGGCATTCGGTTTTATCAGCGACGACGCGTCGCGTGAAAGCTATCTGCAGACGCTGAAGGGCCGCGACGGACTCTCGTCCCCGGCGGTGTTGGCGGTGGTGGCGCATATTGCCGCCTATCGTCACGGCGCGCCGTGGCTGGATCAACTGCGCGACTATCTGCACGCCAACCTGCATTATGTCGCGCAGCGGTTGAATCAGGCCTTTCCCCAGCTCGACTGGCAGCCACCGCAGGCTACCTATCTGGCCTGGATCGATCTGCGGCCGCTGAATATTGACGATCGTGAATTGCAGCAGGTGCTGATCGAACGCGAAAAGGTGGCGATCATGCCGGGCTTTACCTACGGCGAAGAGGGGCGCGGTTTTGTGCGCTTGAACGTTGGCTGTCCACGCAGCAAGCTGGATGCCGGCCTTGACCGACTGATTGCCGGCCTGAAATTCACCCTGGGCGACCGCTAATGCACCACGGCAGGCCTGCGCCTGCCGTTCGTTTCACTCGGCGTCGGGAAGGTCTTCCAGCCGGTAATAGACCTGCAATCCCAGCGCATTCGCCACTTCGATATCCTTATCGGCCCCGCGCGACGCTCCTTCAATGCGGTAAATGCCCTGACAGCGCCCAATCAGCCGATGGGCAACCGGATACAGATAAGCTTCGCCGATCTCATCCCCCAACTGCTGCGACCCTGCCGCTGCCGCCAGTGGCAACGCCAGCCATTCGCCAATCACCGGCAGATGCCCACGCTGATATACCGCCAGCGCCGCCTGTTCCAGGCGGTGCAGATTGGCAGCAATTTTTTCTGCATCACCGTCAGTGCCGCTACGGTAAGGGCCAGCGATCAAAATCTGTTGTACCGTCATTCTTCGTTCTCCTGAATCGGGTTAAGCGCAATGTATTGCAGTAACATGATGGTTTTGGCGTCGACGATGACCCCCTGACGGATGGCCAGCAACGCGTCATCCAGCGTCATTTCCAGTACATCCAGGTCTTCACCCTCGGCGACAACTCCACCGCCGGCATGGACGCGGTCGGATGCCTGATATTCGCCAATAAAGAAATGCAGTTTTTCGGTCACCGAACCGGGGCTCATGTAAGCTTCGAACACTTTCTGCACCTTTTGCACGATATAGCCGGTTTCTTCTTCGGCTTCTGCACGAATGCGCTGTTCCGGCGACGCATTGTCCAACAGGCCTGCCGCCGCTTCGATCAACATGCCATCATGACCGTTGACGAACGCCGGATAGCGAAATTGCCGCGTCAGAATCACCGTTTTGGCCTGGCGATTAAGCAGCAGGATCACCGCGCCATCGCCGCGGTCATAGGTTTCACGGCTTTGCCGTTGCCAACTGCCATCACGGCGCAGAAAATCAAAGGTGGTTTTTTTCAGTAGATACCAATCGTCCGACAGCACCTGTGTGCTGATGATGCGGACGCGATCCTGGGTGGCGATCATTGATCGGCTCCTAAAGTCAGTGGATAAGCATTGATACTAACGTGCAGTTTCGTGTATTATCAAGATAATTCGTGCAGATTAAGTCAACGGGGTTTTATGCTCACCAGCCAACGCAAAAAATTGATCCTCGAAAAACTCGCGCAAGAGGGCCAGGTGCTGGCCAAACAGCTAAGCGAGATGTTTGGGTTGTCAGAAGACACTATCCGGCGGGATTTACGCGAGCTGGACAGCGAAGGTTTGCTGCAACGGGTCCACGGCGGCGCGCTACCGGTATCGTCGGCCATTGCGCCATTTGCCGAACGTAATACGCTGGAATCGACGGCAAAGCGCGCCATTGCCGGCGCCGCTGCCGCCATGATCCTGCCAGGCCAGGTGGCTATCGTCGATGGCGGCACCACGTCGGCGGCGCTGGTAAAGCAACTGCCAGCCTCGTTACATGCCACTATTGTAACCCACAGCCCCAGCGTGGCGGTCGATCTGGTGGAACATCCCCATATCGAGGTGATCCTGATCGGTGGCAGGCTGTTCAAACATTCGATTGTCAGCGTTGGCGCCGCCGCCGTTGAGGCAATGTCGCACATTCGGGCCGATATCTACTTTATGGGCGTCACCGGCGTGCACCCGACTGCCGGCCTTAGCACCGGCGATCTGGAAGAGGCCTACATCAAACGTGCCCTGGCGGCACGCGCCGCGGAGACCGTGGTCCTTGCGTCCGCCGCCAAGCTGAATGCCGCATCGCAGTATGCCATCGGCGACGTTACCCTGGCGCAAACCATCATTGTCGAACATGCCACCGACGACGCGCTGATCGCGCCTTTGCAACAGGCTGGCGTCAGCGTAATCAAGGCCTGACCTCTCCCCCTCTGGCTGCATGTCGTGGGGGCAAAACTGCCCCCAGCGGCGTCGCGACCTGATAACGCCCCAAGAAAATGCGATGAAAATCACATTTACGCCAAGTTTTTACCGCCTGCCGATCGGCATTTGCGGCCTTTCCCTGCCCTTGGTCATCATATTGACACAACCATTTGAATTTCAAAAACAAACCGCTGAGTCGGTCGTTTATCGCTAATGGCGACTTTGTGAGTTACTTCGCAAAAAATAACCACTGACCACGGCAGTCAAGGTTATTGGCAACTATTTTTGTGATTATTTTGTGATGTCTATTGCAAATTTTACCCACACCAAAATTGAACAATGAGCTCACGGAAACCAACGGGAGTCATTGAGATGAAAATCGGTGTGGTGATAAGTGGCGGTGATGTTACAGGCATCAATAACTTTATTTTCCAGATTGCCAATCTGACGCAGGCGGAAATCGTGTTGTTTAACGGAGGTATTCCCGGCTTGCTTGAACATCGCCATCAATCGATTAGCCATCGCGATCTGATTGATTATGCCATTAACGCGCTACCGATTATTTCCTCTGGGCGCACGGCAAGGAAATTGTCCAGCGTAGAATACGAAAAAATCGCCAGACAACTCAAATCTCTGCATATCGATGTGCTTATTATGGCGGGCGGTGATGGATCGCTACAGTTCTTAAATACCCTGAGCGAATTTGGCATTAATTGCTTCGGCGTTGGCATGACGATCGATAATGACGTTTTCGGCAGTCATTATACCATTGGCTTTTCCACCGCCTGTGAGCAAATATTGAAAGAGGTCGCCAAATTGCGTAATACCGGCCGTGCGTTACCGGGTCGGGTGTTTATGCTCGAACTGCTGGGTGGCTACTGCGGTGAATTAACTCTGCAATCGGCGATTAAATCCAACGCCGATTTTGCGTTGATCCCCGAGTGCCAACGGTCATTAAGCAGCCTGGCGGAAAAAATAAAGCTGCGGCTTGAACGGCAAAACAGCGTCATCATTTTATGTTCGGAGGGCTATACAAAAGAATATTCACCAGGTTTTCAAGGAGCTATCGATACCATGATTGCCCAGTTGGAACCACGTATCGGCGTTCGTATTCGTAAAACCATTGTCGGTTACGGGCTGCGCAATGGCGAGCCTACCTGCGAAGAAATTTATCAGGGCACCCTGATGGCAAGCGAGGTGGTGCGTTGTATTCAATCCGGGATGAGAAACAAAGCCGTCATTATCAATGCCAGTAATCAGGCTATTCCAATTGATTTGATCAGCATGAAGAAACGGCTGGTTGATCTCGAAGGGCACCATTACAAACTGGCCAAACAGTTAAATATCATTTGAGGAGAATATCCATGTTAAAAATACTCTGTGTATGCGGCTGTGGTTTGGGTTCAAGTTTTGCCATTGAAATGAGTGCCAGGGCGGTGCTTAAAAAACTGGATATTGATGCGGATATTGATCACACCACAATTTCCGAAGCCAGCGCCTTTAGATCCGATATTATTCTGACGCAAAAAACTTTTGCCGACATCCTGAATGCCGATGCCAGTGATGAAGAGAAAAAACGGGTCATTATTCTTAACAAGCTGACGGACAAGACCGAGATTGAACAGAAGATCGTCGCCTTTCTGAAAGAACGTAATATGCAAGGGACCCCATCATGAACAGCGTGATAGATTTCATTGTCAGAGACCTGCTCGGGCAGGCGTCGATATTAATTGCCTTTATTGCCATGCTGGGATTATTGCTGCAAAAAAAATCCACCGGCAAAGTGGCAGAAGGCACCTTCAAGACGTTATTGGGTTTTTTAATCATGATGGCCGGCATTAATATTATTGTCGACACCCTCACCTACCTGAACAGTATTTTCACCCACGGTTTCGGCATGACCGGTTATATCACCGACGTGGCGGCGATCGCCGGTCTGGCCAACCGTGAGCTGGGATCGGAGGTCGCACTGACGCTGATGGTGATCTTTGCCGTAAACATTCTGATCGCCCGCCTCACGCCGTTCAAATACATCTTCCTTACCGGACAGGCGATGCTGTGGATGGCCACCATTGGCGCGGTAATCGGCTACAAGGCCGGGTTGAGCGGATTGCCGCTGATCCTTACCGGCGGCATCTTCGGCGGCATCATGGCGGTAGTGATGCCGGCGCTGGCACAGCCGGCGGTGCGCAGGATCACTGGCTCCGACGAGGTGGCGCTGGGGCATTTCTGCACCATCGGCTATCTGGTGCAGGCGGCGGTGGCCAAGGTGGTCGGCAAGGGCTCGCGTTCCACCGAAGATCTGCAATTGCCGGACAACTTCAAATTCCTGCAAGACACCTACCTATCGATGGCGGTCGTGATGATCCCGATGTACCTGATCCCGGCGCTGGCGGCCGGCCCACAGTATATCGCGCAGTTTGCCAACGGCATGAATTACCTAATGTATTCCTTCATGCAGGCGATTCAGTTTGTCGCCGGGGTGTTCATTCTGTACAGCGGCGTGCGGTTACTGCTCAACGAACTGGTACCGGCGTTTCGCGGCATCGCCATGCGCATCGTACCGGATGCCAAACCGGCGCTCGACTGCCCGGTGCTGTTCCCCTACGCCCCCAACGCGGTGATCGTCGGCTTCCTGGCGACCACCCTTGGCTCGGTGATCGGCATGATCGTCTTCCCGATGTTTGGTCTGGCGATGATCCTGCCGGGACTGCTGACCAACTTCTTTGCCGGCGGCACCGCCGGGATCTTTGGCAACGCGCTGGGCGGTCGGCGCGGAGCGATGATCGGCGGCGTGGTGCATGGCCTGTTCATCACCTTCCTGCCGGCGATTCTGGTGCCGATGCTGGAAAGCTACGGCTTCGTCGGCGTGACCTTCAGCGATTCCGATGTCATCAGCAGTGGTTTGGTACTGGGCCATGCCTTGCAGAACAACTGGCTGTTTGTCGCGCTGTTCATTGCTTTTGTCACGCTTCTGGCGTGGTTCGTCAACGGTAAATCAACCAAGCATCATGAGGAAAAAATCCATGAAACTCTATAACTTCCCCGAGCTGTCGCAGGTAGCCAAAGCGCGTGGCTTCAAGGCACTCGGCTCGTTTAACCTGCACTGTCTGGAGATGCTGCCGGCCTTTTTCCGCGCGGCCAAACAGACCAACAGTCCGTTGATGATCCAGATTTCCACCGGTACCGCCGACTATCTCGGCCACAAATTGCTGGTTGACGCCGTCAGCTCGCTGGCGGCCAGCGAACAGGTACCGACCTGTCTGCACCTCGACCACTGTTCGGATCCGTTGGCCATTCGTACGGCAATCGACGCCGGTTTCAGTTCGGTGATGTACGACGGCTCGCACCTCAATATTGAAGAAAATATTGCCAATACCCGGCTGGTGATCGCTATCGCCCATCCGCGCGGTGTGTCGGTGGAGGCGGAACTGGGGGCCATTGGCGGTGCCGAAGACGGCAAGATGGTGGCAGCAGAAGACATCAGCTTTACCACCGTCGAAGATGCCAAACGGTTTGTTGACGAAACCGGCGTCGACATGCTGGCCGTGTCGGTCGGCACGGTGCATGGCCTGTATACCGGCAAGGCGCAGCTCCAGCATCGGCGTTTGGCGGAAATCACCGCGGCCACCGGCACCCCGCTGGTATTGCATGGTGGCACCGGCGTCAGCGATGAAGATATGCGACTGGCAGTGGCTGGCGGCATCGAAAAGGTCAACGTTGGCACCGAAATGAACGTGCAGTGGGTCGGTCGCTGCAAGGAGATGTTTGAAAAAGGCAAAGTCAGCGACAGCGTGCGCAAATTCCTGATCCCGGCCAACGACGCGGTCACCCAGGTATTAGCCGAAAAGATCGGTTTATTTAAATAAACGCCGTTTTATTCTCACCTATCAATATCAACCCTGGCGCCCCGGCGCGAGTCGGGGCTGGAGACGATGATGTTTGAATTTATTAAACGCCGTCGGCAGGAAAATCCTGTCGATGCGGCAGATAACCACGCCGAGGCCGCGCGAGCCGCGGAAACTATTGCCCAATGGGAACAGCGGTTGGCAAATAATCCGCAGGACGGCGAAATACAAAAGCAATTAATGCTGGAATATAACCGGGCGCTGAAAATATATGCCAAAAGCAAACGACATCGCGACCAGCTTGATTTACTGTTTGTCAAAATCGACGAACTGCGCAATATCACAAGGAAGACCATCTGAGGGGAATTTATGTCGATAAAACAATTGCTGATCGAAGCAAATGCCATTCAGGTCGGGGTGCAGGAAGATGACTGGCAACGGGTGATTGCCCTGGCGGCACAGCCGCTGGTCAATCAGGGATATATTCACGAGTCCTATTATAAAGCAGTGATTGACAACACGCTGACTCACGGCGCGTATTACGTTTTTGACGAAGGGATCGCCATTCCCCACGCGCGGCCGGAATGCGGCGTAATTAAAAACTGCTTCAGTCTGGTATTGCTCGAACAGCCGATTGCCTTTGGCGATGGTGAAAAGGCCGATATCGTTATTCTCTTCGGCGCTACCGACGGTCAGGGACATATTCAGGACGGCATTCGCGCCATCGTCGAATTACTGGATAATCCACGGGTCATGCAACAACTGCGCGCAGCAAAACAATGGCAAGAAGTGGTGGATATATTATGAAACAGACACTCGGCACGGTTGGCGAAAAAACCGTTATTTTGGTCAACGGCGTACCCGCATCAGGCAAAAGCAGCGTCGCCGTGCGACTGTCGCACCATTTTGCCTTGCCCTACCTGACCGTCGACGGTATCAAAGAGCCATTTATGCACTGTTTTCCCCAGGTCGACCGCCAGCTTAACCGCCAACTGGGGCGCGCAGCCTATCAGGCGATTTGGGCAATCGTCGCCCAGGCGTCGGCGCAGTGCGTGTACGTTATTGACGCCTGGTTTGGTTTTCAACCGAAAGATGACCTTCGCCGTTATCTGCAACAGGCCGGCGTCACGCAGGTGGTGGAGATCTGGAACCAGATTTCCCCTGAACTGGCAGTGGCGCGATACGCCGCACGGCTGCATCAGCGCGCCAAGGGACACCCCGGCGCAGAATATCTGCCGGAATTGCGTGAGTTGGCCGAACGGGCTGCGCCGATGGCGCTGGGACCGGTGCTACGGGTCGATCAGTCTCAGCCGCTGGATATGCCACAGATTATCGCCTGGCTGCAAAATACGCTGAGCGCCAGCACAGACTCACGCAGCAGCGCCGCGTTCGCTGCCAGCGGTCAATCCTACCGCCTGGCGTCACGCTGAGCGTGCAATGGCGGGGAGTTACCCTGCCATTGCTTAAAATTACCGCCACTTCAGCGTTTATGGTGATCATGATCACTTTTTTTTGCAACATCATGGTAATTTTCATCCGTTTGTTTTTATACTGATATGCACTTTACCTACAACAAAATGACGAGTGCACATCATGATAGATCCCCGCCTACCGCTTACCGATATCCATCGCCACCTTGACGGCAACATTCGTGCGCAAACCATTCTCGATCTGGGTCGCCAGTTCAATCTTCAACTGCCAGCCAACGAGCTGGAAGCGTTGCGTCCACACGTGCAGATCACCCATGCCGAGCCCGATTTGGTGAGCTTCCTGCAAAAACTGGACTGGGGCGTGGCGGTATTGGGCGATCTGGAAGCCTGCCGCCGTGTGGCCTATGAAAACGTTGAAGATGCGGTCAACGCCGGGCTGCATTACGCCGAGCTGCGCTTTTCACCGTATTACATGGCAATGAAGCATCGCTTGCCGGTTGCCGGCGTGGTGGAAGCGGTGGTTGACGGCGTGCGTAGCGGCTGCCGCGATCGCGGCATTGACGTGCGCCTGATTGGCATCATGAGCCGCACCTTTGGCGAAGATGCCTGTCTGAAAGAGCTGGAAGGTCTGTTGGCACACCGCGACAGCATCACCGCGCTGGATCTGGCTGGCGACGAGCTCGGCTTCCCCGGCAGCCTGTTCCTCAGCCACTTTAACCGTGCGCGCGACGCTGGCCTGCGCATCACCGTGCACGCCGGCGAAGCCGCCGGGCCGGAAAGCATCTGGCAGGCGATTCGCGAACTGGGCGCCGAGCGTATCGGCCACGGCGTCAAGGCGGTAGAAGATCCGGCGCTGATGGATTTCCTGGCAGAACATGGCATCGGCATTGAATCCTGCCTGACCTCCAACATTCAGACCAGCACCGTGCCCTCATTGGCACAGCATCCGCTTGCCACCTTCCTGCGCCACGGCGTACTGGCGTCAATCAACACCGACGATCCGGCGGTTCAGGGCATCGAGATTGCGCATGAGTACAACGTGGCGGCGCCACAGGCCGGACTGACCCCGGACGAGATCCGCCGTGCGCAGCACAACGGCCTGACAATGGCATTTCTTGACCAACGGGAAAAACAGGCGCTGCGCGATAAAGTCGGCGCTTGAACGCTACGGGCGCAGTGACTGCGCCCGTAGATATGACGCTATTTGCTCGCCTCAACCGCCTGCTGCCGGGCGGTTTTGCGCGCATAGCGTTGTGCCAGCACGGCACAGACCATCAGCTGTATCTGGTGGAAAATCATCAACGGCAGCACCATCGCCCCGACCGCCGCCGCCGGGAACAGCACGTTGGCCATCGGAATGCCGTTCGCCAGGCTTTTCTTCGACCCGCAGAACACGATGGTGATCTCATCGGCGGTGTCAAAGCCCAGCAGACGCGCGGCGTAGGTGTTGATCACCAGCACCGCGGTCAACAGCAGCAACGACATCAGCACAATCACCAACAGCGACCAACCGTCAATCCGCTGCCAAATACCTTCCACCACCGCCGCACTGAAGGCGGTATACACCACCAGCAGAATCGATGAGCGGTCAGTGAGGTTGATCAGTTTGCGATGGCGATCGACCCATTTGCCGATCAGCGGCCGCGCCAGATGGCCGAGGATAAACGGCACCATCAGTTGCAGAATGATCGAACCGATGGCGTGCAACACATCGGTATTGCCACCCTGGGTATGCATCAGCGCGCCCACCAGCAATGGCGACAGGAACACCCCGAGAATACTTGAGGCCGACGCGCTGCAAATCGCCGCCGCGACGTTGCCGCCGGCTGCCGAAGTAAACGCGATAGCGGACTGCACGGTAGCCGGCAGCGCACACAAATACAGGAAACCCAGGTAGACGGTCGGCGTCATTACGCCGGGCACCAGCAGGTTCATCGCCAACCCGAGCAGCGGAAACAGCGCAAAGGTACTGAGGAAAACCAGTAAATGCAGTTTCCAGTGGCTCATACCGGCGACGATCGCATCGCGCGACAGCTTGGCGCCGTGCATAAAGAACAGTAACGCGATGGCGGCGGTAGTCAGACGTTCGAAAAAGACTTTCCACACCCCTTCACACGGGAACAGTGATGCAACGATCACTACCAGAATCAAGACCAGCAAAAATTTATCAATGCGCAGGCGCTGCAACCAGGACATGAGACAGAATTCCTTGCAAAAAAGCGGGTTCAGTGGCTGAACCCGTAATATCAATCAGAATAATTTTATCGACCGTAACGCAGGCACTCAGGCCACCGGCAGCGCTTTCTGTTGTGCCGCCGACGCCATGCCCAGCTCGATCATTTCCATCACCGCGATTGCCTCACTGGCGGGCACCGGGTTTGCTGCGCTGCCGTTGATGGCGTCGCGAATGGCGGCATAATAGGCCGGATAGTTGCCCGGCAGGGTCAACAACGGTTTTTCTGCCAGTACACCATCACGTGACAACGTCACCACCCCATCACGCATATCATAGCCCCAATCGGCCTGCGGCAAGCGTTCGCCGGCCTTCAGCCGATCCTCCTGCGGATCCAGCCCGAATTTGACAAAGCTGCCCTGGGTGCCATGCACGATATAGCGCGCGCTTTCCGCCGCCGCCAGCACCGTGCCGTGCAGCACCACCCGGCGTTTGGCGTAGTGTAATACCGCGTGGAAATAGTCAACGGATTGCGAACCTGGACGCAGCTCGGCCATATCGACAAACAGCGAGTCCGGCTTGCCGAACAGCTGCAGGGCCTGGTCGATCAGATGTGGGCCAAGATCGTACCAGATGCCGCTACCAACGCCACCCTGTTCACGCCAGCGCTGACGCACTTCGGGGCGGTAACGATCGAAATGCGATTCGAAGTACACCACCTCGCCAAGCGCCTGTTCCTGCAATAATGCTTTAAGCGTCAGAAAATCGCTGTCCCAGCGGCGGTTATGAAACACCGACAGCAGCAAACCGCTTTGCTTGGCCTGCTGGTCGAGCTGCTGCGCCTGGGACAGCGTCACGGTAAACGGTTTATCTACCACCACGTGCTTGCCAGCGGCCAGCGCCTGTTGCGCCAGCGGGAAGTGGGTATCGTTCGGGGTGGGAATGACGATCAGATCGAGTGTCGGATCGTTGAACAGCGCCTGCGGATCGCTGACTACTGACAGGGTTGGCCAGTCGGCGTGCACTTTGCCGGCATCACTGCTTGATACCGCCGCCAGCTCGACGCCGGGCGTGCCGACGATCAGCGGCGCGTGGAACGTTTTGCTGGCATAACCGTAACCGACCAACCCAACACGTAATTTTTCAGCCATGGTGTTTCCTCTGACAAGGCTTATCTAGACCTCTCCGATTTGACACCATGACGCCGGCCGCGACAAGAAGTAAATTAAATGTTAACACCACTAGCGAGACGATGCCGCTTCCTGCAATGGCCACGGCTGCTCACGCAGACTCTTCGCCGGGTAGTTTATTTCCAGGCTGCGGCGGCGAAAATCGCTGGGGCTGACCCCCACGCGTTTGCGAAATACCCGGGAAAAATACAGCTGGTCGTCATAACCGACCACCCGACCGATGGTGGCGATAGATTCCTGGGTAGTCTGTAGCAGCAGCTTGGCACGGATCACCCGCTGGTCCTCACGCCAGCGCAAAATGTTGATCCCTACCTGTTCGCGGAACAGGTGGGCCAGCCGCGATGGCGACAGGCAGACGTGGCGCGCCACTTCATCAATGCGCAGTTCTCCAGCCAGGTTGCCGGTGATGTACTGACAGGCTTCAATTACCCGCGGATCCATGATTTTCTGCGGACTGAGCGGATCTTCCTCCATCGCCCGCAGCAGCAGGCGCTCCAGCAGATTCATCCCCATTTCTTCCGCAAAGCGTCGACCGGAACGCTGGGTTTGTTCAATGTTGGCAAATAACCGATCAAACTCCAGCAGCAGGTTGTTGTTCGGCAGCGACAGGCGTCCAACCTCATGGGTTTTGCTGTGCCACTCCAGCCAGTCGGCCCAATAGGCTCGCGGACGAAAGTAGACCCAGCGGTGATACCAGCAATCGCTTTCCGGCGAGCGGCCGTAATAGTGCGCCGCCTTGGGCGGAAACAGCAGCAGATCGCCGGGGTTGCAGTAGAAGGTGTCTTCACCGTCAAACACCTTGCCCTGGCCTTTGATGGTGAGATTGAGAATGTAGCCCTTCATGCCGCCAGGGCGATCGATAAAGAAATCCAGCGGCCCGTCCGCCATGATCGGCGTCAGCCCGGCAACCAGGTAGGCATTAAAGGTGTAACCCGGCAACAGCGGGTTCGGTTGGGGTTCCTGAACCATGCGATGATACATCTAGCCTCCAAAATTCGCGTCCACCCCGCCCGCGTTGCGCCGACGACGCCACTGCGAGGTACCTGTGTTTAGTTTACCGGCCCGCCAGATAACTGCGCGGGCCGGTGGCAGAACTGTGATGCCGGCGAACTTTTCCCCTAGGCCGTACGTTTCGCCTTCTGTTTGTAACGGTCGAAAATCACCGCTGCCAGCAGGATCAACCCGCGTACCACGTACTGCGAGAACGGCGAGATGTTCAACAGGTTCATCGCGTTTTCCACCGTGCCGAGGATCAGAATGCCGGCGATCACGTAGGAAATCTTGCCGATCCCGCCCTTCAGCGACACGCCGCCCAATACGCAGGCGGAAATCACGATCAGTTCATAGCCGATGGAGGTCATCGGCTGACCGCTGGTCATACGCGAAGCCAAAATGATGCCTGCCGCCGCCGAGACCAGGCCGGACAACACGAAGATGATGATTTTGGTACGTACTACCGGTACCCCGGCCAGACGCGCCGCCTCTTCGTTGCCGCCAATCGCCAGCGTATTGCGGCCAAAGGTGGTTTTGTTCAGCAAAAAACCGAACAGCGCCAGACAGCCGATGGTGATCCAGATCGGCGCAGGCAGCCCCCACCAGTTGGCATAGCCGAGGGCGAAGAAGCGCTCATCCTCGATGCCCACCGCTTTACCGTCGGAAATGATATACGCCAACCCACGGAAGATTTGCATGGTCGCAAGCGTGGTGATCAGCGCGTTGATCTTCAGGCGAGCAATGACAAAGCCGTTGATCAGCCCCGAAGCCATGCCCAGCAGCAGACCGGCGCCGACGCCAATCCACAGGCTTTCAGTCATGTTGATCACCACCGCGGTGGTGACCCCGGCACAGGCGATCACCGACGCCACCGACAGATCGAAGTCACCGGACGCCAGACAGAACAGCATGCCGCAGGCCACCATGCCGGACATGGAAATTGCCAGCCCCAACCCTTTCATATTGATGAACGAGCCGAAGTTGGGCACAAATACCATGCAGGCGATAAACAGCACCGCAAACACCACCAGCATGCCGTAGCTGTCCCAGATACGCGTCAACCCCTGGCCGCCGCGGCTTTTTACAGAATTATTGGTTGTCATGGTCGACATCTCTTTCTCCTTCACAGTCAGGCCACCGCGCTGGCGGCGTCAGGGGCAATTTCGGGGGTGCGTAACATTGCCAGGCTGAGGGCCTTTTCCTCGCTGGCCTGGTCATGCAGCAACTCACCGGAGATGGCGCCTTCGCGCATCACGATGATCCGGTCAGCCAGCCCGAGCACTTCAGGCAGATCGCTGGAGGCAAACAGCACCGCAATGCCCTGCTGCGCCAACTGGTAAATGACGTTGTAGATTTCATGTTTGGCGCCAACGTCAATGCCGCGCGTTGGCTCGTCGAGCATGATCACTTTCATCTCTTCCGACAGCCAACGCCCGAGGATCGCCTTCTGCTGATTACCGCCGGACAGGTTCATAATCAGCTGCTCGGCGCTCGGGGTTTTGATATTGAGCGCGCGGATGTGGTGCGCCGCATTGCTGGTTTCCCAGGCGTTGTTGATCAGGCAACCGGCCTTGATGCTTTTACGCCGCGCGCTGATGTTGATGTTGTCGCGCACCGAATGCACCGGGATAATGCCATCGGCCTTACGATCCTCCGGGCACAGCATGATGCCGGCGCGAATGGCGTCGATGGGCGAACCTATGCGGATTTTCTCGCCGTCGAGCGACAGCTGACCGCCGGCGATGCGCGTGGCGCCGAATATCCCCTTCATCAATTCGCTGCGCCCAGCCCCCACCAGGCCAAACAGGCCGACGATCTCCCCGGCACGTACGCTGAGGCTGATCGGCGTTTTCACGCCGCTGGCCTGCAGGTTGTCCAGTTGCAGGCGTACCGCGCCATGCTCACGCGGCTGATAACCATAAACATCGCCCAGATCGCGCCCGACCATCGCCTGCACCAGCTGTTCGTTATTCACCTGACTCATGTCGTCGAAGGTGCGCACGTAGCGCCCATCCTTGAACACCGTGATGGCGTCGCTCAGGGCAAAGATTTCCTCCATACGGTGCGATACGTACAGAATCACCCGGCCCTCGGCACGCAGTTCACGGATCACGCGGAACAGTTGCTCAATCTCGCGCGCCGACAGCGAACTGGTCGGCTCGTCAAAGGCAATCACTTTGGCATTGCGCGCCAGCGCCTTGGCGATTTCCACCATCTGCCACTGGCCGATTGACAGGTACTTCAGCGGCGTATCCGGATCGATGTCCAACCCGAGATGCTCAAGCTGCAAACGGGCTTCATAACGCAACAGCTTGCGATCGACCAACCCGCGTTTGGTCGGCAACTGGCCCAGATAGATGTTCTCCGCAACCGTCATTTCCGGCACCAGGTGCAGCTCCTGGTAAATGATCGCCACGCCGGCGTCCAGCGCGTCGGTGGTGGCATTAAAGCGCACCGGCTGGCCCTTGAGATGGATTTCGCCCTTGGTCGGCGCATAGTTGCCGCTGAGGATCTTCAGCAGCGTCGATTTGCCGGCGCCGTTTTCCCCCATTAGCGCGTGGATCTGCCCGGCCTGGCAGCTGAAACTGATATCGTCCAGCGCCTTGACCCCCGGAAAGGTTTTTCCGATGCCCTTGAAAGCCAGATACGGCGTGGTGGCTGTCATAGTGCTTTCCTCATGCTTGTCTGAAAACGCCGCTCGCCGGCAAACGCCGTGACAACCGATGGCCGTCACGGCATACGCACTGGGCGAGCGGGCAATGCAAAGCGTTACATCAGGCCTTTTTTCTGCAGTTCGGCTTTGAAGTTGTCACGCGTGATCAGCACCACGTCGGTAACTTCGGTGAATTTCGGTGGCTCGGCGCCCTTTTCAACCCAGTCATGCAGCATCTGAATGCTCTTGTAGCCATGGATGTCCGGGCTTGGCAGCAGCGAGCCATAGAAGCCGGTGGCCTGCCCCTTGGACAGTTCGCTCACCGCGTCAACGCCGTTGATGCCGATGCCGATCACGTTCGGTGCTTTAAAGCCCTGACCTTCGGTAGCACGCACGCCGCCCAGCACGGTATTGTCGTTCATGCCCACAATCAGCCAGTTCTTCACCCCGGGATGCTGCACCAGCATCGAGTTGGCGGCGTCAAACGCACCTGGAATGTCGTTGGATTTGGTCGGTACCTTATAGATTTGCTTTTCCGGGAAGCCGGCGGCCTTCAGCGCGTCCATCGAACCGCTGGTGCGGCGGCGAGCCGTGTCCAACTCATCGGCGGTGATCGCCATTACGCCGGTTTCTTCCACTTTCCAGCCACGCTTGGTCATTTCCTTCCACAGCTCTTGCCCCTGACGCTCGCCGATTTTGGTCGCCGCCATCATCACCAGCGGCACGCTGTCCATCGGCTTGCCTTTGGCGGTGACGAACTGATCGTCAACCGCAATCACCTTCAGATCGTAACTGCGCGCCTTGGCGACGATCGCCGAACCAAGTTTCGGATCCGGCGTGCAGATCACAAAGCCTTTGGCGCCGCTGGCCGCCAGGCTGTCGATGGCGTTGAGGGTTTTTTCGCCGTCCGGCACGGCGATTTTGATCACTTCAAAGCCGAGGTCTTTACCGGCCTTGTCTGCAAACTTCCATTCGGTCTGGAACCAGGGCTCCTCCGGTTGCTTGACCAGAAAACCCAGCTTCATGGTTTCGGCGATAGCCGATTGTGACATAACCGCTGCCAGGCCAATCGCCGCCAGTGCCTTAGTGAATTTATGCATGATGCTCTCCGCTGTGTTGTTCTCCCCGGCGCTGAAATCACCGCGCAGTGAAAACGCTTTCATTAGGGTAGTGATACGGTTATCGATAAAGAAAAACGCTTATTGATGCGCCTTCGTTCCTCATCGACTTTCAGACCGGGTTAGTTTTAGCGGGTATTTGTTGCTGAAATGTAGAGCGCTATCACATCCAGAGATTACAGCAGATATGTACATATATTTAGCAAATTTAGCCAATCATTAACTTTTGACTGCCATCACAAAATCACTGCAGGAAGCAGGAAAGTGCATACTTCCAGCTAACCGCTCCTCACTGCCCCATGACACACGCTCCTATGGTTATAGCCATCTTTCACGATGCAGATGCGTTGACGGCGCGTGCGCGCCCGTCAGTAGCCGAGGCTGCCCCCGGTAACCGACCCCGTTCGGCGCCTGCACCCTGAAACCTATCGGGTATCCGCCACAACAGATTAATAATGAGGGTCAACATCATGACGGCAGGCGCAATCGCCCTGGGATTGGACTTCGGCAGCGACTCGGTGAGGGTGCTGGCGGTGGAGTGCCATAACGGCAATGAGCTGGACACCGAGGTGGTTTATTACCCCCGCTGGCAACGCGGCGAATATTGTCATGCGGCTGAAAACCAGTTCCGCCACCACCCACTCGACTATATCGAGGCGATGGAGCAGGCAATCGTGGCGGTGGTGCAGCGCATGAGCGAGCAGCAGCGCCAGCAGGTGATTGGCATCGGCGTGGATTCCACCGGTTCAACGCCGGCGCCGATTGATGAGAACGGCGATGTGCTGGCGTTGCGACCAGAATTCGCCAATAACCCGAATGCCATGTTCGTGTTATGGAAAGATCACACTGCGATTGAAGAAGCCGAAGAGATCAATCGGCTGTGCCATAGCGGCAACGCGGCCGATTATTCACGTTATATCGGCGGTGTTTATTCCTCCGAGTGGTTTTGGGCCAAAATTCTGCACGTATCGCGCGCCGACGATGCGGTACGCCACGCCGCCGCTTCCTGGGTTGAACTGTGCGACTGGGTGCCGGCATTGCTGTCGGGAACCACTGCGCCGGCGCGGTTAAAACGCGGGCGCTGCAGCGTCGGCCATAAAACGCTCTGGCACCCGGACTGGGGTGGTCTGCCGCCAAAAGAGTTCTTTGCCGCGCTCGATCCGCTGCTGGTGGAAGACTTGCCCTATCCCCTGTTCGAACAGTCTTATACCGCCGATCTGCCGGTCGGCACGCTGACCGCCGAATGGGCGCAGCGCCTGGGCCTGCCGCAGCACGTGGTGCTGTCCGGCGGCGCGTTCGACTGCCATATGGGTGCGGTCGGCGCCGGCGCCCAGCCGTATACCCTGGTCAAGGTGATCGGCACCTCCACCTGCGACATTCTGATTGCCGACCGTGAACGGGTCGGCGATCGCGCCATTGCCGGTATCTGCGGTCAGGTTGACGGTAGCGTTATGCCGGGGCTGATCGGCATGGAGGCAGGCCAGTCGGCGTTCGGTGACATGTACGCCTGGTTCAGCCGCCTGCTGAGCTGGCCACTGCGCGAAGCAGCAACGCGCCAGCCGGAGCTGGAACCACAGCTCAAACAGATTGAAAACCAGCTGCTGGCGTCGCTTACCGACGCCTGGGCCGCTAATCCTTCGCTCGATCACCTGCCGGTGGTACTGGACTGGTTCAACGGTCGCCGTACGCCATATGCCAATCAGCGCCTCAAGGGGGTGATTACCGATCTCAATCTCGGCACCGATGCACCGACGCTGTTCGGCGGTTTTATCGCCGCCACCGGCTTTGGCGCGCGCGCCATTATGGAATGCTTTGAACAGCAGGATATCCCGGTTGAGAATGTGCTGGCATTGGGCGGCATTGCCCGTAAATCACCGACCATCATGCAGGTTTGCGCCGACGTGATGAATCGCCCGCTGCAGATCGTCGCCTCCGATCAGTGCTGTGCGCTCGGCGCGGCGATCTTCGCCGCCGTCGCTGCCGGACAGTTCGCCGATGTCCCTGCCGCACAACGGCACATGGCCTGTGGGCTGGAGCGCACGCTGCAACCGGATCCGCTGCGAGTCGCACGCTTCCAGCAGCTCTACCAGCGTTATCAGCAGTGGTGCGACGCCGCCGAGCCGCGCTACGCCGCTGAACGTCATGCATAAGGATCCACAGCCATTGAACTTTCGGGCGCCGCCTGCGGCAGCGTCCGCTCTCTTATCACCCAGTCAACATGTCAGGAGTTACTGATGGACGCATTCAAACAGCGCGAAGTATGGTTCGTGATCGGCAGCCAGCATCTGTATGGCCCGCAAACGCTACAACAGGTCAAAGAACATGCCGAGCAGGTGGTCAACAGCCTGAACCGCGACGCCGGTCTGCCGGTCAAGCTGGTGCTAAAACCGCTGGTGACCACGCCGGATGAAATCACCACCGTGTGCCGCGATGCCAATTATCAACAGCAGTGCCTCGGCATTCTGACCTGGCTCCATACCTTCTCGCCGGCAAAAATGTGGATCGCCGGCCTGTCGATCCTCAACAAACCGTTGCTGCAGTTCCATACCCAGTTCAACGCCGAAGTGCCGTGGGACAGCATGGATATGGACTTTATGAATCTCAACCAGACCGCGCACGGCGGCCGTGAGTTTGGCTTTATCGGCGCACGCATGCGTCAGCAGCACAGCGTGATCACCGGCCATTGGCAGGACCGCAACGCGCATCAACGCATCGCACAATGGATGCGCGTTGCCGCCGCCCGTCAGGAAAGCCAGCAGCTGAAAGTGGCGCGCTTTGGCGACAATATGCGCCAGGTGGCAGTAACCGAAGGCGATAAAGTCGGCGCACAGATCCAGTTCGGCTATGCGGTGAACGCCTACGGCATCGGCGATCTGGTCAGCGTGATCAACGAAGTCAGTCGTGGCGACGTCGATACGCTGATTGAAGAATATGAAGCCAGCTATGTGCTGAGCGAAGCGGTAAAAAGCAACGGCGCCAAACGCGAAAATCTGATCGACGCGGCACGTATCGAGCTGGGTATGAAACGCTTCCTTGAGCAAGGGGATTTTCACGCCTTTACCACCAACTTTGAAGATCTGCATGGCATGAAGCAACTGCCGGGGCTGGCGGTACAGCGCCTGATGCAGCAAGGCTACGGCTTTGGCGGCGAAGGCGACTGGAAGACCGCCGCCCTGCTGCGCATTCTGAAAGTGATGGCCGGCGGCCTGGATGGCGGCACCTCGTTTATGGAGGATTACACCTACCACTTCCAGCCGGGTAACGATCTGGTGGTTGGCTCACACATGCTCGAAGTGTGCCCATCCATTGCCAAGGAGCAAAAACCGCTGCTGGACATTCAACCGCTGGGCATCGGCGGCAAGGCGGATCCGGCACGCCTGATCTTCTCTACCCCGGCCGGCCCGGCGGTCAACGCCAGTCTGATCGATATGGGCGATCGCTTCCGTCTTCTGGTCAACCAGGTGGATACCGTGGAACAGCCGCATCCGCTGCCGAAATTGCCGGTGGCGCGCGCTATCTGGCAGGCACAGCCGACGCTGGCTACCGCTGCCGAAGCCTGGATTCTAGCCGGCGGCGCGCACCATACGGTATTCTCACAGGCGCTGAACGCCGATTATCTGCGTCTGTATGCCGAAATGCACAACATCGAGTTCCTGCTGATCGATAACGACACCACGCTGCCGGCGTTCAAGAACGAAATCCGCTGGAACGAGGCCTACTATCAGCTGAACCGCCGTTAATCTCGCTCTCTCTGCCAGCCAACAAAACTGCAACCGGTTTCAGAAACCGGTTGCAAAACCATTCCCGTTCCCCCTAGACTAGGCTGATACTGATTCAATCATTCATCTGACAGAGAGAGTTGTTTATGTCTGCTTTCCCGAAAGATTTCCTCTGGGGCGCGGCTACCGCGGCGTATCAGGTTGAAGGCGCCCATGACGCCGACGGCAAGGGCCCATCCATCTGGGACGTGTTCTCCCACCTGCCCGGCACCACCTATCAGGGCACCAACGGCGATGTGGCGGTCGATCACTATCATCGCTTCCGCGAGGACGTGGCGCTGATGGCCGAAATGGGCATGAAGAGCTACCGCTTTTCCATATCCTGGCCGCGCCTGCTGCCGCAGGGCCGTGGCCAAGTCAATGAGGCCGGGGTAGCGTTTTACAGCGATCTGATCGACGCGCTGCTGGAACACGGCATCGAACCGATGATCACCCTTTATCACTGGGATCTGCCGCAGGCGCTGCAAGACGAAGGCGGCTGGGAAGCGCGAGCCACTACCGAGGCGTTCGAAGCCTATGCCCGCCTGTGTTATGAGCGTTACGGTGACCGCGTCAAGCTGTGGTCGACCTTTAATGAAACCATCTGCTTTATTGGTTTTGGCTATATCACCGGCGGTCATCCACCGGGCGTGCAAAACCCGGCGCGCGCGGTGCAGGCCTGTCACCACGTTTTTGTCGCCCACGCCAAAGCGGTGGCGGCATTCCGTACCAGCGGCATCGACGGCAAGATCGGTTTCGTCAATGTGTTGCAGACCAATACCCCACTCAGCCAGTCACCGGAAGATCTCGCCGCCTGTCAGTTGGCCGATGGCATTTTTACCCACTGGCTGTATGACCCGGTACTGAAAGGCGAATACCCGGCAGAACTGCTGGCGCAGACTCAGGCGTTGTGGGGCGTTCCGCAGTTCGCTGACGGCGATCGCCAACTGCTGCGTGACAATATCTGCGATTTCATTGGCCTGAATTACTACAAGCGCGAAACCATTGCCGCCAACCATCAGGAATCCCACCTGACTATCAACACCACCGGCGAAAAAGGCAAAGGCCACCAGCAAGGCAATGAATTCGGCTTCAAGGGTCTGTTCAAGTTCGTGCGCAATCCGAACGGCGTCTATACCGATTGGGACTGGGAGATTTATCCGCAGGGCCTGACCGAAGGCATCATGAATATCAAGGCGCGCTACGGTGACATTCCGATTTACATCACCGAAAACGGCCTTGGCGCCAAAGATCCGATTATCGATGGCGAAGTGGTAGACGACGACCGCATTGACTACCTCAACCAGCATATCGGCGCGATCGAAGATGCAATCGCTCAGGGGGCTGACGTGCGTGGTTATTATCCGTGGTCATTTATCGACTTGCTGAGCTGGCTGAACGGTTTCCAGAAGCAATACGGTTTTGTTTATGTCGATCACCAGAAGGATCTGGCGCGCCAGCGCAAGAAGAGCTTCTTCTGGTATCAGAAACTGATCGCCAGCAACGGCGCAGAGCGTTGATTTAGCCTGCGCTCACTTTAACCCGCCCTGCTACGGGGCGGGTGTTGGCGTATCAACCAGGCACCTTATGCGACTCTGGAGCTTGAGAGTGCCAGTGGCTAAGGGCCGGTTACTTTAGCAAACCTCTTTGGTCTATCTCGTGCCATATCAGCTCCGGAATGTTCGCAACATCCGCTATTATTCTATTATGAACAATTATCTGACTTGCATTGCCATAACCCGGCGCCCATAAGTAGTTGTTGTCGATGACGTCTTTATAAACAGAGATAAGTGTTTTCTCCCATGCGGCAGATATATGCACAATCGACGTGTCTGGCGTTACCACCATGTCAGCCCCATACAGTAATGCCATAACATGATGTAGTGAGTTAAATGGGTTTATAATGGCATTATCAGGAAGTTGTAGATTCAATTGTCGCCGATGATCGAGAAGAATGAACGTGATATTGGTTGATTTGCTATTAAGCATCTTAACAATATTGAACAGTTGCCGTTGAGATAGATCCCTCTCCGCACTGCCAGTAAATACATTAATCACAATTTTTATCCGTTCTTTTTTGGCGTCATAAAAATCACGCACTTCACGAAAAACCGCACCAGGAATGTGCAAATCATAAGCTTTGGGATTTATATGGCCAATTCCGATAAAACTAGCCACCATGGCAATAGCCTCTGTTACATGTTGCTTACCATTTTCAAATGCAAGCGATTTACTGTAATGGTTAATGCAATTCCATTTATTGAAGCCAATAACCGCTTTGGCATTTATTTCACTAAATAACCTTAACCTATGCACTGGAGTTTCGAACAGGCAAAGGTCAATGATCAGATCGTAATGATTCGCTCTTAACCGATTTATTGTCGACTCTGCAACGGTATGATTAAAGCTCTTAAGAAAAATCGCAGTGCTACAATCCTCTGCCTGGTAGACACCTCTGATATAAGGATTATATTTAACCACCACACTACTCGACGTTGTCAATAATAAATCAACCGTGTAGCCAGCCTCAGACAACCCCTTTATCAGTGGTGTAGTAACCACCACGTCGCCGACGGTACCCTCATTGCGCAGGAGCAGAATGGTTTTAATGGATTTTACATTTAGCTCACTCCTTATCCTTTTATCCCAAATCAGTTTTGCCAGGTAAATATTTCCATTAAGTTTTAGCTGCTTGAAATAGTAGTTCCTGCGACGATTCCATTCTCTTAATTTTCTGAAGCGCCCTTTTGTTATGGTGATTTTCAAATCCTTATTCATAAAACCTCCTTGTTATTAATTGATCATTAAATCTGCTTTCTGTCTCTTGGCATGGTAGCGATTGCTGTTATTTTCTTTGCAATACCAGGTGGTGCTTACAGTCAATTTTTTTAAATCCTGCTCGCCTAAACACCCGGCAGAGTGGCACTATGGCTGCTGACCTGGTGTATAATACTGGCTATACTGCCATTTTTCATAAGTGTGTTAGGGAATAAAAACCACCAATAAAATTATCTTATGAACGTGCTCTTTACGCGCACTGGCACCAGTAATGCAGGCTGAGATCACGCACCGCGTCGGGCGACAGGTCTTTGCCCGCTTTGAGTTGGCTACTCTGCAGCCCGCCCTTTTTTGTCCAGTTGGTAATACGTGTCGCTCTCGGTGTGGCCACGCCGATATCGACGTTATGCGCACCGTTACGCAATAACAAGGAGGTTCATCATGGCCAAGATCAACGCACAACGTCAGGCAGAGTACCGCGCACGCCGTCGCTGCAACCACAACATCACCCGCCTGAACATGGAAGTGAGTCACCGCGCCCAGTTTGCGCTTGACCGATTGGCGTATCACCACGGCCTGACCCTGCGCCATATGCTGGAACGGCTTATCACTGAATCCCATGATGCCTTGTGTAAGACGCTGGATGGAGCCGTGGTCCAACGCTATATCGACAAAGCACCGACCACCGACAGCAACGAGGTGACACCATGAAGATAACCTTCACCGCCGAACCGATAGCCACACTGACCCTTATCCGTCACGGCTGGCGACCAGGAAGCCGGTTTAGGCTGTTACGTCAGGGCAACCTGATCACGCTCACCCTTGTTACCGATAATGACGAGTGGGACACCCTGTGCGCAGACAGCCAGCACGGCTATGACCTTGGTGCAGACTGGGTGCGGCAGAACGGCGAGCTGGTTATTGGTGGCGACTGGCTCAGCGAGTTTGACCTCACGAGACCCAAGCAGATCAAGGCCACCGCTGCGCCGGGCAAGATAGTGATAACACAGCGAGAACAAGGGTATTTTAGTGCATAAAAGCAAAACCTCGGCCACTTGTCCGAGGTTTTTGTTTACCTGCCACAAGGGTGACGTTGCCCTGGTTGCTGCCAACGGCGCTGACGCTTTGGCTCTGGGTGGTGCCTTTCTCGTCGATTTCATTGGAGTTGGAATCGAGCATTCATTCAGATAGAGTTTTCTGGCTTTTTCATGTCAGATGACCTCTTTTTGCAGGAGAAGAAAGGCCGAAAACTCTACTTTACGCCGGTACTGAACAAAGGGAAGAGATCACAGCGGTAACACCGGCAAGTATCGCATCAACGTAGTTAAACGGATCTTTACCACCAAGCTGAACGGCTGCATTTGCACCTACACCTATCGCTGCATTGGTCAACACACCGGCTTTAAGAGAGTTTGCCAACGGCCCCGCCCCAAATGCCAAGAACGCCTTATCACCGAGCCGCATGACGCGCTGTGTAAGACGCTCGATGAAGAAGCGTTCAACCGCTACCTCGACAAAGCACTGGCCACCGACAGCAGCAACGAGGTAACGCCATGAACCTTGACATCACTTTCACCACTGACCCGATCCCCCTGATTATACTGGCCGGTCAGACGCTAGCGGACAACGGCTTTACGCCGGGCACCTTGATTGCGGTGCAACAAAAAGACTCGGCGTTTTATATCAGCATCGTTAACGACCCGCAGCGCTGGCAAGCCCTCTGCGAAGAGAGCGAGAACCGTGCCGACCTCAGCGCCGATTGGGTGCGCGATGACGGTGAACTGATTATCGGCGGCGACTGGCTCACCGATATCGATATTACCCAACCGGAACACATCGACATCACCACTGCACCAGGCAGGATCGAGGTCAGACGACGAACACTGACTATTTTCAAGGCCTAGAAGCATCAACCCCGGCGAAAGCGACCGGGGGTTATATTAATCTACCTAAAACTCATCGATAACAAAAAAACCAAAAAACAATTCCTATAGGCGGACCTATCAAGGATACCTTGAGACAAACAAATAAATCTTCCGATGAAAAGGGAAAGTTGCTATTAACATCCCAAGCTAGCCATGCCCCTAGTAATCGTCCAAATAAGAGCATAAAAATATCACCACCCCCATTGAACAGCACAGATATAAAAGGTTAAGTAATGACTTCGTTTTATTTTCCATCACTTTCCCCCAAGCTATTCTGTAGCTTATCCTGAACCATCCCTGACACGGCTGAATCGCCAATATTACCTACATTTTCCTATGACGCTCATGCAACTTATTTTTCAACCATACTCCAGCACCTAATGCCACTCCTGCCATGCTCCCTTTTTTTAATGCGATATATAATGCATCTTCCCATGAAAAAAGGAATACCCCATCATTGAAGTAGAAAATTGTTGACACTCCTAGTTGGCATATGAAAAGAACAAAAGATATTAAAACAGTACAGTATACAACCAAGAAAAGAAGCCAAAGGATACCAACCTTGCTGAACAGATTCATTGCTTCTTCTCCCGCTTGTCTAACTCATCTTTTACAGCTTTTCCTGTAAGTTCAGAAGCAGTAGAACCTGTAACTGCCCCAATAACATCCTTTGTTACTTGATCAGTTCCGGATACAATGCATCAACAACTTTTCCTCCTAAACTACCAACCGCACTACCAAAGCCAGTACTTATCACAGAGTTAGTCGGATCTTCCCCTTTAATCGCACTGCCAATCGCAGCCCCCCCATATTGATCGCTGCTGATGCCTGCCAGCTTTTACCTGTAGTCGCGGCAGCTGTCACACCAGCAAGAATTGCATCAACATAGCTGAAAGGATCATTCCCGCTAAGTTGTACGCCGGTATTCACGCCTACACCGATTGCCGCATTAAGCGCCATACCTTCTTTTATTGTGGTGCCAAGGACACTGCTGCCAAATAACAATACCGGGTCTCCAATGCTGGCGTTGGATTTATGATAACCCCAGGTATTCATGATGGTTTGTGCTTTCTGCTGCGCCTCTGTCTGCGGCGCTGATTTCAGATAATCCTGCCCAGAAAGAACTCCTGCGATCAGCTCTTTAGTCACTGCCTCACCATATTGAGCCTGCATGTCAGACGCATATATCTTCAGATAGCTCACCAACTCGGTTTGCTCTGCCGTGCTCAACTCACTCGGTTCTTTATTGAACTTGGCAACCAGTGCATCACTGCGTTTATCAGCATTCTCAAGCTGTAAAAACTCTTTCGCGGTTTGAAGCGACTTGTCGCCCTGCTTCACTTTTTCCGCCAACGCATCACGTTTTCCCGAGGAGGTACTACTCAGGAAGTTATTCTCAACCGCGTTCTTCCCGGCCTGCGCTGCCGTTACCGCCCCCACAGTATCGCCCGTTGCCAGTCCACCCACAAGCCCGGCTGCCAGAGTGCTCAGTGCACTGATAGTCTGTTTCTGCTCCTCGCTCAGTTCACTGACTGCTTTACCCAGATACAGCTGGTTCATCACCAGTTGCGCCATCAATTCACCGCTGACCGCACCCGTGGCTCCTGCCGCCGCACTGTTGCCACTGGCGTAAGCGATGACGGCTCCCACCACCGCGTGCGCCATCGCGCGACTGGCTTCATCCGACACCAGTTGGTGGATTTGCTCCGCAAGATACGGCGCTGCAGCTCCACTCAATGCCTGTGCCATATTGCCACCGGCCAGTCCCTGTATCGCCGCCGTCGCCGCCTGCATTCCTTGCTGGATGGCGCTTCCGGTGCCCCATTCGGCTTGCGCCGTCTTATACGAAGAGGTGTTGGTCAGCTTCTCGTTGTAAGCCGCCCAGTCTTCCTTGCTGGCACCTTTACCCGGTTCTTTCTCGCCCTTCGCCGCTAATTCTGCCTTACCCGCATTCGTCGCCCGGATTTGTCCCTGTGTCCGCGCGATATCCATCACCTGACCGCCAATCTCCCCGATCAGTTGAACCTGCTACCAAGTACCTCAGCCCTGGCTGGGGTACATAACAACATGAATTACAGGTCGCGATAATAGAAAAACCATATAGGTAACCCTATCAATATTCCAACAAGAGCTACTTTAAAATAAGTAAATAGTTTATCAAAAAAAAATGAAGGTATGTCCTCTCCTCCTCCTACCCAATAACCAAGTAGGCTGAATGACATCGCTATAATGAACAACGCAATAAAAAGGCTCAAGCATAGATAAAGTAAAATAATAAAAGATCTATATTTACTATTGACCATTATTTTTCCTTTTTGCTTTTCAAGGCTTCATTAACCCCCTCGGTAAATAATCCCGAAGCAGCGGAGTCTCCTGCATTACCCACTATCACAGGTAATGGGTTTTGCTGTACTGGCTTGGTTATTGTCCAAACTCCCGTAGGCACCCACTCATACTGTTTTGATATTGGATTCAATGCCTTATCCATTGGGATTTTAATGATATTACCAGTTGCATAACCAGCCGATGCACCTGCCTTGCTCAGCAATGCCCCCATAAACGGATCATCACCTTTCATCTCGGCTTGGTAATACCCCCCGGCAGCATTCCAAGTCACTGTCGGGTTATAGCCCTTACCCGCAGTGATTGCACCGATCACACCTGAACCAATCACGTCTGAGAGTTTAACTTCACCCGTTGTACCGTATTGGATTGCAGCATTGGCTGCGCTTGATACCCCCACCGCGATTAATTGCTCTTTCCCTTTCGTTACCGCATTGGTAATAATATTTTTCCCGCCCATTATGGCTACCGGCCACGAAGTCGGATCACTCACAACTGCTATGAAGCGATCTCCGGTGGTAATGTTGTCTTGAAGGAACTTAAGATCCGTACCGTTAAGGTAATTAACCAACGCAGCGGCATCCGGATCTTTCAGTTTTTCATCCAACCGGATTTGTGACGGATGCGCATCATTGGCAACATTGGTTGCACCTTGAATAAGCTCTTCCCACGTCACACAAGCCACACCACCACCAGTACAGGCGTCAACCAGCTCTTTGCTGTTCTTGTTGCTGATTTCGATATATTTCTCAACAACGGACTGGCAGTCACCACCGGAGGATTTACAGTCGGATAGCTCTTTATCGAGCTGTCTGCCTTCTGTGCTGCTCAGATAGTTATTATCAACCGTCGTCTTCGCCGCCTGACCACCTGCCAGCGCATCTGCCGATCTATCGCCGGTCAACCCACCTGCCAAACCACCGGCCAAGGTCGCCAGTGCACTGATGGTTTGTTTCTGCTCTTCGCTCAGGTCGCTGATTTTGGTGTCTTTACCGTACAACTGGTCTTTGATGATGCCCGCTGCGATTTCACCCGCAGTGGCGCCAGCAGCGCCGGCCAACGCATTATTTCCCTGCGCTGCTGCAATGGCTGCGTTTACTGCCGCATGAGCCAGTGCTCGTGCTGCCGGATCATTGGTGCTTTGCGCAATCACGTTCGCGATGTAGGGCGCTGCGCCTCCGGCTATGGCGGCGGCCATATTTCCACCGGCCAAGCCCTGTATCGCAGCGGTGGCGGCCTGCATTCCTTGCTGAACCTTGCCACCTGTGCCGAACCCCGAGTCGTTAAACGCCTGATTGTAGAAGTTCTGGTAAACCTGCTTGCTGATATCCTCGGCCTTCGGCTCCTTGCCCGGATTGGCTTTGCGCCACTGTGCCTCCGCTTTCGACTGGTCTTCCGGGCTCGCAGACTTCATCTTTTCGTTAGCGGCTTTGGTCGCTGCTATTGCACCTTCCGTGCGTACGATATCCATCACCTGACTGCCAATCTCCCCGATCAGTTGAACCTGCTTAAGCCGGTTCTGCTCCTTTTCCTTGTTGAAGATCGGGCTGATGCTGCCGTCGTTGGCGTGCTCGGTATCCCGGTTCAGCGTGGTGATATCCTGCCGTTGCCTGACGCTATCCCGGACTATCAGCGTCCCCTCGCTGACCCCGGCCTTGGTCGTCCCGTCGGCATGCCCGCTGTTGTTGGCCACCGACAGCATGCCGCCAGCCATATGGGTCAGCAGATCCTTACCCACCGGACCGCCGCTACTAAACGAACCGCCGCTGTGCGTCGCTTTATAATCCGCCTGGTTGTGAATATCACTCCAGCCCAGCGTGCCCGTCTCAAGGCGATTCCTGTCTTGCGCTGAGCTGCTTGCTATCACCGCACCGTTTAACTGCGTATGCTCACCCACCTTGACGTCATAGCCACCTCGGCCCGCAAACAGCCCGCTTTGCTCCTTCACCGAATCGAAGTTACTGTTGAGCTTATCCCGACTGACGCTCATATACGCCGAGCCGGTCATTGAACCGAAGGTGAAACTGCCGCCGGCGCTGATGTTCTGCTGTCTGGCATCGTAGCGGTCGCTGTCCTGCTCGCTTTGCAGCGTCAGGTCACGCCCAGCCTCTACGGCGACTTTGTCTCCGCTCGCCTGCGCGCCCTGTAGCCGGGTGTCGCGGCCGCTGCTCAGGCTGAGGGTGCTGCCTGCATCCAGCGTGGTTTCGCTATGCGTCAGGCCGTTGCCCCGCTCATGCCCCTTGCCGGCATTGATCCCCGCCGACACGCTGATACCCCAGCCGCCTGAACCGACACCAATCCCCACGCCGATGTTGCCGCCCTGACTGCTGTTCTTGCCGACGGTGCTTTCGCTGTTTTGCGCTGAATGCAGGCTGAGATCACGCGCCGCGTCGAGCGACAGGTCCTTGCCCGCTTTGAGTTGGCTACCGCCAATCGTGATATCCCCACTTCCGTCCGCGTGGTTTTTACCGGTCGCCGTTATCGACAGGTTTTGCCCGGCGTTGAGCGTGCTGCCCTGCGATTGGCGGCTATCGCTACGGGTTTCACTCTTCGACGCCTGGCTGCCGTAGGAAACGCTGATGCCCACCGTATTAGTGTTCGCCGCATCGTTGCCTTTCGCGCTATCCAGTTGCCCGGCCTGTACGGCCTGCAGCCCGGACAGCGCCGCCTTGGTGTTTTGCAACGCACCAAGCCGCCCGTCACCTTCTTTTCTGGCCTGCTGTGCCGAACTGACCGCGGTGTTGAGTGCGCTGCCTGCGGTACCCGACAGCGCCAGCGTCAGCCCGCTCTGCTTCTGTTCGAAGGTTTCTTTACGCGTGCGTGCATCAAAGCCGGGGTCAATGCGCACGCTGTCGCCACTCAGGGTCAGGCTCTTGCCCGCCACCAGATCGGCACCGCCAACGTGCAGTTGGTTGCTCGCCGACAGGGTGACGTTGCCCTGGTTGCTGCCAACGGTGCTGACGCTTTGGCTCTGGGTGGTGCCTTTCTCGTCGATTTCATGTTTGCTCGACCGCTTGCCTAGCGTGAAACCGATGCCACCGCTGCCCAGCAGCCCGCTTTTTTTCTTCTCGTCCAGTCGGTAATGCGTGTCGCTCTCGGTGGCCGCGCCAATATCGACGTTATGGCCGGCCTGCAGGTTTACATCCCGGTCGGCGGCAATGGCCGATCCGCTGACCGTCAGGTCATTGCCGGCGGTAACGCTGACGCCGTCGCCACTCAGCAGCGTGCCTTTCTCTCGCGTGGTCGCATCACGCGCCACGCTAAGGCTGCTTCTTTTTTTCAGGAAGCCTTTTTTCTCCGAATATGCTTCGCTGTAGTACGACTCGCGTTCGGTGGCGGTATTGAGATTCACATCCCGTTTCGCCTGTAAGGCAATAACGCCCTGGTCACTGTGCAGGGCGCTTGCCGTAGCGGTGATGCTCCCTTGCTGCGCCACTACCGTAACACTGTCGCGCCCGCTGAGCGTGCTGCCCAGCACGTTTTCACGCAGGGTCTCTTCGGCGTACTGACCTTTGGTTTTCCGCCCGCGACTCTCCTCTCTGGAGACGCGATGCTCACTGTCGGTGGTGTGATCGAGGATCACATCCCGTTTCGCCTGCAAGGCAATCCCGCCCTGGCCACTGTGCAGCGCACTGCCAGTCACGGTCAGGTCCCCTTCACGACCGATGATGGTCACTCCCTGCTGGCCACTGAAGGTGCTGCCGATACTGATTGCACGTTCGGTTTGCTCTTCGCGGTGGCTTTTGGTCTTGCCACGACGCTTGTTTTCGCTGTCCTGATCTTGCGTGCGGATGCGCGCGTCCTTGATGGTCACGTCCTGCGCACTGACGCCAATGCGCCCCTCTTGGCTAACAACTTGGGCACCTTCTGCCAGCAGTTGGTTGCCCGCCACCAGGGTAATCCCCCGGTCACCGCTCAGGCTGCTGAGCGTCAGGCGCTCTTCCTGACGGTGGTTGTTGACCGACGACGTGCGGCTGCTGGCGCCCAGTTGCGTGGTGTTGATGGTGGTTTCGGCCTGAATGTTGATATCATTCCCGGCCTGCACACGGGTGCTGCCGGCAGCCCCGACCTGACTGCCGGAGAGCGCCACGTCCCGCCCGGCCGACAGGCTGAGGTTGCCACCGGCGTTAAGCTCACTGCCCAACGCCTGCTGCCATTGGCCGCTGACCTGCGCCATGCGTGAACCGGCCTGTTCGGTGCCGCCACGGGTACGATTACCCATAGAGCCAGAGATGACGTCAAGATCGGCAGTATGGCTGCTCTTCGCAGCGCTAATGGTCAGGTCGTTGCGGGCACTGAGGCTGAGTGTGTCCGTAGCATCGAGCTTCGCCCCAGAAAGCCGGATATCCGCACCGCGCAGTCGAATGTCGCCGGCGCTGATCGTCGCCTGGCGTAACGCATCCTGTAAATTGGTACTCACGGTCAGGCTGTCGGCCTGCACATCAATGCTGTCGGCCTTGATAACACCGCCCTGGTGCCACCACTGCCCGGCGTCGACCAAAAGGGCCTGGTCGGCCAACAGGTTTGCGGCATTGGTGATGCTGTTGGCCGAGAGTTGCAGATTACCACCGCCAATCAGCGCACCATCGCCGCTCAGGCGCAGCGTGGTCTGTGCCAGATACACCTTCGGCACCCACACCGTCTGCGGGCCGTTTTGGCTCGCGACCGTTTCACTGACCAGCCAGACGATATCCTGTTGCAATGCCGCGATCTGCGCCGGCGTCAGCGCGATCCCCGGCACCAGTTGGAAATCTTGCGCCACTTTCGTGCCGTTATTCATCAACTGCTGGTATTGCGTCATTGCATCCCATCCTTTGACGGACGGTTTGCCGGTGAGCTTCAGTACCTGCTCACGCACCAGACGCTGTTCGTAAAAACCGTCCCCCAGGCGTTTATGGGCCTGCGCCGGGTCATAGCCCAGGCGTTTGAGCATATAGTCACTGCTGATGAACTTATCGCGGCGGGTAAAGCGTTCGTCGGTCACCACCAGAAACGGGCTACCGACCGCCGTATGCTGGCTGAACAGACCGTTATTGGGGATAAAGGTGGCCACATTATCCAGGTGCTGCAGCTGAGTCAGCGCCAGTTCCGCCGGTAGCAACGGACGCCCCAGCGGCGATGGCGTCACCGCCGCGGGCGACGTGGGCTGTTCGGCTGGCGTAAGCTGGGTATCGCCATCAGGTCGGGCTGCGCCCTCCACCGTGAAGGCCAGTGGATTGCGATCGAGTTCGGCGCGTTCGGCGTCCACGGCGTTTAATGCCGCCTCGAGCCGGCTGGTTTGCGCCTGATTGACCGTGATGTTGGTGATGCTGGCCCCGCTGATGGTGACCGAGCCGTTACCGGTGATAACCCCGTCAAGGGTTGCCAGCGCCGTGGTCTCGTCGCGGTTAAACGTCGGATACCAGTGATGCGTATCCTTGTCGTAGTGGTCGACAATAAACGCCTGACGCCGTTCGTTAACCGAATAACCCCGGTTGTCCACGCTGCCACCGCCATCCTGTGTCAGGTTGCCATTAGCCGTAATGATGCTGGCGTCATTGAACAACTGACCGGTGATGCGTAGCACCAGGTTGCCTCCCGCCAGCATACGCGCCCCGATGCCTTCAGAGACCAGTTTATCGCGCGTCAGCGTACCGCTCTCGCTACGCTCGCGGAAGTTGTTGTAATCGGTGACAAACGGTGCGCTGTCGATATCGACATGCATCCCGGGATCCCAGGTCATCACCTGCGTCCAGTCATGCTCCCAATGGAAGCCGTTTTGATAAGGGGTCGGGATGGCCGCCAGCTGATTTCCCCCACGCGTTTCGTAAAACGTCATGGCATAGCTGCCATCGGCGTCAGGTTTAAGCGCCAGATAGTTGACCCACAGGTCAATCAGTTGGCCGCTGCTGTCCTTGACCAGCACCTGCGCACGCTTGCCGACAGCGTCGATGGTCAGCAGGGTGCCGAAGCGGTTGGTTTGCGCCGCCGTGTCATCCTGGAAGGTTAGCCGTTGGGTGATCGGCGCCATGGTGATTTTATCGGGGTTGACCTGTGAGCCGTAGGAGCGCCAGTAATAGTTGTAGCGGTGCCATTTGTAATCGCGTTTATCCACCGCGCGCTCAATCACCAGACCTTGCCGCAGATTGTCCAGCCGCCGGGCTTCGATCATAACGTCGCCGTCCGCTTCGATAACGCTGGCCCGGTTTTCAATCAGATCATCACTGTGCAGCTGCAGGCGGTCTGCGCTATAGAGCAGAGCACCGTCCCGGTTGGTCAAACGCTCGCCGGTCTGCAGCGTCAGGCTTTGGCTCGCCGCCATCACCGCCGGTTGTCCGTGGTTGTCGATGGTACGCCCGCGTACGGCAATATCATCTCCCATCAACGCCGCCGCGTTGTCCAGGCTATCAACGTTGAGCGTCATCGCGTCCGCTTCAATACGCCCGCTGTTTTGCAACGCACCGGTGGTCAGTTGCAACGTCTTGCCCACCAGGCTCGCCGGGTTGGTGATGCTGGCCGCATTGAGCACCAGGTTGCCCGGCAGCAGCCAGTCCACCAGATTGGTAAAAGCACCGCTCAGGGAGAACGACAGCGTACCGTTACTGCTGATCGTTTCGCCGGCTTGGCGTGCGTAATCCTGCTGCGCGAACAGCGTCAGCGCCTGCAACCCCAACAGGGTGCCATTCTGATTATCCACAGTGCGCGCATGCAGTTTCAGGGTAGCGGCACTCTCCAGTCGCCCGCTCTGATTAAGCAGAGCGAGCAGCGAATCGCCCGCTGGCCGGTCGGCGTTAATCTCGAGATTGCCGTTAGCCAAAATACGCCCGTGGCGATTATCCAACTGCGAGAGGTGACTGAGAGTGAGGCGATCTGCGCTTTGCAATAGACCGGCGGTATTATCGATGTCACGGGCGCTGATGTCGGTGTGGGTAGTGCCCAATATCTGGCCGCCATCGCGGTTGTTCAGACGTTCGGCCCGCACAGCCAGCGCCGCCTGACTGCTGAGCATACCTTGTTCACTGTTATCGAGTTCGCCGCTCTTGAGCGTCAGTCCCTGCGTTGACACCAGTTGCCCACCCTGGTTATTCACTTGCACACCGTCAAGCGTCAGTGTCGCGCCGCTGTGCAGCTTGCCCTGCGGGTTGTTGAGACGATCGATTCGGTAGGCGCCTGCCCCCTGACTGACCAGCGTGCCGCCGGCGTTATCCAGTTGCTCCGTCGTCAGACGGATGCCGTCCCGGCTGCTGAACACCCCTCGCGAGTTAGCGATACTGGCTGCCATGAGCTGCTGCTCGCCGTTGCTGCGCACCACGCCGTCGCTATTATCCAGTATGTCGAGAATGCGTAGCGCCAGTTGCTGCTGGCCATCTATGGTACCGCTGGTATTCCGCAACCACCGAGCCTCAAGAGTGAGCGCCTCACCGCCTTGCAGTTTACCACCGCGGTTATCCAGTCCGTGGTTCAGGTTTAGACGCAGCTGTTTTTGTGCGTACAACTGGCCGCCCTGGGTATTATCCAGACTGAGGGCGGCAATATGCAGCGCCCCACCGGCCAGCCACTGGCCGCCGGCGTTGTTTATCTTGCCCGCAAGCGTCGCTTCGTCTGCGCCCTGCACCGTCATTTGCCCCTGCGCCGACACCTTGCCATCCTGGTTGTCGATATCCTGCGCGACGCGCAATACCAGGTCGGCGGCCGACTGCAAGATGCCTTTCGCGTTGCCCAGCCAGTGAGCCGTCAACAGGCCGTCCTGCTGGCTCTGTACGCTGCCTTGTGCGTTGTCAAACCCACCGCTGACGGCATGCCAGCTCCCCTGACTGCCCATCCAGCCCTGCGCGTTGATTATTTCCTGTGCCGTAAGCGTCTGGGACAGGTGGCTAAAAATCCGCCCGTTGCCGTTATCCAGTTTCCCGCTGAACTGCATTTCCAGGCGGTCCAGCGCGTTGATGGCACCCTGAGCATTCAACAGATTTGCCGCTCGCACCCACGTGCTGCCGTTAGCGGTCAGATTACCGCCCTGATTGTCCCATCCACCGGTCAGATTCAGGGTCAGCGCCTGCTGGCCCAGCACCAGCCCCGAGCGTCGATTGGTCAACTGCCCACTTTGCAAGGTTAACGCGCCGCCGCTTTGCAACGAGCCGCCGTCGTTATCAAACAGGCTGGTCGAGTCGCCAGTAATGGCGAGAGTCCGTTGCGCGCTCAACCTGCCGGCCCGGTTAACAATATCCCCCGTGCCCGCCAGCGTCAGGTCGCCACCTGACTGCAATCGGCCATTGGCATTATCAAGGGAGCGCACAGCGGCGACCACCTGAGCACCACCTTGTACGCTGCCATTACGGTTATCCCAGTCGCCGTCGCTATGTACGCCAAGTGTATTTCCGGCATCAAGCCAGCCGCCAGCGTTGATCAGCCCCCGTTGCGCCGTCAGCGCCAGGCTCTGGCGAGCCACCATCTTGCCCTGGGTGTTGTCTACCTGCTGTGCCGTCAGGGTGAGCGATTCGCCGCCGATTTCGCCCTTACGGTTAGTCAGCCCGGCAGCGATGGTTAACGCCAACTGGGTTTCGGCCAATATCGTGCCGTCATCGTTGTGCAGCTCTCGCGCCGTCACGCGGGTTTGCCCATTCCCGGTGAGGGAACCTCGCCGGTTATTCAGCTCGCCGTCGGTGTGCACGCTGAGCATTTCACCGGCGCCCAGCTGCCCCTGCGTATTGTTCACGCCCTCATCCGCACGTAGCTCAAGCCGTTGCAGGCCAATCATCTTGCCCTGCGTATTGTCGAGCTGGGCGACCTGTAGCGCCAGCACCGTGCCGCTGATTTCGCCGGCACCGTTGGTGACGTTACCCGTGGTATTCAGGCTTAATCGCTGACCGGACAGCAGTTTGCCCTGATCATTGTTGACGCTGCCGGCCGTTGCCGTGAGCGACGTTTCGCCCTGTGCGGTGCCGCCACGGTTGTCCCAGTCGCCGGTATGCAGATTCAGCCCTTTCCCTGCCGCAATCAGGCCGTGCAGGTTGTCCAGTCGACTGGCCGTCAGGTCAAGGTTGCCCAGACCAATAATCTGCCCCTGCGAATTATCCAGTTGCTGCACCGCCAGCCGCATCTCACCGCCGCTCAGGGTGCCGAGCTGATTGTTCAGACTGCCAACCGCGTCGAGCGTCAGAGTCTGGCCGGCCAGCAGGTTGCCCGAGAGGTTATTGATGGCGCTGCCGCTATCAATCATCAGTTGCCGCTGTGTTTTTATCGTACCGCCCTGGTTGTCAACACCAGCCGCCTCAAGGCGCAGGTCACCGTTGCTGCCCAATATGCCACCGGCGTTGTCAAGCAGGCCAGTGACCTGCCAGTGCTGCGCTGCGTCGTTGAGCGACACCAGCCGACCGTGCTGATTGGCAAGCGCCCCGGCCGTCAATGCCAGACGCTGAGCCTCAATGGCGCCGTCAGCGTTATCCACCCCCGCAGACAGCGTGAAGCGACTCTCACCGTCGCCGGTCTGGGACCAGCTAGCCCGTTGGTTAAACAGATTGACGGCTGCCAGTTGCCAGCGCCCGACCTTGATCTTCGACTGCTGCGCGTTGACATCACCACTGGTGCTCACCACCAGTTCCCCACTGTCAACCGACGATTGACGTAACGCCACGCCGCCCTTCAGCGCGGTCAACGTGGTACGGCCGGCTGCGACCTGCGCACCGCTGATATCCACCCGATGGCCGGTCGCGTTCAGCGCCTTGTTACTCAATAAACTGCCGCTGGCGCGAATGTCGCCCTGACTGACCAGTTGCAGGCCGGCGTCACGCACAATCTGGCTGTTGACATCGCTGCCCGCCAGCAGGTGTCCACTGCTCTGGATGCCGCGCGCCGCGTTCAGGCGTACGTCCCCGGCTGCTGCCAGGGTACCGGACTGCGTGAGCGTGCCGTCGCGACTCTGTAGCGTCAACTGCCCGCCGCCGTGCAGTTTGCCGTGGAAGTCGATGGCGTCTTTGGCTGCAAACTGGATGTCGCTGCCGGCTTGCGTGACGGCGTCACTTGCATCAGACTGCCAACTGAGCCTGCCATCGCTGCTCACGGTCAACGTTTGGCTCGCCTGCACCTGTCCGTTGCGGTTACGCACACCGACGCCGGCTTCGGTGCCGATCATGCGGATGCTACCGCTGTACATACCGCCCATCTGACTCATGTCTATCGCCAGTTCGGGTTTGGCACTGCCGTCCTGCGCCAACGGGGTAACGGTTTTGACATCCGCGCTCACGCGGTTGCGACCGGCCACCACCGTCAGCCCCTGTTTGGCCCAGACGCCGGCGTTGACCGCCACCGCGCGCGCCAGAATGTCGACGTATTCGGTGTCATGCCGGGCGTCGCCGTTCAACCCGCCACCGTCAATCCGTACCACTCCGCGTTCAATCTGATACCCCGCCAGACTGCCGTCGGCGTTGATCTGCGGGCGGCCGGTAGTCAGCGTCATGCGCCCGGCGTTGATGGTGCCGCAGCCGTTGCAGATAATCCCGGCCGGGTTGGCGACAATCACCTGCGCCTTGCCGCCAGCCACCTCCAGAAAACCACGTAGTTGACTGGGGTTGTTACTGTTAACCTCATTGAGGATCACCCGCGCCGCTGCGGCGTTGGGATCAAGATGGGGATTGCCCTGGATCATCCCGGCCAGTTGGCTCTGAGTCATGATCGCCGAGTTGTTGAGGATGGCGCCCTTGCGATCGACGTCAAACTGCTGATATTGGTTATGCGAAACCCCAGCCTGATTGGGGGCGGTGATGTTGACCTGCGGCAACCCATTGTGGGTGGCGATAACCTCTGGCCGCAGGCCAGGTGTGGCGGCGGCATCCGCCACAATGCCGTCGGCCATCACCGGTCCGGCAAACAAGGCCAACCCCAGCAACCACACCACCCGCCGCACCGTCACCCACCAACGGTGCCCCGTGCTGGTAGCGGCGCTGCGACGTTGCCCGGAGTCAGTGCTGCAACGACGCGCCAGTTCGGAAACCACCCGCAAAGCTCCATCTGTGCGGCTAAAGATCAGGCAATAGCAATGTTTGTTCATAGGTCACATCCGTGAGAAAAATCAGTCCGTTTAGATCGGCAGCCATATTCGTAATTGCGCTCGCTATCACAGCCCGACGCGTCAGATTTCCAGATTAAGACTAAAGCCGCTGGTCACGCTCGAGGTAACGAAATGGTCCGGTTTATAGACCGGCACCCCGGCAAACAGGTCGTAACTGAAGCGCCCCCATAAGGTGCCGCGCAGCCCTATGGCGCTTCCCGCCAGTTGGTGCCCGACCAGATAGCGGGTCCCTGGGCCATCTACCCGCCCGTAATCCAGCGCGGCGTACAGTTCGTGGCCTCGTGCCAACAGGTTCCAGGCCAGTTCGTTGCGCCATTGCAGCCCCTTCTCGCCGGAGAGCATCTGTTCACCGTCAAACCCGCGTACCGTATAACGCCCGGCAATCGCCAGACGGTCCTGTGGCGTCAAGGCGTGCTGGCTCCATTGAGCACGCAGGCTGGTGTAATAGCGCCAGGGTTGCGTGCCCAGCGCAAAGGGCTGGTTCAGGCTGATATCGCCCATGGCAATCCCGCGGCGCGCACTGCCGCCATGATAGGATTCTTCCGGTGCCGGCAGGGCATTGAACGCGCCAGTCCCACGACGCCAGTTGATATTGGCATCCAGCGTGGTGCTAGCAAGGTAGCTACGCTGGTTCAGCCCCAGTTCCCAACCGGCGGTGCGACGTTTTTGCGATACGATGTCGATACCATCGACGGCATTGCTGGAGTGCTTGCGGTAACCACGCAGATTGAGCGTGATCTTGTGCGACCGATCGCGGTACAGCAGCCGCGAGACGCTCAATTGAATATTGTCGCTGTTGCCGCTGTAGGTCAGTACCTCATTGGCGTTGGCGATATTCTGGTGATAGGTGTAGTCGTTGTAATTGGCAGCCAAGCCCCAGTATCCCAACGGGAAAAAGTAGTTCAGCGTATGGGAGCGATTGCCGAAAGGGCCATGCTGCAGCACGTCTTTGCCAATATTGGCGTAGAACAGATCGTTCTGGGCAAATGGGGCGTCAAGCGCCAGGGTCGCCGAGGCCAGGTAACGACCGGTACTTTTGGAACCACTGTCGTCCAGCCCCAGACCAAGACGCACCGGCCGCCCTTCTTGCCAACTGACGACCAAATCGCTGGTCGACTCCTGCCGACCAGGCTCAATCTTGATGTCGGCAGCGGCGCTCGGCACCCGCCTGAAATTCTCCAGCCCCTGCTCGATATCGCGCAGGTTGAGGATCTTACCCGTGCCCGTCGGGAACGCATTCCATAATCGCCCTCGCCAGGAGACCGGTGCGCCAAAGCGAATGTCGCCAATGCGCCCGGGCTGGAGACGTAACCGGAGGATCCCATCGGTCAGGTTCTGCTCTTCGGCCATAACCCGGGTGGTGACGTAGCCTTTGGCCAGAATGGCGTTTTGGACCTTATTAATCACCAGCAGTATTCCCTGGCCACCCAGACAGCGCCCCCTGGCGTCATCAACCGCATCCAGCGCCCACTGGAAATCGCTGGCCGCGTCACCGTCGAGTTGCAACCTGTCGACAGGAAAGCAGGGACGTTCGTGAGTCGGGTAATCAGGCAGGACGGCGCCAGGCGGTGTCAGCCGGACATCGCTATCGGGCGTATTCTGTTGCTGTAGGGCACGCTCCCGATCCTGTTGCCGGCTTTGCTGCCGAGCATCAATAAGCGCGGCCTGTGCGGGTGCGGCAAGCGGCGGCACCTCGTTCCCCGAGGAGATGGCAACCGCAACGCCGGGTGTAGCAAGTAGGCCCAGCAGTAGCGCTGCAAGCCGATGAGTTACTGAGTCCATTCAGAGAGTCCTGGCTATTTTTTCGGCATCTTAAAAGTGCTATCGCCAATTCACAAGCCAAAGACACATGAAAAAATAAACAATAAAAACAATAAGAAATGAGAACATTCTTAAATATTGACATTAAATTTTTAAAAAATAATACATACCTCCGCCATGTATTATCTCCATAGCCAATGGCAGTATGAGATGCTGGGTTTTACTGAGATTATACTGATGACAAAAATTGTAAAAATGCCACGCTGCGCACATCCTCGCCGACAGCACGCATGGGGATGACGAGGCGATAATTACCCGCTACTCTATGCCGCTTGTTGCCTTGACCGTTTCCAGGAAGCCGTTATGTCCTCTATTGAATACAATCGCATCGGCGGTTGGCTGCTGGCCCCGATGGCCTATCTGATCGTTACCCTGCTGAGCGCCAGCCTGATGCTATTGCTGTACGGCATGGCGATCGTCGCCCCGGAGTCCCGCGAATATCTGATGACCAATGCCCAGGCCTTCAGCCTGCAATGGTACTTTTCGGTGATCACCACCCTTGCCATGTGGGCGTTTACCCTGTGGCTGCTGTGGCTGTTCTGCCACCGTTCGCGCCGCTTCCCGAAACTGTTCCTGCTGTGGCTGTTGATTACCGTGCTGCTGGCGATCAAGGCGTTCGCCTTTTCGCCAATCCCCGACGAACTGGCGGTACGCAGCCTCGGCTGGCCACTGTTGATGGCGGCGCTATTGGTGCCCTATATCAAGCGCTCGCAACGGGTCAAGGGGACCTTTACCCAATAAACGCGCGGGCGAAGGCACGATTTGCACGCCAAGGCGTGCAAATTTTGACCAATTCGTAGCAAAAAGGGTATTATCCCTGCGATTCATATGTTGTCGTTATACCGCTGATTCCCGATAATAAGCGGCTTTTCTTTTTTTAGGCGTTGCAATGACCGAATACCTGCTCCTTTTTGTCGGCACCGTACTGGTGAACAACTTTGTCCTGGTGAAGTTTCTCGGCCTGTGTCCGTTTATGGGCGTTTCCAAGAAACTGGAGAGCGCCATTGGCATGGGCATGGCGACCACCTTCGTCATGACGATGGCGTCGATCAGCTCCTGGGTCATCAATACATTTATTCTGGTGCCGCTGGATCTGGTGTACCTGCGCACGCTGTCCTTTATTCTGGTCATCGCCGTGGTGGTGCAGTTCACCGAAATGGTGGTGCGCAAGACCAGTCCGGCGCTGTACCGGCTGCTCGGCATCTTCCTGCCGCTGATCACCACCAACTGCGCGGTGCTTGGCGTGGCGTTGCTGAATATCAATCTTGGCTATAACTTCCTGCAGTCTGCGGTATACGGCTTTAGCGCCGCAGCGGGCTTCTCGCTGGTGATGGTGCTGTTTGCCGCCATCCGCGAACGTCTGGCGGTGGCTGACGTTCCGGCGCCGTTCCGTGGCTCGTCTATCGCCCTGATCACCGCCGGACTGATGTCGTTGGCCTTTATGGGCTTTACCGGGCTGGTGAAATTCTAATGAGTGCGTTGTGGATTGCCGTTGCGGCACTGAGCGCCCTTGGGTTGCTGTTTGGTCTGGTGCTCGGTTTCGCCGCGCGCCGCTTTGAGGTAGAAGAAGATCCGGTCGCCGAACAGGTGGACGAAATCCTGCCGCAGAGCCAGTGCGGTCAATGTGGCTATCCCGGCTGCCGGCCGTATGCCGAAGCGGTGGCCAATGGCGAAATGATCAACAAATGCGCGCCGGGCGGCGAGCAGGTGATGCTGAAGCTGGCGGAGCTGCTCAACGTCGAGCCACAGCCGCTGGATGGCGGCGAAGAAGTGGCACAACCGACGCGCAAAGTGGCATTTATCGACGAAGCCAACTGCATCGGCTGCACCAAGTGCATCCAGGCTTGCCCGGTGGATGCCATCGTTGGCGCTACCCGCGCCATGCATACGGTAATTACCGATCTGTGCACCGGTTGCGACCTGTGCGTTGCGCCCTGCCCGACAGACTGTATTGAAATGAAACCGGTCGCCACCACTACCGCCAATTGGAAGTGGGATATGAACACCATCCCTGTGCAAGTCATTCACGTGGAGCAACATGTTTAATCTGTTCGCCGCCTTCAAAAAAGATCGGATTTGGGATTTCGACGGCGGGATCCATCCACCTGAAATGAAAGAGCAATCCAGCGGCGTACCGCTGCGTACGGCACCGCTGCCTGATATTTTCATCATTCCGCTGCAACAGCATCTGGGGCCGGAAGGCGAGCTGATCGTGCAGGTCGGCGATGCGGTGCTGAAAGGCCAGCCGCTGACCGTCGGCCGTGGGCGAACGCTGCCGGTGCATGCACCAACCTCCGGCACGGTCATCGCCATCAAGCCACATATCACCGCTCACCCGTCCGGACTGGCGGAACTGTGCGTGATGATTCGCCCTGACGGTGACGATCGCTGGTGCGAACGCACGCCGTTGGTCGACTATCGCCAGGCGCCTGCATCCGAGATCGTTGCGCGTATCCATCAGGCCGGCATTGCCGGGCTGGGCGGCGCCGGTTTTCCCACCGCCAGTAAACTGCAGGGCGGCGCGCATGGCGTGGAGACACTGATCCTCAATGCCGCCGAATGTGAGCCCTATATCACCGCCGACGATCGCCTGATGCAGGAGCATGCCGATCAGATACTGCAGGGCACCGAGATCCTGCGCCATCTGCTCCAGCCCAAAACCACGCTGATCGGCATTGAGGATAACAAACCGCAGGCCATCGCCGCGCTGGAACTTGCGCTGCGTGAACACCCACACATTGCGCTGCGGGTGATCCCGACCAAATACCCGTCCGGCGGCGCCAAGCAGTTGACCAAAATTCTCACCGGCAAAGAGGTACCACACGGTAAGCACTCTTCTGCTATCGGCGTGTTGATGCAAAACGTCGGCACCGCCTTTGCCATCAAGCGCGCCATTATTGATGGCGAACCGTTGATTGAACGCGTTGTCACGCTGACCGGCGACGCGCTGAGCCATCCCGGTAATCTGTGGGCGCGCATCGGCACCCCGGTCGAGCATCTGTTGGCATTTGCCGGCTTCCAGCCGCAGCCGCAGCAGATGGTGGTGATGGGCGGGCCGCTGATGGGCTTCACCCTGCCAGCGCTCAATGTGCCGATTGTCAAAATCAGCAACTGTCTGCTGGCACCGACGGTGGAGGAAATGGCGCCACAGGAGCCGGAACAGTCTTGCATCCGCTGCGGGCTGTGCGTGGACGCCTGCCCGGCCGGTTTGCTGCCACAGCAGCTCTATTGGTTCAGCCGCGGCCAAGAGCACGACAAAGCGCGCAATCACAACCTGTTTGACTGTATTGAATGCGGCGCCTGCGCCTACGTGTGCCCAAGCAATATTCCACTGGTGCAGTATTACCGGCAGGAAAAGGCCGAGATCAAGGCCATCGATCAGGAAGCGGCACGCGCCGCCGAAGCCAAGGCGCGTTACGAAGCCAAACTGGCGCGGATGGAACGCGAGAAACTGGCGCGTGAACAGCGTCACAAGAAAGCGGCGGTGAAACTGACCGATGACGATCAGAGTGCCGTACAGGCTGCGCTGACGCGTGTTCGCAGCAACAGCACCGCCGCCGAAGGCAGCGCGCCAGGCGGGCAGGAACCGGACAATAGCGCGGTGATTGCCGCCCGTGAAGCGCGCAAAGCGCTGGCGCGGGAACGCAAGGCACAGCAGCAGACCGATGCCGCCGCGCCGGCTGTAACCGAGGCTGCTGCACCGCAGCAAGAGGATCCGCGCAAGGCCGCCGTGGCCGCCGCCATCGCCCGCGCCAAAGCCAAAAAGGCCGCGCAGCAGCCACAACAGGCAACCCCGGCTGCAGCCGAGGCTGCCGCGCCGCAAGAAGACGATCCGCGCAAGGCCGCCGTGGCCGCCGCCATCGCCCGCGTCAAAGCCAAAAAGGCCGCGCAGCAGCCACAACAGGCAACCCCGGCTGAAG
>NZ_JBGMUT010000001.1:831063-882735 GCF_041448735.1 Serratia odorifera | reverse complement strand
AGTCGAGGCTGCCGCGCCGCAAGAAGACGATCCGCGCAAGGCCGCCGTGGCCGCCGCCATCGCCCGCGTCAAAGCCAAAAAGGCCGCGCAGCAGGCGCAAACCGAGAAAGAGAATTGAGATAACGCCTTGCAGGATGCAAGGCGCTTAGTCGATAGAGATCAGGTAGGTGTAGTTGACGTTAATCTGGCGCATTTTGGCATCCTGCTGCCACTGCGCAAGATCGATGATTTCCATTTCAATGCTGCCCTTCACTTTATGGCGCAGGCCTGGCATCACATGGGTAATCAGGTAGGAAAAAAACTGCACGCACTCTTTTGCCGTCCCTTGATGGGTAATCGAAATATATTCACGCTCGGGCAGATGAATGTTATCGATCTGATGACCGGAAAGAATATCCTTACGATGCGGCTGCTCTACCGCCATGGTATGCACCGCAGAAAATTCACCGTAATCACAACTGCGAGCCGAATGGATGCTGTAGACCTTATGGCAGTCAACGCTTAATCCCTTAAAGAAGTCGTTGAAAATTTCATCTTTCATCGCCATACAGGAAGCATGCTCCATGCCTTCCCTTACGTCAAAATCCAGTCGCCGCGTAAACCCCGCCAGCTGCATCTCCGGCAGCGTCAGTCGCTTCACTTCCGGGTAATAGCCCTTTTCGTACTGTGCCTCGAAGTTAAAACGCGGCATCAGGTTTTTTACGTCCCATTTGTCCATCGAACGGTAGCGGTTTGGCGTAGTGCCAAACCGCTGCTTGAACATGCGCGTAAAGGTTTGTTGCGAGTCGAAGCCCAACTCATCAGAAATATCAATAATTGAACGACGAGTGATACGCAACGCCACGGCCGCGCGCGTCAAAATACGTGAGCGGATATAGGTTGCCAATTGGATACCGGTGATCCGTTTGAACTTGCGTTGCAGATGCCACTTGGAATAGCCGGATATCCGCGCTACTTCGTCAAGATTTGGCCGTGTTTCCAGATGTATTTCGACCCACTCAATCAGCTCTTCAATAAAAAAAACGTCTTCATTTGTCATTATTATTCATTCACTAACTTAATAATACTCGGGATAATAACCTAGATGGATTATGCAGAAGTTGTTATTTTGTGCGAATAAATGTACCAAAATAAACATCTTGTCATTAGGGATATTGCACATTTGACGTGGTTTTAACGCCAGGCAGCTCACTTTAACATCAAGCTAACGCAAAACGCTGGCGAAAAAAACCACACAATTCTCTTGCCAACGCCACAACGCGTGCTAAAAATCCGATAACCCCAATATCATTGCGTATTACCCTACCGGCGAATGAGGTAGAATGCTGCGCTATCATTTTCCCTGCGCCCGTTAAGCGGCGTGTTGAATCTGCCGTTGACGCGGCAAAGACAGGTGTAGTTACTCTATGAAGTTCAGGCCGATAAAACAGACCGCTGCCAAAGGCTTACATATCGCCAGTTCCCCTTTCACCCATAATCAGCAGAGCACCAGCCGCATCATGCTATGGGTGATGCTGGCCTGCATTCCGGGTTTGGCCGCGCAGCTATGGTTCTTCGGTTACGGCAGCCTGATTCAGGTTGCTCTGGCCATGATCGTCGCTCTGCTGGCTGAAAGTGCCATTCTGGCGCTGCGCAAACAGCCGGTGCGCGCGCGTCTGGCCGACAACTCGGCCATACTGACCGCGCTGCTACTCGGTATCAGCCTGCCGCCGCTGGCACCGTGGTGGATGATCATCATCGGCACCCTGTTCGCCATCGTTATTGCCAAGCAGCTCTATGGCGGTTTGGGGCAAAACCCGTTCAACCCGGCCATGGTCGGCTATGTGGTGCTGCTGATTTCCTTCCCGGTGCAGATGACCAGTTGGTTGCCGCCGGAGACGCTGCGCGCCACCGCGTTATCATTCCCTGACGTGTTGCTGGCCATTTTCAGCGGCCACACCGGCCAGGGCGCCACGCTGCACGAACTGCAAATGGGCATTGACGGCATCAGTCAGGCGACGCCATTGGACGGTTTCAAAACCGGTCTGCGCAGCGGGCATTCGGTTGAGCAAGTACTGCAAACGCCGATTTTCGGTGCTGCGCTGGCAGGCATCGGCTGGCAATGGGTCAATCTCGGCTTTCTGGCCGGCGGGCTGTTTATGTTGGGGCGCAGGCTGATCCACTGGCAGATACCGTTCAGCATGCTGGCAATGTTGGCACTGTGTTCCGGCATCGCCTATCTGCTGGATCCCGCCCATCAGGCATCGCCGCTGATCCATCTGTTGTCTGGTGCAACGATGCTGGGTGCCTTCTTTATAGCCACCGATCCGGTCAGCGCCTCCACCACCCCACGCGGCCGCTTGATTTACGGCGCGCTGATCGGCCTGCTGGTATGGTTGATTCGCGTCTACGGCGGTTATCCGGACGGCGTCGCGTTTGCCGTGCTGCTAGCCAATATTACCGTGCCGCTGATCGACCACTACACGCAACCGCGCGTTTACGGTCATCGTTAAGGAGCCATGATGCTGCAATCAATGAGAAAGCATGGCACGACGCTGGCACTGTTTGCCGCCGTGACCACCGGCCTGACCGCGGTAGTCAACACGCTGACGCAAAAAACCATCGCTCATCAGGCCGCCCTGCAACAGAAAACCCTGCTTGATCAGGTGGTGCCGCCCGAGCACTATGATAACGATATGCAGTCCGAGTGTTACCTGGTGAGCGATCCGGCTCTCGGCAACGCCCTTGCGCACCGCTTGTATCTGGCGCGCAAACAGGGGCAGCCGGTTGGCGCCGCGCTGGAAACCACCGCACCGGACGGCTATTCAGGAGCCATCAAACTGCTGGTCGGCGCCGACTTTAGCGGCAACGTGTTTGGCAGCCGGGTGATTGAGCATCACGAGACACCGGGGCTGGGCGACAAGATAGAACTGCGCATCAGCAACTGGATCACCGTGTTCAGCGGCAAGAAAATCGACGGCCCGGACGATAAACGTTGGGCGGTGAAGAAGGACGGCGGCATGTTCGATCAGTTTACCGGCGCCACCATCACCCCGCGCGCAGTGGTCAATTCCGTGCGCCGCACGGCGTTGTATATGGAAACGTTGCCGCCTAAACTAGCCACATTACCTGCCTGTGGAGCCGGCGAATGAGCGAAGCAAAAGAGTTAATGATTCAAGGGTTGTGGAAAAACAACTCGGCGCTGGTGCAGCTGCTCGGGCTGTGCCCGCTGCTGGCGGTCACCTCAACCGCCACCAACGCCCTGGGACTGGGACTGGCGACCACGCTGGTACTGGTGATCACCAATGGCTCCATCTCCGCCCTGCGTCGCTGGGTGCCAAGCGAAGTGCGTATTCCGATCTACGTGATGATCATCGCCGCTGCGGTCAGCATCGTGCAAATGCTGATCAACGCCTATGCCTTTGGTCTGTATCAATCGCTGGGGATCTTTATCCCGCTTATCGTTACCAACTGCATCGTGGTCGGCCGTGCGGAGGCGGTCGCGGCACGCAAGCCGGTCGGGCTGGCGCTGATTGACGGCCTGTTCATCGGCCTGGGCGCTACCGGCGCCATGTTCGTGCTAGGTTCGATGCGCGAACTGATTGGCAACGGCACGCTGTTTGACGGCGCCGATATGCTGTTAGGCAGTTGGGCCAAAGTGCTGCGTATCGAAGTGGTGCATTTTGACAGCCCGTTCCTGCTGGCCATGCTGCCGCCGGGGGCGTTTATCGGTCTGGGGCTGATGCTGGCGGTCAAATATGTGATTGATGAAAAAATGAAGGCGCGCAAAGCCCAAGCCGTGGCTCACCAGCCGACGCTGGAAAAAGGACAGCCAGAGAAAGCCTGATGAATAAACAAAAACGCCTGGAAATTCTGACCCGTTTACGCGACAACAACCCGCACCCGACTACCGAACTGGTATTTACCACGCCGTTTGAACTGCTGATCGCCGTGCTGTTGTCGGCACAGGCGACCGACGTCAGCGTCAACAAGGCCACCGCCAAGCTGTATCCGGTGGCCAATACGCCAGCGGCGATGCTGGCGCTGGGGGTCGACGGCGTCAAGGAATACATCAAGACCATCGGCCTGTTCAATAGCAAGGCCGAGAATGTGATCAAAACCTGCCGTATCCTGCTGGAACAGCATGGCGGCGAGGTGCCAGAGGATCGCGCGGCACTCGAGGCGTTGCCCGGCGTTGGTCGAAAAACAGCAAACGTGGTGTTGAATACCGCCTTTGGCTGGCCCACCATTGCGGTAGATACCCACATCTTCCGCGTCAGCAATCGGACGCGCTTCGCACCGGGCAATACCGTCGAACAGGTTGAAGACAAGCTGCTGAAAGTAGTGCCGGCGGAATTCAAGGTCGACTGCCATCACTGGTTGATCCTGCATGGTCGTTATACCTGTATCGCCCGCAAGCCGCGCTGCGGTTCCTGCATCATCGAAGATCTTTGCGAATACAAGGAAAAGGTCTATCCCGACGCCTGATGCTGCCGGCGCAATGTGCGCCGGGATCGCTGTGGCCGTTAGCGGCTCTTTTTTATTGAAAATGTGATGTTGCTCAGTAGTAACCACGGTGTTTTTACGGATTTCCGTCTAAAATCACGATTTCACTTAATTTCAAGCGAAAATTTAGTCAAAAATTGCGCATGACATCACAGTTTTCAATTCACAATATATTAACAACCGCATAACCCCTTCCTCACTGTTTCACTAATATTGCAGATTGACATTTAGGCATGAGATAGCAACGCCTATTGAACGACATGCAATCGCATGAACCACAAAATGGTAAAATAGCAGAACATATCACTACACCGACGGTGCATATCTTTTAGACAAAACAAAAACTCGACAAATGAAATAAATGCGAACGTTAATTCTGCATAACATTTGCAACATCGTTGCATAATGCCACAAACGTTATATGTAACCGAATATGTCAAACTGCTTGCCACGCCGTTTAAGATAGTGAACATTAACCGCCGTCATCCCATCCTATAACAACGCATAAGGGTGCAGTCCTGCATCAACTTGTGCATTTCCCGTCCTTTCTGACGGGCTGTGAAAAAAGAGGTACCAGTGTCAACAGCAAACAACCAACATCAGGAAGGCGTCAGCTTAAACGCCTTTAAACAACCCAAGGCGTTCTATTTGATCTTCTCGATCGAACTGTGGGAGCGTTTCGGTTATTACGGCCTGCAGGGCATCATGGCGGTTTATCTGGTCAAGATGCTTGGCCTGAGCGAAGCCGATTCAATTACGCTGTTTTCGTCTTTCAGCGCGCTGGTGTATGGCTTTGTCGCCATCGGCGGCTGGCTGGGGGATAAAGTGCTCGGCACCAAGCGTGTCATCGTCCTCGGCGCGCTGGTATTGGCGGTAGGCTACGCCATGGTAGCCTACTCCGGCCACGATATTTTCTGGGTTTACCTCGGCATGGCGACCATCGCCGTCGGCAGCGGTCTGTTCAAGGCCAACCCGTCCTCTTTGCTGTCTACCTGTTACGAAAAAGACGATCCGCGTCTCGATGGCGCCTTCACCATGTACTATATGTCGGTGAATATCGGCTCTTTCATGTCGATGCTGGCAACGCCCTGGCTGGCAGCCAAATACGGCTGGAGCGTCGCGTTCTCGCTGAGCGTGGTCGGGATGCTGATCACGCTGGTCAACTTTATGCTGTGCCATCGCTGGGTTAAACAGCACGGCTCCAAACCAGACTTCAAACCATTGCATCTGCAAAAGCTGCTGATGGTGCTGGTCGGCATCGTCGCACTGGTCGCTCTGTCCAGCTGGCTGCTGCACAATCAGGTAATTGCCCGCTGGGCACTGGCGATTATCTCCGCCGGCATCGTGATCGTGTTCGCCAAGGAAACCTTTGCCATGCACGGCGCAGCGCGTCGCAAAATGATCGTAGCGTTCCTGCTGATGCTGGAAGCGGTGGTGTTCTTCGTGCTGTATAGCCAAATGCCGACCTCATTGAACTTCTTTGCCATTCATAACGTTGAACACAACATTCTGGGCCTGGCGTTCGAACCCGAGCAGTATCAGGCGCTGAACCCGTTCTGGATCATGCTGGCCAGTCCGATTCTGGCGGCACTGTACAATAAAATGGGCGATCGCCTGCCGATGCCGCACAAGTTCGCGTTCGGTATGTTCCTGTGCTCCGGTGCGTTTCTGGTGCTGCCATGGGGCGCCAGCTTCGCCAACGAACAGGGCATCGTTTCCGTCAACTGGCTGATCCTGAGCTACGCGCTGCAAAGCGTCGGTGAGCTGATGATCTCGGGCCTGGGTCTGGCGATGGTGGCCCAACTGGTACCACAACGCCTGATGGGCTTCATTATGGGTTCCTGGTTCCTGACCACCGCGGCTGCAGCGCTGATTGCCGGTAAAGTGGCAGGTCTAACCGCAGTACCAAGCGACGTGAACGATGCGCATGCTTCATTGGCGATTTATAGCCATGTCTTTATGCAGATTGGTATCGCTACCGGCGTTATCGCCATTCTGATGATGCTCACCGCGCCGAAGCTGTACCGCATGACGCTGGATACCGCGGAAGACACCGAACAGAAGGCGCAACAGGCGACTACCGCCGCGCGTTAATCGGTATGACGCAACCAACGTCAACGGGGCCATTATTGGCCCCGTTTTTTTTGCCGTCGCCGGCGTTTAGCCCACCGACCTGGCCTGCAGGGTCTGCCAGATAAACTCGCTCACCAGCGCAGCATGAAACGCCGACTGCTTTTTGTCGGCCGCGGCACTGTGCCCACCGGCGGTATTCTCGTAAAAATAGGCTTGTTGGTATCCCATCTGTTGCATCCGTGCCGCCATCTTGCGGGCATGCGACGGATTGACCCGATCGTCACTGGTGGCGGTGAGAAATAACGTCGGCGGGTATGCCACGCCCGCCTTGATGTTGTGGTACGGCGAAAAGGCCTGCAGATACGCCCACTGTTGCGCGTCGCGCGGATCGCCATATTCTGCAATCCACGACGCCCCGGCGGAAAGCTGGGTATAACGCTGCATGTCCAGTAACGGCACTTCACACACGATACAGCCAAACAGCTCCGGGTACTGCGTCAGCATATTGCCCACCAGCAACCCGCCGTTGCTGCCGCCGCGCGCAGCCAATTTTTGTGACGATGTCACTTTGCGCGCAATCAGATCCTGCGCCACTGCGGCAAAATCCTCATAGGCACGGTGGCGGTTCTGTTTCAGCGCCGCCTGATGCCAGGCCGGGCCGTACTCGCCACCACCGCGAATATTGGCCACCACGAATACCCCGCCACGCTCCAGCCAGGTAGGCGCGTTGCTGCCGAGATAGCTGGGTTGCAGCGAAACCTCGAAGCCGCCATAGCCATACAGCAACGTCGGGTTGTTACCGTCCAGTTTGAGACCGCTGGCGGCAATCTGAAAATACGGTATCCGCGTTCCGTCTTTGGAGCGCGCAAAGTGCTGACTGACCTGATAACCGCTGGCATCAAAGTCCTGCGGCCCCTGCTTGAGCAATGCCGGCTCACCATCATCCAGGTTGCCGAGATACAGCGACGTGGGCTGCAGAAAGCCGCTGACGGTCAGAAAATAGTCGTTGGTTTTGTCGTCAATGCCGCCTGCAGACAGCGTGCTGAGCTTGCCAGGCGTGCCCAGCGGACGCGTCTGCCAACCGCTGCCTTGCGGTGTCAGCACCTCCAGCCGGTTAACCACGTCATCCATGATACTGACGATCAGATGGTCGCGCGTGGTAGCGTAGCCGCTGAGCGCCATGCGTTCGCTCGGCGTAAACAGCACGCTCAACTGGCGTTTCCCCGCCAGATAATCGGCAAAATTCGCCGCCAGCAACGCACCACTTGGGTAGGTTTTATCCCCCAGCGACCAGTCACTGCCAAGTCTGATCAGCAACCATTCACGGTGACAGCCCAGTTCGGCATCCGTCGGCACCTCAATCTTGATCCGTTGGCCTTTGGCGTCCAGCAGGAAGGTTTCCTGATGATAAAAATCCATCATGCGCACGATAAAGTCACGCTCAAAGCCCGGCGTATCGTCGTGATAGGCGTAAGCGCGCATATCTTCTGGCTGCGCCTGATAGAGCGTTTCCGCGCTGTCGAGTGGCGTGCCGCGCTGCCAGCGCTTAACCACCCGTGGGTAACCGGACTGGGTCAGCGAATCGGGGCCGAAATCGGTGGCGACAAACAGATGCTGGTAATCTGCCCATGACACCACGCTTTTGGCCACCGGCAGCGTAAAACCGTCGCTGACGAAGCGTTTCTGTTGCAGATCAAATTCCCGCACCGTCACCGCATCGCCGCCGTCCGGTGAGAGTTTCAACAAGGCGTAACGGTAATCGGGTGCCAACGGCGTTGCGCCATGGAACACCCACTCCTGTCCTTCTGCCTTGCCAAGCGCATCGATATCCAGCACCGTTTCCCAGGTTGGTTGTGCCTTACGGTATTCCTGCAGTGTGGTACGCCGCCACAGCCCGCGCGGGTTATCTCGATCCTGCCAAAAGTTGTAGTAATCATCGCCGTATTTGGCGACCCAGGGGATTTGGCTGTCTTTATTCAGAATATCCAGCACCTGTTGTTCCAGCCGCGGGAAATCCGTGCCCTGTGCGAAACGCGCCAACGTGCGCTGGTTCTGCTGGGTTACCCACTCCAGCGCCGGTTGACTGTGCAGTTGCTCCAGCCACAGGAATTGATCGGCGTTGGGCTGGTCTGCCGCCATGGCCAGGCGGATACTGTTCGGCAATGTCGTCATGGCAATTACGGCTCCTGCGGTTTGTGCGCTGAGTTTAATAAATTGGCGTCGATTGGTGACTGGCAATTCAAGCTCCTTTTGCTGCCTGGTCGGCGTTGATTAGCCGCTGCATGTCCAGCGACATAAATGAGAGTGGTTATCAACAAATTAAGCGTTTCCCCACAGGCTGTCAAAACTCTCGCTGCGCAATGGCCGCTGGGGATGCGTTCACCGGGTAATGGATCAGATCATGAAAACGCACCGCTCTTTGGCTGGTGTTGCGATAAACGTGCGGGCAATCTGCCTGAAAACGAATCGCCTCGCCGGCCGCCAACCGCGTCCACTGCCCGTCGATTGCCAGATCCAGCAGGCCGTCAATCACCACCACATGTTCTATCACCCCCGACTCATGGGGCGAAGAGGCGCTGGTGGCACCGGCGGCCAGTACAATGTCGAACATGTCAAAACCCAGTTGCCGATCGTAAGGAAACAGCGGCATCACCCGCATACTGGCGTTGGCCTGATCGAAAACCGGTAAATTTCCGTGACGGTGTAACATGGTTTGAGACGCTGGCTGCGCCCCTTCTAGAAACACCGAGAAGGCGACGTTGAAACCGGTGGCGATTTTCCATAGCGTGGCCACCGTCGGACTGGACTCGCCACGCTCAATCTGCCCAAGCATGGCTTTGCTGACGCCGGTGTGCTCCGCCGCCTGCGCCAAACTCCAAGCGCGCTCCGCGCGCAGATGCTTCAGCGTGTGCGCCAGGTGATTGGTCAATTCCTGCATGATTAGCTCCTGTTTTTCGGCGATTATAGCCCCTTGTGCGCTATAACGCACGGTGCTATGCTCGGCCATTCGTGCGTTATAACGCACAATCATGGGGGCGACGATGCGGCAAGGAAGGTTGTTAGGGGATATCAGCGTGCCGGCGTTAATCGCCGGATTTGTGGCGGTGCTGGTCGGTTATACCAGTTCGGCGGCAATTATTTTTCAAGCCGCAGCGGCGGCAGGCGCCACGCCGCTGCAGATTGGCGGCTGGTTGAGCATGCTCGGATTGGGCATGGGCGTCAGTTCGATCGGGCTGTCGCTGTATTACCGCGCGCCGATCCTCACCGCCTGGTCGACGCCGGGCGCGGCGCTGCTGGTGACCAGCCTGCCCGGCACCAGTATCAATGAAGCCATTGGGGTATTTGTTTTCGCCTCCGGCCTGATTCTGCTATGCGGCGTTACCGGGCTATTTGCCCGTATGATGAATTACATTCCCCAGGCGATTTCCGCCGCAATGCTGGCCGGCATCCTGCTGCGTTTCGGCCTGGACGCGTTTGGTGCATTGCAAAGCAACTTTACGCTCAGCGGCGGCATGTGCCTGGTCTATCTGCTTTCTCGGCGCTACCTGCCACGGTATGCCATTGTGCTGACGCTGTTGGCCGGACTGGCGGTGGCCGCCGGTCAGGGGAATATGTCATTCTCCCATCAGAGCTGGAACTTTACCCTGCCAAGCTTTATCGCACCGCATTTTACGCTGGCTACGCTGTTGGGCATTGGCGTGCCGTTTTTTGTTGTGACCATGGCATCGCAAAACGCTCCCGGCATCGCCACGCTGAAAGCGGCAGGCTACCTAATACCGACCTCACCGCTCATCAGTTGGACTGCACTCACCGCGCTGCTGTTGGCGCCGTTCGGCGGCTTTTCGGTGTGCATTGCCGCTATTACCGCAGCGATCTGCATGGGTCAGGATGTGCATCCCGATCCCAAAAAGCGTTATATGGCAGCGGTCGCCGCCGGTGGGTTCTATCTGCTGGCCGGGGTGTTCGGTGCAGCCATTGGCCTGTTGTTCAGCGCCCTGCCAATGGCGCTGATTCATACCATCGCCGGGCTGGCGTTACTCGGCACCATTGCCGGCAGCCTGCAACGCGCCCTGCAGGATGAAAAACAGCGCGATGCCGCGCTGATAACCTTCCTGATTACCGCCTCCGGCATCAGTCTGCTGGGCGTTGGCGCGGCATTTTGGGGGCTGATCGGCGGCGTTATTGCGCACCTGATTTTCTCTCTGCCGCAACGCGCAGCGGATTAATCCTCACCGCCAAGGAACGGTAAAGCGTGCTGTAGCAGCAGTTGCGGCTGCTGCTCAGCGATATAGTGGCCGCACGGCAAGGCGCTACCGCGCACGTTGCTCGCCACCTTGCGCCATTCTTGCAGCGGTTCGAAACATTGCCCCACCGTTCCCTGTTCCCCCCACAGCACCAACAGTGGGCACGCCAGTCGGCGTCCGGCCTCCTGATCGGCGCTATCATGCTGCAAATCTATGCCTGCCGACGCACGATAGTCTTCGCAAATGCCACGGGCGGTGCCCGGCAGTTGCAGACAACGCAGATAATCCGCCATGGCCGGTTCGCTGAATGGCTGTAGACCGGCGCTGCGGCTACCCATCACGCTGCGCAGATACAGTTCTGGGTTGCTTTCGATCAGTGCTTCCGGCAGCGGTGCCGGACGGATCAGGAAAAACCAGTGCCAATAGGCGCGGGCAAAGCGTTCGTCGGTTTGCCGATACATCGCCAGCGTCGGTGCAATATCCAGCAGTACCATGCGCTCCACCGCCTGCGGATAGTCAAGCGCCAGGCGATGTGCCACCCGCGCGCCGCGATCGTGCGCCATGACGCTAAAGCGCCTAAAGCCCAGCGCCGCCATTAATTCCAGCTGATCGCGCGCCATTTCACGCTTGGCGTAATGACGGCTGTCTGCACTGGCCGGCGGTTTGCCGCTGTCGCCGTAACCGCGCAAGTCGGCCAATACCACGGTAAAACTCTCCAGCAGCGACGGTGCCACCTTATGCCAGATAAACTGCGTTTGCGGATGGCCATGCAGCAACAGTAGCGGCGCGCCCTGGCCGGCAATACGATAGGCAATGTCGGTGCCGTTGACCGCCATCCGCCCTTGAGTAAATGAATTCAGCATCGGATCCTCCTTTAGCCCATCTTAACCGTTTACTAACACACCACAATGCGCTTGCCGTGCAGCCGGCGTTTACATTCCGTGTTTAACCGGTCGTCAATGCAGCGATGAGTTCGTTCTGGGTATTTTCTGCTTAACTTGAGATGAGGCCATCCGATGGCAACCATCACCAACAAGTGACAGGGTAACTAATAGCATGAACCAGAAAGCCAATGCGTTGCAGCAAAAACTGATTCGCAATTTCGATCGGGCAGAGAAACGGCACGACCTGCGTCCACCGCTGTATGATAGCCAGTCGGCGCGGCTGGCGGTCGGCACCGCCGCCAGCCAGTTAGGTGCTTCGCTGGACGTGGTGGCGCCGGGCAAGCGCTCTTGCCCTTATCATTTTCATCATGGCCAGGAGGAAATGTTTATTATTGTCGAAGGCCAAGGCACGCTACGCGTCGCCGGGGAAATGCTGCCGATCGGCCGTGGCGACATACTGTTTATCCCTGCCGGGCCGGAGTATCCACATCAAATCATCAATACCTCCGACGCGCCGCTGAAGTATCTTTCCATCAGCACGCGTCAAATGCCGGATTTGGTTGAATACCCGGATTCGGGCAAGTTTCAGGCGATGGCACTGCACGACGGCCAGCGCACCAGTTATATCCAGCGGCCTTCAGCCACGCTCGATTATTGGCAGGATGAACCCTGAATCATCGGCTGGCGGCGTCAGGCCCAACGCCTGTGCTGCCAACGCCGCCACGCGCCGATCGATATCGGCGCTTTCGCCCTCTTCCAGAAACCAGGCGGCGGACAGTCCCGCCCAGGCCAGGATCCATTGCAACAATCGCTGGCGCTCAAGCCCGGCCAGTTGGCAGACCTGTTCAACCCGTTGCAGAAATAACGCAGGATCGGTGGCAACGCCGTAATTTGGATTGCAAAAGATGTTGGCGTAATCAAAACCGCGTTCGCCATACAGCCGTTTGGGATCGATGGCCAGCCAACCACGCGCGCCAAAATCCAACACGTTGTCATGATGAATATCACCGTGCAGCACACCCTGTTCCCTGGCGCTGCCAAGCAGTTCGGCAGCCACCGCCGCACTCAGGCGCAGCCAGCCGCCATGGGCCTGCGCCGCCGGCCACAGCGAGCCAAACCAGCGTTCAAGCGGGATCAGCGTTGGTGGAGCCTGGCGGCGCGGCGCATGCAGTTTGTTGACTACCTGGCACAGGATAGCGATCGCCTGCGCATCGTTGCCGTCACGCACCAGTTGGCTCAGGGAACCGCTCCCCTGTGCACGCTCCAGCAACAGCGCATCCTGATGCCAGCCCAGCACGCGGGCAGCACCGTCACCTTGCCACCAGCGCATCAGGTGGGCGCCGAATTTTTCTTCTTCTTCCCGGGCCACTTTCAGCATGGCTGCCTGCCCGCGGTAACGCACCGGCATCAGCAGACTGCTGTGGGTTTCAAACGCCCGACCATCTGGCGTCAGCGCCCAGCGTTGCAGATAGGGAATCAATACAGGGTTCATTATCCACGCGCATCCTTATTGCGATTGGAAATTAACGTGATTGTCTATGATGCTAGTGGCAGTTCAACTGCTACTCTCATCTACCTAGCCCAGTGTAGGCATTTTTTCACAGTAGACGCAGAGGAATATCCGATGACCAGCATAAAACGCAATAATTATTCGGCACTGCCGACGCCGGGCGGCCCGTATGTCCATGCGGTGCGCCACCGTGACGTGGTGTATGTTTCCGGCCTGACGGCGTTTGCCACCGCAGCACAGGGACAGCCTGCTGCGGTACAGGCTCAGGCTATTCTCGAACAGTTGACCACCCTTGCCGCAGCGGAAGGCGGCGATTTGACGTCGGTGCTTAAACTCAGCGTGTTCTTGACCGACATTGCGGATTTGCCGGCGCTACGACCGATCCTGTTCAACGCTTTTGATGGCGCGCTGCCGGCCTGTTCACTGGTGGCCGTCAGCGCGTTGTTCTCGCCCGAGGTCAGGGTTGAAATCGAGGCGATTCTGGCGCTGTAACAGATTACAGCGCCCCTTCGTCCAGCACGCAGGGACCGATGTTGAACCAGGCGCGGGTGATTTTGCCCTGTTCGACGTGGTAAATGGCGATAACGTCCATGCTGCCGCGCCCCTGCGGAAAGTTGCGCGTGACCACTTCCTGATCGACCACCATGTTGCCCACCGCCATACGCTTGATGCGTTCACCGTACAGACTGGGCTCTTTGAAACGGGCAACGTGGCGCTGACGAATTTCTGCCTTGCCGCTGGCCAACAGCGTGTCCGGGTGTTGATAATACAGCGCATCTTCTGCCCAACAGGCCATAAATGCCTCGATATCGCGGGCGTTATAGGCGTCAAGCTGCCGCTGGACGACATCTTCCGGGCGTAGTGATTTCTGGTTCATTGCATCCCCCTGAGCGAGATAAACGGTCATTACAATGCGGTAATTTCATCAACCTGATGCTGGAACACATAAGGATCCGACAGTAATTCAAACGCTTGATCATCCGGATAGGTCACCGCTGTATGATAGTCCTCACCGGCAAACTGTTTGATGGCATCCAGCGAATGCCAATAGGTCGCCAGGAAAAAATGGGCGTACTCCCCCTGTATTTCCTGGCGGACAAACGCACCACAGTTTCCCGCCGTTGCTTTAGCATGCTGCACGCCTGTGACATTCAGATGATCGGCAAATCCTTGCCGATGCCGTAGCGGTACGCAGCCATGCCAGGTACGAACTATCATTCTTCGCCTCACAAATTGAATAAAAAAGCAAAATAATCGAATAAATAATCTATCACGCAGCCAGTATTATTCAATACGCCACAGCGTTTTTCTCTACCGTCGTTCGCTAGCGGAAAAACCGCACTTTCCTCTTTGTGATAATTACGACAATTCTGCTAATTTACGCTGCTGACAAACAGTAGTATTGGATGACTATGCAAAAAAAACCGGTGCTGCACGAAGCCAGACAGTTAAAACGCCTCAACGCCGCGACGCGACGGCAATCCCATCTGTATAAATGGATTGCGTTTATCGCCGCGCTCGACGTGCTGCTGGTGTATTACTATGACCGGGATATGCGCAACATCACCTTCTCTGCCGCCGTGGCGGCAGTCTGTGGTTATTTATGGATCCGCGATCGCAACAAGGCACGCCGCTACCGGCGCGAGTTCGATGAGAAATTCGGCAAAGACGCCGAAGATTAACCCTGCGCCGCGCAGATATGCGCTACACTGAACCTCGACTTCACCTACCCAGGCTGCCACGATGAAAAAACTGACGTTGAAAGACATGACCGAAAGCGAGCAACGTGAAGTAAAAACCGAACTGGACAAAGCACGCAAAAGCCACGGACGCCCTTTGACCAACGCCGAGCAGAACAAAGTCAAAGACGAAGCCGTGGCGCGGATCACCGCCGCCAGAGAAAAAATCGCCAAGGCAGCGCGCGCCGAACGCAAGGCCAATCGCGTCAAGCCCAGCGGAGAAACCTTCAATTGGTCCTCTTCGATCGGTAGCCGCCCCCATCGTTAAACACCGGCCGCAGCACGCGGCCTGTATCTTTATTCCTTCCCCCTTCGCTTTATTGATTGCAGATAAAAGCCGTTTATAATTATTCCGTTTGGATAGGATAATGTCGCGTTCTTGGTTGACTGAGACAACAGATGGGATAAGGGAATAATGAACAACGACACGGTATATTGCCGCGTCTGCGGCACGCAGTTACACATAACCGCCACAACCTGCCCGCACTGTGGTGCACCGCAACGCCTCGGTGGCGAGAAAAACCGCATTGCTGCCGCTCTGCTGGCATTTTTCCTCGGCAGTTTTGGCGTGCATAAATTCTACTTAGGCAAAATTGGTCAAGGCTTTTTATATCTGATTTTCTGCTGGACCTTTATTCCGGCGATCGTCTCCTTTATCGAGTTTATTATTTACCTGTGCCAGTCGGATCAAAAATTCGCCGAAAAATACGGCTGAGGCAACGCGACCCCGCAACGAAAACTGTCCAACTTTACTCAGTGCAGTTCAAATGCGGGGTTTTTTATTGCCGCTAATTGTCATTAGTGAAACTCATCTGCGTGGTAACGTCATGAATAACAATGTTATCAATCTGTTGTAAATTGACAGCATGATGAACACTATTCATCATCAAACCACTTACTCTGTCAGGCACACAAGGATTCTTCTATGGCCGCTTTTTCTGGTATTTGGGTTGCGCTGGTTACCCCTTTTAAGCACGACGATGTCGACTTTCCGGCGGTCAGGCACCTGGCGCGGCATTTGATTGCCTGTGGTGTGGACGGACTGGTGGTGTGCGGCTCAACCGGTGAAGCTGCCGCCCTCAGCAAAGACGAACAGTTGGCGGTGCTGGATGCGGTGCTGGAAGTGGTGCCGGCGCATCAGGTGGTGATGGGGCTGTCAGGCAACAATATGGCTGCCACCTTACAGATGCAACAGGCAATCCAACAGCGTGATATTGCCGGCGTGCTGGTGCCCGCACCTTACTATATACGACCTTCCCAATCGGGCCTGCTGGAGTACTTTACCACGCTGGCCGATGCCTCGCGTGTGCCGGTAATTATCTATAACGTGCCATACCGCACCGGTATCGCCATCGAACTGGACACCCTGCGTCAGATTGCCTGCCACCCACAGGTGAAAGCGATTAAAGACTGCGGCGGCAACCTGGATGCCACCATGGCGCTGATTAATGACGGCGTGATCGACGTGCTGACCGGCGAGGACAATCTGATCCTCTCTACCCTGTGCCTGGGCGGCAGCGGTGCCATCTCTGCCTCGGCGCATCTGTATCCGCAACGCTTCGTACAGCTGGTACGACAAGTCGCTGCGGGCGATCTGCCGGCGGCGCGCGCCAATTTTTATACCTTGCTGCCGTTGATCCAGCAATTGTTCAGCTTCCCCAATCCGGCACCGGTCAAAGCCGCATTGGCGTATGAGGGGCATATTGATAACGCGTTGCGGTCACCGATGCAAACCGCGCCGCTGGCACTGCAACAGCAAATTGTCGCCACGCTGGCGCAATTGCAGCCGGCCGCCGAGCCAGTTAGCTAAATTTGTTAGCCAAGCCGCTGTAATTTTGGCCGTATAGAACTAGGATGAGAGGTTGGGCATGCCTGTCATTATTCATTATCAAGGAGTTCGCGATGAAACTGTTCTATAAAGCTGGCGCCTGTTCGTTGTCGCCGCATATCGTATTGCGCGAAGCAGGGCTGGATTTTACTGCGGAAAAAGTCGACCTGGCACAAAAGAAAACCGAAAGCGGCGCCGACTATCTGGCCATCAACCCCAAGGGACAGGTACCTGCCTTGCTGCTCGATGACGGCAGCCTACTCACCGAAGGCGTGGCAATTGTACAATATCTGGCAGATCGCGTTCCGGATCGTAACCTGATCCCGGCGGCCGGCACGCTCTCGCGCTACCATGCCATCGAATGGCTGAATTTTGTCGCCACCGAACTGCACAAGGGCTTCAGCCCGCTGTTCAACCCCAAAACACCGGAAGAATACCAGGTGATGGCGCGCAGCAGGCTGGAACAGCAATTCCGTTATCTGGATGGCGTACTGGCGCAGCAGCAATATTTATTGGGTAACCGTTTCAGCGTGGCCGACGCCTACCTGTTTACCGTACTGCGCTGGGCGCAGGCCTTGCAGTTCGATCTGCAGCAACACGCCCATCTGTCCACCTATATGACGCGCGTGGCGGCACGCCCGGCGGTTGATGCCGCGCTCAGTGCCGAAGGCTTGAAATAATCCCCATTGCCCCCGCCAACGGGGGCAATGATGCTACAGTTTCTGTGCGGCAAAGTGGCAGCGCGGTGCGACAATCCCCTCTTGTGCCGCCACCACCTGCAATTCGTACTCTCCCATTTCTTGCGTCGTCAGCATCACTTCGTATACCGCCGCAGTGACATGTTCAAGCGCCTGTGCCAGTCCCACTCCCTTCAGCAGATTGACCAGCAGCAGGCCACTGGTCAAATCACCGACGCCCACCGGTTGGCGTGCGCCAAAGTCCACCAACGGTCGGCTGATATGCCATGCGTCGTCGACGGTCACCAGCAGCATTTCGAAACAGTCCAGATGGTAACCGGCGCGGCTGAGATGTTTCACCAGCACCACCTTCGGACCTTTGGCGATCAATGCGCGCGCCGCGTCGACCGCCTGTGCCACATTGGTTATCTGTCGCTGAGACAACTGTTCCAGTTCCAGCACGTTCGGAGCGATCATGTCGCTGCACGGCAGCGCCTGCTGACACAGGAACTCCGCCACGCCTGGCGCCACAATACAGCCCTTTTCCGGATGACCCATCACCGGATCGCAGAAATACCAGGCAGCGGAATTAGCCTGTTTCACCTGCCGCACGATATCAAGGATATGCTCGCCCTGCTCCGGCGAACCGATGTAGCCACTCAGCACCGCGTCACAGTTTTTTAATTGATCGATAGACGCAATGCCTTGCGCGATGTCGCTCAGATGACTGGCAGGCATCACGCAACCGGTCCACTGACCGTACTGGGTATGGTTGGAAAACTGCACGGTATTGAGCGGCCAGACGTTGACCCCCATGCGACGCATTGGGAACTCTGCCGCGCTGTTGCCCGCGTGGCCGAAAACCACATGCGATTGGATCGATAGAACATTATTCATTGGTACAACCTGACCTTGCCATGTCGTGTGCATCCGCCCGCGACGATAAAAGATTACGCCATGCGTTCGCTATGCACCCATGACGCCAGCAACTGTTTTTAAAACAATGAATTATAGTACGAAGTATATTAATCGAAGGGCAGCAATTATAACCAAACTCCGCTAACAACAAAAGCACCGCGCCGACATTTCGCCCCTTGGCGGCTGACACGCCTATTGCTTTTAGCGAAATTTGGTCTGTACTCAATGCGTTTGTCATAGCCCGATCGGAGAAGCTACATGAGCTTATATGCATTACAGAAAGACGTCGCCATACTGTTTTATGCGACGCTAGGAAAAGCGGCAGACGCCCAAGCGCTCAATTATTTTGCGGCAAAATTGGCACAAGGCGCCTATGGCAACCAAAAGCTGGCGGATATCTTTATCAATTCCAAGGATGGTCACAATCGCTATGACCATCTGACCAATGCGCAAAAAATCCAATACATTTATAACAATATCAGCGGCACTCTCCCCTCGGATAGCCAACTGACAGCGTTACTGGCGCAAGTCGACAGTGGGCGGTCTTTGGGACATATCACCGAGAACATCATCAATGATATTCGCAACTACTCGGGTGATGACGCAGGGAGTATTGCCGAACAGCAACATCTGTTTGGCGTCACCAATACCACTCTGGCGCCAGCCCTGGCGAATTACCCCGATCAGGCTACGGCGGCTGCCGATGTTCAAGGCATGTTCTATCTGGTGGGCGGATTGATGAATGCGGAAGGCATTAACTACTGGAGTACCGTCTTGAGTCAGGGTAAGGCTTCAGCAAGTTATATTGCCGGGCGTTTTATCGATACGCGAGATTGGTTGCAAGGATTGAGCAACGAAGATTTTGTCAAAACCGTCTATAAAAACACGTTTGAGGTTAATGCCAACACCGATGACATCGCCTTTTATGCCAACGGGTTGAATAATAATAGCGAGACGCGTGGAGACGTATTTATGAGGCTGATAAACGATATCCGTAACGACACCAGCCACGCGAGCGCCAAACAGCATTTTCTAGCCGCGACCCACGTTTATGCCGCCGGCGAAATGCCGGCGCTGCAATATCAGGAAAAAATTGCCGCCATGTACCAGTTGTTTGGCAAGGACGTCGAACTCACCGCCGCCAATCTGGATGCCTACAGTAAATTATTAGCCAGCGGCAGCTCAGAACTGACGGTACTGGGCCAGTTGTCCAAAACCGGCAATTTTGAGCTGGCCACGCAATACGCCAAAATATATCAAATGCTGTTTAATGCCACGCTAAACGACATCCAGGCACAGGCTATTCTCCAGCAGGCTGGAAATAACGCCATGCAGGCATCGTTAGATATCGTCAATGCCTTCCTGAACGGCCAGTCCCCGCTGGACGGCGGCAAACTGCCAACGGCGGAGAGTATCGTCCAGCTTAATGCCGATATCGGCACGCTGCTCGGTTATCAAACCACTGCGGCGATCAATCTGGCGGATGAGGCCGGTACCCTGTCTGGCAGAGTCAATTCGGGCGAGCTGCATACTCTGAGCGCGGCTGAGCTGGCCGTGATGCAAAACGTTACGCTTAACGTGATGGTCCAGGCCGAGTTTCCTCGAGAACTGTTTGCCAATTTGCACAAGGTGACGCTGCAAGGCGATCTGGCCACCGATGCCAGCGTGCTGGGTGCATTTGCCTCATTGCCGACCAGCTTGATCCTCAGCGAAAACAACCTGCAACCGGAGGCAGGCAGCATCAACTTCACCTCCAACGCAGGCGCGCACGCGATTATTGCCGATGGCGTCGATATCAGCGCCGCCACAACGCAGATTGCGCTGCGCGGTGAGGCGTTGCAGGATAACGCCTCACCGCAGCTGTTATGGCAAGGTAATGGGCTTAATGAGCAAGCCAATACCGTCAGTACCTCTTTCACCGCCAGCGCATCGGGTTCAGCGGTAATTTCTGCCAACTTTTTCACCAAGGACGTTTACCTGACGCGGCAACCGGATGGCAGCTATAGCGGTGAGATACACAGCAATCTCAATCAGTTTACTTCGATTCCCCTGATTGATATGGCGGGCTATCGCGGCACCGGGACTATTTATATCGACGGGCAAAAAACCGCTACCGAAGGCAAACATCTGTTCGATTTTGGCTTATTCAATCAGACCGCCGGAGTGCATGGCAGCCTTTCCGGCAATATCGCCACGCTTGCGCAACCTGACGCGCCGCTGTCAGCACCGGGCGCCAGCGCGGTCACCGCATCTGCCGGGCTGTCATTGTCCGGTTATGCCGACGCGGTGCATGTCACCAACATGTCATGGGATAGCAGCCTGACGGTCAGTGGCAACGCGGGTGCCGACAGTAGCCTGACGTTAGAGATGGCGCCGGTCATCAGCAACAGCATGTTTAATCTGACTATCGGCAGCAAGGCTGGCGGCAATCTCGATGCCGGCACCATCAATCTGCTCAGCCACGGGACGGCGGGCGTAGCCGAATCCATCAATCTTTTTTCTACCGGCAGCTCAACCAACACCATTACGTTGGGTGGCGGCGAGAATAACGTCGATTCCATCTATGTGATGGCCAGCACACCGCTTCATTTACGCATCAACGCGGACTTCAGCGATAGCCTGCGGACCATTTATCTGCCCGAAGGCGATCCACGCACTAATGCTGCGATCCAGGCTACGGTAGAAAAGGGTGGCACCGGCAACGGTGCGTTCTATCAGATGCTGTCATCACTGGAAAATAGCGAGCCCTACCAGCAGATTATTGGCGATCTCGCGGGTCATCAGTTGACCATTAACGCCTTCAATGGCGGCAGCTTCGACGTACAGGGGAATACCACCTTCACCTCGTCGCAGGGTACCCGCAGCGTCACGGCCAACGAGAGTCGCATTGACAAGATGGTCACGCTGGACGGTTACTATTATGACAAGATCGCTATCGGCGAAACCGATAACCAGTGGCTATTCAGTGCCGGTACGGCGCAACAGGGCGTGATGCAGATCTACGGCAGCTATAGCCAACCCGACAAGCTCAATGCACTGTTTGATTCACTGGAAATCGACGCCGCGGACAGCGCCGCGAGCGTTTTTGCCAAGGCGTTATCTGCCGCCACCGGCGGGCAAAGCGAGCATAATCTGGCAGAGGTGGGTGCGGTGCGGTTTGGCAGTAATAATTACATCGTCATCGACAATAATCATAATCAGCAGTTTGACGCTGATGATGCCGTTTTCTCTATTGCCAACAAGGATATATATAGCCTGGCATCGGAGCTGCATTACAGCGCGCCGCCGCTGGTACTTAACGGTACAACACCGGCGCTGTCGACCACGGACTTTGCCTAAAAAAACGGCCCGGGTTTCCCTCGGGCCGTTGCGCTTAACCGATAGCAATTATTGCCAGTCGATCAGGCAGTAATGTTTTTTACCGCGACGCAGCAGCGTGTAGCGGCCAAACAGACGGTCGGCGTTGGTAAAGGTGTATTCCGCATTAGACTGTTTTTCGCCATTGACGGTAACCGCGTTGGAACCAATCATGGTACGCGCCTGCCCACGTGACGGCACCAGTTCGGCATTGACCAGCGCCTGTTGCAGATCGGCGTCCTTGTCCAGCTTGATGGTTGGCATGCCGTCCTGCGCCAGCTGCGCGAAGTCCGCTTCGGTCATCTCATGCAGCGCGCCAGAGAACAGACTCTGCGTAATACGCTGAGCAGCAGCCAGCCCCTGTTCGCCATGCACCATGCGCGTCACTTCTTCTGCCAGTACGTACTGGGCTCGCGGCGCTTTGCCGCTGCTGCGATCCTCTGCTTCCAGCGCATTGATATCTTCCAGGCTCATAAAGGTGAAGAACTTCAGGAAGCGATACACATCGGCGTCCGCGGTGTTGATCCAGAACTGGTAGAACTTGTACGGGCTGGTTTTTTCTGGCGCCAGCCATACCGCGCCGCCTTCGGTCTTGCCGAACTTGGTGCCGTCAGCCTTGGTGATCAACGGCACCGTCAGGCCGAACACCTGCTGCTGATGCATGCGGCGCGTCAGGTCGATACCGGAGGTGATGTTACCCCACTGATCGGAACCACCGATTTGCAGCACCACCTGGTGGCGATGATTCAGCTCGGCAAAATCATAACCTTGCAACAGGTTGTAGGAAAATTCGGTAAACGAGATGCCGACATCATCACGGTTCAGACGCTGTTTGACCGCTTCTTTGTTGATCATCTGGTTAACGGAGAAGTGCTTGCCGATATCGCGCAGGAAGGTCAGCACGTTCATGCCACCAAACCAGTCGTAGTTGTTGGCGGCAATGGCGCTGTTGCTGCCGCAGTCAAAATCGAGGAACGGCGATACCTGCTTGCGGATTTTGTCGACCCATTCACTGACGGTTTCGCTGGTATTCAGTTTGCGTTCTGCCGCCTTGAAGCTCGGGTCGCCGATCAGGCCGGTCGCCCCACCCACCAGCGCCACCGGTTTGTGACCGGCCAGTTGGAAACGCTTCAGGCACAGCAGAGGTACCAGATGGCCCAAATGCAAGCTGTCAGCGGTCGGATCGAAGCCGCAATACAGTGCAATTGGCCCTTGCGCCAGTCGCTCTGCTAACGCTTCCTCGTCCGTCACCTGGGCCACCAGGCCTCGCTCTTGCAATTGTTGAATCAGGTTGATGCTAGCCATCAAGTTCTCCATGTATAAACGAATGCACCTTTGCCGGTACACGGCCTTTCGCCCGCTGGCGAAATAATAAATGTGGATTGACCCGCAATAATTGACGTTGCATCAAGGCAGCGGATACCGAGCGCCGGCGCTCGCTGGCTTAGCGGTCGCCCGCACAGATGCAGCGTCAATTATGACGGTCGTATAGAATAAAGCGCCAGCGTCAACTGTGCCAGCGCTTAAAGGGATTTTCCGTCTGTCAGGGCGCCAGTCGGTCAATTTTCCAGTCATTACCGTCGCGTTGGTAAAGGAAACGGTCATGCAGACGGTGTTCACCGCCCTGCCAAAACTCGACCGACTCGAACCTGACGCGGAATCCGCCCCAGAAACTCGGTAACGGCACTTCGCCAGACTGGAATTTTTGCTTGAGCTCGAGGAATTTGCTTTCCAGCACGCCGCGGGCGGAAATACGTGAAGACTGCTGGGAAACCCAGGCGCCGATTTGACTGTCTTTTGGCCGGCTGCTGAAATACTTCATCACTTCCAGGGTCGATAACCGCTCGGCATTGCCAAGGAAGCTGACCTGACGGTCCAGCATATGCCACGGGAAATGCAGGCTGATCTTGGGGTTATGCGCCAGTTGCTGCGCCTTGCGGCTGCCGAGGTTGGTGTAAAACACCAGGCCTTTATCGTCGAAGTGCTTGAGCAGCACGATGCGCTGGTACGGCTGGCCGGTTTCATCCACCGTGGCCACGCACATGGCGGTCGGATCGGCCAGGCGCGCTTCGCAGGCCTGCTTTAACCAGCGTTCGAACAACGCCAACGGGTTGGCCGTCAGATCCTGGCGGCGCAGGCCGCCACGGGTATATTCACGGCGCAGGTCCGCAACATCAAACTCATTATTATCAGACATCTGATTCATTAACCCAGCGAAAAATACGTAGGGCTCATTTTGCGCCTGCCGCGCCAGAATCACAATCTTTGCGGCGCGGCAGACGCCGGATCAGTTCACCAGGGTGCAATCACTCATGACTACTTTACCATTGCGCTCCACAAACGCGTTTTGCCCCTGCGACCAAAACGTATATTTGTCGTCACCGTACTTGGCACCCGACGCCGCCAACTGCTGTTTCAGCGTCAGCTGCTGGCCATCCAGCAGGAAGCTGGCGGTGCTGTCTGCACCGTTCAACGACACGGTCAGCGGTGTAGTACCGCATTGATAATGCAGGATTTGGCTTTTTTGTGGCAGCAGATAGCTACAACCGCCCAGCATTAACGCCATGCCGGTAATCATCATTTTTTTCATTGGGAAGTTCCTTTTATCACGCGAGCTCTTTCCTATCCTAACAGAGCTAGCGGCTACCCGATGGGAAAACCGGATAAATCCCACCGAGCAGCGTTTCGCGACTGGCACCGGTGACCGACGGCAGGTTACCGGGTTGGCCGGACAAGGTGCGGAAAGCCAGCCAGGCGAATGCCAGCGCCTCCATATCATCGCCGCTGACGCCAAATTTGTCGGTGGTAGAGACTTCGGTACCCGGCAGCAAAGCCGACATGCGCGCCATCAGCAACGGGTTACGCGCACCGCCGCCGCACACCAGCAGACGTTCGCAACCGCCGGCCAGCAAAACCTGCTCGCTGATGGTAGTGGCGGTCAGTTCCACCAACGTAGTCATAACGTCAACCGCATTGATAGCCGGGGTTGCCGCCAACTGCTGTTCCAGCCAGCTGATATTGAAATATTCACGGCCAGTGCTTTTGGGGGCCGGCAGCGCAAAATACGGGTCGGCCAACATCTGTTGCAACAGCGGCAGACAGACGCGCCCTTCCATCGCCCAGGCACCGTCCTTGTCATAGGGGCGTTGGCAATGACGCCACACCCAGGCATCCAGCAGCATATTGCCGGGCCCGGTATCAAAGCCGCGCACCGGCATCCCCGGCAGCAGCAGCGAAAGATTGGCGATGCCGCCGATATTGAGCACCATGCGTCGTTCGCCAGGATGCGCCAGCAGCGCCTGATGGAACGCCGGGACCAGCGGTGCTCCCTGACCGCCGTAAGCCATGTCGCGCCGGCGAAAATCGCCGATGGTGGTGATATTGGTCAAAGCGGCAATGCGGTTGTTGTCGCCGAGCTGCATGGAAAAACGCATCTCGCCGTCCGGTTCATGCCAGACGGTCTGACCATGGCAACCGATGGCGGTGACCTCATGTGCCGGCACGCCGGTGTGCTTCAGCAGCCCTAGCACCGCTTCGCCGAACAGCGTACCGAGCTGCGCATCGAGCCGGCCGACGGCAGACAGCGTGGTGGTCTGCCCCTGACACATGGCGAGAATATCTTTCTTCAGTTGAATCGGCATCGGATGGCTGTAACTTGCCTGCTGCGCCACCATGCGTTCATCGATAGCGGCCAGCACCACATCGATCCCATCCAGACTGGTGCCAGACATAACCCCAATATAGCGGCCTGACTTCATAAAGCGATCCTCTTAGCCATCGATACAACGTTTTTGACCAGATAAATAAACCAGAATTGTGCTATTAACGCCATGAATTATGTTGTATTTTTTCAAGGTTGTGAACAGCACGCCTATTTTCAGTTTCCCATCGACCAACTGCTTTATTGCTAAACCCAACCTCAACCTTTCGTCTATTATGCATTAACGCCGTATTAAACCTAAACCGCCGTTTAATATTGGTTGAATGGTATAAAGATATGCTTAACACCGTAATCCAACGTGGTGGGACACGCCTCTTTGAGCCATACTTTGGCTAACTTTCGTTGAATCAGCCTGGGGCGATAGCCAGGTTATGGAATTTTAAATCAGGAGTTTTATATGATTAAACGTCTTATCGTTGTTGCTTTTGCCGGACTTTCTCTGGTGGGTTGTGCCAATGATTCCATGTCGGGTGACGTCTACTCGGCGTCCCAGGCCAAACAGGTGCAACAGGCAAGCTACGGCACCCTGGTTTCGGTACGTCCGGTGAAAATCTCGGGCGAAGGCGGTTCTAACATGCTCGGCACCATCGGCGGTGCGGTGATCGGTGGTTTCCTGGGTAACACCATCGGTGGTGGCACCGGGCGTAGCCTGGCGACCGCCGCGGGTGCCGTCGCCGGTGGCGTCGCTGGCGATCAGATTGGCGAAGCCGCAGGCCGTACCTCCGGCGTTGAGCTGGAAATCCGTCCAGACACCAAGGGTGACAATATCATCGTGGTGCAGAAGGCCGGCACCACCAAGTTCAGCCCGGGTCAACGGGTGCGTATGGCGCGCTCCGGCAGCACCATCACGGTATCGCCGCTGTAATTACGCCGGCAACAATGAAAAAACCGGAGGCCAAGGCCTCCGGTTTCGTAACTGATGCTGTAAATGTAATCGTTTAAAAGACAAAAATTATTGTTTGCTTTGTAGTTCGGTAATGTTCTGCTCAAGTTTGCCAATCAGGTTCACCAGCAGTTGGATTTCGTCTGGCGAAATGCCGCTCAAAATCTCGCGACGTGTCGAGGTAATCACGCTGTCGACTTCCCGGATAATCGGCTCCGCGGCTTCGGTCAGTTTTATACGCTTTGCCCGGCGATCGTTGGCGCAGGTATGGCGACTAATCAACCCCTTCTCTTCCAGTTGGTCCAGCGTCCGCACCAACGACGGTTGTTCAATGCCGATCGCTTTCGCCAGTTGAATCTGTGACTGCTCAGGCGGCAGGCGATTGATATTGTGCAACGTGACCCAATGCGTTTGGGTGAGCGCCAACGGCTTGAGCCGATGGTCGATCAGCGCACGCCAAACACGAACCAATCGTGCTAAATCCGAACCTAATGTTGACTCCACTTAACCCTCCTTATAATTAGCATGCTAACATTACCTCCCAGATTGTAGCCTATTTTGAGTAACTCATATTAAAAACACAAATGTATATAATATATATTGTAGAATTCGCCACTAAATCTATCAGTAATTGCGTAATCAGGGTGCAAATATCATCCCCGCTCGGCTATAGAGATTGATAATGTGAATACTTCATGGTTACACATTGGGCCGCCCCTCACCGATTTGGTGTTAGGCGCATCGCTTTATTTTCCACCAATATTTAGCGCTTTTTTGCTGGGCCTGCTTTTTTGGCTGCTGGTTCATCATCTGTTGCGAGACTGGATTTATTCGGGAGACATTTGGCACCCGATGTTGATGGACCTGTCCATTTTTGTCATCGCCGTTAGCGGCGCCTTATGGATTTTAGCAAGTTGGTAACCTATGAAACGCCAAACCTTAAAATATTTTTCCACGGTGCTGGTGTGCGCCGTAGCCATTTGCGCCGGTTGGTGGAGCTGGAATTATTATATGCAATCCCCCTGGACGCGTGACGGTAAAATCCGCGCCGAGCTGGTATCTATCACGCCTGAAGTTTCTGGCAGATTAGAGAAAATAACCGTGCATGACAATCAGTACGTGGCTGCGGGTAGTCTGATTTTCAGCCTCGACCCGGTCCCCTACCAACTGGCGCTGGATAATGCCGAGGCCGCGCTGGCAAAAGCGGGCTCTGATTTGGCCAAAGCCGAACATGAATCCGCACGCCGCCGCCATCTGCCACGCAACGTTATTTCTGCCGAGGATCTGGATGCGTCGAATTTAACCGCGCAGGCGATGAAAGCGGCTTATAAAGCCGCACAGGCCAACGTCGAACAGGCAAAATGGAATTTAAGCAAAACGCAAATCCATGCGCCAACGGACGGTTATATCACCAATTTACAGGCGCGTATCGGTAACTATGCGCACGCCGGTACCCCGTTGGTGGCATTGGTCGACGCTCACTCCTTTTACGCGCTCGGTTATTTTGAAGAAACCAAATTGAAAAATATCAAGATCGGCAGCAAGACCGATATTGTTTTATATAACGGCAATATTCCCCTGCAGGGTCAGGTCGAGAGTATTGGCCGCGCTATTTACGACCAGAGCGTCGAAAGCGGCGGTGATTTATTAATGGACGTTAAACCCAATGTTCCCTGGGTGCGTTTAGCGCAACGCGTACCGGTGCGGATAAAACTGCTGAACGTACCGGCCGATCTACCGCTGGTGGCCGGAACCACCTGTACCCTATCAATACATCAGAAAGGTTAATAGGTGAAGCTGTCATTTCCGCAATGGCGCCGCACGCCGTGGGGACAGGCCACACCTGGCCAGTGGCGTTATGCGCTGCGTAATTCCATTGCCATGTGCCTGGCGTTGTGGGTGGCGTTTGCGCTCAATCTCGATGAGCCATACTGGGCGCTGACCTCGGCAGCGGTGGTGAGTTTCCCTACCGTTGGCGGCGTTATCAGCAAAAGCATCGGCCGCGTCATCGGCAGCCTGGTTGGCGCAGCCGCGGCCATGGCGATCGCCGGCCACTGCCTGAACGACCCCTGGTTGTTCACGCTGTTTATCGCCGGCTGGATCGGCGGCTGCACCTATATCTCCAATCATTATCAAAATAACGTTTCTTATGCTTTTGCCCTGGCGGGCTATACCGCCGCCATCATCGCCTTCAGTACCGTCAACGTGACCGATACGCTACAGATATTCGATATCGCCCAGGCGCGAGTGTGTGAAGTGATCACCGGCATTCTGTGCGGCGGTTTAATGATGATGATCCTGCCAAGCACCTCGGATGGCGAAGCGCTGCTCACCTCGCTGCGCCGCATGCATTTACGGCTGTTGGAACACGCGGCGATGTTATGGCAATCCGATGTCACCCGACAAATGCGCACCTCGCACGAAAGCGTTATCGGCCAGATCCTGACCATGAACGTGCTGCGCATTCAGGCATTCTGGAGCCATTACCGGCTGCGGCGGCAGAATAACCTGCTGAACTATATGCTGCATCAACAGTTGCGCATCACCAGCGTGATTTCCAGCCTGCGACGCATGCTGCTTAACTGGCCGGAGCACCCGGCCAACCTGTCGGCAGTACTGGAGCAACTGCTGACCGCGCTGCGCGATGCAGATACCGACAAATATCGCCTGGCGCAGATCCTGCAACAAATCGCACCGCGCAACGACGCAGACTATCGCCACCGCGCTTTCTGGCTGCGGCTGCGCCATTTTTGCTGGCTATATCTTGATGCCAGCCGCTGGCTGCAACGGCTGGAAAGCGCCACGCCGATCGATCAGATGCAGCCGCCACACGTTACCGCGCTGGCACGCCATACCGACAGTTACGAAGCGGCGTACAACGGGTTGCGTACTTTTCTGTGCATCGTTATCGGCTGCGCTTTCTGGATCCATACCCAATGGCAATCCGGCAGCTCGGCATTAACGCTCACCGCCATCAGTTGCGTACTTTATTCTGCCTCGCCATCGCCGATAAAAAGCGTCGTTACCCTGTTGAAAGCCATCGTGTTGCTGTCAATCGGTTGCTTTATCGTCAAGTTCGGTCTGATGATTCAAATCGACGATTTTTGGGTTTTCTGCGCCTTTTTGTGCCCGGTGCTGATCACCATGCAAATGCTGAAACTGCAAAACCCGCCCTATGCGGCGTTGTGGGGACAATTAATCGTTTTTATGGGATCGTTCCTCAGCGTCACCAATCCGCCGAGTTATGATTATCAGGCGTTTATCAACGACAATCTCGCTAAGCTGGTTGGCGTACTGCTGGCCGGCTTGGCGTTCCAAGTGTTGCAGCCCAGCTCGGACAAACGCAAAAGCCGGCGAATTATCCGCGCCCTGCGGCGTGACTTTATCGATCAATTAAGCAATAAACCGCAACAAAGTGAGAGCCGTTTTGAATCGTTGATTTATCACCGCATCAGCCAGCTTAATCAGAGCCAGGATCAGGAATCGCGCAGCTGGCTGCTACGCTGGGGCGTCGTGTTGCTGAACTGCAGTCATATTGTCTGGCAACTGCGCGGCTGGCAAACCCGTTCCGATCCGCTGGTGGCGGTGCGAGACGTCTGTATCCACAGTTTGCGCGGCATCATGACCGAAAAGGGGGTGCAGCACCGCTCGCTGGCAGCGTCGCTACAGGAGTTGCAGCGGATCAGCGGCAGCCTGGCACAGCACCCTGAACCGGCGGCACGCGATCTGGCGGGGCTGATTTGGCGGCTTTACTGCTCGCTGCAACAGTTGCAGCAGGCAATAACGCCGCCAGAAGACGATGGCACAGCCAAACCGGCTGGCCAACGTTAGACACGGGTTACTTGATCACACCACAGGCAAAGCGATCGCCGCCACCGCCCAGTGGTTTGGGATGATCGGCATGGTTATCGCCGCCGACGTGTACCATTAACGCCTTGCCTTCAATTTCACTGATTTTCTTCAGCCGTGGCGCCAATACCGGATAATCGGCGACGCCGGCGGCAGTCACGTAAATGGCCGGTAAATCGCCCAGATGACCGTCAGCGTACGGCCCCAGGTGCTTACCGGTCTTTTGTGGATCCAGGTGGCCGCCGGCAGCCTGCGCCGCCACCGCCTTGCCCTCTTTCATTGCCGGTTCGCAACTGCCGTTTTCATGCACGTGAAAACCATGTATTCCGGCCGGCAAGGCTTTCAACTGGGGAGTAAACACCAGGCCGTACGGCGTTTCACTGATGGTCACCTTGCCAATATCCTGGCCAATTCCCTGCGCCGTTACCAAATGCATATCTACCTCTTCCGTCGCCGCCTGGGCAACGCCGCAGGCCATCAGACCAAGGGCAGCACACCAAAAACGTTTCATAAATCAACCTCCAGAGAGTTCCATTGCAGAAGTTTCAGTATAGGCGAATGCGCGCCGCCACGGCCAGACGATCGGAGGGTATTCAGTCAATTCGCATAATAAGGATTTTCTGCTAATACTTTTTTTACCGCTCGTGGTCATCCGACCAGTTGTCGTTCGGCTCATTCTGTATAACCTACCGCTGCCGCGATTGCCGATCTTCATCGGTGTCGGCTGCGAACGTCATAAGGAACTGATATGGGCATCTTTGATTATCGCGATCTCGATCGAGCAGACGCCAAAGCGCTATTTTCCGACGCCATGGCTATTTCCACCTATGCCTACCACAATATCGATAACGGTTTTGCCGCCGGTTATCAGAGCACCGGTTTTGGTCTGGGTCTGCCGTTAACCCTGGTCACCGCGCTGATCGGCAGCACCGGCTCACAGGGCGGTTTGCCCGGCATTCCATGGAACCCCGATTCGGAACAGGCCGCACTGGATGCGGTGAACAACGCCGGCTGGTCGGTCGTCAGCGCTGAGCAATTGGCCTATGACGGCAAAACGGACGTCCGTGGCACCTATTACGGTGAAACCAAAGGCTATGAAACCGCCCAGGCAGAAGTGTTGGCAAAGTATGACGCAGCGGGCAAGCTCAGCGCGATAGGCATCGCTTTTCGCGGCACCAGCGGCCCGCGTGAGTCACTGGTCAGCGACACTATCGGCGACCTGATTAACGATCTGCTGGCCGGCTTCGGCCCTGATGGCTATGCCGAAAGCTATACCCAGCACGCCTTCGGCCGTTTACTGAGCGATGTGGCTGAATTCGCCCAGGCCAACGGCCTGAATGGCGCTGATATCGTAGTCAGTGGTCATAGCCTTGGCGGACTGGCGGTCAACAGCATGGCCGCACTGAGCGACAGCCAATGGGGCGGTTTTTATTCACAGGCCAACTATCTGGCGTTCGCTTCGCCAAGCCAGTTTACCGCCGACAACCGGGTGGCCAATATCGGTTATGAGAACGATCCGGTCTTCCGCGCACTCAACGGCAGCGACTTGACGGCGGCATCGTTGGGCGTGCACGATACGGCCAAACCGTCCGCCACCAATAATATCGTCAATTTCAACGACCACTACGCATCCGACGCCTGGAACATGCTACCGTTTTCCATTTTAAATGTGCCCACCTGGCTGTCGCATTTACCCTTCGCCTATCAGGACGGCTTGCTGCGCGTGCTGAATTCCGAGTTTTACCCACTGACGCAGCAGGATTCGACGGTGATCGTCTCCAACCTGTCCAACGTCACCCGCGACAATACCTGGGTACAAGACGTGAATCGTAATGCCCAGCCGCACAGCGGTCCGACCTTTATTATTGGCAGCGACGGCAACGATTTAATCAAGGGTGGCAGAGGCAATGATTTTCTTGAGGGGCGTGCCGGTGATGACACCTTCCGCGATGACGGTGGGTTCAATCTTATTCTGGCGGGTGAAGGAAAAAACACCCTGGATCTGCAACGTTCGCTGCAAACGCAAGACATCGCTTACGACGGCGAAACGCTGTATCTGCGCGACGGCAGCGGCGAAAACCTGACGCTGGCGCAAGGGATTGGCACGCTAAGCACCCAAGAATCCCTCCCCTGGTGGCCACTGAGCAAACAGACCGATTATCAGGTCAGCGACGACGGGCTGCACGCTGAGAATGATCTCAAGGCCTATGCCGTTACGGAACGCGGTGACGCTGCGGATAATACCCTGACCGCCCAATTTGCCAATGGTTGGCTGTTTGGCATGGCGGGCAACGATAAGCTGGTCGGTTCAAGCGGCGATGACACTCTGGTCGGCGGCACCGGCGATGATGAATTACACGGCAACGGTGGCAACAATACCTTCCTGTTCAGCGGCAGCTTCGGCCATGACACGCTGTATGACCTGCAGAGCAATGACCGGCTGGTGTTTATCGGTAGCGGCGCCAGCGGCGATTACCGCAACTCTCTGAGCGAGGTAGACGACAATCTGGTGTTGACGCTGGGCGACAACAGCGTAACGCTGGTCGGCGTTACTGCTCAGACGCTGAGTGGCGATCAACTGGTACTGGCCTAGTAACCGGTGCCGGGCAATGCACGCTGCCCGGCACCGGCTGCAATATTATGGAACGTCGTAACCCAGTGCCGCCTTGCGAATGCGGAACCACTGTTCGCGGTTCAATGCCAGTTTCTGTGCTTTCAGCGCCGAACGCACCCGTTCGATTTTGCCAGAGCCGATGATCGGCAACGGCATCGACGGCAGACGCATCACCCAGGCGTAAACCACCTGCTCGATGGTTTCGGCGCCAATTTCGCCGGCCACCGCCTGCAGCTCGGCGCGCAGTGGCTGGAATTCGGCATCGCTGAACAGGCGCCCGCCCCCAAGGCAAGACCAGGCCATCGGCTTGATACGCAATTGCTGGCATTGATCGAGCGTACCGTCGAGGATCGCCGGCTGATGAATCGGCGAAATCTCGACCTGATTGGTGACCAGGGAAAACGGCAGACGGGATTGCAGCAGGGTAAACTGCGCCGGGGTAAAGTTGGACACGCCAAAGTGGCGTACCTTGCCGCTCTTGTGCAGTGCCACGAACGCTTCGGCCACGTCGTCAGCGTCCATCAACGGGTCGGGACGGTGGATCAACAGCAGGTCAAGGTAATCGGTATGCAGATGTTTTAGCGATTGTTCCGCACTGCTGACGATATGGTCACGATCGGTGATGTAGTGGCCGATCGGATTACCCGGCCTGGCAGTGGTAGCGATACCGCATTTACTGACCAACTCCATGCCGTGACGCAGTGACGGCTTTAGCCGCATCGCCTCGCCAAAGGCCTGCTCACAGGCGTAACCACCATAAATATCCGCATGGTCGGCGGTAGTGACGCCCAGTTCAATGTGCTGCTCGATAAACCCCAACAGCTGCTGCGGCGTCATACCCCATTCCATCAAACGCCAATAACCGCAAATCATGGGTGAAAATTCCGGCCCTTGCGGTGCAAGTTGAACGCGATTAACCATCATGAAACCTCGTAAGATTGTTTGCCATCAGCATACACAAGCCGCCCGGGCAGGGAAACGCACCGCCGCGTCGGAACGTGCGTCAGATCGTCAAACAGGTAAATAAAGTGATTTAAAACAGCGAGGGTTGTTCAGGTTGCTGCTCGTCGGGCTGTTTGTGCGCGCGTTGCAAACGCAACAGGCGTTGGCGACACAGGCGTAGCACGTCGCGCTTTTGCGCGTCGCTCATTTGCATCCAGCCAAAACGCTCCTCGCGGCTGCGCAGGCAGCCACGGCAGAAACCGCGCTCGTCGGCCTGGCAGATGCCGCGACACGGGCTGGGAATGTCGAAGAACTCTAATTGCTGCGCCACACGCCCTCCTGAGTCATCCTTTAATTGAAGACGCCATCGCCGTCAATGGCAAGCGGCTTTTCCGCCATACGACGAAAATAATCACGCAAATAGCGCAACGCCTGGCGCGTTTTTTCCGGCATGGCTCGTTCCAGCGTCAAGGCGTGCAGTCGAAATGCCGAGGGACGCCAGGCCGGTAGCAGCGCAATCAGTTCCCCTCGCCGTAGTTCGTCGCCGATTTCATACAGCGGCTGGCCGGAGATCCCCAGTCCCATGCGGGTAAAGGCGCGCATCACATTCATGCTGCCGCTGATAATCTGCCCTTCTGCCTGACGCAGCTTGAACACCTCGCCGGACTGATGGTGCAGATCAAGATGAAATCCGGCATGGCCGCCGGTGATCCAGCGGTGATGCACCAGTTGCTGTGGCGTTTCCGGCACGCCGTACTGACTGAGATAGCGCGGCGCGGCGCACAGCACCATCGGCCATTCGCTGAGCGGATGCGCAATCATGGTGGCGTCAGCCAGTTGCCGATTGACGCGCAACGAAATATCCACCCGCTGTTCAATCATATCCACGACCCGATCGTCCGCCAGTATCCGCAGTGACAGCTTGGGATGCGCCAGCAGCAGCGGCGACAACGCTTCCGCCAGCGGGCCACCGCCGATACCGACGGTGGTGGCAATACGCAGTTCGCCGACCAGCGTATCGCGCAGCTCCGCCAGACGCTGCTCCGCCTGCTGCGCCTGCTGTAACATCGCTTCGCAACCGGGGTAAAAGGCCTCGCCCGCTTCGGTTAGCGCCAGACGGCGCGTGGATCGATGCAATAGCGGCACGCCAACCGCCTTTTCCAGGGAGCGCATATGCTGACTGACCGCCGACGGTGACATGCCCAGACGCCGCGCTGCGCCGGCCAGCGAGCCTTCGGCCACCACCATGGCGAATATTGCCATCCGATTGAGCTTATCTATCATTATGAAGTTTTACTTAATCAAGAAAGCATGAATATGCCACTAATCAACAGGATTGTTAAGGTCTACAGTATATTCATCACCACCAGCGTTATCGCTCAACCCTTTTACAGACTGGTTAATTGCCACAGGAGCAACTCAAATGAAGATTACCGTTATTGGAGCAACAGGTTTTGTCGGTCGTCGCGTTGTCGATGAAGCGCTGGCACGCGGGCTAGAGGTCACCGCCATCGCCCGTCAGAAAAAAGATCTGCCGGATAATGCCAATTTGCATATCGCGCTTGGCGACGTTGCCGATACTGCCTGGCTGAGCCAGCAGTTGCACGGTCAGGATGCGGCGATCAGCGCCTATAACCCAGGCTGGGGCGAAGATAATCTGTACGAAAAAACCGTCACGGGTCTGCAGCAGATCATCAGCGCGGTGGAACAATCCGGCGTCAAGCGTCTGTTGGTGGTCGGCGGTGCCGGTAGTCTGGAAGTCGCGCCAGGCGTCGAGCTGGTCGATACGCCGGAGTTCCCGGAAAATATCCGCCCTGGCGCTAAAGCCGTGCGCGAGTTGCGCAATAACTTGCAGCAGCAAAGCACGCTGGACTGGACCTATCTGTCGCCAGCCGCGCTGCTGGAACCCGGCCAACGCACCGGTCAATTCCGCCTTGGCACCACTACGCTGTTGATGAATGGCGCGGCGCCTGCCAGCATTTCGGTCGAAGATCTGGCGGTAGCCATCATTGACGAAATCGAACGCCCACAGTTTATCAAAGCGCAATTCACCGCCGCCTATTAATCACTTGCCGGCTGCGCATCGCCGCAGCCGGCCTCCAGCTAAACCAAACCTCAACCATCCTGCCGTCAGGCTGAATCTCTAAGGTTATCTTAAGTTTCGTGGTGTAGATTCCTTGCCATTACCCCCTTCAGGATAACAATGCAGCAATGTGGTTACGTCAGAGGTTACAATGTAACAGTCTGGGATTTATTGTCGCCAGCGCCCTGTTTTTCACCGTCTTCCAGAACGCGTTATTTTTGCATAAGGCGTGGTCGTACATTCGTTTTGAAAACCTCAACAGCGTTATTTTTGCCGCCAGTATGCCGGTGGTCATTTTCTGTGCGCTCAATATGATTTTCAGCGTACTGACCGTACCTTATTTGCGCAAACCGCTGATAATCCTGTTATTGCTCGGCAGCGCAACGGCCAACTATTTCATGTTCAGCTACGGCGTGGTGATCGACGGCAACATGATGCAAAACGCCTTTGAAACCAACCCGCAGGAGGCCACCGCCCTACTGACCCCGCGCATGGGGCTATGGCTGATGCTGCTGGGGGTTTTACCGGCGGTAGTGGTCTGTTTTGTCACTATTCGCCAAACCCACCCATGGTGGTACATGCTGGGCCTGCGCGCTGCCAACGTTATGTTGTCGGCGGTGGTTATTCTGCTGATCGCCGCGTTGTTCTATAAAGACTACGCCTCGCTGCTGCGCAACAATAAAAGCGTGGTTAAAATGCTTACGCCGTCCGATTTTATTGCCGGTACCCTCAAATTTACCGAACAGCGCTACTTCACCAGCAACCTGCCGCTGGTCAGCATCGGCAAAGACGCGCATAAAGGCCCGCTCATCGCCGCCGAGCAAAAGAAAACGCTGGTGGTTCTGGTGGTTGGCGAAACGGCGCGTGCAGAAAATTTCTCGCTGGGAGGATACGCGCGCGAAACCAACCCGCGGCTCAAACAAGACAAGGTGATTTACTTCCAACACGCCAGCTCTTGCGGTACTGAAACCGCCATCTCGGTGCCGTGCATGTTTTCCAATATGCCACGCAGCGATTACGACGCCACGCTGGCCAGTCACCAGGAAGGCATGCTGGATGTGCTGGCACACGCCGGCGTCAATGTGCTGTGGCGCGAAAACGACGGCGGCTGCAAAGGCGCATGCGACCGCGTGCCGCATATCGACATGACCCAGTTGAAACTGCCGCAGGATTGCGATGGCGAGGTATGCATGGACAACGTGCTGCTGTACAAGTTGAACGATTACCTCAATAGCCTGAAAGGCGATGGCGTGATCGTGCTGCACCAGATGGGCAGCCATGGTCCGGCCTATTATCGCCGCAGTACCGCCGAATTCCGCCGCTTCACGCCAACCTGTGACAGCAATCAGATTCAGGATTGCAGCCATCAGCAGTTGGTCAATACCTATGACAATTCGCTGCTGTATACCGATGCCATGCTGGATAACACCATCAAGCTGTTGCAACAATACGGCAGCCGCTTTAACACGGCGATGATCTATCTGTCCGATCACGGCGAATCGCTGGGGGAAAACGGCATGTATCTGCACGGCACGCCTTACATGTTTGCGCCAAGCCAACAGACCCACATCCCGATGCTGCTGTGGATGTCGGATGATTATCAGCGCAACTTCGCCATCAATCGCCAATGTCTGCAAACGCTGGCGCAGCAGGATCAGGTTTCGCAGGACAACCTGTTCCATACCCTGCTTGGTATGCTGAACATCCAGACTGACCAATATCAGCCGCAGCTGGATATTTTGCAGCGCTGTCGCAGCGGCAACGCTTAACGTCGGCACGACGATGAGGCACAATAGCGCCGATCCTGACCGGCGCTTACGCAGCGGTTTTTTTATCGCCTACTTGACCTAGACCAATCGGTCTATTATCCTCAGCCCCATTATGACAAAACATACGCATTGCAACACTGATACACGAGAACACCTATTGGCGACCGGTGAGTGCCTGAGCCTGCGCCTGGGCTTTACCGGCATGGGACTGAGCGAACTGCTGACCACTGCCGGCGTGCCAAAAGGCTCGTTTTATCACTATTTTCGCTCGAAGGAAGCCTTCGGCGAAGCGATGCTGCAACGCTATTTTGAACATTACGATGTGGAAATGCAGGCGCTGTTTGCCGATAACAACAGCGATGCGCGCCACCAGCTGTTGAGCTATTACGCACAGGCAATTAGCTACCATTGCCGCAGCGAGTGCCATAACTCCTGCCTGGCGGTGAAACTGTCCGCCGAGGTCAGCGATCTGTCGGAACCGATGCGTCACGCGTTGGAAATCGGCAGCGCACAGGTCATTGGCCGCTTGCAGAACGCCATTGAGCGCGGCATCGCCGAAGGTTCGCTGGCGGTAGCCATGAGCCCGGCCACCACCGCCGAAACCCTGTACGCGCTGTGGCTTGGGGCGTCGTTACGCGCCAAGATCCGCCGTTCGGTCGCGCCGTTGACCAGCGCACTGGAAAGCATCGAGTTATTGCTGCGCCCGCCGCAGCCTTAATCACCATCCCGTAACAGTAAATGTTTTTTAACCTGCGTTTTTATTAGCCAATAACTAGTCGACCGGTCTATTAAATAGGATGCATTATGAAGATTGAAAAATTATTCACCCCGATCCAGGTTGGCGCGAATACGCTGCCAAACCGCGTATTTATGGCTCCGCTGACTCGTCTGCGTAGCATTGAACCGGGTGATATTCCTACCCCACTGATGGCCGAGTACTATGCGCAACGCGCCGGCGCTGGTCTGGTGATCACCGAAGCGACCCAAATTTCTTTCCAGGCGAAAGGTTATGCCGGCGCGCCGGGGCTGCACACCCCGGAGCAGATCGCTGCGTGGAAAAAAATTACCCAGGCGGTGCATGATAAAAACGGCCATATCGCCGTACAGTTGTGGCACGTAGGTCGCATTTCCCACGACAGTCTGCAACCTGGCCAACAGGCGCCGGTTGCGCCTTCGGCGATCAATGCCGACACCCGGACTACCGTGCGTGACGAAACCGGCGCCTGGGTACGCGTGCCGACTTCAACGCCGCGCGCGCTGGAAACCGCCGAGATCCCCGGCATCGTCAACGACTTCCGCCAGGCCACCGCCAATGCGCGCGAAGCCGGCTTCGACTACATTGAACTGCACGCGGCGCATGGCTATCTGCTGCATCAATTTATGGCGCCGGCCTCCAATCAGCGTACCGACCAATACGGCGGCAGCATCGAAAACCGTACCCGCCTGACGCTGGAAGTGGTTGACGCCAGCATCAATGAATGGGGCGCCGAGCACGTCGGCATCCGCATTTCACCGCTCGGTCCGTTCAACGGGCTGGATAATGGCGAAGATCAGGAAGAAGCGGCATTGTACCTGGTAGAAGAGCTGAACAAGCGCAATATTGCCTTCCTGCATATTTCCGAACCGGATTGGGCCGGCGGCAAACCGTATTCCGATGCCTTCCGCGATGCGGTGCGCGCCCGCTTCAAAGGGGTGATCGTCGGTGCCGGTGCCTACAGCGCCGAAAAAGCCGAAACCCTGATCGAAAAAGGCTTTATCGACGCGGTGGCGTTTGGCCGCGCCTACATCGCCAACCCGGATCTGGCGGAACGTCTGCAACAGAACGCGCCGCTGAATGAACCGCAGCCGGAAACCTTCTACGGCGGCGGTGCGCAAGGTTATACCGATTACCCAACGCTGTAAGTGACCACGCGCGTGGTCGGTGAATCTGCCGACCGCGCGCCAATCAATGCGCCACGTCGTTATACCGGCCCCCTCATTGAATTCCCTTATACGACAACGCTATACTGTTTTTTGCTTCACACTATCTGCCGCCAAGCACGGCAAAACCTGCAATCAGAGGAAATTATGCGCTTACTCCATACCATGCTGCGTGTCGGCGATCTGCAACGCTCCATCGACTTCTACACCAAGGTATTAGGCATGCGCTTGCTGCGTACCAGCGAAAATACCGAATACAAATACTCGCTGGCGTTTGTCGGCTATACCGATGAAAGCGAAGGCGCCGTGATTGAACTGACCTATAACTGGGGCGTCGACAGCTACGAAATGGGTAGCGCGTTCGGCCACCTGGCGCTGGGCGTTGATGACGTTGCCGCCACCTGTGACAACATTCGCCACGCCGGCGGCAACGTGACCCGCGAAGCTGGCCCGGTTAAAGGCGGCACCACGGTCATCGCCTTCGTTGAAGATCCAGACGGTTATAAAATCGAGCTGATCGAAAACAAGCACGCCGGTCACGGCCTCGGCAACTGAGTTTCAGGGCGCTTACCGCGCCCTTTTTTATCCAGGAATGATAACCGCCTGCAAGGCGGCACAAAATTTGTCATAATGCGCGCTGCATTCGATGAAGATAAGAAACTGATGGCCGAAAAAAGTGATCTTAACGCCCTGTGTGGTCGTTTTCGTGGGTTTTATCCCGTAGTAATAGATATCGAAACCGCCGGCTTCAACGCCCGCACCGACGCGCTGCTGGAAATAGCCGCCGTCACGCTGAAAATGGACCAGGACGGCTGGCTGCAGCAGGACGAAACGCTGCATTTCCACGTTGAACCGTTCGAAGGCGCCAACCTGCAACCTGAAGCGCTGGCCTTCAACGGTATCGATCCGCATAACCCGCTGCGCGGTGCGGTCAGCGAATACGATGCGCTGCACGCCATTTTCAAGGCTGTGCGCAAGGGCATTAAAGATCAAGGCTGCAACCGGGCGATTATCGTGGCGCACAACGCCAACTTCGATCACAGTTTCCTGATGGCCGCCGCAGAACGCGCCGGATTGAAACGCAATCCGTTCCATCCGTTTGCCACCTTTGATACCGCTGCGCTAAGCGGGCTGGTGCTCGGGCAAACCGTGCTGGCCAAAGCCTGTATCGCCGCCGGCATGGCGTTTGACAGCAGCCAGGCACACTCCGCACTGTACGATACCGAACAAACCGCCCTGCTGTTCTGCGAGCTGGTCAATCGCTGGAAACGCCTCGGCGGCTGGCCGCTGGCCGTCGGCAACGTTGACTGAGCGATAAAAAAACGGGCGGCGTATGTGATATACGCCGCCCGTTGTCATTACAGGAAACCGCCGTTATGGCTGCTGGTCTTCCTGCTCTTTGTATTTTTCTGCCGTTTCCTTGATCAACTGCTGCAACTCACCACGCTGATACATTTCGATGATGATATCGCAACCGCCAACCAGTTCGCCGTCCACCCACAGCTGTGGGAAGGTTGGCCAGTTGGCGTATTTCGGCAGTTCGGCACGGATGTCGGGGTTTTGCAGAATATCAACGTAGGCAAAACGCTCGCCACAGGCAGACAACGCCTGAACGGCCTGAGCGGAGAAGCCGCAGCTTGGCAATTTTGGTGAACCCTTCATGTACAGCAGAATCGGGTTCTCAGCGATTTGTTGCTGAACTTTTTCAATCGTCGTCATTTTATTGCTTCCTCAAGCCATCTCAGGGCTACAACATGCATCACATCCGCTATTGTAGCGGCTGGGCGGCTGGCAAAAAAACGCCATCTTTTGCAAGGACATTCTGCCAGCACCGACCGCGCAGCGTCGGCAACGCCATTTCGATCAAACATACACTCAGAATAACATTTTTAATCTGACCATTTCACTAATATATTTTGCCGAGTGCTGCAGCTTTAATCCCCAGCCAGTCGCGTCGCAGACCATTTTTCATCCATTCGGCAGCGTTTTTTGCGTTGATTAAAAATGCCATTAACGTTTTCTCACAATATGGATTATTATTTATAGGTTCTCCGCTGTTTTATATGGCGTATTTGGGGAATACTGTCATTCTTTCGTAGTTTGTTTCGGGGCCAAGGTTGGTAACGTCAACATGCGTTTAATTATTACGCTCTTTGTGCTGTTGTTTACACAGCTGTTTCTCAATCTGGCGCATGCCGCGCCACAGGCTCGCGTTGCCGCTGAGCAGCGTAAAACCCATGTTAATGAAGCACGCCTGGACGATCGCAAGAAAAAGAAAGCGCTCAAGGCGGCCAAGAAAGCCAAAGTCACTACACCGCAAAAGACGACCGCGTTAAAAACCCGCAAAACATCGACCATAAAAACGGCAAAGAAGACCAGTCGAATTAAATCGTCGCGTAAAACCACACAGGTTGCCAAAATTCGCGTTACGCCGCCGAAGAAAGGCTATAAAAAAGGTTATGGTCGCCACCGCACTGCGGGTTTGGCCACCACCAAGCGGCTGCGTAACGAAAATCTGCTGCATGATGAAAAACCGCTAAAACTCAGCGCTGCGCATAAAAAACGTTATCAGCACGCCAAACAGACCGCGATGGCCAAACTGATGAACCAGATGGGCAAACCCTACCGCTGGGGCGGTACTTCACCACGCACCGGCTTTGATTGTAGTGGACTGATTTATTACGCCTATAAGGACGTGATGAAAATCAAGATGCCGCGCACCGCCAATGAAATGTTCCACCTGCGGGATGCGGCGCCGATCAAGAAGAACGAACTCGAAAGCGGAGACCTGGTGTTCTTTCGCATAAATAACCGCGGCGCGGCTGACCATGTGGGGGTTTATCTGGGCAACGGCAAATTTATCCAGTCGCCGCGCACCGGGGAGGAAATCCGCATCAGCCAGCTTGATAATGATTACTGGCAAAATCATTACGTCGGTGCCCGCCGCGTGATGACGCCAAAAACCATTCGCTGACGCAACAAGACGATGGCGGCCTCGCCCGGCCGCCATCGTGCCGTTCCCTTCTCTCTTGCCATAACTCTTTTGCCCCGATTTAGCACGCTTTAACTCCTTTTCCTGTCGGGAAATTGCTACCATTAATAACCTCTAAAAAAGAGTGGTTACTGGCGATTCGTTCGCCAAAGTCCCCGGATGGGAACGCCAGATTGGCGCCATATAAAAGAAGGAGAAAGCAATGTCGTTTACACTACCTGCTCTACCGTATGCCAAAGATGCGCTTGAACCGCATATCTCGGCAGAAACGCTGGAATACCACTATGGTAAACATCACAACGCTTATGTGGTTAACCTGAATGCGCTGATCGACGGCAGCGAGTTTCAAGAAAAATCATTGGAAGAGATCGTTAAAACCGCCAGCGGCGGCATCTTCAACAACGCCGCGCAGGTGTGGAACCACACCTTTTACTGGCATTGCCTGTCGCCACAGGGCGGCGGTGAGCCAAGCGGTAAACTGGCAGAAGCAATCAATCGGGCCTTCGGTAGCTTCGATAAGTTCAAGCAGGCGTTCACACAATCAGCGGTAGGCAATTTTGGCGCTGGCTGGACCTGGCTGGTAAAGAAAAGCGACGGTTCGCTGGCTATCGTTAATACCTCGAATGCAGCCACCCCGCTGACCGGCGAGGACAAGCCGCTGCTGACGGTAGACGTGTGGGAGCACGCTTATTATATCGACTACCGCAATGCGCGGCCGAACTATCTGGAAAACTTCTGGGCGCTGGTGAACTGGGCGTTCGTAGCGGAAAACCTGGCGTAATTGGCCAATACGCGGCAATAAATAAAAAGGCGCAGTTCATATTGAGCTGCGCCTTTATTGATTAAGTCAGGATTCAGTTCAATGCGGCAGTGAAGCTGAAGGCAATAATCATCGCCAATGCACCCAGGGTGGTGAACAAAGACATTTTTAAATCGGTATCCATCAAAAACTCCTTATCAGATAATCTGCGCCAAGCATAAAATCCACAGTATTGGTGCGTCAAATCATTTTCCCACAGTTCCCCAATAAAATCTTGTTATCATTCCACGCTTATAATGTTGATTAGCACTTCCACTTTTGCTCAATATGCGACAAAATTCGCAGTTCACTGCTGCGCACCGGCAATTGAGTCCCTCCAGGTCAAGTGGCTGACGACTTCCACACTAAAAACCAAGTTTTCGTGACTCTGGAGAAGGATCTGCGTAGGCAAACGATTAACAACATGCTTACATGCTAAATACATGTGGGTTTAGGAGTCATTCTTTACATGGCAACGATTAAAGATGTGGCCAAACGCGCGGGCGTTTCCACCACCACCGTTTCGCACGTCATCAATAAGACCCGTTTCGTCGCCGAAGAGACCAAGGCGGCCGTTTGGGCTGCCATTAAAGAGCTGCATTATTCCCCAAGCGCCGTTGCTCGCAGTTTGAAGGTCAATCACACCAAATCCATTGGCCTGCTGGCAACCTCCAGCGAAGCGCCCTATTTCGCTGAAGTGATTGAAGCGGTGGAAAACAGCTGTTACAGCAAGGGCTACACGCTGATTCTGTGCAACTCGCATAACAATCTGGACAAACAGCGCGCCTATCTGGCGATGCTGGCGCAAAAACGCGTCGACGGCCTGCTGGTGATGTGCTCCGAATATCCTGACCAACTGCTCGGCATGCTGGAAGATTATCGCAACATCCCGATGGTGGTGATGGACTGGGGCGCCGCGCGCGGTGACTTCACCGACACCATCATCGACAACGCCTTCGAAGGTGGCTATCTGGCAGGCCGTTATCTGATTGAACGTGGCCACCGCGACATCGGCGCCATTCCCGGGCAACTGTCGCGCAACACCGGCGGCGGCCGTCATCAGGGTTTCCTCAAGGCATTGCAGGAAGCCAATATCGACATCCGTGACCAGTGGATTGTCCAGGGCGACTTCGAGCCGGAGTCCGGTTATAAGGCCATGCACCAGATCCTGTCGCAAAAACAGCGCCCGACCGCCGTGTTCTGCGGCGGCGACATTATGGCCATGGGCGCAATCTGCGCTGCCGACGAGCTCGGGTTGCGCGTGCCGCAGGATATTTCAGTGATCGGTTATGACAATGTACGCAACGCGCGTTACTTCACCCCGGCGCTGACCACTATCCATCAGCCAAAAGAGCGTCTTGGTGAAATGGCATTTACCATGCTGCTGGATCGCATCATCAGCAAACGCGAAGAATCGCAGGTCATTGAAGTCCACCCCAAATTGATCGAACGCCGCTCGGTCGCCGACGGCCCGTTCGTCGATTACCGCCGCTAAAGCACCGGCCGGGGGGCGCGATTGCGCTACTCCGGCAATATCACCTCGCTCAACCATTCCTGATTCAGCGTTTCACTGTCGCCGAGATAATCCAGCAACCACGCCATCGCCGGCGACTGCGCGTTCTGCTGCCAGGTCAGGCAACAGGCGCTGGGCGGGAACGGTTCAGGCAGTTGCAACGCCACCAGTTCCCCCTGCTCAATCAACGGCAATACGCGATGTGCCGGCACCATGCCGACGCACAAGCCATCACGCAAACAGTCCACCGCCGATACCCAGTCCGGTACCAGCAACCGCCGTTGGTTATCCAAAGACCAGGTGACGCGCTTGGGCAAGGTGCGTGAGGTGTCCTCCAGCACCAGGGAGGGAAATGGCCGCAGCCGATCGTCATCCAGCGGGCCGGGCAAAACCGCCAGCGGATGGCTGGCGCTGACCACGCACAGCCAGTTCATAAAACCCATGTCGCGAAAGGCAAAGCCGCCACCGGTCGGCACCGCGCGCGTTGCGCCAATTGCCATATCGGCACGCCCGTCCACCAGCGCATCCCACACGCCGTTGAACACTTCCGGCTGTACCCGCAACTCGACGTCCGGGAAATGACGGTAGAAATCCAGCACCAGTTGCCGGCTACGCTGTGGTTTGACGATGATATCGACGGCGATCTTCAACTGGCCGCGCCAGCCGTTGGCCACCTGCTGACACTGACGACGGGTGTCGAGCATTTTTTTGATGACAGCGCGCGATTCCTGAACAAACAATGCGCCGGCAGGCGTCAGCTCCACGTCGCGATGGCGCCGTTCAAACAGCGGCACCGCCAGCCACTGCTCCAACTGACGTACGGTATAACTCACCGCTGACGGCACGCGATGCAGTTCCTGCGCTGCCGCGCTGAAACTGCCGGTACGCGCCACGGCGTCGACCACATCAAGGGAATATTCAGACCACATCGCTTTGCCTTCAATTTTTTTAACAACAGCTTGCAAATATTACCGTTTCACAAGCAGAGATCCAGCCAGATACACTTGCGACGCTAAAAAAAACCTGCACAACAGCATCAACGAGAAATACCATGCGAAACTTTGGATTTATGTTTTACCTCGCCGGGCTGAGCATGCTCGGCTACCTGGCCACCGATATGTACCTGCCCGCCTTTGGCGCCATGCAGCAAGAATTGCAGATTTCTGCCGGCGCCATCAGCGCCAGCCTCAGTATCTTCCTGGCCGGTTTTGCCTTTGCTCAATTACTCTGGGGGCCACTCTCCGATCGTCTCGGCCGCAAGCCGGTATTGCTGATGGGACTGGCGCTATTTGGCATCGGCTGTCTGGGCATGCTGTGGGCCGATAACGCGATGCAACTGTGGTCATTGCGCTTTATTCAGGCGATCGGCGTCTGTTCCGCTGCGGTCACCTGGCAGGCGATCGTTATCGATCGCTATCGCGAGGGCGCCGCCCATCGCGTGTTCGCTACCATCATGCCGCTGGTGGCGCTGTCGCCAGCGCTGGCGCCGTTGCTCGGAGCCTGGCTGCTGAATCACATGGGCTGGCGCGCCATTTTTGCCGTGCTGCTGGCGATCAGCGCCCTGCTGCTGGTGCCAACGCTGCTGCTCAAAGACAGTTCGCGCCTTGCGCCGGCCGCCGCCAACAACAACGATATCGGCTTCCTGCAACTGCTGAAGTCGCCGGTGTTTGGCGGTAACGTCATGGTGTTCGCCGCCTGTTCAGCCGGCTTCTTTGCCTGGCTGACCGGCTCGCCATTTATTCTTGGCAACATGGGCTACAGCCCTAATGACATCGGTCTGAGCTACGTGCCGCAGACCCTGGCCTTCCTGCTCGGCGGCTTCGGTTGCCGCACCGCGCTAAACCGCATTAACGGCAACACCTTGCTGCCATGGCTGCTGATAGCGTATGGCATCAGTATGGTGGCGTTGTATCTGGTCGCCACCCTGACCACGCCGACCTTGACCACCCTGCTGATTCCGTTCTGCCTGATGGCATTGGTCAACGGCGCTGTCTACCCGATCGTGGTGGCCAATGCGTTGACGCCGTTCCCGGAAAGCACCGGTAAAGCGGCAGCACTGCAAAACACCTTGCAACTGGGTTTATGCTTTGTTGCCAGTATGCTGGTGTCGGCATTTATCGCACAACCGCTATTGGCGACGGTAACGGTGATGGTGTCTACCGTGGTCTTGGCTGCGATAGGCTACCTGATACAGCGTGGCAAAACGGTCGAGCAACCGCAGTCAACGCCGCGTGAACATGCTAACTCCGCGTCATAATTGCCTTTGGCAATAGTCACTTAAAGAATATTTTTGCCGAGTGCGATTTACAGTTGAGTAAGCGCCTCGGCAAGCCTATACTCAAAAAATAACCTTTAAAAATACCATAGCTAAAAGCGTTTTATTACACGTACTTGTTGTGTACGCGTATGGCGTCACAGTTTATTTTTTGATGAGTTGCCCCACGCCGTTTGGTATCAGGGTTCTCTTGGAATTTTCCTCTGTTCATGTCGGATATCAAACCTTGCGGTGAAATTTGTCGTAGGGATACGTATATGCCCGCAGAAATTGGCTAAGCTTTTTCCCAACGGGCCATAAGTCAGAAGAAAGGTGATGGAGAAGCTATGAGTTCATCGTGTATAGAAGATCTGAGCATCCAGGATAACCAATGGTATCGTATTGCCCATGAAATGCTCAGCATGGCGGGGATTGAAATAAACGGCTCCCGTCCTTTCGATATTCAGGTTAAAAACCCCGAGTTTTTTAAGCGCGTCCTGCAGGAAGGTTCACTGGGGCTGGGTGAAAGTTATATGGACGGCTGGTGGGAATGCGAACGGCTGGACTGTTTCTTTCACCGCGTGGTTGCCGCCGGTCTGGAAAAGAAACTCCCCCACCATTTTAAAGACACGCTGCGCATTGCCGCTGCACGGCTGACCAATCTGCAATCCAAAAAACGTGCCTGGATTGTCGGCAAGGAACATTACGATCTGGGTAATGATTTATTTACCCTGATGCTCGATCCCTATATGCAATATTCCTGCGGCTACTGGAAAGACGCGGCGACGCTCGAACAGGCGCAGGAAGGCAAATTGCGTATTATCTGCGAAAAGCTGCAATTGCAGCCGGGCATGCGCCTGCTGGATATCGGCTGCGGCTGGGGCGGTCTGTCCGCCTTTGCCGCCAAGCACTACGGCGTCTCGGTAGTGGGTGTGACCATTTCCGCCGAACAGCAAAAACTGGCTCAGGCGCGCTGTGAAGGGCTGGACGTGCAGATCCTGCTGCAAGACTATCGGGATCTCGATCAGCAATTTGATCGCATCGCCTCGGTTGGTATGTTTGAACACGTCGGGCCTAAAAATTACCGCACCTATTTCGAGGTGGTCGAGCGCAATTTAAAACCGAACGGGCTATTCCTGCTGCATACCATCGGGTCGAATCGTACGGATATGAATGTTGACCCCTGGATCAACAAATATATCTTCCCGAACGGTTGCCTGCCGTCAGTCAAACATATTGCGCAGGCCAGCGAAGGTCATTTCGTGATGGAAGACTGGCACAATTTTGGCGCCGATTACGATCGTACCCTGATGGCATGGCATGAGCGCTTTAAACAGGCCTGGCCACAGTTGGCCGAACGTTATTCCGAGCGCTTCGAACGCATGTTCAGCTATTATCTCAACGCCTGCGCCGGGGCGTTCCGCGCGCGGGATATCCAGCTTTGGCAGGTTGTTTTCAGCCCGCAAGGCGTTGAAGGCGGAATACGCGTACCGCGTTAACCCTGCCGCCAATCCTCCGCGCATAAAAATGCCGGTCAGACATCGCTGACCGGCATCGCCAATTAACCGCAGATTATCATGGCGGTATCAGCCGCAATAAACCCGAATAATCTTGTCATCCTGATCCGCCAGGAAATTAAGCCGACTCAGATTGAAATCCATGGTGACGGCAGCATTGTAAGGTATGGTACGCACCTGGCGCGCGTCGATCTGCACCCCATCCAGCGAAGAGAGCGGTTTACCCACGTAGTTCTGGTACTGCGCAGCGCCACAGGTATCATCTGCCGTATTCTCCGACGGCGAAGCCGCGCTATTTTCTGACGTGCTGCTACAGGCAGCCAGCGCCATCAGCGCCGCCAACATCAACGTTTTCCGATAAAACTTCACGTTTTTGCTCCTCTGGTTTTGGGTATTTATTGTTACGCCAGCCCGATCAAGGCTTCGGCGCCAGCTCGGTCGCCACCGCCATTGCGGCCTCGCGACTGGCCAGCACACGCTCGACGGTATCGACCACCGCCTGCGTTTGCGGATCGATTTCGATATTCACCTTGTCGCCCAGGCGTTTCTTGCCAAGCGTGGTGCGATCGAGGGTTTCGGGGATCAGATGTACACAGAAACGGTTATTTACCACTTCGCCAATGGTCAGACTAATCCCGTCGATGCCAATGAAACCTTTATGCAGTACATATTTCATTAATTCGGCATCGGGCATACGCAACCACACCTGGCGGTTATTTTCCGAGGTATAGATCTTGGCAATCTCAGCGGTGCAAATAATATGGCCGGACATCAGATGCCCACCGATTTCATCGTTGAACTTCGCTGCCCGTTCGATGTTGACCACATCACCCAGCGCCAGATCACCCAGGTTGGTGAGGCGCAGGGTTTCCTTGATCAGATCAAAACTGACGCGATTGCCCTCCACGGCGGTCACCGTCAGGCAGCAACCGTTATGCGCCACCGACGCCCCCAGTTCCAGCCCCGGCAGCAACGCTTGCGGCATTTCAATCACATGGGTGCGGAAATTGGGCTTTTCTTCTATTGCGACGAGCGGCGCGGTGCCTTGTACAATACCGGTAAACATAGATGCCTCTTCAGTATATCCTCTCGATGCGCGGCAGAGCCGAACTGGCACAGCACAACGCAGCTTGAGTACAGATGTAAAACGCTTCGGGCAGTTTGCCCCAGATGTGGCAGAAAACCAAATCCGCAGCGGCAAAAAATCTATTGCTGCGCATTTAATAACTATTTGATCATGGCATTTGCTAAAGCGGCATCAGCAGGTACAATCATTTTGACCAAATTCCGCTATTTTTAATTGTTGTCCTTTCGCGGCAACCCTCCTTCATCGTTAAATAATCAAAAAGGTGTATGCGTGCAGAAGTACTTTATTGAAGCGCGTAGTTTATTGGCCCTCGCTATTCCGGTAATTATCGCGCAAATATCCCAGACGGCAATGGGCGTGGTAGATACCATTATGGCCGGTGCCTACAGCGCCACGGATATGGCCGCAGTCGCGGTTGGCACCTCGATCTGGCTACCGGCGATCCTGTTCGGTCATGGCCTGCTGCTGGCATTAACGCCGGTCATCGCCCAATTGAACGGTGCTGGCCGCCGCGACCGCATCGCACATCAGGTACGGCAAGGCTTCTGGCTGGCCTCCGGCGTTTCGCTGCTGATCATCGCGGTGCTGTACCACAGCAAGCATCTGATCGACATGATGCACAATATCGATCCGCAACTGGCCGATAAGGCCGTCGGTTATCTGCATGCCATCATGTGGGGCGCGCCGGGTTATCTGTTCTTCCAGGTGCTGCGTAACCAGTGCGAAGGTCTGTCAAAAACCAAACCGGGTATGGTAATTGGTTTTATCGGTTTGCTGGTGAATATTCCGATTAACTATATTTTCATCTACGGCAAGTTCGGTATGCCGGAATTGGGCGGCGTAGGCTGCGGTGTCGCTACCGGCAGCGTGTACTGGATCATGTTCCTGCTGATGCGCTGGTATGCGACCCGCGCGCCGTCGCAACGCGACATCAAACTGGCGGAAAATTATTCTCCGCCGGACTGGCCGGCGTTGAAACGCCTGATCGGCATCGGTATGCCTGTGGCGCTGGCGCTGTTCTTTGAAGTGACGCTGTTTGCCGTGGTAGCGCTATTGGTATCACCGCTCGGCATCGTCGCGGTTGCCGGTCACCAGATTGCCCTCAACTTCAGCGCGCTGATGTTCGTGATGCCGCTGTCGCTGGGGGTAGGCGCCACCATTCGCGTTGGTCACCGCCTGGGAGAAGGCAGCGTAGATGGCGCCCGCGTGGCGGCCTATGCGGCCATCGGCGTCGGCATTGCCATGGCCTGTTGCACCGCGCTGTTCACCGCAGCGCTGCGCGAGCCGATCGCTCTGCTGTATAACGACAACCCCGCCGTGGTGGCGATGGCGTCGCACCTGATGCTGTTGGCAGCCATTTACCAGATCTCCGACTCGATTCAGGTGATCGGTAGCGGCATTCTGCGCGGCTATAAAGATACCCGTTCGATTTTCTTTATCACTTTCATTGCCTATTGGGTGTTGGGTTTACCGAGCGGCTATCTGCTGGCGTTGACCGACGCCATCGTGCCGGCCATGGGGCCAAGCGGCTTCTGGATCGGTTTCATTATCGGACTGACGTTTGCCGCAGTGATGCTGGTCTGGCGCATGCGTTGGCTACAACGCCAGCCGGCGGCGCTGATCATGCAGCGGTCCAGCCGTTAACCGTCAACACCGGCCTGAAGCTTCAGGCCGGTGGCTTACTCATCCATTCTGCGGAAAAAACCGCCTTACTGCACATAAGCTCAGCAATCACGTGAAATAGCGGATAAATTTGCGTTTTTCCCCTTGCCAGCTTGCAGGTAGCTCGTTAATATTCGTCCCCGCTGTCAGCCATGACAGACAGGAAAAGATGCGTCCGTAGCTCAGTTGGTTAGAGCACCACCTTGACATGGTGGGGGTCGGTGGTTCGAGTCCACTCGGACGCACCAAATTCCTGTAGCAGTTCAGTGCGTCCGTAGCTCAGTTGGTTAGAGCACCACCTTGACATGGTGGGGGTCGGTGGTTCGAGTCCACTCGGACGCACCAAATTCTG
>NZ_JBGMUT010000001.1:0-830966 GCF_041448735.1 Serratia odorifera | reverse complement strand
CTCAGTGCGTCCGTAGCTCAGTTGGTTAGAGCACCACCTTGACATGGTGGGGGTCGGTGGTTCGAGTCCACTCGGACGCACCATAATAACGCTGCATTCCACACCTTGCGCTACACCATCTAGTTTTGCTGAAACCACACGCCCTACGCTTTACCATCGCCGCCCATTTGCTTTGGAAGCGAGCCGTTCGATCGGCTATGATAAGCGCCAACGGGTTATAAGGATCGCCATATGTTGAAGTTTATCGCGGCAACGCCGTTTCACTCGCTGGATAATGGCCTTGCCCGCCGAGAAGGCAAAATGAGCGATGGCGCGGCCGCCGCCGAAGTACGCTATGACGCAGGCGCGTTCGGCCAATTGCAAAAACACCCCCATGGGCTGCAAACTCAAGTGCTGTCCGGCGAGTTTGAATTTACCGTCGGTAGCGACATTTTTGTGGCGATCGCCGGCGAATCCATCACCATCCCTGCCGAGGTGGCCAGTGGCTGTTTTTGCCTGACCGCCGGAACCCTGCTGGAAATCGCCCTCGCTCCACAGTCAAAATAGCGTTTTATTCACAGCGCATGGATTTGCGCAACAAACTGCCGCTCTAGATTTGCATTTGCGCCACATTTGCTGCTGTTTTGACTAAACCTGCGCCACGCATCGGTTTTTTATTTTGTTTCCGACGGCGATGGCTTTATAATGCGCAACGTCTTTCAGTTGAATGGTTTCAGCCCTTGATCTGCGAAAACGCAATAACAACAACGTCAATTCCCATCACTTTTCGCATCATTACCGTTCGCCGGTGCGGGCTGAATTTTTCCGCCCCATTTCTACTGTGGTCACCTATTCTTAACTATGTTTTCCAACGTCAGGTACGCGCCAGATCCCTTACCGGCGACTTAAACGCCGGTTTTATTCGCTTTCTTATCCATCACAACTTGTAGAAAAAACCGTCATGAAAAAGACCAAAATCGTTTGTACCATCGGTCCCAAAACCGAATCGGAAGAAATGCTGACCGACCTGCTGAACGCAGGCATGAACGTAATGCGCCTCAACTTCTCCCACGGCGATTACCAAGAGCACGGCAATCGCATCCAGAACATGCGTGCGGTGATGGCTAAAACCGGTAAAACCGCCGGCATTCTGCTTGATACCAAAGGCCCGGAAATCCGTACCATGAAGCTGGAAGGCGGCAAAGACGCCGCGCTGGTTGCCGGCCAGACGTTCACCTTTACCACCGACCAAAGCGTGATTGGCAACAATGAACGCGTCGCCGTGACTTACGCCGGCTTTGCCGCCGATCTTAAAATCGGCAATACCGTTCTGGTCGATGACGGCCTGATCGGCATGGAAGTCACCAACGTCAGCGAAAACGAAGTGGTTTGCAAGGTGCTGAACAACGGCGATCTGGGTGAAAACAAGGGCGTTAACCTGCCAGGCGTTTCCATCCAGCTGCCAGCACTGGCTGAAAAAGACAAGCGCGACCTGATCTTCGGTTGCGAACAGCGCGTCGATTTCGTTGCTGCCTCCTTTATTCGCAAGCGTTCAGACGTGCTGGAGATTCGTGAGCATCTGAAAGCCCACGGTGGCGAGCAGATTCAAATCATCTCCAAAATCGAAAACCAGGAAGGTCTGAACAACTTCGACGAAATCCTTGAAGCGTCGGACGGTATCATGGTAGCGCGCGGCGATCTGGGCGTTGAAATTCCGGTGGAAGAAGTGATCTTTGCGCAAAAGATGATGATCGAAAAATGCAATCGCGCGCGCAAAGTGGTCATCACCGCCACCCAGATGCTCGATTCGATGATCAAAAACCCACGCCCTACCCGTGCGGAAGCCGGTGACGTGGCCAACGCCATTCTGGATGGTACCGACGCCGTGATGCTGTCCGGTGAAAGCGCCAAGGGTAAATACCCGCTGGAAGCGGTGAACATCATGGCCACCATCTGCGAGCGCACTGACCGCGTGATGCCAAGCCGTATCGACGGCCTGAACGACAACCGCAAACTGCGCATCACCGAAGCCGTATGCCGCGGCGCAGTTGAAACGGCTGAAAAACTGGATGCACCGCTGATCGTGGTTGCCACCAGCGGCGGCAAATCCGCCAAGTCGGTGCGTAAATACTTCCCGGACGCGAATATCCTGGCGTTGACCACCAATGAAGTCACGGCACACCAGCTGGTGCTCAGCAAAGGGGTTATCCCACAGCTTGTCAAAGAAATTGCCTCTACCGACGACTTCTACCGCATCGGTAAAGAAGCCGCATTGGCAAGCGGTTTAGCGCAGAAAGGCGATGTGGTCGTGATGGTATCCGGCGCATTAGTGCCAAGCGGCACCACCAATACCGCCTCGGTGCACGTGCTATAATTAAAAAGTGACAAAAATTTAATCAAAAAAACGTCGCCATGCGGCGTTTTTTTATTGCCAGTAAACTATTTTCGCAAAAACGCAACCACCATTAGACCATTATTTCGCCTATGGCAAATCGGAGCAGTCCGATGGAATCCGGCTGTTTTGCCTCGTTTTTTTAACTATTCTGTAAAACAAGATGCAAGTTTGAGCGAACGATCAAAATAAAGAGCTCTAACACAAAAAAATTATTCTCTTTCGAAAAAAGTTTGTGTAATACTTGTAACGCTACATGGAGATTAACTCAATCTAGAGGGTGTTATAATGAATCGTACTAAACTGGTACTGGGCGCAGTAATCCTGGGTTCCACTCTGCTGGCAGGCTGCTCTAGCAATGCTAAAATCGATCAACTGTCCTCTGACGTTCAGACTCTGAACGCTAAAGTTGATCAGCTGAGCAACGACGTGAACGCAATCCGTTCTGACGTTCAAGCAGCTAAAGACGACGCAGCACGTGCTAACCAGCGTCTGGACAACCAAGCTCACGCTTACAAAAAGTAAGTTAGCTTCGGTAATTAAAAACGGCGCACATTGTGCGCCGTTTTTTTTGTCTCAGATAATCCTCCCTTTTCCCCTCTACGCCAGCGCGACTACGCCACAGAATGGCGCCAAATCGCAGCCATTAAAAAGCCCGGCGCATTGGCCAGGCTTGGGGTATCACCCGGTCAGGTTAGTTCGCCTGTGAAATCGGCGCGCCCTCGGTGGTCGTGGTCTTGCTCTTGTCGCCGCCAAACAGCCGCAGAGAAGGCAGAGCAACGTCAGAAGGGTTCTGCCCTACGCTGACCAGCACCGGCATGCCTGAACGCCGTGTGAGGGCGCTGTCGAACTCGGCCTTGTCGGTGGCCGCATCGTTAACGAACTTCTGCTGGCCTTTGGACAGGTGAATCGGCATGGTCTGCGGATCGTCACTCTCGACTTTCGACAGCGGTTGATGCACTTCAACATAACGCTTGCCGTCCGGTTCAACCGACACTTTCACCGGTTCGTTGATAATCTGCACTCGCGTCCCCTTAGGCACCATGTTGAACAGCGCTTCGATATCGTTCGGACGCAGGCGAATACAGCCGGAACTGACGCGCATGCCAATACCGAAGTTGGCGTTGGTGCCGTGAATCAGGTACTCGCCGTGCCCCATGGACAAACGCATGGCAAACAGGCCCATCGGGTTTTCCGGGCCGGCCGGCACCACACCCGGCAATGTCACGCCCTGCGCGGCATAGCGCTTGCGGATGTTGGCGGTTGGCGTCCAGGTCGGGTTCGGTATTTTCTGGCTGACAGAGGTGACCTTGAGCGGCGTATGCATGCCGGTCTGGCCAATACCGATCGGGTAGACGATCACTTTATTTTCGCCTTTCGGATAATAGTACAGACGCAGTTCAGCCAGGTTCACCACAATCCCTTCGCGCGGCGTGTCCGGCAACAGCATCTGGGTTGGAATAGTCAGTACCGAGCCGGGTTTCGGCAGGTAAGGATCGGTGCCCGGATTGGCTTCCAGCATGCCCAACAGGCCGATTTGATAATCAGCGGCGATTGCCTCCAGCGAACGCCCATCGTTCGGCACGGTGTAAATGGTGTTTTCGCCAATCAGACGGCTATCAGCCGGTGGCAGCGGATATTCGGTCGCGCTGGCGGCTTGCGTGCCGGCCAGGACGGTGGCGAATAACACGCCCATTAAAGTCAACGCACGTTTCATGCTCTTCCCTTTTGTGTACGGTTCGGCCACAAGGCTATCTAGCGGTTGTCGGCAGGTAAATCAGACAATTACCCGTTTAATACTAGCAACTCTAGGTGCAAAGGCAATAAAGGGCATAAAATCAAGACGTTATAACGTTATCAACCGACAGGTGCCTCGCCGCGACAACAGCCGCTAACACATTGATATATCGATTTATTCGTCACGACATTTGGCCAGCAACGCTGATTGTAAAGACTCATTGACAAATGGCAGGTATCAATGAGTCGATTAAGCGGGGTTACAGCAACTGAGACGCTTTCAAGCGGATTGCGCGGATCATCGCTTCCAGACCTTGCGAACGCGAAGGGGTCAAATGCTGGCTGAGCGCCAGTTCAGCAAAGAAAGGCCGCACGTCGAGATCGACGATTTGCTGTGGCGTCAAATCACGATACAGGATGAAGACCACGGTCATCAGTCCCTTGACGATGGCGGCATCGCTGTCACCATGGAATTCAACCTGCCCTTGTGGATTCTGCCGCATCACGATCCACACCTGGCTCTGACAGCCTGAAATCAGGTTCTGCGGTTGACGCTCGGCGTCGTCAAGCGGCGGCAGGCGTCCCCCCAGTTCGATCACATACAGATACTTGTCTTCCCAATCCAGGCAACGCGAAAAATTGCGCACCAGTTTGTCTTTGTCCGGCAAATTTGCCATGAGGCTTCCTATAAAAGTTCCGCCGCGGGCTATCAGCCCAGCAGCTGCTGAATTCGCTGCAGACCGGCCACCAGTCGATCCACGTCTTCCCGGGTATTGTACAACGCCAGTGAAGCACGGCACATGCTCGGTACCTGATAAAATGCCATCAGCGGCATGGCGCAATGGTGACCAGTACGAATGGCGATACCGTAGCGATCGAGGAAGCTGCCCACATCATAGGCATGGTGCCGGCCGAGGTTGAAGGCAATTACCCCGGCGCGCTCACTCGGGCCGTAGATCTGCAGCTGTGGCACCTGTTGCAGCGCTTCCAGCGCGTAGTGCATCAGCGACTGCTCATATTCATGGATTCGGTCCAGCCCCAGTTGCGATACATAATCCAGCGCCGCGCCCAGCCCCATCATGCCAGCGGTGTTGGGTGAACCAGCTTCAAAACGCCACGGTGGCTCGGCGTAGGTGGTGCCGCTGGTCAGGCTAACCTGCTGGATCATCGAACCGCCGCCTTCCCACGGCGGCATCTGTTGCAACAGCGCCTGTTTGGCATACAACACGCCGATGCCGGTAGGGCCGTACAGCTTGTGTCCCGAGAAGACATAGAAGTCGCAGTCCAGCGCCTGCACGTCAAGCTGCTGATGCATCACCGCCTGAGCGCCGTCCACCAGCACCTTGACGCCGGCGGCATGTGCTTGCGCGATGATATCGCTTAGCGGGTTGACGGTGCCCAGTACGTTGGAAACATGCGTCAGCGCCAGCAGCCGAGTGGTACCGTCCAACAGCGCAGGCAACTGGTGGATATCCAGCGTGCCGTCCTGCTGCAATGGCCAGATGCGCAGCGTCAGCCCCCGCTCCTGCGCCAGCATCTGCCACGGCACGATGTTGGCATGGTGCTCCATCTCGCTAATGACGATGCTGTCGCCCGGCTGCAACAGATGGCGACCATAGCTGTTGGCCACCAGGTTGATACCTTCGGTGGTGCCTTTGACGAACACGACTTCTTCCGCCAAGGCGGCATTGATAAACTGTGCGACCTGGGCGCGCACCGCTTCCATCTGCTGCGTCGCTTCAGCGCTGAGCGTATGAATGCCGCGGTGTACTGCGGCATAGCCATGGCGATAGAAGTCGGCTTCACGTTCGATCACCACATTCGGTTTCTGCGCGCTGGCCGCGCTGTCGAGGTAAGCCAGCGGCTTGCCGTTGACCTCACGCGCCAAGAGCGGGAAATCACTGCGCACACGTTCTATTGGATAGCTCATGCTGCCTCCCGCGGCAAACGCCGGGTGATCTGCGCCAGCACCTGTTCACGAATGGCGTCGTCTTTAATGCCTTCAGTCAATTCGGCGGCAAAGGCGAAGATAATCATTTGCTGGGCGTCGTGCCGACTGATGCCGCGCGACTGCAGATAGAAGATCTGTTCCTGATCGATACGACCGACCGTTGCGCCGTGGCTGCATTTGACGTCATCGGCGTAGATTTCCAGTTGTGGTTTGGTATCCACTTCCGCCACGTTACCCAGCAACAGGTTATGGTTGGTCATCTGTCCGTCGGTTTTGATCGCGTGCTTCGCCACTTTGATCATGCCGTTGAACACCGCCTTGGCACGATCGCTGACCACCGTCTTATGCAACTGACGACTCTCGCAAAAGCCCTTGTTGTGCTCCAGATAGGTGCGCGTATCACACACCTCCTTGCCTATCGGCAAGATCAGGCTGTTGATCGCCAGGTTGCTGCCTTCGCCGTTAAGCTGGGCGCTGGTGTTGTGACGCGTCAGCCCGGCGCCAAGCAGGAAGCTGTCACTCTTCACCCGCGCGTCGCGGCCGATCACCAGATCGTTATGCGAGAAGTGGTAGCTCGGCTGGCTTTCAAACGCCAGTTTACTGTGCTGCAGTTCTGCGTTGTCGCCGACGTTGGCCGTCAGGCGTGCGCCAGTAAAATGGGCTCGTTCGTTCAGGCTGACGTAATGTTCGATAACGCTGGCCTGTGCGCCGCGTGCGATGTCCAGATGGTGGCGATGGTGAACGGTATTGATTTCCCCTGCTTCGCCGCGACCGCTGCTGATGTGCAGCAGATACAGCGGGCGTACGCCGACTTTACCGGCCGGCAGGCGAATCAGGCTGGTTTCCTGCGCCAGGCTTTCGGTCAGATGCAGGAAAATTTCCGGCTGAATCGGCTCCGGCAGCGTCTGCGGGCTCGCATAACTCGCCACCTCAAACTGATAGTCGCCCAGATCGGCGTCACTCAGCTGCGCGCTGTAACGGCCGTCGACAAACACCAGGCGATAGGCATCAATGTCCAGCGCCAGCGCATCACGCTGCGCAGCGGTGATGTCGCTGACGATCGGAGCGACGAACTGCCGTTCGAGCAGCCCTTCCAGCGGCGTGTACTTCCAGTTTTCATGCTTGCGCGTCGGCCAGCCCAGTCGTAACGCCTGCTGCCAGTGTGCCAGGGCATAGGCCGATTGTTCGCCGCCGTGCGCTTCAAACAGGCTGTAGAGCGTTTGCAGTGCACGAGAATTATTGTTGGTCGGAAAGCCAGCCATAGCCCTGCTCCTCCAACTGTTTCACCAGAGAGAAATCACCAGATTTAACGATGCGCCCCTGAGAAAGTACGTGAACGTAGTCCGGTTTGATGTAATCCAGAATACGCTGATAGTGCGTCACGATGATAAACGCCCGTTTGCCGTCACGCAGCGAATTGACGCCGTTGGCGACGATTTTCAACGCGTCGATGTCCAGCCCGGAGTCGGTTTCATCCAGAATGCACAGATCCGGCTCCAACGCCGCCATTTGCAAAATGTCATTGCGTTTTTTCTCGCCGCCGGAAAACCCGACGTTGACCGAGCGCGTCAGCAGGTCGGCCGGCATATTCAGCAGTGCAATCTTCTCTTCGATAAAATCGGCAAAATCGAAACGGTCCAGCGGCTCCAGGCCCCGGTATTTGCGCACCGCGTTCACCGAGGTTTGCAGAAAGAAATGATTGCTGACGCCGGGGATCTCCACCGGGTACTGGAAGGCCAGAAACACGCCTTCACCGGCGCGATCTTCCGGATCCAGTGCCAGTAAATCCTTGCCTTTGAACATGACTTCGCCGGCGGTGACCTCGTATTCCTCGCGTCCCGCCAGCGTAGCAGAGAGCGTACTTTTGCCAGAGCCGTTTGGCCCCATGATGGCGTGAACCTCACCCGGCTTGATATCCAGGCTCAGGCCCTTGAGGATCTCACTGCCTTCCGCGCTGACTTTCAACTCTTTGATACTTAACATGCTGTGTCCTCTGGTGGCGTTTTTCCGCCCAAATATTAACCGACGCTGTGTTCCAGGCTGATTGCCAGAAGTTTTTGTGCCTCGACCGCGAATTCCAGCGGCAGCTCGGAGAATACATCCTTACAAAAACCGTTGACGATCATTGAAATAGCATCGTCTTCGCTGATGCCACGCTGCAGGCAATAGAACAGTTGGTCGTCACCGATCTTCGAGGTGGTGGCTTCATGTTCCAGTTGTGCGCTGTTATTGCGTGCCTCAACGTACGGGAAGGTATGCGCCCCGCTGTCGGGACCGATCAGCATCGAATCGCACTGGGTAAAGTTGCGCGCGTTTTCTGCCCCCGGCAGGATTTTGACCAGACCGCGATAGGTATTTTCGCTGTGACCGGCGGAAATGCCCTTGGCAATAATGGTTGATTTGGTGTTTTTGCCAATGTGGATCATTTTGGTGCCGGTGTCTGCCTGCTGGTGACCGCTGGTCAGCGCGACCGAGAAGAATTCACCGATCGAATTGTCCCCCTGCAAGATCACGCTCGGATATTTCCAGGTGATGGCCGAGCCGGTTTCCGACTGGGTCCAGGACATTTTCGAATTGGCCCCTTCACACAAGGCACGCTTGGTGACGAAGTTGAGAATACCGCCCTTGCTGTCGCCGCCGGAGAACCAGTTCTGCACCGTCGAATACTTCACTTCGGCATCTTTATGCAGTATCACTTCCACCACCGCCGCATGCAGCTGATAGCTGTCGCGTACCGGGGCGGAGCAGCCTTCGATATAGCTGACGTAGCTACCTTCGTCGGCGATCAGAATGGTTCGTTCGAACTGGCCGGTTTTGGCGGCGTTGATGCGGAAGTAGGTAGACAGCTCCATCGGGCAACGCACCCCTTTCGGCACGTAGACAAATGTGCCATCAGAGGCCACCGCCGCGTTGAGTGCGGCAAAAAAGTTATCGTTGGAGGGCACGACGCGCCCAAGATATTTACGCACCAGATCCGGGTATTCCTGAATCGCCTCACCGAACGAACAGAAAATCACCCCGCTTTCGGCCAGTTTTTCGCGATAGGTGGTCGCCACGGAGACCGAGTCAAAGATGGCGTCCACCGCCACTTCACTGCCCTCACGCACCGGCACGCCCAACTGGTTGAACGCCAGCTCCACTTCGCTGGTCAGATAGCTGTTTTCCGCCAGTTGGGCGCCTGGCTGCTGTTCCGCTCCCGGCTGTGAACCGCAGGCGTCATCACAGCTGCCGCAGGACGGCGCCGAATAATAACTGTAATCCTGATAGTTCAGCCGGTCGTAATTGGCTTTCAGCCAGTGCGGCTCTTCCATTTGCAACCACGCGCGATAGGCTTCCAGCCGAAACTCCAGCATCCACTCAGGTTCGTTGCGCTTGGCCGAGATGGCGCGAACCACCTCTTCGTTAATGCCGGTGGCCAACTCGTCGGTAGCCACCTGGGTAAAGAAGCCTTCCTTGTAACGACCTTCACTGACCCAAGCCTGTACATCATTTGGTACTTCTACATTGCTTCGTGTCATGTTGATTACATCGCTCAAACGCCAAAACTCTCGCCACACCCACAGGCATGTTGAGCTTTAGGGTTGTTGAATTTGAATATCTGATTCAGCCCTTCGCGGACAAAATCGACCGTCGTGCCATCGATAAAGGGCATCGCTTTCAGCGGCACGTAAAGCTTTGCGCCGTCGCGCTCAAACAGCAGGTCATCGCCTGCCGGTTCTCGGGTCAGATCCAGCACATAGGCAAACCCGGCGCAGCCGGACTGTTTCACCCCGAGCTGCAACCCCTTGACCTGCGGATCCTGCTGCATCAGCTTGATGATTTGCTTGACGGCGCTGTCGCTAAGGGAAATGCCTTGCCAGACATTCTCTGCCAACGAGAAAGTACCGACATTTTCTGTTTGCATATGGCCTACCTCATGTTTTCTCTATCACAGCCAAATCAGGCTATATCGACTATGTTAGTGATAATGATTATCACTTCAACCGTTTGTTTTGCGGGGGTATCGGCTGAAAACCCGGTTTTTCACCTCAGCCGATGGAAAGCGCGCTGGAGATTTCGCTGCCTCCACGCACTGGGATGGGGAATGAACCTGTTTATTCATTTGAATTTTAATCACTTTACCCATTACCGTACCGCTCGCCCCGGCGGCGAAAACGCTCAACCACCTCGAGCATTTTTTGCCATTTTAAACATTCATAGAAAATACCTATTTCTGTGACTTGTCTGTCTGAAAAATGCGTTTAACGTTAAATGATGCTGTTTCGCTCCGTTAGCGCGCCGCCCTTCTGTATAAAGTTTAGTCGCTACTGAGTAAATGGGGTCGCTGTGCGCCAAGTAAAGGGTCGAATCACGGTGGTTTTCGACCGCCACAGGCAGGCGAAAAATTTCAACAAGATGATTGATCGTTACGGCACCAATCAATATGATAATGATTATCATTCAGACCATGGTGCGGAACTATGACCATCTCAATAAACGCTTGGCTGCTCGGAAAAATCGATGAGTACAAGTTCAGCATTCGTGATGCAACGGTGGACTTCTTCATGGCGGAAGCCGCCCTAAAGCGCCCGGAATGCAACATCGATAACTTGAAACGCTTCAATGGCATCAGCCTGAACATCGCCAATCTCTGCCTGGAAAACGGCGATGACGAAAGTTACCTGCACGCATTGAGCAAGCTGCATAATCGACTGATCGTGGAAATCAACAATCCGCAGCGTTGTCAGCTGTTCCGTGTGCAAAGCTACCATTTTGCTCGCCATACCCTGACGCTGATCTGCCAGAAATACGCGATGGAAGGCACCTGGGAAAAGGCCAATGCGTTTCAGAAGGATTTCGTCAAGCGGGTACCGTTCCAGTTATAATCTTCCGCCGACGCAAGGCGCAACGACTATACTTGGCACAGGGGTATTGCGTGCGAGGGTGTTATGGCCAGCTTGCGTTATGGCATGCTATTGGCAGTCTGCGGCTGGGTGCTCGCCTTGCCGAGCGCCGCCGCCCCTCCCTTGAAATTGCAAACGCAAATCCAGGTGCACATGGGCGATCTGGACATGATGCAACAACGGCGGATCGTCCGGGTGTTGGTGCCCTACAGCAAGACGTTTTATTTCCTCAGCGCCGATACCACCCAGCGCGGCATGATGGCTGATTTAATGCTGGCGCTGGAAAAGCAGCTCAACCAGCACCACACAAACCCGGCGGACAAGATTCGACTGGTGTTCATTCCCACCGCTCGCGATCGGTTAATCCCGGAACTGCTGGCGGGACGCGGCGATATCATTGCCGCCGACCTGACCATCACGCCACAGCGCCAGGCGCTGGTCGACTTCAGCACGCCATTAGCCAGCCAGGTGCATGAAGTGGTGGTGCGTCACCGCCATGCCCCAGCGGTGAGGTCCTTGACCGCACTGGCTGGCAAAACCGTTTTTGTCAATCCCACCAGCAGCTACTATCAAAGCCTTGAGCAGTTGAACCGGACGCTGAAACAGCAACGGCATCCGCCGGTCGAAATACAACCCGCGCCAGGCAACTTTGAGCCAGAGGATGTGCTGGAAATGCTCAACGCCGGCCTGGTGGATTACAGCGTTACCGACCGGTATCTGGCCCTGTTCTGGCAGCAGATATTTGCCGATATCGTCATTGAACCGCAGCTGTTCTTACGCCAGGACCGCCAGATTGCGTTGGCAATGCGCAAGCATTCACCGCTCTTGAAGGCCCAGCTCGACCTGTTTTGCGATCGGCACAAAATTGGCAGCACCTTCGGCAATATTCAACTCAAAAAGTACCTGAAGAGCACCCAATGGGTGAAAAACGCCACCCGGCACGCGGAAATGCAAAAATTCATTCAGGTGCGCGATCTGTTTCATAAATACGGTAATCAGTATGGTATCGATTGGTTACTGATGGTTGCACAGGGTTATCAGGAGTCGCGGCTCGATCAGCGGGTGCGCAGTAAGGCGGGCGCCATTGGCGTGATGCAGGTGATGCCAGCAACCGGCCGGGAGTTGAACGTCGGCGATATTCGCCAATTGGAGCCCAATATCAATGCCGGGATCAAATACATCCGTTTTATGATGGACCGTTATTATGCCAACGAACCCATGACTCATCTGGACAAGCTGCTGTTCACCTTTGCCGCCTATAACGCCGGCCCACGCCGCATCGCCTTGCTACGCAAGGAGGCGGCACGGATCGGGTTGGATCGCAACGTGTGGTTTAATAATGTCGAACGGGTTGCGGCGGCGCGCATTGGCCGGGAAACGGTACAGTATGTCAGTAATATTTATAAGTATTATGTGGCGTATTCGCTGATCCAGCAGCAAACCCGGCTACGGCAACGAGCCCTGCAGGCCGAGGCGCCCGCAGGGCCGGTCGTTATTCAATCACCGCGGTAGTCAGACGCGAAATGCAGCACAGTTTGTCACGGGCATCGAAAATTTCAATCTGCCAGACCTGATTACGCCGGCCGGCATGCAGCGCACGGCATACGCCGCGCACCTGGCCTTCGAACACCGCGCGCAGATGGTTGGCATTAATCTCCACCCCAACCACTTTCTGTTCGCCTTCGGTGCACAAATACCCCGCCATCGACCCCATCGATTCCGCCAACACCACCGACGCGCCGCCGTGCAGCAGGCCGAACGGCTGGGTGGTGCGGTTATCTACCGGCATGGTGGCTTCAAGGTAATCGTCGCCAATCTGGGTGAATTCAATGCCGATATGGCTCACCATGCAACCAGCGCTGGAATGGTTAAGCTGTTCCAGGGTGGTGTGTCGTTTCCATAGCTTCACGCTATCATCTCCAACAGGGCCTGTAATGGATGCCGCACGCCATTGCCCTCAATGCGCTTGACCTGGCTGCGGCAGGAATAGCCGGTCGCCAGACAACGTTGACGTGGCAAGCGTTGCAGCGCCTGGTGCCATGATAACTCATAAATGCCGAGCGAATTTTGCAGATTTTTACTTTCATGCCCGTAGGTGCCGGCCATACCGCAGCAACCGACGCTGACGTTTTCCAGTTTGGCGCCAAAACGGGCAAAGATATCGGCCCATTGCTGGCTGCTGGCCGGCAGCGCGGTGGTTTCGGTACAGTGGCCGAACAAATACCAGGCTTCGCCGGTGGCCGGCTGTTCGGCACGATCCACCAACCGCTGCCGCAGCCATTCATGCACCAGCAGAACCTGGAAGTTACCGCGCGATTCGCCGAGTATTTCATGATATTCGTCGCGATAGCACAGCACCAGAGCCGGATCGACCCCCACCAGCGGCATCTCCAGTTTGGCGACGCGGTTAAGAAAATCGGCAGTCTTGCGCGCGGTTTTGGCGAACCGCGTCAGGAAGCCTTTAACGTGCTGCGCCTTGCCGTTGGGTGAAAATGGCAGCAGTACCGGTTTATAACCCAGTTTTTCCGCCAACCGAACGAAATCGGCAACCACTTTGGCATCGTAATAACTGGTGAACGGATCCTGGACGATCAGCACATAGTGCTCGCGATCGGCCGGCGCTAACGCTTCCAACTGCTCCAGCGTCATGGTGGTAGCCTGATGCCCGCTGAGTTGCTGGCGCAGCGTCGGGCTCGACAACATCGGCAAGTCAACCATGCCGATCGCATTGCGGCTCAGTTCACGCAGCCACGGCTGCTTGAAGAAAAAGTTGAACACCTTCGGCGCTTTCGCCATCAGCGGCGTATAGCTTTCAACCCCGGCCACCATGTAGTCTCGCGCCGGACGCAGATAACGGGTGTGGTACAGCTGCAGAAAACGCGAGCGGAACCCCGGCACGTCAATCTTGATCGGGCACTGGGTGGAGCAGGCCTTGCAGGCCAGGCAGCCGGACATCGCCTCTTTGACCTCATGCGAAAAATCGTACTCGCCCTTGCCGGCATACCAGCTGTTGCGGGTTTTTTCGATCAGCGCGCGGAAGCTCAGCCGCTGCTGTGGCAACGTCTTTTCCAGCGCCAGCGGATCAACCCCCTGCTCGCTCAACAGGCGCAGCCATTCACGCACCAGCGCCGCCCGCCCCTTTGGCGAATGAATGCGACTGCCAGTGATTTTCATCGATGGGCACATCGGACTGCGCACGTCAAAGTTGAAACACAGGCCATTACCGTTACACTCCATGGCACCACGGAACGAACTGCGCACCGCGATCGGGATGCGGCGGTCGAGGGTACCGCGCTTTTCGGCGTCGACTTGCATCATCGGCGCATCCACGCCAAGCGGCGGACAGATCTTGCCCGGATTCAGCCGGTTGTCCGGATCGAACGCTGCCTTGATACGGCGCAGCTCTTCGAACAGCGTGTCGCCAAAGAATGCCGGGCTGTATTCCGCACGGAAACCTTTACCGTGCTCTCCCCACAGCAAACCGCCGTATTTGGCGGTCAGCGTCACCACCTGGTCGGAAATCTGCTTCATCAGCATTTCCTGCTGCGGATCGCACATATCCAGCGCCGGGCGCACGTGCAACACGCCAGCGTCAACATGGCCGAACATGCCGTAGCTGAGATTATGGCTATCAAGCAGTTGGCGGAATTCGACGATATAATCAGCCAGATGCTGCGGCGGTACGCAGGTATCTTCGGCAAACGGGATCGGTTTGGCCTGTCCTTTGGCGTTGCCCAGCAGCCCAACCGCCTTTTTGCGCATATTGTAAATACGCTCGATGCCGTTGAGATCGCCACAGACCTGATAGCCGATCACCCCGGCCTGACGATCGGCGATCAGCGCATCCAGCCGTTGGCACAGGCTGTCCAGTTGCTGTTCAATCAGCGGCTCATCGTCGCCGGCGAACTCAACGATATTCAACCCCAACATCTGTTTGTCCGGCACGTTGGTGATCAACTCGCTGACCGAATGCCAGACAATATCTTCCCGCGCCAGATTCAAAACCTTGGAGTCGATGGTTTCTACCGACAGTGCCTTGGCCTCAACCATAAACGGCGCGTTGCGCAACGCCGAATCGAACGAGTCATATTTGACGTTCACCAATCGCCGTACTTTCGGCAATGGCGTAATGTTCAGTCGGGCTTCGGTGATAAACGCCAGCGTTCCTTCGGCGCCGGTCAGGATGCGCGTCAGATCGAAGGTTTGCAGATCGTCACTCAGCACATGCCGCAGATCGTAGCCGGTCAGGAACCGGTTGAGCTTGGGGAATTTATCCACAATCAGCGCGCGCTGCTCGCGGCAGCGATGCAATACGGTGTGATAAATGCGCCCTTCCTGGGTATTCTCCAAAGCAATCGTTTCCGCCAACGCCGTCGGCATGGCGCGCGTGTCGAGCATCTCGCCACCCAGCAATACGGCGCGCAGTCCCAGTACGTGATCGGACGTTTTGCCATACACCAGCGATCCTTGCCCTGAGGCATCGGTGTTGATCATACCGCCCAGGGTAGCGCGGTTGCTGGTCGACAGTTCCGGCGAGAAGAAGTAGCCGAACGGCTTGAGGTATTGGTTGAGCTGATCCTTGATAACCCCGGCCTCAACCCGAACCCAGCCTTGTTCCAGGTTGATATCCAGTATGCGATTCATATGGCGCGACATGTCCACCACGATGCCGCTGTTAAGCGACTGGCCGTTGGTGCCGGTGCCGCCACCGCGTGGGCTAAAGGTCAGCGAGCTGAATTTTTCGTCTGCGGCCAGCCGGGCAAGCAGCGCCACGTCGCTGGTTGAGCGCGGGAATACCACCGCATCGGGCAGTAGTTGATAGATACTGTTATCGGTCGCCATGGTCAGGCGATCGGCGTAACTGGTGGCAATATCGCCATTGAATCCGTGTTGTTTTAACGCCGCCAAAAAATCGAGCACCCGTTGAACGAGGCCGGGAGCCTGAGAAATCTGTGGGATCATTGCTTTTTATGCGCCTGTCTGTCTAATTTGAACGCCTGACCGAGCCTGGAGTCAGGCCCAGCCTGTTTTGGTTATCGTTAAAAACTATCATACTTCTCAGTAGCAGATAACCAATTAATCGCGCGGCATTTACGCCGCTGACTGCTGACGCTCAACAACGGCAACCGGCCTCACCCCGCACGGCAAATTGTGCGCCGCACTGTGAAATTTGGCAAAAATGCATCATGATTATCAGACGGAGCAAAGGAATTTACCTAATAGGATGAGAACCCTTTCATGACAGTCCCACAACCGCGATATGATTTGCCAAGAATTATCTTTGGCGTGATGTTCATTGCCATAATGATCGTTGCCTGCTTTTGGGTGGTTCAACCTTTTATACTTGGCTTCGCCTGGGCCAGCATGGTGGTCATCGCCACCTGGCCGTTATTGATTAAATTACAGAATCTGCTGTGGGGACGACGTTCACTGGCGGTGCTGGTCATGACACTGATTCTGATCGTGCTATTCGTGATGCCGATTGCGCTGCTGGTAAATAGCGTGGTGGATAACAGCGCGCCGATCGTCGCCTGGGCCAGTACGCCAGGCAAAGTGCATATTCCCGATCTGGCCTGGTTGAATTCCATTCCAATGATCGGTGACAAGGTCTACAGCAGTTATCACACCCTGATCAACAGCGGTGGCGGCGCACTGATTGCCAAGGTACAACCCTACTTCGGCCAGACAGCCACCTGGTTCGCGGCCCAGGCCGCGCACATTGGCCGTTTCCTGATGCACTGTTCGCTGATGGTATTGTTCAGCGTGCTGCTTTACGCCCGCGGCGAACAGGTGGCATTGGGCATCCGCCACTTTGCGGTACGTCTGGGTGCCGAACGTGGCGACGCGGCGGTACTGCTGGGCGGTCAGGCTATTCGTGCCGTCGCTTTGGGTGTGGTGGTTACCGCGCTGGTGCAGTCGGTACTGGGTGCGATTGGCCTGGCGATAACCGGCATCCCGGCCGCCACCCTGCTGGCGGTGCTGATGTTCATCTTCTGCGTCGCGCAACTGGGGCCATTGCCGGTGCTGATCCCGGCGATTATCTGGCTGTATTGGAGCGGTGACACCACCTGGGGCACGGTATTGCTGGTGTGGAGCTGCGTGGTCGGCACCCTCGACAACTTCCTGCGCCCGGTGTTGATCCGCATGGGCGCAGACTTGCCAATGATTCTGATCCTGTCCGGCGTGATTGGCGGCCTGCTGGCGTTTGGCATGATCGGGCTGTTTATCGGGCCGGTCGTGCTGGCGGTATCATATCGTTTGCTGACCGCCTGGATGAACGAAGCTCCCGAACCAACGGCCGATCTCGACGAGGTCGCCAAGGATTTGGAACAGCTGTAATCCGTTTGGCATCTGCCCGTCAATGGGCAGATGCCTGATTCAATTATTCCACCGTTACCGCCAATTGAGTAAATCAGCGGAAATATATCCAGCCGATTCATGATAAATTGTGCTTAAACGATTAAACATGCCGAATAAATGCAGGTTATTTTTTTGCCGGTAATTTGACAAAATGAATAACAAACTTGGGGTTAATCGGTTTATTAGGACGATTCTTAATGACTAATTTAAGCCAAGTACCTAGTATTATTGCCATATCTTGCTTTAACCCCCTAATTTCAAGCAAGTTTTCCAAACAATGTAATGCCATACATGTGAATTGCTGTGTGTAGTCTTTGCCCGTCTTCAAGGATGGGCTTTTTTTTGTCCTTTTCTTCTACATTATTATTTATTGCCATACTCGCTTACATCTGGAAATAAAAAAGCCGCATAACTACTGCGGCTTTTTTCAATGAAATATATCTTATCGGCGCAATTTATTTTTACTTGGCCAAATTAATCCAGGTTTGCACCACGGTATCCGGATTAAGTGACAGGCTGTCGATCCCCTGCTCCATCAACCACTCGGCAAAATCTTCATGGTCTGACGGACCCTGACCGCAAATACCGACATATTTACCATGGCGCTTGGCTGCCTGAATCGCCATCGACAGCAGCGCTTTCACCGCGTCGTTACGCTCGTCAAACAGTTCTGAAACCACGCCGGAGTCGCGATCCAGCCCCAGCGCCAGCTGTGTCATGTCATTGGAGCCAATCGAGAAGCCATCAAAGTGCTCAAGGAACCGATCCGCCAGCAGCGCGTTGGACGGGATCTCGCACATCATGATCACTTTCAGCCCGTTTTCGCCACGCTTCAGCCCCTGACGCCCCAGTTCCGCAACCACCGCTTCCGCTTGCGCCACGGTGCGCACGAACGGCACCATGATTTCCACGTTGGTCAGCCCCATCTCGTTGCGTACCCGCTTGACCGCCTCACATTCCAGTGCGAAGCAATCACGGAAGCTGTCTGAAACGTAGCGACCGGCGCCGCGGAAACCCAGCATTGGGTTTTCTTCATGTGGCTCGTATTTTTCACCGCCGACCAGGTTGGCATACTCGTTGGACTTGAAATCGGACAACCGCACAATAACGCGTTTTGGCCAAAACGCCGCGCCCAGCGTCGCGATCCCTTCGGTCAGACGACCGACATAGAATTCCACCGGATGGTCATAGCCATGCATCAGCCCCTTGATTTCACGCTGCAACTCCGGCGTTTGCTGGTCGAACTCCAGCAGCGCGCGTGGGTGCACGCCGATCATCCGGTTGATGATGAACTCCAAACGCGCCAGACCGACACCTTCGTTTGGCAGGCAGGCAAAGTCAAAGGCACGATCCGGGTTACCGACGTTCATCATGATCTTCAGTGGCAGTTGCGGCAGCTCGTTCACTTCGGAGCTCTGCACGGTAAAGTCCAGCATGTCTTGGTAAACGTAGCCGGTATCGCCTTCGGCACAGGATATCGTCACCTTTTGGCCGTCTTTCAGCACGTCGGTGGCGTGGCCGCAGCCCACGACCGCCGGAATGCCCAGCTCACGCGCAATGATTGCCGCATGGCAGGTACGACCGCCGCGGTTGGTAACGATCGCCGCCGCCTTCTTCATGATCGGTTCCCAGTCCGGATCGGTCATGTCGGTCACCAGCACGTCGCCCGGCTGGATGCGATCCATTTCGCTGATGTCATGGATCACTTTCACCGGGCCGGCACCGATACGATGACCAATGGCGCGGCCTTCTACCAGTACCTTGCTGCTGCCGTTGAGTTGATAGCGTTCCATCACCTGCCCATTGGAGCGCACGGTTTCCGGACGCGCCTGGACGATCAGCAGTTTGCCGGTGTGGCCGTCTTTCGCCCACTCGATATCCATCGGTCGGCCATAGTGTTTTTCAATCAGGATTGCCTGATGCGCCAGCGCCTGTACTTCATCGTCGCTCAGAGAGAAACGATTGCGTTGCGCCTCTGGCACGTCTTCAATCGCCACCTGCTTGCCGTGGTCCTGCGACGGCGCATACACCATGCGGATTTTTTTGGAACCGACATTGCGGCGCACGATGGCCGGTTTGCCGTTCAGCAGCGTCGGCTTGTGCACATAGAATTCGTCCGGGTTAACCGCACCCTGCACCACCATTTCACCCAAACCGTATGCCGAGGTGATAAACACCACCTGATCAAAACCGGATTCGGTATCGATGGTGAACATCACGCCGGACGATGCCAGATCGGAGCGCACCATGCGTTGCACGCCGGCGGATAGCGCCACGCCGCGGTGATCGTAGCCCTGATGCACGCGATAGGAAATGGCGCGGTCATTGAACAGCGATGCGAACACGTGTTTGATGGCAATCATCACGGCATCGATGCCTTGCACGTTCAGGAAGGTTTCCTGCTGGCCGGCAAACGACGCATCGGGCATGTCCTCGGCGGTGGCGGAAGAGCGCACGGCAAAGGAGGCTTCCGGTTCGCCATCGGCCAATTGCTGATAAGCCAGGGTGATTTCGCGCTCGAACTCCGCATGGAACGGGGTATCGATAACCCATTGGCGAATCTGCGCGCCGGCCTTGGCCAGTTGGGTGACGTCATCAACGTCAGTTTGATCCAGTAACTGATAAATGCGCTGGTTGACACCGCTTTGTTCGAGGAAATCGTTAAACGCCTGGGCAGTAGTGGCAAAGCCATTTGGCACGGCCACGCCCAGATCGGACAGATTGGTGATCATTTCACCGAGCGATGCATTTTTGCCGCCAACACGGTCAACGTCGTGCATGCCAAGCTGGTTGTACCAAAGCACATTACGCAAGTCTGGGCCATTATTGGACATCGAGACAATCCTTATTGCTATCAGTAGGGTATAGACGGATTTAATTCAATTGCGTTGTTCGCCCTTATTTGGGGCCGAACCAGACTAGCACAATCATCCATAAGAAATGGAAAGGTGAATCGATCAACCCGATGAAGAAAATGGATTTTAAGAGAATTACCTAAACGGTCTTTTTGCCGCAGAAACCGGTCTCTGGCGCGCTAAAACACGTAAATTCAACAAATTACGTATATTTTCAATTCTTATTTAACAGCAAGGCGAATTGCCAGCCTTCTGTTGAAATTATCATCGATATACAGCTCAATCGACCGAGAATAATTGGCTATCGCTTTTTATAAAAATCAAAATTCAATTTCAAAAACCAAAATTGCCGGAATGTTCTTATTTTTGCGCTTTTCGGTTGGCTAACCACTGTGGAATCCGTTGGCATCACAGTTTTTTTGCTAGCCTCTTTACCGCCGAATACTCTGGAGCCCATTATGTTTGAACGACAGGCCATCGCCTTGCCGCAGCAGGAAACGTATTTTTCAGTTAAGGAGTCACGGGTGGAAAGAAGCGTATTTTATATTTCGGATGGCACGGCGATCACCGCCGAGGTGCTCGGCCACGCGGTACTGTCGCAATTTCCGGTCAAGGCAACCACCTTTACCCTGCCGTTTGTCGAAACCGAAGCGCGCGCGCGGGCCGTCAGCCAGCAAATCAACGAAATTTATCAACAGACCGGCGTGCGGCCACTGGTGTTTTATTCGATCATTTCGCCGGAAGTACGTAACGTCATCACCCAGAGCAAAGGATTCTGCCAGGATATCGTGCAGGCGCTGGTCGGCCCGTTGCAGGGGGAACTGGATGTCGAACCGACACCGGTGCCCAATCGTACCCATGGGTTGACGGAAAGCAACCTGGGCAAATATGACGCGCGCATCGCGGCCATTGATTACACGCTGGCGCATGATGACGGTATTTCACTACGCAACCTCGATCAGGCGCAGGTGATCCTGCTCGGTGTATCGCGCTGCGGCAAAACCCCTACCAGCCTCTATCTGGCCATGCAGTTTGGCATTCGTGCAGCCAACTACCCGTTTATCGCCGACGATATGGACAATTTGCATTTACCCGCCGCGCTGAAGCCGTTTCAACATAAACTGTTCGGCCTGACGATTAACCCGGAACGACTGGCAGCCATTCGTGAAGAGCGCCGCGAAAACAGCCGTTATGCGTCGTTGCGCCAGTGTCGGATGGAAATTGCCGAAGTCGAAGCATTGTTCCGTAAAAATCAAATCCGCTATCTGAATTCCACCAACTACTCCGTCGAGGAAATTTCCACCAAAATTCTCGATATTCTCGGCATGAGCCGTCGAATGTTTTAACCCTGCTCGGCAGCAAACCGCTGCCGAACATTCCTCGCCAGCGGTATTTATCAATTTTTGTCGGTTTTGCTCAACAGTTATCGCGTTGAACGGTTGAAATCGGCCGTTTTTGCGTTATTGTGATCGCCATCACTTCCCGGTACTCCTGCCGCAGAGAAGAACAGTTTCAGAGATAATCATGCACAAAACAGATGAATTGCGGACCGCGCGCATCGACAGCCTGGTTACGCCGCAAGCGCTGGCGGACAAGCTGCCGATTTCACCGGCAGTGGCGGATAACGTGACGGCGTCACGAAAACGCATTGAACGGATCCTGTCAGGCGAAGACTCGCGCCTGCTGGTGGTGATCGGCCCCTGCTCCATTCACGATCTGGATGCAGCCATGGATTACGCCAGCCGACTTAATGGACTGCGCCAACGTTATCAGCATCGGCTGGAAATCGTTATGCGCACCTATTTCGAGAAACCACGCACCGTGGTGGGCTGGAAAGGCTTGATTTCCGATCCCGATCTTGACGGCAGCTATCAGGTCAATCGCGGCATCGAAATGGCGCGCAAACTGTTGCTCGACGTTAATCAACTCGGCCTGCCGACCGCCACCGAATTTCTTGATATGGTGATCGGGCAATATATTGCCGACCTGATCAGTTGGGGAGCCATCGGCGCACGTACTACCGAAAGCCAAATCCACCGTGAAATGGCGTCTGCGCTGTCATGCCCGGTCGGTTTCAAAAATGGTACCGACGGCAATACCCGCATTGCCATTGACGCCATCCGTGCCGCACGCGCCGGCCATATGTTCCTTTCGCCAGACAAAAACGGCCAGATGACCATTTACCAGACCAGCGGCAACCCTTACGGCCATATCATCATGCGCGGCGGCAAAACGCCGAACTACCATGCGACGGATATCGTCGCCGCCTGTGATAGCCTGCGCGAGTTTGACCTGCCGGAACACCTGGTGATTGATTTCAGCCATGGCAACTGCCAAAAGCTGCATCGCCGCCAACTGGACGTCGCCGAGAATATCTGCCAGCAGATTCGCGCCGGCTCTGCCGCCGTGGTGGGCGTAATGGCGGAAAGCTTCCTGGTGGAAGGCACGCAAAAAATCGTCGCCGGCCAACCGTTGACCTACGGCCAGTCGATCACCGATCCGTGCCTGAGCTGGTCCGACAGCGAGCAACTGCTGGCAATGCTGGCCGATGCGGTCGATAGCCGCTTTTAATCCGTCTTCACCGGGGTGAGCCTGCCCCGGTGATACAGTGTTCAATGCGCATCTATACTGGTAGTAACCGGCAAAACGCCGCCTCGCCCGAGCTACAGGATTTGGAGTTCCCTGCATGAGCCTTTCACTGTTGAGCATCCCCTGCACTACGCTGCAAGGCGAAGCAAAAACCCTGTCGGACTATCCGGCACGCGCCTATCTGCTGGTCAATACCGCCAGCAAATGCGGCTTTACCCCACAATACCGTGGCCTGGAAAACCTGTGGCAATACTATCGCCAGCGCGGTTTGGTGGTGATGGGCTTCCCCTGCAATCAGTTCGGTGCGCAGGAGCCGGGCGATGCCCTGGAGATCGCCAGTTTTTGTACCATGAACTACGGCGTCAGTTTTCCACTGTTCAGCAAAATCGAGGTTAACGGGCCAGGCGCACACCCGTTGTTCAGCGAGCTGAAGCGCCGGGCTCCTGGGCTGTTCGGCATTCAGCGCATCAAATGGAATTTCACCAAGTTTTTGCTGACCGCCGACGGCCAGCGTGTCACCCGCTTTGCGCCGATCACCAAGCCGGAAAAACTGTTCGATCGCATCGAGACCCTGCTGAAGTAACCCTATGGCGTTTGGGCGCCCCCGCGTCGTTCCACTGCCAGATGCAGTGTAAGCAAAAAGGTTCCCTCGGTAAGGAAATTTTCCTTGATGTAACCGAATGTTCACATGATAATGATTATCACTTTGATATTAATTACCTTTTGAAGTTTGTTTTTCAGGCCGAACCTATGGAAAAATCGAACCAGAATCCTGCGCCATCGGGCTCGTCAATCGCCATCCACAGCGACCTGCCGATACCCTGTTATGACAGCCAACAGCTGCTGAGCGCAGACGGCATCGCCATTATTACGCATCAAGGGCAGCGCTATCAGCTGCGCCAGACCAAAGCAGGAAAATTGATCCTGACCAAGTAAAAATAAAAAACCTTCCCTGCGAGCCACCCCGATCGTTTGATCCAGGCAGCCAGCAAATCTATTGATATGTTTAACAGCATACGGAGAGTTGCCCATGCCTCTTATCTTTACCACCAGACTACGCTTTTCAACCTTAAGTCTGGCTGTCGCCTGTGCGCTGCCGGCGATGGCTTTCGCCAATACCCCCGCCCGCACCCACGAGGCGCCCACGAAAACGACCGTCAGTAAAGACGATACCCTCACCGTGGTCGCCACCGGTAATCAGCGCAGCAGTTTTGAAGCGCCGATGATGGTCACCGTCATTAACGGTGACAGCCCGGAAAGCCAGACCGCCTCCTCCGCCGCCGATATGCTGCGCAAGGTGCCCGGCATTACCGTCAGCGGCACTGGCCGCAGCAATGGGCAGGACGTTTCGATGCGCGGTTACGATCGGCGCGGCGTATTGATTCTGGTCGATGGTATCCGTCAGGGTACCGACACCGGTCACATCAACGGTACTTTTCTCGACCCAGGCCTGGTAAAACGGGTTGAGGTGGTACGCGGCCCGGCTGCGTTACTGTACGGCAGCGGCGCACTTGGCGGCGTAGTGTCTTATGAAACCGTCGATGCCGCCGATCTGCTGCTGCCGGGCCGTAACAGCGGCTACCGGGTCTTCGGCAACGCCGCCAGCGGCGATCACAGCCTGGGTATGGGCGCCAGCGCCTATGGGCGAACCGACACGCTTGACGGCCTGCTGTCATTCGGCACCCGCGACGTGGGTGACTTGCGTCAGGGCAACGGTTTCGATGCGCCCAATGACGAAACCATCAGCAATCTGTTGGCCAAAGGTACCTGGCGTATCGACGAAAACCAGTCGCTGAGCGGTAACCTGCGTTATTACAACAATCGTGCCCAGGAGCCCAAAAACCCGCAGGAGTCTGCCGCGTCCGCTAGCAATCTTATGACCGACCGCTCTACCATTCAACGCGACGGACAACTGAGCTATCAACTGAATCCGCTCGGCCAGCACTGGCTGGATGCCGAAGCCAAGGTGTATTACTCCGAAGTGCAGATCAACGCGCATACTGGCGGCAGTGAAGATGAGGCGCGCAAGCAGACCACACGTGGCGCCAAACTGGAAAACCGCACGCGTCTGTTCGTCGACAGCCCTGCATCCCACCTGTTCACCTATGGAACTGAAGCCTATAAGCAGGAACAAACGCCAGGTGGCGCAACCGAAAGCTTCCCACAGGCCGAGATCAAATTTGCTTCGATCTGGCTGCAGGATGAAATCACGCTGCGCGACTTGCCGGTATCGATTCTGGCCGGCACGCGTTACGACGATTATCAGGGGCAAAGTAACGGCTATGACGACGTCAACGCTGATAAATGGTCTTCGCGCGGAGCGCTCAGCATCACGCCGACCGACTGGCTGATGTTGTTCGGTTCCTATTCCCAGGCGTTCCGCGCGCCAACCATGGGCGAGATGTACAATGACTCCAAGCACTTTTCCATCCCGATGGGGCCGACCACCATTACCAACTACTGGGTGCCAAACCCAAACTTGAAACCGGAAACCAACGCCACGCAGGAATACGGTTTTGGTTTGCGCTTCGACGATCTGTTACTGGCTGATGACAATCTGCAATTCAAAGCCAGCTATTTTGATACCAAGGCCAAAGATTACATTTCCACCGGCGTCACCATGCAACTGGGACGCGGTCCAACTGGGCCATACTGCATTAGCTGCACCACCTATTCCACCAACATCGAACGCGCAAAGATCTGGGGTTGGGATGCCACTCTGAGTTACAAAACCAGAGGGTTTGGCTGGGATCTGTCCTATAACCGTACGCGCGGTAAAGACCAGGCCACCGGCGAATGGATCGCCAGCATCAACCCCGACACCGTCACCAGCACGCTGGACCTACCGATCGCCGATACCGGCCTGTCTACCGGCTGGGTTGCCACCTTTGCCCAGCGCGCCACACAGGTGCCGAGCGGCAGCGCACAGCAGGCCGGCTATGGCGTTAATGACTTCTACCTAAGCTATAAGGGTCGTGCCGAATGGCAAGGCGTCACCACCACCGTGGTGCTGGGCAATGCCTTCGACAAAGAATATTACTCGCCACTGGGCATTCCGCAGGATGGCCGCAACGCCAAACTGCTGGTCAGCTACCAGTGGTAATCACTTGATTATTCGGCGGGCCGGCACCCGCCACTCCCCTATTACGTCAGGAGAACACGGATGAATAACGCACTCTACACCCGCTATCAGCAAGCGAAAATCGACAACCCGGGTAAATATGCCCGCGATCTGGCGCAGCTGCTCAGCGTTAGCGAAGCGGAACTGACCCATGCTCGCGTCGGCCATGATGCTCGCCGCCTGCACAGCGACGCCCGCAGTCTGCTTACCCAGTTGGAGCAGGTCGGCGTCACCAAATCGATCACCCGTAACGCCTACGCGGTGCATGAACAGCTGGGACGCTATCAGCACCAGCACCTGAACGGTCACGCCGGACTGATTCTCAATCCGCGCGAACTGGATCTGCGGCTGTTCCTCAACCAGTGGGCCAGCGCCTTCAGCCTGAGCGAAACCAATAAACGTGGCGTGCGCCACGGCATTCAATTTTTCGACCATCAGGGCGATGCCTTGCACAAGGTGTATACCACCGAAGAAACCGACCTTGCCGCCTGGATGGCGCTGGTAGAACGCCATGCCAGCGAAGACAATCCGCCACTGGCGTTGCAACCGGCGGCGACAAAAGCAGCCGACGCCACGCCGGACAACGCACAAATCGACCGCGAATGGCGCGCCATGACCGACGTGCACCAATTTTTCGCATTGCTCAACCGCCATCACCTGTCTCGCCAGCAGGCGTTTCGTGCCGTGGGCGACGACCTGGCTTATCAGGTGGATAACCAGGCGCTGGCGCAGATCCTCGCGGCGGCGCATCAGGCGCAGAATGAAATCATGATTTTTGTCGGCAACCGTGGCTGCGTGCAGATCTTCACCGGGCAAATTGAGCGTCTGATGCCGCAAGACGGCTGGATTAACGTGTTCAACCGGCGTTTTACCCTGCATCTGATCGGCGGAGCCATTGCCGAAAGCTGGATCACGCGCAAGCCGACCAAAGACGGCATCGTCACCAGCCTGGAGCTGTTTGCCGCCGACGGTACGCAGATCGCCCAGTTATATGGTCAACGCACCGAAGGTCAGCCGGAACAGACCCAATGGCGTGAGCAGATTGCCGCTCTGCGCGCCAAGGACATCGCCGCATGAAAACCTCCATCATCCAGGCGTTGGCCCTGTGCACGACGCTGCTGTCGTTTGGTGCCACCGCGACGCAGCAGCGCATTGTTTCCATCGGCGGCGACGTCAGTGAAATCGTCTATGCGCTTGGTGCCGGCGATCGGCTGGTCGCACGCGACAGCACCAGCCTGTATCCTGCCGCACTGCAACAGCTGCCGGACGTCGGCTATATGCGACAGTTGAACACCGAGGGCATTCTGGCGCTGAAACCGACGCTGGTATTGTCCAGCGAACTGGCTCAACCAACCTTGGTGTTCAAACAGCTCGAGGAAAGCAAGGTGCCGGTGGTACTCATTCCCGGTGATACCACGCTGGATGCGGTGCCGGAAAAAATCAACGCCGTCGCCACCGCGTTGAATCTCCGCGCCGAGGGGCAAAAGCTGACCGAAGGCTATCGTCAGCAACTGGCGGCGGTCAACACCCAACCGCTGCCGGTCAAGGTGATGTTCGTGATGAGCCACGGTGGTATCACGCCGATGGCCGCCGGCCAGCAGACCGCCGCTGACGCGGTGATCCGCGCCGCCGGTCTGACCAACGCCATGCAAGGCTTTAACCATTATCGACCGCTGTCACAAGAAGGGGTTATTGCCAGTGCGCCCGACCTGTTGTTGGTGACCACCGACGGCGTGCAATCCCTCGGTGGGTTGCAGCAATTATGGCGTTTGCCAGGCATTGCCCTCACCCCGGCTGGCAAGCACCGTCACGTGCTGATCGTTGACGACATGGCGTTACTCGGCTTCGGCCTGCAAACACCGGCGGCGCTGGCCAAACTGCGTCACGCGGCGGAGCAGCGGTAATGCGCGCTCGGACCTCGCCATGTCTGGTGATTGGCGGTCTGTTGCTGGCGCTGACGCTATTGGCGCTGGTCGCCGCCAATTACGGCGCCCTGACGCTGTCGTTCACTACGCTATGGCAACAGCCATTCAGCGATACCGCCTGGCACATCTGGTTCAACATCCGCCTGCCACGTGTACTGTTGGCGGTGGTGATCGGGTGTGCGCTGGCGGTGTCCGGCGCGGTGATGCAGGGGTTGTTCCGCAACCCGCTGGCGGATCCAAGCCTGCTGGGAATCAGCAGTGGCGGCGCGCTGTGCGTGGCGTTGGCGATTATCCTGCCACTGACCCTGCCGGTGGCCATCGCCTTGTACAGCCAGATGCTGGCGGCGTTTATCGGTAGCCTGCTGGTGTCATTATTGATCTACGGCATCAGCCGTAGCGGTCATGGCAGCCTGTCGCGTCTGCTGCTGGCGGGCATCGCCATCAACGCGCTGTGCATGGCGGCGATTGGCGTGCTGTCTTATATCAGCAGCGATCGGCAACTGCGACAGTTTTCGCTGTGGATGATGGGCAGTCTCAACCAGTCGCAGTGGCCAACGCTGGCGATCGCCGCGTCGTTGATTCTGCCAGCCGCGTTACTGACGCTATTGCAGGCACGGCGTCTTAATCTGTTGCAGTTAGGCGATGAAGAAGCCCATTACCTCGGGGTAAACGTTAAGCGCGTCAAACTGCAACTGCTGTTGCTCAGTGCATTATTGACCGGTGCCGCGGTGGCGGTCAGTGGGGTAATCGGTTTTATCGGTCTGGTGGTACCGCACCTGGTGCGTATGCGCCTCGGCGGCGATCACCGTTGGCTGCTGCCTGCCTCGGCTCTGGGTGGTGCCTGTCTGCTGCTGGTCAGCGACACGCTGGCGCGTACTCTGGTCGCCCCGGCGGAAATGCCGGTGGGCTTGATGACCAGCCTGATCGGCGGCCCTTATTTCTTGTGGCTGGTGATACGCCAGCGGGAGAGACTCGGTGACTAGTGCCGCCTGCCTAACGGCACAACAGCTGCGTTATACACTCGGCAAGCGTCGTATCGTCAATGACGTTTCACTGAACATTGCCAGCGGTGAAATGGTAGCAATTATCGGCCCTAACGGCGCCGGTAAATCCACCCTGATGCGCCTGTTGACCGGTTATTTGCAGCCAAGCTGCGGGGAATGTCTGCTACTCGACCAGCCGTTGGAACACTGGCAGCCGACGTCACTGGCCAAGGTGCGGGCAGTGATGCGCCAGCACAGCAGTCTGGCGTTTCCGTTCAGCGTGCAAGACGTGATCGCCATGGGGCGCGCACCGCACGGCCGGCGAGATATGCAGCAGGCGCTGCAACAGGTGATGCAGCAGACCGACTGCCTAAGCCTGGCGCAACGCGATTATCGTCAGCTTTCAGGTGGAGAGCAGCAGCGGGTGCAGCTGGCACGGGTATTGGCGCAGCTATGGCAAGCGACTCCTTCGCCACGCTGGCTGTTTCTGGATGAACCGACCTCGGCGCTAGACTTGTACCATCAGCAACATACGCTGCGGCTACTGCGCTCGCTGACCCGACAGCAGCCGCTGGCGGTGTGTTGCGTACTGCACGATCTCAATCTGGCGGCACTGTATGCCGATCGCATTCTGCTTATGCATCAGGGACACCTGGTGGCCAGCGGTTCCCCGGCAGAAGTATTGCAAGCCGAACAGCTCACCCGCTGGTATCAGGCAGACGTCGGGGTGATGGCGCATCCGGAAACGACATCATTACCGCAGATTTATCTGCGGCAATAACGCCAGACGCAGCAAGGTGATCAATGCCCTCGTCGCAGCGCGAGGCATTGATCCATCAGCTTAGCTCGAGCAGGATATTTCCAGGTGTTTGCCCCAATCCGGCGGCAGCGCGGCGAAATCCTCGTAACGCGGATCGTCGTCAAACGGCGTCAATAACGCCTGGTGCAAGCGTGCCAGTTTGCCAATGTCATCCTTCTGCGCCGCTTCGATCGCTTCCTGAGCCAGATAGTTACGCAAAATCAGCTTGGGATTCACCGCTTTCATCGCCCGTTGACGCTGTTCATCACTGACCTGCTCCTGCAACAAACGCTGGCGATACTGCAAATACCAGCGGTCGAACGCGTCACGGTCGATAAACTCGTCGCGCAGCGGCGAACGCGTTTGCAGTTGTTCAACCTCGCTTAGCAGACGGAAGGTTCGGGTATAATCTCGCCCCTCTGCCGTCATCAGGCTCAGCAGGCCGGTCAGCAAATCGTTGTCCTGCTTCTCCTGGCTGAAGAAGCCGAGCTTGGCGCGCATCTTGTCACCATAGGCCTGCATTAATGCCGGTTCAAAGGCCGCCAGCGCCGCTTCCAACTGCTCGACACGCATCAGTCCGGAGAGCGTCTGAGCCAGACGATGCAGATTCCACAGCGCCACCGCCGGCTGATTGTCAAAGGCATAACGCCCCTGATGATCCGAATGGTTGCAGATGTAACCCGGCTGATAGTCGTCAAGGAAACCATATGGACCATAATCGATGGTAATCCCCAGGATCGACATATTGTCGGTATTCATCACCCCATGGGCAAAACCGACGGTCTGCCAGTCGGCCATCAGACGCGCGGTGCGCTCAACCACCTCGGTAAACCACAGCAGATATTTGTCGGCGCTGTCGGCTAATGCAGGCCAATGGCGGGCGATCACGAAATCCGCCAACTGGCGAACCTGCTCCGGCTGTTTACGGTAATAAAAATGTTCAAAGTGGCCGAATCGCACATGGCTTTCCGCTATGCGCATCAGCATCGCACCGCGCTCCGGCTGCTCGCGATACACCGGTTGGTCGCTGGTGACGATGGTCAGCGCACGGCTGGTAGGGATCCCCAAATGATGCATCGCTTCCGAAGCAAGAAACTCACGCACCACCGAGCGTAATACGGCACGGCCATCGCCCATACGCGAGTACGGCGTTAAACCTGCGCCCTTGAGATGCCAGTCCATGCTGCGGCCATCCGGCAAACGCTGCTCGCCGAGCAAAATGCCGCGACCGTCGCCCAATTGCCCGGCCCATACGCCAAACTGATGCCCACTATAGACCTGTGCCAGCGGTTGCATGCCCGGAAGCAGCCGCTCGCCGGCCCACACCGGCACATTGTCTGGCGTAAACCAACTGTCGTCCAATCCCAGCTCATGCGCCAGCGGCTCGCTGTGATACAGCAAACGCGCTCCCTGCAACGGGGTTGGGGTTAATTCTGTGTAGAAACCAGGCAATTGCTGGTGGTATGCGTTTTCGAACTGCGGCATAGGCCCTCCGTTCACTGTAGTGTAGAGCCAGAATGCGCTGATTAACACCGAGGAAATGCAGGGGATACCCGCCGCCGCACAGGCAGTTACGGCTAAATCAGGCTTTGCGCGGCATCCGTGTGCAGGTAACGGTGACGGTGCTGGCAGAATATATTTGCACGCTGAAAGGTTGACGACGAATAACAACTCACAACGGAAGGAAAAACGCTGCCCGGCTCCCTATTCCGCTGCTGCGTACTGTTTAACCTCACGATAGCAAACGCCACCTCGACGGCTCGCTATGGACAGCCCATCACACTATAAATAACTATTGTTTTTCGCTGTTAAACACCTCGGGAACCGGGTGTAGCGAATCAAGATTATCCACACTGACGCTAGGCCATAAAAAACCTTGCAGGCCAAAAACCTCGGCATCAATCAGTTTATCAAAGTGGTGTTTATCTTCTATTCCGTCGACGATCGTTCCGTGGCAAAGTAAATTGATATTCTTTAATAACGAATCAATTATCATGTCATAGCCTTGGTGAGCAAACAGCTGCCAATAAAATCGCCGGTCTATTTTCACGTAGTCAAACAGGCCATCATACAACGCATTTAGCGGTGCCTTGCCGGAGCCAAAGTCATCCAGCCATAGCGTAAACCGCTCACTGAGCCAGCAAAGCGTGACATTTTTTTTCCCTGCTGACAGTTGCGGAAAACCCTCACTGATTTCTAACACCATAAACGGTAAACGTTGCAAGCGCTGAGCAACATGCCGGTCATTAACGATCAGTTCTGCTACGCTTTGTTCGATATTGATACTCAATAACACCTGATGTTCAATAAACCATGATGCGTATTGCTCTATTAACAGCAGTTGTTCATTAAATAGCGCAACTCTCTGCCGGGGAGTTAATAAGCCAACCCCAATTTCCGTTGGCATTGCCAGATCGCCGTCAAGGCTGTCGAATCGGCTCAAGATTTCTACCGCTAACAACCGTCCATCGCTAGAATAAATCGGTTGGAAAACATAGCGACTAATAAAGTCGGCTTCAAATTGGATTTTCATTTTAATGCCAGAGGCCAAATGGCGAGCATCTCATCGTATATCAATATATTTTATCGATCAATCCCTGTAAGATTAATCGGAAATATCAATGTAAATACCAATAAAATCGGTTTTAATTGATAGTTCAAGGCTATATCTGATACGCCGTGTGGTGGTTAAGAATAGCCTACACTTAAGACAAACGGGCGCGTCAACGTCGATTTACCATCGATATTTCACTTAAGTGATATAACTGTGCTGACAATTTGACTTAGCCATCTTGTTTTTATTAGAAAAATCGGCATGATTTTAAGAAATATCTCAGGCGGCATTTTTTATCATCTGTGCGTTTAACGTTACAATTGATTAAAACTGATTACATATCAATTTCAGCGTTTATTCTTGACATTGAATTCGATAAAAAATGCTCGCCTTGCTTTTTGCCAATCTTGTGCTCTTAATCTGCCGCTACGGTTATTTAATCACCTCGCTCAGCCAACGTTGCAGTTGCTGCAGTTCGGTTGCCTGCTGCGGATAATCTGCCAACAACCGCTGACAGCACGCAGCCACCGCGTCGCTGCGGTAGGCACAACCCACCAGCAAGCCGGCCAACTGCTGTAACGGCGCCGGTTGCAGGCTATCACTGAAAATTTGCGCGCGAGTGATTGCACCCTGTTCGACGTCGAAAAAGATATCTACCCCGCCCCAGCTAAAGCGTTCATTGAGCAGATGACTGAACGCCGGCGCTTTGCCAAAATTCCACTGCCAGCTGCTTTGCTTGGCAAACTGATCGGCAAAGTTGGGCAAGTCGGGGAACGCGTCGGGGGAAATCACCTCCGCCGTTGCGCTGCTGCCGTAGTAGGCAAAAAAGGTCTGAATAATCGCCTCGCACACCTGTTGATGAGTAATGTCGGGGGCAAACTCCGCCAGATTGGCGACCCGTGAACGCACCGAGGTGATACCTTTAGCCTGCAGTTTTTTCGGATCGGGATTCAGATAATCAGCTAGCCGGTTAAGATCGGCATTCAGCAGCAACGTACCATGGTGAAAACCGCGATCTGCGGTTTCGCGGTAGGCTGAACCAGAAATCTTGCGAATGCCGTCGGCGGTCTCAATCACCAGATCGTTGCGCCCCGACGCGCTGGCGTTAATTCCCAGTCGTGACAATGCCTGTAAAATAATGTTGGTCGATACCGCTTTGTCGTAACCCGGTTTGCCGGCCATAAAGGTAAAACAGGTGTTACCAAGATCGTGGAACACCGCGCCGCCACCGCTACTGCGGCGTGCCAGGCGGATACCGTCTTGCTCCATCCGCCGGGTATTGCACTCTTTCCACGGGTTTTGCGACTGGCCTATCACCACCGTTTCAGCATTGCGCCACAGGAACAGTATCACTTGCGAGTTCATCTCGCGGAAAATGCACTCCTCCACCGCCAGATTGAACCAGGGATCGTAAGAGTCGGAAATCAATAAACGCAGGGAGGTCATGGCAGTCACCGCTGAAGTAAACAGGAGATGCTGCCATTATATCGGAAAACAACGGGTTAACTTATCGAAAAAGGCGCGGATCAGATGCGGCGCGCCTGCCAGTAGACCTTTTTCCAGTAGACGTTATCCAGCGAGGAGCGGATCACGCCACGGCTGGTGGAGGCGTGAATAAATTGATCGTTGGTATCATAAATGCCGACGTGCAGACCGTTTTCACCGTGACCGGTTTTGAAAAACACCAGGTCGCCCGGCAGCAGCTCATCGCGCGACACCTTGGTGCCCAGCTCGGTTTGCGCTTCGGTCGAACGCGGCAGTTGCATATCGAAACGGTCGCGGAAGGTTCGATAGACGAAGCCGGAACAATCGACGCCGCCGCGATCCAGCCCGCCGTAACGGTACGGTGTACCGTGCCATTGACGTAACTGTTCGTTTAACTGCGCCACGACCACGATCGAATCCGCCAGTTTGCCGCTGGGCGGTGGTGCGTGACTGCTGCAACCGGCCAGAACCAGGCTGACCAGTAAAAATAGTGTACGCATCCTACATATCCCTTTATTGAATCCGTTGCCACATGCTTTTGGGCATAATTTATCCCTCGTACGAGGAAAAAGGCAAGCGTGATGAAGATGATAAGCGGCACGGTACGTTTTTTTTGCGTTAATCGGCAGGTTTGTTTGCGCCACCGCGGGTAATTAGCCAGACGCCGAACAGGATGCAGAGGGTTCCCAACGTTTTCAGCAGCGTCGCCGATTCATTGAACCACGGCAGCGCCACCGCGGCCAGATAGACCAGCGCATAGCTGATGCTGAGCAAGGGATAAGCGCGGTTTAACGGCAAATGCCGCAAGGCAAAAAACCAGCACAGCATCGATAGGGCATAACCGAAAACCCCGCCACTGACTGCCAGCAACGGCAGCGCGTGCTGGCGTAGCAATATCAGCACGCCGTCGGCAAACAGCACCAGTGGCAGTTGCACCATGCCCCACTTCATCAGCAATTGCGCCAGCGTAACCAGCAGTACGCTGGCGATGCCCCATCCATAGCCTTTCATGGTGCAAGACTCATCAGCACAATCCCCAACACGATCGATGCCACGCCGCACCAGTGTCGTAACGTGGTCGGTTCATGAAATAGCCATCGCGCTGCCAGCGTCACCGCAACCACATTCAAGCTGAGCATCGGGTACGCCACGCTGAGCGGCAGCCGCTGCAACACGCCGAGCCACACCAGCATCCCCAGCGCCAGCAGCAGCAAGGCCAATGCCAGCCAGCGTAGCGCGTGGCGGCGACGCAGCTCAACCGGCAACAACCAGCAACGCGCTGCCTGCTTCTGGCACAGCTGGCCGGCACAGGTCAGCAGGCAGGCCGCCAGCACCAACAGATAGCCGGTCATGGCTGTTGCTGATACCACAGCAGCGCAAACCGGTTCATCAACTGCAGTTGATCGGCGGGTGGCAGGTTGGCCGGCACACTTTCCCCGCGGGACAGCTGTAACACCAGCGAAACGTTGCCTTGCCGACGAGCCTGAGCCAGCCACTGCGGGAAATCGGCATCGCTGACGAAACGGCTGCGCGCATCCTGGTAATCCAACCCGTAGCTGACTTCACCCTTTTCGCTGTACATCAATACGTCGCTACGCTTGAGCTGCCAGGCCAAACCGGCGGCCAGCCCAACGCTGTCGCTCAAAACATAACGGCTGTGCGCCAGCACATCCTGATTGGCTCGAATAAAGTTCTGCGGCTGTTTGGAGTCAATGACCTGTTGCGGGATGGTATAACCGATCAGCAAACACAGCAGCAGCGGGCAGGCTGCCGCCCAGCTCCAGCGTCTGGTGCCGTCACGCACCGATACCACGGCAAACAGCAGCCAGCCGGTGAAGGCGATGATACCGAGGATGATCTTTGGCCATTCCTGCTGGCTAAACAGATGCAGGCGCGGCAACAACCCAAGACCTATAGCCAGCAAGGCTCCTATCCCCAGCAGGCCAAATGCCCCATTGAGCAGTGCATTGATTCTGAACACGCGATGGTGCAACGCGGCGACGGCGTCCTCGGCATAGGCGGCCATCAGCAACGCCAACGGCGCCATACACGGCAGAATATAGGTTGGCAATTTGCCCTTGGCGATGCTGAAGAAAATCAGTGGCATTACCACCCAGCTCAACAGGAACAACAGTTCCGGACGCCTGGCTCGTTCACGCCAGCCTTTCAGCAACGCCCCCGGCAGCAACGCCAACCACGGCAGCACGCCGGCCATCAATACCGGCAGGTAATACCAGAATGGCGCCTTATGTTGCGCATTGTCTTCGGCAAAACGCTGAATATGTTCAATCCAGAAAAAATAGTGCCAGAAATCCGGCTCGCGCTCGGCAATGGCCAACGCCCACGGCAGGCTGAGCAACGCCGCTGTCACGATTGCCAATGGGCCGTAAATCAGCAATTCGCGCCAACGCCGCTGCATAATGGCAATCGGCAACACCGCGATCACCGGTACCGCCAGCGCCAGGAACCCTTTGGTCATAAAGCCCATGCCGCAGGCCAGCCCCAGCAGCAGATAGCCGCCCAATTTTCCCTTGATGGTAGTGGCTTGCAGCGTCAGATAGTAACTGGCCATCGCAGCGGTCAGCCACAGCGCGATCATCGGGTCAAGCACGCTGTAAGTGCCGATGCTGAACACCAACACCATCGACATGAATATCAGCGTCGCCAGGCTGGCGCGCCGGATATTGCGCCACATCAACCAGCCCAGGCTAAACACCAGCAACGCGGTAATACCGGTACTGAACACCGAGGCGAAACGCACGGCAAAATTGCTGTCACCAAACAACCATTGGCTAATGTTATTCAACCAATAGCCGGCCACCGGTTTTTCGAAATAGCGCAAACCAAGCAGGTTTGGTACCACCCAATCGCCACGTTGCAGCATTTCGCGGCTGATTTCGGCATAACGGGTTTCATCCGGCTGCCACAATAGACGGCCGTTGAGCGGCAGCAGATACACCAGAGCAAAAAACAGGGTCAGCAATCCACCCCAAATATTCTTACATGCCTTCATTCATCATCCTTTAATGCGCTTTGACAGCCTAACCAGCCTTCTCGCCCAGGAAACGGCGAGCGGATGACACGGCCCGCCGGCAGCGTGGTGAGATCCTGTGGCAACAGCCGGCTCAGCGGACAAAATTCAATCCCCTGCCGCTGCGCCCGTTGCAATAGCTGTTCGAACATCGCCGCCTGCGACATGCCTTCCACTTCCGCATGAATGGTGTATACCGACACGCCTCGCTGGTTTTCCATCAACTGCAAAATATAATCGTTAAAGTTCGCCAGGCTGGTCTCGCTGCCAATCACTTCATCAAACGTCGGCAGCGTCACCGGAATTTGTACCGTACCGAAGCGCCCGTTACTCAACTGCGGGCGGAACGGCTGCGTACCGCGGCAATCGCTGTTGTAGTGAAAACCGAAGCGCTGTTTGACATCCAGCACCCGCGTATCGGCACGCCAACCGGCCGCCGCGGAGCATTTTACCGGCTGGCCAATGGCCGCCGTCAGCGCATCCTGCCCCAGTTGGATCTGCCGCGTCAGTTCGGCGTCGCTCCAGCGACCGGCGTTGGCCTGCCAGCGCTGATGATCCCAGGCATGTAGCCCCACTTCATGACCGGCGTCGACGGTCTGCTTCATCAACGGCGCCAGCGAGCGGCCAATTTTCCGCCCCGGCCAGGCGGTGCCGGCCAGCAGAATATCCCAGCCGTACAGCGCCGCCGCGTTCGAACGCAGCATCTTCCACAAAAATCGTGGCCGCAACAGGCGCCATAGGTGGCGCCCCATATTATCCGGCCCGACGCTGAAGAAGATGCTGGCCTGAATCTGATACTGCTCAAACAGACTCAGCAAACGCGGCACACCGTCACGGGTGCCGCTAAAGGTATCGACGTCAACGCGTAAGCCGACGCGCTTCATGTCACCTTACCTGCCTCTGCGGTGGTACGCAGGAAGTAATCCAGCGTATCGGCCACGGTCTGCTGCATGGCGATGGTGGGCTGCCAGTCCAATAGACGACGGGCGTTTTTAATGCTCGGCGTTCGGTGTTCAACGTCCTGATAACCCTTGCCGTAGTAGCTGCTGCTTTCCACGTCTTTGAAACCGGCAAACGGCGGGAAGCGATCGCGCAACGGGTGATTATTGAAGCTTTCCAGCAGCATTTCCGCCAGTTCGCGGATGCTGGCCTCGTTGGTTGGATTGCCGATATTGACGATCTGGCCATCGCAACGACCATCGCGGTTTTCGATAATACGGAACAGCGCCTCGATACCGTCATTGATGTCGGTAAAGCAGCGCTTTTGCGCCCCACCGTCCACCAGCTTGATCGGCGAACCTTCCACCAGGTTCAAAATCAGTTGGGTGATGGCGCGCGACGAACCGATACGCGCCGCATCCAGGTTATCCAGGCGCGGCCCCATCCAGTTGAACGGACGGAACAGCGTGAAACGCAGCCCTTCCTTCACGCCGTAGGCCCAGATAACCCGATCCAGCAACTGTTTGGATACCGAATAAATCCAGCGTTGCTTATTGATAGGCCCGACAATCAGACGTGAAGTGTCTTCATCAAACTGTTTATCGTCGCACATGCCGTACACTTCGGACGTTGACGGGAAGATGATGCGCTTGTTGTACTTCACGCAATCACGCACAATTTTCAGGTTCTCTTCAAAATCGAGTTCAAACACTCGCAGCGGATTGCGGGTGTATTCGATTGGCGTCGCGATGGCCACCAGTGGCAGCACCACGTCGCATTTCTTGATGTGATATTCGATCCATTCCGAATGAATACTGATATCACCCTCGACAAAGTGGAAGTGCGGATTGCCCATAAAGCGGCTGATGGCATCTGAACCGATATCCAGGCCGTAAATCTCATAGCTATCTTCACGCAGCAGACGCTCGGTCAAATGGTTGCCGATAAAACCGTTAACTCCCAGAATCAGCACCCGCGTTCTGCGTTGCACCACGCTGTCCGGCTTCGCCGCCAGACGCGCATCAACCATGATGCCCATCTCCTGCGCCAGTCGACCGCCTTGCACGTACAGGCCAGCTTCGTTTTGCCCAGCGATGATTTCCAGCGCACCGTCACCACAGGCGACCACCAGCGGCGCATTGCTCAGTACCGTGCCCGGCTGTTTGTCATGCTGAATATCCAGCACGCGGGAGCGCCACACCGTCATTTTACGCTGGCCGAGATAGCTGAACGCCCCGGGATACGGTTCGGTCACCGCGCGCACCAGATTGTGGATCTCGGCGGCGCTTTTATGCCAGTGGATCTCGCCGTCTGCCGGCGTACGGCGGCCAAAGTAACTGGCCTCGGCTTCGTTTTGCGTGCTGAAGGTCGCCGTACCGTTTTTTAGCTTCGGCAACGCTTCGCGCAGCACCACCTGTGCGGCTTCGCACACTTTGCGATGCAGCGTCAGTGCGGTGTCATCGGCGGAAATCGCCACCGCATGCTGGGCGACGATATCGCCGGCGTCCGCGCGCTTGACCATTTTATGCAGCGTGGCGCCGGTTTCCCGTTCGCCGTTAACCAGCGCCCAGTTGATCGGCGCCCGGCCACGGTAGCGCGGCAGCAGCGAGCCATGCAGATTGAAACCGCCCTGCGGGGCCAGAGACAGTATCTCGTCGCTGAGCAGGTTACGGTAATAGAACGAGAAAATGATGTCAGGCTGTAACTCGCGCAGCCGTTCAACCCACAACGGGTGATTGACGTCCTCCGGCGCGTACACCGGCAAATTCAACTCAGCGCCAATGCGCGCAACGGAAGAGAAGAAGTTGTTCTCACCAGGATCGTCGGTATGTGTAAATACCGCCTGAATATCATAACCCGCTTCAGTCAACGCCTTCAGACCGGCGCAGCCAATATCATGGTAAGCAAATACAATAGCTTTCATCATTCTTCTTCCTGAGTGTTGTGGTCATGCTGTTTACCGACCACTTTTTGAACAAAGTAACGCGGACGAGCACGCACGTCGTTGTAGATACGACCGATGTACTCCCCCAATAACCCCATGCCGACAAACTGTGCGCCAATAAAGGTGAACAACACCGCAAACAGGGTAAACACCCCGCCCGCCGCCCATTCAGGCCCCAACAGCAAACGCATGACGATCAATATCACCGCCAGTAAAAAACCTGACAGCGCCACCACGCTGCCCACCACGCTGAGCAAACGTAACGGCGTGGTGGTCAGACAGGTGATCAGGTCATACATCAGGTTGATCAGCTTCATCAGGCTGTATTTGGAGTCGCCGAATTCACGCTCGGCGTGAGTCACCTGAATCTCGGTGGTGCGGCGTGCAAAGGTATTGGCCAAAATGGGAATAAAGGTGCTGCGCTCATGACAATGCAGCATCGCTTCAACAATGTGACGACGGTAAGCGCGCAACATGCAGCCGTAATCACCCATCGATTTACCGGTAGCACGCTGGATCATCATGTTGATTACCCGCGAGGCGCTTTTGCGGAACCAGGAGTCGCGACGGTTGGCGCGAACCGTGCCAACCACGTCATACCCTTGCTCGGCGACGCTCACCAGCCGCGGAATTTCTTCTGGCGGATTTTGCAAATCGGCGTCGAGGGTAATCACCAGATCGCCGCTAACCTGATTAAAACCGGCCATGATGGCCGAATGCTGGCCATAGTTACGGTTCAGCAATACGGCAATCACGCAACTGCCTGGCTGTTCGGCTGCGGCGGTCAGCAGTTCAGCCGAGTCATCGTTGCTGCCATCGTCCACCAGAATGATTTCATAAGGCTGCGACAGCTGTTTACAGGCGGCGCCAGTCCGTGCCAGCAATGCCGGCAGGCTTTCCTGCTCATTGAATACCGGGATGACCACGGACACTTTTTTAATCAGTTCAACGCGCGACACGGGAAAACTCCACAATAGAAAACAGGCTATTGACCACGCGATCGACATCTGCGTCGGTCATATCGGGGAACAGCGGCAGCGTACACAGGCGGGCAGAGTTCCATTCGGTATTGGGCAGCGACAGTTGCGGGTAGCGTTCGCGGTAGAACTTCTGCGTGTGCGCGGCACGGAAATGCAGACCACTGCCGATGCCTTGCGCCTGCAGGCGTTCCATCAGAGTGTCACGATCGATACCGCAGCGTTCGGCATCAACGCGCACCATAAACAGGTGCCAGGCGTGATGATGCGGATAGTTTGGCTGGCCAAGCGGCTGGAATGGCGAATCCTGTAGCGCGGCCAGATAGCGCTGCGCCAGTTCGCTACGCCGCGCGTTCAACTGCGGCAGACGCTGCAATTGCACCACCGCAATGGCTGCGTGAATGTCCGAGAGGTTGTACTTGTAACCGGGTTCCACCACTTCCGCCTGCGGCTTGCGCCCCTGACGTTGCCGATCGAAGGCATCGACGCCCAGCCCATGAAACTTCAGGCTGCGCAGGCGTTCAGCCAGCGCGTCATCATCGGTGGCGATCAGGCCGCCTTCGGCACAGGTAAGGTTTTTGATCGCATGGAAAGAGAAGATTGCCGTGCCCTGAGCGCCGACCCATTGATGGTGGTAGCGGGCGCCAACCGCATGCGCCGCATCTTCTACCAGTGGCAGATTATGGCGTTGCGCCACGGCGCGCAGTGCGTCCAGCGGCAACGGCGCGCCGGCATAATGGACCGGCACGATCGCTTTGGTTCTGGGGGTAATTGCCGCTTCGACGTCGGCGGCGCTGACCATCAGCGTTTCGCGATCGACATCGATCATTACCGGCGTTGCGCCAAGCAGTTCAATCATGTTGAGGGTGGACACCCAGGTCTGCGACGGGGTGATCACTTCATCACCCGCGCCCACGCCGAGTGCCATCAGTACAAGATGCATACCGGCGGTAGCGGAACACACGGCAACGGCATGCCGACAACCGAAGGTGTGGCAGAAATCCTGCTCCAGCCGTTGGTTCTGTGGGCCGGTGGTGATCCAGCCTGAACGCAATACTTTTTCGACCGCCGCAATTTCTAGCTCACCTATTGCCGGGCGTGAAAAAGGCAGGAATTGTTCCATAGTTAACCCCAAACGTATCGGATTTGCTTTAGCGCCACTGTAAATCTCTTTTATTTAACGGACATTAAACGCAAGAGAGAATCACTTCGGTGGTTTTATAGCCAATCTACGGGTTGAAGCTTAACTAAACCTTAAGAAAAAATTATTTCCTTAAGCCAATCCACTGCCAATACCGTTTTTATATCAATAATAAAATAATGTTAAAAAACAACTGGATAAATAAATAACAATGAGTTACTTAATTTCATTGAACTTAAATAAGTATAGGAAAAATTCGATTATTTTCAAGCGAGGCCGCATAACTGCCATCAGGAAGGGAATAATAACCGGCAGGCTATTCAATTATTTTAGTTATGTTTGTTTACCATCCGTTGATACTGTCATAATAATGCCATACGTCATTTTACGCGGTACGGGTCATGATCCAGCGCTGGTCGCCCACCGCGTGCAAATGAAAATCGACATCATAGATTTTCGACAGGTTATCAGGTTGCATCACATCGCGGGTCGCTCCCTGCGCGACCACCTGACCGGCATGCAGCAACCATACCCGATCGGCCTGCTGCAACGTGTGGTTAAGATCGTGCGCGCATACCAGCGCACAGCGGCCCGTTTGGCAAAACTCGCGCAGCAGGCGATCCAGCGCCACTTTCTGCGCCACGTCCAGGCTATTGGTCGGCTCATCCAGCAATAATAACCGACCGTGCGGGTTGATGGTCGGCCATACCTGCAGCAATACCGATGCCAGGCGCACACGCTGCCATTCGCCGCCGGAGAGCTGGGTCAGCATACGCGACAGCTTGTCCGTCAGTTTCAGGCGCTGGCACAGATAATAAATGGTGCTTTCCAGCGGCCGTTCGTCAACGCCCGCTGGCTGATGCAGCGCCAGGTATTGAAACACCGGCATCAGCGCCACCGGCGGTTGTTGCTGGCTAAGGTAGGCGCGTCGCTGCGCCAGTTGCTCGCCCGGATATGCGGCCAGCGCGCGGCCAGCCAGCTTTATCTCACCTTCCCCGGGCAGCATACCCGCCAGACGTGCCAACAGCGTACTTTTACCTGCACCATTCGGGCCGATAAGATGCACCTGCAGCCCAGCATCAATATGTGCCGAAAACGGCGCCAGACGCCCCGTGACCCCAACCTGGTCGAGCTGCAGCATGCCGTCCTCCATTGTTTACTTTGCCAACGCCATGTTAATCGCATCCGTAATGATCGGATCTTCCGGTTCCATGTCTGGTGCAAAGCGCTGGATAACGTTACCGTCACGGCCAATCAGGAACTTCTCGAAGTTCCAGAGGATATCACCACGCTGTTTTGGTCCCTGATCTTTACTGATGCGACGCGCCATAAACTCGCTGCCTGCCGGTGCAACCGCTTCCGGAACGGCGGCAATCAGCGCCCGGTACAGTGGATGACGCTGCTCGCCGTTGACCTCGATTTTGCTGAACATCGGGAATTTCACACCGAAGGTGCCGCGACAAAAAGCCTGAATCTGTTCATTACTGCCCGGCTCTTGCCCCAGGAACTGATTACATGGGAAACCGAGCACTTCAAACCCCTGCGAGTGATAGGTTTCATACAGGCTTTCCAGCCCTTGGTACTGTTTGGTCAGCCCACATTCCGACGCCACGTTAACCACCAGCAGTACGCTGCCGTGATATTTTTCCAGCGTGGTCGATTGGTGCTCAATGGTATCGACTGGGATCTGATAAATGGATTGCGTCATAAGTAGGTATCCTGTTGTTTTGATTGCAGGTGAACGGAAGGGTTACCTTACGCTCTTTACACGGGTCAGTAACCAGATAAATAACGGCGCCCCGAGCGTGGCGGTGACCACGCCAATCGGCAGCTCCGCAGACAGCAAGGCGATACGTGCCACTACGTCCGCCGCCAGCAACACGCCGGCGCCGGCCAGCGCACACCCTGGCAGCAGGTAGCGCTGGTCTGTCAGGCCACTGAGGCGCAATATATGCGGGATCACCAGCCCGACAAAACCGATCACGCCGGCCAGCGCCACGCTGACGCCGACCAACCAGCCGATGGCCATCACCAGAATATTACGCCACAGGTGCAGTGAAAGACCGAGCTGACGCGCCTGCAGTTCACCCAACGCCATAAAATTAAGCGCCTTGCCCTGCCCGCATAACCACAGCAACACCGGCAATAACGCGAATACCAACCATTTTTGTCGCCAGTCAACGCCGCCAAACCCGCCCATCATCCAATACATCAATTGGCGCAGATCGAGACTGGAACTGAAATAGACCGCCCAGGTCATCAGTGCACTGCATACGATGCCCAGCGCCACCCCGACCAACAGCAAACGTGCGTTGGTCAAGCGACGCCGACGGGCGAAGCTCAGTAACAGAAAGGTCATCAGCAATGCGCCGATAATCGCGCTGAGGCTCATCATGGCAACAGGCAACAGGCCGTTACCCAGCAACACCGTCAACACCAGCGCTACGCCAGCACCGTTGGCGACCCCCAGCAACCCCGGCTCCGCCAGCGGGTTTTCAAATAGCGCCTGCATCACCGCACCGGCCACCGCCAGGCTGGCGCCGACCAGCAACACGGCCAGCGCACGCGGCAAGCGCAGTTGCCAGACAAAAAGCTGTGCGGACTCGCTGAGCCACTGGGTTGGCCATAACCAAACGTCGCCGGCGCTGAGGCTAATCACAAACGCCAATGTCACGCCGATACTCAGCAACAATAGCTGACGTTTGTCACGCTGACGCTGATTTTGCAGCAATACGGTAAAAGTCTGGCTGGTCGGCATACGCGTGGAAGTTCCCTGTCGGCCGTGAGAATGGCCAGATAATTGACGTCTTGGGTCAAATATTAGGGGGTTAGCGCCGTCAGGGGAAGTGTTTGTAAAGCAGAAACCGGGGAAAACGGCGGCTGATGCTGTCGCTCACGCTTGATGAACGCAAAATCAACCGCCGCGGCGTCAATACTCAGCCATGCGCGCCGTTGCCATGCTGCGAATAAGGCCGGTCATCGTGTCGAGCGCCACGATCGTTGCCATTGCCCTCTCCCCGTGCGTGCTCATGGCGGTCGTGATTATTGCCCGGCCCTCTGTCATGGTCATCATGCTGCGGACGATCGTGGTGGTCATCATGGCGTTGGCCACCGTCGTGATGCCCGCCATTACCGCCTGGGCCATAACCGCGCGGCGGTGAATGCTGCCAACGACCGCCATCCCAATAATAACCGCGAGCATTGCGTTCGCCAAAGCCCCGTCCCTGGTGGGCATGCCACCATTGTGGCGGACGCCAGTCGTAGCCATCCCAGTAGTACCCGCGATGATCCCGATCGCCAAGATGCACGGATGCGCCAGGTACATTGATATCGATAGAAACCTCCGCCTGCGCCGCCAACGGCAGCAACAGCGGTAAACATACCAGCAACAGCCTCTTTTTCATTTACGTCTTCTCTCTATTTTGCAGCTGGCTCTTTTATAACAAGGAGGTTATTTATCGCCTATTGCTCTTTGGCCTATTTTCGTATCGTTTGCAACTCCTTTACGCAATGCTTACGTTTAAATCAAGGTTATTTAATTACTATAAGCGCTAGCGGTATATAACCATTTACTGACCAACCGTAGCTTCGCTCGGTATTTATAGCCCCATGAAATTCAACCAGAGATATTATTATGAAACGTATCGGAATGTTCATCACCATCACCCTGCTGGCCGCCACGCTCAGCGCCTGCTGCTTCGGGCCGCACCGGGACGGCGGCCATTATGGTGGCCCAGGCGACTCACACCACCATTACGATCGTCGTTAATCGTCTGGGGGCCACGCCCCCTTTTTTATCTTATTAAAGAAGTACCAAAGAAGACTAAGACAATAAGAAAACTCCGCAATTACTGCCAAGCAAAAAGATTATGCACAAAAGGTAAAATAAAATAACGACAAGAGGATTGATTATTGTCAGGTCAATAAACCGTGATACTAAAGAAAAAGGCCGCAGTAGCGGCCTTTTTTGTTTTACGCAAGTTACTCTTTCGGGCTCGCGTTTTCCACCCGGCTTTTCAACTTTTGCCCCGGACGGAAAGTCACCACGCGGCGCGCCGTAATAGGAATGTCCTCGCCGGTTTTCGGGTTACGTCCCGGACGTTGGTTCTTGTCACGCAGATCAAAATTGCCAAAACCTGACAGTTTCACCTGCTCGCCGTTCTCCAGAGCTCTGCGGACCTCTTCAAAGAACAGTTCTACCAGGTCTTTAGCGTCCCGTTTGCTAAGCCCGAGCTTTTCAAACAGGTGTTCTGACATTTCAGCTTTAGTAAGCGCCATAGGTTCAATCCCTCAAGGATGCTTGGAATCGCTGTTTTAGAGCCTCTACACATTTTGCAACGGTAGCTGCTATCTCCTCTTCTTCCAGTGTACGAGCGGTATCCTGCAATACCAGACTGATAGCCAGGCTCTTATCACCCTCTGCCACGCCCTTGCCACGGTACACATCAAACAAGTTTACGCCAACTACCTGATTTGCGCCAACTTTCTTACACTCTGCCAAAATATCTTCTGCCGGAACGTTTTCAGCCACCACCACAGCGATATCTCGACGGTTTGCCGGGAAGCGAGAAATCTCCCTCGCCTGAGGCACGACGCGGGTTGCGACCTTGTTCCACTCCAGTTCAAACACCACGGTACGGCCGTTAAGATCCAGTTTACGTTCAAGTTCCGGATGAACCACACCGATGAAACCGATACGCTCACCGTGCAAATAAATTGCCGCACTCTGCCCCGGGTGCAATGCCGGATTGGCCTCCGACTTGAACTGAATGTCGGACAATTTGCCCGTCAGCTCGAGTACAGATTCCAGATCTCCTTTTAAATCATAGAAGTCTACCGGCTTTCTTGCCAGATCCCAGTGTTCGTCATGGGTATGGCCGGCGATCACCCCTGCCAGCATGACGTCCTGACGGATAGCCAGATTTGCCGTACTATCAGGCACAAAGCGCAGGCCGCTTTCAAACAGTCGCAGGCGGGTCTGCTGGCGGTTCTGGTTATACACCACCGCAGATAACAGGCCAGTCCACAGCGACAGACGCATCGCGGACATCTCAACCGAAATCGGGCTTGGCAAGATCAGCGCGTCTTCATTCGGGTGCAGCAGCGCCTGAACTTTAGGATCGACAAAGCTATAGGTGATCGCTTCCTGATAGCCGTGATCGACCAGCAGAGTTTTCACGCGTTTCAGCGTTAAATCCGCTTCGCGGTGTTTGGTCATCTCCAGATCGGCACGCACCGGCACGTCAGGAATATTGTTGTAGCCGTATATACGCGCCACCTCTTCCACCAGATCTTCTTCGATTTCCATATCGAAACGCCAGCTTGGCGCCACTGCCTGCCAGTTTTCGCCTTGCTCGCTAACTTCACAGCCCAGACGGCGCAAGATGTCGCTCACCTGTTCGCTTGGCACAGGGTGACCGATCAGGCGATCCAGTTTTTCACGACGCAGCGTAATAGTCGCGCGCTTCGGCAAGCTGCTTTCATTGGTCACGTCAATCACCGGGCCAACCTGACCGCCGCAAATGGCAACCAGCAAGCGGGTAGCGCGTTCCATTGCCTGGTATTGCAAGGCCGGATCAACGCCGCGCTCATAGCGGTGTGAGGCATCGGTATGCAGACCATGGCGACGCGCACGACCGGCAATCGACAACGGGCTGAAGAATGCGCATTCCAGCAGGACGTCCTGCGTAGCGTCATTGACTCCAGAGTGTTCGCCGCCGAAGATGCCGCCCATCGCCAACGCCTGTTGATGATCGGCGATCACCAAGGTATCGGCGTTCAGTTTGGCCTGGCTGCCGTCCAGCAGCGTCAGGGTTTCGCCTTCGTGGGCCATACGTACCACAATGCCGCCGGCAATGCGGCTCAGATCGAAGGCGTGCATTGGCTGACCCAGCTCAAGCAGCACGTAGTTGGTGACATCAACCACCGCATCGATTGAACGAATACCGCAACGGCGCAGTTTTTCACGCATCCACAGCGGCGTTGGCGCCTTGACGTTGATACCTTTGATCACGCGGCCCAGATAACGCGGACAAGCCTCTGGCGCCTCAATGCGAATCGGCAGCGTATCGCTAATGGTCGCGGCAACCGGGCTCATGTCCGGCAGGGTCAATGCCTGCTGGTTCAATACGCCGACGTCGCGCGCAACGCCGATGATGCCCAGGCAGTCGGCACGGTTTGGCGTGACGCTGATTTCAATGGTGTTGTCGTCAAGCTGCAGATATTCACGAATATCGCTGCCGATTGGCGCGTCTTCCGGCAGTTCAATTATGCCATCGTGATCGTCGGAAATACCCAGCTCGGAAAATGAGCACAGCATGCCTTCCGACGGTTCGCCGCGCAGTTTCGCGGCCTTGATTTTGAAATCACCCGGCAATACGGCACCGACGGTGGCCACCGCCACTTTCAGGCCACTACGACAGTTTGGCGCGCCGCAGACAATGTCCAGCAGACGATCGCCGCCGACGTTAACCTTGGTAACGCGCAGTTTGTCGGCATTGGGGTGCTGACCGCACTCAACCACCTGCCCGACAACCACCCCGTTAAAGGCACCGGAGACGGGTTCTACGCCGTCCACTTCCAGGCCGGCCATGGTGATTTGATCGGATAATGCTTCGCTGCTGACGGCCGGGTTTACCCACTCGCGCAACCAGAGTTCACTGAATTTCATGTGATATTCCCGCCTTACTTAAACTGTTTGAGGAAACGCAGATCGTTTTCGAAGAATGCGCGCAGATCGGTGACACCGTAACGCAGCATCGTCAGGCGCTCCATGCCCATACCGAAGGCGAAGCCGGAATAGACTTCCGGATCGATACCCACGTTGCGCAATACGTTCGGGTGCACCATGCCGCAGCCCAGAACTTCCAGCCACTTGCCGTTTTTGCCCATCACGTCCACTTCGGCGGACGGTTCAGTAAACGGGAAGTAAGATGGGCGGAAACGAACCTGCAGATCTTCCTCAAAGAAGTTGTTCAGGAAATCGTGCAGCGTACCTTTCAGATTGGTAAAACTGATGTTCTTATCAACGATCAGCCCTTCCATCTGGTGGAACATCGGTGTGTGGGTCTGGTCGTAATCGTTACGATACACGCGGCCCGGTGCAATGATGCGGATTGGCGGCTGTTGGTTCTTCATGGTGCGGATCTGCACGCCGGAAGTCTGGGTGCGCAGCAGGCGCGTGGCATCAAACCAGAAAGTATCGTGATCGGCGCGCGCCGGGTGATGCCCAGGGATATTCAGTGCGTCAAAGTTGTGATAATCGTCTTCAATTTCCGGACCGGTGGCAACCGAAAAGCCCAGTTCGCCAAAGAAGGTTTCAATACGGTCGATGGTGCGCGTTACCGGGTGCAGACCGCCGTTTTCCAAACGACGTCCCGGCAGGGAGACATCGATGGTTTCTTCCGCCAGACGGGCGTTCAGCGCAGCAGACTCCAGCGTGTTCCTGCGTGCATTCAGCGCATCCTGAACCTGCTGTTTTGCCTGGTTGATCACTGCCCCGGCCGCCGGACGTTCTTCTGCCGGCAAGTCACGCAGCGATTGCATCTGCAAGGTAAAATGGCCTTTCTTGCCTAAATATTCGACGCGTACCAAATCCAACGCGGCAACATCCTGGGCATCTTCTACGGCTGCTTTGGCATTGGCAACCAGCTCTGCGAGATGTGGCATTGCTTTCCTCTTCCTTTGGCCGATATGGCCCTAAGTAATTGTTATCTATTATTCGAACACGCCTTTCGCAAATCTTCAAAGAATTTCACGTCGTAGCCAGGCAGCCAACTGAGCATCCCCAGACGCTTACTCACGTCAGTGACTGGGGTAAACGGGTGCAGCCAACAACGCTACGGCTTGAAAGGCGAAGAAGACAGACAAAAACAAAAAAGCCTCCACAGGGGAGGCTTAGGCGCTACTTTTCGTTTCTTTTCTTACGCGCAAAGCCTCCTGAAATCAGGCGCTAAAGTAAAAAAAGAAACGGAAAATAGCAGCGTGCATGCTTGCGTTACCTTATGCATTGGTTGAACACCAGTGATATAGCGTCAGCCAATAAAAGTCAATATTTGTTGGATTACAAAGATTAAAAGAGGGAGCAAGCTCCCTCTTCTACTGACTTACGCCAGTGCTGCTTTCGCTTTTTCAACCAGTGCGCCAAAGGCCACTTTGTCGAATACGGCGATGTCAGCCAGGATCTTACGGTCGATTTCAATAGAGGCTTTTTTCAGGCCATTAATGAATTTGCTGTAAGACAGACCGTTCTGACGGGCAGCTGCGTTGATACGTGCAATCCACAGCTGACGGAACTGACGCTTACGTTGACGACGGTCACGGTAAGCGTACTGACCTGCTTTGATTACTGCCTGGAAGGCAACACGATAAACGCGCGAACGGGCACCGTAGTAGCCTTTCGCTTGTTTCAAAATTTTCTTGTGACGTGCGCGTGCAATTACACCACGTTTTACGCGAGCCATATGCTCTCTCCTAAAGTCTTATTCTTGATTCAAAAAAAGTGGCTTATGCGTACGGCAGGCACGCAGTAACCAGGACCAGATCGTTCTTAGACACCATGCCTTTTGGACGCAGGTGACGTTTACGCTTGGTTGCTTTTTTGGTCAGAATATGACGCAGGTTAGCATGTTTACGCTTAAAGCCACCGCTGCCGGTTTTTTTGAAGCGCTTGGCTGCACCACGTACAGTTTTAATCTTAGGCATTTTAATTAAATCCACTTCGCATTGTTAAACAACGAATCAGTGAGGCGAATAAAACCCGCACAACGCAAGCGCCGCGCGGGATTCATTACTTGGAAGCCTTACTGTTTCTTCTTGGGTGCGAGCACCATGATCATCTGACGACCTTCGATCTTCGTAGGGAAGGATTCGACAACGGCCAGATCAGAATCTTCACACAGGTCTTTACGGACGCGGTTAAGCACTTCCATACCGATCTGTTGGTGCGCCATTTCACGCCCACGGAAACGCAGGGTGATTTTGGCTTTATCGCCATCTTCCAGAAAGCGAATCAGGTTGCGTAGTTTGACCTGATAGTCGCCATCATCGGTACCAGGTCGGAATTTGATTTCCTTGACCTGAATAACTTTTTGCTTCTTCTTCTGTTCTTTTGTCGACTTGCTCTTCTCGTAGAGGAATTTGCCGTAATCCATGATTCGGCAAACTGGCGGTTCGGCATTTGGGCTGATTTCTACTAAATCAACGCCCGCTTCCTCAGCTTTTTCAAGAGCTTCATTCAGACTGACAATACCAATCTGCTCGCCATCGACGCCGGTTAGGCGAACTTCTTGCGCGCGAATTTCTCTGTTAATGCGATTAGGACGCGCCGGTTGAACTCGTTTTCCGCCTTTAATACTTTATTCCTCCAGTTGATGAAGACTACGGCTGCGGATCTCTTTTTGCAGCTTGTCTACGACTTCATTTACGTCCAGGCTCCCCAGGTCTTTGCCACGGCGGGTACGAACGGCAACTTTGCCTGCTTCGACCTCTTTGTCACCGCACACCAACATGTAAGGAACTCGACGTAAAGTATGTTCGCGAATTTTAAAGCCAATCTTCTCATTTCTCAAGTCTGCTTTCACCCGAATACCTGCATCTTGCAGTTTTTTGGTTAATTGCTGGACATAATCAGACTGGCTATCGGTGATATTCATCACCACCACCTGTACCGGGGCAATCCAGGTCGGGTAGAACCCGGCGTATTCTTCGGTCAGAATACCGATGAAACGCTCCATGGAGCCCAGAATGGCACGGTGAATCATTACCGGCACTACGCGTTCGTTGTTTTCGCCGACGTACGACGCGCCTAAACGGCCCGGTAAGAAGAAATCGAGCTGCACGGTACCACATTGCCAGGCACGATCCAAACAATCATGCAGGGTAAATTCAATTTTTGGTCCGTAGAAGGCCCCCTCACCCGGCTGATATTCAAACGGAATGCCGTTTTCGGTCAGTGCGGCGGCCAAGTCTTCCTCGGCTCGGGTCCACATGTCATCGGTACCGATGCGCTTCTCCGGACGGGTGGACAACTTCACCGCGATCTTTTCGAAACCAAAAGTACCGTAGACATCATAGACCATACGGATGCATTCGTTGACTTCGGCGCGCACCTGATCTTCGGTACAGAAGATATGGGCGTCATCCTGGGTAAATCCACGTACGCGCATCAGACCATGCAGCGAGCCAGACGGTTCGTTGCGGTGGCAACTGCCGAACTCACCCATGCGCAGCGGCAGATCGCGGTAAGACTTCAGGCCCTGATTGAAGATCTGTACGTGTCCCGGGCAGTTCATCGGCTTGATGCAATATTCACGGTTTTCTGATGACGTAGTGAACATCGCGTCTTTATAGTTTTCCCAGTGCCCGGTTTTTTCCCACAGCACGCGGTCCATCATGAACGGACCCTTCACTTCCTGATACTGGTACTCTTTGAGCTTCATACGCACAAAGGCTTCCAGCTCGCGGAAGATAGTCCAGCCGTCGTTGTGCCAGAACACCATGCCCGGCGCTTCTTCCTGCATATGGTACAGATCGAGCTGCTTGCCGATTTTGCGGTGGTCGCGCTTGGCAGCTTCTTCCAGACGTTGCAGATAAGCGTTCAGCTGCTTTTTATCCGCCCAGGCGGTACCGTAGATGCGTTGCAGCATTTTATTTTTGCTGTCGCCGCGCCAGTAGGCGCCCGAAATCTTCTGCAATTTGAAATGATGGCAGAAACGCATGTTCGGCACGTGCGGGCCGCGGCACATGTCGATGTATTCTTCATGGTGATACAGGCCAGGACGATCGTCATGGCTGATGTTCTCATCCAGAATGGCCACTTTGTAGCTTTCGCCACGGGCGGCAAAGGCGTCACGGGCCTCTTGCCAGCTGACCTTCTGTTTGATGACATCGTAATCTTTGTCGGCCAATTCGTGCATCCGCTTTTCCAGCAGATCCAGGTCTTCCTGCGTCAGGGTATGGTCAAGGTCAACGTCATAATAGAAACCGTTGTCGATTACCGGGCCGATGGCCATTTTGGTGTTCGGCCACAGCTGTTTGATGGCATGACCCAGCAGGTGCGCACAGGAGTGGCGCAGAATTTCCAGGCCTTCGGCATCTTTGGCGGTAATGATCGCCAATTGCGCATCGGATTCAATCAGATCGCTGGCGTCGACCAGTTCACCGTTTACCCGACCGGCGATACAGGCTTTAGCCAGACCGGGTCCGATATCACGGGCAACATCCATAGGGGAAACGGCATGGTCGAAGTGACGCTGACTTCCGTCAGGAAGAGTAATAACAGGCATTAATAATTCCTTATCTACAGTGGTGACCCACACGACAGATCACATGAAGAAATACAATATCGTTTAACTACATGAGGTTATCGACGCTATCCGGCTTTACCCTGCCGAATATATACACGCATAAGTACACAATTTAAAATGCACTATGTTGTTACGCCATAACGGAACGGCGATTGTAGCACCCAAAGAAGCGGTGCATCCAGCCACCTTTTTTGATATTCCATGCTAAATACCACGCAGCTGCGCGCTCAGCAGCTGCCGGAGATACGCCGCTGCCTGAGTGCGGCATACAATCACCGCGGCCAGTTCAGCAGGCATACAAGGGAGGCGAACGGGAAAGTAACATTGGCGGCGGAACAATAGCGTAAACGACGGCGCTGGCAATGGATATCTCGAACGCCGCTGTCGACGAAGCTGACGACGGCGTAATGCATAAGGTTCGGTGCCAGGTGCGGCAAATAGGTCAACCGCCAGACATGAGTCGCCGAGCACTGCCGGCGCAGGCAAACGCCAGAGACCAAGCTCGTCCCCCGCGCTTGCCGCCGGCCAGGATAGCGGGCTGCCGATGGCTACTTTTTGTTGCCAGGCTGGTTTTTTTGCTCCGTCAGGCAACGCTGGCATTCGGCTGCCGAATCGTCGCAATTCCTGGTCGGCACGCTGGTCAGGCATTGTTTATGCTCGGTGCACAGCTCTGCACAAGCCCCTTCCGTGCCCCTGGCTCCCAGGGATCCCGGCCCCTTGATACCGCGCTCGGTGATGCCGCTGCCCTGCTCGTCATTCTCTGCGGCGGGCGCGGCCGAGCGACCATTTTCGCTGGCGGGCGCTTGCGACGGTGTGTCTTCAGCGCTGGAAAAGCCGGCAAATGTGGCGAACAGAATTGCGCCCAATAAAATGAGTTGTTTCATGCATGCCTCCACCTGTGATTAATCCCGCTCGGTTAGCAAGAAAGGAATAATTATAGTTGTTGGCCTGACGCTTGACGAACTCAGGGGCCGCAAGCCTGTCGTTTGCCACGCTGCCGTTCCTCCGGTTGGCAGCCCGTGACGCCGTCAATTGTCCGTATTCACCATCGAATAAATAACAGTTTGCCGCAACGAGTACACAGGCTACCCTGAATACAGGGTAACGTTTCAGCATGTTCAGGAGATGGGGTTCGATGTACAGCATTTTGCAATTATTCCAGGCCGTTGGGCTCGGGCTGGTATTACTGTTGCCTCTGGCTAACCCACTGACGACCGTTGCACTGTTGTTGGGACTTTCCGGCAATATGACGCGTGAAGAGCGCAACAACCAGTCGCGCATGGCATCCATTTACGTGTTCTTTATCATGACGGTGTCGTTTTACGCCGGTCAGTTGGTGATGAGTACCTTCGGCATTTCGATTCCCGGCTTACGTATTGCCGGCGGGCTGATCGTCGCCTTTATCGGTTTTCGCATGCTGTTTCCCCAGCAAACACCTGATGAAGCACCGGAGGTCGAACTTAAAACCACCGAACTGCGGCGTAAATCCTCGGCCAATATCGCCTTCGTGCCGCTGGCAATGCCCAGCACCGCCGGGCCGGGCACCATCGCGATGATCATCAGCTCCGCTTCCAGCATCAAGGAAAATACCCTCGGCTTTGCGCACTGGGTATTGCTGACGGCACCCGTGGCGACGTTTTTAGCGGTATCGTTGATCCTTTGGGCCTGCCTGCGCAGCTCTGGCGCGATCATGAAACTGGTCGGTCAAAGCGGCATCGAGGCCATTTCACGTCTGATGGGGTTCCTGCTGGTGTGTATGGGTGTGCAATTTATTATCAACGGCATTCTGGAACTGATCGCCAACTATACGCCGGGCGCTTACTGACTGGCCGCGCACAACCCTAGCTGCTGGCGATGATACGGTGGGAAAAGGCCTTCCCACCGTCGATACCGTCATTACTTGCCGGCTGGCGCCTGTGCGCCCAGGATCCCCTGGCCTTCAGGCACTTCGGTAAAGCGTTTGAGGATCTCGCTGTAGGTGTTCGCCGGATCAAGATCCTGGAACTGGCTGGGGTAGATAAACTTCGCCAGGTATTCCAGCCCGACGATGTTGTATGGATGGTTATAGAAGTTGTGATAAATGCCGTAGAAACGTTGATCTTTGATCGCCTTGACCTGCGCAAACCCCGGCCGCTGCTTCATGCGAGCAAATGCGGCATCCACCTGCTCTTTAGTGACACCGTAACCAAAAGGCACCGCGGCGTTGGTTTTGCTAGCCCACTGCGAGCCGGAAACGATGTACACATCCGGTTTCATACTGATGACTTTTTCCAATGAAACATCGCCGGTAGCGCCCGGCAGCAGTTCAGAGCCGATATTGCGCGCGCCCACCGCTTCCACCATACCGCCCCAACCAACGTGGGCATGGGTAAAGCAGCAGGATTCCAGCCCATTCAGACCGGCCTTGGCTTCCACGAACACCAGCGGCTTGGGCTCAACGGATGTGGTTTTATCGATGATGTGCTGATAATGCTGTTGGTAATAGTCGGTGTATTGCTTGGCTTCTTTTTCACGATCCAGCGCTTCACCGAGCAAGGTGACGCTCTTCGGCGTGTTTTCTACCGGCTTTAGCATGGTATCGATAAACAGTACCGGTACCCCCAGGCTTTTCAACTGCGCCAACACACCGGTCTGCTCCAGTGACGGCTTGGAACGCAACTGTGCAATCATCAAATCGGGCTGCTTGGCAATGACGCTTTCCAAATTGACTTCGCCCTTGTCGCTAAACCCCATGTCGATGACATTGTTGGCTTCCGGCCATTTGCTTTTCAGAATGTCCCAGGTCGCCCCATCGCTCTTCTTCAGCAGATTATTCCACGCCACCAGCCGGCTAAACGGATCGGCACGATCCAACAACGCCAGCGTCAGAATATCGCGCCCATCCTGTACCACCACGCGTTTCGGCTCTTGTTTAAGCGTGATGCTCTGCCCTGCGGTATCGGTCAGCGTCAGCGGATAGCTGGTCGCCAGCGCCTGGGTGGAAAAAATGCCAGCACAGGCCAGCAGCAGCGAGGTCATTCGACGTTGCACATGAAACTCCTTAGCGAAAATATCAACCAGGGAATAGTAATGAGAATTGCTTGCATTATCAAAGTTGAACGGTTTTTTGCGACGGTTTAATTGAAAACAGCTGTAACCGGAGGGAACGGCGCACCCGCATCGGGTGCGCCGGCAAAACTATATCAGACCATAAATCAGGGCCGACAGCGCAATCAGCCCCATCAGTAGCACAAAGACGTTGCTGAGCGCACGATACTGGCGCATGGCGGGCACCGTACGCACCGCATACATCGGCAGGATGAATAAGATTGCCGCAATCAGCGGGCCGCTGATGGTTTCAATAATATGCAACGCACTCGGGTTCCATACCGTCGCCGCCCAGGTCAGCAGAAACAGCACCACCGCGGAAATACGCTGCGTGGTGCGTGCCGCCAACGGCTTACCGATGGCGCGCGTCAGGCCGTCAATCAGGCTGGTCGCCCCTTCCGTTACCCCCAGTGAGGTGCCAAGAAACGATTTGGCCATCGCCAGCATCGCCATTACCGGCCCGAGATAGGCGATAAACGGGTTGGAGAACTTATTCGCCAGCGTGGTCAGCACCGTGATGTTCTGCTCCTTCGCCTGTTGCATATCGTCATAAGACAAACTGAGCACACAGCTAAAAACAAAAAACAGCACGGTAATGCAGATCAGTACATAGCTGTAGCGCATGATACGCGCGCAACGACGTTCTGCCTTATCGCCATACAGGCTCTTCTGCGTTGAGGCAAAAGACGAAATGATTGGCGCATGACTGAAGGAAAACACCATCACCGGCACCGCCAGCCACAGTGAATGCCATAACGCTGGACTATCGACGCGAGTGCTCGCCAAGCCACTGACAAAATGGGCAGTATTCCAATGCGGCAACAGATAAAGCGAAATGCCCATCAAGAAAACCAACAATGGGAATACCAGAATGCCCATCGCCGCAACGATACCGTCCTTGCCACGCAATAGCACCAGGTTCAGCACTGCCACCACCGCCAGGCTCAGCCACAGGCGTGGCGGTGGCGTAACGTGAAACTGGTGGATCAGGAAGTTGTCCAGCGCGTTAGTGATCGAAATGCTGTACACCAATACGATCGGGAAGAACGCCAGCAGGTACAGCACCATGATGATTTTGCCGGCCAGCACGCCAAAATGCTCGACCACCACATCGTGAATATTGCCATCGCGGCTGGAGCCCGAAAGAACAAAACGGCTCAGAGCCCGATGCGGCAAATAGGTCAACGGAAACGCAAACAGCGCCATCAGCAGCAGCACCAGTGGGCCATTCAGCCCGGCGTTAATCGGTAAAAACAGCGTGCCGGCACCCACCGCCGTAGCATACAGGCCAAACATCCAAACGGAGTCGGTTTTATTCCATTTGGCCGATGGCGTCGCCGCCAGCGTGCCTGAATCTGGAGAAATAGTACTCATGAGACAACTTACCCTAATCTGTAACGACAGCGATTGCGCTCAACGGAACATCCCTCTCCGCGAAAACTAAATAGAAAAAACAATGCATTAACGCAGAATTTCATTCTTGTGACTGATAAAAAGACGGCAAAGGATAATTAAAAATGCAGGTTAGGTCTATATTTATGCGGCTGACCGGCTACTTTATCAGCAACATCAACCAAAGAATGGCCATTTATTCAGCAGAAAATGTGGCGATGGTAGGCGAAGAGGCGCAAGGATGTGAGAAGGAATTGACGATAAAGCCGCCCCAGAACAGGGAGCACAGGTTAGCATTCATAGAGACGGTAGTTTTGAAGGTTTAGGGGGTGTTTTGGCGAATATAAACCTAAACGTTCTGACTGCCGTTTTCTATTGGTTCACGCTAATACGCGATGAACCAAAAAAAGGCCTCTTGCGAGGCCTTTATCATCAGCAAGCAAGCTTACTTCGCCGCGTCCGGGTGATCCGGCACCTGGGCGCTGCCCATCGCCTTTTCATCACGGATCATCGAGCGATCCTTACGTACATCGGCAACATCGGCGGCGCTGATGGCCTTGGCGTCGTTGCCCCAGCTGGAGCGGATAAAGTTCACTACATCCGCCACCTGCCGATCGTCAAGACGCCAGCCGAACGGCGGCATGGTGATGTTGGACACCGCCCCCTTCACCGCTGGCGTGGTGTTGCCGGTCAATACGATGTGGATAAGCGAAGTTGCATCGTCGGTTTGTACGACCGGATTGCCCTTCAAGGCCGGGAAGGCGCGTTTGTAGCCCACGCCGTCGGTACGGTGGCATGCCGCACAGTTATCAACGTACAGCGCCGCGCCAGGCTTGCTGTCGTCGCCGCGCCACAGATCTTTCGCCACACTGTCCGCCACCGGTGCCGCTGTCTGCTGCTTGCCGTCTTTTGGCGGTAGCGTTTTCAGGTAGCGGGCAATCGCCGTCAGATCCTCGTCGGTCAGATATTGCAGGCTGTGCTCGACCACATCGCTCATGCCGCCAAACACGATGGCCTTGTCGTTGCGACCGGTTTTCAGGAACTCGGTGAGCTCCGCTTCGCTCCAACTGCCCAGCCCATCCTTATGCTCGCCGCGCAGGCTGGAAGCAACCCAACCGTCGATTGGCGCATTGCTACCGGACAGGTAGTCATCGCCCTCGTTATTGCTCAGCGCCTTCTCTTGCATGGTGATGCTGCGTGGCGTGTGGCAGGCACCGCAGTGCCCCAACCCTTCAACCAGATAACGCCCACGCTCGATCAGCGGATCGGCGTTGGCTTCGGCGACAAAGTCCGCCGGCGTCGGGGCGAACACGCCGCGCCAGATGCTCAGCGGCCAGCGCATCGACAACGGCCACGGAATGTCGGATTCACGATTAGCCTCTTCCACTGCCGGTACGCCATGCATAAAGTAGGCATACATGGCGCGCATGTCATCTTCCTTGATCAAGGCAAACGACGGATAAGGCATCGCCGGGTACAGGGTGCTGCCATTTTTGGCGACGCCTTTACGTACCGCGTTATCGAAATCCTCGAAGCTATAGTCACCGATGCCGGTTTTCTTGTCTGGCGTAATATTGGTGGAATATATGGTGCCGATCGGCGTTTCCATCGCCAAACCGCCAGCGAACGCTTTGCCGCTTTTGCCATTGGTGTGACAAGCCACGCAGTCGCCGGCACGCGCCAGATACTCACCGCGCTTGATAAGCTCGCTGCTCACCGTCGCATCCTGCGCGAAGGCCGACACACTCAGCGCACTGAAAACCAGTGCAGAAACAATTGTTTTCATCACTCGCCGTCCTTATGCCTGCACCAATGGGCCTGGGTTCTTCAGATACTGCTCGCGGATAGCCCGGGCAGACCAGTACGCCAGCGCCGCGACGGTGCCGGTCGGGTTGTAGCCCAGCCCTTGCGGGAAGGCAGACGCGCCAATCGAAAACACGTTGTGTACGTCCCAGCTTTGCAGATAGCGGTTTACCGCGCTGGTCTGCGGGTTTTCGCCCATCACCGCGCCGCCGTTCATGTGGGTGGTCTGGTAGCTGGTGGTGTCAAAATGGCTGTCGGCGTTTTTCGGACTGCCGATAATGTGTTTCGGGTTCATCGCCTTGGCAATCGGAGCCATCTTGTTGAACATGAACTGCGCCATCTTGATGTCGTTTTCCTGCCAGTCGAAGGTCATGCGCAGCAACGGCTGACCGAACACGTTTTTGTAGTTCGGGTCGAGGTCCAGATAGTTGTTGCGGTAAGACTGGTGCGCACCGTGCGCATCCATCGATACATGATGGGTGTAGGCTTCCGCTACCGCCGCCTTCCATTCGCTGCCCCAGGCCGGGGTGCCGGCCGGTGTCGGCAAGCCCGAAATCGGCTTGGTACCCGCCTGGTTGACCCAGAATGGCGAGCCGCCGACAAAGCCCTCTTTGGCGTGATCGAAGTTGTCTGCGTTGAAGTCGTCAACGCCAACGCCGTTGCCGCCCGCACCGATAAACGGATTGGTGTGCACGTTTTTATCGAAGAACGCTTTAATGGTGGTCATGTTCTGATAGGCAAAGTTACGCCCCACCACCCCTTCTCCGGTCAGCGGATCGTACGGTTTGCCGATGCCGGACAGCAGCATCAGGTGTACATTGTGGAACTGGAACGCTCCCAGGATCACCAGATCGGCCGGTTGTTCCACTTCACGCCCCTGTGCGTCGATGTAATTCACGCCGGTAGCGCGTTTTTTATCGTCGGTCAGGTTCACTTTCAGTACGTTGGCGTTGGTGCGCAGCTCGAAACGTTTCTCCATACGCAGCGCTGGCAGAATATTCACGTTCGGCGAGGCTTTGGAATACATGTAGCAGGCGTAACCGCTACAGAAGCCACAAAAGTTGCATGGCCCCATCTGAGCGCCGTATGGATTGGTGTAAGAATCCGAGGTATTGGCCGACGGCAGGTTATATGGATGATAACCGACCTCGGTCGCCGCTTTTTGGAACAGTTGCGCAGAGTAGGTATTCTTTTGCGCCGGCAGCGGGAAATCGTCGGAACGATCTGGCGCGAACGGGTTGCCCCCCTTGCCTGCACCAACCACTTTCCCCTTGATCGACCACGCGCTGCCGGAGGTGCCAAACACCTTCTCCGCCTTGTCAAAGTACGGTTCCAGCTCGTCGTAGGTCACGCCGAAGTCCTGGATGGTCATATCCTTGGGAATGAAGTTTTTGCCATAGCGCTCTTCATAATGGCTGCGCATGCGCAGTTCGATCGGATCGATGCGGAAATGTACCCCAGACCAGTGCAGTCCGGCACCGCCCACGCCGGTACCCGGCAGGAATGCCGCCAACTGACGGTATGGCACCGCGGTCTGGCTGCTGTTATGGCGAATGGTCACCGTGCTTTTCGACAAGTCCTGGAACAGTTTGCGGCGAATATTATAGGTAAGTTCGTCGATAACCTGCGGATAGGAACCGTCCGGGTAGGTATCGCGCATCGGCCCACGCTCCAGCGCAACCACGTTCAGCCCCGCTTCGGTCAGCTCCTTGGCCATGATGGCGCCAACCCAGCCAAACCCGACGATCACCACGTCCTTTTTCTTCATTAGCGTTGCCATTGTTATCCTCTCTCCCCACGAATCGAAACCGGTGGGAAGGGATAACGTTCCCCTCGCTCAACCCAGTCCATAAAGTCGGCGCGCGCACCCGGAAAATTAATCAGCTTCCAGCCAACCATGTCTTTATTACCGCCATGGATCGGATCGCTGAAGAAACCTTCGCGGGTGTTTTGCAGCAGGTAGGAGAAAAACAGCTTGGCGGGCACCTGTTCGAACTCGGCTTCACCAGCTTCCATCTGTTTCAGCATCGCGTCCTGTTGTGCGCCATCCAACTGGGCAAACACCTTGCCATGCTGCTTTTTGCTGTAACCGTCGGCGTCGGCGATGCCCAGATTGTAAATCTGCTTTGGCACCAGCGGTAACTGATAACCCAGCTCCTTAGGTACGTCCGGGTTGAATGGCCCCTGCATATACCAGATGGCACCGGTGGCATAGGGAGTATTCATCTGGCGATCGATAAATTCCGGCACGCCAGCTTCCAGCGCGCCTGGGCCACGATCGTCGGCCGGGATCAACCGCGCCACCGCGGCGTTGATAAAGGCCCACTCTTCCGGCGTGAAGAAAGTGGGTTGATAAGCGTCAGTTGTTGCGGGTGTGTTACTGGCAGCATTGGCGGCTGCCGGCGCGGTCAAAGCCCCGACGCTACTGCCGCCAATCACCGCAGCAGGGATCAGGGTCATCGATTTGAGTAAGAAATCGCGCCGCGAATTGTTAGTTTTATCGTCCGACATATCACATTCCATCCAAAGATAATCACAACTATTTAACCTCAACCGTGCGGTTGATGTGGGTTTTAAACATAATTTGTAACTTTTTTGTCTATTTATTGAAGGCCAAAAAATAATCTTTAGCAAAAATGTTACCGGTAACTTATTGAATGGACGCAAAGAATTGACCACAGCCGACAAATTGACTTTTTGTGCTGTTTTTTGGCTAACGGCAGGAGAAATAACGAAAAATGAGATATTCGACGGGTTTGCGCGCTTAAGAAAGTAAAAAAACCGGCCAGGAAGGCGCCGGTTTTTCACGGGTTCGGGTTATTGCTGCATCGCCTGGTAAGCGGTTGTCACCTTCCACAGGTAACGCGGCGCCTGCGGTGCTGGGTGTTTCTTCTGTATGTGCTGGTAAAACTCGTCCGGGCTCATTTGGTTGATGCGGTTCACCGCCACCCGCTTGTCCGAAGAGAAGGTGCGCAGCATCGCGCCAGCACCATTGACGTAGGAGACGATGGTAGCGTATTGCAGAGTTTTAGGGTTGGTAATCCCGGCTAGCTGTTGGCTTTGAAGAATATTGATATAGGCCGTTCCCAGATCAATATTGACCGCCGGATCTTTTAATTCTCGCGAACTGGGTTGCCCCTTTTTGCCCTTCATACGATAGGCATCACGCCCGGCAGTAGAGGCTTTCAACTGCATCAGCCCCACGGCATTGGAGGTGCTGACCACGCTTGGATTAAATCCGGATTCAACCTGGATAATCGCCTTGATCAGCGTTTCATCCACGCCGTAATGGCTGGCGGCCTGGCTGATATAGTCGTTGTAGGCAACCGGGGTGCCGGTGCGGTTGACCGGTGCCTGCGGCGGCGGCAGCAACCACCCTCCCTTGCCTGTGCCACTGCCCGTTGTGCTGCTGGTTGTCTGCGGGTCTTTCGCGCACCCCGCCAAAAGCGTAATTGCCATCAGGCAACCAATTTTTGTTTTCACAGAATCCCTCACTCCTTTCAATGAGTTGCGTAGCAGAGGCAACGTGTAAGGACGCCTGCATTCATTTTTTGGTCTATTCTCATGCTATCCATATACCAAGAGGTGATTTATGAGTCAATCTGCGACCAGGTGTTTTGTGGTGACTTTTCGCTACCAGGAAGAAGGATTAACTGATTTGGCGAAGCTTACCGGACAATTGACCCGCGAAGGTTTCACCACTGCGCTGACGGATAAAGACGGAGTTTCGCACGAGTTGGGTAGCAATAGCTTTGCGCTGATAACCTCATTGGATCAAGCAGATACCGAAAAACTGGCACAAGGACTCGGGCAGGTTGCGTTAGGAAAAACGCCAGAAGTGTCGATATCTACTTATGACGAGTATGTTAAACAGTTACACACCGATAACTAGTTACATACGGATACATTAAATGCTATAACTCACCGGACGGTATTATTTGTTGATGCTGGAATCAACCTGTCGTCAGTTGCTTGTGACGCTTGACTTCATGATAAATGATATTGATAATCATTTTCATTTAAACAAGGAGAAGTCACCATGCTACTGAAACCGAACGCATTTCCCTTTGAGCAACGCGCAACACGATGGCTGCGCCCGTTTGTTCTGCCTGGACTGCTGCTGGCTGCCGCGCTGTTCAGCCACCCTGCGCTGGCCGAAAAGAAACTGCGCGTGGTGACGACCTTCACCATTATTCAAGACATTGCGCAAAACGTGGCCGGCGATGCCGCCGTGGTCGAATCCATTACCAAACCCGGCGCAGAAATTCACGATTATCAACCCACGCCGCGCGATATCGTCAAGGCGCAGCACGCGGATCTGATCTTATGGAACGGCATGAACCTGGAGCGTTGGTTCCAGCGCTTCTTCGAAAATATCAAGCAGGTGCCTGCGGCGGTGGTTACCGAAGGCATTACGCCGCTGCCGATCCGCGAAGGGCCGTACAATGGCAATCCCAACCCGCACGCCTGGATGTCACCCACCAACGCCCTGGTATATATCGATAATATTCGCCAAGCGCTGGTGAAGTACGATCCGGCCAATGCCGAAACCTACAATCGCAACGCCAAAGCCTATGCAGAAAAAATTGCCGCGCTTGACGCCCCGCTGCGTGAACGACTGTCGCGTATTCCGGCGGCGCAGCGCTGGTTGGTGACCAGCGAAGGCGCGTTTAGCTACCTGGCGAAAGATTATCAGTTGAAGGAAGTCTATCTGTGGCCAATCAACGCCGACGAGCAAGGCTCACCGCAGCAGGTGCGGCGGGTTATCGACGCGGTGCGCGCCAATAACATTCCGGTGGTGTTCAGCGAAAGTACCATTTCCGACAAACCGGCCAAACAGGTGGCAAAGGAAACCGGGGCCAACTACGGTGGCGTGCTGTACGTTGATTCGCTGTCTGCCCATGACGGACCGGTACCGACATATATAGACTTGCTGAATGTAACCGTGCAGACCATTGCCAAAGGATTTAATCAATGACCGCTGAGGCGTTTGTCCGACCCGAATTGAACGTCGATGATGTCACCGTCACCTACAACAACGGCCATACCGCGATTTACGACGCCAGCTTCTCACTCACCGGCGGCGCCATCTGTGCCCTGGTCGGGGTGAACGGCAGCGGCAAATCGACGTTGTTTAAAAGCATTATGGGGCTGGTGCGCCCCACTCACGGCCGCGTATTGCTCAGCGGCAAACCGATTGCCGATGCGCTGAAGAAAAACCTGATTGCCTACGTCCCACAAACGGAAGACGTTGATTGGAACTTCCCGGTACTGGTGGAAGATGTGGTGATGATGGGGCGTTACGGCAAGATGAATTTTCTGCGTATTCCTTCCAAAGACGACCGTCAGCGCGTGGATAACGCGCTGGCGCGCGTCGGTTTGAGCGAGCTGCGCAAGCGGCAGATCGGCGAGCTGTCCGGCGGGCAGAAAAAACGCGTATTTCTAGCCCGGGCGCTGGCGCAGCAAGGCAGCGTACTGTTGCTGGACGAGCCGTTTACCGGCGTTGACGTCAAAACCGAAAACGCAATTATTGACCTGTTGCGCGCGCTGCGCGACGAAGGCCACCTGATTCTGGTTTCCACTCACAATCTGGGTAGCGTGCCGGAATTCTGCGATCGGGTAATACTCATCAACCGCACGGTGCTGGCCGCAGGCCCGACCGAAACCACCTTCACCCAGAGCAATCTGGAGCTGGCGTTTGGCGGCGTGTTGCGCCATATCAACCTGTCCGGCCCGGATCTGCACGACGATAACGATCCGCGTACCGTTACGGTGCTGACCGACGACGAACGGCCGGCGGTATTTTACGGTCACACCAAAAGCGATCCACCAGCGCAAAGCCAGCCAAAGGAGAAACAATCCTGATGCTGGAGATTCTGCTGCAACCCTTCAATTACAACTACATGGTCAAAGCCATTTGGGTCAGCGCCATCGTCGGCGCCGCCTGCGCGTTCCTGTCGGCCTATCTGATGCTGAAAGGCTGGTCACTGATGGGCGATGCCCTGTCACACTCGGTGGTGCCTGGCGTTGCCGGCGCTTATGCCTTGGGGCTGCCCTACGCCGCCGGCGCATTCTTTACCGGCATGCTGGCGGCGCTGGCAATGACGCTGGTACGTCACGTTACCCGTCTGCGCGAAGACGCGATTATCGGTTTTATCTTTTCCACCTTTTTTGCCGTCGGGCTGCTGATCGTCTCGCTAAATCCGACCTCGGTTAACGTGCAGTCGATTATTTTTGGCAATATCCTCGGCATCGCCGATGAGGACGTGCTGCAGGTAGAGATTATCATCGGCGTCTCACTGGTTATTCTGTGCCTGCTGTGGAAGGACCTGCTGGCAGTATTCTTCGACGAGAGTCACGCGGTGTCGATTGGCCTGTCGCCGCTGCGGCTGAAAATCCTGTTCTTTACCCTGCTCAGCGCCTGTACCGTTGCGGCATTGCAAACCGTTGGCGCCATTCTGGTGATCGCCATGGTGATCACCCCTGGCGCAACCGCCTATTTACTGACCGACCGCTTTAGCCGACTGGTGATCATCGCTATCATTATCGGCGCGCTGACCAGCGGTATCGGCGCCTATTTAAGCTTCTTCCTTGATGGAGCCACCGGCGGCGTGATCGTCACCCTGCAAACCGTGGTATTCCTGCTGGCGTTTGTGCTGGCACCGAAACATGGCCTGCTGGCGAGCAAACGTCGGGTGGCGCGCGCTGAACACCACGGGGAGGAAGGCTGATGGAAATGTTATATCAATGGCTCAGCGAGCCCTTCGCCTATCCGTTTATGCAACGGGCGATCGTGGCTGCCATCGTCACCGGCGTGGTGTGCGCGGTACTGTCATGCTATCTGGTGCTCAAGGGCTGGTCGTTGATGGGCGACGCCATTTCACACGCCGTACTGCCTGGAATCGTACTGGCGTTCGTTCTCGGTATTCCCTTGGCCATCGGCGCGTTTCTCTCCGGTATATTTTGCGCACTCGCCACCGGTTATCTAAAGGAAAACAGCCGGGTGAAGGAAGACACGGTGATGGGCATCGTCTTCTCCGGCATGTTCGCCTTTGGGCTGGTGCTTTTTTCGCGAGTGGATACCGATCAGCACCTGAGTCACATTCTGTTCGGCAACATGCTCGGCATCACCGACGGCGAACTGAAACAAACGCTGCTGATTGCCGGTATTACGCTGGCGGTGGTGCTGCTGAAGCGCCAGGATCTGATGCTGTACTGCTTTGATCCCAGCCATGCACGGGTAATTGGCCTGCCGGTCAAACTGCTGCATTACGGCTTGCTGTGCCTGCTGGCAATGACCATTGTCGCCTCGTTGCAGGCGGTGGGGGTGATTCTGGTGATCGCCATGCTGATAGCTCCAGGGATTATCGCCTTCCTGCTGTGTCGCAGTTTTGACCGCATGCTGCTGGTTGCCACCGTGGTGTCAGTGTTTTCCTGCGTGCTCGGCACCTTGATAAGCTTTCATATCGATGGTGCAACCGGACCATGCATCGTCATCGTACAGGCCGTGCTGTTCGTCATCGCCCTGCTCTACAGTCGCATTAAGCCGTTACAACGTCACGAAGGTACGCTACTGGATGATAAATCCCGCTCGCGCGCTCCCCGCGCCTAGCAGTAGGAAAAACTAACCTCGGCACAGGAGTATTTAAATTAATCAATAGCGTATATACTTTGACCAGATGTGCGATTGTGACAAATACGCCAACGGTAACGCACGGCTGTGCGCCATATCGTGTTTTCACCATGTCAAAGACGCTAAGCTAATGAAACAGCAGGCAACACAGAGGGGGGAATACCATGTGGCAAGCCGTTAGTCGTCTGTTAAGTGAACATCTTGGCAACGCAGAAATCCGCCAAAGGACTGAACTGCCGGGGGGCGAAATCCACCCGGCGTGGCGCGTGAATTACGGTGACAGCGAGGTGTTCGTCAAGTGCGACGCCCGCGAGTTGCTGCCTATTTTCACCGCCGAAGCGGATCAGCTGGCATTGCTGGCGCGTAGCAAAACCGTGCGCGTGCCGGCGGTCTACGGCGTCGGCAGCGATCGCGACTACAGTTTCCTGCTGCTGGAATACCAGACGCTCAAGCCATTGGATGCCCACGGCGCCCATTGTCTCGGACAACAGCTGGCACGTCTGCATCAGTGGAGCGAACAGCCGCAGTTCGGCCTCGATTTTGATAACGATCTTGCCACCACACCGCAGCCCAATGCCTGGCAACGCCGCTGGGCCGAATTCTTTGCCGAACAGCGCATCGGTTGGCAGCTACAGCTGGCGGCGGAAAAAGGCATGACCTTCGGTGATATCGATGAACTGGTCGACATCGTCTACCTGCGTTTGCAGAACCACCAGCCACAGCCTTCCTTGCTGCATGGCGATGTGTGGCCAGCCAACTGCGCAATGACTGCCAACGGCCCAATGCTGTTCGACCCCGCCTGCTACTGGGGCGATCGAGAATGCGATCTTGCCATGCTACCGTTGTACCCGGAACTGCCGCCGCAAATATATGATGGCTATCAAAGCGTTTGGCCGTTGCCCGCCGACTTTATCGAACGTCAGCCGCTGTATCAGCTCTATTATCTGCTCAATCGCAGCAACCTGTTTGGCGGCCAGCACCTGGTCGCAGCGCAGCGTGCCATCGACAGCCTGCTACACCCTGAACCATAAAAAAGGGCCCGTGACGGGCCCTGTTTTTACCTGTCGCGAGCCCGTCGATCAGGCGCCGCCGGCCAGGCTTCCCAGCAGTTTGATGACAAAATAGGCCACCACCGCTATCACGATGGGCAAAATATACAGCGGGAAATATTGCAAGAAAATGGTGTGGTGCGGCAGTGTAATACGCTGTTCCAATTGAGCACGCGTAAGCCCTTCACTGCCCTTGGCCTGTTCAAGGATCAACTGATCTTCCAGACGTTCGCGGATGAACTTCACCTGTCGTGACATACGCGCGCCGGAAGCGCACAGCGCCAGCCCGACAAAGATAAGGAAATAGATAACGATAAACATCAGGTTGCCGCCGCTGAACAGGCTTTTATCGAGATTCGGCACCGGCGAGTTATACCAGAACAGGTTAAGAAACGGTGTATTGAAACGCACCATATCCACCATGACATGCACAAAGTCCAGCATCACCGCATTGATGCCTTTGGTTTTCTCACTGTGTTGATAGATAAAGTTGAGCAGTGAAATCAGCGTCGACAGCAACGCCGGGATGAATACCAGCCATCCCAGGATACGTTTAATGATGGCAATACGCCCTGCCTGTTGATACGTCATGGATTCCCCTTGTTAGCGACGCAGCCGTAATGGCCTAAGTCTACCCGTTGTTGCCGGGCTACGCCCACCGTTTTCTTTACACAGATCGGGTGGAATTATCCGATATCAACAGCTTAGCGTCTAAGTACGACGACAGCGCTGTTTTTTCGCATCGCGTTATACTGTTATCCCAAGGCATTATAAAAGGAACGATAATGATTCGGCTGATCGTCTTGTTGCTCGGCGCCCAGGCACTGCACCGGCAACGTCGCGCTTTACAGCTGCTTGGCTGGTTTTGGATCATCGTTGGCGTACTGATGCTGATCGATGTGTTGCAGGACGGGCGTTCACTGCTGGCGCTGGATGCGTTGGCGCTGATGCTGGCACTCGAGGGGGTGGTGGCCATCTCGGCGGCTTTGGTGATTGGCGGCAGCGGCCGGCCGGTGCTGCTGAAGGGCCTCGGGTTTATTTTTATGGCATTTCTGGTGCTCGACGTGCCGGCCGACGGCAATATCGTTTCTAGCGTGGTATTCGGCAGCGCGTTGCTGCTGGACGGCGTGGTGCGCATCGCGTCCTCAACCGTGATCCAGCACAGCCGCTGGAAGATTGTCGCCCTGGCCGGTAGCGGCGAACTGTTACTGTCGCTGATGATCTTTATCGGCTGGCCGGCACCGCATCGCATGACGGTGCCCTTTTGCCTTGGCCTGATGATGATCCTCTCTGGCTGGGCTTTGCTGCGCATTTCGCGCCGCCTGATGCACTTTACCCTGAATCGACAAGATACCGAATCGCCGTCACACACGGCTACCCAGCCGCTGACGGTATATGTCTGGACCCCACTTGGCACGGCGAAAGATGCACGCCGTCGCTATATCGTTGACCGTTACATTGCCGCAGTCGATGGTTCAGGCGTGATCTCTACCGGTCATGCGGCGCTGGAACGGGCTCCTGATATCTATATCAGCCATTATCCGCGCGATGAAATCGATCGGTCGGCACAGGATTTTCGCCGCTTGCTGCATGCCGGGGAGCAGAATAACGTCGCCGGCCGTTTTCTGCCCAGCTTGCAACAAGAAACGGCCGAATGGTGCCCACCGGACAAACACATTCACTTCTGCCGCTATAACTCCAGCGCTCTGCGCACCTTCTGGCAGCACTACCGCCAGGACGATACCTACAACTTGACGCGACGCAACTGCTCAACCACGGTGATTAGCGCGCTGGACAGCGCACTGGAAGGCGTACTGGGCGGCCGACAGCTATGGCGACGCTTTCTGATGTTGTTGCTGGATCCTAACCTGTGGGTGTTGGCGATGTTGCGCAGCCGCGGTGAAAGCATGACCTGGACGCCGGGGCTGGTGCTGGACTATACCCGCATGCTGAAACAGGTGACCGAACGCCAGGATCAACGCTGGCTGCTGAAATTACGCAAACTGGCACAGCGTCTGGCGGCAATTCCCCGTAGGCAGCGGCGGCAAAAGTTTTAGTCACATCGGCGACAATGCTACAGTAAGGTCAATATTTCCTTATGGCGCCCGCAGGAGTGACCGCTAATGGCCTATTCGCAACAGATTGAAAGCGCAATTTTTGATATGGACGGCTTACTGATTGACTCCGAGCCGCTGTGGCTGCAGGCAGAGCTGGATATTTTCGGTTCGCTTGGCCTCGACCTTTCCGATCGGCACAATCTGCCGGACACCCTGGGCCTGCGTATCGATCTGGTGGTCAAGCTATGGTATCAGGCCATGCCATGGCAAGGCCCTTCGCTGGAACAGGTATCGGCACGCATTATTGAACGCGCCATTGAACTGGTGCACGAAACGCGCCCACTGTTGCCGGGCGTGCAGCAAGCGCTTGAACTGTGCCGCTCCCAGGGCCTGCATATTGGACTGGCGTCTGCCTCGCCGCTGCATATGCAACAGCAGGTACTGAAAATGTTTGAACTGGAACCCTATTTTGATCGGTTGGTTTCGGCGGAATATTTGCCTTACAGTAAACCGCACCCGGAAGTTTACCTGATCGCAGCCGAACGTCTGGGCAGCGATCCACTGCGCTGCATCACGCTGGAGGACTCGTTCAACGGCATGATCGCTACCAAGGCGGCGCGTATGCGTTCGATAGTGATCCCGGCACAGGAATACCGCCAGGATCCGCGCTGGGCATTGGCAGATCACCAATTGTCGTCGCTCGAGCAGCTGACGCCGGCACACCTGAGATAATCCCCCCGCCTTCCTATGATTTACTGCGCACTGCCGACCAGGCAGTGCGTTTTTGCCTTGTCGGTCAAAAACCAAGACCGCCGTCAAAATTAAATAAAACATTATTTCATTTTTATTGAATTCGCATACCGACCACCCTATGCTGTCGCCATAACAGAAAGCGCCGGGTTGTCGGTCGCCGCTGTCACTGCCACGCAGCGTCATCGTTTACCCGGTGCTTTCTTCCTGTCACTTCAGCAAGCGAGGCATTGAGATGGACGTCCGTCAAAGCATTCACAGCGACCATGCTAAACAGCTCGATACCGCCGGATTACGCCGCGAATTTCTGATCGAAAACATCTTTGAGGCCGATCGGTACACCATGACCTACAGCCACATCGATCGGATTATCGTTGGTGGAATCAAACCGGTGAATAAAACGGTCAGCATCGGCGACGAAGTCGGTAAGCAACTGGGCGTCAGTTATTTTCTGGAGCGCCGCGAACTGGGCGTGATCAACATCGGCGGTGCCGGTACCATCGAGGTGGATGGACAGCGCTATGAGATTGGCAATCAGCAGGCACTGTATGTGGGTCAGGGTGCCAAACAGGTTGAATTCAGCAGCGCCGATGCCCGTCGCCCCGCCAAGTTCTACTACAACAGCGCGCCAGCGCATACCGCGTATCCCAACCGGAAAATCACCTTGGAGGAAGCCTCGCCGCAAACGCTGGGCGATAACGCCACCAGCAATCGCCGCACCATCAATAAATTCATCGTGCCGGACGTGCTGCCGACCTGCCAGCTCACCATGGGCCTGACCACGTTGGCGGAAGGCAATCTGTGGAACACCATGCCCTGCCACACCCACGAGCGGCGTATGGAGGTGTATTTCTATTTTGATATGGACCAGGACACCGCAGTATTCCATATGATGGGACAACCACAGGAAACCCGACATCTGCTGGTACACAACGAACAGGCGGTGATTTCACCGAGCTGGTCAATCCATTCCGGCGTTGGCACCAAACGCTACACCTTTATCTGGGGCATGATTGGCGAGAATCAGGTCTTCGGCGATATGGACCACGTCGCCGTCAGCGACTTGCGCTGATCCCCCCTTTTCGAACCACGAGAGAAGCTGGCTATGATTCTAGATTCCTTTGATCTAAAAGGTAAAGTGGCGCTGGTGACCGGGTGTGATACCGGGCTGGGCCAGGGTATGGCAATCGGGCTGGCGCAGGCCGGTTGCGATATCATTGGCGTTAACCGCAGCGATCCGCAACAAACCCGCGATCGGGTCAGCGCGCTGGGGCGCCGCTTTCTGACGCTACAGGCCGATCTGAGCAGCGTGGCGGTGATCCCCAGCGTACTGGAACAGGCCATTGCCGAATTCGGCCGTATAGACATTCTGATCAATAACGCTGGTATTATTCGCCGCGAAGATGCAATTAACTTCAGCGAAAAAGACTGGGATGACGTGATGAATGTGAACATCAAAACCGTGTTCTTTTTGTCGCAAGCGGTAGCACGTCAATTTATCAAGCAGGGATCCGGTGGCAAAATTATCAATATCGCCTCCATGCTGTCTTACCAGGGCGGTATTCGCGTACCGTCGTATACCGCCTCAAAGAGCGCAGTGATGGGCGTAACCCGCCTGCTGGCCAATGAGTGGGCCAAACACGGCATTAACGTCAATGCCCTCGCGCCTGGCTACATGGCCACCAACAATACTCAACAGTTGCGCGCCGATGAGGAACGTAATCAGGCGATTCTCGATCGTATCCCTGCCGGCCGCTGGGGACTGCCGCAGGACATGATGGGGCCGGTGGTGTTTTTGGCGTCAGCCGCCTCTGATTATGTCAATGGCTATACCGTGGCGGTCGACGGGGGCTGGCTGGCACGGTGATCCCCCGCAACATCATTCCGACCAGGGCTCCGCATGGAGTCCTGGTTGCTTGCCGCAGGGTCATCGCATCACCGGCAGCGCGGAAACTGTCCAACTCATTGTAAATTCGGCGATTTAAACAATTAGTTACAGCGTCACCCATTCCATTACTGTGCAAATCCCCATATACTGGATAAATTACCAGTTTACCAGCCGGAATTGCAACAGCATGACTGCGGAAGGACATCTTATTTTTTCTGTCGCTTGCGCGATCTTCGCCAAGAAAGCAGAAGTGACACCGGTGCTGGCCAACGGCGACTGGTGGCATATCATACCCGCAGCCCTGCTGACGTCTTTATTACCGGATATCGATCATCCCAAATCGGTACTTGGCCAACGCTTGCGCTGGGTAGCGATCCCTATCGCGCGGGCCTTCGGCCATCGCGGCTTTACCCACAGCCTGTTGGCTATCGTCGGCGGCGTGATGCTGTTTAGCCTCGATGTACCACGCAGTTGGCCTATTCCCCCCGACGTCTTGCATGCCATGATCATCGGCTACTTCAGCCATCTGCTGGCTGACATGCTCACCCCCGCCGGCGTCCCCCTGCTATGGCCTTGCCGCTGGCGTTTTCGTCTGCCGCTGCTAAATTCACAAAAGGGCAATCAGCTGGAACGTGCCCTGTGTCTTTGTCTGGTCGCGTTCGCCATCTACTGGCAAGGGGGTTGCACCATTCCGGTGCAGTCGTATTTTGAGCAGTTGAAAAATATTAGACTGTGATCACGAAATATCGGCGTTTTTATATCCATATCGGCGATTTATTAAGCAAAAAATTACTGTGAGTTATATCACATTCGATTTGGATATAAGGGTGGCGCCGCGCAAACTGATACCATATCGACATCGCTACATCGTGGTGCGTAGCCATTTTTAAACTATAAAAAAGATATTGGAGACACGGGGATGAATCTACCGCTCGTAATTAACGTGCTGGTTTTTGTCGCCCTCCTTTTGCTGTTGGCGCAAACTCGCCATAAGCAATGGAGCCTGGCAAAAAAAGTTCTGGTCGGTTTGATGGTTGGCGTGGTATTTGGCCTCGCATTGCAACTGATCTATGGCGCAGACAATCCATTACTGAAAGAATCTATCGGCTGGTTCAACATCGTCGGTAACGGCTATGTGCAACTGCTGCAAATGATCGTTATGCCACTGGTGTTCGTCTCAATCCTGAGCGCCGTCGCCAAACTGCATAATGCGTCATCGTTGGGTAAAATCAGCGTGCTGACCATTGGCACACTGCTGTTTACCACGCTGATCGCCGCGTTGGTCGGGGTGCTGGTGACCAACCTGTTCGGCCTGACCGCCGAAGGACTGGTGCAAGGTACGCAAGAAAGCGCGCGTTTGTCGGCAATTCAGAGCAACTATGTCGGTAAAGTGGCCGATCTGACGGTACCACAGCTAATATTGTCGTTCGTGCCGAAGAACCCGTTTGCCGATCTGACCGGGGCCAGCCCAACCTCAATCATCAGCGTGGTGATCTTCGCTGCCTTCCTTGGCGTCGCCGCACTGCAATTGGTGAAAGACGATCAGGCCAAAGGCCAACGCGTTCTGAATGCCATTGACACGCTGCAGTCCTGGGTGATGAAACTGGTGCGCCTGGTGATGAAACTGACCCCGTACGGCGTGATGGCGCTGATGACCAAAGTGGTCGCCGGTTCCAACATTCACGATATCATCAAGCTGGGCAGCTTTGTGGTCGCCTCCTATCTGGGGCTGGCGATCATGTTCGCGGTACACGCGCTGCTGCTGTCGTTCACCGGCGTTAATCCGGCCAAGTTCTTCCGCAAGGTCTGGCCGGTGATCACCTTTGCCTTTACCAGCCGCTCCAGCGCCGCCAGTATCCCGCTTAACGTGGAAGCGCAAACGCGCCGTCTGGGTGTGCCAGAGTCGATTGCCAGCTTCTCCGCCTCGTTCGGTGCCACTATTGGCCAGAACGGCTGCGCCGGCCTGTATCCGGCCATGCTGGCGGTAATGGTTGCCCCTACCATCGGTATCAACCCGCTGGATCCGTTATGGATCGCCACGCTGGTTGGCATCGTCACCCTCAGCTCCGCCGGCGTTGCTGGCGTGGGCGGCGGCGCGACCTTTGCCGCGCTAATCGTGCTGCCGGCAATGGGCCTGCCGGTGACGCTGGTCGCACTGCTGATTTCAGTTGAACCGCTGATCGACATGGGTCGTACCGCGTTGAACGTCAGTGGATCTATGACCGCCGGCACCATTACCAGCCAGTTGATGAAGCAAACTGACAAAAGCATCATGAACAGCGAAGACGAAGCGGAACTGGTTCACCAGTAACCTTGCCCATAGCAATAAAAAACCGGCGATTACGCCGGTTTTTTTATGTCTGCCTGTCGCTCGTTGATCATCGGTGATGAGAGCATCGCACCGTCAGAACGGATAATCGTGATAACCCTGCTGTTGCGAGATAATACGCGCGGCGTTATGTAACTGCCGAACGTAATCGGATTTCGCATCTTCCGAAAAACGAATGGTCGGGAAGGAGATGCTCAGCCCGGCAATCACCACGCCAAAACGGTCGAACACCGGTACCGCGATGCAACGCAGCCCTTCTTCCTGCTCTTCGATATCCTCGCCAAACCCTTGCGTACGAACTTTATCCAGCACTGGCAACAGGTCCGCGGCGCTGGTAATGGTATGCGGGGTACTGCGGGTAAACTCCACCTGAGACAGAATATCGTTCACCTCTGCACGGTCACGCCATGCCAGCAGCACCTTACCGATGGCGGTACTGTGCAACGGATTACGCCGGCCGATGCGCGAATACATGCGCAGATTATACAGGGAGTCGATTTTATGGATGTATACGATGCTGTCTTCATCCAGCGCACCCAGGTGAATGGTTTCACGGGTGTGGTTGGACAACTCACGCATCTGAATGTCGGCGCTGCGGATCAGATCGACATTTTGTAACGACTTGGCGCCCAGTTCGAACAGTTTGAGGGTAAGAGAATATTTTTCCGATTCTCCCTCCTGCGCTACATAACCCAGCGACTTCATGGTTTGCAGGAAACGGTAGACGGTGCTTTTAGACATCATCACCCGCTGAGACAGTTCGGTAATGCCGATCTCGCGCTCCTCGCCCAGTGCTTGCAAGATACCGAACACCTTGAGCACCGATGAAACAGAATCCGGTTGTTTATCTAGATCTGCGTTAGCCATGGTCAATCCTACTCACCTATTTCTGTTTTAAGAAATTTGAACAAGGGTTTCAGTATAAGCGGAACAATCCGCGCTATGCAATGGATGCCAAGGAATAATCTGCTACTCATCGACGTTTACAATTGTCGGATAAATGGCAGATGAATTCGGCAACAAAACTGTTAGCATGGTCACCTTCCCTGAGTTTAATAATTCTCCATACTATGACGCGTTCCTGCACCGACGGTTTGCCCGTCCCACAGCGCTACGGGGCGATCTTGGCCATTGCTCTCGGCATTACCGTTTCCGTGCTCGATGGCGCGATCGCCAACGTTGCGCTACCGACCATTGCCCGCGATCTCAACGCCAGCCCCGCCAGTTCAATCTGGATTGTCAATGCCTATCAGTTGGCGATTACCGTATCGTTGCTGTCGCTGGCTTCGCTGGGCGATTTGATTGGCTATCGGCGCATCTATCAGGCTGGCCTGCTGGTGTTCAGCATTACCTCGCTGTTTTGCGCCCTGTCCGATTCACTACTCAGCCTGACCATCGCCCGCGTATTGCAAGGCTTTGGTGCAGCGGCGATCATGAGCGTCAATACTGCGCTAATCCGTATTATTTATCCGCAGCGCTTTCTTGGCCGCGGCATCGGCATCAATTCGCTGATCGTCGCTTTCGCATCCGCCGCCGGTCCTACGGTGGCAGCGGCGATCCTGTCGCTGGCATCGTGGCAATGGCTGTTCGCCATTAACCTGCCGATTGGCATTGTCGCCTTGCTGCTGGGTATGCGTTATTTGCCGGCCAACGGCCAGAAGAACCGCCAACAGCGCTTTGATCCGCTTAGCGCGGTGATGAACGCCTTGACGTTCGGTTTATTGATCACCGCCATCGGTGGCGTGGCGCAGGGGCAAAGCCCATGGCTGATTGCCGCCGAAATGGCGGCGCTGTTGCTGATTGGCTTTTTCTTCGTGCGCCGCCAGCTGCGCCAGGAATCTCCGCTGCTGCCGGTGGATTTGCTGCGTATCCCGATCTTTGCGCTGTCGATGGGCACCTCCATTTGTTCGTTTGCCGCACAAATGCTGGCGATGGTGTCGCTGCCGTTTTTCCTGCAAGGCGCATTGGGGCGTGACGAAGTGGCTACCGGGTTATTGCTGACGCCGTGGCCGTTGGCGATTATCGTCATGGCGCCGCTGGCCGGACGCCTGGTGGAGCATATCCACGCCGGTCTGCTGGGCGGTATTGGGTTGTCGGTGTTCGCACTCGGGCTATTCCTGCTGGCACTGTTACCGCCGAACCCGCACGATCTGGACATTATCTGGCGCATGGCATTGTGCGGCGCAGGTTTTGGGCTATTCCAGTCACCAAACAACCACACCATTATTTCCTCCGCACCGCGCCACCGCAGCGGCGGCGCCAGCGGCATGCTGGGCACGGCACGCCTGCTGGGGCAAACGACCGGCGCTGCGCTGGTGGCGCTGATGTTCAACCTGTTCCCCACCAGCGGAACCCACGCGGCGTTGATTCTGGCCGGCAGCTTCGCCACCCTGGCCGCCATGGTCAGCTGTCTGCGCATCACGCAATCCCCCGCCGGCACGATTGAACCCAGCGCCAAATAGCAGGCATAAAAAACCCCGGTTAACCGGGGTTTTCTGTTTACATGCTGGCTTGAGGCTACTTCAGGTATTGCCCGGAGCGCAGTGCTTCAATACGCTTGTCCAGCGGCGGGTGCGACATGAACAATTCGCTGAATGTCTTGGATTTACCGTTGATGCAGAATGCCATCATGCTACCCGCTTCCTGCGGTTCGTAGCTGGTTTTCAGCCGTTGCAATGCGGCAATCATTTTCTCGCGGCCGACCAGTTTGGCGGAGCCGGCATCAGCATAAAACTCACGGTGACGCGAGAACCACATGGTGATGATACTCGCCAAAATCCCGAACACCAGCTCCAGCACCATTGACACCGCGAAGTAGATCATCGGGTTGCCGTTGCTTTCGCCTTCCCCGTCTCGGTTGCCCAGGAAACCGGCAGCCACCTGCGCCAACAGGCGGGAAATAAAGATCACGAAGGTGTTCACGATACCCTGGATCAAGGTCATGGTCACCATGTCGCCGTTGGCCACGTGGCTGATTTCGTGCGCGATAACCGCTTCTGCTTCGTCACGGCTCATGTTTTGCAACAGGCCGGTGCTGACGGCAACCAACGAGGCATCGCGGCGTGCGCCAGTAGCAAATGCGTTGATATCCGGCGCATGATAGATAGCCACCTGCGGCATGGCAATGCCCGCCTGCTGCGACTGACGACGCACGGTTTCCAACAGCCAGTTTTCGGTTTCGTTACGCGGTTGTTCAATCACTTCCCCGCCGACGGAGCGCAGCGCCATCCATTTGGACATCAGCAGAGAAACGAACGCACCGCCGAAGCCGAACAGACCGGCCATGATCATCAGGCCCTGAACGCTACTGGACTGGATTCCTGTCAGGCTGAGCACCAGCCCGAAAACCAACATCACCGCCAGGTTGGTGAGCAGGAACAGAGCTATACGCATCATAAAATGTTTACTTCCTCATAAATGTTAACAAAACGCTGCTTGGGATACCCAGATCGTATGGGCATCTGTCACAGTTTCAAGCGTTGTCCGCCATTAACCCACTAAAAATACGAAACTTTACAAAAACGGCGCTTGCTGCCAGTTTCGTAAATTGTAAACGATTGTTGCGGATAACGGTGGGTTTTTATCGTGGTTCGCGAAAGTGACGTTTTGTTTGCACCAGGTACGCCATTAAGGATTGCCGGTTGAAAAATGCACATGGTGCATGAGATTGGCAACGGACTCACAACGATGAAATCATCCCTGCACCGCAACGCCTAATTTCAGCATTAAAAAACGCACCCGAAGGTGCGTTTTACTTTCTGCCAGCGCCGCGTTATTTGGCGGCGGCCGGTTGTGTGGCTGGCTGATCTTTCTCAAGATGAGACAGTTCCAACGCGATATGCACCGTTTCATCCAGGTACGGATCCGGTTCCTGGTAATCCTTCGGCAAGGCATCCAGCGATTTCAACGGTTTCTTGCCGGCACGCTCCAGGCGATCGTTAATACGCTGCAAGCGGGTCGCGTCATCGTCGTGGTTCTCTTTCTCGCGCTGGGCCAGATTGAGCGAAACAATGTTGCGTTTATCCTTCAGCGCCTTGTAATGGGCGATGTCTTGCGCGATGTACTGGAACTCTGGGTTTTTGGCGATGCGCTGCTGGTGATCCTTCAGCAGTTCAGGCACAAATGGCTTCATATCGCCGACCTTGGTATAGGTGGCGGCATTGATGCTGTCCCACGGCATGGCGTTGTCTTCAAAGCTTTCGCCGGTTTCCGCCGGATCGACGCCGGTTGGCATCAGGATATCAGGCGTGACGCCCTTACGCTGGGTACTGCCGCCGTCAACGCGGTAGAACTTTTGAATAGTGTATTGCACCGAGCCCAGCGCCGGCCATTCAGGACGCAGCATCTGATCGTAAATACGGTTCAGTGAACGGTATTGCTGCACGGTGCCTTTACCAAACGTCGGCTCACCGACGATCAGCGCACGACCGTAGTCCTGCATTGCCGCAGCGAAAATCTCCGAAGCCGACGCGCTAAAGCGATCGACCAGCACCACCAGCGGCCCTTTGTAGTAGGTCACGCCATCGGTGTCGGCGTCTTCACGAATTTTGCCGTTGTTGTCGCGCACCTGCACCACCGGGCCGCTCGGAATAAACAGACCGGACAGCGAGACGGCTTCGGTCAGCGCGCCGCCGCCGTTGGTGCGCAGATCGATGATCACGCCCTTGACGTTCTGCTTGGCCATCTTCTGCAGCTGAACTTTGACGTCATCGGTCAGGCCAACGTAAAAGCCGGGGATATCCAGCACCGCAATCTTTTCCTTGCCGACGGTTTTGATGGTCATCTTCACCGCGCGGTCTTCCAGTCGAATGCGCTCACGGGTCAGGGTGACCACGCGCGTCTTGGTGCCCTTGCCGGCTGGCAGGATTTCCAGGCGCACCTTGCTGCCCTTCGGCCCCTTGATCAGTGAAACAACGTCGTCCAGACGCCAGCCGATGACGTCCACCATCCCTTTACCAGCCTGACCAACGCCGACAATCCGATCGCCAACGGTGATCGATTTGCTCTTCGCCGCCGGGCCGCCCGGCACCATCGAATTGATCAGGGTGTAGTCGTCATCCATTTGCAATACCGCACCGATGCCTTCCAGCGACAGGCTCATTTCGGTATTAAACTGTTCGGTATTGCGTGGTGACAGATAGTTGGTATGCGGGTCGATTTCATGCGCAAAGGCATTCATCGCCAGTTGGAACACGTCTTCGCTGTTGCTTTGCGTCAGGCGTTTGATGGCGAACTGATAGCGTTTGGTCAGCGTTTCGCGAATTTCCTTGTCGCTCTTGCCGGTCAGCTTGAGGTTCAACTGGTCATATTTGACCTTGGCATCCCACAGACGATCGAGTTCGGCTTTGTCTTTCGGCCACGGCGCTTTGCCACGGTCGATATCAATAGTGTCATTGCCGGTAAAGCTCATTGGCTTACCCAGCAACGACAAGGCATAGGTGTAACGCTCAAAGCGGCGTTTCTGCGCCAGATTAAACAGCGCGTAAGGCGTATCCAACTTACCGGTCTTCAGCTCGTCACCAAACGACTGGCGCTTATCGGCGAACTGCGCAACATCGGATGCCAGCAACACGTTGTGGCTGTAATCCAGCATGTTCAGATAGCGATCGAAGATCTTGCCGGAAAACTCGGCATCCAGGGCGAATTGCCGGTAATGGGAGCGAGTAAAGCGCGATGTTACGCGCTCACTCACTGTTGCATGCTGTGGTTCCTGATGCAGCTGCGGCAGTTGGTCGATGCGGATGTTGGCGGTGTCCGCACCGTAACTGACGCCAGCCCACATCAAGGCAGCGACTGCCGTTAATCTGACTAATTTGTTCATGCCTTGGTTGGCCTCCGTATCAGAACTGCAAGTGTTCTGCGCGCACAATCATCGCCAGACCGGAAGAGAGCTGCACACGTACGCCATCTTTAGCGATTTCGAGTACGGTAGCATCCATCGCGCTCTTACCTGCTCTGACTTTGATTTCCTGGCCAATTTGCAGTTTAGAGATATCCGTAACGGGCACATGAGGCTGCTGGTTTTCCTCTTTTGCGGCACGAGGTTGACGAGCTTGCTGCGGGCGAGTGTGTGGACGTGGCTTGCGGCCTTCCTGCGCAGCGCCGCCTTCACGACGAGCGGCAGGTTTTTTACCGGCTGGACGCGGACGACGAGGCTCAGCGGCAGCGGATTCACCGGCGGCTTCACGTTTTTTGGCGTTTTGTTCGGCACGCTGTGCCTGAACGCGCGCTTTGGCTTCTTCAAGCTGTTGGCGGGCATGGTCGACATGCTGCTGTTCGAGTTCGCCGCACGGGTTACCGTCCAGATCAACACGCTGTGCGCCGACTTTGATGCCATACAGGTAACGCCAGCTAGAGGTATACAGGCGCAGTGCAGAACGCAATTGCGTCTTGCTCAGATTCTCTTCCCCCTGCACGCGCTCCACCAGATCCTGAAAAATACCGATTTTAAGCGGACGAGCTTCGCCTTCGGCGCTAAAGCAGAGCGGAAAGCGCTCGGCAAGAAAAGCAATAACTTCTTTACTAGAGTTCAACTTAGGTTGATTTTCCATGAAATTTCCTGATTACAACGGTGTTGCCAACAAGCCGCAGGCATGAACAGGCGCCATTATAATGACGCCATCGCTAAATGCCACGTTAACCGTAGATCAACTTGCCGCTACAGTGACGTATTTCGCACAATTACACTGTTCCAGTTGCGCGCAAAGCCCCGCCACCACTGCTTTCAGGCCTAATTCGTCGTGCTCGTCGAACCGTTGATAAACTGTGCTGTCGATATCCAGCACGCCAATCACCTGACCGCCAACCACCAGCGGCAGCACGATTTCGGCGTTGCTGGCGGCGTCGCAGGCGATATGGCCAGGAAACGCATGCACATCGCCGACGCGCTGAATGCGGTTTTCTGCTGCGGCGGTGCCACAGACCCCTTTGCCCAGCGGAATGCGCACGCAGGCAATTTTTCCCTGGAACGGCCCGAGCACCAGCTGCTTGCCGTCCATCAGGTAAAATCCGGCCCAGTTGACGTCATCCAGCCGCTCATTGATCAGCGCACTGGCATTGGCAAGCGCCGCGATGAAATGGGTTTCGCCGTCAAGTAGCGCCACCAGATCGCGTTTGAATTCCGCGTAGAATTGTTCTTTTGTCATGTAGTAACCATTAACACTCTGTAGATAGCCTTAAGCTCGAGGCTTAGCCCCTATAAAATAAGCATTAAATGCGTATAGTCACAAGGTTAATCATCTGTTGCTTCACAAAACCCTGCCCGACAGGGTATGTTTGCCAGCCAGAAACCCCGTTTACCTGCTTTGCCACCTTCCTTTATAACACGATGGCAAAGACGGCGTTATTTTCCAGCTACGCTAAATAGACCTGCGGGCTAAAGAGCAGTTTTGATGATGAAGATACACGCGATCACCGGCCCGCTAAGCACAGCGCGCCACCAGCGCTGCTGCGAATGCGACCTGCTGTTTATCCTGCCGCCACTGGCGGGCAACCAGGCCGCTTATTGCCCGCGCTGCAATGCCAAAGTGGTCAATGGCCGCGACTGGTCGATGACCCGGCTGACGGCGCTGGCGGTAACCATGCTGCTGCTGATGCCGTTCGCCTTCACCGAACCGCTGATCAGCATTCGCCTGCTCGGCAGCCATATTCACGCCAGTCTGCTGGAAGGCGTCTGGCAGATGAGTCGCCAGGGCGATCCGATCACCGCCAGTATGGTGGCATTTTGTACCATGGGCGCGCCGCTGACGCTGGTGCTGTCGCTGCTGTATCTGCGTATCGGTCATCGGCTAGGCATGAATCTGCGCCCGGTGTTGCTGATGCTGGAACGGCTAAAAGAGTGGATCATGCTGGATATTTATCTGATCGGCATGGCGGTAGCGACGATAAAAGTCAAAGAGTATGCCGACATCGCGGCCGGCAGCGCGTTGATTGCCTATCTCTGTCTGACGTTACTCAGCCTGCTGACCCTGATTCACATGAACCTGGAACAGCTGTGGGAACGCTACTACCCGCAGCAACAGCCACAAGGGGCGCCGTCGGCGTTGCACGTCTGTTTATCGTGCCACTATACCGGCTATGCCGATTCGCGCGGCCGTTGCCCGCGCTGCCATATTGCCATGTGCCACCGCCAACCCTACAGCCTGCAAAAAACCTGGGCGGCGCTGATTGCGGCAATGATCCTGCTGATCCCGGCCAACCTGCTGCCGATCTCGATAATCTATGCCAACGGCGCACGAATGGAGGATACTATCTTTTCCGGCGTGGTCTCGCTGGCAACCTCGGGCAACATGCCGATTGCCGCGATTGTGTTTATCGCCAGCGTGCTGGTGCCGTTTACCAAGGTCATCGTGCTGATCACCCTGCTGTTCAGCATCCATTTCAAAACCTCGCACAGCCTGAAAACACGTATTCGGCTGTTGCGCCTGGTGAGGTGGATTGGCCGCTGGTCGATGCTCGATCTGTTTGTCATCGCGCTGATGATGTCGCTGGTAAATCGCGAGCAATTATTATCATTTACTATGGGGCCGGCAGCCTTTTACTTTGGGTCTGCGGTCATTTTGACTATTCTTGCCGTTGAATGGCTGGATAGCCGATTGATTTGGGATGCACATGCAACAGGAAACGCCGAATACGACGACTGAAGCGCGGGTCAAACACAAGCGCCGCATTTCACCCTTCTGGTTATTGCCGTTTATCGCCCTGCTGATCGCCGGCTGGCTGGTGTATAGCAATTTCCAGGAGCGCGGCACCACCGTCACCATTGATTTCCAGTCGGCCGCCGGCATCGTCGCCGGGCGTACGCCGGTGCGCTATCAGGGCGTCGACGTCGGTACCGTGCAGACCATCAGCCTGAGCAAGGATTTGCGTAAAATCGTGGTGGAAGCCAGCATCAAAAGCGATCTGGAAGATTCGTTGCGCGACGGTACCCAGTTCTGGCTGGTGACGCCCAAAGCCTCGTTGGCCGGCGTTTCCGGGCTGGATGCGCTGGTCGGCGGCAACTACATCGGCATGATGCCGGGCGGCGGTCAACCACAGACTCACTTTACGGCGCTCGATACCCAACCGAAATACCGTCTGAACACCGGCGAACTGATGCTGCATCTGCACGCCGACGATCTTGGCTCGCTCAATACCGGCTCGCTGGTCTATTACCGCAAGATCCCGGTGGGCAAGGTGTATGACTACACCATTGCCGCCGGCAACAAGGGGGTGACCATTGACGTACTCATCGATCGCCGTTTCGCCAACCTGGTGAAGGACAATAGCCGCTTCTGGAACGTTTCCGGCTTTAAGGGCGACTTCAGCCTGGCCGGCGCTTCGGTGCAAATGGAAAGCCTGGCCGCGCTGGTGAATGGCGCCATTGCCTTCGACTCGCCGCCACAGGGGCAACAGGCCAAGGCCGAGCAGAATTACACCCTCTATCCCGATCTGGCGCACAGTCAGCGCGGCGTCAACATCACCCTCGATCTGCCCAGTGGCAAAAACCTGAGTGAAAACCATACGCCGCTAATCTATCAGGGCCTGCAGGTCGGCACCCTGACCAAACTGACGTTGCAGCCCGACAGTAAGGTCACCGGCGAACTGACGATCGATCCGTCGGTGGTAGATCTGATGCGCAGCGGTACGCGTATTGCCATGCGCAGCCCGCGCATCAGCCTGAACGACGCCAAGCTGAGCCAGTTGCTGACCGGCAATACGCTGGAGCTGATCCCCGGCGACGGCGAGCCACAACAGCATTTCAACGTACTGGACAGCAGTGAAACGCTGCTGCAACAGCCCGGGGTACTCACCGTATCGCTGACGGCGCCACAGAGCTACGGCATTGACGTTGGCCAGCCGCTGATCGTACACGGCATCCGGGTCGGTCAGATCCTTAGCCGCACCCTGACCGATGAGGGCGTCAACTTCCGCGCAGCGATTGAAGCGCAATACCGTGCGCTGATCCACAAGGACAGCAAGTTCGTGGTCAACAGCCGGGTAGACGTCAAGCTGGGTCTCGACGGTATGGAGGTGCTTGGCGCCAGTGCGCAGGAGTGGATCGACGGTGGTGTACGCATCATACCGGGCAGCAAGGGCGAACCGGCGACCCAGTATCCGCTCTATAGCAATGCGGAACGTGCCGAAGCAGGCATCATCGGCAACAAACCCAAGCCGACCCTGACGTTGACCGCCAACAGCCTGCCGGATGTGCAAACCGGTTCTGTGGTGCTGTACCGTAAATTCCAGGTAGGTGAAATCGTCGACGTCAGGCCAAAGGCGAATGAATTCGACGTCGATATCTATATCAGCCCGGAATATCGCAAGCTGCTGACCAATCAGACCATTTTCTGGGCCGAAGGCGGAGCCAAGGTGCAGCTCAACGGCAGCGGGCTGACGGTGCAGGCGTCGCCGCTCAACCGGGCGTTAAAGGGCGCCATCAGCTTCGACAATCTGCAGGGTGTGACACTGGACAAGGGCAGCAAACGGCTGCTGTATGCCAATGAAACCGCCGCCCGTGCGGTGGGTAGCCAGATTACGCTACGCACCTACGATGCCAGCAAGCTGTCGCCAGGCATGCCGATCCGTTATCTGGGTATCGACATTGGCCAGGTCGAGTCGCTGAAGCTGGCACCGGAACGCAACGAGGTGCTGGCGAAAGCGGTGCTATACCCAGAATATGTCGATACCTTCGCCCGCTTCGGCACGCGTTTCTCGGTGGTCTCACCGGAGATCTCCGCCGCCGGCGTCAGCAACCTCGACACCCTGCTGCAACCGTACATCAACGTCGAACCGGGTCGTAGTGGACGTGCCCTGCGCACCTTCGAACTCCAGGAAGCCACCATCACCGACTCGCGCTACATGGATGGTCTGAACGTGGTGCTTGATGCGGCAGAAACCGGCTCACTGCAAATCGGTACGCCAGTGCTGTTCCGCGGCATCGAGGTAGGTACCGTGACCGGTTTCTATCTGGGTGCGATGTCCGATCGCATCCACGTTGCCTTGCGTATCAGCAAGAAGTACCAGCACCTGGTGCGTAACAACAGCGTGTTCTGGCTGGCGTCCGGCTATAATCTGCAATTTGGCCTGACCGGCGGTGTGATCAAGAGCGGCACCTTCCAACAGTTCATTCGCGGCGGTATCGCCTTCGCTACCCCACCGACCATTCCATTGGCGCCGCAAGCCAATGCCGGCAAGCACTTCCTGCTGACGGCGGAAGAGCCGAAAGACTGGAAGGAATGGGGGACGGCAATCCCGCGCAATTAACCCCGCCAGACGGCAGGGCTGCCACCGTGCGGCCCTGCCGATACTCTCTGCCCCTCGCTTTATGTTACACTGCCGCCCTCATTTTGACCGTCCATAAGAGTTACCCGTGGCCAAATCTGCTAGCGTACTTCTGCCCCCAGCCTTTCTCGACGCCACGCGCGCGATCATGCCCGCCGCACTGTCGATGGAGGATTTCATCGCCGCCTGCCAACGCCCGCTGCGCCGCAGCATACGTGTCAATACGCTGAAAATCAGCGTTGACGGCTTCCTGGCGCTGGTAAAGGACTACGACTGGCAACTGGCGCCGATCCCCTGGTGCGCAGAAGGTTTCTGGATCACTCGAGACGACGACGCGCTGCGACTCGGCAGCGCAGCGGAACACCTGAGCGGCCTGTTCTACATTCAGGAAGCCAGTTCCATGCTGCCGGTCAGCGCACTGTTCAGCGCAGGCGAAACGCCCCGTCGCGTACTGGACGTCGCGGCCGCTCCCGGTTCCAAAACCACCCAGATCGCCGCATTGATGAATAACCGTGGCGGCATTGTCGCCAACGAATACTCTGCCAGCCGCGTCAAGGTGCTCCATGCCAACCTCAGTCGCTGTGGGGTGAAAAACGCCGCCCTGACCCACTTTGACGGCCGGGTATTCGGCGCCGCTCTACCGGAGTCCTTTGACGCCATCCTGCTGGATGCTCCCTGCTCTGGCGAGGGCGTGGTGCGCAAGGACCCCGACGCCATGAGCAACTGGTCGCCGGAAAGCGTGCACAGCATTGCCGAAACGCAACGCCAACTGATCGACAGCGCCTTCCATGCGCTGGCGCCCGGCGGCGTGATGGTTTACTCCACCTGTACGCTCAATGCACAGGAAAACCAGCAGGTGATTAACAGCCTGTTGGCCAACTACGGTTCGGCGGTCAGCGTTGAACCGCTGGGCGACCTGTTCCCTGGCGCGCACCAGGCCTTGACCGACGAAGGTTTCCTGCACGTATTCCCGCAAATCTATGACAGCGAAGGGTTCTTTGTCGCACGCCTGCGCAAGCATCATGCGGTTGCGCCGCTGCCAAAGCCAGGCTATAAGGTGGGCAAATTCCCCTTCTCGCCGCTGTCCGGCAAAGACGGTGCGCTGGTGCAACAGGCGGCGGAAGCCGTTGGCCTGAGCTGGGATCGGTATGACCATCGTCTATGGGCGCGCGATAAGGAAATCTGGTTATTCCCGGCCGAGCTGGAGCCGCTGATCGGCAAGGTACGCTTCTCACGCATTGGCCTGAAACTGGCAGAACGCTTCCCGAAAGGCTTCCGCTGGCAACACGAGGCGGTGCTGGCATTGGCCGATGGTCACGCAAAGCAAGCCTTTGAGCTGGACGCCGCGCTGGCGCAGGAGTGGTTTCACGGGCGCGACCTGTATCCCGAGCCGCCGCCGCAGGGTGATGAATGCATCGTTACCTATCAGCATCAACCGTTGGGCATCGCCAAACGTATCGGCAGCCGGATAAAAAACAACCTGCCACGTGAACTGGTACGTGATGGCGTACTGGATTTCCATCAGTAACGTCCCTCCGGCGGCAATGTTGATATCTTGCCGCCAACCCGCTTTCTACCCAACTCCCCCACCGTCTGGCACGGTAACCACCAGCAGAGCGGCGCAGGAGCCGGGTTAATGCCAAGGCGGCGCTGAATGCGACACAGAGTGAAAGGCCAGTGGGTGGCTACCAGCAAAACGTCAGTTCCGTGATGGGATATTCAGCCCGGCTAGCCTGATGCCGGCAATAGTGCCAGGTTAAATGTTTACTGTGGCATTTTTTGCACCATTGACTATGCTCATTATGACGGCCTCTAACTGGTCTTACCTCTTACGTCCCGCTTGAGCAAGGAGTCTTCATGAGTGTATCCGTAGTGAAAATAGGCAGCTTTGAGGTCGATGATGCGTATTTGTCTACGTCATCCGAGCAGGCTGAAGGCAAAGGTATTCTGACCATCCCGTGTAAATCCGATCCTGACTTGTGCATGCAGTTGGACGGCTGGGATGAACACACCAGCATCCCGGCAGTATTGAACGGCAAACAATTGCTGTTGTACAAACAGCATTACGATCGTCAGGCCGACGCCTGGGTGATGCGCGTGGCATGATGGTACGCCAGGAAAACGCGCTGTGTTTGCTGAAAGACACAGCGCGTTTTTTTATGCCAGCGCGATACCACGCCCGGCGAAGAATCGCGCAAAGGTGTTGAGTGGCATCGTTACGTTCTCACGCGTTGCCAGGCTGTCTCCCGAGGGATTATGAAAGCGCAACCTGGTACCGTCCGCCGCCGTTACCAGCACCAGATGCCCACCTTTATGTGGCGGCGTCTGGTGCGGCTGGCGGATAGACGGATGCACCGAGGCAATGAAATAACGTCGGGATGCCAGCAAGAGCGGTAAATGTTCGGCACTGAGATCGACGTGCACCTGTGCCTGCAGCCCAAACTGTTCCCCCACATATCGGACGAACGGCGCGTAGATCAGCCCCTTGATGTTATCCCCCTGACGCTGGTAAGCCCCGTACGGCAGGCTACGTCGCGCCAGTTCCAACACCGGCGGTGCCACGCCGTCGCGATCGCGCAGCACCATGTTCAGGCACGCCATGCCGCAGACGTGATTGGCCCACTCACAGTATTCCGCCTGCGTCAGCGCCCCGCTACGCGTCCAGTTGAGGTCGTCTGCCAGACGGGCATCGCCGGCTATCAGCTGCGCCGCCAGCTCCGGCGTGGCCCACTGGCAGCAGTAAGGTACCGGTTTCGTCACCTCAGAACGTCTCGATGACCTTGAAATTCATCAGGATCAGCGACATGTTGGGGGAAAACAGATCGTAGGCCTCAAAGAAACGCTGATGCTCCCGACGCCAGTAGGCCAGCGACCGGTCGCCTTCCCCTTCGGCATAGGCATGCGCCTCGTCAACCTGATCGAAGCTTGTCAGATCCACCGTTGTCAATTCCACCGCACAAACCGGCTCGCCCTTGCCGTTGACCACCACAAAAACATCACCTTTTTGCGGAATGCCGTCCTGGTCCAGGTTCGCACAGGTCGCGGTTTTGGTACCGTTGACAATCAACGCCGCCAGTTGGTCCGCCAACTGTTCTGAATCTGCAAATGCCCAACGTTCGGCATTCTCGTACTGTTTGGGTAGCGCCTTCGCCATGTTTATTGCCCTGTTTGAGTCACTTTGCAGACAGAATAGTACACCGGATAGGCCGCTGCCCGCATCCGCTGCGTGTGTCTTCACTACGCCTGCAGCATCTTTACCGGTTTTTTACCCTAAATCCCTGTGCCTGCGCCGACGCAACAGGCATACTGGACGTTCACCCATTCCATGGCCGGCGGCCAGGCGGTAACATGAAAGACAGCGACAAAGATCCCGATGACACCTTCAGTGATTTATTAAAAGTCATTGCGCTTGTCGTTATTGTCATGGTTGTTTTAGCCATCTGGTATTTCAGCGCGTAAGGCATAAGGAGGAACACGTGGCAAGCAAGCGCATGCGCAGCAAACACTGGAAAATGTTCCTGATTCTGTTGTTGATCTGTCTGGCGCTGCTACTGTTGCGCTGGGCGGCGATGGTATTCGGTTAATTTCCACTATCACACCTCACGTTATCGCTTCCCCTTACCGTTGTTTGCTCTGGTCGCCGGCATCGGTGGCGAATAGCCGCGCCAACTGCTACATTGAGCAAAAATCACCCAACCGAGGTTAACGATGATGTTCTCGGAACAGGAGATCAAACCCGTCTGGGACGAAGTGGCACGGCTGATCGGCGACAGCGTGATGCAAATGCGTCACCGGGGCGAAACGCTGTCGGTAGAATCGCTGGCAAAACATCTTTCACAGCAGTTGGCATGCAGCCAGAATATTGAACGCCGCATCCTGATCGGTGCCGCCATCAACATGCTGAAGGGAGAAAAGTGAATCGCCAACCGGACGGCTGGCGATTCGGCAGATGCTCAAGGTATGCAAGCCCAAGCATCCGGTTGGCAGTGTCTCACGCTAACGTGGCGATATTAATCAGAATTATCGCGATTTTATCATCAGACGGCATTTATCCTCCGAGGCTTTACATCAGCCAGCCCAACAATAGCGTTGCGCCAATTACCGTTGACGCGCCGCCAATACGCGTCGCAATCTGAGCAAACGGCATCAACCCCATGCGGTTGGACGCCGACAAAATCGCCACGTCGCCAGTACCACCCAAGCCGCTGTGACAACAGGTAACGATAGCCGCTTCCACCGGGAACATTTTCAAAGCGGGCGCAATCAGGAAACTCACCACGCCCATCGACAGTACTACCGATCCGCAGACGATCACATAGCCAAGCGAAAATACCGCCACCACGCTTTCCAGCGGCACATACAGCATGCCCAACCCAATCATCAGCGGCCACACCAGAGCTGCGGACACGAACTTGTAAAAACTGTGCGCGCCGGTTTCCATGCTGGCCGGAATGATGCGACAGTATTTGCACAATACCGCAAACAGAATCATCAATACCGGACCGGGAATGTGCACGATATGTTCAAACAGCCCGCCGACGATAAAGAAGGCGCAAATCACCAGCAGGCCACCGCCCATCAGTTGAAAATCCACCTGCCCCCCCTGCTCTTTTATCGCAAACACCGCATTCTCCTGCGCCGAACGGATCAGCATACCTTCACCGCTCAGCGCCTTGCGCTGCATGCCGATACGCGCCAGCACCCCGGCGGTGACGATGGCAAAAATGTTGCCCATCACCGCTGCCGGTGCCAGTTGCGCAACGTACACGTCCGGCGTGGCGCCCAGAATGGCGGAATAGGCCAGCGACAGCGGCAGAATACCCTCGCCAATGCCGCCGCCGATGATCGGCACAATGATAAAGAAAAAGGTGTGGTAGAAGCTGAAACCAAACAGTTTGCCCACCAGCAGTCCGGTGGCCACTGCGGTGACCGTTCCGACCACCAGCGGTACAAACATCCGTATCATGCCCTGGATCAGAATGACCCGGTGCATGCCCAGAATACTGCCGACCACCAGACTGGCGATAACGAAATACAGCAGGTTGGCATCCTTCATCAGCAAATGTACCGTAGCCATGACGTTTGGCTGGAAGAAGTCAAAGTACACCAGTACCGACGGTACCATCAGACATAAAATTGCCGGACCGCCAATATCGCGCAGCAGCGGTATGCTTTTGCCTAATTGCGCCAATGCAAAACCCAGCGTCATGATCACTGCCAAGCCGCCGATCATGTTTTTGGGCAAAAAGTTGGCATAAGCGGAAACCGCCACGATGGCACTAATAGTGATAAACAAGGCTACCGGCACCGCACCGATATCCAATTGACGTAATTGATTAATTATTCCGGATGAGTCCGATTGCGCTGTGTTTTTCTCACAGGCAAGTTCTGCGTTTAACTGTTTCATTATTCACCCTGCTGGAAAGTGTCGGGATTGAAGCGCTTCGCCGAATGGCAATCAGCTTAATTAATCAATAAAAACAATCAATTAATCACAACCCTAAGACCGGATGGGATGGATTCTTATTTGTGGATAAAACACTAGACAACCCTGACGATATGATAAAAAATAAAAAATAAGAACAAAATTGACTCGCGTAAATTAAATATTGTGAGCCTGCGCCAAGGTTGATTTTAATTAATTATCGTCAGCGTTTTGTAATTAAATTAATCAGTCAAAAATTCGCTGCTATGCTATACGGGAAAGCCTGTCGTCAGGCCTTTCATTAATAAGAATCGGAGCGGTGCAAGCTGAATCCGGTCAGCTACATCTGAACCCGTATTTCAATACGCCGCCGCATATTGAAAACGGGCATAATATCGCCAATAAGGAAGTAGAATATGTCTTCAACCGCTGTTACCCCTCAAACTCTCGCACGTTATGGTATTCACCACGCAATCGATGTCGTCTACAACCCTAGCTATGAACTGCTGTTCAACGAAGAGACGCGCGCCGACTTGCCGGCACTGGAGCGCGGCACCCTGACCAGCCTGGGCGCCGTCAATGTGGATACCGGTGAATTCACCGGTCGTTCGCCAAAAGACAAGTATATCGTGCGCGACGACACGACCCGCGACACCGTCTGGTGGTCCGATAACGGTACCGGTAAGAATGACAACCAGCCGCTGTCGCCAGAGGTCTGGCAGCAGTTGAAAGCGCGGGTTGGCGAACAACTGTCTGGCAAACGCCTGTTTATCGTGGACGCATTCTGCGGCGCCAACGCCGACAGCCGTCTGAAAGTACGCTTCATTACCGAAGTCGCCTGGCAGGCGCACTTTGTAAAAAACATGTTCATCCGCCCGAGCGACGACGAACTGGCAGACTTTGAACCGGATTTTGTGGTGATGAACGGCGCCAAGTGCACCAACCCGGACTGGCAGCAACAGGGGATGCACTCTGAAAACTTTGTTGCCTTTAACCTGACCGAACGTATGCAACTGATCGGCGGTACCTGGTACGGCGGCGAAATGAAGAAAGGCATGTTCTCGATCATGAACTACCTGCTGCCGCTGAAGGGCATCGCCTCGATGCACTGCTCGGCCAACGTCGGCCAACAGGGCGACGTGGCGGTGTTCTTTGGCCTGTCCGGCACCGGCAAGACCACCCTGTCCACCGATCCGAAACGCCAGTTGATCGGTGATGACGAGCACGGTTGGGATGACGACGGCGTGTTCAACTTCGAAGGTGGCTGCTACGCCAAGACCATCAAGCTGTCGCCGCAGGCCGAACCGGAGATTTACCAGGCGATTCGCCGCGACGCGCTGTTGGAGAACGTGGCGGTGCGTGACAATGGCACCGTCGATTTCGATGACGCCGGCAAAACGGAAAACACCCGCGTCTCCTACCCGATTTACCATATCGACAACATCGTCAAACCGGTATCAAAAGCGGGTCATGCGCAGAAAATCATTTTCCTTACCGCTGACGCCTTCGGCGTGCTGCCGCCGGTATCACGCCTGACGCCGGAACAAACCCAGTATCACTTCCTGTCCGGATTCACCGCCAAGCTGGCCGGCACCGAACGTGGCATCACCACGCCGACACCAACCTTCTCCGCCTGTTTCGGCGCGGCATTCCTGACGCTGCATCCCACTCAGTACGCTGAAGTGCTGGTGAAACGCATGGAGGCCGCCGGCGCCCAAGCCTATCTGGTCAATACCGGCTGGAACGGCAGCGGCAAACGTATCTCGATCAAGGACACTCGTGGCATTATCGACGCGATATTGAGCGGCGACATCGATCAGGCCGACACCTTTACCCTGCCGATCTTCGGGCTGGCGGTACCGAGCGCATTGCCGGGGGTCGATCCGTCGATTCTTGATCCGCGCAAAACCTACGCCGACGAATCACTGTGGCAAGAAAAGGCCGAAGATCTGGCACAGCGCTTTATCGATAACTTCGCCAAATACACCGTTACCCCAGCCGGCGAAAAACTGCTGGGTGCCGGGCCGACGCTGTAAACGACAAGGGCGCCACGGCGCCCTTGCTCCAATCTTCCGGGGCAGCCTGTCATGCCCCGTTCACGATTATCCGGTTAGCCGTTTACCATCCGTCCCGGTCACGATCGCATTTACCGCAGAAATCAATTGATTGTTTTGCCATCTAAATTTAGAACGGTCGAACAATAACAGATTAACGGGGAAGGCAATGGCAGCGCATACAGCGGTAATCGATGCCCGTCGTTCGCGACAGGCATTGCTGGCCGGTTCGGTTGGCAACTTTATTGAATGGTATGAATTCGGCGTTTACGGGTTTCTGGCAACCGTTATCGCCGCCAACTTTTTCACTCTGCAAGGCGAAAGCGAGATCACCAGCCTGATACTGACCTACGCCGCGTTCGCGCTGGCGTTTTTCTGCCGGCCCATCGGCGCGGTGATCTTTGGCCGCATCGGCGACCGCATAGGCCGTCGCCCGACGCTGATCGCGGTACTGCTGCTGATGACGCTGGCTACGGCGCTGATCGGCGTTATGCCAACCTACGCCGCCATCGGCGTTGCCGCACCGCTGCTGCTGACGCTGCTGCGCATGTTGCAAGGGCTGTTTGCCGGCGGCGAGTTTGGCGGCGCGGTGTCGTTGATGACCGAATTTGCCCCGCCCGGAAAACGTGGGCAATACGGTGCCTGGCAATCGCTCACCGTGGCGCTCGGGTTGCTGGCCGGCGCCGGTCTGGTCGCCTTGCTGGCCGCGCTGCTGAGCAAAGAACAATTATACCAGTGGGGATGGCGTATCCCCTTCCTGCTGGCCTTGCCGATGGGCGCGGTGGCACTGTGGCTGCGTCTGAAGCTGGAAGAAACGCCCACCTTTACCCAGGCGCAACAGTCCCCACAGTCCGACTCTGCCCCGGCGGCCAGCCTGCGTGGCGTGCTGACCACCATCCTGCTCGGCATTGGCCGCATGATGGGCTGGTCGGCCGCCGGTTATACCTTCCTGGTGGTGATGCCCTCCTATCTGCAAACCTCGCTGCATGCCACCTTCCAACAGGCGCTGGTGGCTACGGTGCTGGCCAACGTCGGTTTTGCTCTGACCATCCTGCCTGCCGGTATCCTCAGTGACCGCTGGGGGCGCAAAACGGTGATGCTGACCGCCATGCTGGCGGTGATCCTGTTCACCTTTCCGCTATTGCATCTGCTGCAAGATGTGCAAACCTCGCTGGCAATCAAAGGTATCGCCGTGCTGAGCGCCGGTGCGGTGGTTGGCCTACTGGCCGGCCCCGGCCCGGCAATGCTGGCGGAAATGTTTCCGACCCGGGTGCGCTATACCGGCCTCGGGCTGGCCTATTCACTGTCCAATGCGGTGTTTTCCGGCTCTGCCGGGCTGATCATCACCGGCTTGATCAAACAAACCGGCAATATTGATATTCCCGCCTACTACGTGGTCGCCACCTCATTAGTCAGCCTGCTGGCCTTGATGACACTGCGGCGCGACGACCATTTGCGCTCGCTGAACGAACGCTAACGGCTATGGCCCTGCTTGCAGGGCCATAGCCCTATTTCGTGATGGCGATCGCGCATCGCAAATGTTAACGTTAACTTTTGTGATTAACATCGCAAACAAGGCGCAGAACATCTTCCAAAGCGCAAAAGTTAACGTTAACAATAACGCCAACTTTCCTCACTGGGACATGGTCATGAACCGCGAAACAAAAAAATACTATCTGCTACTGAGCGGCCTGTTGTTCTTCTTTTTCTTTACCTGGTCATCCAGTTTTTCACTGATCGCCATCTGGCTGCATCAAAAAATCGGGCTGAAAGGCGCGGAAACCGGGCTAATCTTTTCCGCCATGTCGCTGATGGCGCTGTTTATCCAGCCGTTATACGGTTTTATTCAGGACAAGCTCGGCTTGCGCAAGCATCTGCTGCTGTTTATCGGCGTGCTGCTGGTGCTGACCGGTCCGTTCTTTATCTATGCCTACGCACCGCTGCTGCGCTTCAACCTGGCGCTGGGTGCTCTGGTCGGCGGCGTGTTCATCAGTCTGGCATTCAACGCCGGTATCGGCGTTCTGGAATCCTACACCGAGCGCGTCAGCCGCATTGTCGGCTTCGAGTTTGGCCGCGCCCGCATGTGGGGATCGCTCGGCTGGGCCAGCGCAACCTTCTTTGCCGGATTTATCTACAACATTAATCCCAATATCAATTTCTGGCTGGCTTCCGGTTCGGCAGTGCTGTTCCTGTTGCTGCTCAGCCAGGTGCAGGTGCTGAAACCCAACGCCATGGCGGCGCTGGAGTATGGCAAACCGGACAACCTGCGTTTGCAGGACGCGCTCGACCTGCTTCGCCTGCCGCGCTTTTGGGCACTGGTGGTGTTCGTCATCGGCACCAGCGTCTACGGCGTTTTCGACCAGCAGTTTCCGGTCTATTTTGCCTCTCAGTTCTCAAGCGCGCAGCAGGGCAACGAAATGTACGGCTTCCTCAATTCGTTGCAGGTGTTTCTCGAGGCCGGTGGCATGTTCCTCGCCCCGTTGCTGGTCAACCGCATCGGTATCAAGCAAAGCCTGTTGCTGGCCAGTAGCGTGATGGCATTGCGTATGTTCGGTTCCGGCCTGGCCAGCGGCGCCATCATGATTTCGGCGATGAAACTGCTGCATGCGGTAGAACTGCCGATCCTGTTGGTGGCGCTGTTCAAATACATTACCAGCCGCTTCGACAGCCGCCTGTCCTCCACGCTGTACCTGGTCGGCTTCCAGTTTATCGGCCAGGTTGCCGCCAGTTTCCTGGCGCCGCTGGCGGGCTATGGCTACGACCATATCGGCTTTGCCGATACCTATCTGCTGATGGGGTGCGCCGTGGCCTGCACCACCCTGCTTTCCTGTTTCCTGCTGCGCGGCGAATCGGCCGACGGTAAACCGAACATTCATCCCGTAAGTGAGCCAAGCCAATGAAAAATACTTTAGCCCAAGCCGATCATGCCGTAGAAATGCTGCGCGCCACGCGTAAGGACGATTATTACCCGCGCTTCCATCTGGCGGCCGCCGCCGGCTGGATCAACGATCCCAACGGGTTGATTTGCTTTAACGGCGTCTATCACGCGTTTTTCCAGCACCATCCGTATGACGAAAACTGGGGGCCAATGCATTGGGGACATGCCATCAGCCACGATCTGGTGCACTGGCAGCCGATGCCGATCGCGCTGACGCCCGGTGACAGCGATGACCTCGACGGCTGTTTTTCCGGTTGCGCAGTCGACGATAACGGCGTATTGACGCTGATCTACACCGGTCACCGCTGGCTGGGTGAGCCAGGCGACGACAGCCAGCTACGCGAGGTGCAATGCCTGGCCACCAGCGAGGACGGCGTACATTTCACCAAACACGGCGCGGTGCTGACGCCGCCGGATGGCATCCAGCACTTCCGCGATCCCAAGGTGTGGCGTCAGGATGGCCAATGGTGGATGGTAGTGGGCGCCAAGCGGCACGACCTCGGCCAGATACGACTGTATTGCTCCCACGACCTGCGTCATTGGCGCTTTGATCGCATCCTGGCGACGGCGGAGGAACCATCGCAGGGCTACATGTGGGAATGCCCGGATTTCTTCCCGTTGGGGGAACAACAGCTGTTGCTTTTTTCGCCGCAGGGTCTGACGGCGCACGGCTACCGCCAGCGCAATCGCTTCCAGAGCGGCTACCTGCTCGGCAACTGGCAGCCCGGTAGCGACTTCGAACTGACCCAACCGTTTGTCGAACTTGACGCCGGGCACGATTTCTACGCGCCACAGAGCTTTACCGCTGCCGATGGCCGCCGCCTGCTGTTTGGCTGGATGAACATGTGGGAGTCGCCGATGCCGAGCAAAGCGCACGGCTGGGCCGGAGCATTGACCTTGCCGCGCGAACTTTCGCAGGCCGAGGACGGTAGCATACTGATGAATCCGGCAACCGAGCTCAGCGCATTGCGCGGCGAAGCACAGCGCTTTGGCGCCACACAGTTCGCCAACCGGCAGTTGCTGCTCGGCGACGGGATACAAGAACTGGCGTTGAGCCTGGCCATCGACGCCAGCGATGCGGAGCGTTACGGCGTCAGCGTTGGCAGCGCCGTGCGGTTGTACGTTGACAATCAGGCACGTCGCCTGGTGGTTGAGCGTTTCAGCGACGACGCCGGGCTGTGCGGCTGCCGCAGCGTACCGTTGCCGGTGGGCGAAACGCTGCAGCTGCGCATTTTTGTCGATCGATCTTCAATAGAGGTGTTCGTGAATCGTGGTGAAGCCTGCCTGACCAGTTGCATCTACCCCAGCGACGGCGATCGGCGCATCAGTCTGTTCGCTGAAAGCGGCAGCGCCACCTTTGGTGAAATTACCGGCTGGGCGCTAAACGCTATTTGGCAGTAATCGCCAGGGCGGGTCCGTAGCGGGCCCGCCAACGACAGGATTACATCGAACCACGCAACAACAGCGGGCATGGCACCTGCACCGTGTCGCGATGCTCGCGTTGTTCGATCAGGTGCAGCGCCGCTTGCCGGCCCAGTTCGTAATGCGGCAACTGTACGGTAGTCAGCGGCGGCTGGAACAGCTGACCGATGCCCACCATATTGTCATACCCTAACACCGCCACCTGCTGCGGTATTTTCCAGCCCTGCGCCAACAGCGTCTGGTACACCAGAAATGCCACCCGGTCATTGCCACACACCACCACGTCGCACTCTTTACGCCCCGGTGCAAAATGGCGCGTCAACAGTGCCACACAGTCGCGATAGTGTTCATCACCACCGGTCAGGTCGAGATGATACTGCTTCAACTGCGCCAGATCGCCGCCCGTTTCCTGCCAGGCACGTTCCAAACCACGCCGCCGCAGCATCGCCGCCGGCGTGCTTTGCGGCAGATGGATACACAGCGGCGCGCGGTAGCCTTTGGCGATCAGCGCGCGCATGGCGTCATACTGGCCCTGTTCGTCATCGGGGATGTACGTTGCCACCTGGCTACCGGCGCTGAGGCAGTTCGCCAGCACCAGCCGTTTATCCAGCAGCTTGGTCGGCAACGTAACCTCACGCAGCCCCATGGTGGTAAAGATCACCCCGTCAGGGCGGTGCGCCATCAGCAAGTCCACGGTTTTTTCCGCCGACTCATCGGCAAACAGGTTAACCACGAAACTTTGCCAGCCGTGTTCACGCGCGGTTTTTTCAATCGACAGGATCATTTCCACCGAGAACGGCGTGGTCGCGGTGTCCAGCGCCAGCACGCCGATGGTCTGCACCCGACCGCCGTCGCCGCGAATACGCCGAGCGGCCAGATCCGGCACGTACTCCAATTGATCAATGGCCTGTTTCACCCGGCGGTAGGTATCGGCACGCAGTTTGCCAGGTTCGTTGATGGCACGCGATACCGTCATCAGCGATACGCCGGCCAGTTTTGCTACGTCTTTCAGCGAGGCCATGCACCCTTCTCAGCGTCAAATGGTATGTAAAGGCAAATAATCCCATAACTTAGCCACCGACTCTAGCCGAATGCGCAGCCGTTAGCCACCACTCGGGTGGTGCGACCTAATATCAGCCCATAACGCCAACGCGTTTGGCGTCAACGGCACCAGTTGGCTGGCGTGGTCCATCGCTGACCACCAGCCGCCCTGCCGTGGATGCAGCGTGAGCGGCTGCGGCTGGCGCAATTGCCAGTCGCCACGCAGGACGTAGATCACGCCGGCATGACCCGTTGGCAACGGCGTAGCGGCTACGACAGCTTGCACGTCGGCGCTCTGGCGCCCACGCCGCGTCATGATGTTGAAATCCTGACTGCTGCCGCCCGGTAATTGCGCCTGCACCTCCAGGTCGCCGGAAAAGGCAAATGGTTCGCCAATCGTCGTCAAACGATGATCGACCTGACCGGCGCTGTATAAATGCACGCCGTCGCCTTCCAGCAGTGTGATCGAACGATCGATGCCGCTGAAGGCAGAAAACGGCCCCGCCTGGGCAATGGTGGCAATGCTGGCGCGCCAGTCAAAATCCGCGTTGCCGAGCGGCAGGCTGACGATTTCGCGCGTCTCCCCCCCGCCGTTACGCCACGGGCTGACCGGCAGCTGTTTGAATTCGAAACGGTTAAACGGCATTACGCCTCCTGCTGGAAGGTTTTCAACACCTGCATAAACGCGGCGCTGCTCTGCTGTTGCAGCGCATGTTGTCCCTGCTCGATCACTTGCCGTCCGCCGACAAACACGTCGCGAATCTGCTCTTTACCGCCGGCGAACAGCCAACGGTTGAGAATGGAGGCATCAGGCGCGGCAGCAAGGTAGGGATCGTTACCGTCCAGCACCAGCCAGTCGGCACGATAACCGACCGTCAGTTGGCCTAGCGCCACGCCGCATGCCTGCGCACCGCCCTGCAACGCCTGCTGGTACAGCACATCTGCTACCGCTGGCTGTTGTGCGGTGGTCAGACGATTGCGGCGCCGATCGCGCAGCCGCTGACCATATTCAAACCAGCGCAACTCTTCCACCACGTTGAGGGATACATGGCTATCGGAGCCGATCCCCCAACGCCCCTGTTGTTGCAGATAGCGGTCGCCCGGGAAGATGCCGTCACCGAGATTGGCCTCGGTGGTCAGACACAGCCCGGCCACCGCCTGACTGCGCGCCAACTGCGCCAGTTCACCGTCATCCAGATGGGTGGCATGCACCAGACACCAGCGCGCATCAACCGGCAGATGTTCATACAGCCAGGCAACCGGGCGCTGGCCGCTCCAGCTCAGGCAGTCGTTAACCTCTTTCTGCTGTTCGGCAATGTGAATATGCACCGGCAGCGCACGGTCGGACGCGGCCAGCACCTGCTCCATTTGCCTGAGTTCCACGGCACGCAACGAATGGAAGCACAGCCCATGGTTCTGCAACGGCACGCCGGCCAGTTGCCCGGCCAGGGTTTGCTGCTGCGCCAGGTAACCGTCAACGTCCTGAATGAAACGCCGCTGTCCGTCCTGCGCCGGCTGGGCGCCAAATCCGGCGTAGCTGTACAGGACCGGCAGCAGCGTCATGCCGATCCCCGCCTGCCGTGCCGCCTGACTGAGCCGCCCGGTCATTTCGCCACGATCGGCATATGCCCTGCCGTACTCATCGTGATGCAGATAATGGAACTCCGCCACCTGGGTGTAACCCCCCTTCAGCATTTCGATATACAGCTGGCGCGCGATAATTTCGACCTGTTCCGGCGTCAGACGCTGTACCAGGCGGTACATCAGATCGCGCCAGGTCCAGAAACTGTCCTGCGGGTTGCCAGCCACCTCCGCCAACCCGGCCATGACGCGTTGAAACGCATGGGAATGGAGGTTAGGCATGCCGGGAACCACGTCACCCTGCAGACGTAGACAGCCTTCCGGGTTCGATTTTGGGGTAACCTTGGCAAGAAAACCGTGGGCGTCGACGTCCAGCCGGACATCATGGGCCCAGCCGGTGGCAAGCAATGCACGGGGAGCAAAATAAGCAGGCATGGCAGTATTCCAACGTTGGTATAAGGGCGAAAGCGCGCGACACGCGCATTTGTAAGCCAATTGTATATTTCTGGTTAATTGACCACTACTTGTATATACATATACATACGCCAGCAGCAACAGTAAACTGGTGTTATGATATTTTTATTTGACGAGGTTAACGTCGTGGTGGATCAACCGACCGTGTTACAGCTGGCTGCTGCAATGAGCGATACCCCTGCCCCCATTTATCAGCGGGTGAAGCAGGCTATCGTCAATCAAATCCGTGCGGGTCATTGGCAACCGCATCAGCGCGTGCCGTCGGAAAGCGAACTGGTGGCGGAGCTCGGCGTCAGCCGTATGACCATTAACCGCGCGCTGCGTGAACTGACCAGCGAAGGCTTCCTGATCCGCATGCAGGGCGTCGGTACCTTTGTTGCCGAAGCCAAAGCGCATACCGCACTGTTGGAAGTGCATAACATCGCCGATGAAATCGCCGCGCGGGGTCATCGCCATAGCAGCAAGATCCTGGAGTTCAAGGCGCGAGCCGCCAGCGATGAAGAAGCCAGCGCGCTGGGCATTTCGCCGGGACAACAGCTGTTTTACTCGCAGATCGTTCATTACGAAAACGAGATGCCGGTGCAGTTGGAAAACCGCTGTGTCAATCCGTTGGCAGCACCCGATTATATGGCGCAGAATTTCGATCGGGTTACGCCCTACATCTACCTGACCCAGGCCGCGCCGCTGACCGCCGGCGAGCATATCGTCGAAGCGGTGACGCCAACCCGTCAGGAACGCGACTTGCTGCAGTTGGAGGATCACGAACCTTGCCTGCTGATTCATCGCCGCACCTGGTCAGGGAAAACCGTGGTGACCTCTGCCCGCCTGCTGTATCCCGGCAGCCGCTATCAGCTGTTTGGCCGCTTCACCAACGAGGTGTGAGATGATGGGGGCGATAGCCCCCGTTAGTTACCGGCGATCACATCCTGATAACAAATTTCCCGCCCTGCTCTTGCCGCATGCCGATGAATGCGCTAGGTTGTTTTTAATTGTATATACAACCATGTGGGAGTTGGTCACCATGTCCTCCGAAATTCACTGCGACAGCCTGTGGTATGGCGCAGACCTTGTCACCATGCGCGACGGCAAATATCACATTCTGCATGACGGGGCCATCGCGGTACGCGACGGTAACATCGTCTGGATTGGCCAACGTGCAGCGTTGCCAGCGATTAGCGCGACCAAAACGGTAGAGTTTGACGGCGGCATCATCACTCCAGGCCTGGTGGACTGCCATACGCATCTGGTGTTTGGCGGCGATCGCAGCGCCGAATTCGAGCAGCGACTGAACGGCGTCAGCTACGCCGAGATCGCCGCACAGGGCGGCGGTATCGTTTCCACCGTGAAGGCCACCCGCGACACCGACGAACAACAGCTGTTGCAGCAGGCGCTGTTTCGCCTGAAACCGCTGCTGGCAGAAGGCGTGACCTGCGTTGAAATCAAGTCCGGTTATGGCCTGACGCCGCAAAGCGAACTGAAAATGCTGCGGGTGGCACGCCGGCTGGGCGAACTGCTGCCGGTCGAGGTAAAAACCACCTGTCTGGCAGCCCATGCGTTGCCGCCGGAATACGCCGGTCGGGCTGACGACTATATCGATTTGGTGTGCGATACCATCATTCCCGAAGCTGCCGCGGCCGGGCTCGCGGATGCGGTTGATGCCTTTTGCGAGCATTTGGCCTTTTCGCCACAGCAGGTGGAAAAGGTGTTCGCCGCCGCCGAGCGTGCCGGTCTGCCGGTCAAACTGCATGCCGAGCAGCTGTCTGCATTGGGTGGTAGCGCGTTGGCGGCGCGTCATCACGCCCTGTCTGCCGATCACCTTGAATATGCCACCGAACAGGATGCACAGGCGATGGCCGCCGCCGGTACCGTGGCGGTGTTGCTGCCAGGCGCCTATTACCTGCTGCGTGAGACCCAGTGCCCACCGATCGCGCTGTTCCGTAAACACCAGGTGGCAATGGCCATCGCCAGCGATGCCAACCCGGGCACGTCGCCGGCTCTGTCGCTGCGTCTGATGATCAACATGGCCTGCACGCTGTTCCGTCTGACACCGGAAGAAGCGCTGGCTGGCGTCACCCTCAATGCCGCCAGGGCCTTGGGGTTACAGCACAGCCACGGCTCGCTGGAAAGCGGCAAAGTGGCGGATTTTGTCCATTGGCCGTTATCACGCCCGGCTGAACTGGCTTATTGGTTGGGTGGGCAACTGCCCTGTACGGTGATTTTCCGAGGAGAAGTACGTCAATGACCATTCGAGATCCGTTTCAATTTCATACCGGCACTCTACCGCTGCTGATCAGCATTCCGCACGCCGGCACCCGCTTGACGCCCGCGGTTGAAGCCGGCCTGACCGACGATGCACGGCCGCTGTCTGACACCGACTGGCACATTCCCCAGCTGTATGATTTCGCCCGGGCGATGGGCGCCAGCCTGCTGGTGGGCAATTATTCGCGTTTTGTCATCGATCTTAACCGCCCGTCTGACGATAAGCCGCTGTATACCACCGCCACGACCGGTCTGTTCCCCGATGTGCTGTTTGATGGCCGCGCCAGCTTCCAGCCGGGTAAAGCGCCGTCAGAGCAGGAACGCGCCGGCTATTTACAACACATCTGGCATCCCTATCATCAACAATTACAGGATGAGCTGGCACGCTTGAAAGCCAAACACGGCTACGCCATGCTGTTCGATGCCCACTCTATCGCGTCGGTGATCCCGCGGCTGTTCGACGGCCAACTGCCGGATCTCAACCTCGGTACCAACGGAGGTGAAAGCTGTGCCACCGCACTGAGCGATCGGCTACTGCGCCGTTGCGAAGATCAACAACGCTTCAGTTATGTGCTTAATGGCCGGTTTAAAGGTGGTTATATCACGCGTGCCTATGGCAAACCGGCTGAAAACCAGCATGCGGTGCAATTGGAGTTGGCGCAGGTGAATTATATGTCCGAACAATACCCGTTCGCTTTTGACGCCGAACGGGCTGCGCCGCTACAGCGTCTGTTGCAGCAATTGCTTGAAACCATGATTGCCTGGGGCGCAGCACAACGCTGATTGCCCACTTAATTTATCCTCCGGGTCGTCACTTTCCTGGCCCGGAGGCGCCCTGCCTCTTCCTGCCCCATCCTGCTGCGTCCGGTTAAGCGCCAACAACGCTGGCATCTGATGTGCAATTTGCGTACTGCTTCGCAGTTTTAACTAAAACAGCGTTCCCATTTTACCCCAGCGCACAAAACGGCGGCTGCCGACGCGCGTGCTGCGCCACAATCGGCGCAAAACCACTGCCTGCGGCAGAATAAGAAACATCTGACTGAACCGTGCCAATCCCTATCAGTCCCAGTAGCCATCTGCTGAGACTGGAATTGATGCAGTCCGTCATGTCACTCTGGAGGCTACCATGTCCGATATCCCGCTAAACTGGCGCCAGGCCCATGCTGTCGCCGAACGGCTGCTGGCCGACTGGCAACGCCCAGGCGAGCCCGGTGGCGCGATTATCCTGTTTGACGCCGAGCAGACGCAGGCCGTCGCCTGTGCCGGCCTGGCCGATCTGGCCCAGGGCACCCCCTTTAGCGCCGACAGCGTGGTTCGTTATGCCTCGGTCACCAAGCATATCTTCGCTGCGCTGGCGCTTAACGCCGTCGATGGCGCGTTGCAGCTCGATCAACCTATCGGCGATTTGTTGCCACAGCTGCGCGGCGAATTGGCGAAAGTTCGCGTCGGCCAGGCGCTGGATATGACCAGCGGCTTGCCCGACGTACGGGAAACCCTCGGCCTGCTTGGCATTTCTGGACATACCGTCAGCGATGCCACGCCGGTGCTGGAGTTTGTTTATGGTCTGAACCGGCTCAACTTCCCACCCGGCAGTGAAATCAGTTACAGCAATACCGGTTATCGGCTGGTGGAGGCCGCGCTGAACGCGCAAGGTCACACGTTTGATCGACTGGTGCAACAACACATCGCCGAGCCGCTGGCAGTCCAACTGAGGGCGCCTGAGAGCTGGTTCGATATCGTTGCGGGACTGGTGCCCGGCTATTGGCCCACGCCTCACGGCTGGCAGTTGGCCAGCAACGGACTACACCTATCGGCATCGGGCAGCCTGACCGGCAGCGCCAACGCCCTGACCCGCTGGCTGCAGTCTCTGCTGGCAGATCGCGGGCCAGGCGCTGGCGTACTGGCGCAGTTAAGCGCTGCGCGGCGTTTAGCCAATGGCCAGCTCAGCGATTATGGCCTCGGTATGGCGCATACCAGGTTGGGAGCGCAGCGCCTGTTGGGGCACGGCGGTTCGCATGCCGGCTATAAAACCCACTTCCTGCTGGCAGCCGATCGCAGCGCGGGCATGGTGCTGGTAGCCAATCGCGAAGATTGCGACAGTTTCAACATCGCCTTGCAGGTGATGGCCGCCTTGTTGGGGGAAACCCTGCCGCCGCGCAGTGATGCCATACCCGATGGCATCTATGCCAGCGTGGCTGAGCCCTACTGGCTGGAAGTCAACGACGGCAACGTCGCCTATTTGGGTATCAGCGAACCACTGTACCAAGGAACGGATGGCTATGCCGTATCGCTGTCGGCGCATATGCCGATGCGTTTGCGCTGGAATGGAGAAGCGGTCGAAGGTGAAGTGGGACATGTCACACGGCATTTCTTGCCAGTAACGCTGAATAACGATTGCCTGAAACACGTACAGGGAGTGTGGTATCACCCGCAGTATCGTACTGCGTTTGAAATCCGCGGCGATCGGATACATATCGGCGTTGGCCCCGCAGCGCAGATCGGCAGGTTAAGCTCGCTGGGCCATGGCCGCATGCTGGTTGAATCGCAGGATGGCCCCTGGCTAAAACGTTTCTGTCTGTATTTCCGGGGTTATAGCGTCGATCTGATCGCCAACCGCAGCCGGGTGCTGACCTTTCAACGCAGCACCACCGGCCGTACCGACTAAACCAGACTAGGGCGTGCTGCGGGTTCTCACCGCCAGCAGCGCGTCAAACAGCCGCTGTTTATCGGCATCGCTCAGATTATGCTGTTGCAGTGCGTTGACGAACCCCTGACGCTCTGTTTCGCTAATCGGCCCAGCCTGCAAGCGCTGCGCCAGCCGTTGCAGTATGGCACTGCTCAGGCGCGCGATCTGCGGCCGCACCTGGTTCAGCGGGCGCGGCTGCCAGTGCTGTTCCGGCTGCGATAACCAGTCGGCCCGATACCGGTATTGAATCGCCTTGGCGACATCCATTTGCGCCATGACAAACGGTTTAATCGTGGCAGCATCCAGCCCTAGCGTTTCGGCTTCGGCCTGGGTACTGGCCAACACCTTGCTTTCCTGGGCCAGATCTTCAATCGGCAAATGCTGCTGCGCTTTATAGCCGGCCACGTCTTTCATCAATGACAGTCGCTGGTTGACGGTTTCGGCGATCGGCTTAGCCTCGTTCGCCAACGTGGAGAAACTGCACAGTAAACCCGCTATCAGCATAATTTTAAACATAATCCCTCTGTTTTTTCCGTCTGCGAATCAGGCAATATAATGCAATGCGTTCAGGCGGATCATCTTTATTTTCGCCCACAAAAAAGCCCTGCCGGAGCAGGGCTTGATATGTTTGCTTGCGTGCTAGTCGAAAACACCGTTAATTACGGAAGCGACAATCGCCGTGCTGAGCGCTACCAACACCAGATCGTCGCCGGCAACGCGCCATTCATAACCAGGATAATGTGGCAGTTGGCCCAGCAAGGACGCCGGTACGGCTTTCTTGGCGATGCCCGGAGGCAGCGGCTTGCCGCGTGCCAGGTTCTTGGCAATGCCCGGAGGCAGAGCCTGATAGCCGGTCAGGCCATAGTTGAGAGCCAGCGGGCGCACACGATCGTAAGAAAGGTTCACGGACACCAGGTCGTTATTGCCGCCTTTGCCCTGTTTACCTTTGGCATGATCGCCGCTGTTACCGTTACCTTTACCGTTTCCATTACCATTGCCATGGTTGCCATGATTTGCACTGTTGCCATGACCGTTACCATTGCCGCCGCCGTTGCCATTACCGCCTTTATCAGCGAAAACCGGTGCTGCGCTCATACCCAGTGATACGCACAGCGCCAGAGCTGTCAGGGTCATACGACGTTTTTTCATGATGTAACATCCTGCGTGGGGGAACTGAGATTACTATAAGTGTAGTTTACCCTATAAAGTATACGGAAAACTCTTATATTGTTTCCCCCTGCTCCGTGGGTCGCGGGGCAAACTGCCGTGGCGATCGCCACCAGCAATATATAATGCATAACCATTCGGTTTTACTGAGCGTTTACCTAAGATTTTTCTTGCGACGTAATAAGCGATGCCGTACTTTGGTCAGGTAACAAAAAAGAGTTAGCATGCTCTTTTTCGTCACGCCTCAAATTTTCATGTGATCCAAACAGGATAAGACACGTCTCTTTCCCGCCGCTTGGTGCGGGACTCTTTTTCTCTTTTGGCCGCGTCTGCACCAAACTGGTGCTTTATGTTGAGATTTCGTGGTTAATATCTTAAATTTGACGGCTGAGAAACCTTAACCTCCCACGGTGGCCAGGTTGGCAACGGGTGGGCGTTCAGGAGCAAAAGTAATGCAAATGACCCTCATGGAATACATCACTCTGCATTTTAACGGCGATCTTCACCGCTACGCGCAGGCGGAAGGCGTAAGCAGCGATCAGATCCGCCGCTGGATCGACAACGAATGCTATGTCATCAAGGGACGACTGGTTATGCCGGTTAAGCACCTGCCTGTCGAAGTCATGCAGTGATGCCATAAAAAACCCCGTCGATGCGGGGTTTTTTATATTCAGTGCCACAATCAGAAATTGTAACCAACCACCAGATAGTAACCCCAGCCGGTAGACTTGATTGGCCCTTGCGGCGTGCCGATATCTACGCCATCTTGCCATTGACCGCCGTTATGGAAATAACGTGCAACTACCGAGTAATGCCAGTGATCGTAGTTCAGCGCCAGGATATGGCTGGATGCAATGGAATTGCTGGTGCGTGCCTGACGGCCGTTGACGATGAAATCGTCCTTGCCCAGATCGGAGCCAAAATCAAAGTTGGTAAAGCCGATGTAATTCAGATTACCGCCCCATAGCTGGGTCAACGGCACAAAATATTTTACCTTGAAGCGGTAACCATCCCAGCTGTTCTGGTTGGCGGCACCGTAGTTCTGCCATTGGTATTTGGCATAAATGTTCATCGACAGGCTCATTGGCAGACCGGTATCGATGTCGGTACCCAGACCCATATACCAGGTGCTCTGGCGAGATGAATCGTTGCGTCCCATGTCATAGATGTAGTTGTTGGCGAAATACCATTCTTTAAACGGCCCGAAGCTGAGATCGGCGCCGGTCAGCTTGTCGATGGAAAAGCGCGGCTCGATTTCCATAAACAGCGGTGAACCTTTGTCCCAGATACCGCGATCCGGCGCATTGCCCACGCCAAAGAATTTCGGCACGTCGACGTAGCCATAGAAATCAAACCATTCGTGTTTGGCGAAGGCTTCGTATTCCAGATAGACATCGTTGTTCAACTGCGGTCCGAAGCGAGTATGGTAGCTCCCTACCACGTTCACGCTCTGATGCCACCAATCTGAAACGTATTGACTGTCTTTGCTATCAGCCATTGATGATGCACTGTACGATGCTGCGAGAAGCACACCTGCTGCGAGAGCTATTTTTTTCATTTTATTACCACATGCTTAAAGGGCCATTTCCTGCCCGTTAGAAAAAATGACAAATGAGTCTGAATGACACCTGGCGTAACCAACGGTGAATCAATGCACATTCACCGCGCGCATTATAGAAATCACCGAGTGTAATAATCTGTGATCCAGTCACCCATTTCGCGAATAGGTAATCGATTGCGTTCACATTTGTCAAATTATGTTTCATGCAAATTCACAATCGCTGTGATTTTTGTCATGAGCGGACGTTTTTTATGCAGGATTCGTGCCCAATTCCACCAACAGCCGGCTATCGTCCAGGTTACATTTTTTGACGGAAGATGCCGGCGCGCAGCCGGCAGAGATGGAGAGCGAGGGGAGTAAAACTGACTAACTCAACGGGCGCCTGGAACCGCTTTGGCAATATTGTCGGCGCGAAACACCACTTCTTCGCCACGTGCAATTTCCCACTCTTTGGGTGGGATATCCGTTTTCGGCGCGGCAGCGATCACCGTACCAATAATGCGCTTGTCTTCGCGACGCAAGATACTGACGTCAAGCTGATATTCGTGGCGCAGGTTGGCGGTGGTGAGCCGCACCGTATCGCCCCGGCCGAAGTTCTGATCGTCGATAATGGGCTGCTGAATAAACTGCACATCGCTTCTCATGGTTCACGTTCCTTCTGACAGAAGACGTAATTTGAGCTTAGCTGATTTCAGGCCTGACGCAGGGAGCCGTATCAAATATCTGCACTTATCCGCGAGTTGCTCGCCAGCATATCAGCGAGCCCAAAATCACCATCACCACGCCTTGCCAAAAGCTCACCGTCAGTGCGGTGCTGAGCAATAGCGCAGCAAATACCGAGGACAACACCGGGGTAAAATACGACGCCGTGGCCAATAACGTCATGTTGCCCCGCAAGATGCCGACATTCCATGCCGCATAGCCGGTCCCCATCGCCATGCCGGCGCACAGCAGCGTCGCGGTGACCGGCAGCGTGAAATGCAAGGCCGATTCATTGCTGAAGGCATATTGCAGCCACAGTACCAGCGCCGTCAGGGTAATGAACACCACCACGCCGTTATGACCCTGGGCAATACGCCGGGTGACGTTACAATAAACCGCCCAGATAACCGCGCCGCTGAACGCCAGGCAATAACTGAGCGGGTTACTGTGAACGTTTGCCAGCATTTGCGCCGGCGACCAGCCCCCCTCGCCGCTCATGATCCACCCAATGCCCAGCAACGCCAGCAATAGCCCTGGGATCACCCACAGCGTGGCTTTTTGGCCGTTGAACACAATGGCCATTAATACCGTCAGGCTCGGCCACAGGTAGTTGATCATGCCAAGTTCGATCGCCTGCAGCCGGTTGTTGGCGTAACCCAGTGACAAGGAAAGACAGATCTCATAAGTGACGAACAGCAGGCTGCCGAGCAATAAGTAGGGTTTGGGAAAATGGTTTAGTCTGGGCAGCCCCATCACCACCAGCAGGAAAATCGCTCCCACGCTGTAGATCATCGCCGCGCCGCCAATCGGCCCCAGCGCTTCGCTGACGCTGCGAATCAGGCCGACGACGCTGCTCCACAGGACAATCGCCAATAATCCCATCAGCGTGGCGCGGTAAGTCGTGGAGATCGCAGGCATTTGACTCTTCCAATGAATTCATTTCAACCAGCGTTTGACTGTACAACGGCGCAGAGAAGAATAAAAGTGAAACGGAGATCGGCTCCCCGTTTCGGCAAATCACCCGTAGAGTCAGAGCGCCGGACAACACAGCGTCAAGGCAGCCAGATTTTCCGACAACGCCCCGATTACGCTGTGAGACCGCTGCACGCCTGGTAATGTGACAGCGTCACTGTTGGGTTTGGCGTTCGAACTGCGGTGGTGGCTGGCGGAAACGCCGGGTGAGGTATACCAGATAGGCAAAGCCCAGAGCCGCCCAGCACAACCCCATGGTCAGCGAGCTCTTTTCCAGATTCAGCCACAGCACGCCAACCGTCAGCGCACCGACCAGCGGCAAAATCAGGAAATGGACGCGATCCTTCCAGGTTTTGTTGCGCCCTTCGCGAATAAAGAAATGACTGATCACCGACAGGTTAACGAAGGTAAACGCCACCAAGGCACCAAAGTTGATCAGCGCAGTGGCGGTCACCAGATCAAAGGACAACGCAGACAGCGCCACGGCACCGACCATCAGCACGTTCAGCGTCGGGGTGCGCCATTTCGGATGAATGTAACCGAACAGTTTTTCCGGGAACACGTTGTCACGCCCCATGACGTACAGCAAGCGCGACACGCTGGCATGGGATGCCAGACCGGACGCCAGGGTATTGATAAAGGTAGTGCACAGGAAAATCGACTGGAACAGCTTGCCGCCCACGTACAGCGCTATTTCCGGCAGTGCCGCATCCGGCTGTTTGAAACGTTCGATCGTGGGGAAAAACAGCTGAATAAAGAACGAAACGCTGATGAAAATCACTCCGCCGTACAGCGCCGTCAGGAAAATGGCGCGCGGGATCACTTTGGCTGCATTGGGCGTTTCCTCGCTCAGCGTGGTGACCGCGTCAAAACCGAGAAAGGAAAAACACAAAATGGTGGCGCCGGTGATAATCGGCAACAGGTGGGCGTTCTCACTGACGAACGGTTGCAGGCTCCACACCGTTCCCAGCCCTTCACCGCGCTGTAGACCCTGAACCACCAGAAAAATGAACACCACGATGATCATGATCTGCGCCAGAACGAACAGGGTATTGAAGTTGGCGACCACGTTGACGCTCTTCAGATTGATCGCCGTCATGATGAACACGAAACCGACCACCCAGACCCACGGGGGAACCTCGGGAAACAGCGCGGTGAGGTAGATTTTCGCCAACAGCGTATTGATCATCGGCAGGAACAGATAGTCCAGCAGCGAAGACCAGCCGACCAGAAAGCCGACGTGCGGATTAATCGCCTTTTGTGCATAGGTATACGCCGAGCCGGCGGTCGGAAACTGGCGTACCAGTTTGCCGTAGCTGATGGCGGTAAACAGCACGCCAGCCAACGCAAACAGATAGGACGCCGGCACATGGCCGTCGGTGACGCCGGAAACGATGCCGAAAGTGTCAAAAACCGTCATCGGAGTCAGATAGGCCAGGCCCATCATCACCACTTGCCACAGCTTGAGCGACTTGCGCAATTGCGGCTTATCCGCGTCATTACCATCGATGACATTTGTTGTCATGGGAATTTCCTCACCAGCGTCCTGTACGCTCAATTGGAAGAAATGGTTAACCGCAGCGCGCAGCCTCGCCGGGCCACAGGATAGCCGACAAAATACGCCTGACGCGCGCGAGGGAGTGAATGGGCGGAATCAGGCGTTTTTCAGCATCCACTCAATTTCGGTTTCGGTGATCAGGCGTTCAAACTGCACCAATTCATCGGTTTTGCAGGCCAGGTAAACGTGAGTGAAGCGCTCGCCGAGCAAACGATGCAACACCGGCTGATGCTCAAACTCGTACAGCGCGTCGCTCTGGCGGATCGGGAACGGCAACCCTTCCTGCTCCAGTCCGTTGCCGGTTACCGGCTCCGGTAAGGACAGCGGAGTGTCCAATCCATATACGATGCCGGCCAGCACGGCTGCCATCACCAGATAGGGGTTGGCGTCAGCGCCAGCCACCCGGTATTCCACCCGATGACTGTCGCGATCGCCGCAGGGAATGCGCAGCGCCACGGTGCGGTTATTATGCCCCCACGACGCCTGGATCGGCACATACATGCCCGGCTGAAAACGCCGATAGGCGTTGACGTTCGGTGCCAGCAGCGCCATCGACGCCGGCATCAGCGCGATCATGCCCGCCAGCGCCTGTTTCAATAGCGCAGAATCTTCACCATCGGCGTCGGAAAATACGTTATTTCCCTCATTGTCCAGCATGCTGATGTGGATATGCATGCCGCTGCCGGCGTGCTCTTCATAGGGTTTGGCCATAAAGGTGGCGTGCATGTTGTGGTTTTCAGCCACCATGCGGATCAGGCGTTTCAAGGCCAACGCATGGTCGCAGGCTTGCAGCACGTCGCCGGTATGATGCAGGTTGACTTCGAACTGCCCAGGCGACGCTTCGGCCACCGCGCCGTCCGCCGGAATGCCTTGCAGGCGCGCCAGCTCGTCGATGTCACTCAGCACATCGGCAAAATGATTAAGGTTATCGACCGAATACACCTGACTCTGGGTGTTGCGTTCCTGGGTGCCCGGCGCACAAGGCGGTTGTAGATAGCCTTCGGCGTCGCGCTGGCGATCGATGAGATAGAACTCCAACTCTACCGCTACCACGGGAGACAACCCGCGCTGCCGCAAGCGCTGCCATACACGGTTCAGCACATTGCGCGGTTCAACGTCAAAGGGAGTGCCATCTTCATCCAGCATGGTGAGCAACACCTGACCGATATACTGCGGGTCCGCCGCCGACGGCGTCAGACTACCCGGCACCGGAACGCAGATATGATCCGGCTCGCCCAGTTCCTGCCCCAACCCGGCCTCTTCGACCACATTGCCCAGGATGTCCATCGCGAATACCGAAGCCGGGAAGTAACAGCCCTTCTCCAGCTTGTTCAAGCCAGCTAGCGGAATACGCTTGCCACGGAAACTGCCGTTCAGATCGGTCAGCAACACGTCAATGTGCTGGGTTAACGGATAGCGTTCCAGGTATTTGTTCACCTCGCGCTGGAACATGCTACTTCGCCTTTCTTCATTGTGTTGAACAAAGTTTTCCACTTCTACGATGTTGGTCTGCATGGGTCACCCGCCGTTATGTTTGCTCAGTGGTTTTCACTACTGTCTGCGGTCGATGTTTTCGACCAGGATGCTCAATATAATGTCCACCAATGAAACATAGATGCAACAAAATTGTTTTGCAAGTGTTACTTTTGGTTTGAATATTAGGCTACCCACTGCTAGATTTATTAAATATTGAACAAAAAAGCCAGCAAAGACGTGTTTCGTTCATAATTTCGAACATACCAAGAGGATATCATGGGCAATATATTTAACAGGCCGATCGTCGGCGTCGTGATGTGCCGCCATAGGCTAAACCAACATCCGACACAGACCTTGCAAGAAAAGTACCTGAATGCGGTACTCGCCGCCGGCGGATTACCGATCGCCCTGCCACACGCGCTGGCAGAACCGGATTTGCTGGAAAATCTGCTGCCATACCTGGACGGCGTGATGCTGCCTGGCAGCCCCAGCAATGTGCAGCCGCACCTTTATGGTGAAAACGGCGATGAGCCTGACGCCGATCCTGGGCGTGATGAACTGAGCCTGGCGCTGATCCGCCTGGCGCTGGACAGGCGCATTCCCCTTTTCGCCATTTGCCGGGGCATGCAGGAAATGGTGGTAGCCACCGAAGGTACCCTGCACCGTCGCCTGTACGAACGCCCCGAGCTGTTGGAACACCGAGAAGATCACGATCTGCCGCTGGAACAGCAATATGCCCCGGCGCACGAAGTCATCGTCGCAGACGGCGGGCTGCTTTCGCAACTGATCCCGGATTGCAACCGCTTTTGGGTCAACTCGCTGCATGGCCAGGGTGCCAAGACCCTTGGCGCCGGCATACGTATTGAAGCGCATGCCGCCGACGGATTGGTGGAAGCCATCAGCGTACGCGATCGGCCATTTGCCCTCGGCGTGCAGTGGCATCCAGAGTGGAACAGCGATGAATACGCGCTGTCGCGCCTGCTGTTTGAAGGTTTCATCGCGGCATGCCGCCGCTACCACCAGGAAAAGGAACAGCGCCAATGAGCAATGCCAGCTTGGCTCCGGGGAAACGCCTGTCGCAGATCCGTCAGCAGTTAGGTTTGTCGCAGCGCCGCGTGGCCGAACTGTCTGGATTAACCCACAGCGCCATCAGCACTATCGAGCAGGACAAGGTCAGTCCGGCCATCAGTACGCTGCAAAAGCTGCTGACGGTGTACGGACTGTCGTTGTCAGCGTTTTTCGCCGAGCCCGACAAACCTGCGGAGCCGCAAATTGTGATTGAGCAAGCAGATTTAATCGAAATCGGCAGTCAGGGGGTATCGATGAAGTTGATTCATAACGGCGACCCCAATCGTACGCTGGCCATGATGATCGAAACCTATGAGCCGGGCACCACCACCGGCGAACGCATCAAGCATCAGGGGGAAGAGATCGGCACCCTGCTGGAGGGCGAAGTGATGCTATTGGTCAACGGTCAGACTTACGCGTTGGCCGCCGGCCAGAGTTACGCCATCAACACCGGTATTCCCCACAGTTTCAGCAACACTTCGGCGCGCATTTGTCGCATTGTCAGCGCCCACACGCCGACCACATTCTGATTAACGGAGCAAGGTATGGATTTCCATCATCAGCAATACTGGCAACAGCGGGCGCAGGCCCTGAAGATTGAGAATCGACTGTTTATCAATGGCCGTTATCTGCCCGCCGCCGAGGGCGGTACCTTTGCGGTGGACGATCCCGCCGGGCAACGCGAGCTGACACAGGTCGCTCGCGCAACCGGCGTCGATGTCGACCTGGCGGTACGCGCCGCGCGTGAGGCATTCGAGCGTGGTGACTGGTCGCAGGCCTCGCCGGCGCAACGCAAGTCCACGCTGGCAACGCTGGCGACGCTGATGGAACAACATGCAGAAACGCTGGCATTGCTGGAAACGCTAGACACCGGCAAGCCGATTCGCCATAGCCTGCGCGACGATATTCCGGGGGCCATACGCTGCATCCGCTGGTACGCCGAAGCCATCGATAAGGTTTACGGCGAGATAGCCCCAACCGGCAACGATTCGCTGGCGCTGATCGCCCGCGAACCGGTCGGAGTGGTCGGCGCGATTGTGCCGTGGAATTTCCCGTTGCAGCTGGCCTGTTGGAAGCTCGGTCCGGCGCTGGCAACCGGCAATAGCGTGGTGTTGAAGCCGTCGGAAAAATCGCCGCTGAGCGCCATTTATCTCGCCCAACTGGCGACGCAGGCCGGGCTGCCGGACGGCGTTCTGAACGTCGTGCCCGGTTACGGCCACGATGCTGGCAAAGCGCTGGCGCTACATCATGATGTCGACGCCCTGACCTTCACCGGCTCGACCCAGGTCGCCAAACAGTTACTGATCTACGCCGGTGAATCGAACATGAAGCGCGTGTGGCTGGAAGCCGGCGGCAAAAGTGCCAATATCATTTTCGCCGATTGCCCGGATATTGATAAGGCCGCGCAAAACGCCGCCGCCGGTATCTTTTATAACCAGGGACAGGTTTGCATCGCCGGAACGCGTCTGTTGGTAGAAGAAAGCATCCAGCAACCGTTCTTGCAGGCGCTACGCAGGCACGCGGCCGCCTTCACACCTGGCGATCCGCTCGATCCGACCAGCGCGATGGGCACGTTGATCGACAGCGACCACCGGCAGAAGGTGGCCAACGCTATTGAACGTGGCCTGCAGCAGGGTGCCACACTGTTTCTCGACGGCCGCACGCACCCGTTGGGCGATCATGACGGTTATCTGGGACCGACCATTCTGACTGCGGTAGACAACCGTATGGACCTTGCCCGTGAGGAGATATTCGGCCCGGTACTGGCGGTGACGACGTTTAACGGTGAACAACAGGCGATTCAATTGGCCAACGACAGCGATTACGGTCTGGGAGCCGCACTGTGGACTCGCGATCTGTCGCGCGCCCATCGTCTGTCACGCCAACTGAAAGCCGGTTCGGTATTCGTCAATAATTACAATGATGGCGACATGACCGTGCCGTTCGGCGGCTACAAGCAAAGCGGCAATGGGCGTGACAAGTCGCTGCATGCGCTGGAAAAATTCACCGAACTGAAAACCACCTGGATTTCACTCGACTAAGGACCGACAACATGACTGAACACGTGAAGAGTTATTATGCCGCCAGCGCCAACGCTCATCAGCCTTATCCACAGTTGAGCGAGTCATTGGAGTGCGACGTCTGCATCGTCGGCGGCGGCTACACCGGCCTGTCCTCGGCGCTGTTCCTGGTGGAAGCCGGCTATGACGTGGTGTTGCTGGAATCCGCGCGCATCGGCTTTGGCGCCAGCGGTCGCAACGGCGGCCAATTGGTCAACTCCTACAGCCGCGATATTGATGTGATCGAACAGCGCTACGGCGCAGAAAGCGCCCGGATGCTCGGCAGCATGATGTTCGAGGGCGCCGATATTATCCGCAGCCGCATCGAACGTTATGCCATCGATTGCGACTACCGACCGGGCGGCATTTTCGCCGCTATCAACAACAAGCAATACCATGCACTGATCGAGCAGAAACAGAACTGGGAGCGTTACGGCAACGCACAACTGGAACTGCTGGACGGTGCGCGCATTCGCCAGGAAGTGGCCAGCGATCGTTATGTCGGCGCGCTACTCGACCACAGCGGCGGCCACATTCATCCATTGAATCTGGCGCTTGGCGAGGCCGAAGCCGTGCGCCAGCAAGGCGGTCGGATCTTCGAGCAGTCGGCCGTTACGCAGATTCGCCATGGGGAGCCGGCGCTGGTCAGCACCGCCCACGGCCAGGTAAAAGCACGTCATGTGATCGTCGCAGGCAATGCCTACCTGGGCGACAAACTGGAGCCGAAACTGGCCAAAAGCAGCATGCCATGCGGCACCCAGGTGGTAACCACCGAACCGCTGGCAGCGGAGATCGCCCAGGCGTTGATCCCGCATAACTACTGTGTGGAAGATTGTAACTATTTGCTGGACTATTACCGCCTGACCGCCGATAACCGTTTGCTGTACGGCGGCGGCGTGGTGTACGGTGCGCGCGACCCGCAGGATATCGACAACCTGGTGCGTCCCAAGCTGTTGAAGACCTTCCCGCAATTGAAAGGGGTACGCCTCGACTACCGCTGGACCGGTAACTTCCTGCTGACGCTGTCACGCATGCCGCAGTTCGGCCGGCTGGAAAACAACATTTATTATATGCAGGGATACAGCGGTCACGGTGTTACCTGTACCCATCTGGCAGGGAAACTGATCGCGGAGTTGCTGCGCGGCGACGCGGAACGCTTTGACGCCTTCGCCAAGCTGCCGCACCTGCCGTTCTTTGGCGGACGTAATCTGCAAATCCCCTTCACCGCCATCGGTGCGGCCTACTACACCTTGCGCGATCGCATCGGCGTGTAACGCCAGGCGGGATCGGCATGCTGTGGGCGCGGTCTATCAGAGCGCGCCCACGCTTTATACCTTAGACAATTTTAGGTTGGCCATCCGAAGCGGTGGCACCGCCATCGACCGGAATATTGGCGCCATTAATAAAGCTGGCGTCATCGCTGGCAAGAAACGCCATCACCGCCGCCACCTCTTCCGGTTCTGCCGCCCGGCCGAGCGCAATGCGCTCGTTGAATTTATCGCGGATCTCCTGCGGCCAACCGTTGGTCATATTGGTTTTTACCAGACTCGGGCAAACAGCGTTGACGCGCACACCGTCACCGCCGTGGTCAAGCGCCATTGCACGAGTCAGGTTCACCACCGCCCCTTTGGCCGCGCAGTAATAGGCTGCCCCCCAGTCGCCCCCCAACCCGGACACTGAGGCGGTATTAACGATGCAGCCTCTGGTTTTCAGCAGGTACGGCAAGGCAAACTTGGAACAGAAAATCACGCCGTCGATATCAACGCCGGCAATACGTCGCCAGTCCGCAACGCTGGTTTGCAGTACGCTGCCTGCCACGTGCACGCCAGCGTTGTTCAGCAGCACATCAATGCGACCAAACTTCGCTGCGACCCCATCCATCATTTTCTCAACCGCCGCGGCATCCGACACATCGATATGCACCGCGTGCGCCTTACCTGCCGGCAAAGACGCCGCTACCGCGTCAACCGCCGTTTTTGCCCAGTCCGCCAGCACCACCGTGGCACCTTCGGCCGCAAAGCGACGCGCCGCCGCTTCCCCCATACCATTACCTGCGCCAGTAATAATCACTACTTTATTGTCAAAACGCATAGGACCTCCTCCATGTGAAGCGTATTTGCATAAATCATACAAATCCTTAACCGCTTCGAGGATAATCCTGCAATAGGGTGACCGCCAGTCAAAACGTGCGGTTTTATAACTCTAAAGAGTTATTATTCGGTGCTAATTGGCGGTAATGACGTTGATTAATCTTCGATCGGTATCACCAACAGGTCGACCTGCAGCGTATTAATCGCCTGACGCGTCGACGACTTCAAACGGCTCCAGATATCATGATGGTGGCCGAAGATAATCAGATCGAACCCTTTTTCTTTCGCCGCGTTGTTCAGTTCCTCCGTTAATTCCCCACGGCCGATGATCACCTCATCAACAGGATATGATGAGGATTTCTTGAACGATTCAAGAATGTTTTTTGCACGTTCAGAAAAGGTGTGATCGGTGTAGTTGTAGGCGCCAACCCCCAGTTCGGCGTAATAGCCGGTATGATGGACGTCGATATATATCATTGAAAGTTTGGCGTTTAAGGCACCGGCTAGCTTTGCACCCTTATCCAACAGGATTTCTGCATCTTCACTGAGATCGGTTGCAACGACAATATGTTGATATGCCATGATTACTGCCCTCCGCATTGCGCTTGCCCACAGGCGGCGTTCCTGACCACCGGCTTTCTATCCTCCTGATAGATACTGACAGTTTAGGCCAATGGCGATACGGTTGCCGAACATCAATGCACACCTGGCGGAAACCAGCGCGCCGTTAATTACCCGGTCATTGCCGGTCACCTTAACGACTCCCCAGCCGCGCCAACCTCCTGGCCGTAGCGTTTTCTCACGCGACGAGGACCCAAAAAAGCCCGGCAATCGCCGGGCTCGCATGGTCAGATGACGCTGACGTCAGCGCTCGATTTCAGACATCTCTCTGACTTCATCTCGGTTGATCTGCTGCTGCGTACCATTAGCATCTTTATACTTAATCAGCCCGGTCGCATTGTCCTCCGACGGTTTACCCTCACTGATGATGGTGCGGCCGTCGTTTGTATGGATAGCATAATTGCTTGAGCAACCTGCTAAAAAAGCAGAAATCAGCGTAACACACAGTACAGAGGCTAATTTTTCCATGGTTGCTAACTCCCTATAATGGACACAGTATAATATTTAGCATAATTTATGTTTTTTGCCATATGGATTAGTGCTTTATACTACACTCGCTGAATTATAAGACAGTTCCGACTACCTGACGCTGCACTGCAGCAATGGCTGCGTATCAACCGCCGGAACGGGTTTTGTCGGCCGCATCTTCCTCCAGCGGGCCACTTTTGCCCAGATCGCACCCCGTTAGCGGATTTACCCGCGGGTCGGACCGGGTCCGTTGGGCCATCGCCTCCACATCGCTCTGCTGTTCCAACGGCAATACCACGCTGGCGACCCCTTCGCCTCCATCCACGGCCGGCTGCGGTTCGGCAACATAGTGCAGATTTTCGTCCGCGTTCCAACTGCCACGTACTTCACCTTCCGCCGACATATTGAAATATTGGTCGGCGTATTCTTCGATCGGCGGCAATTTACCCGGAGGGAAATTGTTGCGGATCGCATACAGCGCTTTTTCAAAGGAGATCTGATGCGCCACTTCGCGGGTCATCAGAAAGCCGAGCGCCTGCTTGACGCCGGGATCGTCAGTGACGTTGATCAACCGCTCATAGATGATTTTGGCACGCGCTTCGGCGGCGATATTGGAGCGCAAATCAGCAGTGGGTTCGCCGATGGTATCGATATAGGCGGCACTCCAGGGGACGCCGGCAGAATTGGTCAACGCCGGGCCGCCGCCGTACAACAGCGACGTGATATGGCTGTCATTGCCATTGCCGGTCAGCGAACGGTACAGTTCCGCTTCACTTTCCGTGGCTTCAGCCAGCTGTCCTTTCGCTCCCTTGTTCAACATACCCACCAGAGAACCGATAATTTCCAGATGGCTCAACTCTTCGGTGGCGATATCGAGCAGCATATCGCGGCGCCCGAGATCGTCTTCACCCAGTCCCTGGATAAAATAGCGGCAGGCCGCAGCCAGTTCGCCTTGCGGTCCACCAAATTGTTCAAGCAATAGGTTGGCCAGGCCCGGATTGGGCTCTGATACGCGGACGGTGTATTGCAGCTTTTTTACGTGTCGAAACATGATGTTCTCCTGTTCAGTACCCCCGCACCTTGGCAAGTGCCCGGTTCTGTAGGCTGAAACGGCATCAACTCCGGTCAATTTTTGGCTTCCACTTCCGGTGTGGCAGAGCGCACCAGAAATTGCTCGGTCACCGTCGGTAAATGCGTCAACGCCCACTCGGCCATTTTCTGTTCCTGCTCACGGATTTGCTCAAAGATGCGCGCGCCTTCGGTATCGCCGACCAGTTCGGCAGCGGCAATCAGCGAGGTGTAACAACCCATCTCAAAATTCTCAAAGGTATAGCTGCTGATGGCGCCCTTGACGACTTCATCTTCAGTAAACATTCCCCCCAACGCCTGACCCATGGCGGTCATTTTGCCCATGGTATCTTTCAGCGCCGAATTGGAGGTGTCGTTGCGTTCAATAACCGTTTGTAATAACGCCTGTTGTTGCAGCGTTTCATCGATGTGCTGCTCAATGCGCGCTTTGAGATCGGGATAATGTTCCAAGCGGTCGGCCATACTACGCAACATGGTTTCCGCCTGCTTTTCCATCGCGTGGGCGTCACGTAGCCAGTCAAGATAATTTTCTTCGTATGTCATGCTGCTACCTCGCTAAGGGGTGCTGGTAGGTGATATATCAAACTTTAGGTTAGGAATTTTATTAACAAATTTAAAATGACTTATATACCCCCCATTTAAAACAGATGAGGGTTATTAGCCCGCTATTTCACCCTCATGCTATCGGTAAAAATGTTAATCATTCCACGCGGGCATATTATAAACGATAGACCTTAATAGCGATTTTTCGAGGTCGTAATAGATAAAAAATTGAAAATTGTGGTAATTATTTTCGCAATACGCCCAACGGTTAAATAAAATAATTAAATGTTTTATTTTTGTTATTGAATTATTTCAGAGAATTTCAGTGGGTTTAAATTTTTATATCACACCGCTATCCCATGGAAAAAACCGTCATAGGTTCTATAGTTTTACCTGATCGGAGAAATCTTAATTTCTTTGATATCAGCAAACCCTTATTAAATTAACTCTCTTTATTCAGGAGGTTATTATGGTAGAGCATCGTGGCGGTTCAGGTAATTTTGCTGAAGACAGGGAACGCGCTTCTGAAGCCGGTAAAAAAGGCGGTCAAGAGAGCGGTGGGAATTTCAAAAACGATCCACAACGCGCTGCGGAGGCAGGTAAAAAAGGCGGTCAGGTCAGCGGTGGTAACTTTAAAAATGACCCTGAGCGCGCCGCTGAGGCCGGCAAAAAAGGCGGGCAACATTAAGCGTATCGGCGCTTGACGTTAGCCGTTCTGCCAGGTTATTTGCCGCCAGCCAGCCCTGCAATGGGGTTGGCTGTAGGTAATTGGCATAATAAACATCATTGATGTGGCATCGTTGAATCTGCCTGTACCGCACCAATCCAACAACCGCCGGTACGCCATGACAGATTTGTTTTTCTGGCATCGACAGCAATTCGTTTGAGGAGTTGAACATGCAGCACACTTCTTTTACACGCGCCCATCGCCACACCATCAGTACCGAGTTGAAGCTGCAATTGGTCGATTTGACTACCTTTCAGTTTGCCAATCGCGTGCCGGAAGTGGTCAGCCTGTGCAAGGTGAAAGATTATATAAAAACCCATAATAATCAGCCTGTCATCAATGTATTCAGTACCATGCATGCCACGCCCGCTACGTTGCTTGACGAGCTGAAAAGTATTACCGTCAACCTGGCAGACAGCGCCGCTCGCTGCCACTGCGGGTTATGCGGCGGCGGGGCACGAATCGACCACCGGGCTGTCTGCGGATTCGGCCAGAATATTCACGTCAGCGTTGAGGACGCCAATCAGGCCGCTTATCTTTGTCAGGCGCTAAAGGCATACTTGCCGCATTTTATCGCATTGAATGATTCGTCGCCGTTTAACCAACCCGACCCCGCTGACGCGGTACCTTCCCCCATCAGACCAAGGCCGGAGCTGGGTAGCGTCGAAATCGGCATATGCGATTCGCCCCTTACCTTGCCCCATGCGGCCATGCTGTGCGGCTATGCGCAGCTGTTGGTCAATTTGCTGCTTGCCGTTCAGCCTGATGTCCCCGTAGATCGAGACGCCTGCTATGCCAGCAACCTGCGCAATGCACGCCGTGCGGGCGTGTCAGCCCATTATACCGATCCCCTGAAGGGAGAAACCGTCATGTTGAAGCAGCACATTGACGCCACGCTAACGCTGTTGACGCAACTCAGCAAGGAGGATGAGTGCGGCGTAATAAAATACTTCCGTCATTATTTGCAGCAAGAATATCATGACGGAGAATTGTTACGTCATAACTTGGACGTTGGTGTCGGCACGGCTGGCATCGCCCGTTCCATGATCAATTTACTGATCCCTCCTGAGCATATTATTGTTAATGAGCAATCCATGCTCCAGCGGAGTGCCTATGAAACTTTATGAGTTGCTGATAGGGAAATTCTCGGTATATGTGGTAGCGAAAAATGAGGAGCATGCCAAAGACCAGGCAATGGAAATAGCCTTTCACCTCGCCGAACGGGGGCCGAGCATGTATATATCGGGAATGATACTGTGTGAAGCCGATACTGTTCACCTGGAACGTTACCATCACTGAATGCATGCCGATAAAATTTATTTTTATTTTATTTCCCTTATGCCAATCTATGAAAAATGCCATAAGAAATACAAATAAAAAATTAGGAAATTTATTATTTCTAATGGTTTCAATCAGGAAGACGGTCTATTATTAAAGTGTCGTTTCACGACAATATAGAGTCGCTTCGTTACCCCACACGGCTCATGGATTTGAGCCACCTCCTCAACGAAGCAGACCTATCGCGACAAGTTAATTTCCCCTTTGCATTTGCAAACCCGGCCTTACGGCCGGGTTCTTTCTCTCTATCGCACGAATGGGGTGCCACGCATCGCCCTTCTCAGGCGAGCACCATGATTATTTTTTACTTTGTCATGGCTGCTATGGTTGTCCCCCTTTGATAATCCTGACTCAACACCATGGCATTTATAGATCCCTTGATGGAACATCCTGTTACTCAGGCAATAGTTTAAGCATTCTTTGAAATGACGGGCAGGATAAATGGTCACTGGCCGGGCAAGCGACCACATGCCGTAAACCATCGCGTACCGCACTCAGGCGCCGAATGGTGTTATCTATTTCTGTCGCTTTGGCCGCCAGACGTTGACGATCTATCTGCATTTGTCCCTGCGCATTAAACATGGCGCTGATTTCCGTCAATTGCAGGCCAGCCTGCCGACCCAGTTTGATAATCGCCAGCGTTTGTAACACGCTCGGATGGTATTGCCTGCGCAAGCCGCGACGACCAATCGAATGGATCAATCCTTGCTCTTCATAGTAACGCAACGCGGATGCTGCCAAACCGCTGCGTTTTGCCACCTCGGCAATGTCCAGCTCGTTCATGCTTGACCTCAAGTCAACATTAAGTTGCACAATGACGCCCACTCTACCACCGCAGCCAATCACTGGCTGCACTCGTCATCATCTTGAGAGAAAAACATGACCACTACCAATACCATCATCGCCACTTGTTTTATCGGTATCCTCGGCACCGGCGTTATGGATGTATGGGCATTGATACTGCGAAAAATGTTCGGCATCAAACCGCTGGATTATGCCTTGGTAGGGCGCTGGGTCGGCCTGATGAGGCACGGGCAATTTTGCCACCGAACCATCATAACCACGCCGCCGATAGCCGGGGAGCGCCAGCTCGGTTGGCTGTTGCATTACGCCATCGGCATGGCCTGCGCGGCGGTATTGATAGCCGCCGCCGGCTGGCCATGGCTGTATGCGCCAACCCTGGCACCGGCGCTGTTGGTCGGCGTCAGCAGCGTTATCGCACCGCTGCTGGTGATGCAGCCGGCGTTTGGTTTTGGCTTTGCGGCAACCAAAACGTCATCCCCGCTGCAAGCCTGTCTGCGTAGTCTGATGGCACATGGCGTGTTCGGCATCGGGTTGTATCTGGCGGCACGGCTATTCAATGGGCTGGGCTGTTTTATGCCATAAACATAACCTAATGATTGAGAATATACATAATGACCATTACTCGCGTTGACGCCGCTGAGCAACGCTCATAGGCAGATTGTATTCGTGGTCGGGGCTGGCGGCTACCGAAGGTCGGTTACAGGGCATCGATAATTGATTGCCAGCGTCAGCTGGACAAAACGGTTGCGCTGTAACGTTGCACCCAGCGGGAACCTGATGGTTCCTTTTTTATTCTCCAACTTACAACGGTTAAACGATAGCGTCGCCCATCCATAAAGCTTTCAGCGGCATAGCGCTCTCCATCAGGCGTTCGACGCCATAGGTCACGGTCTTGCGCCTGCCTTGGCGTTAACAGTCCCTATCGCCGCTTTAAACCTGCGTCGGCGATGCAGCACCAGCCCCCGACAATATAAGTCGCTGAATAATAGGCGCGAATTAAATTGCCGATTTTTTGATAGCCGTTGAACCCTGGTTAAAGCATCCGTATTTACAGTAGTCCCAGTTTAGTTTTACCCGCGGAAACGCTTAATAAAGAGCGGTCAATCAGCACCGCACAATGACCATTGTTCATCCTGATGCATGATGTTTCCCTTCATGTAAATGACGTTTAATACATAAGAAGTTATACAGGCTATGATACGGAAAATTATTTCCTTCGCATCCGGTTGGCGCGTAGGCACAGCAGAAGAATATAGAACATGTTATCGCCTGTATGGCGGCAGTTTTGTAACCCACCCTGACGTTTTAAATTTTATGCAGCGTCAGTTAAACCTGCGGCATAATTACTACATCAAAAAAGGAGAAAATAACGCTCTGCTCGGCGGCATGTGTACCAATGGAACGAAAGAAATTGCTCTCATTGGCCGCACGTCCCAACAATCGGGCATCGATCTGTTCCCCTTTAACAAAGATGAAATTATTTTACCCATCAGCCGCTGTGTTAAAACAGTGATCCCCTATCGTTCAAAGATCCTATCCCGCATTAACGGCCGCTGTACGCTCAACGCCACCTTCTCACTGAATAGTCATCGTGAAATATGCCTGGCTAAAACCTGTGGCAAAGGCGGCTATTCGGCATCAACTAAAAACAGTCGCAACCGTGAGTTGAAAAAATTCCTCAGTTCAGGCGGTGAGGTCGTCGATCAGGCACTATTAACACCGACTCAAATCGTCGATATTTATTTTGAGCTGTATGCAAAACGCTGGGGTGAAAGACCCGCGAATGAGCGACAAATGATGGACATGATAACCTCCCTGCGTGATATGATTTTCGGTTATGTGCTGTTCTATAACGGCCAGCCGTGCGCATTCCAACTCATTACCCGCGCTGACAGTCCAGAGTGGATCTGCTTTGATTATGTCAATGGTGGCTATGATCGCCAATACAACGGATTTTGCCCAGGCACGATCGTAACATGGTTAAACGTTCGTGCTGCATACGAGCTATGCCAACGGCAAGATAAAGAGATGCGCTACTCTTTTGGCAAGCCGACGGAAGCGTATAAAGACCGCTGGTGTCAACGTGCGCCGCTGGGGCGCACGCTGTCGTTTTAAAGCCATAAACGTGGCTGCATGAAATACGGATGGGTTACCGGCCGTTTGCAGTAGCGTTTGGGTGCCGCAGTTATTCCCAAGGCACGCCTTGCTGCCAACTTGCCACCAGCAGGTCAATAAAAGCACGAATTCGCGGCGATAAGTGGCGTTTACTGGGATAAATGATCCGAATAGGTTCTGGCGGAAAAGGATATTTCTCTAGCACCGGTATCAATTTCCCCCTACGCAAATCGTCAGCAAGCAAATAGGTCGGTAAGTGAACAATACCAAATCCGGCAATTGCCGACTCTCGCATGGCTTCCGAGCTGTCAAGGTTGAGCCTTCCCGGCCCATCATAAACAAAGACGCCTTCTGGGGTTGTAAACCGCCAGCATCGTCTTTTCTCGGCGCTCAGAAGAAAGATAGTGTCATGGTGGGTTAATTGTTCGGGTGTTTGCGGAACGCCGCGGGACGATAAGTAGTCGGGTGATGCACAAGTGACAATGCGTTGTGAAGCAATCGTACGGGTAAGAATACGTGAGTCGTCGCGAGGTTCACCGATGCGGATAGCTATATCAAAGCCTTCTTCAATAAGGTCGACAAATCTGTCACTGAAAGACACCTCTGCCCGTAGTTCTGGCCACTTTTTCAGATAAATATCCAGAATAGGAAGAATATGCCGCTGCCCAAAAGAGAGCGGCGCGCTAAGCCGGAGAGTCCCCGTTGGCTTAACCCTGCGCATCGCCATGGTGGCATCAACTTCCTCAAGGTCTTCCAGTATTTGCCGGCAACGGTCAAACATGACCCTCCCTTCATCGGTAAGACTCAGACTCCGGGTGGTGCGGTTAAGCAGTCGAACTCCCATACGGGTTTCAAGCCTGACGATACTTTTGCCAATGGCCGAACGGCTGAGCCCAAGCGAACCCGCAGCCTGGGTATAACTGCCCGCTTTTACCGCAACCACGAACGCGGCGATATCGCCAATGCTGTTGATCTCCATGCTTCACTTCTCTCACTGTATACGGGCGTTTCCGTACCTTTATATGGGAAGCACATTCCCGAAATGTTTATATATCATAAATTCCTGTTCCACATTAACGCAAATACCAACAGGAATACCCATGATTACTCAACCCACCCAGCAAGCCGTAAAAGAATGGTCAGAAAGTGTAGCCGGTCTGGCTCCGGTCCTCACAGGTCAGGATACCCTGACCTCGATGAATGAAATCCGTAACGCCTATAGCCGTATGTTGGCTAAAAATCCTGCGCCTGTCGGCGTTGGTTTTACTCAGATCGATATGGGAGGTATCCCGGGAACCCTGGTTACACCAGACAATCTTAAAACCGATGCCATCGTGATGTATATCCACGGCGGAGCCTATATCGTCGGTGAACCCGCGGGCTATCACGGCATTGGTGGCAACTATGCCAGCCTGCTGGGTGCTCGAGTCTATATGCCGGATTATCGTCTAGCGCCGGAGTACCCTTTCCCAACGCCGGTCACCGATACGGTGGATGCCTATGAATGGCTGATTGAACAAGGCGTCGACGCCAGCAACATCGTGCTGGTGGGCGAGTCGGCGGGTGGAGCGATGGTGGTCACCGTTATGGTTGCAGCGCGCAACAGAGGCCTCCCGCTTCCGGCGGGCGGCGTGTCTATTTCCCCCTGGGCCAACCTCGAACACAGCGGTGCATCCATGACCAACAGAGAAGGTCTGGATCCACTGAACACCAAAGCGGGTTTGGATTTACTGGCACGTACCTTCCTGGGTGACGCATTGCCCAATCATCCCATGGCATCCCCGGTATTTGCCGACGTCACGGAGCTGCCGCCGATACTGATTCAGATTGGTGAAAACGAACTGATGCTGAGCGATGCCATACGCCTAGCGACACACCTGAGCGATAACCGCGTGCGCGTCAATCTGGAAGTCTGGCCGGGTATGTTCCACGCCTGGCATTTCTTCTCGACGCTGCAGCCAGAAGCGCTACAGGCCATCGAAAGTTCAGTCATCTTTATCAAGCAAGCGCTGCAGAATGCCGCAAAGTAACCGTCATTGATGGTTAACTCACCTAGGGGCGCGGGAAACCGTGCCCCTTTATCAGCAGCTTGCAGAAATCCTGCTCTTTCCCGCCACGGCTTGACTCACCTGCCTGTTCATTTTCTCCCTTTAACCAACGTTGGCCCGTTCACGTCGAATTTTCCACAAAGATAAGCCCGTTATGGTCATCAAATGGAAAGGTTTTTTTGCTTTGCACATTACGCAGCGTCCATAAAGACGCTCGATACTGGTCAATAAAAAACCGCCCTGAGGCGGCCAAAATGGATATAATTAGGTAAATATCTCCCCTTCCATGTCATGACACTTTCTTCGTCCACGTCAAATCCGTCACCTCAAAAGAAAACATCTTGAACGTTGCAGTAGCCGTTGCAATAACATCCCCTGCCTCGTTAAGTAATTCACCAGATGTAAATATAATAGAGCTCTTTGCATGAGCAATGCGGCCCTTGCCATATATCTTCCCTGGAAAAGCGGCATTTACAAAGTTAGTCTTCGACTCAACGGTGACAGCAACTTTCCCTTGAGGCATCGTGATATAAATGGCTGGCCCCATTGAATCATCCAACATTGCCGAGAGTACGCCTCCTTGAATACATCCCATCGGGTTTACTAGCGAATTGCTTGCATCAAACTCAACATGGACTTCTTTCTCTTCGCTATTGTATTTAAGGAACTTCCAGCCAAGCACTTTTGCAACAGGAGACATTTCAGCCAGGCCATTAACAACATTCATGAAAAGTGGTTCACTAGACATAAATTTCTCTGTATCAGATAGAACAACAATTATTAATGTAGTAGAAATCCGATACAGTTCAAATTAACAACAGTTTTTTTTGAATTTTGCCCAATGGTAAACGCCGTGATCTGCCGAGCTGATTAGCTGCCAACCCAGCTGCTGCGGGCCATAAACCCCAGAAACAGACCGATTGATATCACCATGACTGCGGAAAAGGCTGGATCACAATAACGGTATAAAGAGGTAATTTTGGCAGGATTTCTATAAAACATTTTTAATAAAATGCTTTGATAACCGTTTCAAGTTGAATAATAAAAAATGGAAACCATCAGACCCACGTTATCATTTAACGCTTAAACACCATTACATATGCTTAATGATAGCGTCGCCAAACTCTGAACATTTCAGCAGATTAGCGCCTTCCATGCCCTTAACAATCAGGTCAGCCGCTTCGAACCAGCCCAGGTGGCGCAGCATTAGTTTGACGAACCAGATTTAATCTTTTGAAAAATATAAATATTCCATATAGTGGCGTATGGTTTTCAATCTATTTATGTCATTTGTAACCCGTTGATTTATATATAGCTGTGTCGGATTTTGATAATCCATTTTTCCCTTGTCATGCCTGAGCACGTACTCGCCTAAGCTATACTTGTGCAGAGTCAGGAATACAGGAAATACAAATGTGTGGTCGTTTTGCCCAAGAACAAACATGTTCAGACTATCTCGACATGCTCGCGGTGTTGTTATAACTGTATACGATGTCACTATGATAACGGCAAACAGTATCCGCCATTATAACTTAATCGCGAAACCTGGAGACCGACTGTGAAAGACATCGAGGCAGAAGTACTGGAGTTTGTAAGACATGAGCTACGTTGCAAGGTTGATGTAGATTCGTCACTGAATATTGGCGAACATGCCACTGTTGCAGAAGATATTTATGACATGATGGACAAGTACTCAGCTATTTTCAACATAGACTGTAGCCAAATCCATTGGCGCCGTTATTTCCCGCAAAAAGTGCTTCCATTCCTTCCAAACGCAGTGCTCCCTACGCGTCTTAAATCTGATCGACACAAACCTGACTCTTTCACTGTTAGCATGCTTATTGACTCCGCCAAGGCTGGACGTTGGCTGTATTAAGCCGGGTTATCCCCGGCTGGTCATCACGCCAATTCCCAATCAAACTGATATTTCAAGACATCCATAATCCATCTGTTGAAAACCGATACTTCATCAGAGCTAAGTGCAACGCTAAAAATCGCAGTCATAGCCAGGTCTACCGGTTTTCCATTCACAGAACCCAGTGGCCCCCCGAGCGATCCCACCATAATATTTCCGCCAATATCTACCCGGCCACCCGATGGCAGCGCGTACGACGCCGCGTTAAGCGCCCCATCTTGTCGCAACCAACAATTACCGCCATTCAAGCCAGGGGCGCTGCGCCCTTCTGCTATCGCCCACGTACCAGGGTTATATGACAAAGAGGTTTGAATAAGGCCTTTAGTACCATCAGCTCTGACAACAGAGTTATTGTAAAAAAACGAGTTAGGCCGGAACATCAGACCGGTACCCTGGCTTGTTCCGCCTCCCGGTGCTTGGCCATTAAAGTTTGATAAAATCGCAGCTTCTTCTTTGGGATCCGGTGCTCGTGCAACGCCAATCAAAGTCATCTCGTCAGTATGTGCTACGCGACTATCAATGTAATTTTCACCACTATTGAACGTGGTATAAGTACCATGCGGTACCGGCTTGCCGATAACCCGTCCCGCCGGCTTACCTCGTACTAAATTTCGCGTCAGGTTTCCTGTGTCGCCACAATAAAAATTGAGATATTCAAGCCCACGCATGATCGGCGTTGTGACGCTCTTCGCTCGAGAGATCGCTCGGGAGTTGTTGGAAACGATAGTGATACCGAGATCGACTAAATCAGTCATTTTTTACCGCCTCAATTCTGTACGCGCAGCTCGCGTTGTTCAGTGGGTAGGGTTTATCAACGTAGGCAGGTAGGTTTGCAGCAGCATATTGGCCGGTTCCCTCCCTGTATTCATAGTTGTACAGTGCTCGCGTTGTGTCTGAATCAAAAAGGTTTCCATCCCCGCTGTATGTCTGGCCGGCATACCACACGTAAACAGGTGACACGAGATCGCGATCAGCAACGATACGCGTGATAGTGTCAGCTGCAATCTCAACGTTGACGATTGTCGCGTCGCCGACAGCATCTGTGATGCGATAGCCCTTGTTCTGGAACATCGTCGGATTAATAGCACTGAACGTTTCACGCCATTGAAGCGGAGGACTCCAAACCATATGGTCGGCGAGAACTTCCCGGCCTGAGTATGTGGCGCTGATAGGGTGCAAAGGGAACCAGTCAAGACGGCGATCGGCAACCTGGTGTAACACCTTCCCAATCTGCTGACCTAACCAACGATACCCGTTTGGGTCCCGGTGGCCGCCAGGCTTGGACGGAACAAACGCTTCTGGGCCGACAAGAAACACATTGTCGCGTTCGTTCTGCATTTCGACATGCGCCATGCCAATCGACAGGTTCGTGGCATCCCGGGTGTAATTATCCCCTGTCTGCATAGTGATAAAGAACGGGCGTTCTGTTACACCAAAGATCGCTTGATTTTCAGAGCTAATATCATCAAACAGCGTACCCAGAACTGCTTTAAAGCCGTCTTTATCCGTCGTGCCGTCTTTACCGAGGTAGTTCCACTGGTTCCCGTTGTAAACACAGCCTGCAATCCCGCATGTTAACGTACGGCCAATTTCCGTAGATTTCGCATCCACAAGCGCCTTGATATTATTCAGCGCCTTCAGTACGCGATTTTCATAGTGCTGAGCCGGTGCACCTTTTGACAATTGTTCAACAGAACGGCCAGCGACGGCGCAATTCACTACGATAATTTTCCTGTTGGGGTTTTCTGTCATCCCCTGCAGCTGCAACTGCAAAGCACGCCAAAGGTGAACTGCACTGACTGCGCTATCCTCACCTTCGCTTGTATCACCGGGTGCCAGCGCAGCAACTTGGTCATCAGGTAGCTCAAGCGCATTTGTGCCTTGCACAATAGCCCGCAATGGTTGGAAAATATTTTCACCCAATGGGGCATATGTCCCACTTCGAGAATTGCCGCGCGTTGAACCACCAACCATGAGCAGGTTTTCGATTTCCCTGGCAACTTTTGTCAATGCAGGCCAGCCCTCCATTGCAGAGGCGAGCGATTGACCGTATACGAGAATAATGCAGTAATCCCAAATTGCCCCGGCGATGTCGTAGGTGATGCCCCGCGATTTTCTGAACATCGCAGCAAGCTTATTGCGGTTGTCTCGTTCTAACAGTGTGTTGCCCGGCTCCGGCGGCTTAGGTGGCTCAGATTCATCTACTGGTGAGTCTTCTGCCTGGAACTCAAACGACTGCGGATCCATTAAGATGAATCGGCCTTCGACATTTGTTTTGATTGAAAACGCCTCGTTAACCAATTCTTCGGTACCAACAAGCACTTTTGCCGTTCCAAACGCACCACCCTTTTGGATCTCAAACTCAGTAAAACCATTAGGGTCACGGATAGCTGCGGCAAGATCGGCCTTATCATCCTTCAGTGAATTCGCCACTTTTTCCACAGCGTTACCGCTGGTAGTGAAAACGCCTGTCGGTGTCAGTACTTTATTAACGTTGTGGTATTCGTCAGAAACGTGACCTTCAACGGTAGAGCGAACCCAGATGTACTCTCGGGTTTCTGCGCCACTATTAACAGCTTCCTGTGCTTTCGCTAGCGTTGGGTATGCGTCAATTCCAGCCTGGGCGGCATCAGCTGACGCTTTTGCATCATCCCGCGCTTCTTTGGCTTGCTGCGCATACACGGCCGCCGCAGCACGCATATCATCAACGATTGCCACAATCGCTGGCGTTAGCTCATTCTGACCTGGACTGGTCAGGAAATCATTCAGCGTCCCTGGCTTAGAATCGCTATAAACAGTAATTTGCCCTACTTTCTCGAATGGACGACCATACGCTTCAATCATTACGTTATGCGTGCCGACTTCGACAGACAGTGAATAGCTACCATCTGGGCCAGTTGTGGAGCTTGATGGCGCAAGATGAACTACTGCCGATGAAGTCTTGACCGCTGTCAGCATAATGGTTACACCGGGGCGCGGATCGCCATTTGGACCAATCAATTTACCGCTGATTAACACAGCCATATTTTCTCCAGGCGTAAAAAAACCCGCCGAAGCGGGCTCCATATAGATGGTTTAATTAAGAGAGAACCCGCTATTCTGCGGTGTGGCCCATACCATTACTGTGTAACTGCTACTTTCACTATTCCCTTGGTCCAAGTCGCCTGCATGGATATTAATATCCAGCGATTCGGCTTTTCCAATATCTCGGGAAAAGGAATACATAACAGTATATCTCACTGCACTTGATGAGTTTGTATTGCTAGCCAACTGTAACCCATTGACGGCCGAGCCTTCATTACCATTAAAATAAACTTTGGTTTTTGATTGTCGGATCATCACAGCCATCACGTAGCCGTACACGCGCATTGGCATCAGTGGGTTTCCGTCATAACGAAGTACTCTATTGGCATTCGTAGTGGCGAGATTAAAGGAATACGCATTACCTTGAACTAAATTACCCTCTATGTTTGCAGCGGATAATTTACCATCGATAGTGCAATCCTCAAGAATGTGACAATTTCCTATTTCACCGTTTTTAAACCAACCGGAATTAGATCGAACACTACCGGATACATCAACATGGCTAAATGTCGCAAAGCCATTTTTGTTGATTGCCCATCCCTGCCGCAACTCTGGGTTATCATTCCATATATAATTGGATGATTTGATTTCCTCAGCGATCTTGGCGCTATCAATAGACGCTTCTTTGATGAAAGCACTATTCATAAACACCTGGCCACCTTCCACCGCAAATGGCACTGAGACAGACGAACCCTGACCATCGGCGGTGTTCAGTACTGCGAACCGGTCAGCCAATATCAGCACCTGGCTCTGCATCCCTTCTGGGGTATTTTCAACGCCCACTCCGATCCCGGCGGTGTACAGCTTCCCGTCAACGGTCTGGCCAACTTTAACAGACCACATATCTTTCAGCTTTCCGGCATCCTCTACCGGCCCCAGCAGCTCCTGCCCCAGCTCCGTTTCGGTGATCTTCCCCTTCAAATAGTCCAATACTTCGCTGGCGTCATCGCTCGATGTTCCTTGTGTCCATCCCGTCCAGGGCCCAGTATTTCCCAGCTTGTCTACGAGACGCGCTTGAAACCAGAAATTAACGCTGGCGGCCAGCCCTGTCATCGTATGGCTACGCTGTGGGTAGGCATAATCGCCGAGGTGCATTTTGTTGCTGCCATCTGAGTTCTGGCTATACCAGATTTCAGTACGCTGCGTGTCCTCTGCGCCGAGCGGGAACTCCCAATTCAAGACAATGCCGAACACCTGGCCTACCGTTGTGAAGCTGACCAATGCCGGCGGTTCTCCCTGCTTACCGGTCAGTACCATTTCAGCCGCATTAGCCCATACGCTGGAAATTTCGGACGGGTTAATGGCGCGGACACGAGCCTGATAGCGTCCGGCATAAATGCCAGAAACCTCAAAGCCGAGTGTTGACGTGCGCGGTGCGGGTATCCAGTTGCCGTTGTCCCGGCGCCACTCCGCCTCATATGCGATCGCGCTTTCAGCCCTGTCCCACGTAACGCGCAGTGTGGCCACGGCCAACCCTTGAATAATGGCTGACGACTCACCGATCTGTACATTGGTCGGCGGCGGCTGTACATCCGGTGGGATAACGCTGATCGGCGGGTCTTCGATACGCGCTCCAGTATCAATTTTCGCGTATTTATTGGGGTCATGTTCTACTGCGGTAATATCGAATGAAGCCCCATCATCGCCTTCTTTAATGCCTGTAACGCGGTACTGCTGCAGCGCGAGGTCTGACGCGTCAACTGCCCACACAGCTTCGGAAACCGGTGTTTCAGAATACGCCGTTGTGACCGTAACGGTTTTACCCGATACAGCCGCAATGGTTCGCCCCTCCGCTTTCCCGCTTGGCAGGTTCAAAATCAAACGTTCGCCAATAGCTGCTGAGGAAACGCGATCAAGAGTAATATTGCGGCCATCTACGGAGCTGATACGGCCACCGAGTGGGCGTCCTGCAAGCATTTCATCGGCTACAGCGATAACCCACCCCGGTAACGGCACCTTGCCATCAAGACCGACAGTGAATGAAACCAGGCGATCTTTATCGTTGGTGTGTAGCAGCCATTTACCCCGGCGGATACCTTCAGACTTTCGAATACATCCAATAGCGGTCAGATCGGCCTGTTTGATGCCATAGCGGCGGATCAGTGATTGTTCTGCTACTGGCTCTATCGCATCTTGATAACCGTTTGCCGGGTCGCTCCAGCTCACCATGCAGGTGCTGTAATGCGTTTTCTCGCTGGCGCTGGCATAGGTAAACTTGCCATCTTTCACGTTGGCGCGAGTGAAGATGTATTTAACATCGGCGGGCATGTCAGCAAGGGCATTCATGCCGTTATTTGCCCAAAAGGTAGAGCCGCGATAAATGGACGCTATGTCACGTAATACATTCCAGGCATCCTCTTGTGACTGGATATAAACGTCACAAAGAAAACGTGGTTCTTTCCCGTCACCACCCCGGCCATCAGGCACTAACTGATCGCAGTACTGCCCGATCTGATACAAGTCCCATTTTGTCAGCGCGAGGTTTTCCGCCTTAACTTGAGTGCCAATGGAGAACCGGTCATTTATCATCAGGTCATACGTTATCCAGGCGGGGTTATTCGTCCATGCTGTTTTAAATGTCCCGTCCCACACCCCGGTATATTCCCGTGTCTCCGGGTTGTAATTCGATGGCACCCTGACGATCCGCCCTTTTGGCTCACAGGATACTTGCGGAATATTGGGAAACTGTTTCGCATCGAACTGGATAAACAGCAGCGCTGTTTCCGGGTAACGTAACTTGGCGTCGATCGTCTCCGTAATGGCTTCGACAACCATTTTATCGGCGACCCGGTTACTGGTGCTGTTTGGTGTCAGACGACGGACACGCACTTGCCACCCTGTTGTGGCCACCGGCAGATCGATGCGGTGACTGCGCTCATATTTGGTCGTCGTTTTGCCATCAACAGCCGTGCGCAACACCTCTTGATAGGCGCCACCATCAGTGGCAACGTCAATTGCATACTCGATGCGATACCCGACTACATCCCCGTTATCTTGCTGCTGCTGCAACTGGGCCCAAGAAAAGCGAAGCCGTACTGCTGAAAGTTGTGTATTCGTCACCGAGCGAACCCAATCTCTATCGCTGGTTAGTTCGGTGCTGACAGTAATTTCATTCTCTACGTCCGGCATGCCGGGAATATAATCTTGGTGCGGCGTACCAGGTCGGAGCTCCCAACGAACGCCGGGAAAGTTTTCAGAGCCATCTGCTGACGTCAGCGGAGTGCCATCGAGAAAAATCCGGGTACCATCGAGATCCCCCGCAAATTCCCCTTCACCCAGCGCCAGAAGTATTTTTGCGTATGAAGTGGACTGCAAGGAGTCAGGTGATTCTGTCGGGGTGCTCGGGCTGCTACTGCCCCCTTTGCGGCCTTCAATAACGTGCATTCTTTTCTCCAGGCGTAAAAAAACCCGCCGGAGCGGGTTCTGTTAATCAGCGTGCTTATTACTGCTGGTCTTCTGCGTAGATGCCAGCGGAGATGATAGCGCCACCTATACGACGCTTCCCATATAGGATTGGTACTGGATTACCCTGAGCAATGGTGTTTACTGGGCCACCAAAGGCGTAGGACGGTTTGTTATCTGGGTCCTGCCGCGATGCGAGCCCACCCTGCATAGGGGAAAGCATTTGAATCACACCACCAAGCATCATTGCCCCGCCAGCCCATGCCAACTGAGCACCAAAGGCTGACATTGTCCCTGCGCTGAAATAGCTGATTGCAACACCAACAACTACCATCACAGCCCCTAAAATGGTTTGAAATACCCCAGCTTTTTTGCTGCCAATGACAACTGGTGCGATTCTAATATCCGCTCCGTTGGAGTTTAAAAACAAATCTTCTTTTACGAGATTCCGCTTCCCTTCGAATACCGCATATGTGAGGCCTTGTTCTTTACTTTTAAGTAAAAACTGTTGAAACCCTGGGATAATAGTTGATAAAGCTTTTATTGCCTCAACGGGGCTATCCACGGCAATACGGTGCTCACGACCGAACCTGGCACCCAGCACACCATACAATCGGATGGTTTTAATTTCCGGAATTAAAATAGGCATACGCATATCCAATAAAAAACCACCTTTCGGTGGTTTATTTTCAATTTAATGGGAGTGGCTTCACATCAAGATTTCCACTTGGGTCGGAGAATAACCTAACTGCTTTCGTTTGACTCTGTTTCAAATTTATATCCCTACCAACAGGAACCTCGTCTGCAATACAAACCTTTCCCTCGCCTTTCATCGCAATATTGTGTTCACCTGCAGGGAGGTAAAAATTCACTCGCTCTCCTGGATTGAGGCTTGCGGAACGCTCACCGTCAACATATACGCCAAAATAACAACCGCCACCTAAAAAGCCGTTATCCCTGACTACAATTAGTTGTGCGCTATTTACTTGTGGAGATTGATATTTAAAAACTCTTTCCTTTGGGGCTAATTTTGCCTGGTTTGGCAAAACGGCTTGAGTCGCACAACCTGATAGAGTCGCTATTGCTACAGTCACAAACACTATTTTTTTCATTGTGATATCCCTTTGCTGAATATCACAACATCATAGCAGCAGATCAGCCTTTGTAACGTAAAACGGTGATTGTCCTTTCTGACCAGTACCCGCCATAAGGAACGCGCGTACTGAGCTGTCCATACATGTGATGCACCATTACCCCATCGCCCAAGTATACGCCTGCGTGATTCGGCTCCGGAGCCTGAACTTGCATAACGATTACGTCGCCGACCTGTAGCTCGCCCGAAGCCGGTACGAAGCCAGCCTCGGCGTAGAGTTTCATATAGAGGTTTTCCCCTCTATCCCACCAGCCATCTGTCCGTTTAAAATTCGGCAGCGTGATGCCACGCTCGAGCTGATACCAATCCCGGATAATGGCGTAGCAGTCCCAGAATCCATGCACGAACGGGCGTCCAAGCAACGGCTTGATGCCCGCACTGGGCATCAATTCCCTGATATCACCTTCCGGCCAACTGGCAATGATCCACGGCAACTGTGACAGGTCACACTGTGCGATATCGAGCTGGCTGGGTTGGGTTGTTGCATCAGGGTGGCTGTGGACAATCGCAACGATTGTGCCGGCATCTTCAGCGGCAGCGTAATCCTCCGGCGACAAACTGAATTGTTCCGTTGGCTCTGGAGACAGATTGCGGCACGGTACATAGCGCTGCCGGCGGCCATTCTGCACCACCAGCCCACAACACTCTCGCGGATACTCAGCCTGAGCATGCGCCAAAACGGCGCTGATTATCTGTTTACGCATCATTACCTCTTCAGCAATGCCGAGCCTGGGAAACCACCGAACGGCAGTTGCTCTGTCGCGCCCCAACGTTTTTTGCAATCACTGAGCAGACCGCCGCAGGCGTCCTTTGATGGATCGTCAACAGGATTGCCGTCTTCATCAAAATATCGCGTTCCCGTGTATCCACATGATGCCCCGCGGTACTGCCCGCGAATGCACCAGGTGCACAGGCTATGGATTTGGCGCGTGGGGATTTGAATACCCTGCAGGTCTGCCGGTGAAGAAAGCTGGAACTCAATAACTTCATTATCTTCGCTGGTCTTGTTCTCGATATAGAATACATCCAGCTTTTCCTTTGTCGGATCAGCCTCTGCATTCCCATTAGGGAAATTACGAACGTCAAGATATTGAGCGAAGGTAAAATGTCGAGTCACCTTGGCCCGGGCCATGTTCTGATATGCCAGACACATAGCAGAAATGGTTCCGTCCAGGTTGGCCACACGCAACGTTGGCGTTGGTGCACTGCCATCATTGGTCACTTCAAACCCCGTAGCCTCAACTGGCCACGGTTTGTATTCTTGCCCCTGCCACCAAATCGATTTCGCAGGTAGTTGATCAGGATCGCCGCCGCCGGCGATCAGTTCATCTTCGGTGTAAGGGATCGGATAGTTATGGAAAAACAACTCCGGACCGTCGAACATGCTGCCGTCAACATGGAACAAATAGACCTTGCTCCCCGGCCGCAGCAGTTGGAGATCAGCATTGATTGACATAATTTTTCCTACGGGTGATATGCGCGGGTGAATGTTACGGTCAGGATATAATTACGGCCCTGAGCATTGGCAAAGGTCGGCGTTATGGTAAAAGCCCCAGCGTCGTAGAGCCCCAACTGGTACAACGGATTACGCCACTGAAATGAACGGTATCCGTTATGCTCTCGTAAAAAAGACACGATCGGTTCAATAAAAGACCAAGGGCCCGAAAACGTTAATGGCCAGCTTTCCTTTTCGCTGTTGATGCCATCACCGGTTACCTGTTTGTAGCCATCACCGAACTGTACTTCTCTGACAACCGGCTCAAATTCCCCCGCCGAACCATACCGGGGTGGAAAGCTGAACGTTTTAAGTTGTGCCATTAGCCCCTCCCTCCACGAATAGCGCGGTTTAATACACCGTTTTGGCTGAGATCCTTATCTCGTAACTCACGGTATTTCTTGGCTACATAGTTGCCAATATCAGCGCCAAACGATTCCAGCCCTGGTGCCGTTTGCTGTTGTGATGCCTGCCCATTGCTGTCGATGGTGATATTCACCTGTGGTGCCGCTCCAGTCGGGCCTGCCGCGGCAGTGTTATAGGCACTGACGCCCAAACGACCATCTGGACCACGCTTCAATGGCAATATCCCCTCGTAACCAGCCTCACCCATCACGCCAGCACCTTTGGCAAACGCAAAGAACGTCGGCTGATTCACAACCTGCCCACTGTAAGCACTCAGCGAAGGTGAAGAGTATGCGCCGCCCTTGGCATTAGCGAACATAGGGACAGAACCGGGGTTGTTACCAGCACCGCCCGAGAAAGCGCCAAAGAGACTTTGCAAACCTTGAGACATCGCCATTCGCAGCGCGATTTTGGCCAGGTCTGAAAGGATTGAAACAGTGAACGACCTAAACCCGGCTTTTCCCGTCGTCACAAAAGACGTCAGCGCATCTTCCATACCAGAGAATGCCCCCGTGAAGAGTGATTTAGTCATACCGGCTGTATCGGCGGCCTGATCCTGATAGTTACTCCAGGCAGAAGAAGCGCCTGCCATCCAGTCCCCTCGCAGCCTGTCTTCCGCCGCGTAATAATCCTTCGCGGCCTGTAACTGGCGCTTATAGCCAGCATCATCCAGGCTCCCGCCCTGGTTCAACCACCCTTGGCTAAGCTGAGCAAAAGTGCTTTCACGCTGGCCAGCACGATCCCCCAAACCGGCACTGCGCTGCAATGCCTGCTGTTTCTCCGCCATTTGAGTGACATATTTGGTCGAAGCGTCCTGCAGTTTGTTGAGCCGTTCCTGCTGGGCAATTTGATCGCCGAGCGAGGCCTTCTGCTCCGCCAGCGCCAGTACTTTATCCTTGCTGGATAACAAGGATTTCTCCTGTGCGGATAGCTGACGTTTACTGGCGGCCTCTTCCAGCACAGTGAATTGCGCCTGCGCTTTCCAGAGATCCTTGCGCTGCTGGCTTATCGTGTCATTCAGGCCAGTATGTTGCCGTAAAACCTCCAACTGAGACTGCAGAGCCAACAAATCAGATTGAGAACTATCTGCCGCCCGCTCGCCTGCAGGAGTTCGGTATTGAGGCGCTTTTGGGGATTTTGGATCCTTGAACTGTTCGTTAATCCGTTGTATCTGCTTATCACGCTCTGCAGCAGTCTTGATGATGCCGTTGTTGAAGGCCTCATTCGTCTGCCTGATTAATTTCGCGCGCTTTTCTTCCTTGGTCTGCAGTGTGGTAGCCAGAGCATCTTGCTGTTGCGCCAAGCGCAAACGCTCCTGCTCATTTTCCTTTTGCTGCTGGCCTACGGTCTGTATGCCTTTCTCTGCACCACTTCGCAGGTTCATGGCATCAAGTTGAGCATTCAATAAATCCAGTTCTTCACGCCAGGCCTGCAATTTACCATTGCGCTGGTTGTAGCCAGTGCGTTCAGAATTGGCAATCTGCCGTTGAATGCTTGCCGCACGAGATTGCAATTCGGCAGTAGCCTCACCGGCCGTCTTGTCTCGGAAAACCCCCGTAATGGCATCCCACATCCCGCCAGCCATATCCTTCAGCGTACGCATATAGGACTCAACCGAGGAAAGCTCGGCTTTCATTTTCACTGCCGTACCATGCATCGCTTCGGCAGCAAGATCAGAGGCCAGTTTTACTGCATCCATCTGCCGACCTTGCTCTTCCAGAGATCGTATGTTGGCGTACTGCTCAGCAGTAAGGAAATGCAGGCTTTCATTCAGCGCTAAAATTCCCTGGCTTGGATCCTTGGCAATCGCAGTAAATTTGCCGGCCAATACGTCCAGCCCTTCGCCGCTCTCTTTCGCATAGGCGGCAATCGCCTGGCTTATCTGTGAAAAATTAGTTCCCGATGTGGCGCCGGCAGCAATCAGTGCCTTGAGGGAGTCAGTCACTGAAGTAAATGAACGTCCGGCAGCCGTACCTTGGTAAACCAAATCTTGCAGGCCTTGTTTGGTTAACCCAGATACACCATTGGTCCGTACCAGCTCACGATTAAGATCGGCGATCCTTTTACTGCTGTCGTACGCATCATAAGCCAGTAACCCCATCACCGCGGCGGTGCCACCGATAAGCAACCGTGCCGGCGTTAACAGACTGAGCATTGCTTTTAGTGCATTACCGGCACCACCAAAGCTATCTTTGATCTGGCCCCCCTGCTGAATGGCAACCAGCCATACAGGCGCACCCGATGCTAAAGAGGTTGTAATGTCGGTGATCTGCATCGGTAATTGGCGCATAGCCATTCGATATTGACCAGCCGAAATCGTGCCTCCCTTCCAGGCGCTCTCCTGTTCCCTGATTTTGGCAATCAGAGGCGCTGCCTGCTGGGAAATACCTAATTGCGCAGCCTTATACTCCTGAATTTGAGCGTTTGTTTTACCCTGCAATTCAACCTGTTCACGCAACGTGGACAAATAATTTTCCCGTTGCCGTTGTGCTCGCTCAACCTCACGCGTGGCAGCACGTTCAGCTGCTTCCTGTTCCGCAAGAGCTGCCTTCAAACCACGTGCGGCTATTGCTGCTGCGCGTTTTTGATCAGCCTCACGGCGAGTCGCAGCCTCTTGCTGGCGTAATGATTCAATAAGAGGAGCGGCTTCTTGGCTGATCCCAAGTTGAGAAGCACGATACGCTGCTGATTCAGATGCTGACGAACGGAAAAGCGCATTCTGATCACGCAGTTTTTGAAGAAAGGCATTTTTGGTTTGCGTAGCCTCGCGTTCTGCTTGAGACAAAGCACGCTCTTTCGTCGCCGTTTCCGTCACCAGCGAGAGGTAATCGCCCTGCGTAATATTGCCGGCAGCCCTGGCTACCCGGATCTGCTCCTGGATGACACGAAGTTCCTGCAGGCCGTTTTCCGTACCCCTTATCGCATCGATCTGGCGAAAAAATGATGCTGTAAGACGGTCCTGCGCATCCCCAGTAACCTGTGATTGCTGCTGCTCTTCACGAAGACGGGCGCTAAGTTCCGCAATACGTTGATGGGTTTCATCCACGGCCCTTGATGCTTCAGACCATTTCCCCTTCATGCCATCCACGGCGATAGCCTGGCTTGCCTGCATCTTGGTGGTAGCGCCGGCGCTGTTTTCCGCTACCCCACTAATGGTTGCAGCCTGGCGTTCAGCCAGTCGCCGCATCCGTTCGGTAGACACATCCGCTTTTCGGCTAGACTCAAGCAACTGACGCTCAACGCGCCCCATCTGCTCCTGAAAAGAAACGGTGTTTGCATCCAGATTGACGACGAGATCAGCAATCTGCTCCGCCATAACGTACCCCTCCGAAAATCCCCTCCCCGATCAACATAAGTTCATCGTCTGTTTGCTCTGTTTCCGGCTCGGGCGGGGTTAATATGCTGAAATCACCGGGATAAATATCTTCATCACCGGAAGTAAACAGAGCCACCATGGTTGCCTTGAGTGATGAAAACTCAGCATCGAGCAAGGCGTCAGAAAAGCGGTTTTCCCGGTAATATCCTGCCCACTCGCCCAGCTCCGTCGAACTGATCTCTGAAAGCATCCGCCGCCAGTCCGGGCGCTTAAACTCGCGTGCCAGGCACATGGCAAAATGGATTTCGGAGGCTAGGGCTTTTCCGGGGTGAGCTCTTCCCTGGGATCTGGCAGGGCATGTTCATCGGTATCTGAGTGTTCAACCTCGGCCGGTACCATATCGCTCAGCACCAAGACCTTCTGGCTACAGCCGGCAATCGCCGCACCAGACCATTCCACTAAAATAGTCTGCTGCAGTGTTTCAACATCTTGCTTTTTATCGCTATGCCAAAGCGATGCGGCCACCAGCCAGGCGTTAATGCGCAGGCGCATCGTGGTAAAAGCAATGTTTCGGTCAGAATCGCTGGTATCTTCTGGCAGTGCATCGAACTGATCGGCTGATTTTTTAATAAATGAAAGATAATCAATACGTTGCAATCCAGAAAGTTCACTCACTTCCACTTTCTGACCGGCATAGTCAAACGTGTCTTTTTTCAGCATAAATCCACCAATAAAAAACGCCCCTTACGGGGCGCTATATTAAAATTAAGCCACAGTGATCTTGGCAATAGCCACCAGCAGACCATCGTTTGTCATCCCGATGATGTCCACGCTACCGGCTTTTACCCCTTTCACTTTGGCCACATTGCCATTTTGAGTTACCGTTGCCGTTGCCGGCGCAGAGGTACTCACTCGCAAACCGGCATCAGTCGCATTGGTCGGCAGAACGTTAAAGGTCAAATCCACGGTTGCCCCGACTGCAACGTTTGCGGTGGTCGGCGCGACGGTTACACCCGTGACAGGCACGACTGGCGAATCACCGTCTTCAGCAATGTACGGACGCCCAGTATTGGTCACTTTGATGGAGCGGGTGATCACCTCTTTGGCGGTCACGGTTTTCCCCAGGCTGCTTATCCAGCCTTTGAACACATCAACGGCGCCATTCGGGTATTTGACCTTGTAACCACGGACCTCCCCGGAATGGAACCACGCTACCAGACCTTGCTGGCCAGTTTCGCCGGGCTTCCAGGCTAACGTCAGGTTAGCCTCACCGGCGGACTTCGCCCCTTGAGCCGTCGCATTCCAGTCAGCGTCTTCATCATCGAGATAACTGTCGTCATAGGAATCAGCAGTGATTTCACCCGGCTGCAGCTCCTTGATTTTCGCCAGCCGTGTCCAACCATCATCAATGAGCGGGTTGCTGTACGGGTCGCCATTACCCGTATAAAGCCAAAAGGTTGTCCCGGCGCCTTTTACTGGCGCCAAAGGATTTGGAGTTTTTGCCATTATTGGCTCCTTACATGGTGTAGGTCAGTTGGTAGGAAATATCGGCGGCACCCCAGGTGGCCATGTCATCATCCCGTTGGTAGTTGTAACCCACGGGGATCATGGTTTCAGCCAGACTTGCCATATCAGGAATATCATTCAGAACAGGATAGATTTTCTCTTCTACCCACTGATCCAGCGCCGCATCAGGCTGGGTCACCTTGAGATACACAACAATGTGCAAAATGGCGTGCCAACTATCCTCGTCCAGCGATGCGCCCGTATAACGTGCGTCATCAAGAAACACGGCCACGGCCGGCAAATCATTTTCATCAACGAACGCCGGCCTGCCGTCGAAATAGGTCACATCATCCGTGATTGTTGCGCGACAACGGTCCAGTATCGCGTTGCGGATCTCAGCATGCTTAATCATCCAATTTTCCTCGCAAGATAAAGCCGCAACTGGTTTTTCAGGGCATATCCCATTTCCTTGCCCATATCGGTTTCCAGCAAACGCCGCGTTTCTTCCTGATAGGCTTTGGTCAGAGGTGTTACCAACGGAATTTTGACGACTTCGATCGGATAACGGGATCGACCAACACGTCGCATGACATGCCAGCGGCCGTTGTTCAATTGCTGAATAAATGCATTGCGGAAGGTGTAGCGCCCAATCTTCAAGACGCTGCCCTGTTTACCCACAAATCCAGCACGACGGGATAGTTGTAACCTTGCAGCCCCCAGCTTGATCGCCGGCAAATTACCACGGTTGATCGAGAGCGTTGCCCGTGGCGGGTTTTGTTCGGCACTGGCCCGGCGCAACCGGGCACGCTGCCTGATCAATTTCTGCTGCACCCGAACATCTTCGGCCACCAGTTTGGTGCTACGACTTATTGCTCGTCCTGCAACGCGGTTCAATGACTGCGCCGTCGCGCGCGGCACCATGGACTTGCTGAGGGTGTTCAGATTACGAATGGCCTGCTCTATGCCTTTCATGCCGATCCCCTTATTCAATCCAGATATGTGGCTTACCGTTAAAAAGCTGGTGACGCGTCACGATGTAGTTTTTGCCAGTGAAAATCACCGCGTCATTTCGGTGTGGTCGATACCCCGCAGTGAAAATCACCAACGAAATACCGTCACCACTCATCGCCTGCAATTCAGGGATAAAATGGGCTTCCACCGCAATGTGATCAGCGCCACCCAGCGTGACAGGCTTACCGAGCCGGGAAAGTGTGACGCTATCCATCCTGGCGGCCATCCTGTCAAACGGATTAGCCATTGAGTTTTACCGCAATCACAGTGACGTCTTTCGCCGCGGCTTCCCAGGCATAGCCGGCGGCCACAGCGTCAGTCGCGACCAACTGCACCACGCCATCCTTGATAAACACCTTTTTGCCGGCCGGGATTACATCAGCCGCCAATTTAGGCAGTTGAAATACCCCTGAGACAAAGCCATCACCGGTGCGACCGCTGGCGATATCCGTGATCGCCACAGCGACCAGGTCCCCCACAATGACCGGGGATCCACTGGTGATATCCGTTGTGGCCGTGATAGCGATGGTGTTGCCGTCTTGCACGAAGTTCTTAGCCATTTGAAACTCTCCATACGGCCCCTCACAGGGACCGAATTTCAGGTATAAAAAAAGCCCGTCAGGGCCGTCATGTTTGCGCTGCTGGCTTATTTGCCGGAGGAGTAAGTCATGCCGCGGTGATCGATCGGGGCAACACCCGCATCAATGCGAACCTTGGTCGCGATACCGTCAGTATTGAAACCCTCTTGCTGATCGATATATGGCAAGTCAACGCCGTTGAGATATGCGACCTCGATAGTGTCGCTGCCCTTGGCTGATGCCAGATACCAGGCGGCCGGATCAGCGTCGTCAAGACGCGCTTCACCAATCACCGAAGCAAAATTTCGGATCGGGTTGATAATGCCGGCATTGATATCAGCCCCTTTCACGCTGGCCGACTTGATTGTCTGGCTAGCAATCGTTTCCAGAGCGGTTGGTACCAGCAGGAAGGCCGGGCGAATGTTCAACGAGCGGCCGGTGGTCGGTTCTTTCTGCGTACGCATCAGCTGACGGGCTTTATCCAGGTTACCGACGTCAATGGCGCCGGTGGTCATGTTTTTGTGGTCAGCGCTAAACAGCTTTTTACCGTCCGACATGACTTTGTTATCCACCAATACGGCGTAAACCAGATCGCCGATCGTCGCTTTTGCCGCGCGGCCCATCTTCATCGGCACATCCGTCAGTTGGTTGAGATCGTCGTTGATAATGGCCTGGCGGGTGATAGAGAAAATTTCCCCATAAGTGGCCAGTGCAATTTTTTCACCGCGATCGCCGGTGGTAACGTACTTGTACTCGGCCCCCTCACGTACCTGCCGCAGTGACGGGAACCCACCCAGGCCGACGCGGGTCGCGGTTTTAAAGTCTGAAAGTTGGCCTTTTTTGGTCCACTGTTCAAACGTTTCGGCAGCTTCTTCCCACCCCTGCAGAATCGACTTATTCGCCACATCCAGCAGAATGTTGCCAAAATCTGAGGTGCTGTGTGTCAGCGCCAAACCGACCATTTGAACCGGGTTTAACGTCGAAACGCTAATCCCGCGCTCGGTCAGCGACATACGCGCCAACTCGCGCAGCGTCATACCGTTATAGGCATTACTATTGTCACGCTCTTCATAGCCGGCGCGGGCCATCAACATCTGGCGGACACCATCGCCAACAATGTTCCCGTTACTGATATGCGCTTGGACGCCGATCGCGATTTTGTCTGACGGGGTTGTCCCTTTACCCAGCATTTCAAGCAATTTGTCTTTTGCCGCGGAGACTGTGCAATCAATATCAGCGATGCAGCTAGCCTGCAGCTCCTGATGCTTGCCGCCAAACATGGCAAACAGGTTATTGATATCGGTCACACGGGCCTTTTGTTCAGCCACCACCTGCGCACGGATCGCAGCAGCATCCACGCTATTTTCAGGTGCGGACGGTGCTGGTTGTGGCATAGGCTGCGGAGCTGGAATCGTGCTGTTACGCGGCGGGGTGATCAGGTTACGGATAGAATTTGGCATTTTTTCAAAATCCTCAATGCGTTTGGAATGAATACAGGCCATGGCCTGCAGAGAGGGAGTGACCTGATCAGCAAAACCTAGAGCGAGGCATTCTTTGCCATCCATCCAGGTTTCATCGTCAAGCATGGCGGCGACTTCATCTGCCGACTTTCCTGTTTTAGCGACATAGGCCGGGATCAACACGTTCTCGACTTTATCCAGCAAGTCGGCGTAATTTCTCATGTCGTTAGCATCGCCGCCGGCGAAGCCCCAGGGTTTGTGGATCATCATCATGGTGTTTTCCGGCATGATGACGGGGTTGCCGACCATCGCGATCACTGACGCCATGGAAGCCGCCAGGCCGTCAATATGTACAGTGATCGCGGCACCATGATTTTTCAGAGCATTAAAAATGGCGATGCCGTCAAAAACATCGCCACCCGGGGAGTTGATATGCAGGTTAATTTGGGTAATGTCGCCCAGTGCCTGCAAATCTTTAACAAACTGCTTGGCCGTGATCCCCCAGTAGCCGATCTCGTCATAGATGTAGATATCGGCGGAGCTGTTGGCCTTGGCCTGCATGCGAAACCAGGAGTTATTTTTTCCGGCGTTCGCTTTCGGACGATGACTCGCCCTGTTTCGTTGCTTCGGCACTGGTGCCTCCTTTGTCGTTGGCGGGATCGGTATCAAACACCAGCCCCAGCTTGTTGTTTTCGTCTATTTCTGCTTTTCGCCGGCGCTTAACTTCAGATGGATTTGCACCGCGAGAACGGATCCAGTCGCTTTCTGTTGCTGCGCCACCGCGCACCTGCACTTTCCAGCCATTGGCCTCTTTCAGCGGGTCAATCCACGGCATCACCGGACCGCTATACACGGCGTTAAACAGTGATTTCATGTCGAGATCGGCCGGTGTTTTTATCACGCCAGAGGTGATTGCCATCTGTAGCCAGTTTCGGTAATTCGGCCGAGATATCGCGGCAACGAATGAGTCCTGCAGAATGTTGTAACCTTCGAATGACTCCACCAGCTCTTGCCGTTGGGAGGAATAGGTGCCGTTATAATCCCGCGCAATGCTGGAGTAGCTGCCGCGACTACCGGCAGATACGGCCCGCAGCTGCCCATTACGGAAGTTTTCAAGGTTGGGATTGGGGCGATCCGACTTGATCATGCCGATTTCTTCACCCGGCTGAAGCCCATCAAAGAGCATGCCTGGGACGATATCCATTTCTCGATCATCATCAGGTGTGTTATCCCCATCGTACGACTGGCCATCGCCTTTTTTCACGTACATACCAAGCGCGGCGGCAATACGTGCCGCGGTCAATTCGGCATCTTCGTAATCCTTCAGCGCACTGAGACGAACAAGGATCCCGGAGAGCAAACTGTTACCCCTGATCTGATGCAGGCGACGCACAAATTTCAGGTGCAGCATGTTTTCGGCGCTGATCTCCTTGGGATCGCCTAATGCTACCCCTGATGTGGTCAGAGATTTATGGACCTGGTACTTGGTTGGTCGGCCCCAGGCATTCAGGATAATCCCCTGGCATAGCCCTTTCCCGCTGTCATTACTGTCCAAAGGCACAAAATCAGGCTCCAGGGCTTCAAGCCAAAATGGCACGCCGGCCTGCGGGGTCAAGCCCGGGACTTTTCCCTGAACCATCTGACAAAACACTTCGCCGTCCCGCAGCCAGGTGCGTGCCAACAACCGCTCCATTACCGGGCGGGTATATTGCCCGGTGACCTCGGGCGCAATAGACCACTCCGCCCATGCGGCTCGAATTTCCTTGGCCAGATCATCTGCCACCGCCCCCGTTAGCAATAATGGCTGGGGCTCAACGATGATGCCGCGCGCACCGACAATACGTTCCTCCATCTTGTCCAGTAAGCCGATCACCAGATCGTGGTTGTTATCCAGCCATCGGGCCTGTTCACGCAAGGAGCGCCCACCAAACTGCGTCAACTGATTGGCGTTGCGGTTTTCCTTGCGCGCCTTATGGGTTCGCGTCGGCATTACCGCCTCATAGGCAGCAATCTTATAGCGGGCTTGCAGCCGACCGGCTTTCCATGCCGGTGAGAGAATGCCGATCACATCATCGATAAAACTCATGGAAACCTCGCCACTTTGTACATCGGCCGCCCGCGACGCGCCGCGATCATATCGCTGAGCCTTCGCTCCCAGCTCGCCCGCCCCTTACGGATTTCAGATAGGCTTTCCATCGTCATCGATTGGCCGTTAAACGTGATCGACTTCCCCTCCAGAACCGCCTTTTCCGCAGCCACGTAGCTCTGGATCATGTTTTCGATATCGGCCTGATTCATAGCCACCCTCCTGAAGAATTAATGGGTGCCCACGCCGAAGTTTTACCTTCAGCGTCGGCGGGGTCTTTTTGTTCGGTTTCACGTATTGTTTTTTGGCGGGATACTGGTTTTGTTGCAGGTAACGGGGAGGCTGAATATTCAAATGGTTCTGCCCATGGTGGTGGCTTCTCCCATTTAATCTTCTCGTAACCTCGCAAGATCACCAGTGCCTGGGCGTAGACCATCAAGTCGAATGCTTCGTTGGCGCCGCGGCCCGGCTTTTTCCACTTTCCATCTGGACCGCGCTCTTCATACGTCAGTTCGTCATAAAACCATTCACCGATCCAGTCGGGGAAATGCACATAGTTAGCCCCCGGCGTACCACGAAGCAGCGCGTTATTAATCCGATCTTTCAACGCGTTGGTTTGCAGAAGGTAAAGCGGTACATCCCCACGCGCTTGCGCGCGCCGGTTTGAACGTTCTGTATTATCGGGGAATGTTTTACTGATCAACTTGCTGCGGGCTTGGCTGTCGCCCTTGAAGAGATAAACGCGCTTCTGCACTCCATCCCGGCGGCACTTGCGCCAGAATTCGTACGCATTGCCCGTTACACCGTCCTCACCGCCGGAGTCAACGGCCATGGCCAGTACAGGCATTTTTACGCTGGGGTCTTTATCCAGTGGCCAGCATTTATCCAGCACATCCGTGCGCAATAAGTCCCAGTCTTCAAGGTAAGCGGCCGGATCAACAGGCAAGCTTTCGCCGTTCTTATCGAACCGCATCGATTGCCTGATGTTGTAGCGATCCACCAGCCAGCGCTCGCCATGTGCGCCGTATCCCATGACCTGCACGACAAACCGACGATTTTTCCCGCCCTGAACATCCACCGTAGCCACCAGGAAGCGAACCCCTTCGGGAACCGCGCGCTTCGTGACAGCCTCCGCCCGCGCCATCAGTGCATCCGATTTTCGCTGTTCGGTTGCCGACTGCGGCAGATAAGGCAAGCCCCAGTCGGTGTTGATGATAGCTTTCAGCGTTTCTTCGCTGCCATTGGCTTCAAAGTCCTGCTCAGCCGTCAACAGCTTGTAAACCAGCTGTGCCCAAGTTTGGTACGCCGCCGCCGGCCCTTCCATCCAGAACGAAGCGATGCGTGATCGCCGTGGCTCACCATAACGTTCACGGTTTGCCCTGATTTTCTCCCCATCTTTCAGCCACACGCCGAGGCCGTTCAGTTCACGCTTTTGGTTTGCGGTGATCCGCCCGGCACAGTGAGGGCATTCCATATAGGCTGCCTCGCTGGCCACGACCGGATCGGTATGTTCGCGGAACCCCGTCATGTTCGCTTTAACAGGCTGGAAGAATTCACCACAATGTGGGCATGGCCAATACCAGCGGCGGCGATCGCCACGATTAAACAGCGACAAGATACCGGTTGTCGGCGGCGCTTCATGCAGCGAACTCGGCCGCCACTTACCATTGGTGATCTCTCGACCAGGGGAACTTTCCACCAGAGTCATGCCTGATGACATAAACGTGGTGGTTCGCTTCGATGCCAGTGAGAAGCCATCCCCTTCTCCATCAATATCATCCGGCCAGCGGTCATAGTCCGTCAGGGCTACAAACCGATAATCCGAGGATGACATGATGTTGACCGATGGCCACCCGATCTTCAGATAGTTGCCTGCACGAAATGTTTTATCGTGGACGTTGTTGTCGTTGGTTCGGGGGCTAAGACGCTGTGCGACTTCCTTGCTGACACGAAACGTCCTGTCGAGGCGCTTTTTGGAGTGCTCACGGGCTTTTTCTTCGGTCATCTGAATGAGCAGAAAATCAGCCGGATCGCAGACGATGGTATAAACGATCCAACCGTCAATAAGTCCTAACGTTTTCCCTGTCCGCGCGGGGCCGACAAAGACCACAGCATCATACTCGCGCGATGCCAGGCAGTTCATCGGCTCAATAATATACGGGGTGAGCGTCGCATCCCATGGAAGTGAAATTCCGGCGCCCATTGGAACCTTCATATATTTAGCAACAGCCTGCGCCACCGGCATGCGCCGCGGCGGTTTTAGTAATGTGGCCACTTCACGACGCAGGGCGCTGGCCGATGCGTAACAGTTAGCTATCATCGTTTCCCCCCTCCACTGTCACAACTTCCGCAGCCAACATTTCCCGCATTTCGTCTATTGCAGCCTGAGCTTCAGCTATCTGATCCGGGCGCCAGCCCCGGTCACGCTCCAGCTTATCTGGCCAGGTATCCAGCACCTGCGAAATGGCCTTAACCAATAACGCCATTTCCCGGTGTGCCTCTGATGCCGGGAGCAGCTGTTTAAGCGACTCCTCAAGCTTGATTCGTTCATTTTCCGACTGGTACCAGTCCTTGCGGTCTTTCGGCCCCATCTTGTTCGGATTCTGAAGATCTTCAATATCGGCGGGCTCGGGCGCGCCAAACAACACTGGCCCCACGTCTTTAAGGGCATAAACGGGGTTGCCTTTCACCGTGCCGGCGATCGGCGTATTAGCCTCAAGCAGCCGCTTTCGCACCGTGCCGCGGTTCAGCCCAAAAGCTTCAGCAATCTTCGCTACGCTCCAGTTGTAGGCGTCCCCCAGATTGCTGATGTTGGACATTGACACCTCACGTTGTCAGGTGAAGTCACGATTTATTTCGTTAACTCAAAGGGTTGCAAGCTGGTCAGATGACAGTGTTATTATGATTTTGTCACCTAAAATACGTTTTTATCTCTATATATCAATTAGTTGTTTCACCTGCTGCTGACAGCATGAAAATTCAAAAACTAGCCGTTTTCCGCGAGGTCGCCGCCCCGTGGCTGGGGTGCCCCCTCGGGAGTACCTTTTGAAATATAGGCAGATTGGATGTGGTGCATTATCGATGGTTCTCACAAGAGCCATCTGTATTGCTGCCTATGAGGAAGGCTCAGGCATCGATGCAACTGGGGTTAACTCGTCCTCTTTGAACCAGATCTCCGCCGTTGAACCGTTATCCGAAGGCCAGCTCATCAGGTACATGTTCGGCTCGGTGGTGTACTCGGCTCGCCCCAGAATAGTGCACGTCTCGCCAGTGGTCGTTATGGCTGTCTGCCCTAATTCATATTTGAACATCAGCTCTCCTTTTTGGGCGGTGGTGATACAAGTTGATGATTAGCACATAAAAAAACCCGCCGTAGCGGGTCGAGGTTAAATGTCCTTTGATTTTTTCTGTTCCGTCAACCTCTAGGTCCGAGCCGTAATGAAGGAGCTTGCTTACCTTTCATAAATTACGCTTTAGAAATTATCGTTAACATCACATACCTTCATAGCTAATAACTTGATATAAACGACATAATCAATGATAGCGAGCATAAAAAAACAATACAGGACGACTTTACATTAATAAACATAATTCCTTTGTTAATATTACATATTGCAATTACACAAAGCATACCAACAACTTGGTAAAAGAACTGCATAAAAATTCCGAAATGACTTAAAAAGTAATCTGTTTTGTTGGTTAAGATGCAAAAAAACACAAACCTAAATATCACATACGCCATTGCTATGTATATATTTTTATACACCACCCCAACAAATAGAAACAAACCAGAAATTAAGTAAAAAATCAACTCATACTTATTAAGGTAATGATGCGGAAAGAAAAACAAATAAAAAAATGAAACAAAGTCAATCAACACCTGAGCAACCATAACATACAGGCATATATTAAATAACAATTCGGATTTTAACTTAACTGTTTTATTCACACTTAACATAATATAATCCAGTATCAATTAAGTTCATCAATAAATATAACAAGGCCAATAGAAATACCTCACTAAACCTAATAATAACATAATGACTTAAATGACAACTATACACATCTTAACTTCCATCTCTCGACGCATATACATACAAAAAACATGGTTTATCTTAATGTGTAATGATTATTTTCTTAAAAACCAAATAACCTTGCAATTTTTGCACCTACAATCCCTTCCTCCAATCCTTGAGCGTTGCCACCTGTCCAGCGCAGATTGATAAAGCTGTTTGTAATGCCAGCGCGTAGCTCAGTGCATCGCCCCAGGTGGTGCCCTGTAGCTGCGGTTTCTCACATGGGATGAATACGGACTCAGGGGGTAACAGCACCACCTGATACGGAGCCGGATTTTGTGTCCGGGAGCAGGAGCTTAAGAGCAGCGTTAGGCATAGCGCGATTAGCGCATTCATCGTTTTTAAGCGCATCGCGTAATTTCCTTTGATTGATGTCAGCCTGATGGCGTAATTGCTGCTCTCTGCGTTGCTGTTCTGCCATCAATGCGCGATTACGGGCGTCATCCGCGCGCAATGTGGTAATCACCCCGGTTTGCTGCGCCAGAGTCTTTTTCTGTTCATCCACCAGCTGCTGTGCCGCCTTGTATTTGCCATGGTAGTGGTTGGCACTCCAGATAAGGCCGCCAGCGAGACAGGCAACAAAGATGCTGGTCAATATCCAGTAGCGGTTCATTTATCCAATCCCCAACAAGAAAGCTCAGATTCTTGATCTCGCCGTAGCACTTGACCGAAGCAGTTATTTGCACGGGTCCGGCAATCGCGGCCGCCGTCGTAGATCCAACGTCGGATTTCCCGGCATGCACCGAAGCGGTCACCAGCGTTCAGTTTTTTGTAGAACGTAGATGTGAAGCATTTGCCGGGGCCAATATTCCACGGGCAAAATGATGCAATTCCGACCTTCTGCGGTTCGGTCAGCGGCACCTTGACGTTGCGGTCTACCCAGTCGAGCGCCTTTTTCTGCTCAATCGCATCAATCCGTTTGCACTGTTCAGCAGTCAACCGCATCCCTTTAGTGACCTTTTTACCTTCGACAGCGGTCACGCCACCACAGATCGTCCAGATACCTACACCATCTTGATAGGCCACCAGCCGTTGCCCTTCCTTTTCGGCCTGGAACTGAGCCATCATTACCGGCGCTGTTGCTCCGGCAGCGATTAATGCCAGCATAGCAGCGCTGAGTTTTGATTTAGTACCCATCATTCACTCATCGCTCTGTATGCGGCCTTGGCTCGCTCTTTGTCGTATCCAACAGCTGTCAATTTGTTAACGAGCTTGCGCTTGTAATACCAATTAACGCCTGCTGTGAATATAGCGACCAGAATACCTACTAACACCGCCCAGTCCTGTAGTGTCATGGCGCCCGCAGCTGTCAAAATTGATGCAACCCAATACGATAATTGGGAGCTGTACTTATCCATTCTCATACCTCCCCCTTCCGGGGTTTTGTCCCGGTACCGGGTGATCGAAATGGCTTAGCCTCCCGCCGTAGTCACTCAGAGACAGGATGTATGGTAGTGGTTGACTGTTTGGGCAAGGAGGCTAATACGAAAAAGCCCCAGCTGTAGGCCGGGACTTTGTTGGGATTGTGCTGGACGATGGTTCATCACAGAGCACTTTCCGTGATGTACTTTTACTTTAAAAGTAACTTCATATCGAAGGACGCACTCATAAAATCCGGGGGGATTTGATAATTAATATCAAAACAAGTACGCCCTTCGGTATGTTTTTTATCTTTCTTATCACCACGCTATTCAACCACGTATTGCATACCTAAGTCACCCCATGACATTGACCAAAAAAACAACAAAACTTCGAATTTTACTCGGATTTTTCTTAGGTGGGAGAATATTCTAACATTCCTCATCGATCATATTGCCCAACCTCAGCGGATACGCTACTGTCGCCATTCAATGAGAGAAAAAGCCTCGAATCGTTAATATAGAACGGACTCATGTAGCATCATTCATCCCGCCTTGAGCGGGATTTTTTTATGAAGTTTATCCCAAATAAAGCCCTCTCCCCCCTCAATGACTTGCCCATCCTTAAGAATAGTCCTAAGTTGAAATTGTCACTGAGGGTTCGTGTCCCTTAGAAGATCCCCTTTAACATCCTTGGAGGCGCGATGAGTATCACTAGCCTCACAGATGAAGAGGCGCAGCAACTCGAAAGCATTAAGAGTGCTATAGGGCACTGTGTTATCACGTTGCTCAGCAAGCAAAAGGCTATTAACACAGCAAATATCCTATCTCAGATAGTAAACGAGATGGAAAAAGCAACAGATGAAACCGAGTTTAGGCGTTTTCGGGCTTCATTGGAGATTGTCGGTACCAGTTCATTTTTTCAGCAGGGGAAGTCAGTATGAAGCATGAGTTAGCAACAAGTATTGCGTTAGGTACCGTCGTTTTGTACGTGCTCCTTATTGGTTCGCCTTTGACTATCCACTCCCTCCTCCCATAGAAAAGTAGCCCCCTTTGGGGCTTTTTTTACTACTGCGATAAAATTCATCCACCAGCCGTAAACGAGTCGGCGATACGGGGTGTGCCAGGTGTGTGTCGGATGTTGGCTGGGGCTGAAAACGAAAAAACCCCGCCGGAGCGAGGTTCTTTAAGCTGATAAGCTACGTGACTGCGTAACCACTCTTATCACAATAGACAGTACAATTCGTAACGAAAAGCAGAATTTTACGCTACGGCTGAAATTTTTACTCTGTGTGTCCAGGCATCCATTTCCAATGTTGCTCCCGTCATAGCCAAACATCCTTCAATGAAGCTTTCAGCCATCATGAGCTTTTGCCTCACACTACCCTCGGAAACCTTCCAGCGGCGTGCTATTGCCGACTTGGACACACCATATCGGTAATGCAACATAATCACTCCCAGTTCTTTTTCGTCTCGTACCTTTTTCAATCTTCCTACAGCCCCATCTACAATCAGTCCATCGTTATCGCAGCAAGAGGGCTTGCCTCTGCTCGTGTCGGGTAGAAGCCCCTTAAACCCCGCTGCGATGGGAGAGTAGTCCACGCCGCTATTGTCCTTTGCCCACTGTCCCCAACGCTCTAAAATTAACTGGATATCTCTCATGCTTTAATCTCCAAGCGTCTGGCCCGCATGCCAGCTCGCCTACTTTCCACACGTTATTTAATTGAACCGACCGACAGCGACCAGTCCATAAACTTGAACCACAAATCAACTTGGCTTCCGTATTCCTCTTCAAATCGTGACATGTCACGATGCAAATCATCGTGATGCTTTCTGCACAGCGGGATAGTTAGCAGGTCATGAGCCTTGGTCGCCATACCGCCCTGCCCATGCCCTATGATGTGATGGGGATCGTCAGCTGTTCCACCGCATGCCGCGCACGGCTGCGACTTAACCCACTTCAGATATGATTTACTTTCCCAACGCTCACGCTTGGGCAATTTAAAAAATGACTTTGGCGGCGCTGGGTCGATAACCAACGTCTTTGCCGCTTTCCTCACCTTTTCCGCAACAACCTGGTGCGCCGCTGGCGTGTGCGTTATCTCCGCCTCTTTCCGGCCGCCAGTGTGGATCGTCGCTGGTGGCAGCCGAAGAGACGCTGAGCAAACGTCATCAGGCAGAACGTCGGCAACGCCATGCATCACGGACCACCAGCACAGCTCAGGCAAGGTCACTTGATGCCCACCGTCAAACATGAAGTACGAGCGCACTGTTTCGAGAATGTATGCCGCCCTGTTGGCGTCAGCCACAATCTGCATTTTCTCGATAGCTTGCCCGCGCAGCCGGTTGTCGCATCCCTCACATAGCCTGATTGCGCTGTTGTCATAGCGTAGCGTCGTCATGTGTCGGGTATGATCACCATCGACCTGACACCCGCGCTTAAGCGATACCCAGTATTCCAATGAACTGATACCACCAGCGGCGTTGAGCACACGCTTATTCTGATAGAACGGTGTAAACCGTGGATCATTCGCCAGTTCTTGCCCCAGCGCCGGTAGTACACCAGATGGCAACGCTGCAAACTCGCTCGGCTCACGACAAACTAGCAGCCGTCCAGTCAGGTGAGGCAGCAGTTCTTTGCCAGGGCGCAGGATGATCTGGCCTAGCTCCGGAACAGTGAATGATTTGAGCAATGCCCTCATGCCCCCACCTCACGGATCATCAGTTCAACCTTGCCACCCTTGGTGACTGGCCCCCACTCTGCAGCCAACTTTTTTATCTGGCTGTCATCGAGCCAAACTCCCGCCCGGGTCATCGCATCAAACAACGCCTTGAAGTAGTTATCCAGATCTCTACGAGCCCGCGTCGGTGGATAAAACACCACTGAAACGGCTAGATCTCCAGTTAACGATCGCGGCCTGCGGTTTAGCTGATCCAGAATGCTCGCCAGCGCCTCGCTGTTGAATTTTCTCCCCCTATCGCTAACCAAGTGCCGGCCTTTGAGAGATCCCTTGTTAGGCGCTCTCCAGTAGCCGTTAACGCTTGGCGGGAATGGCAATGTTAATTTCATGACGCCACCTCGGCTTTTCCCGGTACCAATACCACCGACTGATCGCACTGATTACCCCAGCTATCCCAACCTTCTGACTGCTGACGGGCGAATAGCTCGATACGTGGCACATCACCAAGCAATTGCACCAACTTATCGCGGAACGCTTCAGGCTTGGCGCTATGTTCCATACGTGGTGCCGTGACGTGCTGGCAGATCGATGCATCCAGGCGCGGCGGTAGCTTACCCTTAACCGCAAACAGGCAATCTTCGCTGTTGGCGCGGGTCATCCAACCCATGCCCAGCGCGTTGTTACCCTTGTGCTTGTTCGTCTTGTGCCAGGTGAAGCCCTTCATAGTCATCAAACGGAAACCCCACGCTTCCATGACTTTCAGCGCTTCGACCGGTTGCGTCGGTACCCACCACATTGCCAGCAAGCAAGAATCAGCGGCTAAATCCCACACTGGTAAACGGCAGATGTCGGCAACAGTCATCGTTGGATATTTAAAACCGGCTCCGCGCTTTCCGTCTGCGCATTTGTCTTTGTACGTCCACGGCGGATCTGCATAAATCAGTGAATACGTCATGCAGCCTGCTCCTCTACAGCCACCAGCCGATAAAAATAAACCCATTTCCCTGACTCGCTTTTCTCCATACGACGTTCTTTTACGAGTCCTTGATATGGCTTGCTGAACTCTCGCAGCCTGGCACTAATAGCCGCCTGCGTGTCGTAAATGCCGTACATTTGCAGCACCAGCAATTCAAGGTCGCGCAGGGTATGCCACTTAGCACCGGCAGCAGCATTCCGGACACGGCACATCTGACTTTCTGGGTTATCCTTGAGTACGCCCGCAAGAGTTAGCCGGCGAATACCGCTGTTGATTCGCTCGCTCTCGAATACATCCACCGGGATCGATAACTTTTTCATAGCCAGCCCTCTTTCTTGCGACGCTCGTACTCTGCCAGCAGCAACTGTGCCGGGGTTGGCCCCGTTGGCGTTTTTGGTGCGGCGATTTGTGCTGCCGGCGTCGGTACCGGTTCACCTTTCGCTAAACGCTTAGCCCAGCCGTTCAGCTGGTTCTGAATAGCGCGCCGGGTTTCGGCCTCGGTGTGGTTGTAGCGATGCATCGCCCGGCGGACGTCAATCACGATCCAGTACATCGCCGGATGCGACCACGGGAATTCCTCGGCAGACGGGTACTGCGAGCGCGTAGCGGCATACTTGTCGAACTCGGTCACCGCTTCATCCAGCGACGGCAGACCTGCGAATTCAGCAGCGCCGGCTTTGCACCAGCCGATAAACTTGCCGCAGCTCGGCCAAAAGTCACTCTCCTGCTGGCGAGCCATGCGCATGCCTGCACGCAGCTGGTCGGCGGTTGTTATTCCGTTTTCAGCGAAAGCCAAGATCCATTGCCGCTTTGCTGCCGCGATATCCTCCGGAGTGCTCAGCGCGGTGTTACGTGCCGCCGGGAAGATCTGCATCAGGTTTTTGAAGAGCAGATCTACAAGCTTCTCAGCGTTGTTGTTCACTACGCGCTGTGCCGGTTCACTTGGCATCATCCGCGCCAATGTGCCGGCGTCGCGGCTCTGGACTGCTTGCATGAGTTTGTTCATAGCGTTTCACTCCAAGCTTCTGCGGTGTTCCACTCTTCCGACGCCGCTGCCACGGCTGGCGCCAGCTTGATTACCAGGTCATCCCAACGCTCACGAAGTTTTGACGGGCTGAGCACGTTCCGGCACCAGAACTTGTCTCGGTTTGCGCGGCCAAACAGCTGGCAGATTTGTTTATGGCTCTTGCCGTCTTGAGCGCACATCAGGCGAACCTCGTTTGACCACACCACCCAATTAGGCTCCTTAGGACGGCTTACCTCGCCGTCGTATTCAGCGGCCTGCTCGTACATGCCGATAATCCGCCCCCAAATCCATTCAGCGCATTTAAGATCGTCCTCGCTACCCCACTGCCGTTTTTTGGCATCCCACACAACAGCCTCTGGGTGAGCAGCGAGAAACTTCTCCTCAGGCGACAAAGTCTTTTCGTCAGGTTGCGAAGCGTCCTGACAAGAAGGTTTTTTGTCTTTAGGTTCTAATGACTGGTTCTGGGGGCAGGAGGTGGCACAGGGGGTGCCAGCAGGTGACACAGGGGCTGTGCTTTCTGATGCCCCACCTGTGTTTTTTGACGGCACAGGGGGTGTGTTTTTTGACGCCCTAGGGGCTATGCTTTTTGATGGCACAGGGGTGCCAAGCGTTATCCGGTAAATATTGGACGTATTGCCCTTACCATTATTTGATCCAAGACGGTTCTCTTTGGAGAGTAACCCCATGTTTATCAATGCAGTGATGTGCGCCTTCACAGCGCTTCTGCTGCACTCGCAGTGGTCAGCAATGTGTTGATATGACGGCCAGCATTCGCCTTCGTCATTAGCGTTATCTGCCATCTTAATCAGCACCAGCTTACGCAGGGGATTGCCAACCTTAATGCTCATTGCTTGAGCCATCAGGTTCATACTCATGCCTGCACCTTCTTGAACTTTGTGCCGAAATCACGGCGCGGGTATGCGCAGTCATGCGGGTAGCCAGGACGACGGAAAATGACACGATGATTTACTGTATCGATGCCAGTAACTCGAACTACTACGCCGTGACTGTCACGGCATGCCATTTCAAATGGCACGATGATCTCGTTATCCATGATGGCCACCCGCAAGAAACCGGCCGTTACCCACAACCCATGCCGCATAGCTGTGGTTGATAGCAAACCAACGGCCCTGTACATTGAGCTCATACGAAAACGCTGCCGGCGAACGCCCACCAGCTACAGCACGGCAACGAAGTTGCGGGATACCCGCTAAATTGCGTACACTGTTCATGCGTTAATTACTCCACACGTTTAATTGATGCACTCGACGCCCGGGACCGCATATCCTGGGCGTCACCCTCTCCAAACATCATCACCGTCACGGCGTATATCTCCGCCACCAGCGATTGGATCCGGTAACCCTTAGCTTTCAGTTTTTTGCTCTCGTGGTTGTCGAGTACCCCATCAGCTGTGAACTCGTTATGTGCCTTGGCGAACAGGCCTAGCGCTGACATCAGTTCGTTGAACTTGATCAGCAACTCTTCGTTGTCCACCTGTTCAATTTCCGGAAGCTTCACGAACACTCCACCAGCACGCTTGCACATGGCCTCGGTGATGTCGCTTCGTCCTGAGATCGACTCCATTTCAGCAGCCATGCCCAGCGGAACCACCTGCCCCGATACCTGGCGGACACGGTTACGCAGTGCGTTTTCTGTTCCTGCTACCGGATCCAACTCTTTGGCCATCGCCGTGTATTTGCCAGGGAACAACGTGATCAGCTTGTGAATCGCTTCGCTGATGTCGTCCTGTGTAGGAAAGTCTTTGTTGTCCACAAGGTTTCTCCGCTTCTGTGGTTTTGGTTAACCGGCGATATGGTTAGTATTTGCTTGCTCAGACCTAATGGAGTCAGTGGTTTTGTTACTTGGGAACGGCCGGTTCTCTTCCGCTTTAACCGTCCCGTCGTCGTAAACCAATACAGTTATGGTTCGGTTTGATTTCAGAGCCTTACTGACAGCGCTCTGATACATGCCAAGATCAGTTGCTGTTTTGGTCTGCCCATGCTCTGAAACGTAATCTGAAAGTGGGATACGCTTCATCGTGCTCTCCTTTGATAATGGATTCATAAAGTATCACCGCTAGTGATTGCACTGTCAACTCCGCAGGTGTTAGGTTGATATTCCTTGCGGTGATAAATTTGGGATATGAAAAAGAAACCGCTATCTGAAGAACAGCTTGAAGATGCACGCCGGTTGAAGGCTATCTTTGAGGCAAAGAAAAAGGCTCTGGGCTATTCACAAGAGTCCCTTGGTCATGCCCTGGGGATGGGACAATCTGCAGTGAACGCATTTTTTAAGGGTGTAAATCCATTAAATGTGAGTAATGCAGCTGCTTTTGCTAAAGCTTTACAGGTGAACGTTCAGGATTTCAGCCCATCCCTTGCAATTGAGATCTCTGAACTAGCCCAGGCTATTGGGCCGAACGAATTGGAATATGCGGGGAACGTCCGTGATGGATTGGTCCCTGTTGTTGGTGAAGCTGTTCTTGGAGTAGATGGCTCAGTGGACATGATAGAGTTCCGGGCTGGATGGCTCCGTATATATAGCGCAGATAGAGATGCGTATGGATTGAAGGTGAAAGGCGACAGTATGTGGCCGCGCATCCAATCTGGTGAGTATGTTGTGATCGAACCAAATACCTTAATTCACCCTGGTGATGAAGTGTTTGTACGAACAAAAGATGGGCATAACATGATTAAAATCATGAACAAAACGAGGGATGGTGACTATCAGTTTACAAGTGTGAACAGCGAACACCGCCCGATTACGCTGTCTGCAACAGAAGTAGAAAAAATGCATTTTGTCTCAGCGATTGTGAAAGCAACACGATATATTGATAACGACGACCTCCCTCGACACACCCCCACAGCTTAAATCCCTATGCCCAAGGTTCACTTGGGCAAATTTAAAATCATTTATAAATCAATAAAATCACCGTTCGTGATAAAATATTATCACCTGCGGAGTTGACATTAAAATCACTTGCGGTGATAGTTAACCCATCAGCAGCGAACAGGCAGGATGCCCACGAAGTAGCCGCCCGAGGCACACGAAGATCGGGATGATTCGCTTACCAGGGTCACAGCAGAGGGTTAAACGGTGTCAAAGACAATCTTCGGGAAGGTGATTTCAGGAGCGACCAATAAGGCAGAGTGCTACGGACGATTCCATATAGGTCGCCCGGTATCAAGTACCGACATCAACTGCTCAAACCGCTACAACTTGAGCGCCCTGTCAACCAATGACATTAAATATGGATGTTACCAAGTCGTCGCGTTCGGTTGAATTTACCAAGCGCCCTACGGGGCGCACAACGGTAAGAGCATTGCACCGGATATATGGCCAGCACCTGTGTAACTTCCCCTGGCGGCAAGGTAGTTAGGTCGCAAAGGCAACGTTACGGGCAACGCGGCGTAAGGTGGTCAAATGCAGTGCTCTTCCCGTTGTGGTATCCGGTGATGGGCGGGCTACCTCCCCGCTCTTGGGTTCAACTCCCAACACCACACATCATTGCGCCGCGCCGGCGGCACCGTAGCGAAAGCGAGCGCGGATATCCGGCTGTAATGCTGTGTGTAGTCTTTGCGGCTGTTCCATGGGTTGGTGTCAGCCGCACTTTTTCACACATGAGGTGGCGTACTGTTTCGGGTTCCCCTTATCCCTTTACACAGTATAAAGCCCCGGCGCGGTGCGCCACCTGATGTGTGAGTAATTAACCGGGAGCCAGCGCTATGCGGGTGTCTGGCCTCCATTTTTAAAACCCGATTTTCTATCTGCGAAAAGTTGCCAATTCTGGCAGGGCTTCGCTTTGCCGAAAATCAGTGTGGGGTAATTAACGATGATCAACACTATCACGATCGACACGGAAACAATGGACGTTCAAGCGTCAGCGGTGATCTTATCTATCGGTGGTTTTGCATTTGATATCGAAGATGTCGATGACGTGCAGGACTCAATCATGGAGGTGGTTCGGAATCCTGAGCTGGCCGACTATTCCAAGGCTGCATTTTATGGGTTGGTTGATACCTTTGGTCAGTTAATGCAGGGCCGAACTGTCAGCGCCGAAACGCAACAGTGGTGGCTGAAACAAAATGAAGATGCCCATGAGGCACTTGCCGGCCATCGCGAACCTTTGAGCCAAACTCTGGTTAACCTTACTGCATGGATACAGCAGCACCCTGGCGCCCGTGTATTCTTTCGCGGTACCGATTTTGACGGTTCGATACTCGAAAATGCCTATCGTATCTGTGGCCTAACCTGCCCATGGCATTTTGCCGGTAAGCGCGATGTTCGTACATACATCGATGCGATGGTCAAAGGCACCAAGGGTTATCTGCCTAAAACCCATCAACCATGTTTTGCTACTGTTAAACACCATTCTCTGCATGATGCCATGAATGATGCAGAACAGATGGCCATTGCCTACCGTCTGAATAGCCAACAGGTAGGTGCCTAATGCTGCAGATGCTGACGTTAGAAGAATGGGCTGCGGAGCGATACCGCAGCAAACCGCCCTCTCTTAATACCTTGCGGCGTTGCGCAAAAGAGGGCCACTTCGCCCCTCCCGCTCGTAAAGAAGGCAAGTTATGGCGTGTGCGAGAAGATGCTGAGCTAGTTGGCTCACTCACTACTCCGGTCATTAAGCACAATGACAATCCGAAGCTCCAAAGGATATTGAACGATGGCAGCTAGACCACGTAAGAACAATGTTGATATTCCTAATCTGTATCCGCTATTTAGCCGTAAGGCCAATAAGGTCTACTGGCGATACCGGCATCCGGTTACAGGGAAGTACCATGCTCTTGGTGACAATGAGCAGGAAGCTCGTGAGATTGCGATCGAAGCCAATAGCCGACTAGCGGAGCAACGTAGCCGGCAGATCTTGGCACTTAGCGATCGTGTGGCGCAAATTAAGGGTAAAGATATAACTGTCAGTACCTGGCTCGACCGATATTGGAAAATACAGGAGGAACGACTGAGTACCGGTGATATCAAGCCAAACACGTTTAAACAAAAACGTAAGCCTGTGGAGCTTCTACGCCAAAAATTTGCAATGAAAGCCTTGCCCGCGGTTGATGCCAGAGATATCGCTTCGTTGTTGGATGAGTACACAGATGCCGGACAGCCACGTATGGGCCAGGTTGTTCGCTCAGTGCTGATCGATGTATTTAAAGAGGCTCAGCATGTTGGTGAGGTTCCGCCTGGCTACAATCCCGCACTCGCAACAAAGCAACCGCGCAGGAAGGTTACCAGGCAGCGTTTGAATTTAGAGGAATGGCAGAAGATCTTCGACATTGCTGATAAACAACATCGATACATGGGCAATGCGATGCTATTGGCCGTAGTTACAGGACAGCGACTGGGTGATATTTCAGCAATGAAATTCAGCGATATCTGGGATGATCACTTACATGTTTTGCAGGAGAAAACGGGTGCAAAGTTAGCATTACCTCTTTCTCTTCGATGCGATGCTTTAAACACGTCCCTACGTGAGGTTATTTCGCGCTGCCGAGATTACGCCATCAGTCAGTATCTTGTACATTACTTCCGTTCGACATCAATGGCCCAACGTGGAGCCAAAGTGCCAGGAAATACGCTCACAACCAACTTTAGCAAAGCCAGAGATAAAACTGATATTGATTGGGGGGACGGAACACCAGCAACGTTTCATGAACAACGCTCGCTTGCTGAAAGGCTATATAAGTCCCAAGGAGTAAACACACAGATACTTTTAGGACACAAAACGCAGTCTCAGACTGACCATTATCACGATGACAGAGGAAAGGAGTGGATAAAAGTCAGTTGCTAGTCTGATGGGATATCCTCAATAATTTGTTTGCGTTAGTTATTTTAGATTCTACTTAATTTGATATCCTTTACGCTCTAGGCTCGATCTGACCGTCAGCTTAGTGCCAAGAGCGGACGCTGAACCTGTGAAGATTATCTGTCGCTATGGCCTTATAAACTTATCTTCCGTTTTAGCCCTACTGGGAAAGACCAGCCCAGTTTTACACCAAGTGTGCATAGTGCGATCAGTATCATTCCTGTCATCTGAATGACCCCAGGTTGATGGCCATAAAACACCCAGTCTACAATGATAGCAACCAGTGGGTAGATAAAAGTCAGCACTCCAATTACCGGGGTGGTTAACTTTGGATAAGCCGAGTACATCAGGACGTAGGCGACACCGGTGTGCAGTATACCTATGCCAATTAACCACCCCCACGACTCAGGAGGAACTGAACGAAACGAATCGGTAAAAGGGGCTAGCAGAATAATTCCAACTATCGTCTGGCATAATGTGGTAATTTCGGGCCGTTGCTGTCCCAGTCCTTTCCCCACTACTGTTGATATCGCGTACAGCAAGGCGGCAACCAGAGTAAGCGCGACTCCCAGAACCCAGCGAATATTAATGACACTGAAGGGAGCGATAAGCCCACTAGCCAAAATGACACCTGTAAATGCTCCTGCTATCCATAGGACCTGGTTAAGTGAGATCTGCTCCCTAAGAAACACCGCGCTAATCAGTACAACAAAGAAAGGTTGTATGTGGTAGACAATAGTTGTTGTGGCTATTGAGGTAAGTGTGAATCCGGCAAAAAAAGCTATCCAGCTAAGCACCATACAGAGCCCTGCGAGTGAGGCATAAGTAAGACGTTTAAGGGAAAGAGACCTGTCCGGCAGGTAACCCCTGATGATGCACCATAAACCAAGAAAGAGAGTGCCAAAAACGCAGCGCCAGAACACTACCGATACTGGCGAAAGTCCGGACTCCACGGCAAAAGCACCAACCGTTCCTAACATCGCCATTCCGACAGCAAGTTTAACCGCAGGTAGCTGTTTGTCAGACATTTTTCTATCCCTTCCCAGGCTCTAAAACGAACAATGAAGCAACTATATTTTTTGTGGTTAAATTAAGCCAGTGAATAGATTTGATGGCTTCTATTTGTTATGTTAATAGCACTATGGCTAACCTTTTAGATATTGATTTGCTGCGTGCCTTTGTTGCTGTTGTCGAAACGGGCAGTTTTTCCCGTGCGGGCGAACGTATCGGGAGAAGCCAGTCTGCTGTGAGTATGCAGATCAAACGTCTTGAGCAGTCCATCGGTAAGCGCCTTTTACATCGAGGGACAAAGGCTGTTGCCCTCAACTCCGTTGGTGCTGATTTCTTGGTTCATGCCAGGCAAATTTTAAAACTGTCAGATGAGGCCTGGACAAGTGTGACACGCCCAGAAGAAACTGGCTGTGTTCGCCTGGGGGTACCTGATGACTATGCCGCTTTTTTATTACCTCCGGCGCTTGAACAATTCTCGGCGGAACATCCCCTGGTGACAGTAGAACTGATATGTGAGCCCTCTCTTTCCCTTACAAAAGCTATTGCGGATGGAAAAATTGACCTGGCCATTGTTACCCGGGTGGAGGAGCAACCGGTTGAAGTGATACGAAAAGAGCCTTTTGTCTGGGTTGCATCACCAACACATGTCGCCTGGAAAAGTGATCCTGTCCCGGTAGCACTATTTGCTCCCGGGAGTGCTGCACGTACCAATGTCATTCGTGCTCTATCTGAAAACGGCTATACATACCGGAATGCTTATTCGAGTGCCAGCTTGCTTGGTCTTGTAGCTGTTGTTCAGGCGGGGCTTGCAGTGGCCGGTCTGGCTAAGTGCAGTGTACCGCCATCCCTGTGCATTATTGGCGTCAATGAAGGTCTGCCTCCACTGAACGATCTGGAAGTGAGTATCTTACGGAAGTCAGGAGAAAGTGGTTCTGCAACAGATTGTCTGTACAACTTTCTCTATCGTTCCTTAACGGACTGCCGTTGATACAAGCTACGGTTGTTAAGTTCCCTGGTTTCGCTGAAATAACTGAAGAATATCCCCCTAAGTGTCAGCAGCAAGATAAGGCCCCGTAAAGCCCTCTCCCCGGGGGTAAAAGAGATTACCTGCTGACAGCTGGTTCAGGGAAATAATCACCTGTCCGTCAGTAGGTCTGGTTTGTGCCAAAAGCGGACATCAGAATGATTATATAGATATCAAAATCTATTGAAGTGGCCCTGATGGTGTCATTAACCTGGAATATGAAACATCCTTCTTATCTTTTAACGATGGATGAATTAATGCTCCTTCATCCACCATTGTTTTAAGATAAGGCACATACAATATAGAGTTCAGTACATTTGCATATCTCAGAAATTCTGGTTATCCAATGTTCTGGTAAACCTTACACTCCTGCCAGCACTGTCGGGTCACCAGTCCTCCAGACATTATCAACTGTGACCCGGCATATGAACCAGCCGTCTTGTTGCTTTAAAAGTTCAACGTCATAACGATTTTTCATCAGATAGTGGCGTGAGGGATCGGATTCAGGCAGGTGCTGTGCTTCCACAATCGCCTCCAGATATGCTTTATCTCCATCGATAGTTACACGTGGGTTCGTCACTGAATGAGTGGTGACAATCGGCTTAAGCGAATTCAGCAATGCATCAGCTATCGTTTCTTTACCCTCCAGGACAGGATATTCAAAACCCGCTTTAGCTCCCGCAGGGCGGAAGTCAGACACCGCATCTTCAGTAAAGACCCCTTTAATTAACTCCGGGTCTTTGAGATCAATTCCTGCCGCATATCGGTAAAGCGAATCGACGATAGCAAGATTGTTTGCAACATTTTCACTGAGTGATACTGACATAATTTGCTCCTTATGATTGGTAATTCAAATGGTATACTGTAGATACTTGGTGTCAATTAGGCACCTTTTTTCACCCAGGTATACGGAGGTAAACTGTATGTCAGCAGACAACAGGCAGGCGCACAGTCCGGAGTATTCCTCCGGTCATTCATGCGAGGACAAGGCTTCAGGTCGGTTATTACTGGATCAAATAACTGACAAGTGGTCTGTCTCAATCCTTTTTGCTCTGTGCAGCAAGCCATTGCGGTTTAACGAGATAAAGCGGTGCATGGATGGAATTACCCAGAAGTCACTGACTCAATGCTTACGCCGTCTTGAACGAAACGGCATAATTGCCCGTCGCGTCATTCCATCGTCTCAGATTGCAGTTGAATACAGCATTACCCCCCTGGGACGCACTCTGGAAGCGCCCTTTCAGGCGCTATTTAACTGGACCATTGAGTACAGTTCTGACGTGACACTTGCTCAGGCTGCGTTTGATGCCAGGACAACCGAATAAAATTCTGGCAGGCAATCTTCACATTTCGCTAATTGCGGGCATGGCAGAGGGAGATTTTTTTCAAATCAGCTGAGGGCGGTAATCCAAATTGTCTTGCGTATTCCCGACTAAACTGAGTGTGGCTTTGATAGCCCACCGATAGCGCGACATTCATAATATTTTCGCCCGATGTGGCGAGCTTAAGCCGGGCATGCATTAGGCGAATTTGTTTCTGGTATTGCACGGGACTTAGGGCAGTTATGGCTCGGAAGTGGCGGTGAAAAGCGGACACGCTAAGCGCTGCCATTTCAGCCAGATCCTCTACACGTATGGCTTGTGTGTAGTTTGTCTTAATCCAGCTGATCACCTTGTAAATCCTTGCAAGGTGGGTTTCAGGCGTTGCGATCTCCCTTAGCATCCATCCAAGAGGGCCCTGTAGTACACGAAAAAGAATTTCCCGTTCATACGCCGGAGCCAGAGCGGAAATTTCATCAGGCTTTCTGATAAGGGTAAGCATTCTAATCCATGCATCCAGTAATTCCCGGGTGACTGGCGCTACTGAAAATCCTGAATGATAGAGATAAGCGTCACCAGTGCTGGGAATCTTGTCCAGCAGATCGGCAATAATTTCAGGCTTGGGCGTCAGGCTGACAGCCAGATAAGGTGCATTGGTAACGTTATCAGGGAACACATTTCCTACTGCGGGTAAGTCTACTGACATGACAAAATAAGTAGCTGGATTGTAGTTTAATGTCCTTCCGCCGACAGTCATGCTTTTTGAACCTGTCAGGATCAGATTAATCATAGGCTCATAAACAGCAGAAAGTCTGTGCTCAGGAATTTCTCCCTGCACCATTGCTACCCGGGGAATTCCCGTCTCTGTCCGCTGATTTACGGCCCCGGATGCCAGTTCTCGTAGTTCGCGTAATTTATTTTCCATCAGCGATTGATAACACGTCCCCGTTACCGACAACAACATAAAAGCAGAATCGGGCAACAATCAAAGAGGATCGCATAAGCCAGCGATAATCCCGGTGCGTAACCTGTGTAGCGTATTCTTTCACTTACAGGAGCAATCATGAAACACGTTCTGATTACCGGGGGCAGCAGGGGAATTGGTGCCAGCACAGCGATCGAGTGTGCAAGGCGTGGATTTGGCGTCATTCTGACGTGGAACAACCAGGCTGAATCAGCGCAATCTGTTGTCAAGAGCATCCAAGCCTCCGGTGGTAAAGCCATTGCTATGAAGCTGAATGTTGGCGACGTCGGTAGTTTTGATGAGTTCCGAGCTACACTTGAGCGGGTGATGAAAGCACAATGGAATACAACAGGTCTTGATGGCCTCGTTAATAACGCCGGCTACGGACTCTTTAACCCCATTGAAGCCGTAACTGAGGAGCAATTTAATGGCTTGATGAATGTGCATCTCAAGGGGCCATTCTTTCTGACACAGAAGCTGCTGCCTCTTCTGCGCAGAGACTCATGCATTGTCAATATCACAAGCGCTACCACGCGTGTCGCCACCGCTGGTGTCGCCCCTTACGCAGCATTTAAGGGGGGGCTTGAAGTCCTGAGTCGCTATATGGCGAAGGAATTTGGCGAACGCGGGATTAGAGTGAATGCAATATCACCTGGCCCCATCCGCACTGAACTTGGCGGTGGGCTTAATGACGAATTTGAATCTCTGCTCGCTTCACAAACTGCGCTGGGGCGCGTTGGTGAGCCTCATGAAGTCGCTCGGGTGATTGCCTCTTTGCTGACGGACGATGGGGGCTGGATCAATGCGCAGTCAATCGAGGTTGCGGGTGGTTATAACGTCTGATAAAGGAAATTATTTTGCTTGATCATATTTTTATCTCAGTCAGTGACCCTGTACGTTCAATCGCATTTTATGAGCGCGTACTGCCTGTTCTTGGCATCGTAAACCGCCATGACTATGACGGTGCGCAGGGGCCTCACAGACACCCTAACCTCAAAGGATTCGGTGCAAATGGCCGGATATTTTTCTGGCTCAGGCAGGGGACTGTTTGCGCTGATGCTGTCCATGTAGGTTTCATCGCAGAATCGGAGTCCATGGTTAACGCGGCGCATGCTGAAGCTCTTGCTGCTGGTGCAACCGAAATTCACCCACCGGGAGCACAGAAGCATTATGACCCCCGTTATTACGCAGCCCAAGTCAGAGACCCAGACGGATATAGCATTGAGTTTGTCTATAAAAGCTGGCAACACAATCCATAAGCCGTACACGCTTACTATATGAACTCAGATGCTAAACCAGCATAACGGGTGCACTGTTACACAGGATGAATATGAAAACTATGATGATCTATGGCGCTACCGGGTATACAGGAAGCATGATTGTTCAACACGCATTAGATTCGGGCATACCGGTGACTATTGCAGGCCGCAGTGAAGATAAACTTGTCGCTATGGCCAGTGAGCTGAACTTACCATACAAAGTCTTCTCTCTTGAAAATCCGTCTGAAATAGATGAGGCGCTGGCAAATGTTACGGTATTGCTCAACTGCGCAGGGCCTTTTGCGTACACTGCTGATGCCCTGATAAACGCAGCGGTACGCAATAAGATTCACTATCTCGATATTGCCGCAGAACAGGACAGTTACAGGCTGGCTGAAGCCTATGATGAGGATGCGAGCGCTGCAGGCGTTATGCTGCTACCGGGATGTGGAGGATCGGTAGCAATGCTGGGGTGCCTCGCATTACATGCCGCAGAACGGGTAAAGTATCCTGTAAGCATTTCTCTGGCACTGAACGTGGCCGGATCAATGTCACGGGGCTCAGCTGTGAGCGCGATGGAGAATGTATCGCCTGAATGTCTCATAAGACTCAATGGACAGCTGGTGCCAAAGGATCCCGGCGAACTGAGATCTTTTGATTTTGGCTGTGGTGCACGAGAATGTTTTCCAGTAACCCTGCCGGACCTGGTCACTGTCTGGAAAACAACGGGCATCCCTGACATCTCTACATTTGTACACGTTAGTGGGATTGGGTTTCCACAAGGGGATTTATCTACATTACCCGAAGGCCCTTCAGCAAGAGAGCGTGAAAGCAGTCGTTACCAGGCTGTTGCCGAAATAGTAGACGCTGAAGGAAAGACAGTACAAATGCTGCTAGACACGGTTAATGGATATAGTTTTACTGCGATAGCCGCAGCGGAGGCAGCGCGAAGAGTGCTGGCGGGAGATGCAAAGCCTGGTTTCCAGACGCCTGCAGACTTATTTGGGAAACATTTCGCGGAAACCATCGCAGATACGCGTATCACTCAGCTGTAAGCCTTGTGTCCTAAATGATTTGAGAGGCCAATGAATGTTGGCCTGTTGAAAATGTCCTGTCTTCATATCCTAAACATTTTTGATGTATTTCTTATTCCTGAGCTTTAGCACTTCCAGGAACATTCATTGTTAAACGACAGCCTCATAAGATTTTCAGCGTCCGCTGATCGCTCAAAACTGCCCTTCAAACTTGACTTGTGAAGTTACTGGTTTTGTTTAAGCAAACAAGTAATTTGCGAACGGGACTAACCGATTCTTATGGTTTAGACTGAAATCATCCTTTAAATTGATACTCTCAAAAATGCCAAAATAGCCAAGTTTTGATAACTTATTTTGATAATGTTTTGATAACCGTTGCAGTTTGAATAATAAAAATCGGGAACCATCAGGTTCCCGTTATCATTTAACGCTTAAACACCATTACATGTGTTTAACGATAGCGTCGCCAAACTCTGAACATTTCAGCAGCTTAGCGCCTTCCATCAGGCGCTCGAAGTCATAGGTCACGGTCTTGGCAGCGATGGCGCCTTCCATGCCCTTAACAATCAGGTCAGCCGCTTCGAACCAGCCCAGGTGACGCAGCATCATTTCAGCAGACAGGATCACTGAACCTGGGTTCACTTTATCCTGACCGGCATATTTAGGCGCCGTGCCGTGGGTTGCTTCAAACAGTGCGCATTCGTCGCCAATGTTGGCGCCAGGGGCAATACCGATACCGCCAACCTGTGCCGCCAGAGCATCGGAAATGTAGTCACCGTTCAGGTTCATACAGGCGATCACGTCGTATTCTGCCGGACGCAGCAGGATTTGCTGCAGGAACGCATCGGCGATCACGTCTTTAACCACGATCTCTTTGCCGGTGTTCGGGTTCTTGATCTTCAGCCATGGGCCGCCGTCAATCAGTTCACCGCCAAACTCTTCGCGCGCCAGCTCGTAGCCCCAATCCTTGAAGGCACCTTCGGTGAACTTCATGATGTTGCCTTTGTGAACCAGCGTCACGGAATCACGGTCATTGACGATCGCGTATTCGATGGCCGCACGCACCAGACGTTTGGTGCCTTCTTCCGAGCACGGCTTGACGCCGATACCGCACTGCTCAGGGAAGCGGATCTTCTTCACGCCCATTTCGTCGCGCAGGAACTTGATGACTTTGTCTGCTTCGGCAGAGCCCGCTTTCCATTCGATACCGGCGTAGATGTCTTCGGCGTTTTCGCGGAAGATCACCATATCGGTCAGTTCCGGGTGTTTAACCGGGCTTGGCGTGCCCTGGTAGTAACGCACCGGACGCAGGCAGACATACAGGTCGAGCTGTTGGCGCAGCGCCACGTTCAGGGAACGAATACCGCCGCCGACTGGCGTGGTCAGTGGGCCCTTGATGGCAACGCGGTAATCACGGATCAGATCCAGGGTTTCATCCGGCAGCCACACGTCTTTCCCGTAAACGTGAGTGGATTTTTCACCGGTGTAGATTTCCATCCAGGAGATTTTACGCTCGCCGTGGTAGGCTTTTTTTACTGCAGCATCAACCACGTTAATCATGGCAGGGGTTACGTCAACGCCAATACCGTCGCCTTCGATGAACGGAATGATCGGGTTATGCGGAACAACCAGTTTACCCTGGGCATCGACCGTAATCTTTTTACCTTCTGCCGGAACAACTACTTTGCTTTCCATCAACCTCTCCTTCAAGCGCAATTTTTGTTAATGCTTTGTAAGATGCGTGTCAATACTACTCGAATATTCTACCCGCGCCAATCCGAAACGGATTCGGCTATAATGCGCCTATCATTTGCCAGCACAACCGTTATGACTAAATTCCCTGTTAAAAATCACCAAGTTAAACGATTCAGCCAGCCAAAGCCCGCCAAACGCCCCGCCATGCACGGGCCGCGCAGGGTGATATTATTCAACAAACCGTTCGACGTATTACCGCAGTTTACCGACGAAGCCGGCCGCGCCACGCTGAAGGAATTCATCCCTTTCAATGACGTCTACGCCGCCGGGAGACTGGATCGCGACAGCGAAGGCCTGCTGGTATTGACCAACGACGGCAAGCTGCAGGCGCAATTGACCCAGCCGGGCAAACGCACCGGCAAGGTGTATTACGTGCAGGTGGAAGGCGCGCCGCAAGACGACGATGTGGCACCGTTACGTGCCGGGGTGACGCTGAAAGACGGGCCGACCCTGCCTGCCGGCGTCGAGCTGGTGGACGAGCCGACCTGGCTGTGGCCACGCCATCCTCCGATCCGCGAGCGGAAGGCCATCCCCACCCGCTGGTTGAAAATAACCCTGTATGAAGGGCGAAACCGCCAGGTACGGCGCATGACCGCGCATATCGGCTTTCCGACTCTGCGTTTGATTCGCTACAGTATGGGAGAGCTTGCGCTGGGCGAACTCCAGCCCGGCGAATGGAAACTTATCGAGTCGCTGTAATCCTACAAGGAGTCGCCGCTATGGGAAAAACCCTTCCGCTGATGTTGTCTACGCTACTGTGCGTCGCCGGCGCGCAGGCTGCCAGTTTCGACTGTCGCCAGGCGACGGCAACCGATGAGCGCGCCATCTGCGCCAGCCGCTCGCTGAGCGATAAAGACGTAGAAATGGCCACCAAATACCAGTTTTTGCGCGGCCTGTTTGCCATGGGCATGCGTGGCAATATGCAGGACGACCAAACCCGTTGGCTGGCGCAGCGCAATCGCTGCGGCAATGACGTCAACTGTCTGAGTAACAGCTACGCCACGCGCATCGCCGAACTGGATGCCATTTATCAGCATATCGATAAACCGCTGTAAGGAGCCGTCATGTTCAAACCGCACGTCACCGTCGCCTGCGTGGTTCATGCCGCCGGCAAGTTTCTGATCGTTGAAGAAACGGTAAACAACAAGGCATTGTGGAACCAGCCGGCTGGCCACCTGGAAGCCGATGAAACGCTGATCCAGGCGGCTGAACGCGAACTGTGGGAGGAAACCGGCATCCGCGCTGCACCGCAGTCATTCCTTAAACTGCATCAATGGATCGCCCCGGACCGTACGCCGTTTCTGCGTTTTTGCTTTGCCATTGAACTGGCGCAAACGCTGCCAACCGAACCGCACGATGCCGACATCGACCGTTGCCATTGGCTGAGCGCCGAGCAGATTTTAACCGCGCCCAACCTGCGTTCGCCGCTGGTAGCGGAAAGCCTGCGCTGTTACCTGCAACCGGAACGCTACCCGCTGTCGCTGGTCGGCAGTTTTAACTGGCCGTTCTAGCGCACAATATGTGCCGTGCGCGCCGGGCAGCATCGTGGTAAAATCCTGCGCTTGTTTTTTACCAGCACGGTTCGTGTTCAAGTTCGTGAGATCCCCATGTCAGACAACAGCCAGAAAAAAGTAATCGTCGGTATGTCCGGCGGCGTCGACTCTTCCGTTACTGCCTATCTGTTACAGCAACAGGGCTATCAGGTCGCTGGGCTGTTTATGAAGAACTGGGAAGAGGACGATGACGAAGAATACTGCTCCGCCGCGACAGACCTGGCCGACGCGCAAGCGGTGTGCGACAAGCTCGGCATTGAGCTGCACACGGTAAACTTTGCGGCTGAATACTGGGACAATGTATTCGAACTGTTCCTGGAAGAGTACAAGGCCGGTCGCACGCCAAACCCGGATATCCTGTGCAATAAGGAAATCAAGTTCAAAGCGTTCCTGGAGTTTGCCGCCGAAGATCTGGGGGCCGATTTTATCGCCACCGGTCACTATGTGCGCCGCCAGGACGTTGACGGCAAAAGCCGCCTGCTGCGCGGCGTCGACGGCAATAAAGATCAGAGCTACTTCCTGTATACCCTTAGCCACGAGCAGGTCGCGCAAAGCCTGTTCCCGGTGGGCGAGCTGGAAAAACCGCAAGTGCGGCGTATTGCCGAACAGCTGGAACTGGTCACCGCCAAGAAAAAAGACTCCACCGGCATCTGCTTTATCGGCGAGCGTAAATTCCGCGACTTCCTCGGCCGCTATCTGCCGGCGCAACCAGGCCCGATCGTCACCGTCGACGGTCAAACCATCGGTGAACATCAGGGTTTGATGTATCACACCCTCGGTCAGCGCAAGGGGTTGGGCATTGGTGGCATGAAAGACAGCAGCGAAGATCCGTGGTACGTCGTGGATAAAGACGTTGCCAATAATCAGTTGGTCGTCGCCCAGGGCCACGACCACCCTCGTCTGATGTCGGTGGGACTGATTGCCCAACAACTGCACTGGGTCGATCGCCAGCCGTTAACCGCACCGCTGCGTTGCACGGTAAAAACCCGCTATCGTCAGCAGGATCTGGCATGCACCGTAACGCCGATCGACGCCGAGCGTATCGAGGTACGTTTCGACGAGCCGGTCGCCGCGGTCACCCCGGGCCAGTCTGCGGTGTTTTACCAGGGTGAAATCTGCCTGGGCGGCGGCATCATCGAACAGCGCCTGCCGCTGCCTCAAGCGTAATTATCCCGTCAACGGGTGCCGAATGGCACCTGTTTTGCCTACTATTCAACCACCCTTTCGCCCCCGGACGTCGATGCATCGCAGCCTGCGTTTTGGCACTGGGTTTAACCGACGTTTTGTGGCATGATCCGTGACATTCGTTGTCATCGTTGTGACTGCTGCGGCCAGCCATTGTGGCCCCGAGCCCGCGACGTCGTTTCCCGATACACAAAACCCTTTAGCCGTAAGCCATGTACCGTTAACAGCGTTTACAGGAGTATTCGTGGCGAAGAATTATTATGACATTACGCTGGCGATGGCCGGGATCAGCCAGGCCGCGCGTCTGGTGCAACAGTTGGCGCATGAAGGCCAGTGTGACCGCGACGCGTTGCATACCTCGCTGAACAGTCTGTTGCAAATGAATCCGTCCTCAACCCTGGCAGTATTCGGCGGTGAAGAGTGTAACCTGAAGGTTGGCCTTGAAACGCTGATGGGCGTGCTGAATGCCAATAATAAAGGCCCTGGCGCGGAACTGACGCGCTACACCATCAGCCTGATGGTGCTTGAGCGCAAACTCAACGCCAATAAGCAGGCCATGAACACGCTGGGCGAACGTCTCGATCAATTGGAACGCCAACTGGCGCATTTTGATTTGGAATCCGAAACCATTGTCAGCGCCCTGGCCGGCATTTATGTCGACGTGGTCAGCCCGCTGGGGCCGCGCATCCAGGTCACGGGTTCACCGGCCATTTTGCAAAATACCCAGGTGCAGGCCAAGGTTCGCGCCACGCTGCTGGCCGGCATTCGCGCCGCGGTACTGTGGCAGCAGGTTGGCGGCAGCCGTCTGCAATTAATGTTTTCTCGTAATCGTCTGTTCAAACAGGCGCAAAATATCGTTGCTCATTGTTAATCGATCCCAGGAGTTGCTACCGATGGAATTATCCTCACTGACCGCCGTTTCACCCGTTGACGGACGCTACGGTGATAAAGTCAGCGCACTGCGCACTATTTTCAGCGAATTCGGCTTGCTGAAATTCCGCGTACAGGTTGAAGTACGTTGGCTGCAAAAACTGGCAGCCTGCGCAGAAATCAAGGAAGTTCCCGCTTTTGACGCCGACGCAAACGCTTACCTCGACCAGATCGTCGCCGAATTCAGCGAAGAAGACGCGCAGCGCATCAAGACTATCGAACGCACCACCAATCACGATGTGAAGGCGGTAGAGTATTTCCTGAAGGAAAAGGTAGCGGCAGTGCCTGCGCTGCACGCAGTCTCCGAATTCATTCACTTCGCCTGTACCTCGGAAGACATCAACAACCTGTCCCACGCGCTGATGCTCAACACCGCACGTCAGGACGTGGTGCTGCCGTTCTGGCGCAAGATCATCGACGCGATCAAAGGTCTGGCACAGGAATATCGCGACATTCCATTGCTGTCCCGTACCCACGGTCAGCCGGCTACGCCGTCCACCGTCGGTAAAGAACTGGCCAACGTCGCCTACCGCATGGACCGCCAGTTCCGTCAGTTGGAACAGGTCGAGATCCTCGGCAAAATCAACGGCGCGGTCGGCAACTACAATGCACACATCGTGGCCTATCCAGAAGTGGACTGGCACCGTTTCAGCGAAGAGTTCGTCACTTCGCTGGGCATTACCTGGAACCCATACACCACGCAGATTGAACCGCATGACTATATTGCCGAGCTGTTTGATTGCGTCGCGCGCTTCAACACCATTCTGATCGACTTCGACCGCGACATCTGGGGTTACATTGCTCTGAATCACTTCAAGCAAAAAACCATTGCCGGCGAAATCGGTTCCTCCACCATGCCGCACAAGGTTAACCCCATCGACTTCGAAAACTCCGAAGGCAACCTGGGTCTGGCTAATGCCGTGATGGGGCACCTGGCAAGCAAATTGCCGGTTTCGCGCTGGCAGCGTGACCTGACCGACTCCACCGTGCTGCGCAACCTGGGCGTCGGCCTGGGCTATGCGTTGATCGCCTATCAGGCGACCATGAAAGGCATCAGCAAACTGGAAGTAAACCAGGCACATCTGCTGGATGAACTGGATCACAACTGGGAAGTGCTGGCCGAGCCGATCCAGACCGTTATGCGCCGTTACGGCATTGAAAAACCTTATGAAAAACTGAAGGAATTGACGCGTGGCAAACGCGTTGATGCCGCCGGCATGCAGGCATTCATCGACGGCCTGGAACTGCCGGAAGAAGAAAAAACCCGTCTGAAGGCCATGACGCCGGCCAATTACATTGGTCGCGCCACCACCATGGTTGATGAACTGAAGTAAGCCGTTCGCAGACAGCCAAAAGCGACCTCAGCGGGTCGCTTTTTTTATGTTCGCCATCGCCTTGCTGCCGGCTAGCGGTGGTACAAGACGGATGCTGGCGAGTTAATCGAACAAGGCCTGCAACCGCGTTTTCTGCTGCCCGTCTGGGGTAAAATTATCCGCCGCCAGCCAGCGTGCAAACCCACGCTCGATGGTTGGCCAGCGGTCGCGCGTGATGGCAAACCAGTCGGTATCACGGTTGCGCCCTTTAATCACGATCGCACATTTAAACTGCCCTTCATAGACAAAACCAAAGCGCAGTGCCGCCCGTCGCGACGGCGCGTTAAGACTGTCGCATTTCCATTCGCAGCGTCGATAACCTAGCTGATTGAAGGCGTAGCGCAGCAGCAGGAAAATGGCTTCGCTGGCGCTGGGGCGCTGTTTCATCGCCGGTGACCAATTGACATGACCAATTTCCAGCACGCCGTTGGCGGGATCGATGCGCATCAATGCCACCGTACCCAGCGGTTCGCCGCTGACGGGATCGCATACCGTATAAGACACCAGTGACGGATCCGCTTGCAGCGCCTGCAAATGCTGCAGCATCGCTTGCAGGCTGTCCGGCCGCTCCGCCGGTAAATAGGTCCAGTCACGGTCATCCGCCGCCCGTTGATAAGCATCGAATAGTCCGCGGTAGTCACGCGGCGCATCCAGCGCCACCAATCGGCAAAAAGTCCCGTTTAGTGCCAGCGCGTCAGGCCTGTTCACGGCTTGCCAGTCGGTTAGCGCTTCGCCTATCGGCTGGCCATAATGATTGATTGCCATCCGTATCTCTTCCTCAGTCGTTAGCGGTTATAAACCACGAATGAACTGCGATTGCCCACTTTGTCGTACAGCGAGCGCGCCGGCGCGTTATATTCCTGGGTCATCCAGTAAACGCGGTCGCACTGACGCTGATCCGCTAATCGATAAGCCTGTTCGAACAGCTGTTCAGACACTTTTTGTCCACGCGCAGCGGGTGAAACATACAAATCTTCGATATAGCAATATCCCTGTGAACTCCAGGTCGACGGGTGGAAGATCAGATTCATCAACCCCAATAATCTGCCGTCCCGATCCTGCGCCACCAGGCCATAAACCGCCTCCTCGCGGGTCAGGCGGACAAATGTCTCTTCGCTGACGCTGTCGCTTACCTCTGCACGATAGAAATGCAGATAGCCTTGCCATAAAGCCAGCCACTGCGCCCGATCGTCATGGTGAACTCTGCGTATTTGTACTGCCCGATCTATTGAACTCATTGTCACTCCAGTTACACAACGTCTGTTGAATAAGCGCAGAGTACACCGGCGGCCAGGCGCAGAGTACCGACCAATCCATCACGGCGGGCAGACCAATTTTAGCGGTTCTTCGGCATAGGCAGGGCGGCAAATATCTGTGCCAGTCGTTTGATAAATTGCACGATTTCGCTCGGCGTATAGGCGGCAAAACCCAGCACCAATGCGCCCTGCCCGGGGGTGTCGGTATAAAAATCCGCCAGGCCGTACAGCCGGATCCCCTGTTCGGCACCGGCGGCCACCAGCCTGCGCTCGGTTGCCGCGTCGACCAGCGGGCAGACCAGCTGTAACCCCCCTTGCGGCAAATGCGGCCGTGTCCACGCCGCGAGGTATTGATTGACCGCGGCAAATAAAATGTCCAGGCGGGCTTTGTACAGCAGGCGCATGTTTCTTAAATGCTCGGTATAACCATCCGATCGTAAAAAGGCATACAGCGTCGCCTGCGACAGCGTCGCGGTACAGCCGTCCTGAAGTTGCTTGGCTGCCACCATCGGAATAATCAAGGAGGGCGGCACAATGATAAAACCCAGCCGTAAACCCGGAAACAGGGTCTTGCTGAAGGTGCCGATATACAGGGTACGCTGATGCTGATCCAGCCCCTGCAACGAAGCCGTCGGCATGCCGTGGTAGGTAAATTCGGAATCGTAGTCATCTTCGATGATCCAGGCATTTTCCTGGCGCGCCCATGCCAGCAAGCCTAATCGACGATCGATATCCAGCGAGTGCCCCAACGGGTAGTGGTGCGAAGGGGTAACATACACACCTCGACCACTCGGCCGGGTTGCCACCAGTTGGTCGACGTTGATCCCCCGCGGGTCCACCTCAATCGGGATAGCACGCAGACCGGCAGCGCACACCAGCTTTTTTGCTCCCTGATAGCCCGGTTCCTCAACGAACACCGCGTCACCGGCGTTGAACAACACCTGGGTACACAACGACAGCGCCTGCTGCGAACTGCTGACGATCACCACCTGTTCCGCGGTGGCTTTTACCCCCCGCTCCCGCCGCAGGTAGTCGACAATTTCGCTACGTAACGCCACTAGCCCTTGAGGATCGCCATAGCCCAAAAGCTGTTCGGTGTGATGTCGCACCGCCGACTTTTCCAACTGCAACCAGTTGTCGATCGGGAACTGCCGCAGATCCGGCGCCGACGGGGTCAGCGCGCCAACGAGGCCGGCATGTGGCGTATAGCCACTAACCAGCAACACGCGCCCGCTGGCGCTTAACGCCTGTTCAGTCAGGCTAGCCTGAGCGGTGGCGTCGGCGGCCAATAGCTCACGGCCAATCAGCGGGCTGTTGCGGTAGCTGACAAAACTGCCGCGCCCAACCGTTCGAGCCAGATACCCTTCGGCCTCTAACTGGGCGTAGGTCAGTTCGACCGTATCGCGCGATATGCCCAGTGCGCTGGCCAGTCGGCGGCTGGGGGGCAGCCGGCTCAGCGTTTTCAGTTCGCCTGCGGTTACCAATTGCCTGATAGCCAGGTGCAACGCCGCTTTCAAGGTCATTCGCTGCCGACGCAGGCGTGTGAGCAGCGGTTTAATCTTTGCCGTAGCGAGTTCGATCTCGTTGGCGGAGCCCAGCGTGGCATGCTCATTCTGCTTCATGTAATCGGTCTCAAAGCGCAGGTGAATACCGGCGCAGCATCAATCTGTTAGGAGCATTTTCCCGTCATGCGCATCAACTTACCAGTGCCGCCACCGTTTTGCGCGGATTCTCGCCAGATTTCACTCACGCTGGCTGTTGCGCCACGGGGTAAAATCACCTTAAATAAGACATATCGTATTGAGGCAACAGGATTTCGGCCGGTTATGAGCATGGAAACCAACCAGCGTCTGCTGGATAAACTACAGCAGGATCTGAGCAGCGCGGGTGCCATGCCGCTCTATCTGCGTTTTAACGCGTCAATACGCCAGGCGATCGAACAGGGTGTGCTGAGCGAAGGGGACTTCTTACCCAGCGAGCGTCATTTCACCGATCGGCTGGGCATTTCACGCATTACCGTGCGCAAGGCGCTGGCCTGTCTGGAGGAGGACGGCATTATTGGCCGTTCACGCGGTTATGGCACTTTTATTCGCCAAACCTCGCCACAGGCCAAGCTGGCCTATTCGCTGGCGGATGTAAAAGGCTTTTCACGCGAGGTCATGCTGCAAGGGCGACGGCCCGATACGGTGTGGATCAGCCGCGAACGCGTGGTTGCCGATAGCCAACTGGCGGCAAAGCTGGCGCTGGCAGAAAATACCGCCGTTTATAAACTCAAACGCATTCACTTTATCGACGGGAAACCGATGTCGCTGGCGGTGTCTTATGTGGTGGCGGAGGCTATCGCCAACGTTGAAGATATCGGCCTGTCGCTGTATGACTATTTCCGCCTCAACAACGTCGAAATGGGGTCGCTGCGCAGCCAGGTCAGCGCGGCAATGACCGATGAAGAAACCCAGCGCACCCTGCAATTGAAAGATCCCATGCCGCTGCTGATCATCAAGCAAACGCTGTTTGATCGGCAGAAGAAACCGATAGAATACAGCGAGAGCTTTTGCCGCAGCGACATGTACGAGTTTATCAGCGAGGATTAACCGGCTTCGCTGGCCAGCAGTTGCGCCAGCGTCGGCGCGCAATCTCCGCCAGGGCGTGAAACCACATAACCGGCAATGCTGTTGGCCAGCAGCATGGTTTGCTGCGGTGTCAGCCCCAATGCCAACCCGGCCAGCAAACCGGCAGTATGACTGTCGCCAGCGCCAATGCTGTCGGCCACCGTCACCGCCCTGGCCGCTACCCAGCCGCATTCGCCCGGCTCGGCGTAATAGTACCCGCCTTGGTCACCAAAACGCACCACCACCCATTGCCCGGTACGTTGCCACAGCTGCCGACAGAAGCCTTCAATATCCTCGCCCATCCCCAACAGTTGCGCTTCGCGCTGGTTTAGCGTCAACAGCACGCCGGGACGAATCAGACGTTGCAGCAAATCGTCCGGCATCACATCGATGCGCGGGCCAATATCCAGCACCACCCGCACCGTGGCAGGCAGTTGCTGCATCCACTGCAGCAGTACCGCGCCGCCCCCCGATCCCAACTGATAGCCGGAAAGGTATACCAGCCCACCTTGCGGCGCCGCGTCCTGCAGCCACGCCGTTTGCCAACGGTTTTCTATACCGTCGATGGAAATGAACGTACGCTCGCCGTCCGGCTCCACCAGTGCCATGCACCAACCGTTATCCTCGCCGCCCACCGCCAGATCGGAGTGCACCCCGCGCTGCGCCATTTCGCCACGCAGTCGATCGGCCCACATGCCCTCGCCCAGCGGCAGCAGATTACGGCTGACAATGCCCAGTTGCTTCAGCGCTACGGCAATGTTTAACGCGCAGCCGCCGAGATGGAACCCCTGCATCTGCGCGGCAACATCGCCACCCCGCTGCGGCAGCGCCTCGGCGCTGACCACCATGTCCATCACCGCTGCACCGATCAGCGTCACCGGCGATTGCTGATGCCAACCGCCCTGCGTCAGCGTTAACAGTAAATCGTGCCGTGCCCTGTTCATTGGCCCTCCTGCCGAGCTTGCCGCAGCCGCAGCAACGCCTGTGCATAAGCGGGAATATCCAGCGTATTGACCTGCTTCAATTGCGCCAACAGGCGTTGATCAAAGGCGTCAATGCCGTTCAGCGCACCGCAAATGGCGGTGGCCATCGCGCCAATGGTATCAGTGTCGCCACCCAGATTGGCGCAGAGAATCGCACACTGGTTGGGATCGGTATCCGCCAAGGCCACCATCGCCAGCGCCGCCGGCACCGACTCGATGGTACTGACGCCGGCGCCGACCAATTGATAAATGCGCTCGGACGCCTGCTCGGTGCCGGTCGAGCTATCAACCACCTGCAAGGCCAGTTCAACACGTGCCGCCAGCGAAGCGCTGAAGGTGGTGCTGTGGCGGCGCTGGGCATAATCCGCAACCCCCGGCAATGCCAGGCGAATCTCCGCCCAACTGACGCCCTCGACCGCTTTGGCTATCGCCCAGGCAATCACCACCGCACCAGCAACGGCAATGTCCGATTTATGCGTCGGACTGGAGGCCAACCATACCTGCTGGCAGAAATCGTCCAGCGGTGCAGAAGGCAACACGCAGCCAAGCGGTGAAATCCGCATCGCCGCGCCATTGGTGACGCCGTTGTTATCCAGTTCGCTAATCGGCGTGCCCTTTTTCTGCGCGCCTAATGCCAGTTTGGAACTGGGGCCGAGAATGTTTTTATTGAATGCGTCAAAATCGTCGACCCAGCGGATCACGTTGCGGGCAATCAGTTCCGGCACGACCTCGCCGTCAGCCTCGATCAGCGCGTCGGCCAGCGCCAACGCCATTGAGGTGTCGTCGGTATATTGCGCCGCACGGAAATAGCAGGCGGCGCTATTTTCCGCCGGACCATCAAGAAAACGGTCAATCCAGCCAAAATGCTGCTTTACCCGTTCACGCGGCCACAGCTCTGACGGCATGCCGAGCGCGTCGCCCAACATCTGTCCATAAAGCGCGCCTACGACGCGTTGTTGCGGGGTTAATGGCTTCATTGGTTGTTGCTCCTGAATCGTTGTCATCGCCGGGCATCAGGCCCGGCCGGTGGTTTAAGGCTGAGTCACATTGATCGGCGTGATGCTGTGGTTGCGCTCGCGGAAAAACAGCAGGAACAGCAGCATCACCGCCACCACCATCGCCGCTCCCACACCCCACACCGCAAACCAGTCAAAGGTCATGCCGTCACGCGGTTGTTGCAGCGCAAAGGTGGTCATCGCCTGCCCTCCTAGCCAGTTGCCGATAAAACTGCCCAGCCCCTGGCAGATCAGCGTGATCAACCCCTGCGCCGCGGTACGCATATGCGCCGGTGCCTTTTTATCCACATAGATGTAGCCGGTGACGAAATAGAAATCGTAGCTGACGCCGTGTAACAAGATGCCGAGGAACAGCATGCTGTATGCCCAAACGTCAGCGGTGCCGCCATAGATAAAGAACAGGTAGCGGATCGCGGCGGTAACGAACCCCAGCATCAGCACCTTTTTAATGCCGTAGCGTTTAAGCAGCAGCGGCAAGGCCAGCATGGCGAAAATTTCGGATACCTGTCCCAGCGTCATCCAGCCGGTGGCATCGGGCAATCCGACCTGGGTCAGATAGCCATTGGCAAACTGGTAATAAAACGCCAATGGCATGCAAAACAGAAACGAGCACAGCGCAAAGGTGGCGAACGAGCGATCTTTCAACAATCCCAGCGCATTCAGCCCCAGCAGCGCTTTGACATCCACCGGCCCGGTGCCGCGTGCCGGCGTATTCGGCAGCAGGAAACTGTACAACCCGAGGCAGATAGCGGCGATACCGGTAATGATCAGTGGCTGATTGGTGTCGGAGATATTGCCCATGCCCAGCAGCGGCGGCAGCAAAAAGCCGATCACCAGACCGGAGGCAATCCAGCCGAGGGTGCCCAGCACGCGAATGCGCGGAAACTCCTTCTCGGCATCGCCAATATTGGCGAAGGCGATACTGTTGGTTAGCGCCACGGTAGGCATATAGGTAATGGCATACACCACCAGCAACGGGAAGAAGCGAGAAAACTCGGTCTGCCAGGCGATGATGAACATCAGAATACCGCCGGCCAGGTGCAACCAACCCAGCACTTTCTGCGCAGCGAAATAGCGGTCGGCAATCACCCCGACCAGCACCGGCGAAAGGATCGCCGCAATCGCCGTGCTGCTGTAGGACCAGGCGATTTCACCTGGCGTAAAGCCCAATTTGTTGAGGTATTGCCATAGCGGGACGAACCATGCGCCCCAGATGAACCACTCGATAAACATCATGACAGACAGCTTCAGGTGAGGACGTTTCATTATTATATCCTTACTGGCTAACTGGCCTGGCCGCATGCAAGCGGGTCGGCGGTGAAATACCCTGGTGTTGGCATCAATAAGATACCTATACAATACCTTAATAATACCTTTGTTTTTTTGCAACGATCTTGCTCACATTTCATGCAGTCGACCGTTGTTTAAGTTTGGTTTATCTTCACGTCCGGGCTGTTTATCAAGCGTTTATCGGTTATTGCGGATAATCAGGCAGTAAAAGCATGCTTAAATGCGTGATACCTTTATAATTTAGGCGACGGAGCTTCACCCGCGCGTAAACAGGAGTCTGCTCTATGCGAGTATTGGTTGTTGAAGATAACGGTCTGCTGCGCCATCACCTTTCTGTACAAATGCGCGAAATGGGTCACCAGGTTGACGCCGCCGAAGATGCCAAAGAAGCGGATTACTTTCTGCAGGAACATGCGCCGGACATTGCGATTGTCGACCTCGGCCTGCCCGGCGAAGACGGCATGAGCCTGATCCGCCGCTGGCGCGCACATCAGGTGAAACTGCCGATCCTGGTACTCACCGCCCGTGAAAGCTGGCAGGACAAGGTCGCAGTGCTGGAAGCCGGCGCCGACGACTACGTCACCAAACCCTTTCATCTGGAAGAAGTCATCGCCCGCATGCAGGCGCTGATGCGCCGCAACAGCGGCCTGGCGTCGCAGGTGATCGTGCTGCCGCCGTTCCAGATCGATCTGTCGCGGCGTGAGCTGAGCGTCAACGATCGGCCGATCAAGCTGACCGCGTTCGAATACACCATCATCGAAACGCTGATCCGCAACGCCGGCAAAGTGGTCAGCAAAGATTCACTGATGCTGCAACTGTATCCAGACGCCGAGCTGCGCGAAAGCCATACCATCGACGTACTGATGGGGCGTCTGCGCAAAAAATTACAGGCTGAATATCCGCAGGAAGTCATCACTACGGTGCGCGGTCAGGGTTATCGTTTCGATACCAAGTGAGCATAATGTTCAACAAGGATAAAAAACCGTTCTCGCTACGCGCGCGTTTCCTGATGGCAACCGCCGGAGTCATTCTGGCGCTGTCGCTGTCCTATGGCCTGGTGGCGGTGGTCGGCTATATCGTCAGTTTCGACAAGACCGCTTTCCGCCTGCTGCGCGGCGAGAGCAATTTATTCTTCAGCCTGGCGCAGTGGAAAGATCAAAAGCTGACCATCGCCATACCGCCGGATATCGACATCAATTCGCCGACGCTGGTGTTCATCTATGATGAACAGGGCAAACTGCTGTGGAGCCAGCGCCAGGTGCCGGAACTGGAAAAACTGATCCAGCGCGACTGGCTGAAGGAAGCGGGGTTTTATGAAATTGACACCGATACGCACGTCAGTAGCGAAGTGCTCGGCGATAACCCCAAAGCCCAGGATCAGCTGAAACGTTATGACGATACCGATCAGAACGCGCTGACGCACTCGGTAGCGGTCAATAAATACGCGGCAACCGCACGGCTGCCCGCACTGACCATCGTGGTGGTGGATTCCATCCCACAGGAACTGCAACGCTCTGACGTGGTATGGGAATGGTTCAGCTACGTACTATTGGCCAACCTGCTGCTGGTGGTGCCGTTGCTGTGGCTGGCAGCCTATTGGAGCCTGCGGCCGATTAAAGCGCTGATCAATCAGGTCAGCGAACTGGAAAACGGTGCGCGCGAACAGTTGGATGAAAACCCACCCAGCGAACTGCGCGGTCTGGTACGCAACCTGAACATTCTGGTGCGTAACGAGCGCCAGCGCTATACCAAGTACCGCACCACCCTGTCCGATCTTACCCATAGCCTGAAAACGCCGTTGGCGGTCTTGCAGACCACGTTGCGTTCACTGCGCTCCGGCAAGCAAACCACCATCGAAGAAGCCGAACCCATCATGCTGGAGCAAATCAGCCGTATTTCACAACAGATCGGCTACTATCTGCACCGCGCCAGCATCAACTCGGGTCAGACGGTGCTGACGCGCGAAATCCATTCGGTACCCGCACTGCTCGACGGCCTGACGGTGGCGCTGAACAAGGTTTATCAACGTAAAGGCGTGGCGATCACGCTGGATATCTCGCCGGAAATCACCTTTGTCGGCGAGAAAAACGACTTTATGGAAGTGATGGGCAACATACTGGAAAATGCCTGCAAATACTGCCTCGAATTTGTCGAGATCACTTCACTCCACTCTGACAAAAATCTCACCCTCGTTATCGACGACGACGGCCCTGGCATTCCGGAAAGCAAACGCAGTCTGATATTCCAACGTGGTCAGCGCGTTGATACCCTGCGTCCCGGCCAGGGCCTTGGGCTGTCCGTGGCGGCGGAAATCATTGAACAATACGACGGCAGTATTACCATCAGCGACAGTCCACTCGGCGGCGCGCGCATGATGGTCACCTTCGCTCGCCAGCACGATTCCCACCACAACGAGTGAATTCTGTTGCTCAGGCCCCGATCCAACGGGCCTGACTTCCGTTATAATCCCTGTCACGCTCACTCCTCTATCCTGGAATAGACTATGGATTATCAATTAGATTTGGACTGGAACGACTTTTTGCAACGTTATTGGCAAAAGCGTCCGGTAATTCTGAAGCGCGGCTTCAAAAACTTTATCGATCCGATCTCCCCGGATGAGCTGGCTGGGCTGGCAATGGAAAACGAAGTGGATAGCCGTTTGGTCAGCCATCAGGACGGACGCTGGCAGGTGGCACACGGGCCATTCGAAAGTTATGACCATCTGGGCGAAAACAACTGGTCGCTGCTGGTACAGGCGGTCGACCACTGGCACGAGCCTTCCAGCGCCTTGATGCGCCCGTTCCGTCAACTGCCCGACTGGCGTATGGACGACCTGATGATCTCCTTCTCGGTACCCGGCGGCGGCGTGGGACCACACCTCGATCAATACGACGTGTTTATCATTCAGGGCACCGGCCGTCGCCGCTGGCGCGTGGGTGAAAAAGTGCCCATGAAACAGCACTGTCCCCACCCCGACCTGCTCCAGGTGGCGCCGTTTGACGCGATCATCGACGAAGAAATGGAACCGGGTGATATTCTGTACATTCCACCGGGTTTCCCGCATGAAGGCTACGCGCTGGAGAACGCACTGAACTATTCCGTCGGCTTCCGCGCCCCCAACGGTCGCGAACTGGTGAGCGGCTTTGCCGATTACGTACTGGCGCGTGAACTGGGCAGCCAGCGCTACGGCGATCCAGACATCACGCTGCGCGATCAACCGGCAACGGTGCTGCCGCAGGAAGTGGATGCGCTGCGCAAGATGATGCTGGATCTGGTGCAACAACCTGAACATTTCGAAAAGTGGTTTGGTGAATTCATTTCGCAATCGCGCCATGAGCTGGACGTTGCGCCGCCGGAGCCGCCGTATCAGGCCGGCGATATCTACGAGCTACTGCAACAGGGCGAAGCGCTGCAACGCCTGGGCGGGCTGCGCGTACTGCGCGTTGGCGATCGCTGTTTCGTCAACGGGGAACTGATTGACACCGAACAGCAGCAGGCCGCTGACGCACTGTGCCAACACTTCAGCGTCGATGCCGCCATGCTCGGTGAGGCGATCGACGATCCGTCATTCCTGGCGTTGCTGACCACGCTGGTTAACAGCGGCTACTGGTACTTCAACGATTAACCGGATGCCCCTCTCTAGATGCAGAGGGGCATTTCTCCACACCGTCAGTGTGGCTCCTCGCTCGCCATCCCCCGATAATGCTCCAATTCATCCGACGGCATGCCGGCCTGATGGGCGGCGGCGCAAATCTGCTGCCAGGTGTTGCCGTCAATCGGGATACCGTCAGCCAGCCGTGCTGTACGGTTAGCCTGCTCCCATTCCCCCGGCACCTGAATCGGTACGTCGCTGCTTTCCGGCGAGGCTTTCACCCAGTCGATAAAGGCTTGCGCTTCGGCCTGCATCTGTGGTGCGGCAAAAGCATCCGGATTGAGGATCAGCGTCGTCATGCAGTTGGTAATCGCATCGTTACCCGCAGCCTTCAACGTCTCGTCATGGGTCGTGCGCCCACCGGATAGCGCGCCACCGAGGATTTCGCACATCGTTGCCAGCGCATAGCCCTTATGGGCGCCAAAGGCCAGCAGCGAACCGAACGGCGCTTCATGCATCACCTTCGGCTCGCTGGTCGGTCGCCCTTGATTATCGATCAGATAGCCAGGCGCCACCGTCAGGCCCTTGTTGTACGCCACCCGGGTTTTGCCGAAGGCGATACCACTGGTGGCAAAATCCAGCAGCAACGGCGTTTTGCCCGGACGCGGGAAAATGACACAAAACGGGTTGGTGCCAAACCGCCGATCGCTGCCACCGAAGGGCGCTACCATCGGGTCACCGACCACATTGACAAAATGGATGGAAATAAAGCCGGCTGCCGCGCACTGTTCCGCCCAATGGCCAATGCGGCCAACGTGATGCGCATTGTGCAGTGCCACCGCCGCCAGCCCCAGTTGCCGCGCGCGTTCGATACCCTGCTCCATCGCTTCGCTGGCCACCACCTGGCCAAACCCCTTACCGCCGTCCAGCGTCAACACGGCGCCAGCGTCTTTCACTGGCCTGGCATGCGCGTTCAGTTGCAGCTGGCCTTGCCCGAGCGACGCCATGTAGCTCGGTATCATGCCGACGCCGTGCGAGTCATGGCCGGCGAGATTGGCCTGCACCAGATGTTCGGCCACCAGTTCGGCCTCACGTGCGCTGCTGCCGGCGTGACGCCAGATAGCCTGCACAAACTGCCCTAATCGCTCGCTGTTGATACGGTATTCAGTGCTCATTGCCAAGTCCTTGCGCCTAAAAATGGTAACCACAACCCTAGGCACAAAAGCAGAATGCGGCAAGTGGGTGCTTTATTTTCCCTTGGCGCGCTCCGCGGTCAGCGCCGCAATGCGCATAATCACCGCCACCGCCTGCTCCATGCCTTCCAAGGTAATAAACTCATGCTTGCCGTGAAAATTATAGCCGCCGGTAAACAGGTTCGGACACGGTAGGCCTTTAAAGGAAAGCTGCGCACCGTCGGTGCCACCGCGGATAGGTTTCATCACCGGTTCAATACCGCAATCGCGCATCGCCTGCTGCGCCAGCGCGATCACATGCGGATGGCTGGCCACCTGTTCGCGCATATTGTAGTAACTGTCCTCAATGGTGAGGTCGATGCTGCAGTCGCGCGGCAGTTCCTTGCCCAGTTGCTGGACAATGGCGATCATGCGACGCTTGCGCGCTTCAAAGCCCTCGCGCTCAAAATCGCGCAGTATGTAATGCATTTCGGCACGTTCGACATGCCCCTTGATGCTGCTGAGATGATAAAAACCCTGATAGCCGTCGGTGGTTTCCGGCATTTCGTCAGTGGGCAAAGCCTGATGCAACCGGGTCGCCAACGATAGCGCATTCACCATCACGCCTTTGGCGCTGCCAGGATGGACATTGTTGCCGACAATTTTCACCGTCACCGACGCCGCATTGAAGTTTTCACATTCCAGTTCGCCCACACCGCCACCGTCAACGGTGTACGCCCATTCGGCGTCAAATGCCCCTACGTCAAAGTAATGCGCCCCCTTGCCCACTTCTTCGTCCGGTGTGAAGGCGACGCGAATATCACCGTGCGGGATCTGGCTGTGCTTAAGCCGCACCATGGCGGTGATGATTTCTGCAATGCCGGCTTTGTCATCGGCGCCGAGCAGCGTTTTGCCGTCGGTGGTGATCAGCGTCTGCCCCAGCATTTGATGCAGCACCGGGAACATCACCGGTGACAGCACTTCATCGCCAATGCCAAGGGCAATATCGCCGCCACGGTAGTTTTCCACGATCTGCGGATTAACGTGTTTGCCGCTAAAGTCCGGTGAAGTATCCAGATGGGAAATGAAGCCGATGGCCGGTACCGGCCAGGCCACGTTGCCCGGCAGCGTGCCGGTCACACAGCCCTGTTCGCTGAGCGATACCTGTTCAAACCCCAGTCCGATCATATCGCGCTGCAAGGCACGCGCCAGCTTCAATTGGCCGTCAGTGCTTGGCACATGTTTGACGTTCGCTTTAGACTGCGTGTCGAAAGTGACGTAGTGAAAAAAACGATCTAGTAGTTTGTCCATGCTTCCACCCTCAGAATGTCGCGTTTCATTATGCGCAACCGCCGCTGGCCGAATATTGAGACAGGTCAGTTTAACCCGCGTTAACTAAAATCATTAATTACCGTGATGTTTGCTCGTCAAAGAAACGGCCCCAAGAGGCGGATTCGGCTCGCTAATCGGCTTGGCGACGCTGCCCCCACGGCAAGCCGGTGCGATATCGACAGGCAATCAGCGCATAAAATTGCAGCATTGTGTCGCTATAATGGTGAAAATCAGCGCGTTGGCTTTCATTTCGCTCGCTCAGCGTCTATCATGCGCGCTCTAAAAATTTCAAGCGGCGTCGCTGGTTTTGAGCTTAATTGTTAATAGGGGATAACCCCGCAGCTCTCGCAGTCTTTTCCAGCGGCGGTTCTATCTGCATCACCCCACGGGATAGAGTGACACCATAAATGACTGAGAAATCTTCTCTGACACCACTCGTTGAACTGAAAGCGCTAAGCAAAGGTTTCGACGGCAAGGCAATCATCGCCGATCTCGCACTCACCATTAACCACGGCGAATTCCTGACCATTCTTGGCCCGTCCGGCTGCGGCAAGACCACGGTGCTACGGCTGATTGCCGGTCTGGAAGACGCCGACAGCGGCCAGATCGTGCTCGATGGGCAGGACATCACCGACATTCCCGCCGAGCATCGCCACGTCAATACCGTGTTTCAGAGCTACGCACTGTTCCCGCATATGACGGTATTTGAAAACGTGGCGTTCGGCCTGCGCATGCAAAAAACCCCGGCGGCGGACATCGCCCCTCGGGTGGAGGAAGCGCTGCGCATGGTTCAGCTCGACACCTTTGCCCAGCGCCGCCCGAGCCAGCTTTCTGGCGGTCAGCAACAGCGTGTCGCCATCGCCCGCGCGGTGGTCAACAAACCCAAGGTGCTGTTGCTGGACGAGTCGCTCTCTGCGCTGGACTACAAGTTGCGCAAGCAGATGCAGAACGAACTGAAAGCGTTGCAGCGCAAACTCGGCATTACCTTCGTGTTCGTCACTCACGATCAGGAAGAAGCGCTGACGATGTCAGATCGCATCGTGGTGATGCGTGACGGCCGCATTGAACAGGACGGCACGCCGCGCGAGATCTACGAAGAGCCGCGTAACCTGTTCGTCGCCAGCTTTATCGGCGAGATCAACATTTTTGCTGCCACCGTGCTGCAACGCATCGACCACCAGCGGGTGCGAGCCAACGTGGAAGGACGCGAATGCGACATTTACGTCAGTCAGCCGGTTAGCGCAGGCCAGCAACTCAAAGTGCTGCTGAGGCCGGAAGACCTGCGGGTAGAGGAAATCAACGGTGCTGAACAGGTCGATGGCCTGATTGGCCATGTGCGTGAACGAAACTACAAGGGCATGACGCTGGAATCGGTCGTCGAGCTGGAAAACGGCAAGATGGTGATGGTCAGCGAATTCTTTAACGAGGACGATCCGGACGTCGACCATTCACTGAACCAGAAAATGGCGGTGACCTGGGTTGAAAGCTGGGAGGTGGTACTGGCCGATGAAAACCTCGCGTAAGCTGTTCCAGAATGTGGTGATCGTCGGCGTGGTCGCCTGGCTGCTGCTGTTCGTGTTTATGCCGAACCTGATGATCATCGCGACCAGTTTCCTGACGCGCGACGACGCCAACCTGGTGCAGATGGTGTTTACGCTGGACAACTACACCCGGCTGTTCGATCCGCTGTACGCCGAGGTGCTGTTGCACTCGCTGAACATGGCGGCGATCGCCACCCTGTGCTGTCTGATAGTCGGCTATCCCTTCGCCTTTATCCTGGCGCGCCTGCCACAAAAGGTGCGGCCGCTGCTGCTGTTTCTGCTGATCGTACCCTTTTGGACCAACTCACTGATCCGCATTTATGGCCTGAAGCTGTTTCTCAGCACCCGCGGCTATTTAAACGATTTTCTGTTATGGCTGGGGCTGATCGACAAACCGTTTCGCATTATGTATACCTCTGAAGCGGTGATCCTCGGACTGATCTACATTCTGCTGCCATTTATGGTGATGCCACTGTATTCCAGCATCGAAAAACTGGATAAATCCTGCCTGGAAGCGGCACGCGATCTTGGCGCCAGCAAGCTGCAAACCTTTATTCGCATCATCATTCCGTTAACCATGCCGGGCATCATCGCCGGCTGCCTGCTGGTACTGCTGCCAGCGATGGGGCTGTTCTTCGTGGCGGATCTGATGGGCGGAGCCAAAAACCTGCTCATTGGCAACGTCATCAAGAGCCAGTTCCTGAATATTCGCGACTGGCCATTCGGCGCAGCCACCAGCATCTGTCTGACGCTGGTGATGGGCCTGATGCTGCTGGTGTATTATCGTGCTGCCAAGCTGTTGAACAAGAAGGTGGAACTGGAATGATCGGACGCCTGCTTCGCGGTGGTTTCATGACCATCATTTATGCCTATCTGTACATCCCGATTGTGATCCTGATCGTCAACTCGTTCAACGCATCGCGCTTCGGTATCAACTGGCAGGGGTTTACCACCGACTGGTACAGCACGCTGTTGAACAACGACAGCCTGTTGCAGGCGGCCGGCCATTCCCTGACCATGGCGGTGCTGTCGGCCACCTTTGCCACGCTGATCGGTTCACTGACCGCCGTGGCGCTGTATCGCTACCGTTTTCGTGGCAAACCGTTCGTTAACGGCATGCTGTTTGTGGTGATGATGTCGCCGGACATCGTGATGGCCATTTCGCTGCTGGTGCTGTTTATGCTACTGGGGATTTCGCTCGGCTTCTGGTCGCTGCTGTTCTCGCACATCACCTTCTGTTTGCCGTTCGTGGTCGTGACGGTCTATTCACGCCTGAAAGGCTTTGACGTCAAAATGCTGGAAGCAGCGCGCGATCTCGGTGCCGGCGAAGTGACCATCCTGCGCAAGATCATTTTGCCGTTGGCGATGCCGGCGGTGGCCGCCGGTTGGCTGTTGAGCTTCACCCTGTCGATGGATGACGTCGTGGTTTCATCGTTCGTGACCGGGCCGAGCTATGAGATTTTGCCATTGAAGATTTATTCGATGGTAAAAGTCGGCGTGTCGCCGGAAGTGAATGCGCTGGCCACTATTCTGCTGATGCTGTCGCTGTTATTGGTACTCGCCAGTCAGCTGATTCTGCGCGATCGCGGCGTCAAATCGGCGTAACCGCGTCATCGGCCAGGGAACGGCCCTTACCTACTCACTATCCGGCTGCTGATTTGCCTAAGCACTACGTCAGGCATCGCCGCCCCCCTATTACCGCCGGTAAAAACCGCCCTTCAGTGTGAACACCTTCACATTTGGCACCGGTTGTCAGCCATTGACCACCGGTACCTATTTCCCCGCAACCATTGCCCTGTGCGCATAATCATTTTATAACCGATCGCAGGCAGGGTTCGCCTGATTAACCACTATTATTTCACCCGTGCACGGAGAGTCATCAGCAACGTCGTCCTACAATAATAAGGGTACTGCCATGAAAGGGTTTAGCGATAATATCTTAAGTAAGCTACAGCTTTTCTCCAAGGCCATGATGGGGCCAATATTTTTTCTGCCGGTAATTGGCTTAATTCTGGCATTAAGTTCTATTCTCACCAACGCCAATCTGATTAATGAAGGTAGTCTGTTATCACAAAGTGGGAAATTGATTGGGGATACTTTTTGGCCGCTATTTGGTAATTTGGGGTTAATTTTTTGCATAGGTATTACTTATGGTTTGGCGAAGGATAAAAAAAGTGAAGCCGCGCTAGTGGCGGTTATGTGCTTTATTATGTTTCTTGGCGCCAACCATGCTTATCTTGAACTCAGTGGCCGGGTGGCAGAAAAGATCAATGGTGAATATTACGGTACCGGACAAACCGAACTGTTGGGCTTCACCGTGGTTGATATGGGGATTTTCCTCGGCCTGATCCTCGGTGTGACTATTGCCTGGGTGCATAACCGCCTGTGTAATATTGAACTGAACGGCGTATTTTCAGTCTATGGCGGTGCCAAACTGGTGCTGATTGCCATGACTCCCATTATCATCGCGCTGGCGATAGGCTTTAGCTACCTGTGGCCTGCTATCTCGCACGGTCTGACCGAGCTGACCGGGTTTATGAAGGGGGCCGGGTCTCTTGGCGTGTTTGTGTACGGCTTCTTTGAGAAATTCCTGATCCCAACCGGGCTGCATCACTTTATCTGGTCGCCCTTCCAACTGACCAGCATTGGCGGCACCATCGTGCAGGACGGTCATACCGTAGCCGGCTCTCAAGCCATTTTCCTTGCCTACATGCGCGAACCGGGCCTCTCCCCGTTGATGGACGAAGCGTTGCGCTTTTCACAGCAGGGTATGGTCACCATTTTCGGATTATCCGGTGCCGCGCTGGCATTTTATCACACGGCAAAGCCGGCAAAGAAACAGCTGGCGAAAGCTATTTTGATCCCGGCCATCACCACATCAATACTGGTTGGCATCACCGAGCCGATTGAGTTCACTTTCCTGTTTGTTTCACCGCTGTTATGGGTCATCCATGCGCTGTTGACCGCACTTTCACAGGTGGCCTGCAATCTGTTTCAGGTTCGTCCATGGGGGCCAAGCGGTCTGATTGAATTTTTGGTGTATAACCTGCCACTCCCCGTATCGCTTACACGTTGGCCATTATTTATTGTCATCGGTCTGGTGCAGTTTGCGGTGTATTACCTGGTCTTTAAAACGCTGGTGCTGAAGCTGAATTTAAAAACGCCAGGGCGTGAAGATGACGACAATGTCAAATTGTATTCCAAGCAGGAGTATTTTGAGGATAAAAAACAGGCAGGTGAAATGAGCGGTATGATTATCGACGCCCTGGGTGGTAAGGAAAACATTGTTTCCGTTGATAACTGCTTTACCCGTCTGCGAGTGGAAATAAAGGATATGCGATTAATCGACGAGGCAATGTTAAAACTGACCGGTGCCAAAGGAATAGTCAGAAACCGCAGTGAAGTTCAGGTGATTTATGGCCTCACCGTTGGAAAAGTAAAAAATCAGCTAGAGAAACAGTTGGCCCTTTCATAATTTTTAATTGGGAGATAAACCATGAAATTAACCGTATTGGGCGGCGGCGGCGTACGTTCACCGTTCCTGGCCAAGTCGATTGCTTATAATGCCCACCGCATTGGCGTCAGCGAAGTCGTATTCCTGGATAACGACAGTGAAAAGCTGGCTGTTTATGGCGCCATCGCCCAGGGGGTGTTCGAACGCATTCGCGGCGATATCCGCTTTCGTCTTACCGACGATGCTCAAGAGGCATTACGCGACGCCAATTACATCATTACCACACTGCGCATAGGCGGTGAGGCTGGCCGCATTGACGACGAACGCATCGCTCTCAATCATCAGGTTCTGGGACAGGAAACCACCGGTGCTGGCGGTTTCGCCATGGCGATGCGCTCGATCCCGGCCATTGTCGACTATTGCCGCCTGATCGAAAAAATTTCCGCCCCTGACGCCGTATTGTTCAACTTTACCAACCCTTCCGGCATGGTGACCGAGGCGATTATCAAATCCGGCTTCACCCGGCGGGTATATGGCATTTGCGATGCGCCGAGCGAGTTTATTCGCGAACTGGCCGAACTGCTGGAGTGCACTGAAAACGCGCTGAGCGTCGATTGTTATGGCCTCAACCACCTTTCCTGGTTCCGCAACGTGCAAGTGAATGGCAAAGACGTCATGCCGCAACTCTTGTCCGACCCGCGCCTGTATCGCGACACCTGCATGAAATATTTTTCGCCGGCGTTGGTGGCTCTTTCGGATAATCAGTTGCTCAACGAGTACCTCTATTACTACTATTATCGCGAGCAGGCGATTACCGCCATTTTAGCTGCCGGGGAAACCCGTGGTGAACAAATTGCCACCATCAATCAGCGCATGATGGCGGACCTGTCCGCAATCGATATTCCCAACCAGTTGGAACACGCATTCACAGTCTATTTTGCCCATTATCTGGCGCGTGAAAACTCATACATGCAGCGCGAATCCAGTCAGGGGAAGGTGAAAGAACGGGAAATGCTGACATTGCAGCAGTTTATCGAACAACCCGATACCGGCGGCTATGCCGGCGTGGCCATTGATATTTTAGAAGCGGTCAACAGCGGCCAGAACAAACGGGTGGTCGTCTCGATGCAGAATAACGACACGCTTGATTTTCTGCATCCAGAAGATGTCATCGAGATCAGTTGCGAGCTCAACAGCGAGGGGATTCGCCCGATCAAGATGCGCGATATACCCGATACACAAAAAAACCTGATCGCCCGCGTTAAAGAATATGAACGACTGGCGGTAACAGCGATCCTGAACGGGGATCGCATGCTGGCAATCAAAGCCCTGATGGTCCATCCGCTGGTTAACTCTTTTTCATTGGCAACAACGCTGGTGGACGAGTATTTGCAGGCGCATAGTCAATATACTGGCCACTGGCGTTAACCTGCGGATTGACGGTCGTTCATTCTGAACGCCGTTCAAACCAGGCTTTCACCAGGTTTTCAAACCCCAGCAGGCAATGGCCAAAAAACGGGTTGGGATAATAGATGTCGTGATCGTACTTTTGCCGATCTTCAAAGATGAAGGTCATATCAGCCCGCTGCGCCAGCGGGCTGTCACCATCACCGCAAAAAGCCGCCAATTGGATGTGATTGCGCTTCACCGCATCGCCCCAGCTCAACGCCGAACCGCTGTTGCCAGATTTGGAAATCACGATCACCATGTCAAAACGAAAGCGCATCTTTTGATCGAGGATATCAAAGTCGGGCCACAGTGATAAATAGCTATCGATACCCAAGGTCATGAATTTATTGTACATATATTGTGCAACCAGCTGAGAAAAACCGCTGCCATGGATAAGGATCTTGCCGTGATCCAGCAGTTCGAGAAAACGCGTCTGCTGTTGCACACTGCTGGCGATGCCACTTTCCAGCGAAGACTGCCCGGCTGGCGGCACCACCAGATTAAATTTGATAAAGTACACCAATTCCAGATAGCCGCGAAAACCGAGCTTCTTTGCCAAACGCACCACGGTAGAAGGCGAACTGTAACAGCGTGCCGATACGGCGCGTATACCATCGTCGATACATAATTCAGGAAATTGATAGATATATTCGAGCACCATAAGATCCGTTTTGCTCAACTCCGCCTGACTGAATATCTGTTTGAAATTCATTATGTCTCCCAATAATCATCAGTGCCGTGATTTATATTACCTCGTGCGGCTATCCAACGCGGCATACAAAAAGCGCTGATTTGCCAACGGGATAAGCACCTTTACCCTACTGGATGCGCCCCCTATAATGGCCGTTCTCTGGGGTATAGCGTACTGAAGGATCGGCAAGCCTATACTGTGTTATGCGACAACTGCCAAAGGAAACGCTGCATGAAAAAGTGGTCACATCTGCTCGCCGCCGGGATGATGGCACTGAGCATCGGCTCTACAGCCGCCGCTGACGAGGGTAAAACCCTCTACTTCTATAACTGGACTGAATATGTGCCGCCGGGCCTGCTGGAACAGTTCACCAAAGAAACCGGTATCAAGGTGATTTACTCCACCTATGAATCCAACGAAAGCATGTATGCCAAACTGAAGACCTACAAGGACGGCGCATACGATCTGGTGGTGCCGTCCACCTATTTCATCGCCAAGATGAGCAAGGAAGGCATGCTGCAGAAGATCGACAAAAGCAAGCTGAGCCACTTCAACGATCTCGATCCCAATCTGCTGAACAAATCGTTTGACCCGAACAACGACTATTCGATCCCCTATATCTGGGGCGCCACCGCCATTGGCGTCAACAGCGAAGAGATCGATCCGCACAGCGTAACCTCCTGGGCCGATCTGTGGAAACCGCAGTACGCCAGCAGCCTGCTGCTGACCGACGATGCGCGTGAAGTGTTCCAGATGGCGTTGCGCAAGCTGGGGTATTCGGGCAACACCACCAATCCGCAAGAAATCGAAGCGGCATATCACGAACTGCAAAAACTGATGCCGAACGTACTGGCGTTCAATTCGGACAATCCGGGTAATCCGTTTATGGAAGGCGAAGTCAATCTGGGCATGATATGGAACGGTTCGGCCTTTGTGGCGCGTCAGGCCGGGACGCCACTTGACATCGTATGGCCGAAAGAAGGCGGTATTTTCTGGATGGACAGCCTGGCGATCCCGGCCAATGCCAAGAACGTCGATGGTGCGCATAAGCTGATCGACTTCCTGCTACGGCCAGAAATCGCGGTACAGGTGGCCAAAACCATCGGCTACCCCACCCCAAACCTGGCGGCGAAAAAACTGCTGCCCAAGGAGATCGCCAATGACAAGTCACTGTACCCTGACGAGGCGGTGATCAAAAACGGCGAATGGCAAAATGACGTTGGCGACGCCAGCACGTTGTATGAAACCTACTTCCAGAAGCTGAAAGCCGGTCGTTGATCGTCTGGCCGGCATCAGCCAAGCGATGCCGGCCATAACCATCGCACAACACCACCGAGTTATTGCAGCGCCAGCGGCAACGCCCGCAACGATCGCAGGATCAGACTTTCACTTTGCCAGTCGGCGCTGCCGAGCAGCCGTAAGCGTGGAAAACGCTCAAGCAGGCTTCCACACACCGTTTCAGCCTGAAACTGCGCCAACAGCTGCCCGGCGCACAGATGGGCACCAAAGCCAAAGCCTAAATGCCGCTGGCTGTTCGAACGATGCAGTTCAAACTGATGTGCCGTCTGGAACTGCGTTTCGTCGCGATTGGCCGCCCCCAGACAAAGTAACACGTTATCCTGCTCACGCAGGGTGCGACCATGTATCTGCCAAGGTTGCATCACCGTGCGGCGCGCCATTTGCAACGGTGATTCATAACGCAGCGTCTCCTGTACCGCCAGACGAATCAACGACGGATGCTGTCGCAGTTGCTGGGTTACGCCCGGGTTTTGCAGCACGGCCAGCATCAGATTGCCGATCAACGCTTCGGTCGTTTCACTGCCGCCAATCAGTACCGTTACACAGTCGGTGCTGAAATAACGCTGCATTAATGCCCGATGCTCCGCATAGCCTGCTGATAATGCATTAAAAAATAACGAGGGATGCCCCTGTCGGCACTGCTGATAACATTGGCTAAACAGCAAGTCCAATTGCCGTAACGCCGCCATCAATTTCTGCAACCCGGCGGCATCTATAGCGCTGGGGTCAAGCAACAGTCGAATGCTTTCCTTTTGTTGCTCAACCACCTGCTGCTGTTGCGCTGACAGGTTCAACCAGCCCGCAAATACCCGCGGCCATAATGGCCTGGCCAACTGACCGATCAAATCGGCCTGCTCTGCGGCCTGCAGCTCGTTAATCAGGTGATTGATTTCCCTGGCCGCCAGCTGCTTCAGCGTCGCCAGCGGTTCACGGCCGAACAGCGCCATCAGCGGTTTGCGATGCGTTCGATGGTGTTCACCATCCTGAAACAGCAGGATGTCCCGTACCAGCGCCGCCAGTTCCGGGCTCAGCTCAGATTGCAAGCGGGCAAACTGCGCCATTAAATGTCGTGGAATACCGCTGCTGCCGAGTTGCGGACTGCGCAGCGCCGTACTGACGTCCTGATAGCGCGTCAGCACCCAGGTTCTGCCAATGCGCAATAGCGGCTGATGCTGGCGCATACGCTGATAAACTTGATAGATTTGCTGGTTGAACGACGGTGAGGCAGGATTGAAGCGCAGAGTCTTATCATTAGGTATATTCATGAATATGAAACCTCGACATGACAATAATGTGCTCTGCCAGCGACAGAGCTACATTTTAGTAAAGCAAAACTTCACAATCATGCACGAATTTCACAGCAATTATTTGTGACGCCCACCGCTGCGATCGGCGGGCGCAACGTCAGACCCTATCAAGGCCGATCGGCACGTTCGACTTTTCCTACCAGGAATTTATGCACAAACCGCGGCACCACTTCACTAGCTGGGCCGTAATGTTTTTCATCAAACTGGCTTTCCACCTGGCTCGGTTCAAGATTAAGCTCCATGGTATGCGCCCCGCTCAGACGCGCTTCGTGCACGAAGCCTGCCGCCGGATAAACGTGGCCGGAGGTGCCGATGGCGACGAAGAAATCTGCCTTGGCCAGCGCCTGATAGATTTCATCCATGCCCAGCGGCATCTCGCCAAACCACACCACATGTGGCCGCAACGGCGCTGGGAACTGACAACAATGGCAGCGGTCGTCAACGCTGAGATCGCCTGGCCAGGCAAATACCTGACCAGAACTGGTGCAGCGCACCTTCAGCAGCTCTCCGTGCATATGCAGCACCCGCTGGCTGCCAGCCCGTTCATGCAGGTTGTCGATGTTCTGCGTCACCAGCAGGAAGTTATCGCCCAGCCACTCCTCCAGACTGGCCAGGGCGCGGTGCGCCGCGTTGGGCACAATGTCCTCTTGTTGCAGCTGACGGCGACGCTGATTGTAAAACGCCTGCACCAACGCCGGATCGCGCTGATAACCTTCCGGCGTTGCGACGTCTTCCACCTTGTGTTCTTCCCACAGCCCATCAGCCGCACGGAAGGTGCGGATACCGGACTCGGCAGAGATGCCGGCACCGGTCAGCACCACCACAAATGGTTTCTTCAATTCTGCCGCCGCCATGGTATCGCGGTGAAAAATCCGCGAACGGAAGCGTTGATGCAACACATGTTTGCTTTTGCGAAACTGGCATAATCGATGACGCGTGTGCATACCCTCTCCTTATCTAATAACATCCACCACATTGAGGAACGCAGCCCCACGAACGCCGCCGGCATCGCCGTAGCGCGCCTTTTCGATGCGTGGCAACCTGGCCACCCGCAGCAGGCTTTTCGGCAGGCGTTGTGGCAACGCCTGATAGATCGCGTCGAAATTCGACAATCCACCGCCAATCACCAATAAATGCGGATCGATAATGGTCAGTAAATTACCCAGGCAAATCGCCAATACGTCCAGGAAACGCGCAACATGCTCCACAGCCTGCGGCTCGCCTGCCTGATAATGCGCAATGATCTGCGTAGCCGGCAACTGCCGTTGATAAAAGTGGGCATACATCCACTCGAATCCGCGACCCGATATGTAATTCTCGATGCAACCATGATGGCCGCAGCCACAGGCAACGCGAGGTATATCACGCCCCAACACCTCGAGCGCGTCCACCGGCAGGCGAAAATGCCCAAACTCGCCGGCGATGTAATTGCGCCCCGAGACCACCTTACCATCAACGATTAAGCCGCCGCCAACCCCAGTGCCCAGGATCAGCCCCAGCACCACCGGATAACGACGGAACTCATCGTCCCACGCCTCGGACAAGGCAAAGCAGTTGGCGTCGTTGTCGATCCGTACCTCACGGCCAATCAAGGCCGCCAAATCCTGCGGCAGCGGTTTACCCATCGCCGCTGGCACATTGGCGGTAAACAGCGTACCGTCGTCGGCGTTAGGCAAACCCGGAATACCAATGCCCACCGTTCCCTGACCGCCGCAAAACGCATCGGCTTCCAGGGTCAAATCGCGCAGCGTAGTCAGCAGTTGCCGATAATCATCGCGCGGCGTGGTTACCCTTTTTTGCCAAATGCGTTGCAGTTTATCGTCGAACACGCCCAGTTCAATCTTGGTGCCGCCCATGTCGAAACCGTAATACATTTACCTACCTCATGCTAAAAAAATGGGGCTGCATCGCTGCGCCCCAATTTTTATCAATCATTGCCCGCTAAGTACCCGTGCCGGATCGATACGACTGGCACGGCGTGCCGGATACCAGCTGGCGAGCAGGCTGAGTACGATGGCGGTCGCCAAAACGATCAGCACATCCAGCCAGTGCAGCTCCGATGGCAGGAAATCGATGAAATAGATGTCGCCGGACAGGAAAGAATGACCGATCAGCTTTTCTATCCCCTTGATGATATTGGTCAGCTGGTATGAGGCGAAGACCCCCACTACCACACCGCTGACGCTGCCCACCAGCCCGGCCAGCAGCCCATACCAGACGAAAATGGCGCGAATGAAGCCGTCTTTGGCTCCCAGCGTGCGCAGCACCGCAATGTCGCCACTTTTATCCTTCACCGCCATCACCAGCGTGGAGACGATATTGAAGCAGGCCACGCCGATCACCAACACCATTGCCAGGTACATAATGGCGCGAATCATCTGGATATCGCGGTACATATAGCCGTACTTGCCAATCCAGCTTTTGATATACACGTAGGAATTGGTCACCTCGCCGGCGTCACGCACCAGCTTATTGGCGGCAAACACGTCGTTGACCTTGATGGCGATACCAGTGACACTGTCACCCATATCGAGATATTGCTGAGCATCGGCCAACGGCACCATCGCCAGACTGTGATCCAGCTGACCGCTGAGCTGTAAAATGCCGCTAACGTGCAGACGAATACGTTTCGGCTGCAGCAGTTTCATTTGCGGGTCGCTGTTGGGGATCATCACCGTCACAAACGAACCCTGTTTTACCCCCAACGCATCGGCAACGCCTTTACCCAGGATCACTTGCTGCTCGCCGCTGTGGAAGTTGGCCCAGGCGTCGCCCTGAACGTATTTCGGCAATGCGCTGAGTTGGTTTTCCTGCTGCGGATCCACGCCTTTCAGCTGTACCGCGCGCAGTTGGGCACCATTTTCCATCAGGCCGGTAAAGTTGATATACGGCGCCGCCGCCAGAATGCCCGGTACTTTTTCGACCCGTTGCAAAATTTGCGGCCAGCCGTTGAACGGCTGATTGACCGGTTCGATTTCACCGTGTGGCACAACAGCCAGCACGCGGTTTTGCAGTTCGCGTTCAAAGCCGTTCATCGCGCTGAGGCCGACAATCAATACCGCCACGCCGAGCGCAATACCAATGGTGGAAATCACCGAAATCAATGAAACCATGCCGCCGCGCCGCCGGCCGCGGCTAAAGCGTAGCGCCATCAGTAATGACAGAGGCGAAGCGCTCATTACTCGGCCCCCAGCAACGTCAATTGCGCCTGTAAATGTCCGTCACGCATCTCTAATTGACGATTCAGACGCTTTGCCAATTGCAGATCGTGCGTCACGACCAGGAACGCCGTGCCCTGTCGTACGTTCAATTCGCCAAGCAGATCAAAAATGCTGTCGGCAGTGCGCTGATCCAGGTTGCCGGTAGGCTCGTCCGCCAGCACCAGCGACGGGTTGTTGACCAGCGCTCGGGCAATCGCCACCCGTTGGCGCTCTCCGCCGGACAGCTCTGACGGGCGGTGTTTGCTGCGTTTTTCCAGCCCGACCGCTGTCAGCATCTCCAGCGCTTTTTCCTGCGCCTGCGCCGGTTTCATACCGCCGATCAGCAATGGCATCGCGGCGTTTTCCAGCGCGGTGAAATCCGGCAGCAAATGGTGAAACTGATAGATAAAACCCAGCTCGCGGTTACGCAGTTCGGCCTTGGCGGCAGAGCTCATGCCATTCATCGCCTGCCCTTTGAACACCACGCTGCCGGTGGTCGGCGAATCCAGACCGCCCAACAGATGCAGCAAAGTACTTTTACCGGACCCCGAACTGCCGACAATCGCCATCATTTCGCCCGGCTGCATGGCAAAACTGACATTGCGCAGCACGTCGGTATGCAGATTGCCTTCCTGATAGGTCTTGCACAGGTTGTCACACTGCAACAAAAGATGGTTACTCATAACGTAAAGCCTCAGCGGGTTGTACGGCGGCAGCGCGCCATGAAGGATAAAGCGTGGACAACAGCGAAACGGCCATTGCCGCAATGGCAATCATCGTCACCTGCAGCGGATCGACCGCCACCGGCAGCGACGCGCCGTCAATCAAGGCGCCAAGCACCGGCATCAGGTTGTTCAGATTGAGCGCCAGCAACACGCCAAGCAAGGTGCCGAGCAGCGAACCGATAATGCCGGCGCTGGCGCCCTGGGTCATAAATACCGCCATGATCTGCCGACGGGTCAGCCCCTGAGTTTGCAATATCGCCACTTCGCCCTGCTTTTCCATTACCAGCAGGCCGAGGGAAGTAATGATATTGAACGCCGCCACCGCCACGATCAGGCTCAGCAACAGCCCCATCATGTTTTTCTCCATGCGCACCGCCTGGAACAGCTCGCCCTTGCGCTCGCGCCAGTCTTTCCACGTGCTGCCCTGCGGCAGCGTTTGCTGACTGAGGGTGTCCACCGCCAGCGGCTGTTGCAGGAACAGTCGCCAGCCGGTGATATTGCCCGCCGGGTAACGCATCAGTCGTGAGGCATCCTGCTGATTGACCAGCAGTTGATATTCATCGACGTCGCTGTTGGCATGGAAGGTGCCGACAATGGTGAACACGCGCTGGCTCGGGATACGCCCCATTGGCGTAAACTGGCTGGCACTCGGCACCATCAGGCGCAGTTTATCGCCGCGCTTGACGCCCAGTTTCCCCGCCATTACCTCGCCGAGAATAATGTTGTATGCCCCCGGCTGTAGCTGCCGTTGCTTCACGTTGACCAGAAACGGCGTCAGCGGATCGGCTTCGTCGGGATTGACGCCAAGCATCACGCCGACCGCGACGCTGCGCGCGCTTTGCAGCACCACGTCGCCGGTGGTGAGCGGCGCGACGCGGTTAACGCCTTGCAGCCCCTGAACCGCGCTAGCCGGGAGTTGTTGAGGATTGATCGACCCTTGCGGACTGGTGATCAGCGCCTGCGGCATCAGACCCAGAATGTTGTTTTCCAGATCCTTTTCAAAGCCGTTCATCACCGACAATACGGTGACCAGCGCCATCACACCCAGCGTAATGCCGATGGTGGAAAGCCAGGAAACAAACCGACCGAAGCGGTCTGAAGCCCGCCCGCGCATGTAGCGCAGGCCAATGAATAACGCGACAGGTTGATACATGAAATCCGTTTTGTTGCCTTAGCTTAAGCAAAGTAACCATGGATAATAAAGGCTCTACCCTGATTAGGGAACCACCCGGCGCGTTTTATTCGCCGCGCGCGCGCTCAGGCTGAGCATTTAACCGCCATCGCGCCTTTTGCCTATGTCAGTTTGCCACCCGCTGGGCTAGTATAAGAGCAAAGAAAGGCACCTGTGACCACGCCTGACCACTTTCAATTTAAGATCAAAGATACCTGAATGAGCAATTCTGATAATCGTAGCCGTTCCGCGTCCGACTCTTCCCGTTACACCCTGCCCGAGCGTGCGGGCGATCTGCGCCAACTGGGGCAGTTGACCGGCTCGGCCTGTGCGGTCGAATGTGCGGAAATTATCGAGCGCCATAATGGTCCGGTAATGCTGATCGCGCCGGATATGCAAAATGCCCTGCGTCTGCGCGACGAAATTCAGCAGTTCACCGACCAGATGGTCAGTACGCTGTCGGATTGGGAAACGCTGCCGTACGACAGCTTCTCGCCGCATCAGGAAATTATCTCGGCGCGCCTGTCCAGCCTGTATCATCTGCCTACCATGGCGCGCGGCGTGATCATTCTCCCGGTAAATACGCTGATGCAGCGCGTCTGTCCGCATGAGTTTCTGCACGGCCATGCGCTGGTGATGCAAAAAGGCCAGCGCCTGTCGCGCGACAAATTACGCGCGCAGTTGGAACAGGCCGGCTATCGCAGCGTCGATCAGGTAATGGAACACGGGGAATTCGCCACGCGCGGCGCTCTGCTGGATTTATACCCGATGGGCAGCGAAGAACCTTACCGCATTGATTTCTTCGATGACGAAATCGACAGCCTGCGCATCTTCGACGTTGACAGCCAACGCACGCTGAGCGAGGTTGAGGCGATCAATCTGCTGCCGGCTCACGAATTCCCCACCGACAAAAACGCCATCGAACTGTTCCGCAGCCAATGGCGCGAACAGTTCGAGGTGCGCCGCGACGCCGAACACATCTACCAGCAGGTCAGCAAAGGCACCTGGCCGGCCGGCATCGAATATTGGCAGCCGCTGTTCTTCAGCCAGCCACTGCCGTCGTTGTTCAGTTACCTGCCGGACAACACCCTGATCGTCAACACCGGCAATCTGGAAAGCGCCGCCGAGCGTTTCTGGCAGGACGTCAATCAGCGTTATGACAGCCGGCGCGTTGACCCAATGCGCCCGCTGGTGGCGCCGGAAAACCTGTGGCTGCGGGTCGACAGCCTGTTTGCCGAACTGAAGGCCTGGCCGCGCATCGCGCTGAAAACCGAAGCGTTGCCCAAAAAAGCCGGCAATACCAATCTGGGCTATCAGACGTTGCCGGATCTGGCGATTCAAGCGCAGCAAAAGGCGCCGCTGGACAATCTGCGGCGCTTTATCGAAGGCTTCGACGGCAGCGTGATTTTTTCGGTGGAAAGCGAGGGTCGGCGCGAAACGCTGCAAGACCTGCTCGGCCGCATCAAGCTCAACGCCAGCCTGATACAGCGGCTCGAACAGGCTGAACCGGCAGGCCGCTATATGATGGTCGGCGCGTCCGAACGCGGGTTCCTTGATGGCCTGCGCCAGCGGGCGCTGATCTGTGAGAGCGATTTGCTCGGCGAACGCGTCAACCGACGTCGTCAGGACAATCGCCGCACCATCAATACCGATACGCTGATCCGTAACCTGGCAGAACTGCACCCAGGGCAGCCGGTGGTGCATCTGGAACACGGCGTCGGGCGCTACGTCGGCCTGACAACGCTGGAAGCCGGCGGCATCAAGGCCGAATACCTTATTCTCTCCTACGCCGGCGACGACAAGCTGTACGTGCCGGTATCATCGCTACATCTGATCAGTCGCTATGCCGGCGGTGCCGATGAAAGCGCGCCACTGCATAAACTGGGGGGCGATGCCTGGACCCGTGCACGACAGAAAGCGGCGGAAAAAGTGCGCGACGTGGCCGCCGAGCTGCTGGATATTTATGCCCAGCGTGCGGCGAAGAGCGGCTATGCCTTCAAGCATGACCGCGAACAGTATCAGCTGTTCTGCCAAACCTTCCCGTTCGAAACCACCCCGGACCAGGAGCAGGCGATCAATGCCGTATTGAGCGACATGTGCCAGCCGCTGGCCATGGACCGTCTGGTGTGTGGCGACGTGGGTTTCGGCAAGACCGAAGTGGCGATGCGCGCCGCCTTCCTGGCGGTAGAAAACGGCAAACAGGTGGCGGTATTGGTGCCAACCACGCTGCTGGCGCAGCAGCACTTCGATAACTTCCGCGATCGCTTCGCCACCTGGCCAGTCCGCATTGAAATGATGTCGCGTTTCCGCAGCGCCAAAGAGCAGCAGCAGGTGCTGGACGATGCCGCAGACGGTAAGGTCGATATCGTCATCGGCACTCATAAACTGTTGCAGAGCGATTTGCGCTGGAAAGATCTCGGTCTGTTGATCGTTGACGAAGAACACCGCTTTGGCGTGCGCCATAAAGAGCGCATCAAGGCCATGCGTGCCGACGTCGATATCCTGACGCTGACCGCCACGCCAATCCCACGCACCCTGAACATGGCGATGAGCGGCATGCGCGATCTGTCGATCATCGCAACGCCGCCGGCGCGCCGTCTGGCGGTGAAAACCTTCGTGCGCGAATACGATAGCCTGGTGGTACGCGAGGCGATTTTGCGTGAAGTGCTGCGTGGCGGACAGGTTTATTATCTGTACAACGACGTAGAGAACATTGACAAGGCCGCGCAACGACTGGCAGAGCTGGTGCCGGAAGCGCGTATTGCCATTGGCCATGGTCAGATGCGCGAACGCGATCTGGAACGGGTGATGAACGATTTCCACCACCAGCGTTTCAACGTGCTGGTCTGTACTACCATTATTGAAACCGGTATCGATATTCCCAGCGCCAATACCATCATCATCGAGCGTGCCGACCGTTTCGGGCTGGCGCAATTGCATCAGCTTCGTGGCCGCGTTGGCCGCTCGCATCACCAGGCCTACGCCTACCTGCTGACACCGAATCCGAAGGCGATGAGCGCTGACGCACACAAACGACTGGAAGCGATCGCCACCTTGGAGGATCTCGGTGCCGGCTTTGCGCTGGCGACCCACGATCTGGAAATTCGCGGTGCCGGCGAGCTGCTGGGCGAAGACCAGAGTGGCCAGATGACCACTATCGGCTTCTCGTTGTATATGGAACTGCTGGAAAGCGCGGTGGACGCGCTAAAACACGGCCGCGAACCGTCACTGGAAGATTTGACCAGCAGCCAGACCGAAGTGGAACTGCGCATGCCAGCGTTGTTGCCGGATGATTTCATTCCTGACGTAAATACTCGCCTGTCATTCTATAAGCGTGTTGCCAGTGCGAAAAACGAAGGGGAGCTGGAAGAGCTGAAAGTCGAGCTGATCGACCGTTTCGGCAAGTTGCCGGACGCGGCGCGCAATCTGTTGCACAGCGCGGCGTTGCGCCAGCGTGCACAAACCCTGGGTATCAAGCGCATCGAAGGTAACGAGCGCGGTGGATTTATCGAGTTTGGCGACAAAAATCGCGTCGACCCCGGCTATCTGATTGGCCTGTTGCAAAGCAAACCGCAGGTTTACCGTCTGGATGGTCCCGCCAAGCTGAAGTTTATGCTCGACCTGAGCGATCGCAGCAAGCGGTTGACGTTTATCGACGAGTTACTGACGGCGTTCCGCGAGCATACGCTAGCGGCATGATAGCGCACGTTGAGCGTCGTTCTGCCGAGACTATCGGCAGGACGCAGCTTTTTAACGGTGCGGCTCAATCATCACGACTCGCTCAATGGCGCAGCCGTGCGGCGAGCAAAATGGTGGGCAAATAGAAACCCGCGTCAATGTTAATGCCACTCGCTCAACGTATTGAGCGATCAGAACTAACACTGGCCGCGGGTTTAATTCTTGTCGTTACGCCTGGGTCGTGGTTGGCTTGTTCAACACCAGCTGGCCACTTTTATCCAATGGGATTTGCGTACCCGGATCGTGATCCATACGGATCTTGCCCTGCTGGTCACCGATCTTGTAGGTCACATCGTAACCCAGCGTTTTCTGTGATTTGTCATACACCGTTTTACAGCGCTGCTGTGTGCTGGTGGTGGTGTCATTGTTCTGCATCGAGCCCTGGATCTGGTTACCGGCATAGCCGCCGCCCAGCGCACCGACCACGGTGGCAACGTCACGGCCGCGTCCGCCGCCGAACTGATGACCAATCACCCCACCGGCAACCGCCCCCAACACCGAACCGGCAATGCGGTTTTCATCCTGCACCGGCGCACGGTGTGTCACCGTGACGTTGCGGCATTCACGGCGCGGCGTCTTGATGGTTTCCTTGATCGGTGTTGCATTGAGCACCTGTGCGTACTGTGGGGCGGAAGAGAAAACGTTCATACCACCGGCGACGGCAGCAATGCCCAGCGCCGCTGCTACGCCAATTCCTACACCCGCTAACATTGACTTGTTCACAGGAAATCCTCCTGAAAGTGTTACCACGCATTTTGCACCGGGGAATTCTACCAACGTTGCACCGCGCTTATTATTTTGCGCATCGGCGGCACGCGATCTCCCGGTTTACGGCGTGCGCGCTGCGCCGTCTGTAAACACCATAAAGTCTGCACAAGGATTGTTGTTGCTGCAATAAGACGATGTGACCAAAGATGCGGGAAATCATGCAATCCGGCGTTGTTTAGGAAGAATCTTAACTATCCGCACGAAAATAATAACATTTTATCCTGCCAATCCGCTTGTCGTCGTCCCAATCTGACGGCGTAGTTAAAAAAAAACCACGCCATCGCGGCGTGGTTTTTGACTGGCATGAAAACGCTTAGTGCATCTTCAAACGCGGGCGAATCACGCGGTTAATACCGCCCACCAGCATCATCAGACCGGTTTTGACGTAACCGTGCAATGCCACCTGGTGCATACGGTACAGCGAGATATAAACCACGCGGGCAATCCGCCCTTCCACCATCATCGAGCCGCGCATCAGGTTGCCCATCAGGCTGCCGACGGTGCTGAAACGCGAAAGCGATACCAGCGAGCCGTGGTCTTTATACACATACGGCTTCAGCGTTTGGCCGTTGATCAGCGCCAGAATGTTGCTGAAGCAGCGTGAGGCCATCTGGTGCGCCGATTGCGCGCGCGGTGGCACAAAACCACCGCCTTCTTTCGGGCAGGATGCACAGTCGCCGATGGCGAATATGTTCGGGTCGCGGGTGGTTTGCAGCGTCGGCTCAACCATCAGCTGGTTGATACGGTTGGTTTCCAGGCCACCGATGTCCTTCATAAAGTCCGGTGCCTTGATGCCTGCCGCCCAGACCATCAGATCGGCGTCGATGAATTCGCCGCCTTTGGTGTTCAGGCCATGTTCATCGGCGCTGGTCACCATGGTGTTGGTCAACACTCGCACGCCCAGTTTATTCAGTTCCTGATGCGCCGCAGCGGATATACGCGGCGGTAACGCCGGCAAGATGCGCTCACCCGCCTCAACCAGCGTTACGTTCAGCGCGCTGTTGTCCAACCCTTCAAAACCGTAGCTGTGCAGTTGCTTCACCGCGTTATGCAGTTCGGCAGACAGTTCAACCCCGGTGGCACCACCGCCAACGATGGCGATGTTCACCCGCTCTTTGTCGCCCGGCTGCGCCGAGAACTTGAGGAACAGGTTCAGCATTTCATTATGGAAACGTCGTGCCTGATGCGGGTTATCCAGGAAGATGCAGTGATCTTTCACCCCTGGCGTACCGAAGTCGTTCGAGGTGCTGCCCAACGCCATGACCAGAATGTCATAGGTCAGTTCGCGAGCCGGCACCAATTCTTCACCCTGCTCATCGCAGATCTGCGCCAGCTGCAGCGTTTTTGCGTCACGATCGATGTTGGTCAGCGAACCGAGCTGGAAGCTGAAGTGATGATTGCGGGCATGCGCCAGGTAGCTCAGCGCATCCACACCGTCATCCAGAGAGCCGGTTGCCACTTCATGCAGCAGCGGCTTCCACAGGTGGCTGTGGTTGCGGTCTACCAGCGTGATCTCGGCCTTGTTCTTGCGACCAAGTTTGTGGCCCAGGCTGGTAGCCAGTTCCAGGCCGCCGGCGCCGCCACCCACAATGACGATTTTCTTGATTGGCATTGTCAAAATAACCCTCTAAATGTGAACCAATTGTTACCTAAGGGTAAAGAAATAATATCCTTAGAATACATAGGGTTCGCTTAAAATAAACCTGCTGTCTGAGCTCAGAATAGCATGGGAGGTTATTTGGTCATACCAAAATTGATATAGGTCAATTTCTTTTGGTTAAAGGCTGGACGTGCGGGGATTTTGACGATTGTGATTCAAATAGTTAGCACCAGATCACATTTTTGTCTTTAGCATGCGGCTGTCAATTTATTTGCTTTTATAGCAACAACAACCGCCAATTATCGACATCATGACAATAATGGCGGCCATCTGACAGGTTATAAAACTGTTACGCCAACGTCTTGAACGCCTTGATACGTTGCAGATGCGGTGAGATATCTTTGAATTTATGCGTCTGCCGTTCATCCCAGACGATTTCATAATATTTATGCAACAGTGACGCGCTGCGCTGGTTGTCCAACACGTCGTCCTGTCGCGACAACAATACCAGACAGCGATCGCGGTTTTTTTCGCGAAAATCCTCGACGCACTTGGTGGCGATATCGCGATATTCTTCCGGACGATCGATCTTGCCGTGCATGTGCTCTTCCGGGAACAGGTTCGGGTTGATCGCCACTTGGCGGATACCGCACAGGAAACCGATACGCTCGGCCCAGAAGCCCCCCAGGCCAACGCCGCAAATCAGCGCCTGCTGTCCACCAGACTGCTGTAATGCCTTGTCCACCTCTTTCAACAGATGCTGCATGTCATGGCGCGGATGCAAGGTGCTGTAACTGATAAAACGCACGTCCGGATCGATAAACTGCAACTGCAGCACTTTTTCATGATTGCCGGGACTGGTGGAATCAAAACCGTGCAAATAGATAATCATAAGGATCCTCGCAACAAGCCGAGGGCCGCAGCGCAACCCTCATCATTTAACGCCGCAATACGACGCGCTACGGCTTCACCACGCCGCGCTGTTTGTGCTCTTCCCAACGTTCGCTGAGCGCAGTCAACTGCTGATGCGCCAGCTTCCAGCGTGCGGAATCACGCAGTTCCTGGCGGGTAAACCGGCCTTGATGATACAACCGCTGCAATTTCTCTGTTTTGACCGGGGACAGGTTATCCAGCACGCTGACGGCACCGGCCCGGTTGTTGCACACCAGGATCATGTCACAGCCGGCATCCAACGCGGCCTGTCCTCGTTCGGCATAGCTGCCCATGATCGCCGCGCCTTCCATCGATAGATCGTCGGAGAAAATGATACCGTCAAAGCCCAGCTCTTCACGCAGGATCTGCTTGAGCCAGTACGGTGAACCGCTGGCCGGACGTGAATCTGCTTCAGTATAGATGACGTGTGCCGGCATCACCGCGTCCAGCAGTTGGCGGTTGATCAGCTCGCGGAAGATCCACATATCATGCTCGCGGATCTGCGCCAGCGGTCGTGGGTCACGCGGGGTTTCCTTGTGCGAATCGGCGCTGACCGCCCCGTGTCCCGGGAAGTGCTTGCCGGTGGTTTTCATTCCGGCGCCGTGCATCCCCTGGATAAAGCGTTCCGCCATCGCCAATGCCTGTGCCGGTTCGCTGTGGAATGAACGTTCGCCAATCGCCGCGCTGGCATGGCCGATATCCAGCACCGGCGCAAAGCTGATGTCGATATCCTGTGCAATCATTTCTGCCGCCATCAGCCAGCCGGCCTCCTGCGCCAGGCGACCGGCTTCATGCGCCTCATGCAGCGCAGCAAACGACTGCGCCCCCGGCAGGCGGGTAAACCCCTGATGGAAACGCTGAACCCGCCCGCCTTCCTGATCGACCGCCACCACCAGCCGGTGATGCGAGGCGGCGCGAATTTGCCGCACCAGTTCGCCTAACTGTGCCACATCATGGAAATTGCGGGTAAACAGGATCAACCCGCCGACCAGCGGGTGCTGCAAAATTTCACGCTCTTCGGCATCCAGCTCATAGCTGGCGACATCTAACATTACTGGGCCCACGGCCACCTCACTTCATTGATTCATTCGGAACGGGGTAATGATAAACAAAAGCGCTGGCGCAACGCTGCGGCCCAGCGCAAAAACTCACTCTCGCCGCTTTGTTGCCAGCGGACTTCGAACCACATCAGCATCAGATAATCCACCCACGGCAACCAGTGTGATATCTGCGATGTCAGCCGGCGCGCATCGTGGTAACCATACTGCACATACTGTTCAATAAACTGCTGGCACTGCTCGCCGGACCAGGCGTTGAATCTAAACATCGCCGCCAGTTCAAGCGCGACGTCACCGTCGGCGGCGTACTCCCAGTCAATCAAGCGCACGCGCTGCGGCTGGGCAATCATGTTGTCTGGGTGGATATCCATATGCAACGGTGCCAGCTTGAGCGGCTGCGGCGCAGCCGCATGCAGAAAACGTTGCTGTAATCGCAGCCAGGCCGGGGTTATGCGCCGCCGGTCGAGATGTTGCCAATAATGCTGGTACCGACGCGGCAGGTCCAGCCGATAGCCGCTGAGCGGCCGTTGATGCAGACCCGCCGTCAAACGTGCCAGCCCGCCGTTTTGCCGCAGCTGGTCGAATACCGCCTCAGTGACAACGTCACCTTCAAGCCACTCGACGATAATCCAGCGCGCATTCTGGGCAACCACCGTCGGACCAAGCGTAACCGCGCTGCGACGCAATAGCCGCGCCTCTCGCTGACGGCTGACGCCCAGCACCGACTTGTCTGGCGTTTGCTGACGCGCCAGCAGACAGATGCCCTCACCCTCGATGCGCCAGCTTTCCCCCGTCAGCCCCTGTACCGGGCTAAAACGACAACCGGCGGTTTTCACCGCCGGCAGCCTGGTTTGCAACAGTGTTCGCAGTTCGGCGTTAGCGTTTGACGTCGCCATTGCCTGACCAGACAATTTCACCGCTTTGCGCCAACATCAGCTGCATGTCCATTTGCGGTGATTTTACGTCACCGCTGACGTCGCTGTACAAGACATACTGCGCGCCGACGATACGAGCCAGACCGATGGCCTTGCTGCGCGAGCCCAGGCTGTCGTCCGCCGACAGGCCGAGCGTTTGCTTGGCGCTGGCCAGTTGGGTTTCCGGCACCACGCGGAAGGTCTGATTCGAGGCCAACGCCTTATGCAGCGCCGCGGTCGCTTTGCCGGTTTGCAGCGAACCGTTGGTGTTGTTTTTTACGCTATCCAGCAGCAGCACGCTGCCCGGCGTCACGCCATCGGCTTGCAGCATCTGGCTGACCAGCGGTTGTACGCTGCCCAGCCAATTGAAGCTCTGGATTTTCGGCGGCTGCGGCACCGGCTCGGAGACTGGCGGCTCCGGCTGCTGAGGCACTTCAGGCGTCGGGGTTACCGGTTCAATGGTCACCGGCGGTTGTGGTTGTTCCGGCGGGCGTTGCAGACAGCCGGTCAACACCAGCGCAGCCAAAGCCACAAATAGATACTTTTTCATTATTCTCTCCAACGGGGCCAAGCGCATGGCTTATAAAAAGATGTACAGACGCGCACGCCTGGCTTCCAGATTGCCATTAATGGAATAGACCTGGGCATCTGAATTCGGCGCAACGGTAATTTCACGCGGTTTTTCGAACGGCCGGATATCCAGCCCCTGATCGTCATACCAGAAGAAACGGTAATGCACGGTGACCGGGGTCGGCTGGGTGTTGCTGAGCACCGAGGTGGCGATCATCCGCCCCGAGGCGTCGTTGACCACCGGGCGATTGGCCAGAATGCCGGCGGTCAGCACCGGCGAATCCATCACCACCGTTTGACGTTCATTCACCGCAATACCTTCCGGGCTGCTACAGCCCATCAGCAGCGCTGCGGGTAACACCAGCGCCATCAAGCAACGCAGCGGTTTGGTATAGCGCATGGTATCCCTCGCAATAATCAGTAAGACAGCATCGGGCCGAGCGAACAACCGCCAACCAGATGCATATGAATATGATAGACCTCTTGGCCGCCATGGCGATTGCAGTTGATGATCAGCCGATAACCGTCTTCAGCAATGCCCTCCTGGGCGGCAATCTTCGCCGCGACGGTCACCATACGCCCCAATGCGGCTTCATGCTCGCGGGTAACGTCATTCGCCGTCGGGATCAGCACGTTGGGCACAATCAGAATATGCGTAGGCGCTTTCGGCGAGATATCGCGGAAGGCGGTGACCAGTTCGTCCTGATAAACCACATCAGCGGGAATTTCTTTGCGAATAATTTTACTGAAAATAGTTTCTTCGGCCATCTGGAATTCCTTGTTAGCTAAAAAGAAGGTTTACGCAGTATGAGTGACAAATTCTACTGCTTTCAACCTGATTGCGCACTTTCTGCGTCGAGTGGTGCAGAATCAGCCAGCCTCGCTGGTGATAGCGGCGTTTGGATGCCGGTCACGCCTGCGGGTTCGGCAGCGAACGCCCACCGTTGGGCATCAACGGTCAGCGCCGATCAACTGCGGCGCGTGGCGATGCATCCAGTCGGCCAGGCTGTCCAGCGTTGGCCGCAGCGTCTTGCCCAGTTCGGTAATCTGATATTCTACCCGTGGCGGCACTTGCGGATAAATATGCCGCGTTACCAACCCACGTTGTTCAAACTGGCGCAGCTGGCGCGTCAACTCTTTTTGCGCGATCGGTGCCACCGCGCGTTGCAGTTCACCAAATCGCACCGGCGCATCGATAATCATCAGCCGGTATAAGATCGGAATTGCCCACTTTCCCGACAGCAGATTGACAAAATCCACCATTGGACAGGGTTGCCCGGCGCTGGGCAAGCGGGTCAAATTTTTTTCTTGCGGGCATGCCGCGCTGTTGGTCATTTGTTTCCTCCCGCCCCTTTAGTATCCAAATGGTACCTACTATGCAAAGGATACTATAACGCAAATAATCAGGCTATCACCAGCCAAACCAGAGGAAAGAACATGTCACGATTGCAAAACAAATACGCCTTGATTACCGGCGGCACCAGCGGCATTGGGCTGGAAACCGCCCGTCGGTTTATCGCCGAAGGCGCCACGGTAGCGATTACCGGCCGCAGCCGCAGTGGACTGGAAGCGGCAAAACGTCAATTGGGCGAGGTGGTTACGCTACTGAGCGATGCCGGTGACGTGGCACAACAACGCCAACTGGCACAGCAGTTGGCACTGCACTGGCCACGCCTCGACGTGCTGTTTGTCAACGCCGGCGACGTTACTCACCATTCGCTGGAAGAATGGGACGAGGCAGAATATGAGCGCCTGATGAACACAAACCTCAAAGGGCCGTTTTTCCTGATTCAGGCGCTGCTGCCGATGCTGGCCAACCCGGCCTCTGTCATTCTGTGTGGTTCGGTCAGCGCGCATATCGGCCTGCCGCAAAGTAATGCCTACGCCGCCAGCAAGGCCGCTTTGCTTTCATTGGCACGCACGCTGTCGGGTGAACTGCATCCACGCGGTATTCGCGTCAATGGCCTCAGCCCTGGCCCGACGGAAACCCCGGCCTTCGGCAAGCTCGGATTGCAGGACAAGGATCAGGAGACGCTGAAACAGGAAATTCGCGCGCTGGTGCCGATTGGCCGCATGGGCCACGCACTGGAACTGGCGCACGCCGCGGTATTCCTGGCCTCGGACGAATCGGCGTTTATGGTCGGCGCTGAACTGCAAATGGACGGCGGCGTGGGCAATCTGTAGCCAGCGCGGCAGGCCCTGGCAATAAAAAAGGGAGGCTTTCGCCTCCCTCAAAACTCCCCTACCTGAATCAGTTGTTACGGATGTATTCATCCATATCGGTTTTCAGGTTATCGGACTTGGTACCGAAGATCGCCTGGACGCCAGAGCCGGCAACCACTACGCCCGCCGCACCCAGTTTCTTCAGACCAGCCTGGTCCACTTTCGACACGTCGGCCACGCTGACGCGCAGACGGGTGATGCAAGCATCCAGGTTGGTGATGTTTTCTTTACCGCCGAAGGCCTGAACCAGCGCTGCGGACATTTCTGAACCGCCCTGTGCGCTCTGTTCTGCAGCGTTATCTTCACGACCTGGCGTTTTCAGATCCAGTTTGGCGATCAGCACGCGGAAGATGGTGTAGTACACCAGACCGTAGATGATACCAACGATTGGGAACAGCCAGATTTTGCTGCTGTTGCCGCTCAGTACGATAAAGTCGATCAGACCGTGCGAGAAGCTGGTGCCATCACGCATGCCCAACAGAATACAGATTGGGAACGCCAGGCCAGCCAGGATTGCGTGGATCACATACAGGATCGGCGCAACGAACATGAAGGAGAATTCGATCGGTTCGGTGATACCCGTCAGGAACGAGGTCAACGCGGCGGAGATCATGATACCGCCCACTTTCGCGCGGTTCTCTGGTTTGGCCGAGTGCCAGATGGCAATCGCCGCTGCCGGCAGACCGTACATTTTGAACAGGAAGCCACCGGACAGTTTACCCGCGGTCGGATCGCCCGCCATATAGCGTGGGATATCGCCGTGGAACACCTGGCCTGCCGCATTGGTGAATTCACCAATTTGCATCTGGAAAGGTACGTTCCAGATATGGTGCAGACCGAACGGCACCAGAGAACGCTCAACCACGCCGTAGATGCCAAACGCCACTACCGGGTTCTGATAGGCAGCCCACTGTGAGAAAGTCTGGATGGCAGTACCGATAGGTGGCCAGATAAAGGACAGGATCACACCGAGGAAAATCGCCGCCAGGCCGGAAATAATCGGCACGAAACGCTTGCCGGCAAAGAAGCCGAGATATTCCGGCAACTGGATGCGGAAGAAGCGGTTAAACATGTAGGCAGCGATCGAGCCGGAGATAATCCCCCCCAGCACGCCGGTATCCGCCAGGTGTTTGGCTGCGATCTCTTCGGCAGGCAAATGCAATACCAAAGGCGCGACCACCGCCATGGTCTTCACCATGATGCCGTAGGCTACCACGGCGGCCAACGCAGAGACGCCGTCGTTATTGGTGAAGCCGAGCGCCACACCGATAGCGAAAATCAACGGCATATTGGCGAATACCGACCCGCCCGCTTCCGCCATCACGTGAGAGACTACCGCCGGTAGCCAGCTAAAATTGGCGGAACCGACGCCCAGCAGAATACCTGCGATAGGCAGTACGGATACCGGCAGCATTAGCGATTTACCTACTTTTTGCAGGTTTGCAAATGCGTTCTTGAACATAGTTGAGTGTGCTCCTGAGTAATAGTGCTTTGCTACTTCTTCGCGCGAATTTTCGCGTTGCAAGGGGGGGAGAAAATCCCCTGCAATTCAGGGTGTCTGAGCACCCCTTGAATTTTTACGCAGAGTAAAATAAATAGCCTGCGTAATGTTTGATGACAGTCACGTTTCGCCCAATAAGACGCGGCATTTTTCTTAAAAGCGCATTTTTTTGTAAAAAAAGATGAAAAAATGCACATTTCCCGACCTAAAACGGCGATGAACATTACCCGTTTCAGTAATTAATTACGAGCTTAAAAAAAAAGATGCGATCGGTGACTGTCCCCTAAGCCTAGGCCAAGGATCAGAGTTCGAGGTGAAATAAGCGTGAAAAATTGGCGGTGGTGGTCTCTGCCAGCGTCTCAAGGCTTACGCCTTTCAAAACAGCCAGGTATTCAGCCACATCGCGCACATACGCGGGTTGGTTTTCTTTACCACGGTGTGGAACCGGCGCCAGGTAAGGTGAATCCGTTTCCACCAGCATACGATCCAGCGGCACATAACGCGCTGCGTCACGCAGTTGCTCGGCATTGCGGAAAGTGACAATACCGGAGAAGGAGATATAAAATCCGAGATCCAGCAGCGCTTGTGCCGTTGCCCGATCTTCGGTAAAGCAGTGCAGCACGCCGCCGCACTCTTGCGCTTGCTCTTCTCGCAGGATCCGCAGCGTATCTTCACGCGCATCACGCGTATGGACGATCACCGGTTTATTCAGATCGCGGCCAATACGGATGTGTTGACGGAAGGATTCCTGTTGCAGCGCCCAGTTGTCTTTTTGATAAAAATAATCCAGCCCGGTTTCTCCCAGCGCTACCACCTGCTCCGCCGCCGCCAGCTGACGCAGTTCGTCATAATCGTAGCCGTCGTCCAGATTCAGCGGGTGTACCCCACAGGAAAACGCCACATCGGCGCGCGGCCCGATCAGATCGGTCATTGCCCGATACCCCGGCAAGGTGGTGGCCACCGCCAGGAAAAAGCCAACGTCACGCGCTTTGGCCTTTGCCAGTGCGTCGTCCACATTTTGGTGCAGCGTTTGGTAGTCCAGGCTGTCAAGATGGCAATGAGAATCTACTAACAACATAATATTTAACTCTTTTACAGCGAATGAGGGTGAGAATAGCCGGCAGAGGCAAACATCTGCTCCCAGCTAAGTAACTGTTCGGTCAGCAGCAGTTCGCGGTTAACGCCAACCACGCTGAGCAATTGATGTCGACAGTGCAACCATTGTTGAACGATGTGTTGCAATGACGCAGCGCTGAGCCGCGTGGCCAGTTGCTGTACCAACGGCAACCGGTCCTGGTTGAGCACAAAGCCCGCCGCGCCCTGCTGCCACTTCATGGCATCGATCAGAAGACTACACAGCCAGTGTAGACGCTCTGCCACGTTGTCGTGATTCAACACCGGCAACAGTGCCAGCATATCCTGGCCCAGTAGCGCATCATGCAGCACGCCGCACAGCGCGCTGCGTTGTTGCCAACGTTCCGGTTGCAGCAATTGCTCGGCGGCAATAGGCGCGCCGTCGTGCAGTCGCAGCGCCGTCAGGCAATCGGTCGGATTGCCCACCGCCTGCCGATTCAACCATTGCAGGCTGAGCTGTTCGTCGGGACTGTTGAGATGCCAGTAAAAACAGCGGCTGCGCAGCGTGGCCAGCAGGCGCGAAGGCTCTCGGCAACCCAGCAGGAAATAGGTATTGGCTGGCGGTTCTTCCAGGGTTTTCAACAGCGCATTGGCCGCCGCTTCGGTCAGCGCTTCGGCCTGCGCCAGCCAGACAACCTTGGCGCCCCCCTGCTGCGCATGCGAATATAGCGTTTCAATAACCTGGCGAATTGGCTCGATCCCCAGGCTGCTTTTGCCCTTTTCCGGCGCCAGTACATGATAATCCGGGTGATTACCCGCCAGCATCAACCGACAGGAATGACAGGTACCGCAGCTTTTTTCGCCGTTGCGTTGCTGGCAAATCAGCCAGCGGCTAATGCCATAGACCAGCGCGTCATCACCATTGCCGGCCGCCGCATGCAGCAGCAGCGCGTGATGCCCGCGCCCGCCGGCATATTGTGCGATCAGTTGACGGTAGGGCGCATTCAGCCACGGATACCAATTCATCAGGCGTGTTCCTGTTGTTGCAGCCACGCAGCAACGCAACGGCCTATATCACCCGTCACCTGCTCCAGCGGTTGTGCCGCATCAATGGTGATTATCGTTGCATCCGCTGCCGCCAGTTGCTGATAGCGAGCGCGAGTACGTTCAAAGAATGGCAAGGCTTCCTGTTCGATACGATCCAGCGCACCGCGCGCCTGTGCCCGCTGTAGCCCGACCAGCGGCGGTAAATCAAGATAGAGCGTTAAATCGGGGCGAAAATCACCCAATACGGTATCGCGCAACGATGCCATCAGGCGCTGATCCACGCCGCGGCCACCGCCCTGGTAAGCCTGTGATGACAGATCGTGCCGATCGCCGACCACCCAGGCGCCACGTGCCAACGCCGGCTTGATCACCGTTTCCACCAGTTGTACGCGCGCGGCGTACAGCATCAGCACTTCAGCCTTGATGGTCGGCAGCTCACCTTGGTAACCGCGCTTGAACAGATCGCGCAGCTTTTCCGCCAACGGCGTACCGCCCGGTTCGCGGGTGAAAACGATGTCGTTGATACCATGCTGGCGCAATACATCGACCACGGTGTCGCGTGCAGTGGTTTTGCCCGCGCCTTCCAGCCCTTCAATAACCACGAATTTACTGTTCATTCTTTTCCTTCAACGCCTGACGGTAAAGGCGCACCGCCTTATTGTGGCTCGCCAGGTTAGTGGTAAAGGTATGGCCGCCCTTGCCGTCGGCAACAAAATACAGATAAGGGGTTTTAGCCGGGTGCGCGGCGGCCTCCAGCGACGCCTGGCTCGGCATGGCGATCGGCGTTGGCGGCAATCCATTGATCACATAAGTATTATAAGGTGTCGGCGTTTCCAGATCCTTGCGGCTGATATTGCCATTATACCCTGCGCCCATACCATAAATGACCGTCGGATCGGTTTGCAGCCGCATGCCGATACGCATACGGTTGACGAACACCGAGGCGACTTTGGTGCGCTCTTCTGGCACGGCGGTTTCTTTTTCAACGATCGATGCCATGGTCAGCAGCTGTTCTGGTGTTTTATAAGGCAACGACGTATCGCGCCCCTGCCATGCATCTTCCAGAGACTTTACCATGCGCAAATGTGCACGCTTGAGCAAGGCAATATCGGTCATACCGGCGGTATAGGCATAGGTATCGGGATATAAACGCCCTTCAGGCTTAACGTCTGCCGGCAGGCCGAGCGCCTCGGCGATTTGCGCCTCACTCTTGCCGGCTAGCGTGTGTTTCAGATATGGGGATTGCTGCAACACTTGCAGCCAGTCACTCAGACGGGAGCCCTCGATAAAACGGGCGCTGAATTGCGCTTCCTTGCCGCTGGCCAACAGTTCCAGCATCTGGCGCACCGTCATGCCCGGCGTGAAGCGATAAGTACCGGCCTTGAATTCAGCCAGCTCAGGTTCAAGCTTCAACAACCAGGGGAACCATTTTCCGGAACGAATCAATTTGTCACGTACCAGCAGACCTTCCAGCGCCACGCGGCCGGTGCCGGCAGGCAGTTTGAAGATCGCTTCCTGCTGAATCGCCAACGGCGTATCGGCAAAGCGCTCAACCTTCTGGTAACCCCAAAACAGCAGGGCCAACGCCAGAACAATCACTAACGAAACAATCTTCAGTTTTTTTCTCTTCATCAATCAGCCATGGTCAACAGTGTGGGCTTAAAAAATCGTATAACCGGCGCGAGTGATAATGCCACTGATGCGCCATATTAACCGGCAGCAAAGGCATCAGTGCATTGCTCACCAACACCTCGTCGGCATCGGCCAGGGTAGTCAGCGGCTCGCTGACGCAATACAGCGCATATTCGCTGCCCGCCAGCAGCGCCATCACCCGACGGCGCATCAGGCCAGCTACTCCCGCCTGGCCAAGATCCGGCGTGTAAACCGCCTTTCCCTTACGCCAGAACAAATTAGCCGCACAGCATTCCACCAGCAACCCGGCAGTGTCAAGCACCAGCGCCTCGTCGGCGTCAGTCTGGTCAAGATGCGCGCGAATCAGCACCTGCTCCAGACGGTTAAGGTGTTTCAGGCCGGCCAACAGCGGGCTGCGCGCCAATGGCACCGGGCTGAGCGCCAAACGGATCCCCCGTTCACGCAAACGCAGATAATGCTGTGGATAGGCGCTGCGCGACACAATGCGCGTCGCATGACTGCACCCTTGCGGGCTGTAACCACGGCCGCCGCTGCCGCGTGTCAGTATCGCTTTGACCACGCCTAGCGGGATAGATTCTGCCGCGTGACGCATTTCCAGCTCCAGGGCCGGCCAATCGGTATGCGGCAACATCAATCGCTGCGCCGCCTGCTGCATCCGCTCGATATGCCACGGCAACAGGTCGATTTGTCCGTCAACCACCCGCGCGGTAGTGAAACAGCCGTCACCGAACTGCAGCCCGCGATCGCTTGGCGCCAGCGCATCGTGTTGTTGCCCATTAATCCAGTACATCTCTCCCCCTGCGAGTTTCGGCTTTGATGACAGAATAACAGGCACAGCTGCCAGTTGGCCTGGCGTGGCATAAAAAAAGCCCGGTGCAAGACCGGGCTTCCAGAGACAGACCAAACGACGTTTAAACGCGACGGAAAATCAGCGAGCCGTTGGTGCCGCCAAAACCGAAGGAGTTACACAGGGTGTATTCCAAATCGGTTACCTGACGCGCCTCGTGCGGTACAAAGTCCAGCTCGCAACCTTCATCCGGGTTATCCAGGTTGATGGTCGGTGGAACCGCCCGATCGCGCAGCGCCAGCACGGTGAAGATCGATTCAATCGCACCTGCAGCACCCAACAGGTGGCCGGTCATCGATTTGGTCGAGCTGACCATCACCCGTGCCGCATCGGCACCAAACACCGATTTGACCGCTTGCGCTTCCGCTTTGTCACCGGCTGGCGTTGAGGTACCGTGCGCATTGATATAACCAACTTGTGACGTTGTCACACCGGCGTCTTTCAACGCGTGCTCCATTGCCAATGCCGCACCAGCGCCGTTTTCCGGTGGTGAGGTCATGTGGTAGGCATCGCTGCTCATACCAAAGCCGACAACTTCTGCGTAAATTTTTGCACCGCGTTTTTTGGCGTGTTCGTACTCTTCGAGCACCATCATGCCTGCGCCGTCGCCCAGTACGAAACCGTCACGGTCTTTGTCCCATGGACGGCTTGCCGCCTGCGGGTTGTCGTTGCGGGTGGACAGCGCGCGCGCTGCACCGAAACCGCCGACGCCCAATGGGGTACTGGCTTTTTCTGCCCCACCGGCCAGCATAACGTCGGCATCATTGTAAGCAATGATACGCGCGGCATGGCCAATGTTATGCACGCCTGAGGTACAGGCCGTGGCGATCGAAATGCTCGGACCACGCATGCCATACATGATGGTCAGGTGACCGGCAATCATGTTGACGATGGTGGACGGCACAAAGAACGGGCTTATTTTACGCGGGCCGCCGTTGACCAGAGAACTGTGGTTTTCTTCAATCAGACCCAGGCCGCCAATGCCGGAGCCAATAGCGGCGCCAATACGGCCGGCGTTGGCCTCGGTGATATCCAACCCGGCGTCCTGCATGGCCTGCATGCCGGCGGCGATGCCGTACTGAATGAAGAGGTCCATCTTGCGCGCATCTTTGCGAGAGATGAAATCCTCAACGTTAAAATTCTTTACCAAGCCAGCAAAACGCGTTGCATAGGCAGTAGTATCGAAATGTTCGATCAGGCTGATGCCACTCTGACCGGCAAGAAGAGCGTTCCATGTGGACTCTACCGTATTGCCGACAGGAGACAACATGCCCAGTCCGGTCACAACTACTCGACGCTTAGACACGTTTGTCCTCCAAGGAGGGAAAATATGACACTAGAGATAGAAAAAACTTAGGCGGTCGAGTGACCGCCTAGATATGTTCGCTTACTGCTGGTTGTTGTTGATGAAATCAATAGCTGCCTGAACAGTAGTGATTTTCTCAGCTTCTTCGTCTGGAATTTCGGTATCGAATTCTTCTTCCAGCGCCATTACCAGCTCAACAGTGTCAAGAGAATCAGCACCCAGATCTTCAACGAAAGAAGCAGTGTTTACCACTTCCTCCTGTTTAACACCCAGTTGCTCAACAATGATTTTCTTAACGCGTTCTTCGATAGTGCTCATACTCTTAAATTTCCTATCAAAACTCGCTTTCGCGATGGTTTTCGTAGTGTATAAAATGTTGAAAAAGATGCAACTAAATCCCGGCTGGTCAAACCACGATTTTACGCTATTTTGCGGTTTTTACCCCAAATAACGCAAATAGTTTTCGCATTTTTTAAATCATGTACATGCCGCCATTGACATGCAATGTTTCACCGGTGATATAGCCAGCCTCATCAGAGGCTAAAAATGCAACAGCGCTGGCGATTTCTTTAGCATCACCCAGCCGATTGGCTGGAACCGATGTCAAAATGCCTGCACGTTGATCTTCTGTCAACGCCCGTGTCATGTCCGTCTCAATAAAGCCAGGAGCCACGACGTTGACCGTAATGCCACGAGAAGCAACTTCACGTGCCAAAGATTTGCTAAAACCAATCAAGCCGGCTTTAGCCGCCGCGTAGTTAGCCTGCCCTGCGTTGCCCATGGTTCCGACAACGGAACCGATGGTGATGATCCGGCCAAACCGCTTTTTCATCATAGCTCGCATTACCGCTTTTGACAGACGGAATACGGAAGTCAGATTAGTATCAAGAATATCCTGCCACTCATCGTCTTTCATACGCATCAGCAGGTTATCACGCGTAATGCCGGCATTATTCACTAAAATGTCGATTTCGCCAAATTCCGCACGAATCGATGCCAGCACGCTGTCGATTGATTGAGCATCAACAACGTTTAACATAACCCCTTTGCCGTTTGCGCCCAGATAGTCGCTGATGGCTTCCGCGCCCTTTTCACTGGTCGCGGTACCGATAACTTTTGCGCCACGCGCAACAAACGATTCTGCAATAGCCCGGCCAATACCGCGGCTTGCGCCGGTGACCAGAACAATTTTTCCTTCGAAGCTCATTGTTTTCCTCTTTATTGTTCAAGCGCCGCTGACAGGCTGGCTGGGTCGTTAACCGCCGCTGCCGTCAGGGTGTCGACAATGCGTTTGGTCAGGCCGGTGAGCACTTTGCCCGGACCGACCTCCAGCAGCGAGTCGACGCCCTGCGCCGCAATGAATTCTACGCTTTCGGTCCAGCGCACCGGGCTGAACAACTGGCGAACCAGCGCGCTGCGGATCGCTTGCGGATCGGTTTCGCTGCGCACGTCGACGTTGTTGATCACCGGGATCTGCGGTGCGTTGAAGGTGACGTCTTTCAACGCCTCGGCCAGCTTGTCTGCCGCCGGTTTCATTAACGCACAATGCGAAGGTACGCTAACCGGTAACGGCAGCGCACGCTTGGCACCAGCGGCTTTACAGGCAGCACCGGCACGCTCTACCGCGTCCTTGTTGCCGGCAATCACCACCTGGCCGGGTGAGTTGAAATTCACCGGTGCAACCACCTCGCCCTGGGCCGATTCTTCGCACGCCTTGGCGATAGCGTCGTTATCCAGGCCAATAATGGCATACATGGCGCCGGTGCCGACTGGCACCGCTTCCTGCATCAGTTTTCCGCGCAGCTCGACCAGACGGATTGCCGCCTTAAAATCCAGTACGCCCGCACATACCAGCGCGGAATATTCACCAAGGCTATGGCCAGCCATCAACGCCGGCATTTTCCCGCCCTGTTGCTGCCAAACGCGGAAAATGGCGACCGACGCCGCCAGCAACGCAGGCTGCGTCTGCCAGGTTTTATTCAGTTCTTCGGCCGGCCCCTGCTGCACCCGTTGCCACAGGTCGTAACCCAGGGCATCAGACGCCTCGGCGAAGGTCTGTTCAACTACAGGATACTGGGTGGCCAACTCGGCCAGCATGCCAACGGTCTGTGACCCCTGGCCAGGAAATACCATTGCAAATTGCGTCATTTTTTCTTCCTGTTAATCAGAAACGAACCAGCGCCGAGCCCCAGGTAAAGCCGCCGCCAAATGCTTCAAGCAATACCAGTTGACCGCGTTGGATCCGCCCGTCGCGCACCGCTTCATCCAGCGCTGCTGGTACCGAGGCGGCAGAGGTATTACCGTGACGATCGAGCGTCACGACCACCTTGTCCATCCCCATACCCAGTTTTCTTGCCGTCGCGCTGATAATGCGCAGGTTGGCCTGATGCGGCACCAACCAGTCCAGCTCGCTGCGATCCAGATTGTTGGCTGCCAGCGTTTCATCTACGATGTGCGCCAGTTCCGTAACCGCAACCTTAAAGACTTCATTGCCCGCCATGGTGACGTAGGCCGGTTTCTCCTGCTGCTGGCGATCTTTATACGGCAGCGTCAGCAACCCGCCGTAACTGCCATCGGCATGCAGGTGAGTAGACAAAATGCCCGGCTGCTCGGAAGCGCCCAGCAAGACCGCCCCGGCACCATCGCCAAACAGGATGATGGTGCCGCGGTCGTCAGGGTCGAGGGTGCGAGACAGCACGTCGGCGCCGATCACCAGCGCATGCTTCACCGCACCGTTCTTGATGTATTGATCGGCCACGCTCAGCGCATAGGTAAAACCGGCGCAGGCCGCAGCCAAATCGAAGGCCGCACAGTCCTTGACGCCCAGCATTTGCTGAATCTGGCAGGCTGAACTTGGGAAAGCATGGCTCGAGGTCGTGGTCGCAACAATGATCAGACCAAGATCTTCTTTCGCCACGCCGGCCATTTCCAGCGCATGTTTTGCTGCCTCGAAGCCCATGGTCGCAACCGTTTCGTCTGCGGCTGCGATACGGCGTTCACGGATACCGGTACGCGTGACGATCCACTCGTCAGAGGTATCCACCATTTTTTCCAAATCAGCATTGGTGCGCACTTGTACGGGTAAATAACTCCCCGTACCGAGAATCTTTGTATACATGTACGATCAGTCACTCTTGGGTAATACAGCCTCAAGGCGCGCCGCAATCCTGTCAGGGACTTGCCGCTGCACCGCCTGCACAGCCTGTTCGATGGCGACCGCGAACGCGCGTTGGTTCGCCGCGCCGTGGCTCTTGATTACGGTGCCCCGCAATCCTAACAGACATGCACCATTATACTGGTCGGGGTTCAAGTGACCGAAACGCCTGGCCACTCTTTTTTGTAACCAACGGCCCAACAATTTTAACCACCACGCCTGCTTACCACCGTCGCCGGAGGATTTCAGCAAAGATAAAAACAGCCTTATCACACCCTCCATGGTCTTCAGCGTGACGTTGCCAACAAAGCCGTCGCAGACCATGACATCGGTTTTACCGGTGAGCAGATCGTTTCCTTCCAGATAACCAATATAGTTGATTGTCGGAGTTTTTCTTAAAACAGCGGCCGCTTCGCGGATATTATCCAGACCTTTGGTCTCTTCTTCGCCGATGTTCAGCAGCGCCACGCGCGGTTGCGCAATGCCCACCACCTCTTCCGCCATAACGGCGCCCATCACGGCGAACTGCACCAGCATGGTGCTGTCGCACTCCACGTTGGCGCCCAGATCCAGCACCACCGTCTTGCTGCGCTGCTGGTTGGGAATCACCGTCATCAACGCCGGCCGCTCGATGCCGTCCAGCGGCTTGATCAACATCTTGGCCAACCCCATCAGCGCCCCGGTATTGCCCGCACTAACGCATGCCTGCGCCTCGCCCTGCTTAATCAGCTCCAGCGCGATACGCATGGAGGTGCCGCGGCTGGCGCGTATTGCTTGTGAAGGCTTGGCGTCACCGGCAATGACTGACTCGGCGGGCACGACTTGCAGACGCTCCAAAAGAATCGGATCGGCTTTGGCAAGTAAGGGGGAGATGGCGTCGGGATCGCCGACCAGCAGGAGATGAAGCTGTAAATTAGAGGCCAGTGCCTGCAATGAAGCAGGCACTGTGACGCAGGGACCGAAGTCCCCGCCCATTGCATCTAACGCCAGGGTTAGACGAGTCAAGGTACCGCTACTTAGCCGATAACCTTGCGACCGCGGTAGAAACCGTCGGCAGTGATGTGGTGACGACGGTGAGTTTCACCGGATACTTTGTCTACAGACAAAGTAGTCGTGGTCAGCGCATCGTGTGAACGACGCATGCCACGCTTGGAACGGGTTGGTTTGTTCTGTTGTACGGCCATGGACCTTACTCCTCAATTACTTTTCTTTAAACTGGCTAATACGGCAAACGGATTCGGTTTCTCCGCCTCTGCAGGCAGTTTGCCAAATACCATGTCCGCTTCGGACACTTCACAGTGTTCAGATTCATGTACCGGAACGACTGGCAGCGAAAGAATAATTTCATCTTCAATCATTGCCAACAGATCGACTTCGCCAAATTCGTCAACTTCGATCGGTTCGTACGCTTCCGGTAATGCCTCAGCCTGCTCATCATTGACGACCGGGCTAAAACAATATGTTGTGTGAACGTGATGTTCAAACGGGACTCCACAGCGCTGGCACATCAGCGTTACCGCGACGTCCGCTTGCCCTGTAATCACCGCCAGGCGTTGGTTGTCAATATCAAACGACAACGACACCTGAACATCGCCATCCACACTGACCACGGAGTCGGCAACACGTGTAACCTGCTCAGGCGCATAGACACCAACATAGTCCAGGCGTTTCTGAGCGGTACGTACCGCATCAATGGTCAAGGGTAATTTTACCTTTTGCATAGGGCGCGCATATTAACTTTGTAACGACGTAGAGTCAAAGAAAAAGGCCGTAAAACGGCACCTTTCACCAATATTCGCTTCCACAGCGGCCGACAGTTTAAGATGCTGCTACCAAATACGCTACGGTTTACGAAAAAATTTATGCAGAGATTACTGTTAGCCTCGACGTCCCCCTACCGCAAACTGCTGCTGGAGAAGCTGCAACTGCCCTTTATCTGCGCTGCGCCGCAGGTTGATGAAAGCCCGCTGGCCGGCGAAAGCCCCGACGCACTGGTGCTGCGCCTGGCTGCCGCCAAGGCGCAGGCGTTATCGTCGGCCTACCCGGACCATCTGATCATCGGCTCCGATCAGGTATGCGTGCTGGATGGCCGCATTAGCGGCAAGCCACATAGCGAAGACAATGCCCGTGCGCAATTGCGTCAGGCCAGCGGCAAACGCGTCACCTTTTATACCGGCCTGGCGCTGTACAACAGCCGCAGTGGGCATCTGCAGGCGTTATGCGAACCGTTTCACGTCCATTTCCGCCCCCTCACCGAGGCGGAAATCGCCGCTTACGTGCAACGTGAGCAGCCGCTCAATTGCGCCGGCAGCTTTAAAAGCGAAGGATTGGGCATTGCCCTGTTTGACCGATTGGAAGGCCGCGACCCGAACACGCTGGTCGGACTGCCGCTGATCGCACTGCTGGAGATGCTGCGGGCCGAAGGACTCGACCCGCTGGGATAAACCTGATGTTACTTCTGCGCCTGCTTGCGCAGCACTTGCAGGCAATGACGCAGTTCGTCGTCCATCGGCGCTTCGATACGCAGCGTTTCGCCGGTGCCCGGGTGCTCAAAACGCAACGCCGCCGCATGCAGGAATAGCCGCTTGAGGCCGGTGCCGGCCAACTGACGATCGAACTCGCGATCGCCATAGCGATCGTCAAAGGCAATGGGATGCCCGGCATGTAGAGTATGGACGCGGATCTGATGGGTGCGGCCGGTAATCGGGCTGGCCTTCACCAAGGTGGCATGTTCAAACCGCTCTTCCACCTTAAAGCGGGTTTCCGACGGTTTACCTTCGCTGCTGACGCGCACGATGCGCTCACCGCTTTGCAGAATGTTCTTCAGCAACGGCGCCTGCACCGCTTTGCAATGCGATTGCCACTGACCGCGCACCAGCGCCAGGTAATCCTTTTGCATCCCCTTCAGTCGCAGTTGCTCATGCAGCGAACGCAGCGCCGAGCGCTTCTTCGCCACCAGCAATACGCCGGAGGTATCGCGATCCAGCCGATGCACCAGCTCCAGGAAGCGCGCTTCCGGTCGCAGCGCGCGCAACCCTTCGATGACGCCAAAGCTCAAGCCGCTGCCACCGTGCACGGCGGTGCCGGAGGGTTTGTTCAGCAGTAACAGGTGGTCATCTTCGTACAGGATGCAATTGGCCAACGCCGCCACTTTATCCAGTTTGGCGGACACCGGCGCTTCTTCACGCTCGGCTACCCGCACCGGCGGCACGCGAACCACGTCGCCGGCGGCCAGCTTGTATTCGGCCTTGATGCGGCCTTTGTTCACCCGCACCTCGCCCTTGCGCACGATGCGGTAAATCATACTCTTCGGCACGCCTTTCAGGCGGGCAAGGAGAAAATTGTCGATTCGCTGACCCGCTTCATCGTCAGAAATCGTGATCAGTTGTACTGCGGGATTGTTCGTTTTCATGGGGCGAGATTCTAAATACAGCGCGTAAATAGCGCCACCTCTTTTTATGTGCTTAACTGTCACTCTGACGGTGGAATTGATCACGGCGAACAATAAGGCAGCAAGCCGGTTTGATCGTTTGCGATTTCTTCCGCAGTTAAGAAAAAGTCACCTTGCTATAACGGTATCAGCAGTGGAATAATGAGGTCACTTTCCGCCTTGATTCTCGTTAAAACAAGGGAAATTGCGGAATTATAAAGTTTGTCTGGTAGCACAAAAACGCAGCAATGGCGTAAGACGTAATGTGAAATCAAACAATTAGCGGGCTGCGGGTTGCAGCTTGGCCGGTAAAATGGAATCAGATCTGTCGACGTAAATCAGAGACTATTCCCTGACTCAAAAGCGCTGCATTCACAAAGAAACGCAGGCTTACCGAGATAATGCGCCCCTATGCAGGCGACAACCGTGAGGTTGACGGCTTTGCGAGAAGACACGGGGCTTTCGGTTTAACCCGGCCATGAGGTTATACCCTTAATAAATCAGGTTGCATAAAGACGGCAACTGAACGAGTCTCCAGGCGCATCGACACCGGTGCGACGGGGGTGAGAAAGCGCCGTCAATGCAGAAACTGCCTGAAGTATGACGGATATTTTTGCCCGCAGCTCTGTCGATAATGTAAAAAATAACGAGTAAGTTAAGATGAAAAGAATGTTGATTAACGCAACTCAGCAGGAAGAGTTGCGTGTTGCCCTAGTAGATGGACAGCGGCTGTATGATTTGGACATTGAAAGCCCGGGTCATGAACAGAAAAAGGCGAATATTTACAAAGGCAAAATCACCCGCATTGAACCAAGTCTTGAAGCTGCATTCGTAGATTACGGCGCAGAACGACATGGTTTCCTCCCCCTTAAAGAAATCGCCCGCGAATACTTCCCTAGCAATTATTCTTCCCATGGCCGCCCTAACATCAAAGATGTGCTGCGCGAAGGCCAGGAAGTCATCGTACAGGTTGATAAAGAAGAACGTGGCAACAAAGGCGCCGCCTTGACCACCTTCATCAGCCTGGCAGGCAGTTACCTGGTGTTGATGCCGAACAACCCGCGTGCCGGCGGTATTTCTCGCCGTATCGAAGGTGACGACCGCACCGAACTGAAAGAAGCGTTATCCTCGCTGCAATTACCCGACGGCATGGGCCTGATTGTCCGCACCGCGGGCGTCGGCAAATCTGCCGAAGCGCTGCAATGGGATCTGTCATTCCGTCTCAAGCACTGGGATGCCATCAAGAAAGCCGCCGAAGGCCGTCCTGCACCCTTCCTGATCCATCAGGAAAGCAACGTTATCGTGCGTGCATTCCGCGATTATCTGCGCCCGGACATTGGCGAAATCCTGATCGACAACCCGAAAATTCTCGACCTGGCGAAAGAGCACATTGCCGCGCTGGGCCGTCCAGATTTCAGCAGCAAAATCAAACTGTACAGTGGTGAAATTCCGCTGTTCAGCCATTACCAGATCGAATCGCAAATTGAGTCGGCCTTCCAGCGCGAAGTGCGTCTGCCTTCCGGCGGTTCGATTGTTATCGATACCACCGAAGCTCTGACCGCCATTGATATCAACTCCGCGCGTGCAACCCGCGGTGGCGATATTGAAGAAACCGCGTTCAATACCAACCTGGAAGCGGCTGATGAAATCGCTCGCCAGTTGCGCTTGCGTGACCTCGGCGGCCTGATCGTCATCGACTTCATTGACATGACGCCGGTACGCCACCAGCGCGAAGTGGAAAACCGTCTGCGCGATGCCGTCCGTCAGGACCGTGCACGTATCCAGATTGGCCGCATTTCCCGCTTTGGCCTGCTTGAGATGTCCCGTCAACGCCTCAGCCCGTCGCTTGGCGAATCCAGCCATCACGTCTGCCCGCGCTGTAACGGCACCGGTACCGTGCGTGACAACGAGTCGTTGGCACTGTCCATTCTGCGCCTGATCGAAGAAGAAGCGCTGAAGGAAAACACCAAAGAAGTTCACGCTATCGTGCCGGTTCAGGTGGCATCTTACCTGCTGAACGAAAAACGTGAATCCGTCAGCGCCATTGAAAAGCGTCAGGGCGGCGTTAAAGCCATCATCGTGCCAAACGATCAGATGCAAACGCCACATTATTCGGTATTGCGCGTGCGCAAAGGCGAAGAAACCCCAACCCTGAGCTACCTGCTGCCGAAACTGCACGAAGAAGAGATGGCTCAGCCGCTGGAAGATGCGCCAATGGAGCGCAAACGTCCCGAACAACCGGCGCTGGCCTCCTTCTCTCTGGCTGCCGATGCCCCACCGCCGGCGCAAGAAACCGTCGCAGTGGCCAAACCTGCCGCGGTCGCCAAGCAAACGGCGCCAGCTGCTGTCAAACCCGGCCTGCTGGGTCGTCTGTTCAGTGGTCTGAAAGCACTGTTCGCCGCGGATGAACAACCGGCGGTAGAAGAAAAACCGGCTGAAACGCCGAAAGCTGAAAACAGCGAAAACCGTCGTCAGGATCGTCGTGGCCAACGCCGTCAAGGCGCCGGCCGCAAAGATCGCGGCGAACGCGGTGACCGTAACGAACGCGGTGACCGTAACGAGCGTGGTGACCGTAACGAGCGTGGTGACCGTAACGAGCGTGGTGAACGTCCAGAACGTGGCGAACGTAGAGAACGTGGCGAAGGCCGCGATAATCGCGAAGCGCGCGAACCTCGCGAGTCGCGTGACGAGCAGCGCCGTAACCGTCGCAACGCAGCGCAAAACGCGCCGGTTGCCGCCGAAGCTCAGTCGGAAGAAGCCGCCAAGGCGCAGCGCGAAGAACAGCAGCAACGCCGTGAACAGCGTGCCGAACGCCAACGTCGCCGTCAGGAAGAAAAACGTCAGGCTCAGCAGGAAGTGAAGGCGCTGGAAAGCGTTGAAGCGCCTGTGGCAGCAGCAACCGATGAAGATCAGGACGATCGTCATCAGCAGCCGGCGCAGCGCCGTCAACGTCGTCAGTTGACGCAGCGTGTCCGCATTCAGTCCGCAGAAGAAGAACTGCAGAGTGCAGCGGAAGAGCTGTTGGCACCAAAAACCGACGCAGTGAAGCCAACTTCGACAGCGGAAGACAGCGTGAAACTGTTGCCGGAAACCGTCGCAGCGTCGCCTGAAGATGAAGCACAGGGTGAAGCACGCAACGGTGAAAACGGTATGCCGCGTCGTTCACGCCGCTCACCGCGCCATCTGCGCGTCAGCGGTCAGCGTCGTCGCCGTTACCGTGATGAACGTTACCCTACCCAGTCGCCAATGCCTCTGGCAGGCGCTTTCGTGTCGCCTGAAATGGCCTCTGGCAAAGTATGGGTCAGTTACCCTGTCACGCAAGCGATTTCAGCGGTAGAAGAAGCCGAAGCCACTGCCGAAGCGACCAATATTGTTGCTGAAAACGTTATGACCAACGACGCGGTAGCGGCAGCCAGCGTTGCTGCGCCACGGGTGGCTGACGCCAGCGAAGTGGTTCAGGCAACCGCCGAGCAGCCAACCGTTGAAACCGAAACGGCGCCAGCAGCAACGCAGCAGATTACTGCCGAGCCGGCAACGGCCGAACCGGTAATCAATAGCCAACTGGCCGAGGACGTGGCGGAAACCGCTGAGACCCCGGTTAGCCAGGCAGCAACCAGCGCCGAAGATAGCGCCCCGGCCGCAGCGCCAGAGCCTATCGAATCGGTCGACGCTCAGCCTGCGCCAGCGGCTGACGCTGAATTGGCCCCGGCGGTTGAAACCGTAGCGGCGACGCCGGCAGAACACGCGGCGGATGAAACCGTTGCCGACACCGTGGTTGAAGCGCCGGTTGAGCCCGCGCCACAGCCGGTGACCGAACCGGTGGTTGCCCAAGCTGAGATGGTGGTCGATGAAGCGCCAGCGGTTGCTGAACCGGCTGTGGCCGTCGCCACGGCGGCGGTTAAGGAAACGCATGGCGCGACGCTGTACAAGCATATCGCCAGCGCACCGATGACCAAAGCGCCAGCGCCGGCTTATCAGCCGGAAGCGCCGAAGCAAAGCGACTGGCACCGCCCTGCCTTCAACTTCGAAGGTAAAGGCTCTGCCGGCGGGCATGCCGCAGCCACCACGGCAACGGCACCAGCCACCAAGCCGCAGCCGGTTAACGATTAAGTTAATCCAAGCAATAAAAACCCGCCAATCGGCGGGTTTTTTTATCGCTTGTGGCCAATATCTCAGGCAATTTTCGCTAGCCGCTTGATGTCCAGCACCTCGAGTTTGCCATCGATCTGAGCGACAAACTGCGTGAAGTGCGCAGTGGCATTGTGTTTTTCCAGTGCCTCGGCGTTAGCCCAGCGCTCAAAGAAGACAAACGCGCCCGGCTGGTCCAGATCCCGGTGCAGATCGTACTGCAAATTACCCTGCTCCTGGCGGCTGGCCTCGACGATCTGATGCACCGCATCATTTACCGCATCAAAAAATTCAGCCTTGGCTTGCAAGGTAGCAATCACACGAACTTCCATTTCAACCTCCCATTGATACTTAATAACTTGATAGCCAACCATACCGTTGGCAAAACAGTCGGATCCTCATCACTATGCGCCCGTTGGCCGATTGTTTTCAACTTGCGATTAACAAACAGATGCATCGCAATCGCTTTCCGCTTATCCTTACACCCCGGCGTGAATAACATCCCCATTATTCGCTTTTACTTTGACGTATTTCTGACCGCCGGAGTTTTGCAACATGACCGCACAGCCTCAAGCCCTGAAAATTCGCCGCCCTGACGACTGGCATATCCACCTGCGTGACGATGACATGCTGAAAACGGTTCTGCCCTATACCAGTCAAGTATTCGGCCGGGCGATTGTGATGCCGAATCTGGCGCCGCCGATTACCACAATTGAAGCCGCGCAACGCTACCGTGAGCGTATTTTGGCTGCCGTGCCGCAGGGCCATAATTTTACCCCACTGATGACCTGTTACCTGACCGATTCACTGAACGCCGCGGTGCTGGTCGATGGGTTTGCCCAGGGCGTATTCACCGCCGCCAAGCTGTATCCGGCCAACGCCACCACCAACTCCAACCATGGCGTCAGCGACGTGAGAGGCATCTACCCGCTGCTGGAGCAAATGCAGAAGATTGGCATGCCGCTGTTGATTCACGGTGAAGTGACCGATGCTGGCGTCGATATTTTTGACCGTGAGGCACGCTTCATTGACAGCGTCATGGAACCAATTCGCCACAACTTCCCGGAACTGAAAATTGTCTTCGAACATATCACCACCAAAGAAGCCGCTCAGTACGTGCAACAAGGCAATCGTTTTCTTGCTGCGACCATCACCCCGCAACACCTGATGTTCAACCGTAACCATATGCTGGTAGGCGGCATTCGTCCCCACCTGTTCTGTCTGCCGATCCTGAAACGCAACATTCATCAGGAAGCGCTGCGCAATGCCGTAGCCAGCGGCTGTGAGCAATTCTTCCTGGGTACCGATTCCGCGCCGCATGCCAAACACCGGAAAGAGTCGAGCTGCGGCTGTGCCGGCGTGTTCAACGCCCCAAGCGCCATGCCGGCCTATGCCACGGTATTCGATCAACTTGGCGCGCTGCAGCACCTGGAAGCCTTCTGCTCACTGAACGGCCCACGCTTCTATGGTTTGCCGGTCAACGAAGATTTTATCGAACTACAGCGTGTGCCGGTAACCCAGCCGGCAGAGATTGCCCTCGGCAACGAATCCATCGTGCCGTTCCTCGCCGGAGAAAGCGTTAACTGGTCAGTCACCGCCTGCTGATTTTTTTATCGTGCCCTCTTGCTCCCGCAGGTCATTGACTGTATAAATACACAGTAAATGACTTCGGGGGCAATGATGCGTGTTGAAGTAACCATAGATAAAACCAGACCGCTGCCGCCAGGGGCGATTGAAGCCTTGAGCGGTGAATTGGGCAAACGGCTAAATCGACAGTTCCCAGACGCAGTGGTACAGGTGAGATATGCTGGCGCCAACGGGCTTTCGGTGCTCGGGGGCGTCAAAACGGACAAGGATCTGATCGCCGAAATTCTACAGGAAACCTGGGAAAGCGCGGACGATTGGTTCACCGCAGAATAACACTGCAATGCTGTTTTTGCCGGGGGTCGCTCTCCGGCTTTTTTGTCTCTGCGCCACGCCGCAAATCCCGCCAGTCAGCTGGAATAAACCTGATATCTGGTCTGTAATTAACCATGGTATCTGGCGACGTTTGACAGGAGTGTGTTGCATGGCCCCGGACAAAGAAAAACCCGAAGAAGCGATGACCTTCGGTGAACTGTTGGCGTTGATCGCCGATCAAAAACGTCGATTGAGCGTGCTGGAAGTGGCATTCTCCTATCTGGCGTTTGGTCTGGACAGCAAAGCCAACCAGCTGTTGATTCATAGTTTAAAACTCGAATCACAAAATCAGAATCGGGATAGCGAAACGCAAAAACACTTTGCCCACCTGGCGGCCGAATTGGAAAAACACGTCCAGCCGCCGACTACCCTACCGCCACAAGAGGCTCCCTGAGCCTGGTTTCAGCCGGCCTTGGCCGTCAAGTCCCGTTAGGCCGCCCACAGCACTTTCGCCTGTTTTTTGCGCAAATGAGCATTTTTTTTACAAAAAAACGCAGGAAAAGCGACACCCTACAGAGGGTATGCGTATACTGTAAATGCTCCTCATGATGATGAGCCGCATCGATCCTCGTTAGTTACTCATGCTAGTTACTACTCAATAAGGGGTCTTTATGGACAGAAATGATGAAGTAATTCAGACGCACCCGCTTGTTGGTTGGGATATCAGTACTGTCGACGTCTATGACGCCATGATGATACGCCTTCATTACCTGTCTTCACTAGACCAAACGCCCGAAGAAGCCCAAGTAGACAGAACGCTTTGGTTAACCACCGATGTCGCCCGACAACTTATTAACATTCTAGAAGCCGGCATCGCCAAAATCGAATCAACGGATTACCAGGATCTTGATCGTAAAAAACACTAACGCTTCCATCACTCACCTCTAAAGCGCCGGCGCACACTCCTGGCGCTTTTTCTTTGGCTGTTACCGCAACAACGGATGCATTGATAAGACCAACCTTTTATTATGGAGCGATAAGCAACGCGCAACAGTGAGGAAGGGTGACGTGGAATATGACTTGATCGTGGTGGGCAGTGGTTCGGTAGGCGCCGCCGCGGGGTATTACGCAACGCAGGCCGGGTTAAAGGTGTTGATGATCGACAGCGCCATTCCGCCACACAGTAACGGCAGTCATCACGGTGATACGCGGATTATTCGCCATGCCTATGGCGAGGGTGAAAAGTACGTGCCGTTAGTGCTGCGCGCACAGGCGCTGTGGAATGGCCTGGCCTTGACCAGCGGTGAACAACTGTTCCACGCCTGCGGCGTGCTGAATATCGGCCCGCACGATGCCGAATTTATCACCAACGCGCGCCACAGCGCCCACGCTTTCCGCCTCAATAGCCAATTGCTGACCGCCGATGAAATCCAGCAACGCTGGCCAGAATTCAGCGTACCGTCAAACTACGTGGCGGTATTTGAACCTGATGCCGGTTTCTTGCGCGCCGAACTGGCGATAGCCCAATATATCAAACTTGCCAAAGATGCCGGCTGCAGCCAGCTGTTCAACTGTGCGGTAACATCGGTTGCGGCCATGGATGACGGGGTTGAAGTTACCACGCCGGAAGGCCGCTTCCAGGCACGCAAGGTGGTGGTTGCCGCAGGCACCTGGGTGAAGAAATTGCTGCCGCTGTTGCCGGTAACGCCATTGCGTAAAGTCTTCTCCTGGCATCAGGCAGATGGGCGTTATAGCGAAACCAACCGCTTCCCGGCGTTTACCGTGGAAGCGCAGGATGGCTGCCATTATTATGGTTTCCCGGCCGATAACGACGGTTTGAAAGTCGGCAAACATGACGGCGGCCAGCCGATCGACGATCCCGCCCAGCGCACGCCTTTTGGCAGCATTGCCAGCGACGGCAGCGAGGTATTCAACTTCCTGCGCCAGCATTTGGCGGGCGTTGGCGTCTGTCTGCATGGCAAAGCCTGTACCTACGACATGAGTCCCGATGAAGACTTTATTATCGATACCGTGCCCGATTGCGCGAATATGATGGTCATTAGCGGATTGAGTGGTCATGGTTTCAAGTTTGCCAGCGTGTTGGGCGAAATTGCCGCATTGTACGCCCAGGATAAAACCATTCCGTTCGACATATCGCCGTTTGCGCTGCGCCGTTTCAATCACGACTGATTAGGTTTGTCGTCGCCTGCGACCGCTCGGCGCAGGCTGATTCCACTTTCGTTGCTCACCCCTTGCGGCTCGCTATCCGCTCTACGTTCACTTTGCCACGGAAAAAGCTTGCACTGTAGTCTGGATTTCCGAGTTGTAGAGTGCTGGCATTCCCCCTATTTTACAGATGTAATGCCCGATGTTTTTTGCTTTATCACAAGGATGTCACCATGAAACTACTTGTCGTGGACGAATGCGGCTACACCTGCCTGGGAATTGCCGGCTATTTTACCCCCCATGCTTTCAGCAGTATAAAATGCGCTAGCAGCCTGGCATCTGCCCTGCCGCTGCTGACCGGTTTCAAACCCACCCACATCCTGCTGAACCTGACCAGCGTCTGTCGGCATAACCTCGTTGACGCCCAGTTACAGCGATTTATCGACGACAGTCATTACGCCACGCTGTTTATCTACCTGGATACCCCCTATCCCTACAGCGATAATCCAATACGCATCGCCGATAACGCGTTTCTGTTCAGCAAGTCGATCCTGTCCAAGGCGTTACGCATCTTGCGTGACGAACCGGTTATGCCGCAGGAAAATCGGGTCCATTCACTGTTCAGCCCGCAGGAACTGACCGTCATGCGGTTCTGGATGGCGGAAATGCCAAACTACCGCATCGCGCGCAAACTGCAGATCAGCTCACACACCGTTTATGTGCATAAACGCCATATCACTGAAAAGATCAACGTCCGCAACCGGCTGGAATTCTATTCGTTATATAACGTGCTGCGTTATTTTTACCCACCGGCTGCACCGCTCCATGGTGCCTATCTCACGCAACTGGCGGTATAGGCCTACTTTCCTTGCCTGTCGTCACTCGGGCGGCGTAGCCGGCTGCTGGCGTGGTTCCCGGCCATCGCCAAGGATCACCGCCAGTCGGTGGCCGCCATCGCTGGCTTCCAACGCTATACGCGCGATGATAGTCAGCGGCACCGACAGCAGCATTCCGACAGGCCCCATCAGCCAGCCCCAGAATATCAGCGACAGGAAGACAACCAGCGTCGACAGGCCCAACCCGCGCCCCATCACGCGCGGCTCGAGCATATTGCCAATCACCATATTGATCAGTACAAACCCGCCGGCCACCGCCACTGCATCGCCCACACCATTAAATAACAACGCCTGGATTAACGGCGGAATAGCGGCTATCACCGAACCAATATTGGGAATGTAGTTTAATAAAAACGCCAGCAATCCCCAGATAAAGGCAAAACGCACCTCCAGTAGCGCCAGGAATATCCAGACGATCACCCCGGTCGCCAGGCTGATAACCGTTTTAATCACCAGATAATGGGTGACGCCTTGCACCGCGCGCTGGATATTGGCAATGCCCTCATGCGGTTTATCCAACGCCTGTTGCAGTTTGTAAGGCAACAGCGGCACTTCAAACAGCATAAACACCACGGTCATCAACAGCAGGAAGATATTGCTCATCGCGCCGGAAAAGTGGCTCAGCAAGCGCGTCACCAGATTCATCGCGGCGGCGGGATCGATATAATGCGCAATAACCTCAAGGGAAATGGTGATATTGAAACGGTCGGCATAATACTGCAACTGACGCATTTTCTCCGCCATCATGCCGCGATATTGTGGCAACGAGCGGGCAAATTCGTTGAGTGAAGCCCCCAACATACCGATAAACAGCATCAGTAGCACCACCACCGCCGCCACCAGTAGCGCGATACCCAGCGCGCGTGGAATACGCCAGCGTTCGAGCACCACCACCAGCGGGTTAAGCACGATAGCAAAAAAAACCGCCAGCAAGAACGGCACGACAATGTCGGACGCGGCTTTGACGCCAGCCAGGATCACCACAATCATCGCCAGCAATAACGCCATGCGCAGCGTACGATCGGTCAAGATAGTTCGTCCCATTATGGTTTCCTTGATACCCTGAAGGCACATGGCCAGACCGGCCTGTGAAGCCCCCCATGTTAGCAAAATCCGTAGCTGGACAGCAGGATTACCCAGCGCCAATGCTGATGAATCATGGTGTCAAAAACGGTTCACATTTTTTTTTACCGTGCCATGGCAGTTGAAAACGGCTTTTTTGCTCAATTATGTCGATGATATTTACGTAAGATTACAAAAGCGGCGATCGTGAGATTAAAATTATATAATTCAACAAAAAATAATAAACCGACGCGCCAAAGACTAATACTATCAAACGATATCTTTGACCAATTTCGACAGCTTAAAACAAATTATTTGATTGAGATAAATAAGAAGTAACATAGATAAATTAATTATTGATTTTATGTTTTTTAATGTTTAATTATTGCAACCGAACATAGGGAAAGTAAGGAAGTCCGATGCTCTGGAAAAACACCGCTGACCGCTTTGGTCACATTTCGATTTTGCTTCATTGGCTGGTCGCGTTGGCCGTCTATGGCATGTTTGCTCTTGGGCTATGGATGGTCACCCTGGGCTATTATGACGTTTGGTATCACCAGGCGCCGGAAATTCACAAAAGCATCGGCGTGATACTGTTTTGCGTGATGGTGGTGCGGGTGATTTGGCGCTTCGTATCACCGCCGCCCAAGCCGCTGGCCAGCTACGGTCGTTTCACCCGCATCAGCGCAGTGTTGGCGCACCTGGCGCTGTACGTGGTTCTGTTTAGCATCCTGATCAGCGGTTACCTGATATCGACCGCAGACGGACAACCGATCAGCGTATTCGGCTGGTTCGACGTTCCGGCAACGGCAACCGGTATGGCCAGTCAGGCCGATACCGCCGGCACTGTTCATCTTTATCTGGCCTGGGCCGTGGTAGTACTGTCAGTACTGCACGCTCTGGCCGCGCTTAAACATCACTTTGTTGATGGTGATGTCACTTTGAAACGGATGCTGGGTCGCAGCGCCGATTAACCTCGTGGATTTATGGAGATTGCTATGTTGAAAAAGACCGTATTGGGCCTGACCGCCGGCGCACTGTTGCTGAGCGCCGGCTCCGCCTTGGCCGCCGACTATAAGATTGACAAACAGGGGCAGCATGCCTTTATCGAATTCCGCATTCAGCACCTGGGCTATAGCTGGCTGTACGGTAGCTTCAAAGACTTCGACGGTGGCTTCACCTTCGACGAGAAAGATCCTTCCAAGGACAAGGTGAACGTCACCATCAATACCGCCAGCGTTGATACCAATCACGCTGAACGTGACAAGCACTTGCGCAGCGCCGAATTCCTTAACGTCGAGAAAAACAAGCAGGCCACGTTTGTCTCCACCGAGGTGAAGAAAAACGGTGACGGCTATGCGGTGGTGGGCAACCTGACCCTGAACGGCGTGACCAAGCCGGTAACGCTGGACGCCAAACTGTTGGGGCAGGGCAAGGATCCGTGGGGGGGTTACCGCGCCGGCTTTGAAGCCAATGGCAAGATCAAGCTGAAAGACTTCGGCATTACCACCGATCTTGGCCCGGCGTCGCAGGATGTCGAGCTGATCATCTCGGTAGAAGGCGTGCGCGAGTAATACTCAATCGGGGCGGTCATCGCTGCCGCCCCTTTACCCCGCGGCCTGCCGCGTTACTTCTCTTCCGGTGCCGGAATATGCATCGTCGTCTGCAACAAACCTTTTGATTTATTAAAGATTTTGATGCCATTTTCGCGACCGGCGCGGCGTGCGCGCTGCTCTTCGCGCGGCAGTTTCAGCTCTTCGCGACAAATCTCACTGCAACAGCCTTCAAACTTGGCCGCACAGCTCGGGCACTGAATAAACAGCAAATGGCAGCCGTCATTCTTGCAGTTGGTGTGAGTATCACACGGCTCGCCGCACTGGTGACAGTGGGCAATCACGTCATCAGAAATGCGCTCCCCCATCCGCTCGTCGAACACAAAGTTCTTGCCGATAAACTTCAACGGCAGGCCCTGCTCTTTCGCCCGTCGGGCGTATTCGATAATGCCGCCTTCCACGTGATAAACGTTCTTGAAGCCATTGTGGCGCATGTAGGCGCTGGCCTTTTCACAGCGAATACCGCCGGTGCAGTACATGACGATCTTTTTGTCTTTATTGTCCTGCAACATGTCGACGGCCATTGGCAACTGATCGCGGAAGGTGTCGGAAGGCACTTCAATGGCGTTTTCGAAATGGCCCACTTCGTATTCGTAGTGGTTGCGCATATCGACAAACAACGTATCCGGATCGTCGATCATTTCGTTGACCCGATCGGCCTTCAGATATTCACCGACGTCGGCCGGATTGAAGCTGGCATCATCAATGCCGTCAGCCACGATGCGATCGCGCACCTTCAGGCGCAGCACCCAAAACGATTTACCGTCGTCTTCCAGCGCAATATTCAGACGTACCTGATTCAACGCCGGGTGGCTGGCAAATAACGTGGCCTTGAACGCCTCAAAGTTGCTCTGTGGCACGCTGATTTGCGCATTGATGCCCTCTTTCGCCACATAAATGCGGCCGAAGACCTTCAGTTTTTCGAACTGAAGATACAGGCTGTCGCGAAACGCCTTGGGATCGTCGAGCGTGAAGTATTTATAAAAAGAAACTGTGGTGCGCGGCTCGGTTTCGGCCAGCATGCGCGCCTTCAATTCCTCGTTAGAGATTCGGTTATGTAACACTGGCATGGTGTACGTTCCTGTCTTTCGGAGGTGACGGATTAACATGCGCGCCGGCCTAGCGCCCGCGCGCGGCGCACATGATACCCGAAAAAAGCACCTAACACAGCATTAACGGCATGGTGCCGTTCCCGGTCTAAAACTTGACGAGCATCACAAATCCGGATATGCCTGTGCTTAGCACGCGATTCATTAATAACGCACTACGAGGATATTATGAGCCAGCTATTCCAACCGATTACCCTCGGCAAACTGACCTTGCCCAACCGCATCATCATCGCACCGATGTGCCAATATTCCGCCGTACACGGCAGCGCCAGCGAATGGCACACCATGCACCTGGGGCATTTGGCAATGTCCGGCGCCGGACTGTTGATTGTTGAAGCGACCGCAGTGGCGGAGGAAGGGCGGATCTCACCGGACGATCTGGGTCTGTGGGACGACACAACCGAACAGGCACTGGCGGGAGTGATACAGGCGGTGAAAAAGCACGCCACCCTGCCGCTGGGCATCCAGCTTGGCCACGCCGGACGCAAAGCCTCCTGCGCGGTGCCCTGGGCCGGCGGCGCGCAAATCAGCCAGTCCAGCGGTGGTTGGCAAACCATTGCGCCTTCCGAGGTGCCATTCCATCCACATGACGAAGCGCCGCAAGCCATGAGTCTGGAGCGTATCGCCACGCTTAAACGGCAGTTTGTTGCAGCCGCAAAACGTGCCGACCGGCTGGGTTTCGAGTTGATTGAACTGCACGGCGCGCACGGCTACCTGCTGCATCAGTTTTTGTCGCCGCTGGCTAACCAGCGTACCGACCAGTATGGCGGCTCATTGCAAAACCGCATGCGTCTGCTGCTGGAGATTTTCAGTGAAGTCCGCGCGGTATTCCCGGCCAATAAAGCCGTCGGGGTTCGCATTTCCGCCAGTGACTGGGTGGAAGGCGGCTGGGACGAACAACAGTCGGTTATCTTGGCCAAAGAACTGAAGGAACTGGGGTGTGACTATATTCACGTTTCCAGCGGTGGTTTATCTGCGCAGCAGAAAATCCCGGTCGGGCCAGGCTATCAGGTGCCGTTCGCCGCAACCATCAAACGCGAAGTCGGCATGCCCACCATCGCCGTCGGCCTGATTACCGAACCGGAACAGGCAGAAACCATTATCGCCAGCGGGCAAGCCGATATGGTGGCCTTGGCGCGTGGTATACTTTATAACCCACGTTGGCCATGGCATGCGGCAGCCAAGTTGGGTGAGCGGGCCAGTGCGCCGCCACAGTACTGGCGTAGCGAACCACATGCGGTAAAAGGCCTGTTCAAAAACGATTAATCATCAAGGCGGGCGCCGTTCAGCGTCCGCCATGACGTTCGGTAAATCCGGCGCTCACCACGCCCGCCAACAGTACCACGCCAGCCGTCGCCAGCAGCGGGTTCGATTGCCAGTGGGCAGCCAGACTGCCTAACAGTACGCCCATTATTAATAATCCCGCGCTTAACCATGAAAACAACATAATTAACTCCTGAATATTTATGCTGCTATGATACTGGCAGCTAATGTTTCATCGCAGCCCTTTTTATCGCAACGCAACGCGCAACTGGCTATTGGCACGTTAAGATCGCGGCAGGGCAAATGATGATTTAATGCGGTCGGTTTTCCAGTTCTGCCGAAAAACTGTCACAATATATCGCTATAACCGGCAGAAAATGAAATGCGTGCCACAGGTCCCTTGGGCGAATGAACATGCTAATTATCTGTTTTTACTATTAAATGACTGCTTCTAAGCTGAGAACACATGACGCAAGTTCCCTCTTTTAATCGATCTTTATTGCATCCTCGTTACTGGCTGACCTGGTTTGGCATTGGCCTGTTATACCTGCTGGTTTTGCTACCTTATCCGGTAATTTATCAGTTAGGCACCACTTTGGGCCGCTTCTCCATGCGCTTTTTAAAACGTCGGGTAGAAATCGCCGATCGCAATCTGGCGTTATGTTTCCCCGACATGCCGAAAGCGGAACGCGAAGCTTTAGTGGTGAAAAATTTTGAGTCGGTAGGTATGGGGTTGTTTGAAACCGGCATGGCCTGGTTCTGGCCAAACTGGCGTATCGAACGCTGGTTTACCGTTAGCGGGCTGGAGCATATACAAAAAGCGCGCGATAACCAGCAAGGGGTGTTGCTGATCGGATTGCATTTTCTGACGCTGGAGCTGGGTGCTCGTATCTTTGGCATTCACAATCCGGGTATCGGCGTTTATCGTCCGCATGACAATAAACTAATGGATTGGCTACAGACCTGGGGCCGCATGCGCTCCAACAAATCCATGCTGGATCGTAAAGACGTCAAGGGCATGATCCGCGCGCTGAAACAGGGCGATATCATCTGGTACGCGCCAGATCATGACTACGGCCCGCGCAGCAGCGTGTTTGCTCCGCTGTTTGCCGTCGACAAGGCCGCCACCACCACCGGCAGTTATGTGCTGGTGCGCATGGGCAAGCCGGCGATCATTCCATTTACCCCTCGTCGCCTGCCGGATGGCAAAGGCTATGAGCTGATCATGCAACCGGCGGTGGAAAACTTCCCGTTGGACAACGAACTGGACGCTGCGGCCTTTATGAACAAAGTGGTCGAAAAAGAGATCCTGATGGCGCCGGATCAGTATATGTGGCTGCACCGCCGCTTCAAAACCCGCCCGGAAGGCGAACCATCGCTGTATTGATTGCAAACCCGCCACTGGCGGGTTTTTTTATCGCAATCTCTTGATCGTACATCACAACGGTGTGATGTTACCTGCTCACTTTTTGCGTTTTCGGAGCCGTTATGTTCATTGTCAGCCTGACCTACCACCGCCCTATCGAAGAGGTCGACAGCCTGCTCGACGGGCACATCATCTGGTTGAAAAAGTACTTCGCCCAAGGTGATTTCATCGCCGCTGGCCGCAAGAATCCCCGCACCGGCGGCGTGATCCTGGTCAAGAGCATGGCGCGTAGCCAGTTAGACCACATTCTGGCGCAAGATCCCTTCACCGCCGTAGCAGACTATGATGTTACCGAGATGGCGGTCACCACCACCAGCAGCGGTTTTGACGCGTTAAACGGCATATAGTCGCCCCTTCCCGCGTTGCCTACGCGGGAAATCATTGCCGCTGAGAATTTTAAAACTTCTTTTCATTTTGCTGCATATATTGCCATCGCTGATTTGCCGCACACCGCTTTAGAGCGCATACTTACCCCGCTAACTTTCTGCTTTGCCACGGCACCACGGCAAAACCTGACACCTTCTTTCGCGGTATTGTATGGCTCCGGCATCTGCACCCATAAACTGGAAACGCAATCTGTTCGTCACCTGGCTCGGCTGCTTTCTGACTGGCGCCGCGTTCAGCCTGATCATGCCGTTCCTGCCGTTATACGTGGAAACCCTCGGCGTAACCGGCCACCAGGCGTTGAATATGTGGTCAGGACTGGTATTCAGTATCACCTTTTTGTTTTCTGCCATTGCCTCACCGTTCTGGGGCGGCCTCGCCGATCGGCGCGGTCGCAAGCTGATGCTGCTGCGTTCGGCGCTGGGCATGGCCATCGTGATGGTCCTGATGGGCATGGCACAAAATATCTGGCAATTTTTGGCGTTGCGCGCGCTACTGGGGTTATTGGGAGGATTCATCCCAAACGCCAATGCGCTGATCGCCACCCAGGTACCGCGTAACCGCAGCGGCTGGGCGCTGGGCACCCTGTCGACCGGCGGCGTCAGCGGCGCACTGATCGGGCCGCTGATCGGTGGTTTGCTGGCAGACAGCTATGGCTTGCGGCCGGTATTTTACATTACCGCGGCGGTGCTGTTGGTGTGCTTTATCCTGACGCTGTTTTTCGTTAAAGAGCGGTTCACGCCGGTGCAAAAGAAAGACATGCTAGATGCACGGCAAGTTTTTTCCTCACTGAAAAACCCCAGGTTGATTCTGGCGCTGTTCGTGACCACGATGATTATTCAGGTCGCCAGCGGCTCGATAGCACCGATCCTCACGTTGTATGTCCGCGATCTGGCCGGAGATATTGCTAATCTGGCATTTGTCAGCGGCTTGATCGCCTCCGTTCCGGGCGTTGCCGCGCTGCTCAGCGCGCCAAGACTGGGTAAGTTGGGCGACAGAATCGGCCCAGAACGCATTTTGGTGTGCATGCTGATATTTTCGGTACTGTTGCTGATCCCGATGGCGCTGGTACAGACGCCGTGGCAACTCGGCGTGTTGCGCTTTTTGCTGGGGGCTGCGGACGGTGCCCTACTTCCGGCAGTGCAAACCCTGCTGATCTATAACTGCACCAATCAGGTCGCCGGCAGAATTTTCAGCTATAACCAATCCTTTCGAGACGTTGGTAACGTCACCGGTCCCTTGCTCGGTGCGGCAGTTTCCGCCAGTTACGGCTTTAGGGCGGTATTCTGCGTAACCGCCGTCGTGGTGTTGTTCAATGCGGTTTACTCGTGGTGGTGCCTGCAGCGCCGCCGCCCGAAACACCACGAGGACGATAGCTTGCAGCAAGAACCTTAACGCCAATTATCACCGCCGCTGGCGAATTTTCAGCCATAAGCGCCATTTTCCAACTTTTCTCCTGAGCCTACCTGCGACGTCGCCTGCGCCACAAAACAGCAACATAAAGTACATAACAATTTGTTTTATAAAAAATTAATAAAAAAAACCCTCGTATTCAGCTGTCAATAGCATTTCCGCCAAAGCCAACATAAAAACCAAAAAACTAGACGTTTGTCGACTTTTCATCTTATAAATGACTGTCAGGGGCTAGACAAAACCAGCATCAGGTTATCAAATGGTTAAATAATATCACGCCGATGCGCAGCATTTGGCCAAGTGAAGAAATGACCGCCTTGCTTTCCACGGCTATCAGGCACTGCGGCTGGAGTTTTGTCGAGTAATCCACGTTATGCGGATTACTTTCCTTAAAACACATATATCACAAGTATAAGCCGTGTCATCGCGGCACTTTTTATTGGGAATAGTTATGCAATCCTCTAACAATACTGAAAGCCGCACCTTTTTCGGCCATCCCTATCCACTCGGTTCGCTGTTCTTTACCGAAATGTGGGAGCGGTTCTCGTTCTATGGCATTCGTCCGTTACTGATTCTGTTTATGGCCGCCACGGTGTATGACGGCGGTATGGGTCTGGCGCGCGAAAACGCATCGGCGATCGTCGGCATTTTTGCCGGTAGCATGTACCTGGCGGCGCTGCCCGGCGGTTGGCTGGCGGATAACTGGCTCGGCCAGCAAAAAGCGGTGTGGTACGGGTCAATCCTGATTGCCCTTGGTCACCTGTCGATCGCCCTGTCGGCGATCATGGGCAACAACCTGTTCTTTATCGGCCTGATGTTTATCGTACTGGGTTCCGGGCTGTTCAAGACCTGCATTTCGGTGATGGTCGGTACGCTGTACAAGAAAGGCGATGCCCGCCGCGACGGCGGTTTTTCGCTGTTCTACATGGGCATCAATATGGGCTCATTTATTGCGCCGTTGATTTCCGGCTGGCTGATCCGTTCCCATGGTTGGCATTGGGGTTTTGGCATCGGCGGTATCGGTATGCTGGTGGCCCTGGTTATCTTCCGTACCTTCGCGGTACCGGCCATGAAACGCTATGACAGTGAAGTAGGCCTGGACTCGACCTGGAATAGCCCGGTAACCAAGAAAAAAGGCGTTGGCGCCTGGTTGATGGTGATTGCCGTGGCGATTGTCGCCGTCGTCGCGCTGATTGCCTACGGCATTGTGGTGGTGAACCCGGTCGCCGTGGCCAGCGCGCTGGTTTACGTTATCGCCGCCTCGGTAACGCTGTATTTCGTTTATCTGTTCATGTTCGCCGGCCTGAACCGCAAAGAACGCGCTCGGTTACTGGTCTGCTTTATCCTGCTGATCTCGGCGGCCTTCTTCTGGTCGGCGTTTGAACAGAAACCGACCTCGTTCAACCTGTTCGCCAACGATTACACTAACCGTACCATCGGCAGTTTTGAAATCCCGGCGGTCTGGTTCCAGTCTATCAACGCCCTGTTTATCATCCTGCTGGCACCGCTGTTCAGCTGGCTCTGGCCGGCGCTGGCACGCAACAAGGTGCGTCTGAGCAGCATCACCAAATTCGTGATCGGCATTCTGTTTGCCGCTGCGGGCTTCGGCCTGATGATGATGGCCGCACAGCACGTACTGAACAACGACGGTGCCGGCGTTTCCCCCCTGTGGCTGGTGGGCAGCATTCTGATGCTGACGCTGGGTGAGCTGTGTCTGAGCCCGATCGGTCTGGCGACCATGACATTGCTGGCGCCGGAGAGAATGCGTGGCCAAATGATGGGGCTGTGGTTCTGCGCCAGCGCCCTGGGCAACCTGGCTGCCGGCCTGATCGGTGGCCACGTTAAGGCCGATCAGTTGGAGATGCTGCCTAACCTGTTCGCCCGCTGCTCCATCGCCTTGCTGATTTGCGCAGCGGTACTGATTCTGTTGATCGTACCTATTCGCCGTATGCTGGAAAATACCCAAGGCAAAAAACCGCAGACCTTGGCGACCGATAACTGATCGCCAATACACCTCACAACCAGCCGACGCTCCACGCGTCGGCTTTTTATTCCTGCCACGCCCGTTGTTGCAGCACTACGCGATAACCATCAAAATCCTCAAAGGTGACGCCATTGACTTGCCAGTAGGGATTGTACGCGGCGACTTGACGAAAGCCGGCGGCCAGCATCTGCTGACAGCGCTCGCGCCACCGCGTCTCGTCAGGCAGATAGAACACCAGCAAATTGTCCTGCGTCGGCGCTCGCCCCACCCGTACACCGTGATGATGGGTAAACTCAAGGTGATAGGCATGGTGCGGATGGCCGACCATAATGCCGTCAAAACCCTGATGATCGTAAAACTCACCCAGCCGGCGGAATCCCAATCCCTGGCAATACAGGCTGGCGATAGCCTCAAGCTGGTCGGTTGGCCGCGCAATGCGCAGCACGGCATCACGTGTGGTCACATTATTCTCCCATATCGCTCAGTGTCGGCTAGCGTGACGTGACCAGCCATCGCCAGCTAACATAGCCGTTATCCCGAGTCTACCCTTGCCAAGAAATGCGTTTCAGCACTGGCATGAAAATGGGCTGCATGGCATGCTGCCGGATACTCTCCTGCCACCGAACCGGGCGTAACAATGCTTTATCACCATGATTACCTGCCGGAAAATCAATCCATTGTGCCATTCGCCAAGGATTATCAGCACGGTGACATCGAACCCGATCACCACCATAACTGCGCACAGCTGATCCACTGCCTAAGCGGCGTGGTACAGATCAATACCCGACTCGGCAGTTGGGTAGTGCCGCCTGGCCGCGGGGTATGGTTGCCGGCACGGGTCGAACACAACCTGCGCTTTACCGGCAAGGTGGCGGTCAGAACGCTGTTCGTCGATCCGCTGGCTCGCGCCGATCTGCCCGCCCAGTGTCAGGTAGTGCAGATCTCGCCGCTGCTGCGTGAACTGATCGTCAGCGCGTTGGACATTCCCGCAAACTATGCGTCTGGCGGTCGTGAAGAGCGCATTATGGAGTTGATTCTCGATGAGTTGCGCATGATGCCCATGTTGCCGCTGCATCTCCCCGAACCTCGCGACCGGGCCTTGCTGGCACTGTGCCAGCATATTCAAGGCTCGCTGGCGCAACCCTGGACGTTGGAGCAGGCCGCACGGCATATCAACGTCAGCGGCCGTACCCTGGCGCGTCGTTTTCAGCGCGAAACCGGTCTGCGCTACGGCGATTGGCTGCGTCGCGCACGCCTGTTGGCCGCCCTCAACGCGTTGGCCAGCGGGCACTCGGTGCTGTCGGTAGCGCTGGATCTTGGCTATGACAGCCCGAGCGCTTTTAGCGCGATGTTCCGTCGCCAACTGGGCGTCGCGCCCAGCGTTTATTTCAGCCAGCCGCAACCGGTGGTGGCGTCAGATAGCGCCCCGCCACGTTGAACAGCGCCTGTAACGACGCGCGGGCAGAATCGGCATCAATACCGACACCGTATGCCGCATCGCTGCCTGGCGCCGTACAGCGAATATAGGCCACCGCCCGGCTGTGGCTTTGATGCCCCAGCGTGTGCTCATGATAATCGGCAATCGCCAGCTGAATGCCGAACCGCTGGCGTAACGCATCGACGGCACTGGACAACAGGCCATTGCCTACACCGGTAAGCGGCTGAGGTTCACCGTCAACCATCACGCTGGCCTGGAAGCTGTAGGCGTGGTCGCCACGACTTTCGGTCTGATAGCTCACCAGTTGCAAACGCGGTTGCTCTACCAGGCCATACTGATTGCGGAACAGCCGCCACAGCTCGGCGCTGGTCATTTCCTTGCCGCTGCCATCCGTTTGCTGCTGCACCACCTGGCTAAAATCAATCTGCAACCCGCGCGGCAACGACAAACCGTGATTCTGTTCCAGCAACCATGCGGCACCGCTTTTACCCGACTGACTGTTGACCCGGATCACCGCTTCGTAACTGCAACCGACGTCGGCCGGATCGAGCGGCAGGTAAGGCACCTGCCAGCGTCCATCCTGCCTTTCGGCCTGGGCGGCAAAGCCTTTTTTGATCGCGTCCTGATGGGAGCCGGAAAAGGCGGTAAACACCAGTTCACCGGCATAGGGATGGCGCGGATGTACCGGCAGCTGATTGCACTGCTCTACCACTTCCACCACCTGTTGCAGACGGCTGAAGTCCAACCCCGGAGCGATCCCCTGGGTGTACAGATTCAGCGCCAGCGTCACCAGATCGACATTGCCGGTACGTTCGCCGTTGCCAAACAGACAGCCTTCAACGCGATCGGCCCCCGCCAACATCGCCAGCTCCGCGCAGGCTACGCCGGTACCGCGATCGTTATGCGGATGCACGCTGATGGTCACCCGCTCGCGTTGGCTGAAATGACGACAGAACCATTCGATCTGGTCGGCATAGACATTCGGCGTACTGACTTCCACCGTTGTAGGCAGATTGACGATCATCGGCCGTTGCGCGCTCGGCTGCCACACCTCGGCCACCGCTTCACAAATCTCCAGGGCAAACGGCAATTCGGTAAAACAAAAGGTTTCCGGTGAGTATTCAAACGTCCATTCGGTCTCCGGCTGTCGTTCGCAAAGCTGCCGAATACGCCGGGCGCCATTAACCGCCAGCGCGATGGTGGCGGCCTTGTCTTGTCGGAATACGATGTCACGAAACAGCGGCGCGGTGGCGTTATACAGATGCACAATCGCGCGAGGCACGCCTTGCAGCGCCTCAAAGGTGCGGTCGATCAGATCGTCGCGCGACTGGGTCAGAACCTGAATGGTCACGCCGTCCGGGATCTGTCGTTCGTCGATCAAGTAACGAACAAAATCAAAGTCGGTCTGCGACGCCGAGGGAAACGCCACTTCGATTTCACTAAAACCGCATTGCAGCAACAGCTGATAAAACAACTGCTTGCGCTCCCTGTCCATCGGCTCCGCCAACGCCTGATTACCGTCGCGTAAATCACTGGAACACCAGCGTGGCGCTCGTTGCTGCGTGCGCGCCGGCCACTGGCGATCCGGCAGCGCAACCGGTGGAAAGGGATGATATTTGGTTTGTGGATTAGGCAACATCATGGGCTCCTGAGCGTTGAACGATGATGTGCCATTATTCTTCGCCACTGGCACCGTTTCGCCGGCTTAAGCGACAACCCTCGTCGCAAAATGGACAACAAAAAAATTTGCATCCTGCGTGGCTGCGACAACAATTACTTTTGACGTTTGTCACGACGCTTCAGAAGTCCTGAAGTTTACTCATTAACCGCACTGTTACCGGAGACGATCATGAGCCTATATGCCACTTTGGAAGAAGCAATCGATGCAGCGCGCGAAGAGTTTATTGAGTCCGCCGAAGGCGGTAATGATGACGAACCGCCGGTGCCACAACAGTTCAATCTGCAAAAATACGTGATGCTGGACGGTGATATCATGTGGCAGGCTGAATTTTTTGAAGACGAAGGCGAGTCGGTTGAGTGCCTGACGCTGCGCAGCGGCGCGGCGGCTCAGGCGATATTCGACGGCGATTATGACGACGAGGAAATTCATGAAGAATGGTTGGGTGAAAATACCCTGTATGAATGGGAAGAAGGCGATTTCCAACTGAATCCACCGCTCGACACCGAAGAGGGCGAAACGGCCGCCGATGAATGGGATGAGCGTTAATCCCCCTCGGGCGGGCCTGGCTACGGCCCGCCCAACGGTCGAGAGCCGTGCTCTGCTGTCCGACGTTAATTTAAGGATCCGATAATGCTTATTCGCCAGGCGCGTGCCAGCGATTACCCCGCCATTTTGACGCTGCAACGGCTAAACACGCCAGAGAATCTCAGCGGCGCGCAGCTGCAACAAGGTTTTATCGTTTCAACCATGGATGAGGCACAGTTGGCCAGCCTCAACCAAGACCTCGGCATATTGGTGGCGGAGCACGACGGTCAACTGGCCGGCTTTGTCTGCCTGTCCCAGACGGACACACAGCCACGCCCACCGGTGGTCGACGCGCTGGTCGAGACCCTGTCCAGCCTGACGTTCAACGGCCGGCCGCTGGCCGAGCAGCGAGTGTTTTTATACGGCCCGGTATGCCTGGCGACGCAATGGCGAGGAAAAGGCGTGTTAAAACAGCTGTTCGCGGCGGTGAAAACCCACACCCACGAAAGATTTGATCTCGGCGCGCTGTTTATTGACCAGCACAACCCGCATTCGTTGGCTGCGCACGTTGACGGCCTGGGGATGCACGCATTGAGTACCTTTGACTGCCAGGGAAAACGCTATTGGCTATTGGCGTTCGCCACCAACGGCTAAACGATTACTCATACGGCCCGTGTCGCATATCAAACGGCAGCATAAAGGTGTCCACCACCATCGACAACGGCACGTCAATCACCGTTAGATAACGCCACGGCGTATCGCGTAAATCCCACTGCACGCCCGGATAATATTGATTGCCGTGCCCTGCACCCGGCACCGTACGGCTGATGATGCTGCCGCAGCCGGACAAGACGACTGTCCCGAGTGCCAGCAATGCCAGACGGAGATAAAAACGTATCTTCACCCAATAGACCTATCTGCATGGTTGTTTCGGTATAAACAACCTCCGCGCAAATTTTAACATAGTTCTTGCCGAGCCCAAGGTCAGCATTGCGTAAGTACCAACGAAAAAGGGATGCGCCATGCGCATCCCTGGGTAGCAAACGTTCAGCGATTAACGCTGACCGCGTGGGTGTGCCAGATCGTTGTGTGGCAGCCGTTGATAGTGTTCACGCCAGCTTTCGCCCTCCGGCTGTAACCAGACGCGCTGATGCAACCGCGACAACGCAACCGGGTCGCTCAACAGTTCAAGGCGTTTTGGCTTGGCCAGAGCGTCGGGGCCGACCTGCAACGCTTCGTTAACCCGTTCTTCGCGTACCCGTTCGATGGCAGCACGCAGATGATGGCGGGCGGTAGCCATGGCCGCGGCCAGCGCATTGAAGGACGGATTGACCACCGCATGCAGGAAACCGTCACGCAACGCGCGGTCGCGGTTCAGCTGCAGGTATTCTTCGGTGGCCACCAGCTCGCGTGGCGGCGAGTACTCTTCCGGGATCAGGAACAGCTTGGCGCGTTTACTCTTCAGCCCCAACGTCGCTCGGCTGGACAGCACCGACACGAACGGCGACAGGATCAGCGAGAAGACAATCGGTGCCAGCCACCACAGGAAACGCAGGTCCAGCCAGGCCATACCGCCTGCCCATACCAGCCCCAGCAGCATCTGCGAACCATGGCGCTTGAACGCCTCACCCCATGGCGTGTCGTCGTCGTCACGCTGTGGCGAGTTCCATACCACTTCCCAACCGAGGAAGGCGCTGACCACAAACACCGTATGGAACAACATGCGCACCGGCGCCAGCAGCACCGAGAACAGCATTTCCATCAGCATCGAAATCAGCAGGCGGAACGCGCCGCCGTATTCTTTGGCGCCCTTGGCCCAGATCAGCACGATGCTGAGCAGCTTCGGCAGGAACAACAGCACCAGGGTGGTGGAGAACAACGCTATCGCCAGTTCGGGACGCCACTGTGGCCATACCGGGAACAATTGCCGCGGCTGCAGGAAGTACTGCGGTTCCATCAGCGTATGCACCACCTGAAGCGCGGTGGATAACGCCAGGAACATAAACCACAGCGGCGCCGACAGGTAAGACATCACGCCGGTCAGGAACACTGCACGGTGTACCGGGTGCATGCCCTTGACCAGGAACAGACGGAAGTTCATCAGGTTGCCATGGCACCAACGACGGTCACGCTTCAATTCATCCAGCAGGTTGGGCGGTAGTTCTTCGTAACTGCCCGGCAGATCGTAGGCTATCCACACCCCCCAACCGGCACGGCGCATCAGCGCCGCTTCGACGAAGTCATGTGACAGAATCGACCCGGCGAACGAGCCTTCACCCGGCAACGGTGCCAAAGCACAGTGCTCGATGAACGGTTTCACGCGGATAATCGCGTTGTGCCCCCAGTAGTGAGACTCACCCAACTGCCAGAAGTGCAGGCCGGCGGTAAACAGCGGGCCATAAACGCGGGTGGCAAACTGCTGCACGCGCGCATACAGCGTATCCATGCCCGACGCTTTTGGCGCAGACTGGATGATGCCGGCGTTCGGATTGGCTTCCATCAGGCGAACCAGACCGGTCAGACACTCGCCGCTCATGACGCTGTCCGCGTCAAGGATTACCATGTAGCTGTATTCACCGCCCCAACGACGACAGAAGTCATCAATGTTACCGCTTTTGCGTTTAACGCGACGGCGGCGACGGCGATAGAAGATACGGCCATGGCCATCAACGTCGCGGCACAGTTCCATCCAGGCCTTTTGTTCCGCCATGCAGATATCAGGATCGTAGCTGTCGCTCAGCACATAAATATCAAAGTGATCCAATTGGCCAGTGGCCGCCACCGATTCATAAGTGGCGCGCAGCCCGGCGAACACGCGTTCAACGTCTTCGTTGCAGATAGGCATGATCAACGCGGTGCGATGCTGTGGGTTGATCGGTTCGTCGCCCTTGATGGTGGAGGATATACTGTATTTATCCTTGCCAATCAGCAATTGCAGAAAGCCCATCAGCGCGGTCCAGAATCCCGCCGACACCCAACAGAACAGAATGGCAAACAGGATCAGAATGCCGGTTTGCAGCACATAAGGCAGCAGTTGCAACACCGACTGCATCAGATCCTGATCCAGCATGGCGATAGGATCGATCAACGCCCAGCCCTGATACGGCAAAATGGTTTTCATGTACCAGGTGGCAATACCGGTCTGAACCAGCATCAGGATCAGCAGCACATAACGACGCATCGAGCCGACGGTACGCCAGCGGTTTTCCGCAGCGGCTTCTTCCTTGCTGACATGCCGATTATGCGGCGCACGCCCCAGCAGCGAATCCCAAAAACGGGCCACCGGATTGGTGCGCCAGGCTTCAGGGAACATGCTGGTACGCTTGATCGGCGGCGTGGCCTGCAAAATGGTGCGCCCTTCCGCATCCGTATCGAAGTTGTCGTCGCTGAGCGCATCCGGCCAGGCGGTCTGGATACGGCTTTTCACCGACGCCAGCGCCACGTCGTCAGCCGACAGCGCGCCGACATTGGCATCGGCAGCGCCCATCTGGCGGTGCAGAGTAACCAGCGCCGGCTCATCACCGGCGTCAAGTTGTTGGGTGAGCGCCCCTGACCGCGCATCGGTCAGGGGCATTGCCGCAAGATAATCCTGGGCAGATTGAGTCGTCTTATTCATTGGCAGGCAGCTGATTGCTCCAGGTTTCCGACAGGGTCTTGTCACCGTTGACCAGCGCAGCGCGCATTTCTACCGGCTTCTTGTCGTCTTTCACTTTAAGGCGCAGCGTTAAACGCCAGCCTTTGGTGACTGGATTATAGCGTACATTGTTTTCCACCAGCTCGCCGTTGTCGCCGACGCTGACTTGCGAAGCAACCGGCGTGTTGGCGTCAAGACCGGCCAGCACAGGGCCCACGAAGTCCACCAGGAACGCCACGCTGCCATCCGGTTCACGGATCAGGTTGGACTGCTTCACGTCGCCGGTAGAGCGCATGGTCTGGCTCACGTAGGCAATATCCTGTGAATGCAGCTTGTCTTCATCGCGAGTGAAATGCAGGCGGTAATTCAGCGCCAGCGGCGTTTTCGCATCTGGCAGTACGTCTGGAGTCCAGAACGCCACAATGTTGTCGTTGGTTTCATCCGCCGTCGGAATTTCCACCAGCTCGACCTTGCCCTTGCCCCAATCACCACGCGGTTCTACCCAGGCGCTTGGACGCTGGTCATAGCGATCGTCCAGATCTTCATAATCCTTGAAGTTACGGCCGCGTTGCAGCAGACCGAAGCCTTTTGGATGTTCGATGGTATAGGTGCTGACCGAAAGATGCTTCGGATTGTTCAGCGGACGCCAGATCCATTCGCCGTTGCCAGCGTGAATCGACAGACCGTTGGAATCATGCAGCGCCGGACGGTAGTTCAGCGTTGGCGACGGCTGGTTCGGACCAAACAGGAACATGCTGGTTAATGGCGCGATGCCCAGTTTGCCCACTTTGTCGCGCAGGAACACTTTGGACTGTACGTCGACCACGCTGTCTCGGCCCGGATAGACCACGAAGCGATAGGCGCCGGTGGCGCGCGGCGAATCCAGCAGCGCATAGATAACCAGATGCTTGTCGCCGGCCTTAGGGCGCTCAATCCAGTATTCGCGGAAGCGTGGGAATTCCTCACCGGATGGCAACGCGGTGTCAATCGCCAGACCGCGCGCGGAAAGTCCGTACACCTGGCCCTTGCCCACCACGCGGAAGTAGCTGGCGCCCAGCATGCTCATTATTTCATCGTTTTTGTCTGCGCTGTTGATCGGATACAGCACTTTGAAACCGGCAAAGCCCAGATTCTTAACCGATTCAGGATCGTGCTTGACCGAACCGAAGTTGAAATAATCTGCGCTGTACTTGATTTGCTTGACGGTATTGGCGGTGACTTCGTTGATCTTCACCGGCGTGTCGAAGTACATCCCTTGATGATAAAACTCAAGCTTGAAAGGGGTTTTCAGCTTGTTCCAATAGGCTTTATCGTGATTGAACTGGATTTGCTGGTAATCCGCGAACTTCATGTCACGGAATTGAGAAGGAAGGTTGCTCTTCGGGGCTTCAAACCCCTTACCCGCCAGTTGCTGCGCCTGCTTGGCCACATCATCGATGGAAAAGGCCCATGCCTGCGCGGAAAACAGCGTGAACAATACGGTCGTAGCACCTAACCAACGGACGCCCTTGGCGCGTGGTTGTCTGGATAAATTATTAACTAGCACATCCCCCCCTATTCGTGTGCTCAAATCATTTAAAATCCATATTAATGGATTATTCAGCTTTCCGACAACATGAGAAATGAATGGTTCATGTTTATGGCTCAGAGTTTAGGCAGCTGAAGAAACCCCAGCGTACCAAGCCCGGCAGCAAGACGCTATGGAAAATTATGAATCGGTATAGTAGGGTTTGGGCTGCGATTTAACGCATGCTGACTTAATAAGCAGGTTAATGACGGTTCAATAAAAATTATCAGCGGTAATCTATGACAAACGGCAGCAACCAACGCGAGTTTTTTCTTGATTCAATCCGAGCGTATTTAATGTTGCTCGGCGTTCCTTTTCATCTTTCTCTGATTTACTCCAGCCACGGCTGGGCGGTCAACAGCGCCAGCCCGTCGTTCTCGCTGACGGTGCTGAACGACGTGATCCACGCCTTTCGCATGCAGGTGTTCTTTATCATTTCCGGCTACTTTTCCTTTATGCTGTACCAGCGCTATGAGCGCCGCCGCTGGCTGAAGGTAAGGCTGGAACGCGTGGTCATTCCGCTGCTGAGCTCGATACCATTAATAACCATTCCACAGTTCTTTATGCTGAAATATTTCACGGATAAATTAAACGGCTGGAATGCGTTTTCCCTGTACGGAAAAATAAATGTAACAATTTGGGAATTGGTTTCACACCTGTGGTTTTTATTAACCCTGGCGTTGTTAACCTGCGTTTGCTTTTATCTGTTTCGCCGAATTAAGGCGATTGCTACCCCCATTGCGCCCTACCCGATCAATCGCATGACTAATTTAGGAAAGATCTTACTTTATTTCCTACTGTATGCGCTGCTCTATTCAACGGCACACCGGATTATTTTAACCTTCGCGCCGCAGATCCTGCCCAACGCGGTGTTCAACTTCGTGGTGATGGAAACCCTGTTCTATCTGCCGTTCTTCGTGCTTGGCGCCTACGCCTTCAAGTACGCATGGCTTAAAGACATTTTCCTCAAGCCATCGCCGTGGGCGGTGCTGGGGTCGCTGCTGTTGTTCATCGCCTATATGCTGAACCAGAAACTACTGGCGCACAGCGACTTTATGTTTGAAATTGAAATCATCATCAAGGCGCTACTAGGTATCCTGATGACTAACGTGGTGTTTTCATTTGGCCATGCGCTGCTGAATCAACATTCGCCGCGCATTACTTATCTGGTCAACGCCTCACTGTTCATCTATTTGGTACACCACCCGCTGACGCTGATATATGGCGCCTTTATCACGCCTTATATTGGTAATAATCTGCTGGGCTTCGCGCTGGGACTGGTGTTTGTCTTTGGCCTGGCCTTTGCCTTATATGAAGCACACAAGCGCGTACCATTACTGAAATTTCTATTTTCCGGCAAACCGCAATAGGCTTGCCCAACCAGGCCAACCAGGGGAAGCGCGCTTCCCCTCACCTCTCGCCAATCGGTAAACGACGCTGACCGTTGACCTGCGAAGCAAGTGTTATTCCGCCATTCCTAATCATTTTCTGAAAAGCTGCGTTTTGCGATTCAGCTCCGTTGTAAAACCCCAATGCCCGGCTACGCTTTCTACACGATCGATTTACCATAAATATAGGGTTAATAATGAGAGAAGCTTGGGTAGATTATGCCAAAGGGATCGGCATTATTCTGGTGGTCTTCGGCCACGTCAATCGTGGTTTGTACAGCGCCGGCATTCAGTTTTCGGACGCGTCCTACCAGCTGTTGGACAGCGTGATCTACAGTTTCCATATGCCGCTGTTTTTCTTCCTGTCCGGGCTGTTCTTCGCGCCGTCGTTGAATCGCAAAGGCAAAACACGGTTTATCATCAGCAAGATTGACACCATTGTCTATCCGTACATCATCTGGTCATTGTTGCAGGGCAGTATCGAAGTAGTGCTGTCCCGCTATACCAACAACCCCTCCAGCTTTTCCGATGTGCTGATGCTGTTTACCCATCCACGCGCACAGTTCTGGTTCCTGTATGCGCTGTTCGTGATTTTTGTGGTAGCCACGCTGCTGTATAAAAAGGACAAGTTCCACCTGATACTGCCGGTGATGATCGTGATTTCCGCCGCGCTGTATATTTATCAAAACAGCCTGGGGAATTTTGCCCACTTTGATTACATCACTCGCTTTATGATCTTCTTCCTGCTTGGCGCGTTGGCGATTCGCTACGCCTCGGCGATTGCCAATGTCGGCATGGGTGTCGCCGGATTGGCGTTGGTGGCCTTTGTGGTACTGGAATGGCTATTCCATGGCTATTTGGGGCTCAATTATACCGATACCGGCATCATGTCGTTACTGCTCGCCATCGTGGCAATTGCCTTTATCGTCTGCCTGTCGGTGTTGCTGGCACGGCGCGATCTGGCATGGCTGCGTAAGCTGGGCGAATTGAGCATGGTGATTTACCTGATGCACATTCTTGCCGGTAGTGGCCTGCGCATTGCCCTCAGCAAAGGCTTGCACGTCGACAACTGGGCTATCCACGTTATCGCCGGCACGCTGTTTGGCCTGATTGCCCCGGTAATCGCCTATTACGTCATTACTCGCCTGCATCTTACCTTCCTGCTGGAGCGGCCACATATCTCGTGGCTACAGCGCAAGGTCAAAACACCATAACGTATTAACCAGGGGCGATGTCGCGCCCCTGTCCCCCTGCCGCAAAATGCCACAAACCCGATATAATCTATTTTCGCCTCCAATATTATTCAGGCTGACAAAGCACGCATTGCTCATCTCAAGGAGCAGAACTGCGGCAAAGTTATACTGGAGTATATGGCAGCGAGTTGTTATAACTGCTTTGCATAAGTGGAAATCCACATCCCTGCCTTACGGTAGCGATTGGGCTCAATGAACCCTAAGGGACGACAGCGCCACTCAATTGGCGGTGCTGGCATTAGCGCCCTTCCGTCACGACAGAGAGGATTTTTATGACCGACAACAACACCGAAGCACAGCAAGCCGAGCCGGCCAACACCACATTGCTAAAGATTCTGGGCAGGCTGCTGTCAGCATTGGACGCGTCCATCAGCGGCAAAGATCGCAGCATTCTGGTACACGACCTGGCCAACTTCAATCTGGACGGCGTTTCTGAAGGCGAACGCAAGCTGGCCTCTGAATTGATCAGGCGAGCCCTGCAATCCCTCGATCACTGAGCGGCCATTTCTACCAACCATTAAATCCCCTATGGGGTTTAATGGTTTTATCCGCCGGACAACCATCATGATTCTTCCCTACATTCATTTTCAAGCGACTGATATAAATAAACAAACCAGGAAACAACGTTACTTTTAACGTTCTTGTCGGTGTTTTCCTGCCACAGTGACAATAAAAGTCAAAATCTGGCCAAATCAGCCTTGGCGTTTTACCCGGGAAACAGGCTATCATTAGCAGGCCGAGGCGCGACCGCGCACCGCGTTAACCAGCCAAAGGAGAAGGTCATTTTGGATGCCAGCACGATCAACAGTTTGTTTATTATCGGCGCCGTGTTGGTAGGGGCCAGTATCCTCCTCAGCTCTTTCTCATCACGTCTTGGCATCCCCATTCTGGTTATCTTCCTGGCAATCGGCATGCTGGCCGGCGTTGACGGCATTGGCGGCATTCCTTTTGACAATTATCCCGTGGCCTATCTGGTCAGTAACCTGGCGCTGGCGGTGATTCTGCTTGACGGCGGCATGCGTACGCGCGTCAGTTCTTTCCGCGTTGCCTTATGGCCGGCCCTGTCATTGGCCACGGTCGGCGTGGTGATCACCGCCGGGTTAACCGGGCTGGCAGCCGCCTGGTTATTTAATATCGATCTGATCCAGGGGCTGTTGATCGGCGCCATTATTGGTTCAACCGACGCCGCGGCGGTATTTTCGCTGTTGGGTGGCAAAGGGTTAAACGAACGCGTTGGGGCCACGCTGGAAATCGAGTCCGGCAGTAACGATCCGATGGCGGTTTTTTTGACCATTACGCTGATCGCAATGATTTCGGCCGGAGAAACCACCCTCAGTTGGAGCTTCCCGCTGCATTTACTGCAACAGTTCGGCATGGGGATCATTTTTGGTCTCGGCGGTGGCTGGTTGCTGATGGCGTTGATTAACCGCATCAAATTGCCCGAAGGGCTATACCCTCTGCTGGCAGTCAGCGGTGGTATCTTGATATTTGCGCTGACCACCGCGTTAAACGGCAGCGGCATTCTGGCGGTGTACCTGTGCGGGCTGATGCTCGGCAATCGGCCGATTCGCAACCGCCATGGCATCGTGCAGACGTTTGACGGCCTGGCCTGGCTGAGCCAAATCGCCATGTTCCTGGTGCTCGGCCTGTTGCTGACGCCTAGCAATCTGCTGCCGATTGCCGTGCCGGCTCTGCTGTTGTCGTTGTGGATGATCCTGTTCGCCCGCCCGATTTCGGTATTCCTGGGCCTGCTGCCGTTTCGTAACTTCACCCTGCGTGAAAGGGTATTTATTTCCTGGGTTGGCCTGCGCGGCGCCGTGCCGGTCATTCTGGCAGTATTCCCAATGATGGCCGGCTTGCCAAACGCCCATCTGTTCTTTAACGTCGCCTTCTTCGTGGTGCTGGTTTCGCTGTTGCTGCAAGGCACCACGCTGGCTTTTGCCGCCAGGAAAGCCAAAGTGGTGGTACCACCGGCGCTAACGCCCATTTCGCGCGTTGGTCTGGATATTCATCCGGAAAACCAGTGGGAGCAGTTTATCTACCAATTGTCGGCCGACAACTGGTGCGTGGGTGCCGCGCTGCGCGAATTGAAAATGCCACCGGGTACCCGCATCGCTGCGCTGTTTCGCGGTAAGGAACTGCTGCACCCAAGCGGCAGCACCCGCCTGCGCGAACAGGATATTCTGTGCGTCATCGGCCATGAGCATGACTTGCCAACGCTGGGCAAGCTGTTCAGCCATGCTCCGCCCGTCACGCTCGACGCCCGCTTCTTCGGCGATTTTATTTTGCAATCAGATGCCCGCTTGAGCGATATTTCGCAGATTTATGGTTTGAATCTGCAGGAAGGCGTTGATGAACAGCAAACGCTGGGGCAGTTCGTGCTGCAGATGATTGGTGGCGAACCGGTGGTGGGTGACCATATTGAATGGGACGGCCTTACCTGGACCATCGCCGAAATGGAAGGCAATCAGGTCAGCAAGATTGGCGTAAAAATCGGCGACGATTAACCACTGCCGTCGTTGAGGCTGCACCGGTGATCTAACCCGTCGTGCAGCCCGGCAAACCGCTGCCGCCTTCGACAGCCCTCTGGCGACTCTGCCGACTTCGAGTCTCCTGACGCAGCCGGTCGAATACGCCGCTCAAGGCCGCTGGCCACGCTAGAGCCGCTTTCGCCACCTCAAGACAAACAACGCGAACAGTTCTGGAACTTATGGCGATAGGAAAGCTCATAATACTGGCAATAATAAAACGCTGACCTTAGCGCGGTAAAATGCACCGGGAAGCCGAGCCGGCACCGGGGAACACGCAGGTAATTGTAGGTATTGGTTTGAATAACAGTAAAAAATTTATCGCCATAATGATAGCCGCGGTGTTAATACTGGTCGGCGTTAATCTTGGCGTTGCCGATTTAATTCATAAAATTCTGGTTGGATGACGTAACGTGACGCAGCGTAAGCATGATGGAGACTTACTGGGGAAAATCTTGATCACCGTTTCGGCACTTTGCGTGCTGATCGTTGCGGGGTTATTGATCTGGGGATTTGTTCTGGACTGAACAGCAGGCATAAAAAAACCGCCGCGGCGGTTTTTTAGCGATTCACGATCAGATTTTACAGCCTTCGCAGTCCGCTTCGTCTTCAAGCATTTCGGGAACTTCTTTTGCTTTCTCGGCGGCTTTTTGTTCGGCTTTGGCTAACTCTGCATCGATGTCAAAATCGAAAATATCATCACTCATCGCAACTTCCTTACACTTAACGGGCTTCAAACGCTGAGTATAATCGACATCCTGGCAGGCGCAAACCCTTCAATTGACCAACGCTACCGACGCGCCGGGGTTATGCAGCTTCTTACCGTACGCCAGGTCGTAAACGTCATAGAAATCAATTTCGCCTTTGTTGGCGAGTATTTCCTGCACTCGAGACTTCAGCGCCATGCCGACCGTCGGTTCAGCCAACAGCGCCGCTACCGCCTGTGCCGATAATGCCCGGGTAAAATACCATTCGCCGTTATAGCAAACCCGCAGATCAAGCACGCCGATATCCTCAAAACGGTATACGGGTTTGATCTCCACCAGCAGCATGGCAAACATGAACAGCACAAATGCGGTAAACCCGATCAATGACCACAGTCCCAGGTAGGGAACCGGGTACATCACGCCGATCACCGCAAAATAGCCGGCAAACATCGCCAGACACAGATAACGATGGGTACGCGCAAACTCGCTGTTGAAGCGCGGCTTGCCGTCACGCCCTTCTCGCTGGTTAATGTGGTCGATTTCTTGCAGCAGAATGTTTTTAATCGCGTCCATCTCGGCAACCTTGGCAGGAAAGTATTATTACTATCGATAATTACGCGCCAAACTAACATAAGTACAGTTTGCCGAGGTAGATCAGTTCAGCAATTAAAAACCGGCAACTGTTATAGTTTCAGCGTGACTGCGACGCTTGCCCCTGGGCAAACATGAACATGCGCTGAGCAACGTCGTCCGCCTGCTTGATCTTGTTCTGCTGGCAACCGTTGCCGCGTTGAATGGCGCGTGCATAGGCAATCTCATGCGCTTTATCGATCATGGCAATGACGTCATCACGCAGCGACTTGTCCAGATTGCCCAGCAGGGTCGTGATAATGGCTTGATAGGCATTGGATTCCGCCGTCAGCGCTTTTTCACGGGCTTCCAGCGCGGCGACGCGTTGCAGTAGTTCTTGCAGTTGGGCAGATTCAGACATATCGACCTCCGGTTGCCGGGCAGAAAACCTGCCTTCTTACAGTCTAGCAAAGGATCGATCTTCAGGGAGGCGTGAAGCAGGTAGGGTAAAGCACACCCGAAAATCCCAACGAGGAGCCGATAGTGCAAATCAACCCGGGTGCGCTTTAGCCTACCGCTGCGTAGAGTTCAGGAAGCTGGCGCGCTATGCAGGACTCGAACCCGCGTCTATCAATTTTGTAGCCAAAAAGCATGTTAAAACCAATCACTCTGCCAACTGAGTTAATAGCGCATTCCTTCGCTTCGACGGTCATTATCCATATTAACCCTAAGGAGACAAGACAAAATGCCACTATAGCAACTAATTACAGATAAATCTCACCACTTACCGGCTGTTCACATCCATTATTCACTGAGGTCGATGATCGGATAATTACCATTCAGCAGCGGCCGGCACAGGATTTTGTAGCCATCGCTGTCAAAATGACTGGCGCTGCGCTGCAGGCCCGCCACCTGTTCCAGCGCGCTGACCGTACCCAGGTAAAACCAGTTATGAATAATATGGTACTGGTTAAAATCGCCGCGCTGTTCATGCAGTGCCACCCTGCCGGCGTAAGGCCAACAGTGGATGCGCAACTGTTCCAGTGCCTGTGCCAGGCGCTGCTGATGCTGCTCCTCGCTTTGCTTGCCGCAACAGACGCCAGCGCACTTGTGCAAGCTATGGCGAAAACACGCTCGGCCCGGCGGCAATGCTTCCAGACCCAGCCGGCCATAACACAGCTGTTGCTGGTCGGCGATGGTGCGCAGTTTCTCCAGCGCAGCAGTACGGTTGGCAAACAGGCCATACAGCGCCGGCGTCAACGCGAAATCAATCTCCTTGGCATACACAATCTCCAGCCGGGACGCCTGCAAATGCAACGAACATAGCTGACGCGAACGGCGCAGCCGCTTATTGAACAGCGGTTGCAACGCTTTGATCATCTGCGCTTCGATCAGCAATGCACCCAGTTCGCCGGCGGTTTCTGTAAACGAGATACGCTGTGTTTGCCGCAGTAGCTTGCCTTCGTCTTTGCAGCGGAAATGCGCCATCACCCGACTACGGATATTGACGCTTTTACCGATGTACAGTGGCATGCCGTCACGCTGACCGTGAAACACGTACACTCCCGGCGCCTTCGGCAGCGTCGCCAGACAGGCACGCAAATGCTCCGGATATTGATAAATGTCGAGCTCAGGCTCTAATCGCTTGGGTAGCATGGCAACGTATATACTCTCAGATCAACGCAATAACTGTTTTTATATACAGTGTAGCGTTAAATGTCGCCATTGCCTAGCGTCTGCCAGCTCAGGTGTTCTCGCCATCTCTCAGATAGCGGTAGCTGGCAAACAGGCAGAACGCATATCCCACCAGTTCGCAGCCCTCTTCTACCATGTTTTTAACCACCCGGTCATAGCCGTCCAGCATCAGCCCTTGCCACAATTGATGCATGCCAAACAAACGTGAAAATACCAGAATACACAGCAAACCGGCGCACATCATGCCGTAGCTGGGATGAGTCAAAAAATGCGCCAGACCATTGACGGTGGCCGCGGGACGGCATAGTGCATACACCAGACACCCTATCGCAGTCAGCAGGGCAAACCATACCCAGGCACCGTGATGCAGATAGTCAAAGACAAAGTCCATTTCGCGAATCAGCATACAGAGAAAAAAGCCGCCGATCAGCACGCGCGCTGGCCGGTACGGCGGTTGCCGCCAGCCAGAAATAAAGAAGCCCAGCGCTATCGCCAACAGCAGGACTTCCTGCATCAGCTCCGTCAGCGAGGTTTCGTAGACAAAATTGTGTAGCCAATGCACATCGATAAATATCAGTCCGACCAGAGCGGCCAACATCGCAGCCTGCAAAGCAAAGGAGATTATTTTCTTAACAATAAGATGTAGCTGAACCTGCATAGTAACGCCCGTTATTATATTCATGGCGCGTATACTAGCGATTCAGGCTGCAATTTACCTTGGCAATTCATGCGCTTGTTATTGATTTTTCGTCGAGCGACGCCACTAAACGCTTGATAAACCGGCCGTCATAATTTGATCGTCGTCACATATAACGTTAAGCTATAGCAAAAAAAATATTACTCACATTAATGAAATAACTCCGATTATCACGCAGCAGAGGGTAAACGCTGACGCTGAACGATGATTTTCACTAAAGCGGCTGGAGCACGCTAAGATTAAAGATACTGATATCTGGGCAGATAAACGTGAACCAGGATAACGAATTCACGCTCGACCAATGGATTAAGGGATGATGCTATGAAGCTAAGAAAAAAACGCCATAAACCCATGCATATTAACGATATAACCATTATCGACGACACCAAGCTCAAGAAGGCGATTACCGCCGCCTCATTGGGTAACGCGATGGAATGGTTCGACTTCGGTGTTTACGGTTTTGTCGCCTATGCACTGGGGCAAGTATTTTTCCCTGGAGCCTCCCCCGGCATACAGATGATTGCCGCGCTGGCCACCTTCTCGGTGCCGTTCCTGGTGCGCCCGTTGGGCGGTGTGTTCTTCGGCGCCATGGGTGACAAGTTCGGCCGACAGAAGGTGCTGTCCATCACCATCATCATCATGGCGGTCAGTACCTTCTGTATCGGCTTGATCCCCTCCTACGCCACGATTGGTATCTGGGCGCCGATTTTGCTGCTGCTGGCAAAACTGGCACAGGGCTTCTCGGTGGGCGGTGAATATTCCGGTGCCGCGATCTTTGTGGCCGAATACTCACCCGACCGCAAACGCGGCTTTATGGGCAGTTGGCTGGACTTCGGTTCCATCGCCGGCTTCGTGCTCGGCGCCGGGGTGGTGGTACTGATTTCAAGCATCGTTGGTGAAGCCAACTTCCTTGACTGGGGCTGGCGTATTCCGTTCTTCCTGGCGGCGCCGCTCGGCATTATCGGCCTGTATCTACGCCATGCGCTGGAAGAAACCCCCGCGTTTCAACAGCACGTTGATAAAATGGAAAAAGGCGATCGCGAAGCGATCCAAAACCCACCGCGCACCTCGTTCAAAGAGATTGCTACTAAATACTGGCGTAGCCTGCTGGTGTGCGTAGGTTTGGTCATCGCCACCAACGTCACCTATTACATGCTGCTGACCTATATGCCAAGCTATCTGTCGCATAACCTGCATTATTCGGAAAGCCACGGCGTATTGATCATCATTGCCATTATGATCGGCATGCTGTTCGTCCAGCCGGTAATCGGGCTGACCAGCGACCGCATCGGCCGCAAGCCGTTCGTCATCGGCGGTAGTGTCGGTCTGCTGTTGCTGGCGGTGCCGTGTTTTATCCTGATCAACAGTAACGTTATCGGCCTGATCTTCCTTGGCCTGTTGATTCTGGCGGTATTGCTCAACTCATTTACCGGCGTCATGGCTTCTACCCTGCCGGCGATGTTCCCGACCCATATTCGCTACAGCGCGTTGGCGATCTCGTTCAATATTTCGGTACTGATTGCCGGCGCCACGCCGACCATCGCCGCCTGGCTGGTGGAATCGAGCGGCAACCTGTATATGCCGGCCTATTATCTGATGGCGGTGGCGATCATTGGTCTGATTACCGGTCTGTACATGAAGGAAACGGCCAACAAGCCGTTGCGCGGTGCCACGCCGGCCGCATCCGACCCTAGCGAAGCCAAAGAGCTGCTACAGGAAACCTACGATAACATCGAGCAAAAAGTAGAAAACATCAGCGATGAAATCACCGACCTGGAAACCCAGATCCAGGCGTTGGAGAAGAAAAAACAGATGCTGATTGACCAGCATCCAAAACTGGATTGATTCGCACCGGATAACCCATCAAGCCACCCCTGCGGGTGGCTTTTTTTGTCTCCTTCCGCTTGGTATCAGCCAGCAGCCTGCAACAGTTGCGTCAGGCGGGTTAACGCAAACAGCGCCGCCTGATGGATCACGCTTTCACTGTCGCCGTCAAAATGCCGCTTCTCCGCGCACAGGCCAATCGCCTCGCCTCCCCAGGCGAACCACACGCTGCCAGCCGGCGTCCCGTCCGCCCCCCCTTCAGGTCCGGCATAGCCGCTGATGGCCAGCGCCACCTGTTCACCAGACGCCGCCAGCGCTCCCTGCACCATCTCGCACACCACCGGCTCACTGACCGCCGTATGCCGCTCCAGCGTTGCCTGCTCTACCCGCAGCAAACGCACTTTGGCGCTATTGGTGTAGGTGATAAATCCACTGGTAAAAAAATCGCCGCTGTCACCGGCGGCGCACAACGCCATACTCACCCAGCCACCGGTACAGGATTCGGCGGTAGATAATTTCAATCCTTTGGCCTTCAACGCATTACCGGCTTGCTTTGCCACTGCCACCAGTTGTTGATCCATTATTCCTCCTGTTGATACAAGATAAATAATTATTAGAACCCTTGCGCTGCCTACCTCCAGTATAGATAGGGAAGAAAATAAAATGAAAATAGTCTAATCCTTGCCAAGTACCCCCTGGAAAAACACGGACATTACTATCAGGTTGGACCAGAATATCCGATGTTTTTTTAACGTATTTATTTCATCGACTTAGTTTTCTCTCCAGACAATTAACCGCCACAGCGGCTTGACTTCCTCAGCATCATGATTAGGTAAACAATCCTTATATAAATTTCATCGATTTCATTGACAGTTTTTTAATACGTGAACTATAAATTTTTAACCGGCAGAAAACCGGTAAAAGTAACATGACTGAAAGTAAAAAATAATATTCTTATCTCTGGAGGTTATATGGCTTTGAACTTAGGTGGTTTGACGGGTTTATTAGGCGGATTAACCGGGATCGTCAGCGGTGTAATTGGTACCGTTGCCGGTGCTATTGGCGCCGTTAGCGGTGTGGTTGGCGGTATTGCCGAAACGGTAACGTCGGTGGTCGATGGTATTCTGGATAAAATCGGCGACGTCACCGGCGGTATTACCGATCCGATAACGGATGTGGTTGATGGCGTAACGTCCGGTAATCTAAGCACTGATGACTTGATTGCAGCCCTGAATAACAGCGCCGATGTCGCACAGGACGGTGTGACTCAGGCTGCGGTTGAAATCAGCGGTGTGGCTCATACGGCAGTGGATGCCGTGGCTTAAGCGTAGCAACAGCTAACTATGCACGCGTAATTTAGCCGCCGGGGGCGTTGTACGACGGCTAAATTATTTGCAAAACAAACAAGTAACAAAATAAAGCATTATCTGGCGTGTACGCCGATAGTTTCCAGTGCGGCACGATAATATTTCTGCATCTCATCGGGCTGCCGCTCTATTTCACTAATCAAATGCTTAAGAATATTGTCCTTATTAATTGCTCTCTGGTCCATGAGTAAATGAAAAATGCTATCACCAAGAATAGCACCCAGCTTTTCACGATAAAGCTGTGCGTCCTCATGCCGCAAGCCGTACAGACTGTAGTCGATCATTGTCCCGAAAATTCCCTAATAATGAAAGGCCGCAATGCAAAGGGCTCTTCAAGATTTCAATCATTGTGATAATGAACAGAAACTATTCTTATCGTAATTATTACAATAAGATTTTTCCTATCCCCAGGCAAGTCAGATGCCCGTCATAACGTATGTTTAGGAATTTTCGCACTACACAATTTTTTTAAGGTTATTTGCCCTTGGCTGTCAGATATATTTCAAATGGTCCAAGGGGAGCTAGCATGCCCTATTTTCTTTTACGTCTCCTTAGGCACTATTAGCAAACTATAAATGCGAAGCAGATCACGTTTTTGTGCCAAGGGGATATTTTAACTTGCGCCTGGACGTCCAGAAAGCTAGTTTGCTAAAGCCGACTTGGTCAGCGATTACTTTTAACACTTTGAAATAAAAGGTTATTATGTCCATTACAGTTAAAAGCAAGAAAGAAGCTAAAGTTGCCATCTCGACAGGGAAAGTAAAGAGAATAAAGCTCGATTATCCCGTCAGCGCCGATGATATTTGCGAACTGACAACCATTTGCCGTTCGAAAGGGGCAAATATTATCAAGGATAATGGTGCGTTTATCATTTCCATGAGCAGTCCGACCATTCCCAAGGTCGCCAGTTTTCCTTCCTGACCATTCGGTCATGCCAACGCCCCATCCTGGGGCGCTATTGCCGTAGCAAATAACGTCTACCCCATGGACGCTCCCCCCTACCCTGTACTAGCATTAACACTGCACCTCATGCTCAAATCGGTAGCCTTACGCTACAATTTTTCCTGTAGCAGCAAGGAACTCACTGATGATTTTCGACAAGTTACTGCCCTCGCAGCTGAATATGAAGAATCCGCAGAAAGTGGTTAACTTGTCTTTTATGCTTATGGTACTGATTTTTATCGTTCTTTCCTGGCGTGAAGCGATAATCATCAATGAGTCATACACCGAAAGCCAACGAAATAAACTGCTGAGCGTTGCCACCACCCTGGACAATCGGATCCAATATAGCCTCGACCAACTTAATTTTTACCAAAGCATCATGGTGCAAGCGCTGGAAACACCATTGGTAACCGATAAAACCCGTGCGGTGCAGCAGCGTTTTGACCAGATCCGTCAACGAACGGTATGGCAGGTAGAGGTGGATCTGGCGCGCGGCATGCCGATTAACGGCGTTTCGGATGCCTTCCGCGGCCAATTTCCGCTACTGCATCGCCTGCCTGTCGGCGCGTTGCATAAAGAACTGGCGGCAGCGCTTGAGTTCAGTTTTATTTTGCATCTGCGCGATGAGCTCAAAGAACTGCAAAAACGCACCTACTATATTTCACGCTCCGGATTTTATGTTTCCTCTGCGCCGCCGCAGAACCACAAGGAACAAATCGTCAGCTGGCGTCGGATGATGACACACAACTATTTCACCAATGGCCAACCGAGCCGCAATCCACAGCGCAAGCTAACCTGGACCGAAGTGTATAACGGCATATTAAACGAAGGGCCGACCATCACCGCCAGCGTGCCGATTGATCTCCATGCAGAATGGTTTGGCGTTATTGCGATGGATTTTTCTACCCGCGACATCCATCAATACCTGAGCAATTCGCTGCCCAGCCAGAACGACGGCACGTTGCTTATCCTGGACAAAAAATTCAACGTTATTGCCAGTACTCAGCCGACGGCGGCCGCCGCGGCGTTAACCCCGACAGAGCGCCAACGGCTTGCTAGCGCATTGGCTAATGATGATTTCGGCACCCTGCGTATGGGCACGCGTTTCATTACCTATTCCGCGCTCAAAAACCTGGATGGCACCCTGGTCAACGTCCATTCGCTGTCCGAAGGCATGCGCGGCGAATACGGTCGAATTATCAGCGTGTTGCTGATCATGTGGCTGGTGTTCAGCTGCGCGTTGCTGCTGGCTTATCAGGTTATTCTGCGTTTGGTACGCCGTATGAGCGATCTTCAAGGCAATCTGGCGATCCGTGCCAGTTACGATACCTTGACCCGGCTGTATAATCGCGGCGCCTTCTTTGAAAAAGCGTATGCCATCGTCGAAAAATGCCGGGCAATCAACCGACCTTACTCGGTCATTCAGATCGATCTGGACCACTTTAAATTCGTCAACGATTGCTACGGCCATCTTACCGGTGACCGCACGCTGGCGACGACCGCCAGGCTGGTGCTCGGTGCGGTACGCCAGCACGATGTGGTCGGGCGGGTCGGCGGTGAAGAGTTTTGCGTGATATTGCCTGGCACCACCAAAAGCGTCGCCAGTCAGATTGCAGAACGGATCCGTGCCTCGCTCGAAGGCGCGATGATATTAACCGATGACAACCTGCCGATCGGTGTTACCGCCTCACTGGGGGTGGCCTGCGCCGATGAAGATGGCAGCACCGCCCTCAACGACCTGCGCATGATCGCCGATCGGCGGTTATACACGGCAAAGAAAAACGGCCGCAATCAGGTGATCAGTGACGACACGCCGTCCACTGGCGCATGATGCCGTCAACGTCTTTTTCTCACCAACTGCGGTCGCCGCGTCAGATATTCCAGCGGAATGCTCCACACATGTACCAGGCGGGTAAACGGGAACAGCAGAAACAGCGTCATGCCCAGCACCAGATGGATCCGATAGATTGGTGCCACCCCCTGCAAGAATTGCGAGGCGCCAAAGCGGAAGGTCACCACGTGCTGTGCCCAGTTGACCAGCTTCAGCATTTCACTACCGTCAGGGTGTTGGGCAGAAAATGGAATGGTACCCAGCCCCAGCGAAACCTGCACCAGCAGCAATACCAGGATCAGGATGTCCGCGCCGCTGGATATCGCCCGTACCCGCGGATTGAACAATCGACGGTACAGCAGCATCAGACCGCCAATCAGCATCAGCACGCCGCAGGCTCCACCCATCAACATCGCCATTTGCTGTTTCACCGGCATCGGTAACCAGGATTGATACACCCAGTGTGGCGTCAGCATGCCAAACGCATGACCGGCCAGAACGCCAAGCACGCCGACATGAAACAGATTGGAGGCCAACCGCATCCAGCGCTTGTCCATGATCTGGCTGGAGCCGGCTCGCCAGCTGTATTGGCCGTAGTCATAGCGTAGCAGGCTGCCGAGTAAAAACACCGTACCGACAATGTACGGATAGATATCGAAGAAAAATATCTCCAGGAAATGCGCCATCACTCACTCCCCCTGCCTTGTGGCGCCGCGGCGCCAACGTCAAGATATTGCGGCGCCACCGAACCGGTGAAACGGCGCTGGTGCTGTTTGGCCGCTTCGTCACTGCAACCGCCCTGTTCAACCATAAATCGCACCTGTTCCTCTTCCCAGACCGCATCCAGTGCGGCCGGGGTGTCGTCAGGTGCTTCCTCACGCACTTTCGGCAACAGATTCTGACTGCGGGCCTGGCTGCCGGAAAGCTGGGTCAGTAGATCGAACAGCGGGGCATAACCGCTGTTGCGCTGGTGCAGGCGCGCCCCCAACAAGGCCAGGATTGGCGCAATGCTTGCCAACCACTCCTGCGCATCCTTCGGCGATGACATCGACAGAAAATCGAGGAACAGCGGCAAATGGTCGGGCAGTTCATAGCTGTTCAACTGCAACCCGGCCTGACGATAATGCTCAAGCAGATTGATCATTGCCTGGCCGCGATCGCGCGACTCGCCGTGCACATGCTCAAACAGCAACAGCGAGGTCGAACGACCGCGATCAAACAACCCGGTGTATTCGGCCTGCGCGTCCAGCAGTCGCCCGGCGCAACGCCAGCGAATGGCCGCCCCCAATGCCACCTGCTGCATTGAAGAGAGTTCATTTGCCTCGTTCAATGCCGCCAGCAGCTCCGCCTTCCCTTGCCACAGCGCCTGGTCGGGATACTCCAGCAAACGCGAAATTATACGCAGTGAAATCATAATTTCTGCTCCCCCGTTTTTGCACCAACATCAATGGCATCAATGCGCTTGGAGTTGAACAGATCAAACTTGCTGTCGCTACCGTGGCAGCCGTCGCCAAAGCTGAAGCCACAACCGTTGCGCTCAGGGAACGCATCGCGTGCCAGTTCACGGTGGCTGCTCGGGATGACAAACCGGTCTTCATAATTGGCGATCGCCAGGTAGCGATACATTTCCTGCACCTGCGCTTCCGTCAGCCCGACCTCATCCAGCGCGCTGGTATCGTGTACACCTTCCACCGTTTCCATCCGTTTGTAATGGCGCATCGCCAGTATGCGCTTCAGCGAACGTGCCACTGGCGCAGTGTCGCCAGCGGTGAACAGGTTGGCCAGATATTGCAACGGAATACGCAGCGCGTCGATGTCAGGCAAGATGCCCTTGTGCGGTAATACTCCGGCGTCCGCCGCCGACTGTATCGGTGACAACGGCGGCACGTACCATACCATCGGCAGGGTGCGATATTCCGGGTGCAGCGGCAACGCCAGCTTCCAGTCCATCGCCAGCTTATATACCGGCGAACGCTGGGCGGCATCGATCACATTCATCGGCACGCCGTCCAGCAGCGCCTGTTCGATAACCGCCGGATCGTGCGGGTTGAGAAACACCGCCAGTTGACGCTCGTACAGATCCTGGTCGCTTTCCACCGACGCCGCCTGCTCGATGGCATCGGCGTCATACAGCACTACGCCGAGATAGCGAATGCGCCCAACGCAGGTTTCTGAACAGATGGTTGGCAGGCCAGCTTCAAGACGCGGATAACACAGGATGCATTTTTCCGACTTGCCGCTTTTCCAATTGAAGTAGATCTTTTTATACGGGCAGCCGCTGACGCACATGCGCCAACCTCGACACTTGTCCTCGTCAATCAGCACGATGCCGTCTTCCTCGCGTTTGTATATTGCGCCGCTCGGACAGCTTGAGACGCACGCCGGATTCAGACAGTGTTCGCACAGGCGCGGCAGATACATCATAAAGGTGCTTTCGAACTGGCCGTACATCTCTTTTTGCACGTTTTCGAAGTTCTTGTCCTGCGAACGTTTGGCGAATTCACCGCCCAGATCGTCTTCCCAGTTGGCGCTGCCGGTGATTTTGTCCATCCGCTTGCCGGTCAGCAGCGAACGCGGCCGCGCCACCGGCTGCACCTTGCCGTCGGCAGCGGTATGCAAATGTTGATAATCGAAGTCGAACGGCTCGTAATAATCGTCTATCTGCGGCATGTGCGGGTTGGCAAAGATATTCGCCAATACCGCAAAACGCCCGCCCTGACGTGGCTTCAGGCGACCATTAATCTTGCGGATCCAGCCGCCCTTCCATTTATCCTGGTCTTCCCAGTTCAGCGGATAGCCCAGCCCAGGCTTGGTTTCAACGTTGTTGAACCAGGCATATTCCGTACCTTCACGACTGGTCCAGACGTTTTTGCAGGTGACCGAACAGGTATGGCAGCCGATGCATTTATCGAGATTCATCACCATGCCGACTTGTGAACGTATTTTCATTTTGCCGCTCCCCGGCCGCCGGCCACTGCTGCCGGTTGCTCGCTGTCATGCCCTTCATTGTCCAGCCAGTCGATGCGCCGCATTTTGCGTACGATGACAAACTCGTCGCGGTTGGAACCCACCGTGCCGTAATAGTTGAAACCGTAGGCCAACTGGGCATAGCCGCCGATCATATGGGTGGGTTTCGGACTGACACGGGTCACCGAATTGTGGATCCCGCCACGCTGACCGGTGATTTCCGAACCGGGTACGTTGATGGTGCGTTCCTGCGCGTGGTACATCATCACCATGCCGGCCTGCACTCGCTGACTGACCACCGCACGCGCCGACAGGGCGCCGTTAACGTTAAAGGCTTCAATCCAGTCATTGTCTTCAATGCCCAGTTCTTTGGCGTCGGTTTCGCTGATCCACACCAGCGGCCCGCCGCGCGCCAACGTCAACATCAACAGGTTGTCGCTATAGGTCGAATGAATGCCCCATTTCTGGTGCGGCGTCAGGAAATTCAGCGCCTTTTCCGGGTTGCCATTGGGGCGCTGATTGAACAATGGGCGCGTAGTTCGCGTGTCGATCGGCGGTCGGTACACCAGCAGACTTTCACCAAAGGCGCGCATCCACGGATGATCCTGGTACAGCTGTTGCCGGCCGCTGAGAGTGCGCCATGGGATCAGCTCATGTACGTTGGTATAGCCGGCATTGTACGAAACGCGATCGTCCTCAAGCCCGGACCAGGTTGGGCTGGAAATGATTTTTCGCGGCTGCGCCTGCAGATCGCTGAAACGGATTTTCACCTCCTGTTTGGGCAACGCCAGATGAGTGTGTTCGCGGCCGGTCAGTTCTCCCAACGCGCGCCAGGCTTTCACCGCCACTTCGCCGTTGGTTTCCGGCGCCAGTGACAGCACCACTTCCGCCGCCTGCCGGGCGGTATCAATCACCGGTCGACCGTCGGCATGGCCGCCGCTGTGTCGGCGGTTCAGCCGGCCGAGCAGTTCGATCTCTTCCTGGGTTTCCCAGTTGATGCCCTTGCTACCGTTACCCAGCGTGTCCAGCAGCGGTCCCAGCGCGGTAAAGCGCGCATAAGTATTCGGGTAATCACGCTTTACCACCGCGATCGACGGTGCAGTCTTGCCCGGAATCAGATCGCATTCGTCCAGCTTCCAGTCGAGCACTTCCAACGGCTGCGCCAGTTCCCCCGGCGAATCGTGCAGTATCGGTACCAGCACCACATCGGTTTCTTCCGCCAGGTGACCAACGCAGACACGGGAAAAACTTGCCGCCAGCCCTTTGTAGATTTCCCAGTCGCTACGCGACTGCCAGCACGGATCCACCGCGGCGGAAAGCGGATGAATAAACGGATGCATATCCGAGGTATTCATGTCGTCTTTCTCATACCAGGTGGCGGTCGGCAGAATGATGTCGGAATACAGGCAGGTGGTCGACATGCGAAAATCAAGGGTTACCACCAAATCCAGCTTACCTTCGCGCGCCTGCTCGCTCCATTCCACCTCCTGCGGTTTTTGTTGTCCTTGCTGACCCAGATCCTGCTGCTGAATGCCGTGTTCAGTACCGAGCAGGTACTTGAGCATGTATTCATGCCCCTTGCCGGAAGAACCCAACAGATTCGAGCGCCAGATAAATAGGTTCTTTGGACTGTTTTGCGGCGCATCGGGCTGTTCGGCAGCAAACCGCAGGCTACCGGATTTCAACCCGTCGACCACAAACTCCTGCGGCGTTTTCCCCTGTTGCTCTGCCTGACGGGCGATACCCAGCGGGTTGACGTTAAGCTGCGGCGCGGAAGGCAACCAGCCCATCCGTTCGGCACGCACGTTAAAATCAATCAGACTGCCGCCAAAGCGGGATTTGTCGGCCAGCGGCGACAACAGATCGGCGGTATTGAGCGTTTCATAACGCCACTGGCTGGAATGGTTGTAGAAGAAAGAAGTGGTGTTCATTTGACGCGGCGGCCGTGTCCAGTCCAGTCCGAACGCCAATGGCAGCCAACCGGTTTGCGGGCGCAGTTTTTCTTGCCCGACATAGTGCGCCCAGCCGCCGCCGGTCTGGCCGACACAGCCACAAAATACCAGCAGATTAATCAGCCCACGGTAGTTCATGTCCATGTGATACCAGTGGTTGATCCCCGCGCCAACGATGATCATCGAACGCCCATGAGTTTTGTCGGCGTTATCGGCAAACTCACGGGCGATGCGGATAATATTGGCGCGCGGCACGCCGGTAATCTGCTCCGCCCAGGCGGGGGTATAAGCCTTGATATCGTTGTAATCGCTGGCCGCCAGCGAGTTATCAACCTGCTCAGTCCCCCAGTCGCGGGCAATACCATAATTGGCTACCGTCAGATCGTATACACTGGTGACAAATGCCTGTGAACCATCAGCCAGAGTGATTTTTTTCGCCGGTACCGGGTGATGCAACACCTCTTGCAACGCCACCGGACGGAACTGTTCGCTCTCGATGCCGCCAAAATACGGGAAGGCCACCGACACCGCCGCATCCTGTTGTCCCAGCAAACTCAGCTGCAACCTGACCTCGCGCTGCGCCTGTCCGGCGGTTTGCGTCAGGTTCCATTTGCCCTTCTCCCCCCAGCGAAAACCGATCGAGCCCAACGGCGCGACCAGCTCGCCGCTCAACTGATCAATAGCCACGGTTTTCCATTCGGGGTTGTTCTCCTCCCCCAGTCCATTGACCAAATCGGCTGCCCGCAGTTGCCGCCCGGCGGCATAACTGCCGTCTTCAAGCGGCTCCAGCAACACCAGCATCGGCAAGTCACTGTAGCGCGAGGCATAATCGGTAAAATACTGGCTCGGTTTCTGCAGGTAGAATTCTTTGAGGATCACATGGCCCATCGCCAGCGCAATGGCGCTATCGGTACCCTGTTTCGGTGCCAGCCACTGATCGCACAGTTTGACGATTTCTGCATAATCGGGGGTTATCGCTACCGTTTTCGTGCCTTTATACCGTACTTCGGTGAAGAAGTGCGCGTCCGGCGTACGGGTCTGCGGCACGTTGGAGCCCCAGGCGATCAAATACGACGAGTTGTACCAATCCGCCGATTCGGGTACGTCGGTCTGCTCGCCCCAGGTCATCGGCGAAGCCGGCGGTAAGTCGCAATACCAGTCATAAAAACTCAGGCAGGTGCCGCCAATCAGCGACAGATAACGCGCGCCGGCGGCATAAGACACCATCGACATCGCCGGAATCGGCGAAAAGCCGGTAACCCGATCCGGGCCGAAGGTTTTGGCGGTATATACGTTGGCGGCGGCAATCAGCTCGTTCAATTCATCCCAGCCGGCACGCACCAGACCACCGCGGCCGCGCGCCTGCTTGTAGCGTCGACTTTTTTGCTCATCGTCGACGATCGCCGCCCAGGCATCCACCGGGTCGTCATGCACTTGGCGCGCCTCACGCCACATTTCCAGCAGGTGCAGACGTATCAGCGGATGTTTCAGGCGGTTGGCACTGTAGAGATACCATGAATAGCTGGCGCCGCGTGGGCAACCTCTCGGTTCATGATTGGGCAAGTCGGGGCGGGTTTCCGGATAGTCGGTTTGTTGCGTTTCCCACGTCACCAAACCGTTTTTAACGTAGATCTTCCAACTGCACGATCCGGTACAGTTCACGCCATGGGTCGATCGCACAATCTTGTCGTGTTGCCATCGCTGGCGATAGCTGTCTTCCCAATCGCGGTTGGTGTCGAGCGTTTGGCCGAAACCATTCGAAAACGAATCATCCAGTTCCTTGAAATAACGGAACCGGTCTAGAAATTTGCTCATCGACATTCTCCATCAAGCCGCCAGCCGAAACTGCCGTCGCAGGTGAATAATATTTTTATAATATAAACATGTAATTAGATTAGTTTATTGCTGAACGCCCGTTGAGGTTACGTGGCGGCACTTTCCTCAGAATAGACAAAAACCCTGACTTTGCCGTGGTTGATGAGAGAAAAAACGCTGAATTAAACCGCACATTTGCAGTTGCCGAATCTGTCGACCAGACTAATGGCAGCGATTTTGCACATTGAGGAGCCGCGGCTATGTCGCAACTGCCAAAAACTGACGATCGCGCCGAAAAAGGCGTTTTATCCATCTGGAATCCCGAAGATCCGCAATTTTGGCAGCACACTGGCCAAGGCATCGCCCGGCGTAACTTATGGATTTCTATTCCCAGCCTGTTGCTGGCCTTCTGCGTCTGGATGTTGTTCAGCGCCGTTGCCATCAACCTCAACCGGGTCGGCTTCTCATTTTCTACCGATGAGCTGTTTATGTTGACCGCCCTGCCTTCATTGGCCGGCGCCTTTATGCGCGTGCCCTACTCATTTGTCATACCCATTTTCGGCGGCCGTCGCTGGACCGCGTTCAGCACGCTGATCCTGGTGATCCCCTGTTTGTGGTTGGGCTTTGCGGTGCAAAATCCCGCCACGCCGTATTGGGTGTTTGTGGTGATTTCTTTGATGTGCGGCGTCGCCGGTGCCAATTTCGCCTCCAGCATGGCCAATATCAGTTTCTTCTTTCCGAAAAGCCACCAAGGTGGCGCTCTGGGGTTGAACGGCGGATTGGGTAACCTGGGGGTCAGCGTCATGCAACTGGTCGCGCCGCTGGTGGTAACCAGCGCTATTTTCGGCACCTTCGCCGGCGGTGGCCACGCCACAGCGGAAGGCGAAACGCTATGGCTTCAAAATGCGGCATTTGTCTGGGTGATACCATTGGCGATATTTGCCGTCGCCGCCTGGTTCGGCATGAACGACATTGCGGCTGCCAAAGCCTCCCTTGGTGAGCAGTTACCGGTACTGAAACGTCTGCATATGTGGGTCATGGCGCTGCTGTATCTGGCGACCTTCGGCTCGTTCATCGGCTTTTCCGCCGGCTTCGCCATGCTGACCAAAACCCAGTTCCCGGAGGTGTCGATCGCGCACTATGCCTTCTGGGGTCCGATGATCGGCGCATTGGCACGGCCGGTCGGCGGCGCACTGGCCGATCGATTTGGTGGTGCGCGCGTTACGGTACTCAACTTCGCAATGATGAGCATTTTCGCGGCACTGATCTTTCTGACCCTACCCGGCACCCACGGTGGTGGATCGTTCCTGGCATTCTTTCTGGTATTTCTGGGTCTGTTCCTGACCGCGGGTCTGGGCAGCGGCTCGACCTTCCAGATGATTTCCATTATTTTCCGTTTTGATACCACCCGCCGCGTGAAGGCCAATGGCGGCAGCGATGAGGAAGCCGCGCACGAAGCCGCCACCGACTCCGCCGCTGCGCTCGGCTTTATCTCGGCCATCGGCGCGGTTGGCGGGTTCTTCATTCCCAAAGCCTTCGGCACCTCGCTGGCACTCACCGGTGCGGCAGACAGCGCGATGAAAGTGTTCCTGGTATTTTACGTGGTCTGCACCCTGGTGACCTGGTGGTTCTATATACGCACCCATATCGATAGCCGAAAATAACCCCTCCAGCGCCTCGCCGTTTCCGCCGCGAGGCGCCTGAACCACTGGCTGACTGCCAGCGCTTCCGCCAGTTCCGATCCAACGCCACCGTGCCGATAGCACGCCGTATGAGCCAGCGAAACGCGCTGCTGCCCGTGAGTCGCCATCCGCTGTAAAAATGCATCACCATAATGAATTTTTGCATCACATTTTTTATTAAACTCTCGTCTCAAAAACCTTACAATACCTATGATTAATAACCGATTTCCCTGGTGTTGTTGTATGTTGCCCCTCGTCTGGAGGGGCTTTTTTTTCCAACGTCACCTGTCCGCACCGCTGCGTCATAGGCTAATCGATGACTCCCCCCAACCCAGCCAAATCCCTCTGGTGGACGACAAGCGCACTAGCCGATAAAAAATCTGCCTGCAAAGGCGACGTTTCCCTTCCCTTTGCTAAGATTTTTATTAATAAAAAAACAATGCCGCACTTTGTCTCCGTTGGCTGGTTTATGAAAAAACACGTTGATTTGTCTGGCCAGTGGTGTTTTTCGGTTTTCACGCCAAACAGCCGGCGGCTGCGTTACACCATAGCCAAGCATGTCGAGCCTGGTGCATGACATTAATAAACACCGGTGGTGATCGGGGATATTGGCTGGGATTCCTGTCTGTGGTTCGCCAGCGAAAATCATGGTTACCGGCCTTGAATCACTTGAGCATACTGGCTAATAGTTTAATTGTATTAATAATTACATGCGTATCGGTGGCAATTTTCAGCCAGAATTACTGGTAACATAACGAAAGAAAGAAATCATATTGCCGCAACACCGCACGCCATTTTTATCGTATACAGAAAGTTTAAATTTAAACTGAAATTTATTTTATAGATTACGGCTCATCCACTAGCATTGCGGCAGCGTGAATTATATTTCTGAAAAGTGACAGTATTCACAACCCACGCCTATCCAGACAGCCCGCAAAGGAAATGATTTTATAACTGATTGTAAATATTACGTTTTTATTTAATACGATTTAATGGGGAATGTAACATTAAATATCAGTTGTTTACTATACTCATTTTTGCCCTCTCATAAACGGAGCTCCGTGATGTTTATAAACGCCCCATTCAAAAGGACCATGATCGCCAGTATGCTGACGTTGGCATCTGGTGCCGTGTCCACCGCCCACGCTGCTGATGCGGCCGCTGATACCGCGAAGCAGGATGCATCGAAACCCAATATCGTCGTTATTTTTGGTGATGATGTCGGCTATTGGAACCTGAGTACTTATAACCAGGGCATGATGGGTTATAAGACGCCAAATATTGACAGCATCGCCAGTGAAGGTGCGAAATTTACCTCGTATTATGCTGAACAGAGCTCCACCGCAGGTCGATCATCATTTATTACCGGCCAGATGCCATTCCGTACCGGCATGAGCAAGGTCGGCATGCCTGGTGCTCCGCAGGGGTTGAGTAAAGACGATCCAACCATCGCCAATATTCTCAAGAACCTGGGTTATGCCACCGGCCAGTTTGGCAAAAACCACCTTGGGGACCGCGACGAGTTTCTGCCTACTGCCCACGGTTTTGATGAATTCCTCGGTAATCTTTACCACCTTAACGCCGAAGAAGAGCCGGAAAACCCGGACTATCCGAAAGATCCCGCATACCGCAAACAGTTTGGCCCGCGCGGCGTCATCAAAAGCAGCGCCGACGGTAAAATTGAAGATACGGGTCCACTCACCATCAAACGCATGGGCACCGTTGACGAAGAAACGCTGGCAGCGAACAACGACTTTATGGAGCGTCAGGTAAAAGCCGGCAAACCGTTCTTTACCTGGTACAACACCACCCGCATGCACAATAAAACCCACCTGAAAGATGCCAGCATCGGCACTACAGGGCTCGGCACTTACGCCGACGGCATGGTTGAGCATGATAAAACGGTCGGTGAAGTCCTGAAAAAAGTAAAAGACCTGGGCATTGAAGACAACACCATCATCATCTACACCACGGATAATGGGCCGATGATCGCGACCTGGCCTGACGCCGGCATGACGCCGTTCCGAGGCGAGAAAAACACCGGTTGGGAAGGCGGTTTCCGCGTGCCCGCCATGATCAAGTGGCCGGGACATATCAAACCCGGCACGGTGATCAACGATATTTTCGGCAGCAACGACTGGTTCCCGACGCTGGTTGCCGCAGCCGGCGTGCCCGACATCAAGCAGCAACTGCTAAAAGGCTACAAAACGTCGTCAATGACCTACAAAGTTCATCTGGACGGGTATAACCAACTGGATTTCCTGCAGGGCAAAGGCGAAGACCCGCGTAAAGAGTTCTTCTACTGGAGTGACGACGGCGATCTGCTGGCCATCCGTTACGGTCGCTGGAAGGCACACTTCATGATCCAGGAGCATTCGGGTCTGGACGTTTGGCGCTACCCGTTTGTCAAGCTGCGTACGCCAATGCTGTTCGATCTCGACATCGATCCGTTGGAACGAGGCGACACCGGTATGGACTACAATAACTGGTTCTACAGTCGTTTGTTCCTGCTGGGCGGCGCGCAAAAATACGTTGGCGACATGCTGCAAAGTTTCCAGGAGTTCCCTCCTCGCCAAAAACCTGGCTCATTCACGGTTTCGGATGTTCAGCAACTGATCGAGCAAGGTGCAAAAAGCAATTAATCAAGCCATTAACCGGGTGGGCAACCACCCGGCATATACAGGGGTGAGCGATGAAGCACAGCACCACATTACCGGTTAAAGCGTTACCGTCAGCAGAGAAATATAACGGTAAAGGGCCGGCATACAAAAGACGTTTCCATGTCATGGCCAAGCCCACGGGCTCAACCTGTAACCTCGATTGTTCCTACTGCTTCTATCTGCACAAAGAACAATTGTTGCATCAGGATCGCCACACCGGCATGAGCGACGAGGTGCTGGAAAACTTCATTCGCCAATATATTGACGGTCAGGATGGCGAACAGGTGGTTTTTTCATGGCAAGGGGGAGAACCCACGCTGATGGGGCTGGAGTTTTTCCACAAGGTGGTGAAATACCAACGGCGCTACCAGAAACCCGGCCAACGGATAGAAAATGACCTGCAAACCAATGGCGTACTGATTAATGACAAATGGGCCGAGTTTCTTAAACAACATCATTTTCTGGTTGGGTTGTCCATCGACGGTCCGCGTGAACTGCACGATCGTTATCGTGTCACCCGCAGCGGAAAGCCTACCTTTGATAAAGTGATGCAGGGCGTTGCCGCGCTGAAAAAATATCAGGTCCCCTTCAATGCGCTGGTGACGGTAAACCGTACCAATGCCCGTTTTCCACTGGAGGTTTACCGGTTTGTCACCGCTGAATTGGGCGCGACCTACATTCAGTTCAACCCCTGCGTTGAACCGGTCGATTTTAAAGAGACTGCCCCACAGTTCTGGCACCAAGACGCCATCCCGGTGACCGGTTCACGCCGCGCCAAACCGGGCGATCTGGATTCGATCGTCACCGACTGGTCGGTAGACCCGGATGACTGGGGCCATTTCCTCACCACCGTGTTCGAAGAGTGGGTAAACAACGATCTCGGTCGCGTTCAGGTCAATCTGTTCGAAACTGCGGTAGCACAGACCATGGGCATGCCAGCGCAAATTTGTACCGCATCGGAGTTCTGCGGCAAAGGTCTGGCGGTTGAGAAAAACGGCGATATTTACTCATGCGATCACTATGTTTATCCGGAATATCAGTTAGGCAATATTGCCGACACCCAACTTGCCCATATGGCCTTTTCGGAGCGCCAGAAAGCCTTTGGTCTCGGTAAAAAAGACACGCTGCCGACCTACTGTAAAAAATGTCCGTACCTGAAACTGTGCTGGGGCGAGTGTCCGAAAAATCGACTGGTGCGCACCCCGGATGGCGAACCGGGCCTCAATTATCTGTGTCCGGGCATCAAAGCCTTTTTCGATTATGCGCAACCGATCCTGGTTGGCATCGCCACGCTGTTGAAACCTGGCGCAGCGGGAGAATGTAAATGAATAACCGCGAAAAGCTGCTGGCGCTTGAACAGCGCATCAATCAGCGGGTTTTGGGGCAGGAATCGCTGGTACGCATGCTGATTGTTGCCCTGCTTTGCGATGGGCATGTGCTGCTTGAAGGCTTGCCTGGGCTGGCAAAAACCCGTGCAGTCCGTGAACTGGCCAGCCATGTCGAAGGTGAGTTCCGCCGCATCCAGTTTACCCCGGATCTGTTGCCCTCCGACATTACCGGCAGTGAAATTTATCAGCAAAATGCCACGCGCGAGGAAGATCAGTTCCGCTTTCGCCCCGGCCCGGTATTTGGCAATGTGATCCTTGCCGATGAAATCAACCGCGCCTCGGCACGGGTTCAATCCGCCCTGCTCGAAGCCATGGAGGAGCGTCACGTTACCGTCGCCGGAAAAACCTGGCCGCTACCCGGCATTTTTATGGTGCTGGCCACGCAGAACCCGGTCGATCAGGAGGGTACCTGGCCATTACCTGAAGCCCAGCTCGACCGTTTCCTGATGAAGCTGCTGGTGAATTATCCGGCTAAAGAGCACGAAAAAAAGGTGATGCAATTGGTTCGCGCAGAGCAACAACAGAAATATCACCCCGTTGCCGACACCTCAGCCACTGACGCATCACCGCCGTTGATGCTGTCGCAACAGGAGGTAGCCAGCTGTTGGCAGGACATCTCCGCGGTATACGTCGCGCCCACCGTCGAAGATTACATCATCAATCTGGTGGATATCACCCGCCACCCGCAGACCGTCAGCGACACACTGGCCAGCTACATTACTTTTGGCGCCAGTCCGCGCGGCACCCTGGCTCTGGAACGCTGTGGCCGCGCGCTGGCCTGGCTTGAAGGCCGCGATGCGGTACTGCCGCAAGACATTCAGCGGGTCGCCCCTGCGGTTTTGCGTCACCGGCTGATGCTGAGCTACCAGGCCCACGCGGATAATTGTTCACCGGACGACGCAATCCGCATGCTGCTCGACGCAGTGGTCGCCTGATGAACAGCGTACTGCAGGTCGATCGCAACTCGCTGATGGCGCTTGCGGCCGAGGCTAGACTGTTGGCTAACCCGCCGGGGCAGATTCCTCCTGGCGCGCTCGCCGGTGAGCGCGTTTCCCGCCAGCAGGGCCGTGGTCTCAACTTTGACAGTCTGCGCCGCTATCAGCCCGGCGACGACGTGCGGTTAATCGACTGGCAGGCAACGGCGCGTCTGCGTTCCCCTTGGGTCCGGCTGTATAACGAAGAGCGAGAGCGGCCGGTTTTCCTGCTTGTCGATCAACGTCTGGATATGTTTTTCGCCACCCGTGGGCAAGTCAAATCCGTCGTCGCCGCCAAAATTGCCGCGCTGCTGGCCTGGCGCAGTTGGCATGACGGCGATCGCCTTGGCAGCGCGGTTTTCAGCGATACGGCATGCAACCTGCAACCATGCCGTTCCCCCGCCACCAGTCTCCCCAGAGTGCTGGAGGATGTACTGCACTACAACCAACAATTGCCGGAACGCTATCCCGATGAACCCCCGGCCACCGTGTCACTGGCCGAGGTTTTGCAACGGGCCAGCCATACCATCCCCAGCGGTGCCTGGCTGGCTCTGCTCAGCGATTTTCACGATCTCGACGGGCGCTGCGAGGCATTATTGGCTGCACTCAAGCGGCGTTGCGACATCAGTGCGTTCGTCATCCTCGACGACCTCCCTCTGACGCTGCCAAAGCAGGGTAACCTGGCAGCCAGTTACCAGGGGCGCCACGCGACGGTATCCCTGACGTCGACGCTGAAAGACCAAATCCAGCAACATATTGTCGCGCGTCTGGCCGAGCAGAAAAATCGCCTCACCCGGATGGGCATCCGCGTCAACCAGATAGTGGTTGCGCAGGATCTGGTCAAACAGCTGCAAAAGGGAGTCTGAATGCTGGAAAAAGGATTTAGCGTACCGGAACTCCTGCAACCCGAGCTGCCGCCAAGCATTTCCTGGTTCCCTCTGCCGCCGGGATGGTATCTGCTGGGTTGCATGCTGCTAATCTCTCTGCTGGTGTGGCTGTTATTTCGTCTTGCTCGCTGGCGACGCAATCAATGGCGGCGCCAGGCGATGGCCGCGTTGTCCAGGGAAAACAGCGCTGACGGTTGGCTGGCGCTGATAAAACGCGTGTTGCTGATTCATCAACCACGCAGTGCCGTCAGCCGCTCGCTGACGGCGCAACAACTGCTGCAACAGATAGATATTGATGCTGATTTGCGCGTTGCCCTCGCTGAAAAATATTGTCAGCCGGACAATCAACTTGACGCTGGCACCAACGCCCGTCTGCAAGATCAATTGAAAGACTGGCTGGAGAGGTTGCCTTATGTCTGAGCTACTGACCCAGGTGGATTTCGCCTGGCCATGGGCCTGGCTACTGATGCTACTGCCTCTGGCTGGCCGCTATCTGTTACCGCGCCAGCGGGCTGTCCGGGAGCATGTTCGCGTACCGTTTCTGCCGCATCTGATTGACGAGCTGCAACTCGATAACAGACCGGTCCGCAGCGGCAAGCTGGCCGGCGCCATGTTCTGGCTGATTTGGCTGCTGTTGGTCGCCGCTGTCTCACGCCCAGAGTACCTGACGCCGCCGCAATATATCCAAAAGCCCATGCGCGATCTGGTGCTGATTCTGGATGTGTCGGGCTCGATGGCGAAAAATGACGTTCCCGGCGGCATCACTCGGTTGCAGGCGGTGAAAAACTCGGTCAGCAAATTCGTGGCAGCACGTCAATCCGATCGCATTGGTCTGGTCATTTTTGCCAACCAGGCCTGGCCATTCGCCCCGGTTAGTGAAGACAAGCAGGCGTTGCAAACGCGCATTACCCAACTGTCCCCCGGCATGGTTGGCGAGCAGACAGCGATTGGCGACGCGCTTGGGGTGGCAGTAAAACTGCTCGACAGCAGCGCCAACCAGGATGCCAGCAAACTGGCGATTTTACTCACCGACGGCAACGACACCGCGTCGCAACTGGCCCCACCGCTGGCCGCGCAACTGGCGGCAGCACATCACGTTCAGGTACATACCATCGCCTTCGGTGATAGCAACAGTACCGGCAGCGACCACGTCGACCTTACGCAATTGCAGGAGATTGCGCGCATTACCGGCGGTAAATCATGGACCGCCGCCAACTCAGGAGCTTCATTGGACAGCGTATGGCAGGAAATCGACGCCATCACGCCAGTTCAGGTGAAAGCCATAGGTTGGTCCTGGCATCTGCCATTGTTCCAATGGCCACTGCTGCTCGCACTGGCTCTGTTGATGGCCTATGCGCTGTTGCAGTTTGTCCGGGAGAAAGCCACATGAGCGATTTCCACTTTATTTACCCTTGGCGCCTGCTCGGCTTGGTAATCTGTGTGCTGCTGTGGTTTCTCCACGCCGGCCAGCGCAGTGCCTGGCAGCGAATCATGGATAAACCGCTGGCCAAGGCGCTGATCATCCGGCGGCAGAACACCATCACGCAAATATTGCCATGGCTACTGGCGCTTGGCGTTCTCGCGCTTGCCGGCCCCAGTTGGCAACGGGATGTGCCCGCCGCCCTGACTCGGCAAAGCAATGTAATGGTCGTTTTGCAACAGGATCCGGCTATGTATGCCCAGGATCTGACCCCCAACCGCCACCAGCGCATGCAGAGCAAGATCATGGCATTAATGGCGCACTCGCCGGGAACGCGCTTTGGCCTGGTGGTCTACCATACGGGCGCTTACCTGACCACGCCATTAACGCTGGACAGCACGTTCTATTCATTATTCCTGCACGCACAGCAACCCGATTTGCTGCCGCAGGGCGAAGGTTCCGGTCTGAGGCAGGGGATCGCGCTGGCGTTGAAAAACATGGCGGATACCGCTCAGACGCCGCGCAATATCCTGCTGGTTGCCGATACCCTTTCTGCACAGGATGCCAGTTGGCTGGCACAGCTCGACGCGCCGATCCAGATTTGGGTGCCCGGCACGGCGCGCGGCGGACAATTACCCGAAAGCTACGCGCAACGTGGCATTGATACGCGACTCGACGTTGCACGATTTAGCCAACTGCGCGACCGCGGGGTGCCGGTTACGTTGGTCAGCAGTGACGACAGCGACTTATCGGCGATCGCCGCTCACCTGCGTCAATCAGTAAGCGCGCAAAACAACGCACGTGGCGATCTGCATTGGCTTAACGTCGGTTATCTGTGGGTAATAGCGATGCTGCCGTTATTACTGTTTGGTCGCCATCAGCTGTTCTGCCGGCTGATTGTGTTGCTGCCGCTGTTTTATCTGCCTTATGGTCAGGCGGCCTGGCGAGATGCCTGGATCAGCCCGGATATGCAGGGTCAACTGGCTTTCCGTCAAGGCCATTATCAACGGGCGGCAGAGCATTTCCAGCAGCCACTATGGCAAGGCATCGCCTACTACCGCGCCGGGGATTTTACCGCTGCTGCATCGGCGTTTCACCAGGCGACGCCAACGGCGGAAACCCTGTTATGGCTGGGTAACAGTTACGCCCAGCAAAAGCAGTGGCAGCAGGCGATCAATAGCTATGACCGCGCGTTGAGCCTCCAGCCAGACTGGCAGATTGCGCGGCACAATCGGGCAGAAATCGCCAAAATCATCATGAAACTGCGGCAACAGGAACGCGAGCGTCAGTCTGCTCAAGGCAAACAACAAGACTATAAACCGGACGAGATCAAACATGATCTAGACAAAGACCAGGGTGTCAATCAGCTGGATATTCAACCAATAGCCAGCAGCAGCCCGCAGGTTGAACAGTGGTTTGACAACCTGGAAATGTCGCCATCCGGCCTGCTGGAAAACCTCTACCGTAACCAGACCGAGGCGACACCATGAAGGCCGTACTCTTGCTGCTGCTGGCGCTTGTCATCCCTGCCCGCGCGGCAATGGATATCACGCGCGAACTTGTGGCGCCGCAGCAGGTGGTTCCCGGACAACCGTTGCGCATTGCGGTAACCTTCTGGACCGACAGCTGGTTTAACCCACCGCCGCAATGGCCGACCTTCACGCTGGAAAACGGTTCGTTATTGACGACTCCGCTGCCAAACCAACTTCTTAGCCGCCGCAAGGATGGCATCAGTTGGAGCGGCATCCGCCAGGAAAGGCAAGTCATCGCCTGGGATCAGGGCTGGCTAAACCTGCCTGCGACAGAAGTTACGCTGTTCTCGGCCAATCAACCGCCGGTCACCGTGACGCTACCGGCGCTTAAAACAGCCGTCGCCTGGCCGGCCGGGGTGGAACAACCAGACCGTTTTCTGCCGGCCGAGCACCTGGTATTAAGCCAGCAGATTCACCAATTTCACGCCGCCAACGACGGTCAACTGCATGCAGGGGATGTGATCGAACGCAGCGTTACCGTCAAGGCTGGCGGCGTTGTTGCGACTCAAATCCCACCGTTGCTTTATGCCATCCCTGGCACCGACACGCAGCGTCTGACGCCGATCAATACCCTGTTGAAAACTGGCCGGGGCGACGTCGGCGACGTCCAGCGTATAGAAAAGCTGCGTTATTTACCGTCGCAAGCCGGCACCGTTACCCTACCCCCGATCGCATTGCGTTGGTGGGATACCACCCGCCGGCAATGGCAAGTCGCCCAGTTGCCAGGAGCCACGATGCAGGTTGCCGCCGCACGTGCCGCCGGCAGAGAGTCGGTGTTGCGCGGCACCACGGCAAACGGTCAATGGCGGGCGATCATCATCGGGGTTTCGCTGTCGCTGATAGCCTTATTGCTCTGGTTGTCGCGACGCCCACTTTGGCGCAGCCTGAAATATTGCCACCGCAGATGGCGACGCTTCTGGCAACCGATCCCACTAGCCGAACTGACTCCCAGCAAAAGAGGTGAACGATGAAATACTCACTAACGCTCGGTGCCCTGTTACTGAGTTATGCCTGCGCATCTCACGCCGAGCCGCTTGCAGCCTGGCAAGACACCGGTGCCAAACAGGCCATTATGCAATGGGTGCAGAATGCCACCAGCGAAGATCGCGCGACCTATATTCCCCCGGACAAACGTTACGTGGTATTTGACAACGACGGCACGCTATGGCCGGAAGCACCGCTGACGTTTCAATTGCAGTTCGCTATCGATGAAGTGAAGCGTCTGGCGCCTGAGCATCCGGAATGGCAGAAGAACCCGCTGGTCCGCGCGGTATTGCAGGACGATATAGCCACCGTCGCCGCGTCGGGTGAGGAAGGACTGATGCAGCTTTTGACCCTGACCCATAGCAACGTCACTACTGAAGCATTCGCACAACGCGTCGGCAACTGGGTTGAAAATCACCGAGATAGGCGTTTTGACTGCCGTTACGACCGCATGGGCTATCAGCCTATGCGCCAATTGCTCGATTATTTACGGGCCAACGGTTTTAAAACCTGGATCGTCTCCGGTGGCGGCATTGACTTCATGCGCGTGCTGGCACAGCGTATGTACGGTATTCCGCCTGAGCAGGTCGTGGGGTCGTTCGCGTTGAGTGAATTTTCCCTCACCAACGACGGTACGCAACTGCGTAAAACCATGAAAGGGGCGTTTTACGATGATGCAGCCGCCAAGCCGGTGGCTATTCACCTGTTTATCGGCCAGCGCCCGGTAGCCGCCTTTGGCAATAGCGACGGCGATGTGGCAATGATGCAATACACCTCGGCCAATCCCGAGTTCAAAACCTTTGGTTTACTGGTACATCATACCGATGCCGAACGCGAATATGCCTACGATAGCCACCCACCCGCCAGCGGCAAGCTGATCGACGGATTGCGGCTGGCCCCGGCCAAGGGGTGGATCATTGTCGATATGAAGCGGGATTGGAAAACGGTATTTGATCCGGCGTTATGCCCTGCCAAAGCCAAATAACCGAGCCTAACGGAACATTTTGGGGATCTTAACGCCGGCCCCGGCTCACTTTGGTCGCCTTGGCTGGGTTGCCCGCCACGAACTCCAGCGTTGGTGAGTAGTAGAACGGCAGCCAGGCGTTATAGCCGCCCTCCCATTCCCATTTGACCGGGCAGGGCCACAGCATATCTTCATGTAAAATATAATAGACCCAGCGTCCTGGTGGACGGCGTGGCTTACGTGTTTTCATAACGCATTCAGAGATTGCCCAGCGGTTATAAGACAGGGGTTACCGCTGCATTTTACCGCGATTTAGCGTTGGCGAACACCCTGCCGACAACGCCGTGCAGGCACGACATCACGCGCACTGCGTGATTCGCGGCAGGCCGGTATCACCATGACACCGGCTAATGGTCATAAGTCACACATTACCCCAAGATAAGATAAAAGCGCTTGTCTCTGGCATCGCGATAGGCTAGTGTCGCCAATTGACGACAGAATAGCCTCAATCGTCAACAACGAAAGGACTCATGCAGCATCATCCATTCATCCCGCCATAGAGCGGGATTTTTTTTATGAGCGTTATCCCAGATTCGCTGACCCGCCTGGCGTGTTGTTTGCTCTTTTTCTGGTTCGGCCTTATTTTGATAAAGCGCCGTACGGGTTCGCAATCCCTGACGGCGCCTTTGTCATAATTGGCTCACTTGGGAATAACTCGGATAGCCCACTCTGGTGGGCTTTTTCACCTTTGGTTATCTGCCGCAACCCTACCCTCAACGTTAAAACACCGCCAACATAGCTGTATATCGCGTTACTCCTCTGATTTTTATGTAATTACCCTACTCTCACCCGGCGTTTTGTTACCGGTATCACGAAAATTAGTTTCCGTAACGCCAATGCCAAATCTCGCAATTGTGAACCCAGGTCGGTGAATTACCCTTACAGCCAGCATACCTCTAAGCATAACCGTACAACGGCAGGTAATTAACATGAGTCAACAGATCACCCGTAAAGAGAAAATCAGTTATGGGTTGGGCGATATGGCAAGCCATGTGGGGCTGGATAATGTCATCATATTCCTGACCTTCTATTACACGGACGTGGTGGGGTTACCGGCGGCGTTTGTCGGTACCCTGTTTTTACTGGCGCGCACGGCAGACGCCATTATCGATCCGGCGATGGGCTACCTGGCAGATCGTACCCGCACCCGCTGGGGTAAGTTCCGCCCGTGGATGCTGTGGCTGGCGCTGCCTTTCGGTGCCAGCTGTCTGCTCACCTACGCCGTGCCGGAATCGCTGAGCCTGCACGGTAAAATGATCTTTGCCACCGTCAGTTATACCCTGATGATGCTGATGTATACCGCCATCAACATTCCCTATTGCTCAATGGGTGCGGTGATTACCTCCAATAACGAACAGCGTATTTCCCTGCAGTCGTACCGCTTCTTTTTAGCCACGCTGGGCGGCGCCATGTCGACGTTCTTTATGATGCCGCTGGCAGAGTATCTCGGTGGCGACGACAAGCTGATGGGCTACCGCGCGGCGATGGCGATTATGGCGACGGCGGCGGTGATCATGTTCTGGATCTGTTTCGCCAACACCCGCGAACGTATCAATGCCCCGGCTACCCACAACAATTATCTGGCCGAACTGCGCGATCTGTTACGCAACGATCAGTGGCGCGTGGTGTCGGTGCTGGTGATCACCAACATCGGCTTTGGGGTAATTCGCCTTGGGGCGATGATGTATTTTGTCACCTATTATCTTGGTAATGCCGGTTATTTCATGTGGATGCTGGGCGCGCATATTCTCGGCAAGGCCGCAGGCAGCGCACTGGCCAAGCGCTTGACGCGCAACGTCGGCAAAGTGCAAATGTTCGGTTACTGTTCCGTGCTGGCCGGGGTGCTCAGCATTGCGTTGTTCTTCGCGCCGAAATCCATCCTGGTGCTGGTACCGCTCACTTTTATTATTTCCACCCTCTATCAAGCTACGACCACCCTGATGTGGGTAATGATGGCCGACGTTGCCGACTACGGAGAATGGTTACAGGGCAAGCGCATGGATGGCGTGGTATTTTCAACCTTCCTCGCGGTGCTGAAGCTCGGCATGGCAATCAGCGGCGCGATTGTCGGCTGGACCCTGGGCTTTAGCGGCTACGTAGCCAACGCGACCGCACAAACCTCCACCGCGATGTATTGCATTGTCGCCCTGTTCACCATCGTACCGGGTCTGCTGTCGCTGTGCGCCTTCGCAACGTTGCGCTGGTACAAGCTGGATGACGGCACGATGAAATCCATCAACCTTGCCAAACAAAGTCTTTCATAAAGGATATCGTTACTGATGAGCGAACTTCTTCAACACGCCAACGGTATTGAGTGGCGATTCGAACGTCAAATTCTGCGCGTAGAGCCCTGGGGAAAAAACAGCCTGCGCGTACGTGCCACCTGTAGCCCGGCATTCGGCGATCGGTTACACGCCCTGCTGCCGGCCGAGCCCGTTACGGCGTGCATTAGCACCGAGGCAGAAACCCTGACGCTGCGCAATGGCAACATCACCGCGGTACTTAACCTGAAGGGCCAGTTGGCCTTTTACAACCAGCACGGCGAACTGCTGCTGGAAGAAATGTGGCGACAGCGTTCCACCGTCGGCATCGGCGCCAGCGAAAAGAGCCAGGATAAATACGTCAGCGCGCTCAAGCTTGACGGGCGAGAGTTCAAACCATTGCCGGGGGGAAAATATCAACTGACCGTACGCTTTGAAGCCCAGGCTGAAGAGCGTATTTACGGCATGGGACAATACCAGCAGCCCTGGCTGGATCTGAAAGGCTGCGCGCTCGAACTGGCGCAGCGCAATTCGCAGGCCAGCGTACCGTTTATGCAATCCAGCCTCGGTTACGGCCTGCTGTGGAACAATCCAGCCATCGGTGAAGCGACATTTGCCAAAAATCACACCGAATGGCGCGCGCAGGTCACGCAGGAAATGGACTACTGGATCACCGCCGCCGATACCCTGCCGCAAATTACGCGGCAATATGCGCGGGCCACCGGTACGCCGCCACCCGCACCAGCGTTTATCAGCGGTCTGTGGCAGTGCAAACTGCGTTACCGCAACCAGCAGGAAGTGCTGGAGGTGGCGCGTGAATACCGTCGTCGCCAGTTACCACTGTCGGTGATGGTGATCGATTTCTTCCACTGGCCCAATCAGGGTACCTGGTGTTTTGATCCCGTCGACTGGCCGGATCCCAAAGCGATGGTCGACGAGTTAAAGGCGATGGGCATTGAACTGATGGTGTCGGTGTGGCCGACGGTAGAAGCCAGAAGCCCACTCTACCCACAGATGAAGGCCAAAGGCTGGCTGGTGACCAGCGATCGCGGCGTGCAGGTCAATCTCGATTTTATGGGCAACACCACCTTTTTTGACGCCACGCATCCCGAAGCTCGTGCCTTCGTTTGGCAAACGGTGAAGAAAAACTACTACGATCTGGGGATTAAACTGTTCTGGCTCGACGAGGCGGAGCCGGAATACCGCGCCTATGATTTTGATAATTATCGCTATCATACCGGTCCAGTGCTCGAAGTCGGCAACCAGTACCCGCGAGATTTTGCCCAGGGATTTTATGATGGTCTGCAAGCCAACGGCGAAACCGAGATCGTCAATCTGGTACGCTGTTCGTGGGCCGGTAGCCAACGCTTTGGCGTTCTGGCCTGGTCCGGCGATGTCCACTCCTCGTTCCATGCGTTTCGCAACCAGCTGGCGGCCGGGTTGAACATGGGCATGGCGGGCATTCCGTGGTGGACCACCGACATTGGCGGCTTTCAAGGCGGTAATATCCACGATCCGGCGTTTCACGAGCTGTTGATTCGCTGGTTCCAATGGGCGGTATTTTGTCCGGTACTGCGCATGCATGGCTATCGCGAACCACAGATCCAGCCACCGGAGAGCTACCGTAACGGCATCCCGCAGTGCAACAGCGGATCGCCAAACGAATTGTGGAGCTACGGCGCAGAGAACGGTGCCATCATGCAGCACTGGCTGGCGATACGTGAAAAATTGCGTCCTTACATCGATGCGCTGTTTGACCATGCCCACCGTCATGGCGAGCCGCTGATGCGCCCGCTGTTCTGGCATTATCCCGATGAGCCACAAAGTTGGCAGGTGGAAGATCAATATCTGTTTGGCGAGGAGTTGTTGGTGGCACCGGTGATGCATGCCGGTGCGCGTCAGCGTGAGGTCTGGCTGCCCGGGAACCACCACTGGATTGCCCTCGACGGTGAGCGTTATCGCGGGCAACAGCGTGTAACCGTTCGTGCCGAGCTGGACAGTATTCCGCTATTCATACGTGAAGGCAGTGAGCTGGTGGCGCGACTGACCGCCGGCTAAAAGCACGTCACGGCTCACCAAAGCAGGCCAGCCCCTTTGCCGACGATTTCTCAGGCCAAGGGGCTATCTTGTCCTAATCTATAGGAGACAGCCGCCAGCGCCGACGACTGCCGGTCCCCCGTCTGCGGCTCAACGGGTATATCGGTGTTTTCGAGGTCAATCATGACAATCACAGCAGACTATCTGCAACAGTTGCTCAATGCCAGTGGAGTCACTGGCGCGCTAGCGCACGAACTGCTGGCCGCTCGTCGGCGCATTGAACAACTGGAAGAGCGCCTGGCGATACCCGTTCGTTTGCCCTACTGCAGTTCCAGTCCGGTATGCGAAATGGAGTCAGGGTATGCCGCCGGCGTAAGCGACAGTAAACAGGCGATACGGCAGGCGGGCTATCCGATCGCAGGCGACGATTAGCAGGTACATGCTGATAGCCGGTTTCTGAGGGTAATGAGCTTAAACCGAGCCTTGTTTTTCAATCACCAGGATCCGCGCTTCGCCTTGTGGGTGAGCCACGTGTTCACAGCCCACGTCGGCATAAAATATGTCACCCGCGTTGAGCAGCACCTGGCGTAGTTCCCCCTGCTCTTTATACCGCATCTCGACCATCCCATCCATGACGGCAAAAACCTCCTGTCCGTCATTTACGTGCCACTTATAGGGTTTGTCCGTCCAGTGCAGGCGGACCGATGTGCCCTCAAAATTGGCGATGTCGACAGCCCCCCAGGCTCGGTCCGCAGTAAACGCTTTACCGATATACGTTTTCATTTATAACCTATGTTTTATAGCGATATAAAACATCACTTTACTCCTTTTCGCAGTGGAGTACATCGGCGTTTAACGCCGACTGGCAGTGAGAATGTTCTCTGTAGCGCAACCTGTTAACGCCAGGCGATCGGCGTAATTATTTTTATTCTTTATTATCCCTGGTGAATACTTATTTACCTGACCGGGAAGGGCCAGGGACGATCGATACCATCAAGCGATAATCCAACCGTAACGATAAAGTATGCGATCGCCACACCAAACGTGATGATGACCAACTTTTCAATCAGGCTAAGACGCTTCTCATCTGTCATTTCCAATTTCTCCTCATTCCAACCCACCGATAAGACCCTATAAAACATAGGCAATGACCGCCTCGGCATCAATAGCCACACATAAAATGTAACATTATAGATAAGCCATGTTTATGTATTAGGCCTTCATCTCAACGCAAGTTGAGTCGCAGGATAACCTGGCAGCGGTGGCCCTATCCTGGCAAACATAGGCTGGCAGCCTGTGCCGACGCGCATCGACGTCAGGCGAAGCGACGGCGTGTTATGCGCTTCCTGGCATCACATGTACACGTTCGCCCGCACCTGGCGCTCGCTGCTTTTTATCCCACGAAATGTTGCCTAACCGAGCATGCGCTACCCGACTGCGTGAACCTGCCGTTGAATATGGCCTTGGCGCCACGATGGAACTTCACCCGTGCCGCGCCAGCGCTAGCGTGATGAGAATCGACGTTTATCGGGCACCTCTGGTTGCCCTGTCTCGATTAATTAACCCTATTTACCAGGATTCGAAATCAGTATCAGGGTATTAACGCGGACAATAATGATTACGCCATAGGATTAATGCTGACCATAAAAACTCACTTATGGAGAGCCTCATCAGTTATGCATTAACGAATTATGACTTTCCATAAGTAATATCACTGGCCGCAGCCATCCAAGATCAACCGGAGAATAAATGTTATTTATAGCAAAACACAATTTTCAAAAATAGGTTGAGTGATTAAGTAAAAACTGACCGTTTAATTTTAATGGCATTCAACGTCGCGATCTTTTTCTTGAGCTAATTTTATATGCCAACAATACCAGTCCAACAATACCAACAATGACCACCATTGCAGTCATTAATAATGCAATGGCGATTTTCAATTTTCATTTCCTTTTGGCGCCTCACCCAATAGCTGCAATTGCCTCTCATCTTTTGGCATCGGGTCAGAGTCATCTGGTGGAATAATACTCTCTACGGCAGGACATGCGCTGTAATCAACTGCCGGGTCTATCGTCCATGACTCTGGATCGCAGTCTGCCTGCGTTGGCAGCCTTAAATCGGCAAAAGCTATAGAACTGATGAATACCAGCGTCAGTGTGATAATCATTTTTATATATTTCATATTTCCCTTTATAAGAATAGCGGCGAGCCAATGCTAGCAATCATTAATCATGATTGCATTTAGCAATATCGCATCAATTTATTAACATTATCTGCACTGCGGTATTTAGATTAAAAATTAACCTTAGGAATAATCCCAAATTATTGATCGCCACAAACGCTCGGTCAAGCTATGCCTACTGTTTTTCCTTAATTTTCCAACCGAGGAGTCGCCAGACGTTAATCACTCAGCGCCATCCAATCAATATCATCTGTAATTACTAGAACAGGTTAAATGGACGGGTAATAATTAATAGATTGCTAACCAATTAGCAATAAAACTTTAGCTACAACAACCGCAGCGTTGTGCTTAAAATAATTAAAGAAAACTTATTCATATTATTTATATTAACCAAATAATTATTGGCTTGAGAATAATTACTCAACTAGCCATTATCGCTGCCGCCGCCATCAATATAAACGCCTATAGACAAGTACTGTACCTGTGAGGTGAGTCTGTTCCACTGCCGCAGATCAACGTCGACATCCGCCGTATCATGTAAGCCAGACCACGCTAAGTAGCACCTGCTGCTGGTTTAACAGCGAAATCCCGTTACGTTCCCGCCAGCGTGCAACCCTACAGCCATCACCCTTATCGCCAGCCACCCTTGCCCTGCCAATCCTGTCGGAACGCGTTTAGCGATCGTGCATCGCCACCGTTGATATCAATAACCGTTTTAATTCTGCAGCCTGGCGGCTGAGACATTGTTCTCAAGCTTGCGCCTTGATTGCACGATTGCGTGTTAAAGCAAACCAGGACTTCTGCGCTACAGGCACGCGCTGTACCTGCACCATCGTGGCCAGTTATAGGTCATTGAGAAAATTGAGCAGCGAGAGCCAAAGAAGCCATGGTAACGCTTATGGGAGAGCTAATTGATGTTAGGAATGATGTTAGGAAAGACGTTTTTCAGACACAAAAAAACCGCCTTGCGGCGGCTGACGACATTACTACTATTGCTTTGATTATTCGGTATTTTTATTCCCTGGTACCCGGGGCGGGACTTGAACCCGCACAGCCATAAGCCGAGGGATTTTAAATCCCTTGTGTCTACCGATTTCACCACCCGGGCTCGGGAAAATTGGAGGCGCGTTCCGGAGTCGAACCGGACTAGACGGATTTGCAATCCGCTACATAACCGCTTTGTTAACGCGCCGTAATGCTGTTTGCCTTTGCAGGCTCAAGGCTCGTGAAACACCAGCCTGATTTAATTTGGAGCGGGAAACGAGGCTCGAACTCGCGACCTCAACCTTGGCAAGGTTGCGCTCTACCAACTGAGCTATTCCCGCATTATCAGAACTCACTGATTTTTTTGCTAACTTTCTGCAAATCATCGCTGCCGTCTGATGCGATGCATTCTACTTACCTGACGTAATGAGTCAATAAAATTGTTGGCTCATTACGATCGTTTGACGATTTTTGCAGCGCATTGATCACGGTTCCAGCAAATCGTTACGTGCCGCATTCAAATATTGGAACATCGACCAGAATGTCAGCACCGCCGCGATGTATAACAAGCCGATCGCCGCATACTCGACGCTGCGATCTGGACGCCACAGCAAGCCAACCAGCGACATCATCTGTGCGGTGGTTTTCACTTTGCCGATCCATGACACTGCGACGCTGCTGCGCTTGCCGATCTCGGCCATCCACTCGCGCAGGGAAGAAATAATGATTTCACGCGCGATCATGGTGGCAGCCGGCAGGGTTATCCACCAGGCATGGTAATGCTCGGCCACCAGCACCAGCGCCATTGCCACCATTACCTTGTCGGCAACCGGGTCAAGGAACGCGCCAAAGCGGGTAGTTTGTTTCCAGCGCCGGGCTAAAAAGCCGTCAAACCAGTCGGTTACCGCAGCAAACACGAAGATGGTGGCGCAAACCATTGGGGCCCAGGTGAACGGCAGATAAAATGCCAGAACAAAGAATGGGATCAGAACTACACGAAACAGGGTAAGCCACGTCGGTATATTCAATTGCATAATGCTACGGTAACTATCTGGCTGGAGTGGAAATTAAGAGTATGTTGCTACATTGCCCTCAGTGTTTCAATGCATTGTGGATCTTTTCTGCCAATGCTTGTGAAATACCCGGCACTTTTGCAATTTCCTCAACGCTGGCATTCAATAATGGTTGAAGTCCGCCCATATACTTCAACAGCATCTGACGCCGTTTTGGTCCAATGCCCTCAATCGACTCCAAGGCACTGGTATTCTTGACCTTCGCCCGTTTCTGACGATGGCCGGTTATCGCATGATTATGGGAATCATCACGAATATGTTGAATCACGTGCAACGCCGGTGAATCAGACGGCAGGGAGATGCCCTCACCTTCCGGCACAAAAAACAGCGTTTCCAAACCGGCTTTGCGATCCGCCCCTTTGGCGATGCCAATCAGTAACGGTTTGCTTTTGTCCCACGGCACCTCCAGCGAGTTAAAGACGTCAATGGCCATACCGAGCTGGCCCTTGCCGCCGTCAATGAAGATCACGTCCGGGATTTTGTTCTCTTCCAGCGCCTTACCGTAACGGCGACGCAGCACCTGCGCCATCGCTGCGTAATCATCGCCCGGCGTGATGCCGGTAATATTATAGCGGCGGTACTCTGAGCGCTGCGGACCGTTGCCATCGAACACCACGCAGGAAGCGATGGTTTGTTCGCCCATAGTATGGCTGATATCAAAGCATTCCATGCGATTAATTTCGGCCAGATGGAGCGTTTTCGCCAATTCTGCCATGCGTTGATGGATGGTCGACTGTTGCGCCAGTTTGGTAGACAACGCCGTAGCGGCATTGGTGCGCGCCAGTTTCAGGTAACGCGCGCGATCGCCGCGGGGTTTACTTTGAATGGCAATCTTGCGCCCCGCCAGTTCAGATAACGATTCCGCCAACAGCGTTTTTTCCGGCAGCGTGAAGTCCAGCAGGATCTCGCCAGGCAGCGTTCGCGCCTGGCTACCCTGCAAATAAAACTGCCCGACGAAGGTTTGCACCACTTCCGCGATATCGGTGCCACTCGGCACTTTCGGGAAATAGCTGCGGCTGCCAAGCACCTTGCCCTGACGAATAAACAGTACGTGCAGGCAGGCCATAGCGGATTTAAACGACACGCCGATCACATCCAGATCGTCACCGTTGCCGGAGACGAACTGCCGTTCAGTTACGCGCCGCACCGCCTGGATCTGATCGCGCACCCGCGCGGCCTCTTCAAAGTTCAGTTCCTTGCTGGCGCTTTCCATCCGCTCGATCAACTGATGCAGAACCTGCTGATCTTTGCCGGCCAGAAACAGCCGGACGTATTCGACCTGCCGCTGGTATTCGTCTTCACTCACCAGGCCGGCTACGCATGGCCCCAGGCAACGGCCAATCTGATACTGTAGGCAGGGGCGCGAGCGATTGCGGTAGACGCTGTTTTCGCATTGGCGAATCGGGAACAGCTTTTGCAGCAGCGCCAACGTTTCACGCACCGCATAGGAGTTCGGGAATGGCCCGAAATATTCACCTTTGGCGTGTTTGGCGCCACGATGGATAGCCAACCGTGGATGCGTGTCACCGCTGAGAAAAATCAGCGGATAAGATTTATCGTCACGCAAAAGAACATTATATCGTGGCTGATATAATTTAATGTAATTATGTTCCAGCAATAGCGCTTCTGTTTCGGTATGTGTAACAGTAACGTCTATTTGCGCGATATTTTTAACCAGGGTTTCCGTTTTACGGCTGCCGACCTGCAGGCGAAAGTAACTCGCAAGACGTTTTTTCAGGTCTTTGGCTTTACCGACATAAATAACCGTGCCAGTGGCATCATACATGCGATAGACGCCGGGCTGGCTGGTTACGGTTTTAAGGAATGCCTTCGCATCGAAACGCTCACTCACCGCTTAACAAAGTCTCCGCATTAAACAATCCATGTCGGATGGCCAAATGGGTCAACTCTACGTCACCGCTGATGTTCAGTTTGCTGAACATGCGGTAGCGGTAGCTGTTTACCGTCTTGGGGCTGAGATTCAACTGTTCTGAAATCTCGTTTACCTTTTTCCCTTTGGTAATCATCAACATAATTTGCAGCTCGCGCTCAGATAAACAATTGAACGGCGTTTCTGTCTGCGGTTCCAACTGGCTAAGCGCCATCTGTTGCGCAATGTCCGAGGCAATATAACGTTGACCGGCATGTACCGAACGAATGGCATTTACCACATCCTGCGGCGCCGCACCTTTGCTCAGGTAGCCGGCGGCTCCCGCCTGCATCACCTTGGCCGGCAATGGGTTCTCGGTATGGATGGTCAACATGATGACCTTGATGTCGGGTACGTAACGCACAATTTTTCGCGTGGCTTCCAGCCCCCCGATACCCGGCATGTTCATGTCCATCAGCACGACATCTACCGCGTTGCCGCGGCACCATTTCACGGCATCTTCACCGCACTGGGCCTCACCGACAACTTTTATGCCTTTGATATCTTCAAGAATGCGTCGTATCCCTGCGCGCACCAGTTCGTGGTCATCAACAAGAAGAACGCTAATCAAGGAAAAATCTCCAAAAAAAGGGGAGTACGCAATCAGCCTCTGTAATCGCACCCGATATTACTTGTTTTTCAGCAAAGAATGAATACAGATTAATACGTACGTCCGAATAACTTTGCGGAGCAGGCCTAATTTTACCTATTTTCTTGGTGGTTCAGCCGATTTAGCCGTTTTGCTGCAGATAAGTGCAATCGCAGACAAAGAGACGTCTAGCCGTAAAGCAATCATACCGCATAAATCGGCAAAACCGGCGAATTTGTATTTATAAATAGGCTGTGATTACATTCAATAACATGCGCATCGAATACCTATTAACCATTTGGAAATATCTATGCACAATATTGTGTGTCGCTGCATGTCGATAACTATTCATTAAACGGCATCGCGCCACAAAGATAATTTTTGTTGCAGATTAACCGTCACTGGCAGCCTGCGGCGCGATATAAAGAAAACTCTCGGTCGAACGTTACACGTGACCGCGCGGTGCTATGCTATACTCCGCGCCCAGAAAACTGCACTGCCGCGCGCCAAAGTGAATTGGATCGCAGTTGGAGTGCATTAAACCGCGTTTATTCGGCTACGGCCTCAAAATCAGGAGATAAAATGAGCAACGTTGATTTCACTACGTCCGCAGATCCACAGACGCTGGCAACGGAAGTCGCCTGCCTGAAAGCCACCCTGACGCTGATCCTCAAATCGATCGGCCAGGCGGATGCCGGGAAAGTCATTATCAATCTGGAGCGGTTTATTGCGCAGATTGAAGATCCTGCGCAAGCGGAAGTGTTCAAGAACAGCCTGTTACAGATTAAGCATGCTTATCGCCAATAATTCTGGCCGTTTTCCGCTGACGGCTTGCCAGGCCCGCAATCGCAATGCGGGCCTGTTTCTTATCTCGCTGCAATGGGCTATGCGCGCCCTGGCTGCAAAATAAAACCACGCCGCATATCGCCACCAATGCGGAAATAGCGTACTTCGCCCGCTCGCAGAGTCATCGGCTGCTGGCCGTTGGTATCACGCCAGATGCACAGATCGTTTTCTATCATGTCCTGGCCAATACCCAGCGTATTATTGCCTACCGGCACGCGAAACTCGGCTTTTTCCTTGCTGGCCAACGACGCGGCAAATTCACCGTTCAAATAAACCCCGGTGCGGCACGAGCCGGCCAGCATGCCACTGTCACGCACGATGATTATCGTGGCATAAGGGGTCGTCGGCAGATTTTGATAAAGCATCAGGCGGCTCGGCGGCGCTGATTTTGCCTGTTGTGGCGGAACGGCCTGCGTGGCACAGCCTGATAACAGCACGGTGGTAATAAGTAACGCTGCGTAGTGCTTCATCCTGAACTCCTCGAAAAAACAAGCCCTGATAATAGCAAGATAAACGCCTGCTACCCCAGTTGAAAGCGGCAAGTGATGAAAAATAGGACTAGTTCCCACGCGCTGATGGCATGGCCTGCCCGCTTATTGCGCCCGGTCAGAGCACAAATAGCGCTTCTCACTGCGCAAGCAAGCTACCAAAAATAAGCATTGCGAACGTGGGAAATAACGCTCGCGGCACCGATAGTCACAACTTAAGATTATTCTCAGACTTGGGTAAGTTTAGGCTTATTTATCCGCAACTACCCAAACCGCGCATTGCGAAATGAAAATGATTGGCATGCGCAGCGTTATATTCCGGCCCGAGCGCATTGCCAAAAAAACCGCACCCGTCATTGAACACCTTGCGTAAATATATGCCGTTGTCGGTGGGTTTCGACCACTGTTTTTCTATTCTCAGCCGTTGGCCATTCGCCATGTGAAACCCGGAAACATCCCAGGCATCTGCCGTTGCATGTTCACTCAGACGCCCAGTTGGACGATGATAAATATTGCGGCAGGCATAACTGCCAAGATGATCGATGCGCGTCAGGCGAGTCCCTAATTGCCGTTGCGCCAGCGGTGCGGCGACCTGGGTAACAAACATGGTGCTGCTCAACGCCAGTGGGCAACTGGCCAGAAAGCTTGAGCTGAGCTTGACCTGGCCAAAGCCCTGTACGCGTATCGGTGCCGCAAGCGGACAGTCACCAGCGACATCGGCGACCTGGCGAAACGCCACGTAGCCGGCATCCCGCGCCTGTACCAACGCCGATCTGCACGCCTGCGGATCGTCCGCCAGCCGTTGCAGCTTCAGGCGCGTAATAAACGTCGGCGGATCGTTGACCGACAGCGGCGAAAACGGGTGATAACCTGGCGGCAATTGCCGCAGCCACCACGGCGCACTGCCCGCCATGACCAGTATGATCAGAATACCCATTCCCCACCGCCGCATAATTACCCTCGCCGAGGCTAAAACTTGAGTATAGGTGATGGCGACGTCGCGCTACCCTTAACGGGATGCAAACAAGAACCATTCTCACTTTTATTTTAACCACAACTTGGTTAGAATCCTCGCCGCTCTGGATAGGATTAATCCGAGCGCCAATCATGGAAAAGTGAATAAATAGGGACGCAATGAAAACCTACGGACTGTTAATTATATTGCCAATTGCCACATTAACCGGCTGTAGCCGATGGGAACGGCCCGGTGCCAATGATGTCGCCCGCCAGGCCGACTACGCAGCATGCGAAGCGCGTGGCTTCGATCGCTTTCCGCCGGATGTGGTGCGGGATATCGAATTTGATTACGGCGATAAATACGTCACCTGCGAAAAAAACAAGAAAACCTGCCCGAACGGCTATCGCTACGAGCCGCGACCGTCGTTGCGTACGGTGCAAAGCGATCGCAACCAGGATGCCCGCACGGCAACTATCGCCGCCTGCATGTACGGCAAAGGCTGGCACGAAAAAACCTATTATTGGCCACAGTGGTAATCCACGCCTGGTCGCTATTCGTCGTCACCGTGCGGCATACCGGTTTTCGGCCTGGTTTTATCTTCTTCGTGTGGCTTGTTTTTCGCCGTTGCTAACGCTTTGCCAATCAGCCACAGCAGTAATGGCATTAACAACAGGCATATTCCCAAGGTAATCAGCGCGTTGGTCATCCTTCTTTCGCCTGTTCAGAGGACATTATGCCTGAGTGTAGCATTTTTGAACCACTGCCGGCATTGCCTCAGCCGGTTCCAGGCCGGCAATCGCCGGCCTGGGTTGGCAGTTAGCGGATCACCATCACCGAGGTTTTCGCGTGTCGCACGATGGCGGCGGCGTTCGAACCAAGCAGGTAGGTTTTTACGCTGGGCCGGCGAGAGCCGATGACGATCAGATCGGCATCTATCTCTTCGGCCAGTTGCAACACTTCGTCACGCGGTGAGCCAAAACTGATGGTGTAGGCGAGCCGCTCCAGGGGAATATCCATTTCGGAGATTATTTTCTTTAGCTTATCAATGGCCTGTGTTTCAGCCTGATTTTCAAACTCTTTGATGCCGAACGAATAAGCGGTAACAAAAGCGGACGCATCCGGCAACGCATGGAAGAAATGCACCTTGGCGCCAGAGGCTTTTGCCAGATACTCCACGTGTTTAAGCGCGTTTTCCGTCAGTTTTTCTTCATCAATATCTACTGGCACTAATATTGTCTTGTACATATTCCGCCCCTTATTGAGTCGCTCTACTGAGCCTAGCTTACTGCTCTGCGATGATAAGGAGGAATCTGTTAGGCGTTTTTTGTGATCGGCCAGCGATTCTAAATAACCGCTTGAAAGTATTTAACAATAAATCAACAAAAACAGCCTGGTTATCATCCCGACAATCCCCGAAAGCCACAGAACAAGGTGGGCCCGCTATGCTTACCATTTCCCCACTATAAGGAAGCTTGAGCGATGAAACTGACGCCTGCCGTTATCAAGAAAGCACATTTGGCGATGTCGTTTTTATGGATCATTTTGGCGATACCGTCCGTCATCTGGTGGAAGAACAGCGTCCTGTGGGTGATTATCATCAGCATTTATGCCAACGTGGTCGGGCATCTGGCGGGCTATACCGCAGCCAGGGCAGATGAAGCGGCAGAGGCCGGCGAAGCGGAACAACGGCAAAAACGCTAGCGGTCCGTTACGCATGCCAAAGAACAGAAGCCGGCAGGCTTCTGTTTCTGGCGAGATGTTTCAGCGTTGGATGAAGTCCAGCAGATCCTGGTTAATCTGCGCCTTGTGGGTGCTGCACAAGCCATGCGATGCGCCGGGATAGACCTTTTCCTGCGCGTTCGGTAACAGTTTCAACGCGGCCTGGCTGGAGGAGATCGGCGGTACTATCTGATCGTCATCACCATAAATCACCAGGGTAGGAATGGTCATGCGCTGCAAATCCTCCCGCTGATCGGTGGCGGAAAATGCTGCAACACAATCATACAGCGCCTTGATGGAACCCTGCATGCCCTGCAACCAGAAGCTGTCACGCATCCCTTGCGATGGCTGTGAGTTCGGGCGATTGAAACCGTAGAAGGTCTCGGAAAGATCCTTGAAGAATTGCGACCGGTCGTTAACCACGCCGTCACGAATGCCATCAAATACCGACAACGGCAAACCGTTCGGGTTAAAATCGGTTTTCAGCATAATCGGCGGCACGGCGCCAATCAGCACCGCCTTGGCCACCCGTTCGGTACCGTGACGGGCAATGTAGCGTGCCACTTCACCGCCGCCGGTGGAATGGCCGACATGCACCGCATTCTGTAAATCCAGCGCCGCCGTCAACTCTGCCAGATCGTCGGCATACTGGTCCATGTTATGGCCATCCCACGGCTGTGAAGAACGTCCATGCCCGCGACGGTCGTGCGCAATCACTCGATAGCCGTGTGACGCGAGGAACAGCATTTGATCTTCAAAAGCGTCCCCGGACAGCGGCCAGCCGTGACTGAACACTACCGGTTGGCCCTCGCCCCAATCTTTGTAATAAAGCAGAGTGCCATCTTTCAGCTTGAGCGTAGTGCTATTGGACATCGTTATACTCCATGTAGTGATGGGAAAGGCGTATTTGCGTTCAGGTTACGCCCCTGACGTGACAAACCAATGTCATTAAGTATGGACTAGCGAATGGCACTCTGCGTAGCCCGCAACGCCTGCAGATGCAGCAACGTCCATGCGCGACGTATTGAGTCGCATGATTTCCATGATCTGTTTTGCAGGTCAGTTGCCGCCGTGCGGCATGAGTTTTGCCTGTCGAGGCGTGGCTAACGCGCCAAATGGGCTTAGCCATCCTGCCGTTGCGGCAGACGCATGATTAATTTTCAGGGCATATATCAGCAACGGCAAAGCCTCCGCCAGCGCAGGCTGAAAAACCTAAGCAAATGATTTTGCTGTCACCTGGCCGGCGACGCGCAGCGCAGCCGCTGCGCAACTTACCGCCCGCCGTCGTTTTTCGCTCTCCCATCGATAACCATCGGCGGCAACGCTGTCGGCGATATGGCTTACATCACCCCACATTAGTTTTTCTCATGCGATTTTTTAAGCCGTTTTATTATCAAAGAGATAGCCTCGCCAGGGACTGTTAATTTGCGGTAACCAGGAGTAACCTTGCGCCCCCTGAACGCCCGCCCAGCCTGGCTGGCGTCATCAGCACATGCGTTTCGACGTACGCTGAGATTATGCGCTGATGAAAATATTGCACTATCTTAAAAAGCCGGCACCGCCGGGCTAAACGTATAAAAAACAGCCACAACAGAGCTGGTAATTCCATTCATGACAGGTAAAAACAGGACATCATCAGATGGTCGATCACGCTAAAAATACCGACAGCGACAACGCTGCATCAGAAGATAGCCTTCGAAGAAACCTTTCCAACCGCCATATACAACTGATCGCCATCGGCGGCGCTATCGGCACCGGTCTGTTTATGGGCTCAGGGAAAACCATCAGTCTGGCTGGGCCTTCGATCATTTTTGTCTATATGATCATCGGCTTTATGCTGTTTTTTGTTATGCGCGCGATGGGCGAATTGCTGCTGTCGAACTTACAGTACAAATCCTTTAGCGACTTCGCCGCCGATCTGCTCGGCCCATGGGCCGGGTTCTTCACCGGTTGGACCTACTGGTTCTGCTGGGTCGTCACCGGCATTGCCGACGTGGTGGCGATCACCGCCTACGCCCAGTTCTGGTTCCCCGAGCTTTCGCAATGGGTCGCTTCGCTGCTGTGCGTCCTGTTGTTGCTCAGTCTCAACCTGGCCACGGTGAAAATGTTTGGTGAAATGGAATTCTGGTTCGCCATGATTAAAATCGTCGCGATAGTCGGCCTGATCGTTGCCGGTCTGGTGATGATTGCCATCCATTACCCTTCTCCGAGCGGTACGGTGGCCTCGTTCTCCCATCTGTGGAACGACGGCGGCATGTTCCCTAAAGGCATCAGCGGCTTCTTCGCCGGTTTTCAGATCGCGGTTTTCGCCTTTGTCGGCATCGAACTGGTGGGCACCACGGCAGCTGAAACCAAAAATCCGGAAAAAGTACTGCCACGCGCCATCAATGCCATTCCACTGCGCATCATCATGTTTTATGTATGTTCGCTGATCGTTATCATGTCGGTAACGCCGTGGAACTCGGTGGTGGCGGACAAGAGCCCGTTCGTTGAACTGTTCGTGCTGATTGGCCTACCTGCGGCGGCCAGCGTGATCAATTTCGTGGTGCTGACCTCTGCTGCCTCATCTGCCAACAGCGGCGTGTTTTCTACCAGCCGCATGCTGTACGGCCTGGCACAACAGGGTGACGCACCTCAGCCCTTCGCCAAACTGTCCAAACGCGCGGTGCCGGCCAACGGTCTGACGTTTTCCTGCATTTGCCTGCTGAGTGGCGTGGTGCTGATTTATCTGATCCCGAACGTAGTGACGGTATTCACGCTGGTAACCACCGTATCGGCGATCCTGTTCATGTTCGTCTGGAGCATCATTCTGTGCTCATACCTGGTTTACCGTAAGCGACGCCCGGAACTGCATCAGAAATCGGTCTACAAAATGCCGGCCGGTAAACTGATGTGCTGGGTATGCATGGCGTTCTTCGCCTTTGTACTGGTCTTGCTGACCTTGCAGAGCGACACCCGCCAGGCACTGATGGTAACGCCGCTGTGGTTCGTGGTGCTGGGCATCGGCTACGGGCTGGCGCGCAACAAAAAACGCGCCTGATGCGGGTTCAGGGGATGTCAGACATCCCCTGCTCGCCTCACTTCGACGCTTAGCCCTCGGTGAGCGTATCCGGCTTGGCCCTGCGCCGAATGCGCAGTTCGCTGACGATCACCCCAATAACGATCAACGCACCGCCGAGCAGCGCAATGCCCGGTAAACGCTCACCGGCCATGCGCCCGACAATCCCTGCCCATACCGGCTCGCCGGCATAAATCACCGTGGCACGCGTCGGCGACACGCTACGCTGGGCCCAGTTCATGGTAACCTGGATCAACGCGCTGGCGATGCCCAGCCCAACCGCGCTGTACAGCAGATAATTGGAATACGCCGGTATGGACTCCCCGGTGGGCGCCATCATCAAAAACGACAGCAGCGACGCGGTAGCCAACTGCACCAGGGTGACGCGTTTGACGTTTACCTTACCGGCGTAGGCGCCAATCAGGATGATTTCGGCCGCGATCGCCAGCGTGCTGACCAGCGTCAGGATCTCGCCCAGGGACAGCGTCATTTCATTACTGCCAGGCCCGGCCATCAGCATCAGGCCGGTAAACGCCAGCAGTACGCCAAGCCACGACATGATGCCGGGAAAGCGCCCCAGCACCAGCCATTGCAGCAATGGTACGATCGGCACGTACATCGCGGTGATGAAAGCGGACTGACTGCTACTGATGGTCTGTAACCCAACGGTTTGCAAACCATAGCCAAACATGATGGAAATACCAATAAACGCGCCAGCCTTGAATTCGTACCAGGTCAGGCCGCGCAGGCTACCCAGCGAAAACAGCGCCAGCGCCAAGGTGGCGGTGCCAAATCGCAGCCCGACAAAGAAAAACGGGCCGCTGACCATCATCGCGTGATGCACCGCCAAAAAGGTGCCGCCCCAAATCATGGTGATAAAAATAAGTATCGCCTCCTGAGGTTTTATCTTCAGAAACAGGCGAGAGAAAAAGGATTTTTTGACCGATGACACCGACTTGCCCTTCATGCAGAGTGCAATATAATGCACAGATCCTGCCAGTATGAGGCATCAACAGACAATGAGCAATATAATGCACAATGGAAAGCCCGACGCGCTGCGGGTGCTGCAATACCTCAGCAGCAATGTGCGGGGATACCGCCAACAGGCGGGCCTGAGTCAGATGGCGCTGGCCGGGCTCTCTGGCGTTAGCCGGCGGATGCTGGCGGGGATCGAGGCCGGCGATCGCAACGTCAGTCTGGCCGTGCTGGACAAACTGGCGGCAGCGCTTGAAGTATCATTTACCGATTTGATTCAGGCACCTGACGCGCGCGGCAATCACCTGATTGGCGAATTGGCCTGGCAAGGTAACCAACCGCAGAGTCAGGCCATTCTTGCTGCCAGCGTACCGGCCCGGCAGCGCGTGGAGCTGTGGCAATGGACGCTGATGCCCGGCGAGCACTACGACTCGCTACCGGATGCGCAAGGCTGGCACGAAATCATTTACGTGGTCAGCGGCAGCATGACGCTGATCCTGACGCAACAGACGTTGACCCTGAGCGCCGGCCAGACCCACGTGTTCAACAGCGATCAACACTATGCCTATGCCAACCGCGGCAGCGAACCGCTACGGTTTATCCGCAACGTGACGTTTTAGTCGTCATTGTCGGCCCGCTGTTCCGGCAGTTCCTCCAGCGGCGGCTGAATGCCTTCCGAAATATAATCCTTGGCGGCAAAAACGCGCTGATTGCCAAGTCGATCCTCGACCACAACGTGCTTTATGGCGCCGCTTGCCAATAAAATCCGCTTGATACCACGACACTGATCCATCGGGGTTGCTCCAGCTGTTGCACATCCCTTCAGTGTATACCCAAAATAATGCCGTTACCGATGACGACTCGGCTAGCGTAGAGGTTATTGCTGTTGCAGCCAACGCTGCAACTGTTCGACGGCGCTGCCGGGCGCGATGGGTTGCGGCGTCAACAGACAGTAACTGCTGCCGTCCTGCTGAAAGCCAAACGGCGCCACCAGCATGCCGGCGTGAATATCGTCGCGCACCTGCCGCCATGGACCGATGCCGATGCCGAGCCCGGCGGACGCGGCCTGCAGGCTGAAATAGAAGTGATCAAAACGCTGTTGCGCCAGCCCGTCGAGCGTCATCCCCTGCGCTTGCGCCCAGTCGTCCCACGCCGTCGGTCGCGTCGCGCTGTGCAGTAGCACCGCATCGCGGCGCAGGCGGAGATCGCTGCCACTGCCCTCGACAAAACGCGCGAGTGCTTCCGGTTTACAGACCGGGCCGACCTTCTCGGCAAACAGCACGCAACTGTAAATATGGCGCTCCCAGGCAAAGTCATTGCGGCGAATCGCCAGCGTAATGCCATCGTGAAACACCACCGGCCCGCCACCCGCTACCAGTTGCACGTTGATTTCCGGGTGCGCCTGCTGGAACGACGGCAGACGTGGGATCAACCAGCGCATTAACAGGGTCGGCTCGCAGGACAGTACGATCGGAGCCTGCTGCGCCTGGCGATAGAGCCCCTGCACCGCGTGCTCAAGAATGCCAAACGCCTGCTGAGTGGCGTGGAGCAACGTGCTGCCGGCGGCGGTGAGATATACCCGCCGATGACGCCGTTCAAATAACGCCAGCCCCAGCTCATCCTCCAATGCGCGCACTGCCCGGCTGACTGCGCCATGCGTCAGATTCAGCGAGCTCGCCGCCTGGGTAAAACTTTCCAGCCGGGCGGCGGCCGCAAAACAGCGTAGCCCGCCCAACGAAATCTGCCGGCCGATTTTAGGTGATATTTTCTCACTGATATCGTCAGTTTTCATCGTTTGTCCCGCGACTCCCTTTCCGCCACAATCCGCCTTCTCTTACGCTTCATCAAGCAGGGCAACTATGACCGAATTTATCGCCGTCGTCACCATTACCTTACTCGCCGTCATCAGTCCGGGACCGGACTTCGCCATGGTATCGCGCAACAGTTTGTTGAACTCCCGGCGCAGTGGGATCCTTACCGCCATTGGCATCGGTTCCGGTGTGTTGATCCATGTCGGCTATACGCTGATTGGCGTTGGGGTGCTGATACAGCAGTCGCTGTGGTTGTTTAACCTGCTGAAAATCATCGGCGCTGCCTATCTGATCTATCTGGGCGTAGGCATGCTGCGACAGGCCGCTGCCCCGTCGGCGAATGCCGAGCGCGCCGCTAACGCCATCGGTGATTTTAACGCACTTAAAACAGGTTTTCTGACCAATCTGCTGAATCCCAAAACCACCATCTTTATCGTCAGTCTGTTTATGCAGGTGGTCAACCCGCATACCTCGCTCGGTATTCAGATCGCCTACGGTCTGTTTATTGCCATTGCGCATATCATCTGGTTCAGTTTGGTCGCGCTGCTGTTTTCAACGCCGCGTATCAATGCGCAGTTCCTGCGTTTGCGCAGCGGCATCGACCGGCTGTTCGGCAGTCTGTTGATTGCCTTTGGCGGATTGCTGGCGCTGGCCGGTATCCGTTAACGCCGCACGCGCCAACTTGCCGGTTAGCTTCTATGCTTAGCGATGGGGTTTTATTCAGCAACGCAGGAGAAGCAAGATGGCGAAACTATTGGTGCTTTACTACTCGATGTACGGGCATATTGAAACGCTGGCACAGGCGGTTGCCGAGGGAGCCGGCAAAGTCAGCGGCATTGAGGTTAGCGTGAAACGGGTAGCGGAAACCATGCCGGCCGAGGCCTTTGCCAACGCCGGCGGCAAAACCGATCAGCCGGCGCCGGTTGCCAGCCCGCAAGAGCTGGCAGAGTACGATGCGATCATCATCGGCACGCCAACCCGCTTTGGCAATATGTCCGGCCAGATGCGCACCTTCTTCGATCAGACCGGCGGGCTGTGGGCGTCCGGTGCACTGCACGGCAAAATTGCCAGCGTATTTTCCTCCACCGGCACCGGCGGCGGTCAGGAGCACACCATTTCGTCGACCTGGACCACGCTGGCGCACCACGGCATGATCATCGTACCTATCGGTTACAAAACGCCGGAGCTGTTTGACGTTTCAAAAACCCGTGGCGGCACGCCCTATGGCGCCACCACCATTGCCGGTGCCGATGGCTCGCGCCAGCCCAGCCAAGAAGAACTCAACATCGCGCGCTATCAGGGTGAATACGTCGCCAGTCTGACCGCCAAGCTGAAAAGCTGAACATTCACCGTACTACTCTTCCCTGGGGCCGGACAGCCACCGGCCCGATCTTGTTGCGGCGTCACACCGGCGCTAAAATGCGGCCACCCTGCCATTCATTTGCTGAACGTCACGGTCGAAATTCGTCCTGCTTTTCCGCTCGGCTTCGCGCCCTGCGGCAGGCGTTGTCTATTTTGCGCATTGCAAAGGGAAATAAGTCAGTGTCTAAAGATTTTGATGAACTAATAAGAGACATGGATCTTATTATTGAAAATGTAGACAATTTAAAGGCTATGGCCCCGCGTGCGGATGTGCCGCCGGTCGCCCCCCCTGCGGCCCATCACTATGATTCATTTTGCGAAACCATGGCGTTGAAAATGGTGCTCAAGGTTTTGCTGTCATCGGTGGATAAAATCGTCAAGGTTCAGATCGCCAACAAGGTTGAGCAGGAAATTTGCCAAATAGAACAGCAGGTGGTTAAAGCCGGTGGCGGCCCGGTTTCGGCCGACGACCTGGCGCAAATGACGCACTATGTACGCCATACGGTGAATGCCTTGCTGGAATAAGCGTCAAAAAACGGGCCAATGCTGGCGGGCATGATCAATTTTTACGAAATTTTTATATTGCCCGCTTTATTCTTTACGCATTGTCTGACTAACTGGACGTATTGCCAACGGCGGCTTGGGCGCAAGCATGGTTAAAACAAAACAAATTCTTATCGTTGTCCACCTGTGTAGTTTTTTGGTTGTTCTCTACAGTCTTTCCATGATTCCACCGTTGCTGATGGCACTGCTGTACAAGGAAAAAAGCGTTTTTTCCTTCTTTTACACGCTGGTGATCGTTGGTGCGCTCGGAGGACTGGGCTGGTTCAGTAGCCGGCAGTCCAGGGTACAGCTGCGCACCCAGGACGGTTTTCTAATTATCGTTTTGTTTTGGTTCCTATTTTCTTTAATCAGCGCCATGCCGTTATGGCTGGATGATAGCCTCAATATCAGCCTGGTCGACGCGGTGTTCGAGGGCGTTTCAGGTATCACAACCACTGGCGCATCGGTGTTGAACGACGTTTCCGGCGTGCCTAAATCGGTGCTCTATTACCGTTCCCAGCTTAATTTTATCGGTGGTTTGGGGGTTATCGTACTGGCGGTGGCGGTGCTGCCGCTGCTGGGTATCGGTGGCGCCAAACTGTACCAGTCGGAAATGCCCGGCCCGTTCAAGGAAGAGCGGCTGACGCCGCGCCTGGCCGATACCTCCAAAAACCTGTGGCTGATTTATCTGGCATTGGGCCTGCTATGCACCGTGGCGTTTCGCGTGGCCGGCATGCCGTGGTTTGACGCGCTGTGTCACGGGCTCTCCACCGTTTCGCTCGGCGGTTTTTCGACCCGCAATGAAAGCCTCGGCTATTTCGACAGTTCGGCGGTGGAAATGGTCGGCGGTATTTTTTCCATCCTGGCGGCGGTCAACTTTACGCTGTATTTCGTTGCCGTCGGCAGGCGCAGCTTCAAACCGCTCTATCGCAACCCCGAACTGCGCTTCTTTTTGCTGATCCTGTCGATCGTCGTCGCAATTGTAGTGGTTGAGCTTTACCGTGCTGACATGTACGGCGCGAAAGACGCCTTTGTTCACGGTTTCTTCCTCACCAGTTCAATGATGACCGATAACGGCCTGGCCACCGCCGACTACGCACAGATGCCCTCGCATACCATCATGCTATTGCTGGCAGCCAGCTTCTTTGGCGGCTGCGTCGGCTCAACCTGCGGCGGCATCAAGGCGTTGCGCTTTTTGATCATGTACAAGCAGAGCCGCCACGAAGTCAATCAACTGGTGCACCCGAACGCCATCTTCACCATCAAAGTGGGTAACGCCCCGATCCACGATCGGGTGCTACGCTCGGTGTGGAGCTTCTTTTTCCTGTACGTCTTATTCAGTTGCTTCTTTATTTGGGCGCTGAACCTGATGGGATACGACATCATGACGTCGTTCGCTACCGTCGCCGCCTGCATCAACAACATGGGGTTGGGCTTTGGTGAGACCGCCGCCGGTTTTGGCACCCTGAGCGATTCGGCCAAGTGGCTGATGTGTGCCGCCATGCTGTTTGGCCGTCTGGAAATTTACCCAATCCTGATTTTGTGTTCGCGCGCCTTTTGGCGCTTCTAAACCACTTTCCTGCTACGCTTAATACGTGGCTGCTGACGCCGGTGTCACCGAGAGCACCGGCGTTATCGTGCCGTCTGGCAGCGTGATTTTCATATAGTCAAAAGTTCTAAAGGCATTAGCAATAATAGCCGTTTTAACCAGAAGCCTGAAAAATGGCGCCCTTTTAAGGTATACTGCCTCGCACACTGTTTCGGGCGTTGCTGCGCCCGTTTTTATGGAGTTGTTAAAACGATTAGCCTAACTCCCTAACGGACTAGCTAAAAGGTATTCTATGAGCCAAAACGACACTGAAAACGTGGCACGTCGTAGCCATATCAATCCTCCGGTATTTTATATTTCCGCCATCTTGATTTTTGTCCTGGTGGCGTTTGCGGCCTTTTATCCCGAATTGGCAGATCGCAAATTCAAAGCGTTGCAACAGGGTATTTTCACCAACGCCAGTTGGTTCTATATTTTGGCGGTGGCGCTGATTCTGCTGAGCGTCACCTTTTTAGGTTTGTCACGTTACGGCAATATCAAACTCGGGCCGGATCACGCCCAACCTGACTTCAGCTACGTGTCGTGGTTTGCGATGCTGTTTTCTGCCGGCATGGGCATCGGCCTGATGTTCTTTGGCGTCGCCGAGCCGGTGATGCACTATCTTTCGCCGCCGGTCGGCACGCCGGAAACAGTGGAAGCGGCTAAACAGGCCATGCGCCTGACCTTCTTCCACTGGGGCCTGCATGCCTGGGCGATTTATGCCATCGTGGCACTGATCCTGGCGTTCTTCAGTTACCGTCACGGCCTGCCGCTGACGCTGCGTTCGGCGCTATATCCGATTATCGGCGATCGCATCTATGGGCCGATTGGCCATGCGGTCGACATCTTTGCGGTTATCGGTACCGTGTTTGGCGTCGCGACCTCGCTGGGCTATGGCGTCTTGCAGGTTAATGCCGGGCTGAATCACCTGTTCGGCTTGCCGATAAACGAAACGGTGCAGGTGGTACTGATCGTGGTGATCACCGCGTTGGCCACGCTGTCGGTGGTATCCGGGCTGGACAAAGGCATTCGCATTCTGTCCGAACTGAACCTTGGTCTGGCGGTGCTGCTGCTGGTGATGGTCGGGGTGCTCGGTCCAACGGTGCTGCTGCTGAAATCCTTTGTGGAAAACACCGGCGGTTATCTGTCTGAAATCGTCAGCAAAACCTTCAACCTATACGCCTATGAGCCTAAATCCAGCAACTGGCTGGGGGGCTGGACGCTGCTGTACTGGGGCTGGTGGCTGTCGTGGTCGCCATTCGTCGGCATGTTTATCGCGCGCGTTTCCCGCGGCCGCACCATCCGCGAATTCGTCACCGGCGTGCTGTTTGTTCCTGCCGGCTTCACGCTGCTGTGGATGACCTTCTTCGGTAACAGCGCCATTCATCTGATTATGGATGAAGGCGCTCGCGATCTGGCCAGCACGGTGCAGAACGACGTTTCGCTGGCGCTGTTCAACTTCCTCGAGCACTTCCCGTTCTCCAATATCCTGTCGTTTATCGCCATGGCGATGGTGGTGGTGTTCTTTGTTACCTCTGCCGACTCGGGTGCGATGGTGGTCGATACGCTGGCCTCCGGCGGCAATGACCAAACGCCAATCTGGCAGCGTATCTTCTGGGCCGGGTTGATGGGCGTGGTGGCTATAGCCCTGCTGCTTGCCGGCGGCCTGAGCGCGTTGCAAACCGTGACCATCGCCAGCGCCCTGCCGTTTTCAATCATTCTGCTGGTGTCTATTTACGGTCTGCTGAAGGCGCTGCGAGTCGACGCCTACAAGCGTGACAGTCAGATGATGACCACCATTGCGCCTACCGCCGCCCGCAATCCGATCTCGTGGCAGCGTCGTTTGCGCAATATTGCCTATTTCCCGAAACGCTCTCAGGTGAAACGCTTTGTCAGTGAAGTAGTGCAACCGGCAATGACGTTGGTAGAAGCGGAACTGGCCAAGCAGAGTACCGTTTCCTCGATTGACGACTCGCAAGACGACCGTATCCGTTTTGAAGTGGATCTGGGCGAGGATCTGAACTTTGTCTATGAAGTGCGCCTGCGTGCCTACATTCAACCGGCCTTTGCCCTGGCCGGGTTGAACGATGAACAACGTGACGAGGAGCATAAGTACTACCGCGGCGAAGTTCATCTGAAGGAAGGCGGCCAGGATTACGACGTGATGGGCTGGACACAGGAGCAGATCATTCACGATATCCTCGATCAGTACGAGAAACACCTGCACTTCTTGCATCTGGTGCGCTAACTGTCACAGGGTGACCGAGTGGCCCATTCGATAGGCAACGCCGGATTCCCCTTATTCTCACCGCCCCGTCTGGGGCGGTTTTTGTTTTAGATATTTTATTTATCTATGTATCAACCCTGACACATTCAAGAAACCAGGGCGCTGCATTGTTGTATCCGCATCACTGCGATAAGTTCAAATGACTGTATATACGTACAGTATTTTGCCAACTTATTGAGGATATCACTATGCGCTTGTCCAGAATTATTGCCCTTTCCGCCTTGCTGCTGGCAACCCAGGCCGGTGCCGCCACGCTGGAATCCATCGACAATTGTGCGGTCGGTTGCCCGACCGGCGGCGATTCTAACCTGTCAATTGTTCGCCACGCCTACACGCTGAATAACAACGGCGACACCAAGTTTGCCAATTGGGTTGCCTACCACATCACCAAAGATACGCTGGCCAGTGGCAAATCACGCACCTGGCGCACCGACCCGGCGCTGGATCCGGCACAGACGCTGGCACCTGCCGACTACACTGGCGCCAACGCCGCGCTGCAGGTGGACCGGGGACATCAGGCGCCGCTGGCCTCACTGGCCAACGTGTCGGACTGGGAGTCGCTGAACTATCTGTCCAACATTACGCCGCAAAAATCCGATCTTAACCAGGGCTCCTGGGCCGCGCTGGAAGATCAGGAGCGCAAGTTGATCGCACGCGCCGACATCAGCTCGGTCTATACCGTGACCGGGCCGCTGTACGAACGTGATATGGGAAAACTGCCGGGAACCACCAAGAGCCACACCATCCCCAGCGGCTACTGGAAAGTGATTTTCATCAATAACAGCCCGGAGGTTAATCATTACGCCGCGTTTATCTTCGACCAGAATACGCCGCGCGGCGCTGACTTCTGCCAGTTTCGCGTGACGGTTGACGAGGTTGAAAAACGCAGTGGTCTGATCCTGTGGGCCGGCCTGCCTGATGACGTGCAAGCCACGCTGAAACAAAAACCCGGCGTACTGCCCGAACTGATGGGCTGCCAGCGCTAAGCTCGACATGAGGCCAGCAGGGGCGACAACCGCGCCCCTGCTGATTACTTCAGATAAAACACCTCGCGTAGCGAAGTAGTCACCGGGCTGAAATCGACGTTGCTGGGCATCAGCTCGCTCATATATCGCCACCAGCGCTGACAAATCTCGGTTTGTGCCACTGCATCCCACTGCGCCTGCGATTCTATGTCCACCACGCCAAACAGCAAATGCCGCGTTTCATCGAGAAAAATAGAATAATGGTGCGCGCCATGGGCCTTCAGCACCTGCGCCAACTCCGGCCAGATCGGGTCATGCCGCCGCTGATATTCGGCATGCGCCTCGGGGTTTACCTGCATGACAAAAGCCTTGCGTATCATTGTCCGTTTCCTCCGCACTGATGCCGGGCGAACTGCGGCACCACACTCTGGCCACGCGCCGGCATTATTGCACCTCCAACGCGGCGCTCATTGGCGTAACGCCAAAACGCGCGGCCAGCGCGATAAACTGCTCGGTGGAGATGGTTTGCCGCTTCCCCCCCATCGCAATCACTTTCACCATGATTTCGGCGGACTTCTCGGCAGTGTCGATCAGGCCAAACGCCTCATCCAGCGTCGGCCCGCAGCCGAAAATGCCATGGAACGGCCACAAGACCAGGCTGTGATGGCGCATCTGTTCGGCGGTTTTCACGCCAATGCCGTCGGTGCCCGGCACCATCCATGGCACTATGCCAATACCGTCCGGGAACACCACCAGGCATTCGGTGCTCCCCTCCCATAGCAGGCGGGTAAAGCTGGCGCTTTCCAGTTTTTCGACAAAGCTGAGCGCGATCAGGTTGGTGGCATGACAATGCATAATCACCCGATCCTGACCGTTGCTGAGCTGCATACGCACAATGTGCGACTGAAAGTGCGACGCCAGTTCAGAGGTCGGCAAGCCGCCCTGCGAAAGTCCCCAGTGAATATGATAGGCCGTGCCGTTATGGTTGACCTGCAGCAGCACCAGGCTTTCCTCCGGCGCCAACGGCACGTTGCGGAAGAACTTGCCGGAGCCGGTCACCAGGAACCAGCAGTCGGCCAGTTCAGCCGCCGGTTGGCTGAGCTCTTCACAGCGCGGTTCAGCGACAAAATCGGCACGGTACGGCGCCACATCGTCATCGGTCAGGCGCAGGCTGATATTGCCGCCGTTGCGTTCATCCCAACCTTTTAGCCACATGTCGCCGGTGGCCTTAATCATACCCTGGACGAACCAGGAAGAAAGTATGCGTTGCATTGCGCTAGTCCTTAACGTTGGCTGAGAATCTGTTGTTCATAATCACGCACCGTGTCAAGCCAGCGGGCATCGGCCGGTACATCGTGTCGCTGGCAATAGGTTTCCCACACCGCTTGCCACGGCAGGGATTTTTGCTCTTCCAGCAATGCCAGACGCGCGGTGTAATCCCCCTGCTGTTCCCGTTGGCGCAGCATTTCGGTCGGCTCCAGCAGAGCCCGCAGCAGCGCTTTTTTCATATTGCGGGTGCCAATCACCCAGGCGGCGATACGGTTGATCGAGGCATCAAAGAAATCCAGCCCGATATGCACCCGGTCAGCCAACTGATGACGCACGATCTCACTGGCGATGGCCTGCGTTTCATCATCCAGCAGCACCACATGATCGCTGTCCCAGCGCACCGGGCGGCTGACGTGCAGCAGCAGTCGCGGCACGTACAGCATGGCGCTGGAAATCTTGTCGGAAATCACCTCTGTGGGATGGAAATGCCCCGCATCCAGGCATAGCGCGGTTTGGCGACTGGCGGCATAACCGAGATAGAATTCATTGGAACCGACGGTGTAACTTTCTGCGCCAATGCCAAACAGCTTGCTTTCCACGGCGTCAATGTGGTGCGCCGGATCGAGCTTTTCCGCCAGCACCTCATCCAGGGCGCTGACCAGACGCTGACGCGGGGCCAGACGATCGACCGGCGTGTCTTTCATGCCGTCCGGGACCCAGATATTCATCACCGATGCGCTGCCTAACTGCTGGCCAAAATAGGCGGAAACCCTGCGGCTGGCCTGGCAGTGTTCAATCCAGAAACGGCGAACCTGCGGATCGGCGCTGGACAGCGTAAAGCCGCTGGCGCTCAGCGGATGCGAGAAACAGGACGGATTGAAATCCAGCCCCAGATTGTGCCGTTTGGCCCAGTCAACCCAGTGCGTAAAATGGCGCGGCTCAATTTCATTGCGTGGGACCGGGGTGTCCGACTCCAGATAAATGGCATGCAGATTCAGCCGATTCGGGCCGGGGATCAGCGCCAGCGCCTGCTCCAGATCGGCACGCAGCTCTGCGGCGTTGCGCGCTTTGCCAGGATAATTGCCGGTGGCCTGGATACCGCCGGTTAACAGCCCCTGCGGGTTTTCAAAACCGGCGACGTCATCGCCCTGCCAGCAGTGTATCGATACCGGTAGCCGGTCCAGCGTGTCCAGGGCGGCGTCAACATCCACGCCAATGTCGGCAAAGCGTCGTTTGGCCAGTTCCCAGGCCTGTTCAATCGGGCTCGTCATACGCAAAATTCCTTAGAGGATTGGCTCAGCGACTGAAATTGCGGCCAGTGGGCGGCAAAATCCGGGTTGTCGTGAGGAGTAAAATGTTGCAACGGAAAATTGGCGGCCACCACCTGGCGGAAATGCTCAATATCATCCACGGCCCCCAGTGCCATCAGTTGTGCGCCAACGTTGCCGAGCGTGGAGGCTTCAATCGGACCTGCGCTGACCGCCAAACCGGTGGCATCGGCGCAAAGCTGGTTCAGCAACGCGTTCTGGCTGCCGCCGCCGACGATATGCAGTCGGCTTAACGGTCGCCCATGCAGATCGGCCAACTGTTGCGCCACCTGTCGATAAAGCATCGCCAGGCTGTCGAAAATGCAGCGCACCAGCTGTGCCGGCGTTTCCGGCACCGGCATGCCCCGTTCACGGCAACTGTCCTGAATGGTTTGCCGCATGCTGACCGGGTTGATAAAGCGGGGATCGTTGGGGTTGACCAGCCAACGGCACGCTGGTTGCTGCGCCGCCTGCGCGATAAGCGTCGGCAAATCGTCCAGCGCCAGTTCACGGGTAATACGTTGCAGCAACCACAGCCCCATGATGTTTTTCAGCACCCGGTAGCCGGTCGCGCCGCCTTCATTGGTAATATTCGCCGCCAGCGCCGCGTCATTCACCATCGCCAATGGGCTTTCAATGCCCATCAACGACCAGGTGCCAGAGCTCAAATAAGCGGCATCGGCATCCTGCAACGGGGTGGCCAATACTGCGCTGGCGGTGTCATGGGTGGCGACGGCAATCACCGGCACCTGGCGACCGCTTGGGCTACGCCAGTCACCGACGCGGTTGCCCGGCGGCGTCGGCTTGCCAAACCACTCGACGGGCACCCCGGCCCAGGCCAGCAGCTCGGCGTCCCAGCCGTCACTGGCGATATTCAGCAGTTGCGTGGTGCTGGCATTGGTATATTCCCAATTAAGCTGACCGGTGAGACGATAGTGTAGATAGTCGGGGATCAGCAGCAGGTGCGCGACGCGCTCCACCAGCTCGGGGTGTTGCTGGCTCAGCGCCCGCAACTGGTACAACGTATTGAACGGCAGATACTGTATGCCGGTGCGCCGGTAGATTTCATCAGCGCCGAACTCACGCTGCGCCTGCGCCATCACCCCCTGGGTGCGGGCATCTCGGTACGAAACTGCCTGACCGACGCGTTCGCCGTGCGCATCCAGCAGTACGAAATCAACGCCCCAGGTGTCAACGCCAATACCGTCAAGCCGGATATTCTCCCCATCCAGATCGCACAGCGCCTGGCAAATATGCTGCTCCAGAGCCTCCAGATCCCAACACTGCTGACCGTTACGCTGTTGCAGGCCATTGCTGAAACGGCTGACCTCCCGCAGCGTCAGACGCTGCGATGCCGAATGATAGCTTGCCAGCATGACTCGCCCGCTGGAGGCGCCAAGATCGATGGCGGCAATATGATGAGTGGTCATAACACAAGCCCGTCGTTACAAGATGCAGGCAGTGTAGAAAGTTGGCGCTGCGGCAGCCTTCTCATCACTGCCAGCGCGTGCTGTTGACTGGCAAAATGCCAAAGATGAATGTGAAACGGATCACGCTTTACTGGATGGGTTAACGCGCAGGGCAATAACGCTCCCTGAGGGCGGCAGGGAGCGGCGTAAGGGGGACGGTCAGCGGCCGGCGGTCAATGACCAATCGACGAGCCGCCCTTGGTCCATCGTCACCGCGCGGTCGCACATATGGTCGATAACGTCGGCATCGTGGCTGACCAGAACCAGCGTCAGATCGCCAGCGCGCTTGAGGTCGTTCAACAGATTGAGAATTTCCGCCTGTACCGACATGTCCAGCGCCGACGTCGGTTCATCCAGCAACAGCAGCCTCGGTTTGAGCAACAGCGCGCGAACGATCGCCACGCGCTGGCGCTGGCCGCCGGAAAGCTGGTGCGGGTAGCGCGACAGCAGGCGGGGATCCAGCCCCACCTGGCGAAAACCGTCGGCAACTTTCTGTTCGATGCCCCTCTCCCCCAGCAGTTGCAGCGGCTCCGCCAGCGTACGCAGCAAACGGTGTTTAGGGTGCAGCGAAGCGTAGGGATCTTGAAACACCATCTGCACTTCGCGACGCAGGTTGCCGGTAAAGGCCTGTCCCGGCTCGATGCGTCGCCCAAACAGGCTGAACTCCCCCTGCCATTGGCCGTTCAAGCCGGCCAATACCCAGAGCAGCGATGACTTGCCGCAGCCGGACGGACCGACCAGACCGAAACATTCACCCGCGTCGATGCGCAGGTCGACGTCGTGTACTACGGTGCGCAGTTCATAGCCCTGACGATGGCTGACGCTCAGGCCATTCAATGCAATCAGGCTCATTTCAGCGCCTCCAGCAGACGTCGATCCAACACCGGCAAGGGTCGCCCACGCGTCGCCTTGCTCGGGCGGCACGACCACAGCGTTTGGGTATAAGGATGGCTGGCATGCGCCAACTGGTCGGCCGGCAGCCGATCGACTATCCGCCCCTGATACATCACCAGCACCCGTTCACAGTAGTGTGCCACCTGCTGCAGGTCATGGCTGATCAGAATCAGTCCCATATTGCGCTGTTCCACCAGACGTTCAATCAGTTGCAATACCTGGCCGCGCATCTGGTGATCGAGTGCCGAGGTCGGCTCGTCGGCGATCAACAGCCGTGGGTCGTTAATCAGCGCGATAGCCAGCATCACCCGCTGCCCCATGCCGCCGGAAAGCTGATGCGGATAACGTTGGCTGAGCGTCTTCACCGCCGGCAAGCCGACCGCCGCCAGCATCTCCAACACTTTCTCGCGTCGTTCGGCGCGTCGCAGTGAGCTATGCAGCAGCAGTGGTTCTTCCACCTGACGGCCGATCGGCTGAGTCGGATTCAGCGCATGCTTGGGATCCTGCAATACCATCGCCATCTTGCTACCGCGCAGCCGGCTCCATTGCCGCTCGCTGATACGCGTCAGATCGTCATCGTCCAGAGACAGGTGCTGCGCCCGCAGCTGCAATGACGACGGCAACAACCCCATCAAGGCACGGGCGGTCAGCGATTTGCCCGAACCGGATTCGCCCACCAGCGCCAACCGTTCCTGGCCGACGCGAAAAGAGATATCGTGAACCAGTTCCAGCGGCTGCGCTCGCAGACCGATCGACAAACGGTCTACGGTCAATAAGCTATTTGTGTCCATTTCGAGGATCCATTTTATCGCGCAGGCCATCGCCCAGCAGATTAAACGCCAGGCTGGCAAACAGGATCGCCCCGCCCGGCGCGGCGGCCACCCACCATTGATCGAAAATGACTTTGCTCCCTTCGGCGACCATCGATCCCCACTCGGCGGTTGGCGGCGCGACGCCCATACCCAGGAACCCCAGGCCGGCGGCGGAAAGGATAATGCCGCCCAGACTCAACGCGGCGCGCACCACCGCGCTCGGCAGGCATAGCGGTAAAATATGGCCGACCATCAGCCGCAACCCGCCAATGCCCTGCATGCGCGCCGCCGCCAGATAATCGCTACGGCGCAACGCCAGCGTTTCCGCCCGCGCCTGCCGTGCGAACGGCGGCCAACTGGTCAATGCCAGCGCCAGCGCGCCGTTCATCAGCCCCGGTCCGAGCATGGCGACCAATGCCAGCGCAATCACCAGACTCGGCAACGACAGGAACACATCGGTGATGCGCATCAGAATGCGCTCCGCCCACCCGCCGAGATAACCGGCGCAGATCCCCACCAGCAGGCCGAGCGGAATGGTCAACAACAGGATCAGCGACACCAGCAGCAGGGTCGGGCGGGCGCCGTAAATGACCCGCGACAGCAAATCGCGGCCAAAGCCGTCGGTCCCTAGCCAGTGTTGCGACGACGGTGGCAACAGACGCAGTTCCATGTGCTGAATATTGGGATCGAACGGCGCCAGCCAGGGAGCGAACAGCGCCGCCAGGATCGGTACCGCCACCAACAGCGCGCCAACCGTCAGGGTCGTCAGGCTACGGCGTGACACAGCGCCCTCCAGCGCCGCGCCGGGCGATACAGGATCGGAAAATGAGTGGCTCATCGGGTTCGTGGGTCCACAAGGTAGGTTAAGGCATCCGCCAACGCGTTCAGCAGCACAAAACAGCTGCCGATCAATAGCGTGGCGCCGAGGATCGCCGGCGTATCGGCGGCAAACAGCGCATTGGTCAGGTAACGCCCGACGCCCGGCCAGGCGAAGACCGTTTCCGTCAGTACCGCCCCCTCCAGCAGACTGGCATAAGACAGCGAAAGTACGGCGATCAGGCTGCCCAAGACGTTGGGGAAGACATGGCGCAGCAGAATGCGCCAGCGTCCCGCCCCCTTCGAGCGCGCCAGCGTCACGTACTCCTTATTACACTCTTCCAGCATTGCGGCGCGCAACAGACGGGTAATGCCTGCCATAGACAGCAGCGCCAGCGCCACAACCGGCAGCCACAGATGGCCGAGCGCGTTATAGAACATCTGCCGATCGCCGGACAGCCAGCTGTCAATCAGAATAAACCCGCTGTACGGCTCCATGGTGTACAGATAGATGTCGTCAAGACGGCCCGGCCCGGCCGACCAGTGCAGTGTGGCATAGAACAGCAGCAGGCCGAGTAGACTAAGCCAGAAAATCGGCACCGAATAGCCGAGCAGCGAGACCAGTCGGGCGGCATTGTCCAACCAGCTACCCGGTTTGTATACCGCCAGCAGCGCCAAACAGATCCCCCCGAGCGCACCGAGAATAATCGCACAGGTCGCCAGCTCCACCGTGGCCGGGAAAGTGCGCAACAAATCGCTCAATACCGGCTGCGCGGTGATGCGCGAAATACCCATGTCGCCGTGCGCCAGGTGCAGTAGATAACGCCAGAACTGCACCGGCAGCGGCTGATCCAGCCCCAGATCGTGACGAACCTGGGCATAGGTTGCCTCGCTGGCGTGATCGCCGGCAATTTGCAAGGTGGGGTCGATCGGCGCCAGGTGGGAAAGCATAAACGTGAACAGCAGCAGGCCAAGCAGCGTCAACGCCAGCGACAGCGCCCCGCCCAGCAACCGCCCGCCCCAACGTCGGCCGTGCCGGGCAAGCCCGGCAGGAGTTTGACTGTCGATCATTACTTGGTGACCTGGCTGTAAAACACCATGTCGGGATTGATGCCCTGCACATAGCCTTTCAGATTATCGCGCACTGCAATCAGGCTGCGCGCCTGCAGGCCAATGACAAACGGCGAACTTTGCTGTACCTGTCGTTGCAGTTGCTGATAATCCGCTACCCGTTTGGCGGTATCGTTTTCTGCCGTTGCGGCCAGGGTCAGCGCATTCAACGCCGGGATGTGCCAGTTGGCGCGCCAGGCCAGAGTTTTACTGCCGTCTTGCGGATTATAGGCGAAGGCGGCGGCGTTGGTGTTCGGGTCAAAATAGTCTGGCCCCCACGAGGTCAGCGTGGCGTCATAGTTAAGCGACTTTACCTTGGTCGATACTTGCGAACTGATGCCGGGCACCAGTTCCACCTTCACCCCACCCTGGGCAAAGCTGGCCTGCAAGGCCTGCGCAATATCGAGGTACGGTGGCTGGTTGTTAACGTCCAGTTTGAAACTGACGTTGTTCAGCCCGGCCTTGGCCAAAATCTGTTTGGCGCGCTGCGGATCAAAGCGGTAGGGACGCTGTTGCAAAGCGCCAAGATACCCGTCCGGCAAGAACGCCTGATGATTCTGGAACTGGCCTTTCAGCAGATCGTCGGCAATGCCCTGATAGTCAAACAGCCAACGCGCCGCCTCCCAGAATGCCGGATTCCCCAGCGCCGGCGAAGCCTTGGCGTTGAATTGCAGGAAATACAGCGACGCATAGGGGATCGCCAACGGTTTCACGCCCGGCTTGTCTTTCAGCGCCGCCATTTGGTCGGCACCCAGGTTACGGGCGATATCGGCGTCACCCTGTTCGATCAGCAAGCGACGTGCGGCAGCATCCGGGACGTTCTTGATCAGCACCGTTTTCAGTTTGGGGGCGCCTTCTGGCGAGCCCGGATTGGCTTCCAGCACCACCACTTCATGCGGCACGTAGGTGCGCAACTGGTATGGACCGCTGCCCGCAGAGTGGCTGCTCAGCCACTGGTTACCCAGATCGTTGCCTTGCTGATGCGCCTGTACCTGTCTGGCGTCGACGATCGACGATACCGGCGCCGACAACAGGCTGAGCACGAAGGCCGGGCTGACCTCGGCACGCCAACTGATTTTTACCGTCCGCTCATCCACCTTGCTCAGGAATTGATCAACATTTTGCCCATTCCAGCCCAGTTGGGTCAGGATAAACGACGGTTCCAGGTTCAACTTGACCACCCGCGACAGCGAGAAAATCACGTCTTCTGGCCGTAGCGGATTACCGCTGGAAAATTTGGCCTCGGGCCGCAGGGTAAAGGTCAGGCTGCGGTTATCGCTGCCCGCCTGCCACTTTTCCGCCAGAGTCGGTTTGAGATCGACAGGATTGCGCGGGTCGGACTGCAACAACCGCTGATACAGGCTGTTTAATGCCTGTACGGTGGTCAGTTCAAATCCCTGCGCCGGATCAAAACTGATCGCATCGTCGATCGATTGGGCAATCACCAGCGTATTAGCCGGGGTTGCCGCCTGTAAATTGAAACTGCCTGCCATAGCCAAAAACATCAGAGTGGGCGCGAACGCTTTCATCAAAAACTCTCCAAGCGGATGGAATTTATAATAATTTCGCGAGTGTAAGTGAGACGGATCCGCAGAAGAAGGTATAATAATAACTATAGTTATTCTTTTTTTATATATAGATATCTAATTGATTATGCGATGAACAGCGGCGGGTTTGACCAGGCATTCCCGCCACCGCCGTCAGATTTGATAATCGATCGCCGGATCCAATTGTGCCGAAAAAACCTGTTCCTTGATTTCCGTCAGGGTTAATGTCGGGTTGCACAGCTGGATAAATCGCCAGGCATAGTTACGCTGTAACTGACTGCGTTTCAACCCCAGCCATACGGTGTTCGGTTCGAAAAGGTGTTCGGCATTCAGGCTGACCAACCCGCCGTCACGCTCTTTTTCGTACGACATGTCAGCCAGAATGCCCACCCCCAAACCCAGTTCGACATAGGTCTTGATCACGTCGGAATCCTGGGCGCTGAGCGCAATGTCCGGCGTGAAACCGGCGGCCTTGAACGCGGCATCCAGTCGCGATCGGCCGGTAATGCCCTGGCGATAGGTAATCAGTGGCAGCGTGCTGAGCATTTCCAGCGTGACGTTGGCTTCGCGGGTCAAGGGATGGTCTTGCGGCACCAATATGGTGTGGTGCCAACGGTAATAGGGGAATGCCGCCAGCGATTCATCATTGATCAACCGTTCGCTGGCGATGCCGATATCGGCCTCCCCCGACGCCAGCATCGACACGATCTCCTCCGGACTGCCCTGATTCAGTACCACCCTGACGCGCGGATATAACGCACGAAACTCCTTAATCACGCCAGGCAAGCTGTAACGCGCCTGCGTATGGGTGGTTGCAATATGCAATTGTCCAGCATCGTTGCTGCTGAACACCTCCGCCAGCCGACGAATATTATTGGCATCATTAAGGATGCGCTCGGCCATCACCAGCAATTCCTTGCCCGGCTCGGTCATCCCCAACAGGCGTTTGCCGCGACGAATGAATATTTCAATGCCCAACTCCTCTTCCAACTCGCGAATATGTCGGCTGACTCCCGACTGCGAGGTAAATAACGTGTTGGCCACCTCGGTCAGGTTGTAATTGCGACGTGCCGACTCGCGAATAATTTTTAATTGTTGAAAGTTCATCTACTGCCCCTTTGGCCCCGAACGTTTTACTATTGATACGGAGACTGCGGGTCACTCACAAATAAGAAATTACCGTTAGTTATGCTTTTTGATGCTAAGGCTTTTTTTAAGCGATGCAAAATGGTCTTTGCTGGATAGCATTGGCTAAAAGGCGGGGAAATTAGACAGATAAATAACCACCAACGGCGTGTGGTTAATTAGTTTCACACTAACCGGTTATTAAATAGAATAAAGCGATATAACGCCTGGCGGGCGAACACATTCGCCAGCAGCATATTCAGGGTGGAACGCAGCGATGTATCTCATCATGCATCAGCTGCGCCAGGCGCGGACATCTTGCGCCAGTGGGCGACTAAAATCGGCGATTAGCCAAGCAGCCACCGCCTGCGTCAGGCTGATGCACTTTCACCGCGGGAACCCGTGGCATTTTGCTGCAACCATTCACGTACGGTATTCACCAGCTCGCCGATACGCTCATCTTGCATGCCGTGGTTCTTCAGCTCGTTGTCGAGCGCAAACAGATACTGGGCGTTGGACCCCAGCGGGCCACTGGCACAGGCGATCAGCGGCGCAATCACCTGATGATTGGTGTCTTGCTCGAACAGCGGATGCTGCGGATCCATGACAAATGCCAGTGCGGTAACAACCTGCCCATTCTCCAACGTCAACTCGCACCAGGTAGGCAAATAGCAACCGGTGAGCATTTCGCGCTTCCATAATAATTCCAGCTCTTCACGCAGTTTGTCTTCCGGCAGACGGAATGCCAGACCGGTGGTCTGCCCGCCCTCTTGCAGTGCCAGCATTCGCCCCGGCTGCAATTGCGTACCGCGCCCGGCGGTTAACCGCAGGCAAAAAGCGCGATGCCAGCCTTGCAGCGTGGCCGGCCGCACCTCTTCGGATTCGAACACCGGGTTCCACATCAACGAACCATAGCCAAAAATCCATACCGGACTGTTATCCGGACGTCGCGCCAGCGCACACTCCAGCGAAGCCAAACGCTGTTCCGGTGTCAGTAACAGCGACTCCTCTATCGTGCCGAAGGCGGTTTTGCAATCTGCATTGCGCAGAAAATCTCGCGTTAACACCTGCTGCAACCTCCCGAGCGACGGATTAAGTCACCCTTTACGCCACTGAATCTTTGAAAATACCATTTTCTGCCACGGAGTTTTATTAGTCCAATATTTAACCCGCGATAGAAAAGACATTATTCTTTTCTCTGAGAGTAAGCAAGTCTATCCCGCGCTTTATCCTGCAAAAGTATTTTCCCCTGAGGGCAATAATAGTAATTATGCACAAGTACGGCATGAAAATGCGTAGCAGGCGGGCTGATGTCCGGCGTAATGACAGATTATTGGCGGTACTCCCTGTGCCGCCCACACATTATTTTTTGTGCCAATGCTCGTCATCACCTTTGCGATAACTTTGTTTGACCGCCGACCATGCGACCTTATGCGCCGTTTCCTCCCGTGAGTCATCGCCGCGTCGATCATCTTTATCCTTATATTGATCCCATGCGCTATTAAACGCCTCTTTATAAATTTCCTGCGCATGGTCGGGTAATACATTCTTTACATTGTCAGGCAAGTCGCTGTTGCTTTTGTAAGGCATGGCTCTCCTCCTGCGTGGTGGTTAAATAGGCAAGTTTAGCTGAACATGCCAGCGCCCTCCATTGGCAAACGATTCTCATTATCAATCAACGTGATATACTGGCGGCAAAAAGATCAACAGGAGAACACCGTGACCACTGAAGCCCCTCGCAACCGAGCCCCTTATCTGATTAGCGTCGCCGGCGTGCAAGACATCACCCCGCATCTGCGTCGCATCACTTTTCATGCCGAGGATTTACAGTTCTATCCGGCCAACGCCGCCGCTGCGCATATCAAGGTGTTCCTGCCACGCCAGGGACAAACGCAGCCGGATTTGCCACGCCTGACGCCCAATGGTCCACAATGGGCTGACGATGCCATCCGTCCGTTGGTACGTACCTATTCGGTGCGCGCGGTACGCCCGGAATCACAGGAAATAGACATCGAATTCGCTCTGCACGATCACCAGGGCCCGGCGGTGCAATTTGCTCGCGCCGCGAAAGTCGGCGATAAAATCGGTATCAGCAATCCCGGCGGGCCCAAGCCGATGCTGCCGGAGGCTGATTTTTACTGCCTGGCGGGCGACCCCTCCTCACTGCCGGCGATTGCCGCCCTGCTGGAAAACCTCGCACCTCGCGCGCAAGGCCATGCGTTTATCCGCGTCGACAGTAGCGCTGATGTGATCGATCTGAAAAAACCGGCGGGTGTTGAACTGAGCTGGATTATCGGCGGCACCGACAAAACCGCCGAATTAATTAGCCAGTTCTGCGCGCTGCCACAGCCAGAGAGCGCGACACATTTCTGGCTGGCCGGCGAAGACCGACTGGTGGTCGAACTGCGCCGCTACCTGCGCCGCGAACGCCAGTGCGAGCGTAATCAGCTGTATGCGGTTCCTTACTGGCGTGAAGGGTTAAATGAAGAGGGATATCATGAAAAACGCCATGAAATAATGGATAACATTGATGACTAAGCAAGATAATCTCCTTTAACTACCAATAGCATGCAGAGTTTGCCATGCTTTTTACCGTACAGATAAAATAAAACTCATTAGTTGCGTAAAAGTAAGTAAATAAAACCGCCTTAATGGCGGTTTTTTTGTTACCCTGATCGCATAAAGCCGCACCGGCTTAGCCAGTAAAATCAGAATTTCACAACACCACAACACGCAGCCCGCCGGATGTGTTCTATTATGAAGTACTTTCTGGATACGCAACATCGCCGGCGGTGCAGGCGATCGGCGCGGCCGGGAGCCTGCAGTTAAAGAAAGGAGATATACCAAAATGAAGTCGCAACACGACCCAGGCCGCTCAAAATCACGCCACAGTGAATATTCCCTGCTGTTCCCGATTGCCGCTCTGGTCGTTTTAAATATGTGGAGCAGCACCAGCAATTTCCCGCTGATCGTCGCCATCAACGTTCTGGCGCTGGTCGGTATCCTGAGCAGCGCATTCAGCGTAGTGCGCCATGCCGACGTGCTGGCCCACCGGCTGGGTGAACCCTACGGCTCGCTGATCCTCAGTCTGTCGGTCGTGATCCTTGAAGTCAGCCTGATTTCCGCGCTGATGGCCACCGGCGACGCCGCACCGGCGCTGATGCGCGACACGCTGTATTCCATCATCATGATCGTCACCGCCGGCCTGGTGGGCGTTGCCCTGCTGCTGGGTGGCAGAAAGTTCGCGACCCAATACGTCAATCTGGGCGGTATCAAACAGTATCTGATGGCCATTTTCCCACTGGCGGTGATCGTGCTGGTACTGCCGAGCGCCTTGCCTGGCGGCAATTTCAGCATTGGCCAATCGCTGCTGGTGGCGATGATTTCGGCTGCCATGTACGGCGTTTTCCTGCTGATTCAGACCAAAACGCACCAGAGTCTGTTTGTTTATGAGCATGAAGACGACGATGGCGACCCGCACCACGGCAAACCCTCTTCGCATAGCAGCCTGTGGCATGCCAGTTGGCTGATCGTGCATCTGGTGGCGGTTATCGCAGTGACCAAATTCAACGCCGGACCGCTGGAAGGACTGCTGAACAAACTGAACGCGCCAACGCAGTTCACCGGCTTCCTGGTGGCGTTGCTGATCCTGTCGCCGGAAGGTCTCGGTGCCCTGCGTGCAGTGCTCAACAACCAGGTACAACGCGCCATGAATCTGTTCTTTGGCTCGGTGCTGGCAACCATTTCCCTCACCGTACCGGCGGTGACCATTATCGCCACCCTGACTGGCCAGACGCTGATTTTCGGCCTGCAACCGCCGCATATGGTGGTAATGCTGACGGTGCTGATCCTGTGCCAGATTTCGTTTTCCACCGGTCGTACCAACGTACTGAACGGCACTGCGCACCTGGCGCTGTTCGCCGCCTATATGATGACCATCTTCGCCTGACGCTCAACCGAGGCTGTGTGGGCGCACGCGCTGCGCCCCGCTATCACAACGCGAAGAAGATCCCGGCAGCAATGCCACCAAACAATAGCCATTTAATGATGTAATACAGCGTCTTGTTCCACGCTTTAAGACGTTTGCCAACCTTGCGAATGGCGTAAATGTATTTAAATATCTTATTGACGCCGCCGGTGCGATCGCCCTGTTCGTTGGGTGCCGTGGCGGCACTCATCAGGTTACGGCCCAACCAATGGTTAACCCACTGCGTCCAGCGATAGCGCATTGGCCGTTCAATATCACAAAACAGTATCAGACGGTTTTGGCCGCTGGTATTTTCCGCGTAGTGCAAATAGGTTTCGTCGAACATCACCCCTTCGCCGTCGCGCCAGCTATACCGCTCACCATCAACTTCAATAAAACAGCGATCGTCGTTGGGGGTAATCAGCCCCAGATGGTAACGCAACGAACCGGCATAGGGATCGCGGTGACGCGGCAAGCGACTGCCGTCCGGCAATTCGGCGAACATCGCCGCCTTCACCGACGGCAGGCCACGCAGCAACGCGGTGGTCTGCGGGCACAGCGTCATCGCCGACGGATGGCTATCTTCATACCATTTCAGATAAAAACGTTTCCAGCCGGTTTTGAAAAACGAATTGAAACCCGCATCGTTATACTGGTCAGACGCCTTGATCTGCTGTATCGCCAATAGTTGCTGCCCTTCTGCGCGAATAGTCTGCCAATGCTCTTGCAACACCGCCAGTTCGGGAAACTGCGCCACGGACAGGTACGGCGTGGTTGGCGCGCGAGAAAACAGATACATAAAAACGTTCAGCGGCGCGGTGAAGGTTGAATGATCGGCAAGCTGGCGCCAAAAACCATAGCGTACCCGTCCGCGATAATGAACATAAACAACGCATAAAATAAATAGAATCAGAATGATGTATTTCATTTTTGCATCAGCACAATCATAGCCAATATTCCGCATGCCGATAGCGGCATCCGCCCTGTCGATAATATTTAACGAAGAAGCAACCTGTTTTCTACACAAAAAACCACAAAATATTACACAATAGCTCAACAACACGGCGATAACCGCCAGCGATAAAAAAGGCCGCCGAAGCGACCTTTTCATTAGGCGATAGGGAGGTTAACTGTAGGCATGGAGCGTACGTTGGCACAGGGCAGAACGTACGCAATCTTGTTTATCAAAACGGATAATACCGATCATCTCATCCTCTTCGAAGCGCTCCAGCGCATCGCTAAGGCCAGATTTCACCCCGCGTGGCAAATCACACTGGGTGACGTCACCGTTGACGATAACCGTGACGTTTTCGCCCAGACGGGTCAAAAACATCTTCATTTGACTGGCGGTCACGTTCTGCGCTTCGTCCAGAATAACCACCGCATTTTCAAAGGTGCGTCCACGCATATAGGCAAACGGCGCAATTTCCACTTTACCGATTTCCGGCCGCAGACAATATTGCATAAATGAAGAGCCTAAGCGACGGAGCAGAATGTCGTATACCGGCCGGAAATATGGAGCGAATTTTTCAGAGATATCCCCCGGCAGGAAACCGAGATCTTCATCCGCCTGTAACACCGGACGTGTAACGATAATCCGATCGATTTCTTTATGAATAAGGGCTTCTGCCGCCTTCGCGGCGCTGATGAAGGTCTTGCCGCAGCCGGCTTCACCGGTGGCAAAAATCAACTGCTTATTTTCTATGGCTGATAAGTAATGACCCTGAGCTTCGGTTCGTGCCTCGATGGGGGAGCTATCGCGCTTGTCTCGCGCCATGCCGATAGACTCAACACCACCCATTTGTACCAGCGAGGTTACGGACTCTTCTTCAAGCTGGCGATGACTACGAGCGTCACGACGAATTACGCGTTTCGCTTCACGACGTGCTTTGATCACTGCTTTCTGTCTTCCCATAGTGGCACCTTACAGTTTGTTTCACCTACCGCATCGGCTATTGCCGCGCGATTAATGTTTCACACACGTATTAGGTTTTGGCCTCCTTCGAGCCAATATAAGCCAATGAATGAAGTGAACGCACGGCAACATTGCTGTGCCGAGCTTCACCGGACGGAGAGAGAATAAAATGTGCTGCGGACAAAACGGCGTAGTAACGAAAATTCTGCAGGAAAGGGTAGCTAACGGCGAGAAATTGAGAGTCGGAGAGAGAACCCTCGTTACAACGAGAAATCAGGGAGGTGAGATTATTTTTTATCATTCGCCCAAACAAGGACTTTACCATTAGCGATCCCCGCAGTGTTATTTACAGCTTCAGCTGTGCACCGTGTAAAACTACCGCCAGATAATTACAGTATAATGACATTTAACTCCAGCGCGTTACTAAAATGTAAATATTTTTAATCTACATTGTTTCTCAACGGCACAACTGCACTATATCACGCGAATCCGCGCCAACCATAAAAATTTATTTTTTAATATATTTCAAAAGGTTAGCTAAAATCAGGCAAGATTGCATTTTTATATATCGGTTAAAAACTGCGCAACCAAAAGCGGGGTACCCCGCTTGGCTTAATTGACCTCACCGGCAGCGTTGGCAATGGTCGTCATTCAAAGCTATAGGCAACGCTAAGCCCAGCACCCCAATTTCTACCCGGCGCCGGTTCATAATAACGACCATTACCTTCATTAACGATAACCGAGCCGACATACTCACGGTCAAACAGATTGTCCACCCGACCAAACAGGTTAAACATCCAGTTGCCCAGTGGATAACGGTAGCCGGTATTCACGCCAACCGTGGTATAGGACGGTGCCTGCTCGCTGTTTTGATCGTTGACCTGAATATCGCTCATGTAGCGCACTTCCGCCCCGGCGTACCAGCCTTCCGGCGGCGCCCAGCCCAGCGACGCATAGCCCATGTTGCGTGCAATGCCCGGCATGCGGTTGCCATCGGGAATGGTTTTGTCGCCGGAACACTGCGCATCGCCGCATATCGAGTTACGATAGCGCGCATCCAGCAGCGTCCAGGCCATTTTTAACTGCCAGGCTTCGCCAAACTGCTGGTCGAGCGCCAGCTCAAGCCCACGGCGCCGCGTCTGCCCGGCATTTTTATAGCTGCTGCGGCCATTACGGCTTTCGGCCACCACTATTTCGTTTTTGGTGTCGGTCTGGAACAGCGCTGCGCTCAGCAAGCCATTGCCAATGCGGGCTTTACTGCCAAGCTCTATCGAGTCGCTGGTCGCCGGTTTCAAGCCGAAATTCATCCCCGGCTCACCATCCGGGCGATAAGACAGTTCATTGATGGTTGGCGTTTCAAAGCCACGACCGGCAGAAAGATAGGCATTCCAGCCATCCGCCAGCGTGTAACGCAGCGAGCCGGCCGGCAACCACTGGTGATAGCGTGCGCTGCCGCTGTCGTCGCCATTGCCGGCGGTAATATAATGGTCGTTGGAATCAAAATTGACGCTGCTAAAACGCACGCCGGCGTCCAGCGTCAGGAGCGGTGTCAACTGCCATGAGGTTTGCAGATACGGATCCAGATTCCACATCAGGTTGCGTTCATCACGCCGCAAATTCCCCTTGGTCCCCAATTCGGTTACGCCATTGACCATGGTGAAGTTTTCATAACCTTTGCGGTTTTCACTCATGGTTTCATAGTTCAAGCCGCCGGTCAGGGTATAGGGCACGGCGGAAATCTGGCCACGATGCGTCCAGCGCGTGTCGATCCCCTGATAATGCCGTGCCAGTTCGATCACTCCGCCTGGGTGCTGGGGGCTGCGTTGCTGCACCGCCAGCGGAATCGATTGATATTGTGTGGTTTCGCGCTCGCCGGCATACATCATCACGCTGAGATCGTCATCGCTGCCGATCTGCCGCTGATAGTGCAACCCGGCCTGCGTCTGCGATAAGGTTTTACGCGTATTGTACTGTTCGGCGCGCGGCGCCTGCCGTGGATTTTCATGCCATTCGTCGGCGGTAAGACCGCCAGGATCGTTGGCCTTGAGATCGACGCTGTTGAACAGCAACGTCAACGTGCTGACATCGTCAATGCGCACCCCCAGCTTGGCATTGCCGAGATTCTTGCGTGCCCCGCTATGATCGCGATAGCCCTGGGTCGTAAAGCGGGTGGCGGAAACGGCGTAATTTACATCGCCGCTCTGGCTACCGTCGCCGGTGGCACCGGTAGCCTTGACGCCATAGCGCCAGGTGCCGTCGCTGCCGGTGTACATGCCGCTTTCCAACTGGTTGGGCTGGCGGCCGGTTTGCGTTTCGACGTTCATCATGCCGCCGGAAGCGTTGCCGTACAGTGCGGAAAATGGCCCGCGCAGCACTTCGACCTTGTCGACCGAGTTGAGATCGATGTTCGACGTCTGCCCCTGGCCATCGGGCATGGTGGCCGGAATACCGTCGACATAGATCCGCACGCCGCGCACGCCATAGGTCGAACGGGCGCCGAAACCGCGTATCGACAGTTGCAGATCCTGTGCGTAATTCTGGCGATTTTGTATCTGCAGGCCCGGCACGCTGCCCAGGCTTTCCGACAGGTTGATTTGCGGCCGTGCATCGCGCATCTGCTCGCCATTCACCACGCTGACCGCAGCCGGCGTACTCAGTTCGGACAGCCCGTCGCGCTTGGCTGAAACCACCAGCGTACTTTCCTGCTCTGGCGAACTCTGCGCCGCGCGCGCTGACGTCGACAAGATAACCGGTAACACCAAGGCCGAAGCCACCACCATTTTTTTCTGCATGAGTTTATTCTACAGTCCCGATCACGTTGGAAACATTTTGTACCATTTGGAACGAGGATGCGACGAGTTATTACTGATAACAATAGATTGGAACACCAGCCGGCGCGTTTTTATCTGGTTTCCCCGCCCAACTCCCCGGCTCGGGTGCCGAAGGGTTGTGACCTTGCACACATTTTTAAACATTCTCGTAACATTCTTGAAAAAGCGACCGCCTAAGCGCCGTTTCCGGTCAAAACTTTAAGGTTCCTGTGCCAGCCATCTCATACACTCGCTGAGTAATGTCGTGCGGCAATTGTGCGGCACGTTTTTATTCAGGAGGGCAAGATGACGCTTTTGCACAGCCGTGATTTTTTCCCTTCCGGCTATCAGCCGGTGGCAATTGAACCGCGGGCACCTCAGCCGGCATTTCCAGAACATCACCATGAATTTTATGAAATCGTCATCGTTGAGCAAGGCGCCGGCGTGCACGTTTTCAATGGACATCCCTATACGCTCAACAGCGGCAGCGTGTGCTTTGTCCGCGATCATGACCGCCATCTGTTTGAGCAGACCAACGGTTTATTCCTGACCAACGTACTGTTCCGTGCGCCTGACGCCTTTCGATTTTTGTCCGGCGTCGAACATTTCCTGCCACGGGAATGCAACGGCGTCTACCCGGCACACTGGCGTATCGGCCAACAGGTATTGCAACAGATCAAACCATTGATCAACCGTCTGATGGTCGCCCCGCAGCAAGAGTGCAACGAAGAGATCGCCCTGCATGAAAGTCTGTTCATGCAACTGCTGGTGCAATTGCGTCAAGGGTGTATGGCGGCACGCGGCGACGATCAACAAGGGCGTTTACACCAGTTGCTCGACTGGCTCCAGACGCATTACGCCGAGCCGATTGACTGGAGTGAACTGGCGGAGCGCTTCGGTATCCCGCTGCGCACCCTGCACCGCCAGCTCAAGAATCACACCAATATGACGCCGCAGCGCTACCTGACGCATTTACGCCTGTTGCAGGCGCGTCATCTGTTATGCCATAGCGACACCAGCGTCACCGATATTGCCTTTTGCTGCGGGTTTGGCGACAGCAATCATTTTTCCACCCTGTTCAAACGCGAATTTGCCTGCCCGCCCCGCACCTTGCGCGGTCAACGGTGAAAATTAAAAAATACGTCGTTCATCAACCTAATGCCTGCGATTTCAAGTAATAATGTTCCCCCCTTTTCGATGGTGAGAACGCTGAATCATGCGACCCCTGCTGCTTGAAAGCCGTGATTATCTGATATCGCCGCAAATGCCGGTGGCGGTGGCGGAACGTTACCCGCAGCAAGGGTTCGCGCCGCACACCCATCAGTTCTATGAAATCGTCATCGTCTGGCGCGGCAACGGCCTGCACGTGCTGAACGATCATCCCTATCGCATTACCTGCGGCGACATCTTTTACATTCAGGCCAGCGACTGCCACAGCTATGAATCGGTGAACGATCTGGTGCTGGATAACATTATCTATTGTCCGGAACGGCTGCGCTTCGGCGCACAGTGGGACCACCTGCTGCCGCCGTTTGACCCGCAAAATGCGCGCTACTGGCGGTTGACCACCCAGGGCATGAATCTGGCGCGGCCGATCGTCGCCCAGCTTTCGCAGGAGAGTCGCAAAACCGATACGCTATCGATTCAGCTCACCGAAGCGCTGTTGCTGCAACTGGCCATCGTCCTGAAGCGTTATCGCTACGCGGTAGACGACGCCTATCTGTTGCCGGATGGCGAGCAGCTGGATTTGCTGATGGCGGCGCTGCAAAATGGCATTGAGGATCATTTCGACCTGGCGGCATTTTGCGCACGCCACCAGTTGACCGAGCGGGCGCTGAAGCTGCTGTTCCGCCAGCAAACCGGCATGACCATCAGCCACTATCTGCGTCAGCTACGGCTGTGTCAGGCCAAGCGCCTGCTGCGACGCAGCGACTACCTGATCGGCGAAGTCGCCGCGCGCTGCGGTTTTGAAGACAGCAATTACTTTTCGGTAGTGTTCGCCCGCGAAGCCGGTATGACTCCAAGGGAATATCGCCAGCAGTTTATCGCCGCAGGCGTCTGCCCAAGGTAACCCGTCACGCTGGCGGCGCTCGCTTCAGTACGCCATGCCCAACCCGACGATATTGGCAGCCAGAATGATGATCAATCCCCCCAGCACCAGCACCCGCAGCGGTTTGTTGCCGGCGGCGCGCCACTCTTTCAGCAGCAGACCGACAATGCCGCCACACAGCACATAGAAACTCATATGCAGCATCCAGCTCATATAGTCATACTGCGCCGGAATGCGCGCATGTCCCCAGGCGTAGAAAAAGAATTGCAGATACCACATCAGGCCGCCCAGGGCAGAAAGCAGCAGGTTGACCAGCAGCAACGGTTTGGCCAACGAGAAATCAGCCCGCAGCGACAGCGTTTTTTTGCACGCCAGGCGCACCAGGCAATAACCGAGGTTGATCACCGCCCCGCCGCCCATGATCACCACGTAGCTCGGCAACGCTACATACAGCGGACTGATGCCGACCGCCGCCGCGGCATGATGCATCGGCTTGGCGGCGTCCATGGCGAACGACATGCCGGCCGAGAAAATACCGCACATCACCGCCAGCACCAGGCCTTTCTTCAAGTTGAACTCTTCGGCGCGAATGCCGAGCGCCCGTTCTTTCAACAGACCGGCATAACTGACCACGCCGACACCAATCAACGCCACCAGCACCCCCAGCAACGTCAGCAATCCGCCAGGCGTACCGAACAGCAGCATGAAACGCCCTTGCAATAGCGGCGTCATCAAGGTGCCGACGATCAGCGTAATACCGATGGCGATACCAATGCCCATCGACATGCCGAGGTAGCGCATCGTCAGACCGTAATTGACGTTGCCGATGCCCCACATGGCGCCAAAGAGAAACACCGGCAACAGCGTCGCCGCGCTGAAGGAGCCGTAATAGTGCCAAAAGTCCGGCAGCAGCCAATAGCTGATGCTCCACGGCAGGATCAGCCAGGACACCAGTCCGCCGATCGACCACATGGTTTCCCAGGACCAGCGTTTGACCTGTTTGAACGGCGCGTAAAAACATGCGGCGCTGGCGGCGCCAACCAGATGCCAGAGTATTCCCAACCAAATCGCGTTATTCATCCTGTCTTCCTTTGTCTATTGTCACGCGGCGCAACCCGGAACCGTAGGGCCGCAGATAAAACGCGAGTCTAGGAAGTCTGGTCAACGCTGACCTTCGGTTGAGTGCCGGGAGATATATGACGCTGGCAGAATTCAGCAGATGCGGATGAGAACGATCACAGAATTGAAAGCGTTGGATAAACCCACGCGCGCCGTTCGGCGCACGTGGTTCAAGCAGCGGTGGTTACAGGTAAACGCGCAGATATTCACTCAGGCACAGGATCGCCATCGCCTGGCCGTATGGCATCGAGGTCAGCGGCACCTGACGATAGTACGCCAAATCCTTGCCCATTGCGGTGCCGAACGACACCTGCAACAGCTCCCCTTCGCCATTGATCTGTTCAATGACGCCTTTTACCGCCTTGGCCGCCACCTCGGCATACTGCTCGCCAATATAACGTTTACGTACCGCCTTCAGCATGCCGAACGCGAAGCCGGCGGTGGCCGAGGCCTCCAGATATGAATGCGGATCGTCAAGCAGCGTATGCCATAAACCGCTGTCATGCTGACAGCTGGCCAGCGCCGCCACCTGATCCTGCAACACCTGCAGCAGGAAACGACGCGTCGCGTCATGTTCCGGCAAATCCAGCAGGTCGAGGAATTCGGGGATAACGATGGTCAGCCAGCTGTTGCCGCGCGCCCAACGCGCCTTGGCGAAGTTGTGTTTGCCGTCGAAGGTCCAGCCATGGAACCACAGCCCGGTTTCCCGCTCCATCAGATGCTGGGTGTGGATCAGAAACTGATACTTGGCTTCTTCGATATACGCCGGGCGGTTCAGCAAGCGACCGATTTTAGCCAACGGCAGCACCGTCATCATCAGCGTGTCGTCCCACAGTTGCTGATGATTTTCCTCCGCCAGCGTCACATGCTGCATGCCGCCGCGTTCGGTGCGCGGCATTTCGTACATTGCCCATTCAGCCCAGCGCTCCAGATACGGTAACCAGCGCGAATCACCGGTTTCTTCGTAGCGGTAGGCCAAGGTCAGGAACGGACAGACGGTGTTGACGTTTTTGGTCGGCGTCCCTTCGGCAAAGCGTGCGCTGAACCAGTCGTCAATAATGGCACGCATTTTATCGTCACCGGTCTGTTGATAGTACTGGAGGATACCGTAGAGACCAACGCCGTGTGTCCACTCCCACCCGGCCCAACCTTTGGTATCAATCACCCGACCATCATCCAGCCGCAGCAAGAATTCGCCGTCCACATCGGTGATGTTTACCAGATTATCCACCAGGCGACCGATCAGCGCATGCAGCGTATCACGGCTGATGAAACGCTCAGGCTGGCGCAATAACGGACTGTGTTTTACGGGATAGACCAACATAACGTAATCCTCAAAATCATCATTACTTGTAGTGAGTCAAGCCGGCGACGCCACGCGCACTGGGCCGTGACGGCAGCGCTGCGGCAGCCGGCTTGTTGCGGTTGAGATAGCCAATGTTGTTGTTGCCCCACAGCGACTCGTAAGGCATCCCCGCCAGCGTCTCGATAATCTCGCGCGCCGGCGGGCTAATGTTTTCCGGTACCACGTCGCCGGCAACACGCATTTTTACCGTTTCCTCGCGTAACACCCGGTGGGTGTCCAGATTCAGTTTAAAGCGCAGGGAAATCAGGAAACCGATGCTCAACACCAGCACGGTGCCAAAACACAGCACCATTAAAATGGTGTGACTCACCTCCGGCCGCTGGACGCTATGACCGGAAACAAAGCCGGAATATTGCAGCATGATACCCACCAGCATCACCGCCCCGGCCTGGGACGCTTTGCGCGACAGCGTCATAATGCCGGCAAAAATGCCCTCGCGGCGTTGACCGGTGATCGCTTCGTCAACGTCGGCGATGTAGGTGTAAATATTCCATGGTACATAGTTGATACCGCCGCGCCCAAGACCGGCGAGGGCCGACACCAGCAGCAACAGCGAGAACACGTCGTTGAGATTGGCGTAGTACAACAGCGCATACGACATGGCGCTCAGGCCGAACAGCACCACTACCATGCGGTAGCTGGGCGCCGGGCCAAAGCGAATGCACAGAGGGATCATGGCAATGACGGCAATAAACTGCATGATGGCCATGGTGCCCATCAGATTGGAGGCCACCGAAGCGCTTTGCATCAGCACGAACACCACGTAATAGGTAAACACCGCGTTGAACACGTCCTGTGCGATATAGCCGCCAAGATACATGCCGAGATGCTGGCGAAAAATGCGAATGCGCAAGGTGGAGCTCAGTTCAATGCCCAGCCGACGCAGACTCTGCCACAGCGTCAGTTTCTGCCGCTCGGCTTCCAGCGCTGCGGCAGATTTCTTCTCTGGCGGCCGCTCCCAGGTGAAACAGTAGACCAGCGTCAATACCAGCGCACAGATCACTGAAAACACCAGGCTGGCATAGAAGAACGAGATCGGATTGTCTTTACCAAAATAGCTCAGCAGCATACCCGGCAGGAACGCGGCCAGGATGGCGGAAAGCTGCGCCAACGCAATGCGCGCGCCAGAGAACTTGGTTTTTTGTTTGAAATCATCGGTCATTTCCGGCACCAGCGTTTCATAAGGCACCAGAATCGAGGTGTATACCACGTCAAAAAACAGGTAGGTCAGCAGATAATAGCCATAGCTCATATCGCCAACCCACATCAGGCTATAACTGAATACCAGCGGTATGCCGAGCAGAATGAAGAATTTGCGGCGGCCGAAGCGCCTGCCGAGCCAGGTCGAGCCAAAATGGTCGGTCAGGTAGCCCATCAACGGGCTGACCAGCGCATCCAGCACTCTGGCCATGGCGAAAATAAACGTCGCTTCGATCGGACTGAGCCCGCAAAAGGTGGTGTAAAAGTACAGCAGCCAGGCCGCAGTCAGCGCGGTGGTTCCCGCCCCCAGAAAATCCCCCGAGCCGTAGGCAAGATAGTTTTTCAGCCCTATCTGGCGAGTATTCATTGCTGTCATCCTCATGGCCACATGACGGGAAACGTCCCGTGGTGCTATGGAACCTACCGGTAAAATAGGGAGATGAGCGCAGCAAAACCTTGCCATTTTTGCCAGCACGCCACACCGGGTGGCAGTGACGGAAAGATGGCGACGATCTACCTCTCCATTTTTATAAAACGAGGTTTTGATTATAATGAATCGTTGTATCTATTTATGTGAGAGTGGCGTGTTTTTGCCGTTTAGCGATGAGATATTTGCGGGGAAATGCTGCCCCGACGTTCGGTCTGGGGCAAGCGAAAATCACTGGCTAAGCTGGTGGGCAAGCTGCCGCAACTGGTCGGCAATCTGCTGCAGGTCTTGCTGACAGCGTTCCTTCGGCCCGCTGGACTGGCGAATAACCAGTTTGGCCGGCAAAATGGAAGAAGAACGCTGCATTTCGTCGTCGCTGGCGCTGAGGATCCGCCGCACCGCCTCCCTGCCCTGTAAATCCAGATCCAGTGACACCGTGGTCAACGCCGGGTGGAAGAAGGCGCTCTCATAGGCGTCATCATAGCCAATCACCGATTTTTTCCCTGGGATCGACAGCTGGTTCTGATGAAAAGCGCTTAGCACCCCGAGCGCCATCTGATCGTTGGCCACCAATACCGCTGAAAATTGCGGCGTTTCGCGCATCATTTGCAGCGCGCCGGCGTAACCGCTCTGCGCGTCCCAATTACCATGCAGCACAGTGACCGGTTGCAGAGCGTAATCCTGTAAGGCCTCCAGCCAGTTCTTCAACCTCAGGTTGGCGGAAATAGAGTGCTGCGGCCCGGCCAGCAGCGCGATATCCCGATGGCCGATTTCATACAGGTATTTAACGCTGGCGCGGGTACCGTCGGCAGGATTGAACGAGATGTTAAACACCGAGCTGTAAGGATCGACGTCAAGAAACAGACAAATGATGTCATCGTTATCAGCGGCGATCTTTTCTGCCGCTGCGGTTTCCAGCGGCACGTTGATGATAACCTTCTCAACCCGCTGCGACTTGAGTTCGTTGATCGCATCCTGCACTTCATGATTGACGTTCTCATCGATCATCGAGATCAACACCTGGTAGCCCTCGGCATTGGCGTAACGCTTGACCGCCGCAGCAATCTGCGAAGGCGCGTGCAACGCCAGCGAAATGGTCACCAGTCCTAGCGTACGGCTCTGCTTGCCGACCAGTTGTTGCGCCAGCCGATTGGGGACGTAGCGCAACGCTTCGATGGCATGCTCAACCTTGCGGCGCGTGGCTTCAGATACGTTGGCCGACTTGTTCAATACCCTGGAAACGGTTTGGTAAGACACGCCGGCATGGCGGGCGACATCCTCTAACGTCGTGCTTTTGGACTTCATCATCAATTCCCTACGGTTGCTCTGCGATGATTGTAACAGGCTATTCACCTTCGACACAGTTACCCCTGTCACAGTCAACAAAAACACCATGAAAGTTATTCGTTCACATTATGGCAATCAGTGATCGCACTCACTTATCGTAACAAATCCCGCTGTTTTGTTTGCACTAAATCACAATAAATTAATTATTCAATTGTACGTTTTTACAATTAGTCATTTTATAGCCTCGATTATGTGAACGTATTACAAAAATATAAAGAGGCATACATGAACACAAAACTGCGTAGCGTTTCCGTGGCGTTGGCGATGGCACTCACCGCTCCTGCCGTTTTTGCCATTGATTTTCATGGCTATTTACGATCAGGGGTTGGCGTTTCTCGCGATGGTGGTCTGGAGGAGTGGCAAAAGAACAAGGTTGGCCGTCTTGGCAATGAATCTGACACCTACGGCGAGATCGAGCTGGGCGCCGAAGTGTATAAAAAGAACGACGTCAGTTTTTATGTCAACAGCATGGTCAGCATGGTTTCCGACGGTTCCAATGACAATGAAAGCACGTTGAACGACGATGCCGAATTTGGCCTACGCCAGCTGAACGTGCAGATCAAGGGGCTGATCCCCGGCGATCCGAATGCGGTGATCTGGGGCGGAAAACGTTACTACCAACGTCATGACCTGCACATCATCGATACCAAATACTGGAACATTTCCGGCGCCGGTGCCGGGGTGGAAAACCTCAGCTTCGGGCCAGGTGCCGTCTCCGTCGCCTGGATCCGCGGCGATGGCAACGACGTGGACTATCGGGTAGATAACGACAACGATCTCAACATCAATTACCTCGATCTGCGCTATGCCGGCTGGAAACCGTGGGCCGGTGCCTGGACCGAGTTTGGCATTGATTACGCCATGCCGAACCCGACCAACAAGCAAAAGCAGTATGGCGGCCTGTACGACGCGGAAAACGGCGTGATGCTGACCGGCGAGATAAGCCAGGACATGCTGGGCGGCTACAACAAAACGGTGTTGCAGTACGCCACCAAGGGACTGGCGCAAAACATGATTTCCCAGGGCGGTGGCTGGTATGACGTTTGGAACAAAACCGACGACGCCACCGGCTATCGCGTCATCAATACCGGGCTGATCCCGATTACCGACAAGTTCTCCCTCAATCACGTTCTGACCTGGGGCTCAGCCAATGACATCAGCGAATATATCGACAAAAGCCGCCTGATTTCGCTGGTTGGTCGCGCGCAGTATCAGTTCACCGATTATGTTCGCGCCATTGGCGAAGTCGGCGGCTTTTATCAGAAAGATGACAACAAGGACGGTAGCCACTACAAACAGGGGGGTGAAAAATACACCGTGGCGCTGGGACTGGCGGATGGGCCGGACTTCATGTCGCGGCCGGAACTGCGGGTGTTTGCTTCTTATATGAATGATTCCGAACAGGGCAAATCCTTCCAGGATGGTACGGCAAGCGATACCTGGAATTTCGGCGTTCAGGTTGAAGCCTGGTGGTAAGCCGTTTCTGTTAAACGATATGACCTGTTTTAGTCCTACCCTCATCTCTATTTTTGACGATGCTCTCCGGTTAATGTCAGCCGTGGATAACCGTTATTGGCGGTTATCCACGTTTTTTTAATCCGCATGCTTTACCGCGAATCGCTGTTCCAATAATTGTCGCAGATTGTCTGACTGCTTGCCGAAAATAGCGTGTACCTCCTGGCCGATAATAATCACCCCCAGCGCTCCTGCCTGCTGTAACCCTTCGCTATCCAGCGCGGATAATTGCCTGAGCTTAACCCGCAAACGGGTAATACAGGCATCGACGTGAACAATATTATCCCTACCGCCAAGACAGCGCATCAGCGACGCCAAATAGTCGTCATCAACATTATTGACTGCCGCCGGTTTTGGCGGGTGAGAGAAATAGTGAATAAAGGCTTTCAAGCTGACCATCGTTATCTCCTGCAAACACACATAAAAAAACGCCCGTTCAAATGAACGGGCGCTGCGGTAATCGCTTAATCCAACCGACGGGTAATAACGCGGCAGCCCCATGGCCCCAGCGGCAGCTCACCCTGCAGCGTTTCCCCGTCCGACATATCCTGGTATATCGCCGGCAGCGTTACGCTCTTGGCGCGATCGCTGTAGTTTTGCACGATGATGAACTCACTCTCGCCGTCGCTGCGCCGATGCGCCGTCACCCCTTGCGGCAGCACGGTTTCCAGCGCACGGGGCAGCGCCAGTTCGGCGATGATCTTGCCAAAGAAATCGCGCTGGAATGCCGCATCGTTGCGTGAAGCGACGTACCACGCCTTGCCGTTGCCAAAGCTGTTGACCGTCAGCGCCGGGCGACCGGCATAAAAATCGCTGCCGTACACCGCCAGCGCGCTGGCGCCTTCCAGCGTAATCAGCTCGCACAAATGACGAGCCTGATAGCTGCCTTGCAACCCCAGCGCATTGCCCGGTACGCCGCGCACGCTGTTGGTTTCCTCATCGGTCAGGCAGTCTATTTCCTCCGCCCAGATGCCGAGCACGTTACGCAACGGTCCGGGGAAGCCGCCGAGGTGACACAGGTCGCTGTCGTTGACCACGCCGCTCCAATAGGTGACCACCAGTTGTCCCCCTTGGCTGACAAAGGCTTCCGCCCGTTCGGCGAAGCCGTCACGCACCATGTACAGCATGGGCGCAATCACCAATTTATAACTGGACAGATCGCAGTCGGCATTGATGATATCCACCGCAATGCCCTGTTCCCAAAACGGCCGATAATGCTCGGCGACCGTGCGCTCATAATGCATGCCGCTGTTGCGCGGCCCCTGCGCGTCATCCAGCGCCCAGCGGTTTTCCCAATCGAATATCACCGCCACCTGCGCTTCTACGCGGCTGCCGGCGACTGGCGCCATGGCGGCCAGCAGACGGCCCAGCTCGCAAACCTCCTGCCCCACGCGGGTATCCAGTCGACCAGAGTGGTCGATCACCGCGCCGTGGAATTTTTCCACCGAGCCGCGGCTTTTCCGCCATTGGAAATACTGTATCGAGTCCGCGCCGTGCGCCACCGCCTGCAATGACGACAGAATGTGCATCCCCGGTTTTTTCAGCTTGCTGGTGGGCTGCCAGTTGGTGACGCTGGGCGTGGATTCCATCAGCACAAATGGTTTGCCCTGTTTTAGCGTGCGCATCAGATCGTGGTACATGGCGGTATAGCAGGCCAGATCGCTTTCGTCCTCCTGGTTATGCCACATTGGGTAACTGTCCCAGGAGATAAAGTCGATCGCCTGCGCCAACTGCCAATAATCGTAGTCGTAGAAATATTCCATGAAATTGGTGGTGGCAGGCAGTGACGGGTTGGCGGCCTTCAGCGGCACGATCTCCTGCGCGCAAAAATCGGTGGCCTGCGCGGTGCAAAAGCGCCGCCAGTCAAGGTTCAATCCGTGGATCGACACTTCTCCCTGCGGCGCCGGCGATTCAATCTGTGACCAATCGCTGTAAGTGTGGCTCCAGAAGGTGCTCCACCAGGCCTGGTTCAACTTTTCCAGCGTCTGGTAGCGCTGTTGCAGCCAGACACGGAACTGGCTCTGGCAACGGTTGCAATGGCAGTCACCGCTGTATTCGTTGGAAATGTGCCAGCCGATCACCGCCGGATGGTCGGCATAACGCTGCGCCAGTTGACGGTTGATTTCGTTCACTTTGCGGCGATACACCGGCGAGGACAGGCAATGATTGTGCCGGCCACCGTGCAGCGCTGGCACCCGATCGCGCCCGACGCGTAGCACTTGCGGATATTTTTGTGACAGCCACGCCGGTCGCGCGCCGCTTGGCGTCGCCAGATAAACATAAATTCCCTGTGCATACAGCCGTTCAATCACCTCATCCAGCCAGGCGAACTGATATTCTCCCTCTACCGGCTCCAGCATCGCCCAGCTGAAAATACCCACCGACATCACGTTGCAGTGTGCCTGCTTCATCATTTCAATGTCTTTATCCAGCATTCCCGGATAATTAATCCACTGCTCCGGGTTATAGTCTGCCCCATGCAATAGGCCGGGCGCCCTTGCATTCAAAGGAGGAAATTTGTTCATCATGATTCCTTAAAATTAACCACCCAAGGTATTAACGAAATACGCGCAATTAATTAAATGCTTTTATTGAAGGCAAAACTTTACCCTGGCAATCAAATAACGCCTGATTCTCTCGGGCATTACCGTCCTTACCTGATTCGCCGATATATTTCATACCGACCGGCGTCGCCCAACCGGCACCAGGCACTGCAATCCAGGTAGGTTCCCAATAAAATATGCCTTTCCCCCGTCCGTTGGGCACGTTAATAACGCCTTGCATCAGATCGCGAATATAATCTGCCTGCCCCTGGACCGTTGCCGGATAACCGCCCGCCTGGGCTTCCTTGGCAGAAAAGCTGTTTTCGGTATCATCACAGTTTTCCAACGAATAACCGTAGGCGGCTTCCACCACGATCACATCTTTGCCATAGCGTTGGCTGATGTCGTTCATATTGTTTTGCAGCGTGGCGATCGGGCCATCCCAATAGGTGTACATCGACAGACCAATCACATCGAACGGTACCTGGCGCCGGGTTATCTCGTCGAACCACCAGCGGAAGGTGTCATTCTTGGTGCCTTCCGCCAGATGCAGCATGATTTTGACCTGCGACGGCGAATCGAGATTTTCCCGCAACCCGGCGATGGCGGCGTTCAGCAAACCGGCCAACCGATCAAATTCGCCGCCGTTCTGCCCCCAGCTCTTTCCTTCCGGCCACAGTATGCCGCCGTTGATTTCATTGCCGATCTGGACCATGTCCGGCAGTACACCTTGCTGCTTAAAGCTGGCGATGGTGTCGCGCGTGTAGTCGTGGATCGCCGTAGTCAACTGCGTATAGGTCATGCTATTCCAGGCTTTCGGCTTGAACTGCTTGCCCGGATCGGTCCAAAAATCGCTGTAGTGAAAATCCAGTAGCACTTTCATGCCCTGTGCCTTGGCGCGCTTGGCCAGTGCCAGCGTGGTGGCCAGATCGTTATCGCCGCCGCCGTAGCGCTGGCCGGCGCCATCACTGGGATCAACCCATAAACGCAAACGTATGTAATTGACGCCGTTATGCTTCAAAATCGCCAAGGGATCCTGCTGCACATGGTGTTCGTTATAAAAAACGCCGCCATGCCGCTCCACGTCTTGCAGGGTGGAAATATCAGCGCCCTTGATAAAGTCAGACGGCGCATTCAGCAACGGCTTGATGACGACGCTATCCGCCGCTGATACCCCTGGCGAGGCTAACGCCAGCGCCAGACTGATGCTTAAAAACAACGGTTTGATGGTTCGCATTGCATTATCCTTTGGTGCTGCCCGAGGTCAGGCCGGAGACAAAGTACTTTTGCAGGGCCAGGTACAAGATGGCGACCGGGACCGCAATCAGCACCGCGCCCGCCGCGTAGGTGGTGTAACTGGCACCCATCTTCTGCGCTACCAGGTTGTACAGGCCAATCGGCAGCGTGTACTGATCCGGCGTACGCAAGATAGTGCTCGACAAAATGAAGTCGCCCAGCGGGCCGGTAAACGAAAACAGCGCCACCACCGCCAGAATCGGTTTGGAGAGCGGCATGATGATTTCGATGAAAATGCGAAAATTGCCGGCACCATCCATCCGCGCCGACTCATCCAGATCCCTGGGAATGGCGTCCAGATAGCCCTTCATCAGATAGGTATTCATCGGGATCATGCCCGCCACATAAATCAGCACCAGCGCCAGGTGGCTATTGATCAATCCCAGCAGTTGCGACAGCACAAAAATGGCGATCAGCGCCGAAAACTGCGGGATCATTTGCAGCAACAGGAACAGCATCAGGCCGTTTTGACGGCCTTTAAAGCGAAAGCGCGAAAAGGCGTAGGCGGTGAAGCTGACGCTTATCAGCGTCAATACCATGGTCAGAAAGCTGATCTTCATCGAATTCCAATACCAGGTCAGATAGTTGACCTTACCGTTGAAAAGATCGGCGTAGTGCTGGAACGACAGATTTTCCGGAATAATGGCGCTGCTAAGCAGGCTGTTACCGGCATTGAGCGATGCACCAATGGTCCAGATCAGCGGATAGATGATGACGATCGACACCATGACGATCAACAACCAGGACAGCGACAGCCGCAGCCATTTTTCTTGCTTGATGCTTTTTGAGGTTGCCATAGGATCCCCTTACGCCATGTCGTCGTTTTTGAACGATTTGGTGGCGCGGAACTGCCACAGTGCCAGCCCCACCACAAAAATCGACAGCAGAATGGTGATGGTGGCGGCGATGGCATACTGCGAGGAAGACATCGTCAGCTTGTAGATCCACGACACCAGAATATCGGTTCCACCGGCGTTGGAACCCGCTACCGCCGGCCCGCCGTTATTGAACAGATAGATAATATTGAAATTGTTAAAATTGAAGGTGTATTGGGTGATGATGATCGGCGCTATCGAATACAGCACTAACGGCAGCGTAATGGTGCGCAGCTTGGTCAGGGTGCTGGCACCATCCATCGTCGCCGCTTCGTACAGATCGTCCGGGATCGCCTGTAGCACGCCGGTGGTCATGGCGAACACAAACGGGAACCCCAGCCAGGTCTGCATCAGGATCAACGCGGTTTTGGTCCAGAACGGATCGGTCATCCACGCCTTTGGCGCAATGCCGAAGAACGCCAGGATCGCATTGTTAATCACCCCAAACGAATCATTGAACATACCGGCAAATACCAGAATGGTGACAAAGCCCGGCACCGCCCATGGCAGAATGAAAATGGTGCGGATCAGCGGTTTGAAGCGTAAATCCTTCTGATTCACCAGGATCGCCAACAGTACGCCGACGGTGCATTGCAGCGTGGTGGCCAGCAGCGTCCAGACCACCGTCCATTGCAGCACGTCGAGGAAGGTCGATCGCCAGATCGACAGGGTAAAAATATTGACGAAGTTTTTAAACCCGACCCAATCCACCAGCTTGGCCGGCGGCGTGTGATAGAGGTTGTAATTGGTGAAGGCGATCGAAAAACCGAACAGGATCGGGAAAATCACCACAAACACCAACAGGATGAACCCCGGGGTAATCATCAGGTACGGGAAACCTTCGCTCAGCAATATGCGGTATTGCTGACGCACGCCGTTAAGCGCCTGGCCTGCGTCGCGCCTTTTGCCGTTAAGCCAGGCGTCACGCAGCGACAGCAGGTACAGCGCCAGCCCAAAGCCGAGGATCAACACGCTGATGATGCCTTCCGCCAGCAGGAATATCGAGTTGTCGCGCGGCACCTGTTCGCCTAACGTATAAAGTCCCCATAAGCCTTCGGCAAGAAAATCATCAAATACGCCAATAAAACTGCTCAGCAAAATCAGGAAAATCAGCCCTTTCGCCCACTGCCGGTGATAGAACTGACCAAAACCGGGTATCAGGGCCAGCAGCAGGCCGGCCAGCGCATGGTGGCTGCGGCCCTTGTCTGCGGCTAGTTTTTCGCTGGGAGTGATAATCACACACTGCTCCTTCATTTAACGGGAGCGTACCCCCGTCCAGATGAGATGGTTACTGATTGCTGGCCTGCATCGCCTCAATTTGCATTTTGATCTGCTTGACCGCGTCATTGAGCGCCGCTTCCGGCGGCTGCTTGCCGGTCATGCTCAGCTCCAGCGCGGCATTGGCCGGCCCCCAGACTTCCTGCATTTCCGGCACCCCCGGCATGGCGGTCGCTTCGCTGGCCTGTATCGCCACCGCACTGGCCCGTTCATCATTTTTAATCAGCGGATCGTCAATCATCGCCACCAGCGGCGGGATTTCTTTGGTGGCCTGGTAACGGGTTTTTACATATTCAGGCTGGTTGATAAATTCAATGAATTTCTGCGCTAACGCGCGATCTTTGCTCCAGGTGGAAATGACGTAACCTTTCACTCCCAGGAAGGCGTTCATCGGCTTGCCGTTGGCCAGCTTCGGCAGCGGTGCTACGCCATAGTTGATACCGGCATCGGCGTAAGGCTGAAACGCCCATGGACCGTTGATCACTGCCGCGGCTTTGCGCTCGGTAAATAACGAGTCAATGGCGTTCAGGCCGCTATCGCCAATAATGCCGGTTGGGAACAGGCCATCGGCATAGAATTTTTTTAACGTATTGACGGCGGCAATGCTGCCGGGTGCATTGAGACCAATGTCGAGCGGATTCACGCTGCCGTTCTGGCTATGGCCAAAGATATAGCCGCCCATCGCAGCCATCACGCCCCAGCTGTAATACATCTGATCAAACTTGGCCAGCAGACCGTATTGGTTCGCCGCCCGTTGCCGTTTGGAAAAATCATGGTAGTCGTCCAGGGTGGCCAACGGCTGCGGCAGTAGATCCTTGTTGTAAATCAGCACTAGCGTTTCCACCGCCTTTGGCAAGCCGTACAGCGTGTTATCCATGGTAAAGGCGGCGATTGCCGGCTTGGTGAATGCTTCGACCTTGGCCTGATCCACCTTCAGCGGCGTTAACAGCCCCTGCACCACCGCGGCGCCCAACTGATCGTTGGGGATCACCAGCACATCAGGTCCGATGCCAGCCGGCCCGTCCAGCCGCAGTTTTTCAATTTGCTGGGCATAGGGCATTTCCTGCAGATTGATTTTGACGTTGTACTGTTTTTCAAAATCGCCGATCGCCTGCTTGATGCCGGCGGATTTCTTGATGTCTTCCCAGACCGTCAGTTGCTGTCCGGTGGCCGCTGCGGCAAAACCGGCATATTGGCTGGTCAGCGCCAGCAGAATCAGTGCACCCATGGTATGTCTTTTCATTCCACGCCCCTTTGTGAAGGTATTACATTTTTTATTTTTACGTTTGATTTAACCTTGTGCGAGCAGGATATGATCCTTGCTGTATCTGCACTAATACAGAGTACCTCCTCGCCCTTTCTCGATGTTATACGCTACGCTTATGTCACGGATAACACGATACAAATATCGCCAATCTGTGATCGTGATTGCAGAAATGAAACAGCGGGATAGGGCATGGGATAACGCGCAGTTATAGTCATTTCAAGCCTTTCGAGCCCTTTTCGCCGAGTTTGATTTTTTTGTTATACGTAATACAACAAACAAAAAATGGCCGATGCCGGCGACGCGTTCACTGATAACTTTCTAAGGATCGACAGATGTCCAGCATAAGACTGAGGAATGTCACCAAACGCTTTGGCAACGCGGTGACGCTGCAAAATATCAACCTAGATATTGAAGGCGGCGAATTCGCCGTGTTTGTTGGCCCATCGGGCTGTGGCAAATCCACCCTGCTGCGCATGATCGCCGGCTTGGAGGATATCAGCGAAGGCGAGGTGCTGATTGGTGACCAGCGGGTCAACGACGTGGCGCCCGCCCATCGCGGCGTGGCGATGGTGTTTCAATCCTATGCGCTATACCCGCATATGACGGTCGCCGAAAACATGGGTTACGGGCTGAAAGTCAACGGAATGCCAAAAGAGCAGATCCGCCATCAGGTCGAAATGGTGGCAAAAACGCTGCAGCTGTCGCATTTGCTGGATCGTAAACCTAAACAGCTTTCCGGCGGTCAGCGTCAGCGCACCGCCATCGGCCGCGCCATTGTGCGCAACCCCAAGGTCTTTATGTTCGATGAACCCCTGTCCAATCTGGATGCCGAGCTGCGCGTCGATATGCGCCTGCACATTGCCAAACTGCATCAGGAATTGAAAACTACCATGGTGTATGTCACCCACGATCAGGTTGAAGCGATGACCCTCGCCGATAAGATCGTGGTGATGAATTACGGTAAGGTGGAACAAATGGGTACGCCAATGGCGTTGTACTACAACCCGATCAACCGCTTCGTCGCCGGTTTTATCGGCTCGCCAAAGATGAATTTTTTGCCGGTGACGGTGGTCAACTGGTCGCCGGAAGCGCTGACCGTCGCCATTGAGCACGGCAGCACGCTGACGCTGGCATTGTCTACCCGGCAGCTGCAGTCCGGCGATGCACTAACGCTCGGCATTCGCCCGGAACACCTCTCTACCGCCGGCGATGCGCCGTTGCGACTGGATTTTCATTGCGAAGTGGTTGAGCGGCTCGGTAATAACACCTATCTGTTTGGGCAATGCCACGGGCATGATGGTTTCAAGATACTGTTGCCCGGCGATGCACATTTTCTGCCGTACCAGAAAGTGCAGCTCGGGTTTGACGCCGCACAGTGCCTGGTATTTGACGCCGATGGCGCACGCATCAGCGCAGACATAACGATCCCGCATCAATAACAGTATCGCCACGGTCGCGATCGACAGCGTAAGGATACGCCGTCGCCGACGTATTTAGCCCATGCCGTGTTACGATAAAACGTATCACTGAGCTACTCTAGGCTTAACGTCATCTCGGCAAGGAAGTCAATATGCCCCCGTCGCATCATCATCGAGTCATGCCAACCATGGCTGCGGAACAGCTGTGCCGTAGCCTGCCGGCGTTGCTGACAACCTCGCCGGCCAGCGCCCGGCTGTCCCCCACTAACTATCAGCACATCCTTGCGTACTGTAACGTACGGCCCGATCTCGCCGGTTGGCGAAGCTTTCTCACCCTGGCACTGGCGCTATTGGGATTGCTGGCGCTGGTAGCCGGCAGCGTGTTTTTTATCGCCAGCAACTGGCAGGCCATGCCGGTATTTGCCAGGTTCGCGATGATTGAACTGCTGATCCTGGCGCTGGCGACGATAGTTTGGCAACGATGGTACGATGCCGTCGCGCGCAGCGCGCTACTGGCGGTGGGATTAAGCTTCGGTGGTTTATTCGCGCTATACGGCCAGGTTTATCAAACCGGCGCCGACGCTTGGCAACTGTTCTTCACCTGGGCGTGCGTGTTGTTGCCGCTGGCGCTGATTGGCCGCCAGAATGGCCTGTGGCTGTGTGCCTGGGCGGTAGCCAGTCTGGCATTCCAACTGTACTACGCCAGTTGGGCGGCAAATGTCGTGGCCCCCCCGTGGTGGGCCAACGGCGACAGCGTGCTGCTCGGCTATCTGCTGGTGCAATCGCTATGCCTGATCGTGCGTGAAGCGTTGGCGGCTCGTGCGCGGCCGTCTTCCTGGCTAGCGCGCCGATGGCTGTCGTGGATGATGGCAGGATATGTGTTGCTGATCCTGACGCTGCGGTTGATTGAGGCGATTGCCGACTGGCGCTTCTTCGCCTCTGCCGCATTGACGGCCGCGCTGTGGGTGCTGCTACTGTTGGGTGGATATGCCTATTATCGCCAGCGCGCGGCCGATCTCTGCATGCTGACGTTGGGCGTAACCAGCCTGATGCTGCTCGGCTGTGCGTTGATTTATCGTCTGGTGGCTCGGGCATGGGAGGTCGGGCCGTTATTCGCGATGTGCGCACTGATGGCGCTGTGGCTGCTGGCCTGCGGAGCGCTGTTGCTACGTTGGCGACAGGCGCTGTCTCAATCCGCCCTATCGGGCGTAACGCACCATCAGTGGGACGAGCTACTGGCACCGTTACGTCAGCGGCAATGGCTGACCACGGCGCAAAGCGAACAGCTGATGCGCTGCAATCCGTCGGACAGGCTACCGTGGTACCTGCATATCGCGCTGGCCATCAGCGGCTGGCTGGCGGCAATGATCATATTATTACTATTGGCGCTGCTGCTTTACGTCAGTGGCTTACTGGATTCGCTGGACGGCGGGTCGCTGATGCTGTTTTCGCTGTTGATTGCCATTCCTGCCGCCGTGCTGTTACGCAAACCCGGTATCGGCACACGGCAGATCGGCCTGGCGTGGGCCATCGCCGCCAGCTGCGGTTTATCTGTCGGCATTTACATGTTGGATGAAACACGCTGGCTGCCGGCCGATATCAGCCGCGCGCTGTGGTTGCTGCCGGTGCTGGGCGGAATGGCGTGGCTGATGCCCGATCGCAGCTATCGGTTTATGGCCAGTGCTGTCTCAACGCTGATCCTGCTGTTGCCAGGCGCCTACCTTGCCGAGCACCATTGGTCATCCAGCGCCAGCGCGGCGTTGATGCTGGCAATAAGCGCCACGGTCACGTTCGGCTGGCTGTCCGTGCTGCATCGACAGCAACGATATCCGGCAGTTGCCGGCCACGGCATGATCGGCGCGCTGGGCTACGGCATCCCGGCAGGGCTGGCGCTGTCGTGCCTTGCCAGCGTTCACGCCGACATGTTCGACGTTATCTTCTGGCGCAACGCCAGCAAGGCCAACCTGCCGATGATGCTGGGTATCGGCATCGCCATCGGCCTGATCGCGGCAACCTGGCGGTATGCGGTAAAAACCGCTGCGCCGGCTACGCCGATTCTGCTGCCGGCCGCCGTTATCTGTGGTTCGATCGCCGTTTTTGCGCCGGGCATCGGCCTAGGGCTGGCGCTGCTATTGCTGGCTCGTTATCAGGGACGCCATGTATCATTGGTCGCTGCCGCGGCCTTCCTGTTGTTATATCTGATCGACTGGTACTATTTTCTTGGCATCAGCTTGCTGCAAAAATCACTGCTGCTGGTCGTCAGCGGACTCGTGCTGTTGGCGCTGCTGGCGGTGGTGCGTAAAACGTTACCACCGACGTCTGGAGGCTGTCATGCACATGAATAAGCGGCTGAAATGGCTGTTTATGGGGGTGGTATTACTGAGTCTGGCCGGCGTTAATCAGGCAATTTATCAACGACAACAGACGCTGAAACAGGGCACGGTGGTGATCCTGGCGCTGGCGCCGGTAGACCCGCGCTCATTGATGCAAGGTGATTATATGGCGCTGGACTACGCGCTGAGCCGTCAGTTGCAACAGCAGATCCGCCAGCAGCGTCAAACCTGTCGTGCGCAGGATAACTGCCCACCTCCCGCCGGCAGTGGCAAGATCGTGGTGAGACTGGATGCCAGGCACCATGCCGTAGACGCCGCATTCTATCAACAGCAGACGCTGCAACCCGGACAAGTACTGATGCAATATCGCCTTGCCGCCAACGCGGTACATATCGGCACCTCAAGTTACTTCTTCCCGGAAGGTCAGGCTGAACGCTTCTCAAAAGCACGCTACGGCGAGTTCCGCGTCGACCGGCACGGCACTGCGTTATTGACCCACCTGCTCGACGCGCAGGGAGAGCGCATCGTCGCCCCCCGCTGACTGCGGGTGAGAAAAACGAAAAACCCCGCGCTTCCAGGAAGCACGGGGTTTGAATTTTATGGCGGAGGAGCAGAGATTCGAACTCTGGAACGGTTTCCCGTCGACGGTTTTCAAGACCGTTGCCTTCAGCCACTCGGCCACCCCTCCGCAATGAGCCGCACTATAAACACAGTGGATTCGCTTGTAAAGCCCGCCACGACGCGATCGCGCGAAAAACCGGCACGCGGCGGCCGGACGTTGAATAAAGCAGCAATTTGCGCGTTGTTGCAGCAATGATAACTGACGGTAAAGATTGGTAAACAAACTTTAATCAAACGCTTGCGCTGCCTATCATCGTGATTAATTTTGTGATGACCTGATAAGAGAGATCATTATGGACCGCATTGTCGTCTCATCCTCGCGCGATTCGTTGCTCAGCACGCATAAAGTGCTGCGCAATACCTATTTCCTGCTGTCGCTGACGCTCGGTTTCTCCGCGTTGACCGCCACTGCCAGCACCATGCTGGGCTTGCCGGCTCCGGGCCTGCTGTTGATGCTGGTCGGCTTCTATGGCCTGATGTTCCTGACCCACAAGCTGGCCAACAGCCCGGCAGGTATCCTGGCGGCGTTTGCGTTGACCGGTTTTATGGGTTACACCCTGGGACCGATTCTTAGCTCGTTCCTCAATGCCGGCGCCGGTGACCTGATCATGCTGGCGTTGGGTGGTACTGCCCTGGTGTTCTTCTGCTGTTCTGCCTATGTGCTGACCACGCGTAAGGACATGTCGTTCCTGTCAGGCATGATGATGGCGGGCTTTGTGGTTCTGCTGGTAGCAGTGATAGCCAACCTGTTCCTGCAAATCCCTGCCCTGCACTTGGCGATCAGCGCGCTGTTTATCCTGTTCTCTGCCGGCGCCATTTTGTGGGAAACCAGCAATATCATTCATGGCGGCGAAACCAACTACATCCGTGCAACGGTTGGCCTGTATGTTTCGCTGTACAATATGTTCATCAGCCTGTTGAGCATTCTGGGCTTCGCCCGCAGCAACTGATAACCTCAGTCGACAACGTTTTCCAGCCCCGCTTATGCGGGGCTTTGTTTTTGATGGCGACGAAAATTTGCTAAACTGCGCGGCGTGATGAATTACCGATTATCGAGGCTGTATGTTGGAGTTTGAAGGTCAGGTTATCGACACTGACGCGCAAGGATACTTGAAGAACAGCGACGACTGGCATGAAAGCCTGGCGCCGCTGTTGGCCGCACAGGAAGAGATTGTTCTGACCGATGCCCACTGGGAAGTGGTGCGTTTTGTGCGCGCCTTTTATCAGGAATTTAATACCTCACCGGCGATCCGTATGCTGGTCAAGGCCATGGCGCAAAAATACGGCGAAGAAAAAGGCAACAGCCGCTATCTGTACCGACTGTTTCCCAAAGGGCCAGCCAAGCAGGCCACCAAAATTGCCGGTCTCCCCAAACCGGTAAAATGCATCTGACAGGCTAATAACGGATATCAAATCCGTTAAATGCCTCAACGCCTCGAGGCTCCACCAGGACGCGCTCAACGCGCGCGCCACGAGGGCCTCCGGCTTTTAACCAAGCCACCAGGGCATCGACTTGCTGCTGCTGACCGCAGGCCAGCACTTCCACGCTACCGTCGTCCAGATTGCGCGCATAGCCGGTCAGCCCCAACGCATTGGCCTTGCTCTGCGTGTTATAGCGGAAGCCCACGCCCTGCACTACGCCATAGACATACGCGGCGATACAAACCTGAGTCATAACACTCTCCCTAACCCGCTAACGGTAAGGACAGTATAATAGAAATGAGGCAACGGAAACCATCGGGGGAGATAAATACCGGCCGAGTCCCTTCAGCCGTAAATAGTGCAGATTGTTTTATTGCAGCTTACTTTTCCAGTTAAGACGTTCTCCGTAGAAATAAGAGTCAAAAAAGTGGCTCTTCCCGCGTAGCTTGATAAACACCCCTATCAGTAAAGCGATAAGTGTGACAGTGGCAATATAAAACTGCGGAGAATTGGCATCAAATACCATGCCCATGATAATAATAGGCATTACGTGCCAAAGATAAATTGGCAGCGAAACCTGGCCCATTTTTACTATCAGATTTTCTGATTGCATATTGATATGCTTACACCAGCCCACCAGCAGGAACAGCAACGCCACGTTAAAGACAAACCAGGCAGTGGCATCAGCGAGCGTGGCGTCGGCCAGGTAATAGCTCAAACCACCGGCCAGTACCACCAGCGGCAGCGTTAGCCACCCCGATAACGAGAGACTCCTGTCAGCCATGAGATAACCCAACAGGAAGAAAGCGTAATAATAGTAGAATCGCTTATCGCCAATAAATTTCAGCATGCCATACTTTGCTTCGAGCAGATCGGCATAGCAATACCATCCAATGGCTAACAAAGACGACAATACCAGCACCAGGGTCAATAATGTATTATTCCGATAGGCAATAAGCGTATAAATGACGAATATTATAACGGCAGGAATATACCAAAGGTGATAATAGGGATAGAGAATCAACCCAAGCACCGTTTTAATACTTACCCCTTCTCCCTGCCAAGCGGTGAATAACGCATACAGACTGTATGCTGCAAATGCCAGCAGGTAGGGCATAATCATACGCCATTGATACTTTTTTAAAATATTCACCAAACCGCCATCCAAAAACTTGCGGCGAACAAAATACCCCGTCACACCTAAAAATAACGGCATATGGAAAAAATATATTGCTCCACGGATCCCACTGTCAGCACTCCCTGGCAAGACGTGTCCAATAATAACCAGAAGTATCAAGCTTCCCTTCAGGAAATCGAACGATAAATCTCTTGCTTTCGCCATTTAACCCAATCCCAATACAAAGTTTACTTTCTGATAAAGTATTCAATAACAGGCGAGACGCGGTTTTTTGTCAATGCGGAAAAGCCTGAAAACATCCTGGCAGCGGCGGCGAACGGCGGTCTCAATCATCAACGGTAGAGGACGAGGCAACATTCAGCTATCATGAGCCACTTATTCCGGCTGATGCTCGCACTGGCCCCTGAACCTCTCGAATAGAAAGTACTGTAAACATGCGCTTATATCTCGCTAAAGGACGTGAAAAGTCCTTGCTTCGTCGTCATCCCTGGGTTTTTTCTGGTGCTGTTCAACGCATTGAAGGAAAACCGCTTTCTGGCGAAACCATCGACATTCACGACTGCCAGGGCAAATGGTTGGCGCGCGGTGCCTATTCACCGGAATCGCAGATCCGCGCTCGCGTCTGGAGCTTCCAGCAAGATGAAGACATCGATATCGCCTTCTTTGTGCGCCGCTTGCAGCAAGCACAGCGCTGGCGTGACTGGCTCGCCAAACGCGATGGATTGGATGGCTATCGCCTGATCGCCGGCGAGTCCGATGGCATGCCGGGTATTACTATCGACCGTTTCCAGAACTTTTTGGTATTGCAATTGCTGTCGGCCGGTGCGGAATACCAGCGTGCGGCGCTGCTTTCTGCGCTGCAGCAGTGTTACCCGCAATGCGCCATTTACGATCGCTCGGATGTAGCGGTGCGTAAAAAAGAGGGCCTGCCGCTGACACAAGGGCCGGTGCTGGGCGATATGCCGCCGGCGCTGCTGCCGATCCGCGAACATGGCATGCAACTGTTGGTGGATATCCAGCAAGGTCACAAGACCGGCTTTTACCTTGACCAGCGCGACAGCCGCCTGGCCGCGCGCAACTTTGCCGCCGGGCGCCGCGTACTCAACTGCTTCTCCTACACCGGTGCTTTTGCGGTAGCGGCCCTGATGGGCGGTTGCGAGCAGGTTATCAGTGTGGATACCTCGCAGGCAGCGCTGGATATTGCCAAACAGAACGTGGAGCTGAACAAGCTCGACGTCAGCAAAGCCGAATTTGTCCGCGATGACGTATTCCAGCTGCTGCGCAACTACCGCGCGCAAGGCGAGAAATTCGACCTGATCGTAATGGATCCACCGAAATTCGTTGAAAACAAAAACCAGTTGGCCAGCGCCTGCCGTGGCTATAAAGACATCAATATGTTGGCACTGCAGCTGTTGAACCCTGGTGGCATCTTGCTGAGCTTCTCATGCTCGGGGCTGATGCCTACCGATTTGTTCCAGAAAATCCTGGCCGATGCCGCTGTCGACGCCGGTTGTGATGTACAATTTATAGAGCAGTACCGGCAGGCTGCCGATCATCCGGTCATTGCCACCTACCCTGAGGGGCTGTATCTGAAAGGGTTTGCGTGCCGGGTGATGTAACTTGAAATACGCGGTTTTGCCCTCATATCTTGATAAAGATTGGGCAAAACGCGGTTTCTCAGGAGGTCATCATGATTGCCAGCAAATTCGGTATCGGGCAACAGGTTCGTCATAAGCTGCTGGGGTATTTGGGCGTCGTTATCGATATCGACCCGGAATATTCTTTGGAACAACCTAAAGCCGACGAGATAGCAGCGAATGACGAGCTGCGCTTCGCTCCGTGGTATCACGTGGTGATGGAGGACGAAGAAGGACAACCGGTTCACACCTATCTGGCGGAAGCACAGCTGGCAGGCGAAGAGCAGGACGCCCATCCTGAACAACCTTCGTTGGACGAGCTGGCGGAATCCATCCGCCATCAGTTGCAGGCCCCTCGCCTGCGCAATTGACAGTAAACCTGAGAAACGGCATCAGGGCCTGATATTACGCCAGGCCCTGTTTTATTTTTCTAGCCCCAGGCGTGGAATATCAATTTTCGGGCAACGGTCCATCACCACCGTCAATCCGGCCTGGTTCGCCAACTCCGCCGCCTGCTGATTAATCACGCCAATTTGCAACCACAGCGCTTTAGCGCCGATGGCAATGGCCTCCTGCGCGACGCCATAGGCCGCCTCGGAATTGCGGAACACGTCAACCATATCGATAGCGTGCGGAATATCCGCCAGACTGGCGTACACCGGCTGCCCCAGCAGGGTTTGTCCCGCCAGCTTTGGGCTGACCGGCGTAACCTGATACCCCTGCGACAGCAAATAGGCCATTACGCCGTAGCTTGGCCGCGACGGCTTGTCGCTGGCGCCTACCAACGCGATAGTTTTTACCTGCTGTAATAACGCGGCTATTTCACGATCTTGCATAAAACCCTCCTGTTAGTCGCCATAAAACCCCTACGACAAGTGTAACCGAACAGCCAAAACGCGCGTTAATGCAAGATACCCGCATTATCGTGGTCTGAACACCTGTCGACGCAATCGCCGATCATGACGAAAGCGGCAAACAGATGTCCAAATGTAAATACAGCCGCCGAACGGAAAAACTTTGACACACTGTGCCAGCTCCTCAACAATATTAGCTATGACTGATTATAAGGAGATAACAATGAAATTTGGTCTGATGGTTACGGGGCTACTCAGCGCCTGTCTGAGCCTGTCCGCCGTAGCTACGACCCTGAAACTCTCTCCGGATATCGATCTGCTGGTTGTTGACGGCAAAAAAATGACCGGCTCACTGCTGAAGGGCGCAGACAGCCTGGAACTGGACGGCGGACAGCATCAGTTGCTGTTCCAGGTGACCAGACTGCTGACCGATGGTTCACATCCCCAGGCGCTCTACACTTCTCCTCCCTTGATTGTGGCGTTCAGTACGCAAAACGTCAGCGCGGTTGAATTTCAATTGCCACGCATCGACAACCAGCGTGACGGACAGCGTTTCGAAAAGCTGCATAACTACCAGGTGGTCGACAATAACGGCAAACCCTTGGTGATAAGAAAGGATGTATTGCGCCTCGACGAGCAGATCTCCGATGAACGGCTGGAAAAAACCGTCGCCGATTATAACGCGCAGCGTCGTCCGGCATCGGTGCCGGCCTTTGTCCATTTACGCACCAGTAAACAGGCGCTCCCCGCCGCCCAGAGCGTGCCGCAGCAACTTGCCCCGCTTAAAGAGTCAGACGTCTCGGAACGCATGCTGCACTACTGGTTCCAACAGGCCGACGGCGAAACTCAGCGACGCTTTTTGCAGTGGGCCAACCAACATGCAAACTGAACTGCCGACGCGATTAGCTTTACGGCTAATTTGTTGATAAACGCTAGGCAGTGAAAAACAGTTTCAGTAATCTGTTACGCATCTTCTGCGTAGATCAAGGATCTCAACATGGAAATGACCACCCGCACCATCGCGAAACGTAAGCACATCGCCCTGGTCGCACACGATCACTGTAAACAGGCGCTGCTGCAATGGGTAGAAACTCATAAAACGCTATTGGCGCAGCATCAGCTGTATGCCACCGGCACTACTGGCAATCTTATCCAGCGCGCCAGCGGCATTGCAGTACAAAGCATGATGAGTGGGCCTATGGGCGGCGACCAGCAGGTTGGCGCCATGATCGCCGAAGGCAAGATAGACATGATGATTTTCTTCTGGGATCCGCTCAACGCGGTACCGCACGACCCGGACGTCAAGGCCTTGCTGCGCCTGGCGACGGTATGGAACATCCCGGTGGCCACCAACCGTTCTACCGCCGATTTCCTGATCGGCTCCTCGCTGTTTGACAGCGAAGTGGAGATAGCCATTCCCGACTACCAGCGTTACCTGCAAGATCGCCTCAACTAAGCCGGACGGCCTGATACGTTATCAGGCCCTGCTCTAGGGTTTCTTCTGTATCGGCACGCCAAGATCGTGCAGTTGCTCCACAAACACCGACGGGCGCTCACGATCCTGCAATAGCCAAACCTGGTGCTTCGCCCGGGTCAATGCAACGTACAGCAGCCGTCGCTCTTCGGCATCGGGAAAATCCTCCGGCTGTGGCAACAGCACATCCTCCACAATCGATTCACGCGCCAGCGCCGGGAAACCGTCATGTCCCTGATGCAGGCCGACAATAATCACATATTCAGCCTGCTGCCCCTTGCTGGCGTGAATGGTCATAAATTCCAGATTAAGCTTTGGCCAGCGGGTAGCCGCTTTTTGTAACGCCTCCGGTTTCAAATGATGGTAACGCGCCAACAGCAGAATACGCTCATCCGGCTTGGCGTAGCCGCTGAGCTTGTCCAGCAGGGACTCGATCTGATCCTGCGGCAGGATCGCCACCGATTTTTTATTGCCCTTGCTCAGGCTGTTCAGTGGTTTCTTTAACTGATGCGGGTTCTGCTGCACAAAACGGTTGGCGATTTCGCCAATGCGCTCATTAAAGCGGTAAGTGGTGTCCAGGGCACACTGCGCGCCTTCACCAAAGTTATCGGCAAAGGCGGTGGTCAGCGCCATTTCGGCACCGCTAAAACGGTATATCGCCTGCCAGTCGTCGCCCACCGCAAACAGGCAGGTCTGCTTATTCTGTTTACGCAATGCAGCCAACAGTTGTGCGCGCTGTGGCGAGATATCCTGAAACTCATCCACCAGGATATGTTTCCATGGGCTGACAAACCGCCCCTTGGCCAAAATGTTCACCGCCTGGTGAATCAACCCGGAGAAGTCCACCGCCCCCTCATCTTTCAGCGCACTTTTCCAGGCTTTCAACAGCGGAGCCATCAGGCGAATGCGTTTGGAAAACAGATCGCGCACTTCCTCATTGGCTTGTTCAATCATTTCCGCCTGACTGCCTCCGTGCATGCGCATCAGTCCCAGCCAGCGTTCAAGCCGACCGGCCAGCCGTTCCGCCAGCCGCTTGTCCTGCCAAAAATCGCCGTCTGGCACTTCCCATGCCAATTCGTCGATCAGCCATTGTCGCCAGCCTTTGGCCTGCGCTTTTTTCTCGCCACATTGCTGCTGCCAGGTTTTCACCAACAGTTCGCGTCGCGCCTTACTGTCGGTTTCGAGTTTGCTGATCGCCGGCGCCTTGCGACTCCCCTGCTGAATGATGTGCAGCGCCAGCGCATGAAACGTCTTCGCCTGAATGTCGCTGTTCCCCAGCCGCTCGCTGATACGCTGATTCATCTCTTGCGCCGCCTGCCGGCCAAACGCCAGTAACAGAATCTGCCCGGGTTCCGCCTCCTGACGCCGCAACAACCAACCAGCGCGGGCCACCAGCACCGAGGTTTTGCCGCTGCCGGCGCCGGCCAGCACCAGTACCGCGTCTTCGCCGTTGACCACCGCCCGGCTCTGCGATGCATTCAGCGGCGAGCTTTCCACCGTCTGGAAGAAATCCGCGTGCTGTTCCAGCATGCGCTCGGTCCAGTTTTGGTTGCGTTCGGCAACGCTACGCGCCCCCTGTTGCAACCATTGCAGGCACAAATGGTAGTCGGCACGGCAATTGTCAAAGGCCTCCAGTCGGTCCACCGGCATAGGCAATGCCTCAAACGCCTGGCGGATCTGCTGTTGCAGCTTGCCCAATTGCGAACGTTTGAACCAGTGGTCCTGCTGTTCGATGCGCTGAATACTCTGCACCTGCTGCTGCAAAACACCGGCGCTGACGTCGCTCATTTCAGCGCTCCAGCTTTGCCAGGCCTGCTGCAGATAGTGATAGAAACGCTGCGTTTCCTGCCATTCGGTACCGTGCAAACGCACCACTTTCTCATCCGGCAGTTCGAACTCCAGTTCACCCCAGACGATGCCACGCTTGCATCTGACTTCGATCAACTGATTGAAAGGGATCAAGTATTGGTGTTTTTCACCGCTCACCTCAACCCCGGCATGCAACAACCGCACACGGTTGTAAGGATGCTGAGCCAGGTGTTTCCCCAGCGATGTCGCTTTAAGTTCCATATTGGCGCGCCATGACTATGTTGAGATTGGATGTTTGCCAGTTTACCTGCGATAAGCAGTGGCACTCTAGCGCTAAAAAAAGGGTAGAATAGATTTTGCGTTTTGATAGCAAACGCAACCGCCTGGCGGTTTGGCCATCATTAGAGCAGATTGACGACTATGCGTACTGTACTGAATATTCTTAATTTTGTGTTAGGGGGCTTTTTTACCACCCTCGCCTGGCTGTTTGCCACCCTGGTCAGCATCGTACTGATTTTCACCCTGCCGCTCACCCGCTCCTGCTGGGAAATCACCAAGCTGTCGTTTCTGCCCTACGGCAATGAAGCTATCCACGTGAACGAGCTGTACCCGGAGAAAAGCAACGCACTGATTTCCGCCGGCGGTTCACTGCTGAATATCGTTTGGCTGATCCTGTTCGGCTGGTGGCTGTGTCTGTCGCATATCGCCGCAGGCATCGCGCAGTGCATTTCCATTATCGGCATTCCGGTTGGCATCGCCAACTTTAAAATCGCCGCCATCGCGCTGTGGCCGGTCGGGCGCCGCGTTGTGTCGGTCGAAATGGCGCAGCAGGCGCGCAGCGAAAACGCGCGTCGCCACTACCAGCAACGCTAATTGTCTCTACGCCCGAGGATTTTTTGTGCGCGCTTTTGCACCGGCCATACGCCGCTATGCCTATAACAGTAATCTGCTTTATAACCTACGCATATTGATTGCGCTCACCGGCACGGCGGCCGTGCCATGGTGGCTGGGCATGGAAAAACTCACCATTCCACTGACGCTCGGCGTGGTGGCCGCCGCCTTGACCGACCTGGACGATCGGCTGGCCGGCAGGCTGCGCAACTTGCTGATTACCTTGGTGTGTTTTTTCGTCGCCTCGGCGTCAATTGAACTGTTGTTTCCCCACCCCTGGCTGTTCGCCCTTGGGCTGACCAGCTCAACCTGCGCATTCATTCTGCTGGGCGCTCTGGGGCAACGCTACGCCACCATCGCCTTTGGCGCATTGCTGATTGCGGTATACACCATGCTCGGCGCCTCGATGTATGAAGCCTGGTATCAACAACCCATGCTGCTGATTTTCGGCGCGCTATGGTACAACCTGCTGACGCTGATCGGTCATCTGGTGTTCCCGATCCGCCCGTTACAGGAAAACCTGGCGCGTTGCTATCAACAGTTGGCGAATTATCTCGATGCCAAGGCCAATCTGTTCGACCCCGACGCCGAACAGGACGCCGATCTGCCGTGGATGGATGTGGCGATGGCCAACAGCGCACTGGTCAGCACCCTGAATCAAACCAAGGTTTCTCTACTTACCCGTCTGAAAGGCGACCGCGGCCAGCGTGGTACCCGCCGTACTCTGCACTATTACTTCGTCGCGCAAGATATTCACGAGCGCGCCAGCTCGTCCCATGTGCAATATCAGGCGCTGAGCAAGCAGTTTCGCCACAGCGATATTCTGTTCCGCTTCCAACGTTTGCTCAGCATGCAGGCGCGTGCCTGCCAGCAACTGGCGCAGTCGATCCTGCTACGGCAGAAATATCAGCACAATAATCGCTTCGAACCGGCGTTTCACCGCATTGAAGAGGCCCTCTCGCACCTGACGCTCGTCACGGAGAACCGCGAACTGACTAAAGCACTGTCGCATCTGTTGACCAATTTGCGCGCCATTGATGCCCAATTGGCCAATATCGAATCGGAACAGGCACTCGCCAATGGCCAGGCGGAAGAAAACAGCCTGTCAGACGATCGTCTTACCGGTTGGAGTGACATCCGCCTGCGCATCAGTCGCCACTTGACCCCGCAGTCGGCGCTGTTCCGCCATGCAATCCGCATGTCTGTAGTGCTGTGCGTCGGCTATGCGTTTATCCAGTTGACCGGCATGCAGCACGGCTACTGGATCCTGCTCACCAGCCTGTTTGTCTGCCAGCCCAACTATAATGCTACCCGCCGCCGCCTGGCATTACGCATCGTTGGTACGCTGGCCGGGATTCTGGTCGGCCTGCCGATTCTGTATTTTGTACCGTCGGTTGAAGGGCAACTGATTCTGATCGTGATCAGCGGCGTGCTGTTTTTTGCCTTCCGTACCGTGCAGTACGCCCACGCAACGATGTTTATCACCCTGCTGGTATTGCTGTGCTTTAATCTGCTCGGCGAAGGGTTTGAAGTGGCCGCGCCACGCGTCTACGACACGCTACTGGGCTGTGCCATTGCCTGGGCGGCGGTAACCTTTATCTGGCCAGACTGGCAGTTCCGCCAACTGCCGGCCATCGTCAGCAAAACGCTGAATGCCGATTGCCGTTATCTGGACGCCATTATGGTGCAATACCACCAGGGCAAAGATAACGGCCTGCAGTACCGGATCGCACGGCGAGATGCCCATAACAGCGATGCAGAGCTGGCATCGGTCATCTCCAATATGTCGGCCGATCCCAAAGCAGATAAAACCACCCAGGAAGCCGCCTTCCGGCTGCTGTGCCTCAATCATACCTTATTAAGCTATATCTCCGCGCTGGGCGCTCACCGGGAACGACTCGCCAGTGCCGAAGTACTGCAACTGCTTAATGATGCGGTGTGTTACGTCGACGGTGCGCTACAGCAGGAAGCACAGGATGGCAAACGCATCACGCAGGCGCTGGAGTCGCTGTCCGTGCGTATCACTCAGTTAACACCCGAGCCGGAAAGCAAAGAACAACTGGTATTGCAACAGATTGGCTTGGTGCTTGCCCTGCTGCCGGAACTGACCGCGCTCAATGCGCAGATCGGCGGCAGCCACTGATGGATACGCTTATGTGTAACGCTACGGGCAAAGACTGTCCTGACGCGGCGGTATGATGACAGCGTTAAACCATGTCAGCAGTTCGCTGCGCAGCTCTGTCGGCAAGGCGGCGTGATGGTAGCCGGCCAGCGCGCCGGCCAGTGATAACAGCACCTTCAGCCCCAGGCGGCGTTGTTCTCGCTGCAATCTGAGGAACGTTTCTTTCGCCCCTTGCAGGCGCAGCTCGTAGACGCCGCAGATCCCGCTACGCCAGAGCAGACGCTCCAGCGCGGCGTCGATATTCGGCAAATCCTTCAACCGTTCATGGCTCTGCTTTTTTACCTGAACCTCTTTGCGCGCCTCACGCATCGCCTGCCACGCCAGGGCAAACAGTTCTTGTCGCTGTTGCCATAACGCCTCGTCGACGTAGTAATAACGCATGACGATCGGTGTACCGCGCTTCGAATACACCATATTTGCCATGCCGCGCGCACGGAACACGCTTTCGAGGCTGCTGGTCGCACGCAGATACATTTCGCCTTCGGCGACCACGGCAAACATGATGCCGTCGACCAGCAACCCGTAGCCGCCAAACTGTGAGCGGGTGGTTATTCTCCCCAGGGCGGAAAAACAGGCTTTAGCCTGGACTACTCTGGCGTTCGTTGTTCCTTGCATAAGGTTATCCCTCGGTCATTTGCGGCAAACCATTGCCTGTGTCAATAGAATAAAAGTAACGGGAACAAGTAATTAGAAAAAATACGCATTAAACCCGACGGTGCCAATGAGAAAAGCCTCCAGCTCAAAAAATAATCGCAAATCTGCGAGGTGTTACTAAAAATTGGGTTGATCTTCTGACTGACCGCATGTACTGTATATGCATACAGTAACACTACGGCGGGATACTTTATGCGTACTCAATCACTCTACCAACCCCATTTCAGCCACAGCGCGCGTGCAATGAATCACTCGGCCCCGGTTTCCGGCGCGAACAACGAAAATGGTCTTATCAGTGAACTTGTTTACAACGAGCATCAACCCGCAGTAGCGCAACTGTTACTGCCTTTATTGCAGCAACTGGGCATGCAATCGCGTTGGCTATTATGGCTGACGCCACAGCAGAAATTGAGCAAACGCTGGCTACAGCAGTCGGGCTTGCCGATCGATAAAGTGGTGCAGCTGAGCCAAATCAGCCCGCTAAATACGGTCGAAGCCATGGAAAAAGCGTTGTTGACGGGAAATTACAGCGTGGTTTTAGGTTGGTTACCCGACCTGACGGATGAAGATAGGCTAAAATTACGTCGTGCGGCCGAGTTGGGAAATGCCTACGGCTTTATCATGCGTCCTCAACCCGTCACAAACTCGAACCAAGGACAGTGTTCGACCTTAAAAATTCACTCTTCTTTGTATCATTGAGTGAATTTAGGAGTTTTCTCATTATTTTTCTTCTTCAGCAGCGGAACCTTCTAGAGATCAGTCACAAAACGAGAGCGGCTGCGGTTCCGCACTGCATTTTGCAGCAAGGCATGGCTAAAAAATGACCAGAAAATGTTAGCAAATATGTACAATTCTGCGTTTTTTTTTAGAGCTTTATCACATCACACTTGTAACTTTCGCGCCACGTTGTAGACTTTACATCGCCAAGGTTGCTCTATAACGCCAGAAAAACTGGCAGAGTAACAAACGAGGGCATAAACCTTGGCGAAGGAATTTAACCAAGGGCTTAAAAATTAGCTTTAAAGCTCATTGCCTATTTGGATGATAACGAGGCGCAAAATGAAAAAGACAGCTATCGCATTAGCAGTGGCACTGGCTGGTTTCGCTACCGTAGCGCAAGCCGCCCCAAAAGATAACACCTGGTACACCGGTGCCAAACTGGGCTGGTCCCAGTATCACGACGTAGGTTTCTACGGCAACGGTTATGAGAAAGGCATCGGCAACGGTCCTACTCATGAAAGCCAACTGGGTGCTGGTGCGTTCTTGGGTTACCAAGCGAACCAATACCTGGGCTTCGAGCTGGGCTATGACTGGCTTGGCCGTATGCCTTACAAAGGCAGCGTGAACAACGGTGCTTTCAAAGCGCAGGGCGTTCAATTGGCAGCTAAACTGAGCTACCCAATTGCTGACGACCTGGACATCTACACCCGTCTGGGTGGCATGATCTGGCGTGCAGACTCTAAAGCTAACTACGGCCGTACTGGCGAGCGTCTGAGCAACCACGACACCGGCGTTTCTCCGCTGGCTGCTGTTGGTGTTGAATACGCACTGACCAAAAACTGGGCTACTCGCCTGGATTACCAGTTCGTTAGCAACATCGGCGACGCAGGTACCGTTGGCGCGCGTCCAGACAACACCATGCTGAGCCTGGGCGTTTCTTACCGCTTCGGCCAGGACGATGTTGTTGCTCCAGCACCAGCACCAGCTCCGGCTCCAGTGGTTGAAACCAAGCGTTTCACTCTGAAGTCTGACGTTCTGTTCAACTTCGGTAAATCCTCTCTGAAACCAGAAGGCCAGCAGGCTCTGGATCAGCTGTACACCCAACTGAGCTCTATGGATCCTAAAGACGGTTCCGTAGTTGTTCTGGGCTACACTGACCCAGTTGGTAAAGATGCAGCGAACCAGAAACTGTCTGAAGCTCGTGCTCGCAGCGTAGTAGATTACCTGGTATCTAAAGGTATCCCTGCTGACAAAATCTCTGCACGTGGCATGGGCGAAGCTGACCAGGTTACCGACAGCTGTGGCTACAAAAACGGTCGTGCTACCAAAGCACAGATCGAATGCCTGGCGCCTAACCGTCGCGTAGAAATCGAAGTTAAAGGTATCAAAGACGTTGTAACTCAGCCACAGGCTTAAGTTACCGCTTCTTAATAAAAAACCCCGCTCTGCGGGGTTTTTTTTCGCTTTGACGCGTCTGACCGGCAGTAAAAAACCCGGCCATTCGCCGGGTTGATTTATCAAACACAATCTTGTGATTATTCTTCGTCCTTGCCCAGGATCGCTTTCAAATCCTGCTTCAACAATGACATTTGGCTGGCGTATTTTTCTTTGCGTTCAGCATCTTCAATCAGCTGCACCACGGTTTCGGACAGCGTTACGCCACGCCGACGAGCCAATGCCGCCAGTCGCTGCCAAACTAAAAATTCCAAATCGATAGATTTTTTACGCGTATGCTGATGTTCTGCGTTAAAATGACGTTTACGCCGGGCGCGGATGGTTTGCTTCATCCGATTGTCCAGCGCCGGATTCATATGAGCATTGATCCAGGCCAGCACCTTGACCGGTTCATTTTCCAGCTTCAGCAGCTCGTCAACGGCTTCCTGCGCAGCGCTGTTTTCAAGGTAGCGGGTAATTGCTTCCCCTTCCCGGTGCTTTTTCACCAGGTACTTCCATTTCCAGCCGCTCTCTAGATTTTCCAGTTGCTGATATTTCATCGTGAGCTCTTCAGTGACCGCGTAACGTTAATAAGCATAACAGCTTTGCGCCAAATTTCCCCGCCAATTACGTCTCCGTTTAGTGTGTTTTTTGCACAGTCGTCGCGCGATGTCAAACTCCCTGACCGCAACTGACACTCTGCTTGTATCAAGCTGGCGTTATTCTTGTATAATCGCCCTTTCCCTTTTTGACGATTGCATCTAACACTTTGACCAATAACCGACTTGAATGGCAATCCTTGTTGCCTGCCGTTACGCCTTATCAGGCGATATTCGATTCCGCCGCTCAGTTGGCACCCGTCGCCTTTGCCGCTATTCAACCCCGGTTGGAAAACGCGCTGACGGTATTTTGCCACCCGCGTTCTCAACCACGCTTCATGCTGTTGAAAGCCCAGGAAACACGCGAATATCTGGCGTTGATTGCCGATGCGGTAAAACAGCTGCAGCCGCAACCTGGTAGCCCTGGTAGCAACTATATCGTACAAAGCGGCCAGGTTCGCGTGGAGCCGGCAACCAGCGGCGATGAGCCCTTTGCCGCCAGCGGTGCCTGCCTGTTTGCCGAATGGGTGGAACCAGAGCAACTGTTCGGTTGCGTACGCCTTTATCAGAACGATGTCTCCCTCGAACCCGGCCTGGTGCACCAGGCTAACGGCGGTGTACTGATCCTGTCTGCCCGCACGTTATTGGCACAACCGCTGTTGTGGCTGCGCTTAAAGCAGATGGTCACCCAGCGCCAATTCCATTGGGTTTCGCCGGATGAAACACGACCGTTGCCAGTCAGTATCCCGCCGATGCCGCTGGATCTGCGGCTGATTGTCGTTGGCGATCGTCACGGGCTGGCGGATTTCCACGATATGGAGCCGGAAGTCTGCGAACAGGCGGTGTATGGCGAATACGAAGACGACCTGCAGCTGACCGATACCGATGACATGGCGCAATGGTGTGGCTACGTCAATACGCTGGTTAGCGAGCAGCAATTGCCGCAACTGGCGGCTGACGCCTGGCCGCCGTTAATGATGCAGGCGGTGCGTTACAGCGGCGATCAGGGCTGCCTGCCGTTATCGCCTACCTGGCTGAGCCAACAGCTGTCGGAAGCGGCACTGTATGCCGAACAGGGCCAGATCACCGCCAAAGCGCTGGAAGCGGCGTTGACCGCCCGTGAATGGCGCGAAAGCTATCTGGCAGAACGCATGCAGGACGAAATTGAACTCGGCCAGATCCTGATTCAAACCGAAGGGGAGGTCATTGGTCAGATTAATGGGTTGTCAGTTTTAGACTATCCAGGCCACCCACGCGGTTTCGGCGAACCGTCGCGTATCAGCTGTGTCGTCCACCTTGGCGACGGTGAATTTACCGACGTTGAACGAAAAGCTGAACTTGGCGGCAATCTGCATGCCAAAGGCATGATGATTATGCAGGCGTTCCTGATTTCCGAATTGGAACTGGATCAACAACTGCCCTTCTCCGCCTCGATTGTGTTTGAACAATCCTACGGCGAAGTCGATGGCGACAGCGCCTCGCTGGCCGAGCTGTGTGCCTTGATCAGCGCACTGTCGATGCAACCGATTAGCCAGCAGATTGCCGTTACCGGCTCGGTCGACCAATTCGGCAACGTGCAGCCCATCGGCGGCGTTAACGAAAAGATCGAAGGTTTCTTTGAGGTCTGTCTGCGCCGTGGCCTGACAGGCAAGCAGGGCGTGATTCTGCCAACCACCAACGTGCGGCACCTGTGTCTGCGTCAGGATGTGGTAGATGCGGTTCGCGACGGACAGTTCCATCTGTGGGCGGTGGACAGCGCGGCGGAAGCCCTGCCATTATTGACAGGTTACCCCTACTCCGATGAACAGCAGCCGAATTTGCTGGCTGCAATTCAGGAACGGATTGCGCAGGTGAACGCACCTGAACGCCGCCGCCCCTGGCTTTTCCGCTGGCTCAACTGGTTCAACCAGGGCTGATCGGACTTGTTCAGCGTACACGTGTTAGCTAATCTGCGTCCTTCATTAAAATAAGGCTTACTGAGAACATGGTAGATAAACGCGACTCCTATACGAAAGAAGACCTCGAAGCATCCGGCCGTGGCGAGCTGTTTGGCGCCGGCGGCCCGCCGTTGCCAGCAGGTAACATGTTGATGATGGACCGCGTGGTCAAAATGTCAGAAGACGGTGGTACCCACGGCAAAGGCTACGTGGAAGCAGAACTGGATATCAATCCCGACCTGTGGTTCTTCGCCTGCCATTTCATCGGCGATCCGGTGATGCCTGGCTGTCTGGGCCTGGATGCCATGTGGCAGCTGGTCGGGTTCTACCTGGGCTGGCTGGGCGGCGAAGGCAAAGGCCGTGCGCTGGGCGTGGGCGAAGTCAAGTTCACCGGGCAGGTGCTGCCAACCGCCAAAAAAGTCACCTATCGTATTAACTTCAAGCGCGTTATTACCCGTAAACTGATTATGGGTGTGGCCGACGGTGAAGTACTGGTCGATGGCGAAGTGATCTACACCGCCAGCGATCTGAAAGTGGGCCTGTTCAAGGACACTACTGCCTTCTAACGGCAGTCACGACGGTCGGTCACGGCCGTCGTGAGTTTTCTCCCTGATTACCGTTACCGGCGTACTGCATGCGCTGATGTGTGCTACCTAGTGACTACAATTATTGTAGTAATTGAGGATGGTAATGAAAAAGACGCGTTTCGATACTCAACAGTGCCCAATCGCCCGATCGCTGGATCGCATTGGCGAATGGTGGAGCATGTTAATTATTCGTGATGCCTTTCATGGGCTGTCGAAGTTTGACGAATTCCAGCAGAGCCTCGGGTTGTCGCCGACCATCCTCACCCGCCGGCTCAAATTTCTGGTTGAGAGCGGCATTCTTTGCAAACAGGCTTATCAGCAGCGGCCGTTGCGCTATCAGTACCTGTTGACCGAACGCGGCGCTGAGCTGTTCCCGGTCTTGGCAACGCTGCTGCAATGGGGTAACAGCCATCTGGCGCCAGAAGGCATCGCCGCCCAGTTGGTCGATCGGCGCAGCGGTTTGCCTGTCACTATGCAGTTAATCGACAGCGTTAGCCAACAACCGATAACCCATCAGAATATCACGCTGGCTGCAGGCCCCGCTGCCGGTGCCGCCATGCGCCAGCGCGCCGCGCGAATGCAGCAATCATCATCAGCTACACTTATTGAATCACCCCAGGAGAATATATGAACAGTCGTCGTATCGTTATTACCGGCATGGGCGCAGTCTCCCCTCTGGGCAGTGGCGTCGAAGCCATATGGCAACGTTTGCTAGCCGGGCAGAGCGGCATCCGCCCACTGCCCGAAGCGATTGTGGCCGAGCTGCCGGTGAAGGTCGGCGGTCAGGTGCCAACCCTGCAACAGGATAGCGAGGCCGGATTTGATGCCGATGCCTCGGTCGCGCCCAAGGATCAAAAGAAAATGGATCGCTTTATCCTGTTTGCCATGGCCGCGGCCGACGAAGCCATTCGCCAGGCCGGTTGGGTCGCCGACACTGATGAAAAACAGGAGCGTACCGCCACCGTCGTAGCCTCCGGCATCGGTGGCTTCCCGGCCATTGCCAATGCGGTGCGCACCACCGACAGTCGCGGTGCAAAACGGCTGTCGCCGTTCACCATCCCGTCGTTCCTGGTGAATCTGGCCGCTGGCCATATCTCGATCAAGCACCACTTCAAAGGACCTATCGGCGCCCCGGTCACCGCCTGCGCCGCCGGGGTACAAGCCATTGGCGATGCGGTGCGCATGATTCGCAACGACGAGGCCGATATCGCCCTGTGTGGCGGTACTGAAGCGGCCATCGATACCGTCAGTCTGGGTGGATTTGCCGCAGCACGCGCCATGTCCAGCGCGCCAGCCGAAGATGCCGCCATCGCTTCTCGGCCATTCGACAGCGCACGTAGCGGTTTCGTGATGGGTGAAGGCGCGGGCATGCTGGTGATTGAAACGCTGGAACACGCACTGGCGCGCGGTGCCACGCCGCTGGCAGAGATCGTCGGTTATGGTACCAGCGCCGACGCCTATCATATGACCTCCGGCGCGGAAGACGGCGACGGCGCCTACCGTGCGATGAAAATCGCGCTCCGCCAGGCTGGCGTACAACCGGAACAGATCCAGCACCTGAATGCGCATGCCACCTCTACGCCGGTCGGCGACCTGGGTGAAATCAACGCCATCCGTCACCTGTTTGGCGATCATCCGGTGGCGGTAACCTCGACCAAATCAGCCACCGGGCACCTGCTGGGGGCCGCTGGCGGTCTGGAAACCATCTTTACCGCGCTGGCGTTACGCGATCAGATAGCGCCGGCCACCCTGAACCTGGATCAGCCGGATCCGGCCGCGGCAGGTTTGCACCTGGTTGCCAAACAGGCAGAGCCAATGCCGATGACCTATGCATTGTCTAATGGTTTTGGCTTTGGCGGGGTGAATGCCAGCATTCTGCTCAAGCGCTGGCAAGCGTAATCGACGGGATAAAAACGAAAACCTCCGCGCATTGGCGGAGGTCATTCCTCTTGATGACAGAGAGCCGCTTAAGCGGTCACAGCCCTGTCTTCCATGGCTTGTCGCCAACCTCCCAGCCAATTGGCCCGGGCATCCAATGATTGATAGGGACAAAGTTCCCTGGAACGCCCTGAAAGACCTGCTTGGTAACCACGGGATTGTGCCCGTTCCAGACGATCTCGCTTCTGTCTCTTCATGCCTCGTTTCCCTCATTTCTTGGTCTGCTGGAAAGAAAACAATGGCCGCTTTTTTGTGCAGCCACGCATAAGCAATAGCGCTAATCGCAGGGAAGATCAATGCGCAAAATTCACGCCAATGTCATATTTGTGAGCTACGCACGCAGAAAATGCTAAGTGGCTGATAACGCGAAGAACAGATTAAATAGTTGAAAAATAGCGATAAAAAAGCCGGTGAGACGACGTCAATCTTTCTCACCGGCATGCCGTTAGACTGTTTTAGAACAGGTTATACGCCCCGTACGGCACCAGGCGGGAATGCCCGGCCTCGGGGATACCCACTACAGGCGTCCGGCCTGAGCGGCTATCGCCTGCGCTTCTTGCTGCCAGCCGGTAGCCAAGGCGCGCACCAACGCATCGTAGCCGTCTTCCTGCTGCGTCAGCTCCAGATTGAACGGCCGCTTGACCACCCGATCCTGATGTTTCAGCACCCATTCGCCACGGATAATGGCCTTGCCGTCATAACGCCCGTGGAAACCGGTGATGGTGACGTTCAGCACATCCTGATCGCTGTTCATCGGTTGTGAAGACACCAGCCAACCCGGCAATGCGTTGCTGAGATTGGTGACCAGCGACTGCTGCAATTGCTGATCCAGCGGGCTGGCCCACAGGTTGTTCTGGCCAATGACGTACTGTACGTCATTGGTCTGATACACCACGCCATTCTGCGCCAGATAATCCGCCACGCTAACGTGCTCCAGCCACAGCTGGCGCGATGCGGTAGTGGCGCTGACCTGCGCCGGCGCCGCCAGAGCCGGCAGTTGATAGTAGGTTTTCTGTGGCGTACTGCTACAGGCGCCGAGTAACAGCGCCAGGGCTACGGGAATCCATTTCATCATTTTTTGGCCTTCTTCGGCTGAGGATCGTCGCTCGTCGCGGCTTCAAATACCAACGCGTTGCTCTTTTCATTCAAGGTACGCAGCACCGGCTGCAGCTCACGCAATACCTGATCCAGACGTTGCATGTCGCCAACCATCTTATTGTAGGCTGGCGAGCCCGGTTGGAAACCTTTCATGCTGCGATTCAGTTCCTGCAATGTTTTTTGCATATCCTGCGGCAGCTCTTTCATCGCCTTACTGGCAATGATGTCATTGAGCGACTTCATGGTCTGCTGCGTCTCGCGCATGGTGCGTTGACTTTCCGACAGCGTTTTGGTCGCTTCATTAATCATTGGGTTCAACGGCATCGCATTGATCTTGTCCAGCGTCTGCATCAGTTTTTGCTGTATCTGCGCCAGTCCACCGCTGGTAGTTGGCAGCAGCGGATAACCGAACAGTTCACGCGGCCCTTTCCAGGCACTTTGCTGTGGATAGAAGTCCAGATCGATATACAGCGAGCCGGTCAGCAGGTTGGCGGATTTCAACGCGGCACGCAAACCACGCGCTTCGGCGTCTTTCAGGTGTTTTTCCATGTCGAAGTTGTTACCGAGCTGCTTCTGGAAGCGATCCGGTTCGATACGGATCAGCACCGGTATGCGGTAATCGCTGTCAAGACGCTGCTCCATCCCCGGTTTATAGAACGGTACCTGCGCCACGGTGCCCAGACGGATGCCGCGGAATTCGACCGGCGCGCCCGGTTGCAGGCCACGAACCGAATCAGAGAAGAACAACAGGTAATCTTTGTGCACGGTGTACAGCGAATCCTGGATGCTGCGCTGGCTGTCGTACAGCTGATATTCCGCCTTTTCCTGTGCCTTGGCGCCACGTTCCCAGCCATCCGGTACGTCAAAGCTGACGCCACCGCTGAACAGCGTCGCCAGCGAGCCCATTTCAACCCGCATGCCCTGCGCCGACATGTCGAACGCCACGCCGCTGTCCTTCCAGAAGCGCACGTTGCTGGTCACCAGCTGATCGTAAGGCGCGGTAATAAACAGCTGATAGCGCATGGCGCGCAGTTTGGGATCGAAATAGCTGGTTTCTACCGAGCCGACGCGATAACCGCGGAACAGTACCGGATCGCCAGCGTTCAACTGACCGGACTTGTCGCTGTCCAGTACGATACGCAGCCCTTTAGCGTCAGGCGACGCCAACGGCGGTGCGTCCAGCAGTTGGTATTCCTCTTTACCTTCTTTGCCTTTGCTACCCGGTTGCAACTCGATATAGGCGCCGGATAACAAAGTGCCAAGGCCGGAAACCCCTTCCCGGCCTATTTGCGGCTTCACCACCCAGAAGGCGGAATCCTGTCGCAACAGTTTTTCCATGCCGGAGTTCAAGCGAGCCTGAATCAGCACCTTGCTCAAATCCTCGCTCAACGTCACGCTTTCTACCGTACCGACGTCGACGCTGCGGCTTTTGATTCGGGTTTTACCGGCTTCCAGCCCCTCTGCGGTAGTGGTGTATAACGTTACCACCGGTCCCTGGTGGCTAAAGTGGTAAAACAGGATCCATGCACCGATCAGCGCCGTGACGATGGGAATAATCCACACCGGCGACCAGCGTTTGATCTTTTCAATATCCGCGACGCTATGATTATTTTCCGTCACCTTGCGGCTCCTTCTTTATTGTTTCATTTACGCGATCCCAGGTCAGACGGGGATCAAACGTCATGGCAGCAAACATAGTGAGGATCACCACCATGGCGAACAGCAGCGCGCCAGTAGCAGGATAAATACTCATCAATTGTCCCATACGTACCAATGCCGACAACACGGCAATGACAAACACGTCGATCATTGACCAGCGGCCAACAAACTCAACCACTTCATAAATCAGATGCATCCGTTCGCTGTCAGCCCGCGGTTTACCCTGGCGATTGGCATCCCAGCACAGCCAGCCGATAGCAACCATTTTCAGCGTCGGTACCATGATACTGGCGATGAAGATCACCATCGCCACCGGGTAGGAACCTTCGCCCCACAGCAGGATCACCCCAGCCATCACCGTCGACGGCATTTTGTTGCCCAGCGCCTCGGTCACCATGATCGGTAACAGCATCGCCGGTACGTAGAGGATAAGCGAGGTAAATAGCAGCGCCAACGTCCATTGCAGACTGTGTTGCCGACGGACGTGACCATGGGTATGGCAACGTGGGCATTGCAGCTGTTCAGCCGGCAAAATCGCGGTGCAGCAGGAACAGGAGCGTAATCCCTGGCCAATGCCTGCCTGACCGACGGTCACCGGTCGCGTTATCTGCGGTGCCGGCTCGATATCCTGCCACAGCCAGCGGCGATCGACGCACTGGAAGGCGCGCACCTGCAACAGACAGAATAGGCAATAAGGCACAAAACTGGTGCCAACGCCGATATCGCCGTACGCCATCAGTTTGACGAAACTCACCAGCACGCCGGCGAGGAAAATTTCCACCATGCACCAGGTTTTGAACTGGAATAGCACCTTGGCCATCCAGATTTTGAGGCGCGACGGCATCCGCACTCTGGCGCACAGCAAGATAATCGCCAGCATGCAAAACGCCGGGATCAGTTGGACAAACACCATAAACAGCGTGGCCATGCTGGCGTAATCTTCGGCCACCATCACCTGCGGGATCTGGATCAGTTTGATTTCGTTGCCGATACCGGCAACGCGCATATTCACGAAAGGAAATATATTGGCTAACAGCAGCATAAACAGGGCGCTGAGGGCGTAGCCGATAGGTCGTTTGCGCGGCTCTTCCCAACGGGCACTGAGCGTCGTTTTGCAACGCGGGCACACCGCCTTGCTGCCATAGGTCAACGGCGGCAAGGCCACCAGCATGTCGCACTGCGGGCATAACATCAGGCCCTCTTGCGGCGGCTCGCCGTTGCTCGCATGGCTATGCTGCATATGATTCTGCTGGGAACACACCCTATTCCTCCCCCGACCTCAGGCCGATAGCACAAAAATAGCCCGCAGCAGCGTGCGGGCGCATTTATTTGTCAGGCGTTTTTCATCGCTTCCAGCTCTTCCCAGCGCGCGAAGGCCTCTTCCAGGCGCCCTTCCGCCGCCGCCAAATCGGTCAATACCTGCTGCGTCTCGGCGTGTGGTCGCGAGAAGAAGTTCGCATCGCCAACCTGCGCCTGCAATGCTTCAATCTCGGCTTCCAACTGTTCCAGGCGCTGTGGCAATTGTTCCAGCTCACGTAACAGGTTATAGCTCAGTTTGGCAGCCGGCTTCTTCGGTTGCTCGGTTTTTTTCTCTACCGGTTTGTTCTGACTCACCGGGGCGGCCTGACGAATCGGCTTGGCGGTCGCTCGCTGATGATGCGCATCGTAATAACCGCCGACGAAGGTGCTGATCGTGCCGTTACCTTCGAAGATCCAGCACTCGGTAACCGAGTTATCGACGAACTGACGATCGTGGCTGACCAGCAGCACCGTCCCCTGATAGCCGTCAATCAGCTCTTCCAACAGTTCCAGCGTTTCGACGTCCAAATCGTTGGTTGGTTCATCGAGGATCAGCAGATTGCTTGGTTTGAGGAACAGGCGGGCCAGCAGCAGGCGATTGCGCTCGCCGCCGGACAGCGCCTTCACCGGCGTCATTGCGCGTTTCGGGTGGAACAGGAAGTCTTGCAGATAGCCCAGCACGTGACGCGAGCGACCATTGACCATTACCTCCTGCTTGCCTTCGGCCAGGTTGTCCATCACCGTACGCTCCGGATCCAGTTCGGCGCGGTGTTGATCGAAGTAGGCCACTTCCAGTTTGGTGCCGCAGTGCACGCGGCCGCTGTCGGCTTTCAGCTGACCGAGCATCAGTTTCAGCAAGGTAGTTTTACCGCAGCCGTTCGGGCCAACCAGGGCAATTTTGTCGCCGCGCTGCACCTGCGCAGAAAAATTGCGCACCAGCACTTTGCCGCCAACCTGATAATTGACGTCTTCCATTTCAAACACAATCTTGCCGGAACGCACCGCTTCTTCCACCTGCATTTTGGCGGTACCCATCACTTCACGGCGTGCAGAGCGTTCGTTGCGCAGCGCCTTCAGTGCGCGCACGCGCCCTTCGTTGCGGGTACGACGCGCCTTGATCCCCTGACGGATCCACACTTCTTCCTGCGCCAGCTTGCGGTCGAATTCGGCGTTTTGCAGCTCTTCTACCCGCAGCGCTTCTTCTTTACTGGTCAGATAGAGGTCATAGTCGCCCGGCCAGGAAACCAGTTTGCCGCGATCCAGATCGACAATCCGCGTTGCCATGTTGCGAATAAAAGAGCGGTCGTGCGAAATGAACACGATGCTGCCCTGGAATTCCTTCAGGAAGCCTTCCAGCCAGTCGATGGTTTCAATGTCCAGGTGGTTGGTCGGCTCATCCAGCAACAGCACGCGTGGGGAACTCACCAGCGCCCGGCCCAGCGCCGCCTTGCGCAGCCAGCCGCCGGACAGCGAGGAAAGCTGCGCGTCGCCATTCAGGCCCAGTTGGGCCAGCACTTCGCTGATGCGGCTATCGAGCTGCCACAGCCCCTGATGATCGAGAATTTCCATAATCTGCGCCATACGCGTCAGGTTTTTCTCGCTCGGATCGGTTTCCACCAGGTGTGAAATGGCATGATAGGCTTTCAGATGTTCAGCCTGCTCCGCCACCCCTTCGGCGACGAAATCAAACACCGTACCACCAATGTTGCGCGGCGGATCCTGTTGCAGACGCGCCACGATCAGATCCTGCTCGTAAATCACCCGGCCGTCATCCAGCGGGATTTCCTTGCCAAGGATCTTCAGCAAGGTTGATTTGCCGGCGCCGTTGCGCCCGACCAGACAAACGCGTTCGTTGTCTTCAATGTGAATTTCGGTGTTATCCAAAAGCGGCGCATCGCTGAAAGACAGCCAGGCGCCGGACATGCTAATTAACGACATAGTAATTATTTTCCTTCGCCGGCATGGGTTACCAGCCAGCAGTTGTGAATCTGACGGTTGCGGGCAAAGTCCTGCGACAGCGTCTGGGCGGTAATTTCTTTCGCTACCAGTCCCAACGCCTGCAAGCCGGCCTGATCCATCTGGAAACCGCGCTTGTTGTTCGAGAACATGATGGTCCCGTTGCGACGCAGTAACCGTTTCAAATCTTTCATCAGCGCCAGGTGATCGCGCTGAACGTCAAAAGTGTTCTCCATCCGCTTGGAGTTGGAGAACGTCGGCGGATCGATAAAGATCACGTCGAACTGTTCGTCGGCATTATGTAACCAGGACAGGCAATCGGCCTGTATCAAACGGTGCTGTCGCCCGGTCAGACCGTTGGCGCGCAGGTTTTTCTCTGCCCACTCCAGATAGGTGCGCGACATATCCACCGTGGTGGTGCTGCGCGCGCCGCCCAGGCCGGCGTGCACGCTGGCGGTGCCGGTATAGGCGAACAGGTTGAGGAAGTCTTTGCCCTGGCTCATCTCGCCAAGCATGCGGCGGGCAATACGGTGATCGAGGAACAGACCGGTATCAAGATAGTCGGTCAGGTTGACCCATAGCTTGGCGTTGTACTCTTCCACCAGCAGGAACTCACCTTTCTGCGCCAGTTTTTCATACTGGCTTTTGCCCTTCTGCCGCTCGCGGGTTTTCAGCACCAGTTGGTTGGACGGCAAATCGAGCACCGCCAGCGTGGCGTTAATCACATCGAACAGACGCTGACGCGCCTTCTGCGCATCGACGGTTTTTGGCGGCGCGTACTCCTGCACCACCACTTTGCTGCCGTAGCGATCTACCGCCACGTTGTATTCCGGCAAATCGGCGTCATACAGGCGATAGCATTCAATGCCCTGCTGTCGCGCCCATTTGTCCAGTTTCTTGAGATTTTTGCGCAAGCGGTTGGCGAAGTCTTCCGCCACCTGTACGCCGCCGCTGCCCTGCGGATTGGCCGCCAGCTGGTAGTTCTTCTGCACGCAGTCCAACGGGCCGTTTTTGGCCTTGAACTGGCGTTCGGCACGCAATTGCAGGCAGCTCAACAGCTCTGGCGACGCGCTAAACAGCGACAGTTGCCAACCGCCAAAGGCGCTTTTCATAATGCGACCCAGCATGTTGTGCAAGGCAATCAGCGCCGGTTCGCTTTCCAGACGCTCACCGTAAGGCGGGTTGCTGACCACGGTGCCACACGGGCCTTCCGGCAGCGGATTGGTTACTTTGCTGACGTCGTTAACGTTAAAGGCGATCAATTCAGCGACACCGGCGCGTCGCGCGTTGGCGCGCGCCATCTCGATCACCCGGCGGTCAATATCCGAGCCGAAGAAGCGTGAGGTGGTTTCTTGCAGACCACGGCGCGCACGTACCTGGGCTTCGCTTACCGCTTCGCGCCACAGATCCGGGTTGTGGCCATGCCAGGCGCTGAATCCCCAATGTTGGCGGTGCAGACCCGGAGCGCGATCCGCCGCGATCATCGCCGCTTCGATCAGCAAGGTACCGGAGCCACACATCGGATCGAGCATCGGCGTTCCCGGCTGCCAACCGGAGCGCTGCACAATGGCAGCGGCGAGATTTTCCTTCAGCGGCGCCTGACCGGTGAGATCGCGGTAACCGCGCTGATGCAGGCCTTCGCCACTTAGATCGAGCGCCACGCTGGCCATATCGCGCTGCAGGAACACGTTAATGCGGATATCCGGCTGTTGTTTCGCCACCGTCGGACGACGATCGATTTTGCGCGTGAAGCTGTCAACAATGGCATCTTTCACTTTTAATGCGCCGTACTGGCTATTGCGGATCTCTTCGTTGACGCCGCTAAAATGCACGGCGAAGGTGCTTTCAACGTCAAAGATTTCCGTCCAGTCGATCGCCTGAACGCCAAGGTAAAGATCCAGATCGCTGTGCACGCGGAATTCATTTAGCGGCAACAGAATGCGCGAAGCCAGGCGGCTCCACAGTAAGCTTTGGTACAGAAGACGATCGTCACCCTGAAAATGTACCCCACCCTGCACCACTTTGCAGCCGTGAGCGCCAAGCCGTTCGAGTTCGCTTTTTAACAGTTCTTCCAGTCCACGCGCCGTGCTGGCAAACAGAGAGTTCATATCGTACTTATCACCAAAAAGAAAATTGTCGCGCATTATACCCTAAATAATCCGCGTTGCATTGAGGCGGCAGGGATGGGGGCGCCTATTACGCCAGCGTTTAGCCGCTCCCAGGGAGGAATGCGCCGGGAGGCGCCGGCGCTTCAGCGCTCGCCAAGGTGCCGCTTGTTGCACAATGGCTATGGCTAAACCCCATCGCTTGTCATAAAGTTGCCTTTTTCCCTAATTAACAATAGGCAGATTAGGATGATCACGCTATCCAGGCTTTATGTACATCCGGTTAAATCCATGCGCGGCTTGCAGCTGTCGCATGCGCAGGTTGCCAGTCATGGCCTGGCGTTTGACCGCAGTTTTATGATCACCACTCCCGATGGCACCTTTATTACCGCTCGCCAATATCCGCAGATGGTGTTGTTCACGCCGGCCTTGTTAGCCGACGGTCTTTACCTGGCTGCGCCGGACGGCGCAAGCGCCACCGTTCGTTTCAGCGATTTCAGTGACGATGGGCAACCGACCGAAGTCTGGGGCAACCACTTTACCGCGTCCATCGCACCGCCTGCGATCAACCAGTGGCTCAGCGGCTATTTTCAACGCGACGTGCAGCTGCGCTGGCTGGGGCCGCAACTTAGCCGTCGGGTTAAAAAGCACCCGGAAATCCCGCTGTCATTCGCCGACGGCTATCCGTTTCTGCTGGTTAATGAAGCCTCATTCCACGATCTGCAGCAACGCTGCCCCGGCAGCATCAAACTGGAGCAGTTCCGCCCCAACCTGGTGGTCAGCGGCGCCAGCCCGTGGGCCGAAGACGGCTGGCAGGTGATCCGCGTTGGCGAGGTGATGTTTGATCTGGTCAAACCGTGCAGTCGCTGCGTATTGACCACCATCAGCATCGAGCGTGGTCGCAAGCACCCCAGCGGCGAACCCTTGAATACGCTGCAACAATTCCGCACGGCGGATAACGGTGATGTCGATTTCGGTCAAAATATGATTGCGCGCAACAGCGGCGTAATTCGCGTCGGCGATGCGGTAGAGGTGTTATCAAGCAAGCCGCCACGCCCGTATGGCGCAGGCGCCGTTGTCGAAAGCGTGCAGGCGCCGCAGGACAACGCGCAGCAGGTGACCATTGACTACCAGGGCACGGTGTTCACCGGGAATAATCAGCAAATTCTGTTAGAACAGCTGGAACAGCAAGGGTTGCACATACCCTATTCTTGCCGAGCAGGTATCTGCGGCAGCTGCCGGTTGACGCTGATCGGTGGCGAAGTGGCACCGCTGAAGAAAAGCGCGGTGGCGAATAACGGCACCATACTGTCGTGCAGTTGTATTCCTAAAACCGATATCCAGCTGGCGTAATCATACCGCCCGATCGTAGGCCGGCGCCGCTGCATTATCCTGCGAGCAGGGTTTGAGACGATCGTGCATCACCTTGATGGCATCGCCAAGCACCATGGTGCGGCCGGCCACTGACAGCTGATATTGCGCCAGCAGACACAGGCTGGCGTTGTCACCGGCCTCCACCACCAACAGGCGAGCGTCTTCGCCGCTTTCCATCACCTTGACCGCCGCCAGTTCGCCATTCTTCGGCTGTAACGGGAAATGCTGCTGGGCGAAATGCCAGCTCTTTGGCATCAGGGGTTTTAGAAAACGGTAAGCCACCAACGCATTTAATACCAGTTCAGCCCGTTGCTCATGGCTGAGCTTGATTTGCTTGCACTGTTCTTCATAGGTGAAATAAAGCGCGGCGTCGTCAACGCAAAAAGCGCATTCGGCGAATGCGTCCGGGGTAAGCATTTTGGCCGGGAAACGTGAACGGAAGATCATCCCATTGGCCAAATCGAGCATCAGCCGATCGTGTTCGGCGTCAAAATACCAACGCCAATTATCGTCAGGTTTTATCTTCATTGTTTATCCCTTCTCGCCACAAGCCAACGCCGTATTTACCCCAATAAGGTGATTTTATCACCATAAAAGCCGCTTAAACATCGGATAAATCTGCGAACGATATTTATGCTAACGAACAAAATATAGACGAGCCGGGGGAAGAAATAAACCCCCGGCAACAAATGAAAGGAAAAATATTAGATATGCGTAACGATATCTTTAATCAAACGTGGGCCATGAAAGATAAATCCGGAATAAATTTGCACCAGCGTTGCCCCGGCCGCTATTTTTTCTCGTGCCGCGGTCAGAGAATCAATCCCACCGACGCCGATAATAGGCAGCCTGCCTTGCAACTCCTGTGACAGTCGGCGGATCACTTCGGTACTGCGCGACTGTAAAGGACGGCCACTCAAGCCCCCCATTTGCTCACAGTAATTCAAGCCCTGCACCAGTTTGCGATCCAGCGTAGTATTGGTGGCAATAACGCCGTCTATATTATGGCGCAGCAAACTGTCCGCTATTTGGATCAATTCTTCTTCAGAAAGATCCGGCGCGATCTTTACCGCCACCGGCACATATTTGTGATGGCGCGCATGTAATTCTGCCTGTTTATTTTTAACTGCGGCTAAAAGATCGTCCAGCGCTTCACCATACTGCAAGGATCGTAGTCCTGGCGTATTTGGCGAAGAAATGTTGATCGCAATATAACCGGCATACGGATAAACTTTATCCATGCAGATCAGATAATCGTCTTTGCCCTGTTCAACCGGCGTATCTTTATTCTTGCCGATATTAATCCCCAGGATGCCGCCAAAGTGCGAACGTTTGACGTTTTCAACCAGGTTATCCACGCCGCGGTTGTTAAACCCCATGCGGTTGATCAACCCTTCGGCCTCAACGATGCGGAACAGGCGTGGCTTGTCATTGCCTGACTGTGGGCGCGGCGTTACGGTGCCGACTTCGATAAAGCCAAATCCCATCGCGCCCAAGGCGTCTATACATTCGCCGTCTTTATCCAGACCGGCAGCCAAACCTAACGGATTTTTAAACGACAACCCCATACAGCTCACCGGCTTGGTCGGCACCGACTGGCGGACCAGAAACGCCAATGGACTGCCGGTTACACGACGCAGCTGGCGAAAGGTCAATTCATGCGCTCGCTCTGGATCGAGCTGGAACAACGCTTTCCTGATGAGGGGGTAGTACATGTACGCTCCTGATTTCCCGGTGATGACCAGCATGCTTCACGCTGTGTATTTGTTGCTCGCCCACCCTACCCACGTCGCCTGCCTGCGGTTGGGGAACGTTGCAAACCGGGGGCGTATTATCCGGGATCCCCTGGGTAATTGGAATTGATTAAACGCAAAAAAGGTCTTTTTTACGCAACCGTTTTCCTTGCCGCCGTAGGTTGTGCCGTCAATTCACATTTGCGCATAACAAAATCAAAAAATGAGATTTAAACAACGCGCGTCTTTGCTGTTAGTTTTAGAACTCTTACCAAGCATTTATTAATTAAACCTAACTTTTAGTTATAAGGAGTGATCATGCGCGTTATATCACTGGCCGGCAGCCCACGCATTCCATCACGTTCAGCGGCGTTGCTGGCGCTCAGCCAGCATTGGTTACAACAACAGGGCGTGGACGTCGTCGCGTATAACCTGCATGACTTTAACGCCGACGATCTGCTGTACGCCAACTTCGCCAGCCCGGCAGTAAAAGCTTTTGCCGAACAGCTGGCGCAGGCTGACGGCCTGTTGATCGCCACGCCGGTGTACAAAGCCTCATTCTCCGGCGCGTTGAAAACCCTGCTGGATCTGCTGCCTGAACGTGCGCTTGAGCACAAGGTGGTGTTGCCACTGGCTACCGGCGGCTCGGTTGGTCACATGCTGGCGGTGGACTATGCGCTCAAGCCGGTACTGGCGGCGCTGAAAGCACAGGAAGTGCTGCACGGAGTGTTCGCCGATGACAGCCAGATCGCACTGAACGGCAGTGAAGCAACGCTGGCGGAAAGCGTTTCCCTGCGGCTGGAAGAAGCGCTGGAGAGTTTTTATCTGGCGCTAGGCCGCCGCAAGCCGCCAACGGTCAAGGCCAAGTCGACGTTGCTGACCGGGCAAACCGCATAACGCCGATACAATAATCAGGAGTAATAATGAAGCGATTTTCTTCCTTACGCCGCTGGTTTGGCGGCACCCTGGCCGGACTGCTGGCGCTGGCGACAACCGGCGTCGCGGCCGCACCGCATCATGAACCACAGCAGTTGCGTATCGGCTACCAAAAGGGTTCGGTGAGTCTGGTATTGGCCAAGACCCACCGGATGCTTGAGCAGCGTTTCCCCAAGGTCAACATCAGTTGGGTAGAATTCCCCGCTGGCCCACAAATGCTTGAAGCGCTGAACGTCGGCAGCATCGATTTGGGCAGCACCGGCGATATACCGCCGATCTTTGCCCAGGCCGCCGGCGCCGATCTGCTGTACGTCGGCGTCGAGCCGGCAAAACCGAAGGCAGAAGTGATCCTGGTGCCGGAAAACAGTCCAATCAAAGACGTCGCCGAACTGAAGGGTCGCAAGGTTGCCTTTCAAAAAGGCTCCAGCTCGCACAATCTCCTGCTGCGGGCGTTACAGCGCGCCGGCCTGAAGTTCACTGATATTCAGCCGGTGTATCTGACGCCGGCCGATGCCCGCGCAGCCTTCCAGCAAGGCAACGTGGACGCCTGGGCGATTTGGGATCCTTATTATTCTGCCGCGTTGTTGCAAGGCGGCGTGAAGGTACTGACCGACGGCAGTAATCTCAACCAGACCGGTTCGTTCTATCTGGCAGCGCGCCCCTATGCCGAAGCCCATGGCGCCTTCATTCAACAGATATTGAACGTGCTGACGCAGGCCGATGCTCTCACCCGTAGCGATCGGGCGCAAAGCGTCACATTGCTGTCCAAGGCGATGGGACTGCCGGAACCGGTGATCGCCACCTACCTGGATCATCGCCCGCCAACGTCGATCGCCCCGCTCAGCCCGCAAATCATCAAAGCACAACAGCAAACCGCCGATCTGTTCTATGCCAACCATCTGGTTCCGGTCAAGGTCGATATTTCACAACGCGTCTGGCAGCCCAGCGCCCAGTGATACAGGAGAATAAATCATGAGTCTGAATGTTTTCTGGTTCTTGCCCACCCACGGAGACGGCCATTATCTGGGGACGTCCGAAGGTGCCCGCAGCGTCGATTACGGTTACCTGCAGCAGATCGCCCAAGCGGCGGACCGACTGGGCTTTGGCGGGGTGCTGATCCCCACCGGGCGTTCCTGCGAGGATTCGTGGCTGGTGGCCGCTTCGCTGATCCCGGTCACCCAGCGCCTGAAGTTTCTGGTGGCGCTGCGCCCCGGTATTATTTCGCCGACCCTGGCGGCACGGCAGGCCGCCACGCTGGACAGGCTTTCCCATGGTCGCGCGCTGTTCAATCTGGTGACCGGCGGCGATCCCGATGAGCTGGCAGCAGAAGGACTGCACCTCGACCACGAGCAGCGTTACGAAGCCTCGGCGGAATTCACCCATATCTGGCGCAAGGTGCTGGAAGGTGAAACCGTTGATTACCAGGGCAAGCATATTCAGGTCAAAGGCGCCAAACTGCTGTTCCCACCGGTGCAGCAACCGCGACCACCGCTGTATTTCGGCGGATCCTCTGAGGCGGCGCAGGATCTGGCAGCCGATCAGGTCGAACTGTATCTGACCTGGGGCGAACCGCCGGCACAGGTCAGGGAAAAGCTGGAGCAGGTGCGCGCCAAAGCGGCGGCGAAAGGACGCAAGGTGCGTTTCGGCATTCGGCTGCACGTCATCGTGCGTGAAACCACCGATGAGGCCTGGCGCGCTGCCGATCGACTGATCGCCAATTTGGACGATCAGACCATTGCCGATGCGCAACAAGCCTTTGCCCGCTTTGACTCGGTTGGCCAACGCCGCATGGCAGAACTGCACGGCGGCAAAAAAGACAATCTGGAAATCAGCCCCAATCTGTGGGCCGGTGTCGGTCTGGTGCGCGGAGGGGCTGGCACTGCACTGGTTGGCGACGGCCCGACGGTCGCAGCGCGCATACAGGAGTATGCCGATCTGGGTATCGATACTTTTATTCTGTCCGGCTATCCGCACCTGGAAGAGGCCTACCGCGTCGGTGAACTGCTGTTCCCGCATCTGGATTTGGCCAACAACGCAGCCCCAGCGCCATTGCGCGCGGTCAAGGCGCAGGGTGAAGTGGTCGCTAATATTTACGTGCCGCAGAAGACGGCCCAGAGCTGAGGAGCGTCCCATGGCAAACAACGTACAACGTCTGCTATACCGCCTGGCCCCGTGGGCGCTGCCGGTAGCGTTAGTGGCATTGTGGCAATTTTCGGTCGACGTCGGCTGGCTGTCGAACCGCATTCTGCCGGCGCCCAGCGCCGTGATCGGCGCCTTCTGGTCGCTGACCAAAAGTGGCGAACTGTGGCAACACCTGACCATCAGCAGCTGGCGCGCGTTTATCGGTTTTAGCATCGGTGGCAGTCTCGGTCTGCTGCTGGGCTTTATTACCGGTCTGTCGCGCTGGGGAGAGCGGCTATTGGACAGTTCGGTGCAAATGATCCGTAACGTGCCGCATCTGGCCTTGATCCCGCTGGTGATCCTGTGGTTCGGCATTGACGAGTCCGCCAAGATTTTTCTGGTCGCGTTGGGCACCCTGTTCCCGATCTACCTGAATACCTATCACGGCATTAAAAATATCGATCGCGGCCTGCTGGAAATGGCGCGCAGCTACGGCCTCAGCGGTTTTCGGCTGTTCACCCAGGTGGTACTGCCCGGTGCCTTGCCGTCAATCATGGTTGGCGTGCGTTTTGCGCTCGGCTTTATGTGGTTGACGCTGATCGTCGCCGAAACCATCTCCGCCAATTCAGGTATTGGCTATCTGGCGATGAACGCCCGCGAGTTTCTGCAAACCGACATCGTGGTGGTGGCGATCGTGCTGTACGCCGTGCTCGGCAAACTGGCGGACCTCAGCGCCCAGTTGCTTGAACGCGTCTGGTTGCGCTGGCACCCGGCCTATCAACTGAAACACGGAGAAGCATTATGACGATGACGCCCACCCGCATTCCACAAGGTACGCCGGTCACTCTGCAATCCATCGAGAAGCGTTACGGCAAGCGCACCGTATTGGAAAATGTGCAACTGCGCATCACCGCCGGGCAGTTCGTCGCGGTGGTAGGACGCAGCGGCTGCGGTAAAAGCACGCTGCTACGCTTGCTGGCCGGGCTGGAAAAAGCCAGCAGCGGCGAGCTGCTGACCGGCAACAACGCCCCACTCAGCAGCGCCAAGGATGATACCCGCTTGATGTTCCAGGACGCCCGGCTACTGCCGTGGAAAAAGGTCATCGATAACGTCGGGCTCGGTTTGCACGGTAACTGGCGCGCAGATGCGCAGCAGGCGTTGGCAACGGTAGGCCTGGCCGATCGCGCTCATGAATGGCCGGCCGCGCTGTCCGGCGGACAGAAACAACGCGTCGCGCTGGCACGCGCGCTGATCCACCGCCCGCGTCTGCTGCTGCTGGATGAACCGCTGGGCGCACTTGATGCATTAACGCGTATTGAAATGCAGGGATTGATCGAAAGTCTGTGGCAACAGCATGGCTTTACCGTGCTGCTGGTGACCCACGACGTCAGCGAGGCGATCGCCCTGGCCGACCGGGTACTGTTGATTGAGGAAGGCCGCATTGGGCTGGATCTGACCATCGATCTGCCACGTCCACGCCGCAAAGGATCGGCAAAGTTGGCGGAGCTTGAAGCGCAGCTACTGGAGCGGGTACTGTCGCCGCCAGCGGCGCAGCAGCTCCCGCGGCACGCAGCGAATTGAAATATTGGCCATAGCCATCAATAAAAAATGCCGTTCAGGGTTAACCGAACGGCATTTTTACGCTCAATCAGGCCGTTTGATGGCGTCGATTAGGCGTCCAGCGCCTTGCTGATCTTCTCAAACAGATCGCCAGACAGATTTGGCAGCGCCTTCAACTGCTCCAACGCCTGGCGCATCAGCGCCTCGCGCCCGGCATCGTAACGCTTGAGACGAATCAGTGGTTCGATCAAACGCGCTGCCACCTGCGGATTGCGGGTGTTCAGATCGCTGAGGATTTCTACCAGGAACTGATAACCGCTACCGTCTGCGGCGTGGAACGCTGATGGATTGGCTGCGGCAAAGGCGCCCACCAGCGAACGGGTACGGTTCGGGTTGCTCAGGCTGAATGAACGGTGTTGCAGCAGGCTGCGCACCGTGGCGAGTACGTCGGCGGCCGGGCTGGTAGCCTGCAGCGCAAACCATTTGTCCATCACCAGACCATCCTGATGCCAACGCTGGTCGAACGCGGCCATCAGCGCATCACGACACGGTAACTGCGCCGCCACCGCCGCTGCCAGCGCCGCCAGCGAGTCGGTCATGTTATCGGCATGCTTGAACTGTTCGGCCACCAGACGGTCAGCCTGTTGCTCATCGGCAAAGGCCAGATAGTGCAGACAGGTATTGCGCAACGCGCGTTTGGCAATGTCGCCATGTTCAACGCGATAGCCGTCGGTCTTGTTGTGGTGATAGACCGCTAGCCATTCGTCGGTCATTTCTTGCGCCAGACAACGGGTAATCGCCTCATGCACCGCCGCGATCGCACTCGGATCGATGACCGTAAACAGCTCGGCAATTTCACTTTCTGACGGCAGGGTCAGGATCTGCGCCGCCAGCGCCGGATCCAGTTTTTCATCCAGCAATACCGCGCGGAACGCGTCGGCCACATGCAACGGCAAGGTGAGCGGCTGCTTCTGCTGATATTTGGCGACGTTCAGTTTGATGTAGGTGGCCAGCAGGCTCTGCGCGGCATCCCAACGGGCAAAATCGTTACGCGCATGCTGCATCAGGAAGGTCAGCTGCTTGTCGCTGTAGGTATAATCCAGCTTCACCGGCGCCGAAAACTCACGCAGCAGCGACGGCACTGGCGGATGCTCGACGCCATCAAAGACAAAAGTCTGTTCCGCTTCGGTCACGTTCAACACATTGTTAACCGGCAGGCCATCTTTTTGCAGCGCAATCACCTGCCCTTGGGCGTCATACAGTTCGATGTTCAACGGAATATGCAGCGGCAGCTTCTCAGGTTGATCGGCGGTCGGTGCCGTGTGCTGGCTGACGTGCAAACGATACTGCTGATGCTCGGCGTTATATTCGTCGCGCACCGTCAGCGTTGGCGTGCCTGATTGGCTGTACCAACGACGGAACAGCGACAGATCGACGTTGGAGGCGTCTTCCATCGCCTGCACAAAATCATCGCAGGTGGCCGCGCTGCCATCGTGACGTTCAAAATACAGCTGCATGCCCTTTTGGAAATTCTGCTCCCCCAACAGGGTATGCATCATGCGGATCACTTCCGATCCTTTCTCATACACCGTCAGGGTGTAGAAGTTGTTCATTTCGATCACTTTGTCCGGGCGAATGGCATGTGCCATCGGGCTGGCGTCTTCGGCAAACTGCGCGCCGCGCATCACCCGCACGTTGTCGATACGGTTTACCGCGCGTGACCCCAGATCCGAACTGAACTCCTGATCGCGGAACACCGTCAGCCCCTCTTTCAGACTGAGCTGGAACCAGTCGCGACAGGTTACCCGGTTGCCGGTCCAGTTATGGAAATACTCGTGGCCAATCACCGCTTCAATGTTCAAATAGTCTTTATCGGTGGCCGTTTCGGCCTTGGCCAGCACATATTTAGAGTTAAAAATATTTAACCCTTTGTTTTCCATCGCACCCATATTAAAGAAATCCACCGCGACGATCATATAGATGTCGAGGTCGTATTCCAGCCCGAAACGGGTTTCGTCCCATTTCATGGCGTTTTTCAGCGAGGTCATCGCCCAGTCGGCGCGATCCAGATTACCGCGATCGACAAACAGTTCCAGCGCCACCTGACGGCCGGAACGGGTAATGAAATTGTCCTGCAGCACGTCGAAATCACCGGCCACCAGCGCAAACAGGTAGCACGGTTTGGGGAACGGATCCTGCCATTTTACCCAGTGGCGGCCGTCAGCCAGTTCGCCCTGATCGATACGGTTGCCGTTGGACAACAGGAAAGGATAACGCTGTTTGTCCGCCACGATACGGGTGGTAAAACGCGCCAACACGTCGGGGCGATCGAGATAATAGGTAATGTGTCGGAAGCCTTCGGCTTCACACTGGGTACACAAGGCCTCACCAGACAGGTACAACCCTTCCAGCGCGCTGTTTTTTGCCGGATGAATATCGTTGACGATAGCCATGGTGAATTGCTCTGGAAGCTCGTCAATATGCAGTTGGTTATCCTGAATACGGTAGGCGCTCCACGGCTGCCCATCGATCTGCAGGCTCACCAGCGTCAGATCTTCCCCGTCCAGTACCAGTGACGCACCGACCGCCCCCTGGCGCTTGAGCTGACTAACGGCGGTCACGCGCGTGGTTTCCGCATGCAGTTCAAAGTCCAGATCAATGTCGGTAATGGTGTAATCCGGCGCGCGATAATCGTGGCGATACTTCGCCTGTGGCTGTTGTGTCATACAAACCCTTTGACGTCTCAGTGAGTTACAGGTGGCGGGCCGACGCCTGGTCGCTCGGCGTGACGGCAGCGACGTACGGGAACCCCGCAGGCCCGATTGTGAATAAACTGTATCACAGCCACAAAAAAAACCCAGAGACGACCCGCGATGGCAAGCAGAAATTAGAAGCGGATCATCATTCATCATCCCCCTGCTAGCGGTGTCATCGGCACTTTGCGCAATATGCAGCATTTAATGTCGCAGCGATGGCGCTACCAGAGCCCCCTGCAACAGCATTACAGCGATGTTGCGTCTTGGCACAAAAAATGCCGCGCCAGTACGGCGGATAAAATCAGTTGTTTAAAATAATTAACCTTATAATTTCTATCGCTAATTCGACTAAGTTACTCACTTTATTGGTTTATCTGGCTTTTACTTTTGCTGCCGCGTCGTGGTGCCCGGCAAGCGCACGTTTAATCCTCGACCCTGTGCGGTAATTTATGGTGTGATGGCGCTTCAATAACAGGATAATCCGGGTATACTCCTCGCTCTTTTGTGAGCATACCCCATGGCGTCAAGCAGCATCGCAATAGCGAGCGGGCGGATCCTCAAGGGCACGGCACGGGCTGTGACCAGGGTAAACGCAACGATCGCCGCTCTCCTCTATATAGAGAGAAAACGCTTGAGACATGATGGGTATATCCAGATTTGGACACGCGCCTGACGAGGATGCTGTAACGCGCTATGACTCAATACGCCTCCCCGATTTTGACATCACTGCTTGATACTGATGCCTACAAGCTTCATATGCAGCAAGCAGTGTTCCATCGCTATCCCGCGATCACCGTCGCGGCGGAGTTCCGCTGCCGCGGAGACGAGCTGCTGGGTGAATATGCCGACGAGATCCGTGCGCAAGTCGCGCTGATGAGTCAGTTGGCGCTAACGGATGCCGAATACCAGTATCTGTCCGGTTTGCCGTTTTTCCGCCAGGATTACCTTAACTGGCTGCGCAACTTCCGCTATGACCCGCAGCAGGTCAGCATTGATGACCACGATGGGCACCTGCAGATCCGCATTGCCGGACCATGGCGTGAAGTGATCATGTGGGAAGTCCCCTTGCTGGCGGTGATCAGCGAAGTGGTGCACCGTCACCGCTCCCCGCAGGTGACGCCGGACGATGCGGTCGCACAATTGCGCGCCAAGTTGATACAGTTCAAGCAGTTGGCAGGCGATCTGGATATTTCCCGCTTCCGACTGATGGACTTTGGTAGCCGCCGGCGCTTCTCGCAAGGGGTACAGCAGGCAATCGTCAGCACGCTAAAACAGGAATTTCCTTATCTCGTCGGCACCAGCAACTACGACTTGGCGCACCGGCTCGGCCTGACGCCGGTCGGTACCCAGGCACACGAATGGTTCCAGGCGCATCAGCAGATCAGTCCGGTGCTGGCCAATAGTCAACGCGCCGCGCTGCAAGCCTGGCTGGATGAATATCCGGATCAGTTGGGCGTTGCGCTCACCGACTGCATCACCATGGATGCCTTCCTGCGCGATTTCGGCCCGCAGTTTGCCGAACGCTATCAGGGGCTGCGTCACGACTCGGGCGATCCGTTCGAATGGGGCGAAAAAGCCATCGCCCATTACCAGAAACTCGGCATCGATCCGATGAGTAAAACGCTGGTGTTTTCCGATAATCTGGATTTGAACAAAGCGCTGGCGTTGTATCGCCACTTTTATCAGCGCATCAATCTGGTGTTCGGCATCGGCACCCGCCTCACCTGCGATATTCCTGACGTCAAACCGCTGAATATCGTTATCAAACTGGTGGAGTGCAAAGGCAAACCGGTCGCCAAGCTGTCCGACAGCCCGGGCAAGACCATTTGCCAGGACCAGGCGTTTGTCAAGGCGCTGCGCAAGGCCTTTGACTTGCCGCTGGTGAAAAAGGCCAGTTGAACTACAGCCGGCAGCCCCTCAGGCCGGCTTTTTCCTGCTTCTTTATTCCCTGCAACGACACCCATGCCGCGATGCAAGAAATGTTGCACCAATCCGGTGATTTCTGCTTGTGCTCTGCACCGCGGCAAGTAACATAGTCTCATCCCCATTTTCTTGGGTGGTAAGCTATTTCTTCATCAAATCAATTAAAGAGAGAAATCTATGAGCGTAGTGCCTGTATGCGACGTGCTGCAAGGTCGTGCTGCGGTTGACAGTGAAGTCACCGTGCGCGGCTGGGTACGTACCCGGAGAGATTCTAAAGCTGGTATCTCCTTCCTCGCCGTTTATGACGGCTCCTGCTTTGATCCGTTACAGGCCGTCGTTAATAATTCTCTGCCGAATTATCAGGATGAAGTGCTGCACCTGACGACAGGCTGTTCGGTTGAAGTGACCGGCAAGGTGGTGGCCTCCCCTGGCGAAGGCCAGAGCTTTGAGCTGCAAGCGACCGCCATCAAGGTGGTTGGTTGGGTGGACGATCCGGATACCTATCCAATGGCTGCCAAACGTCACAGCATTGAGTATCTGCGCGAAGTGGCCCACCTGCGCCCACGCACCAACCTGATCGGCGCAGTCGCACGCGTCCGTCATACGCTGGCACAGGCGATCCATCGTTTCTTACATGAAAACGGCTATTTCTGGGTATCCACGCCGCTGATCACCGCGTCCGATACCGAAGGTGCCGGCGAAATGTTCCGCGTCTCCACGCTGGATCTGGAAAACCTGCCGCGCGACGATAAGGGCGCTGTCGACTTCAGCCAGGACTTCTTCGGTAAAGAGGCCTTCCTGACCGTTTCCGGCCAGTTGAACGGCGAAACCTACGCCTGCGCGTTATCAAAAGTTTACACCTTCGGCCCGACTTTCCGTGCGGAAAATTCCAACACCAGCCGTCACCTGGCCGAGTTCTGGATGGTCGAGCCGGAAGTGGCCTTCGCCTCGCTGGATGACGTTGCCGGCTTGGCGGAAAGCATGCTGAAGTATGTCTTCCAGGCCGTGCTTGATGAACGTGCCGATGACATGCAGTTCTTTGCCGAGCGGGTAGATAAAGAGGCGGTTGAACGTCTGAAACGCTTTGTTACCTCTGATTTTGCCCAGGTTGACTATACCGACGCCGTCGAGATCCTGCTGGCGTCCGGTCAAACCTTTGAAAACCCGGTATCCTGGGGCATTGACCTGTCGTCTGAACACGAGCGTTATCTGGCCGAGAAACACTTTAAGGCCCCGGTAGTGGTCAAGAATTATCCGAAGGACATCAAAGCCTTCTATATGCGTATGAACGAAGATGGCAAAACCGTCGCGGCGATGGATGTTCTGGCGCCGGGAATTGGCGAAATCATCGGCGGATCGCAGCGTGAAGAGCGACTTGATGTGCTCGATCAGCGTCTGGAAGAGATGGGTCTGAACAAGGAAGACTACTGGTGGTATCGCGATCTGCGCCGTTACGGCACCGTTCCGCACTCCGGTTTCGGCCTCGGATTTGAACGTTTAATCGCCTATGTGACCGGCGTGCAGAACGTTCGTGATGTGATTCCATTCCCACGCACGCCACGAAACGCCAGCTTCTAATTAACGACGCTAAACAGTTTCGACACCATTTTGTTACAAAACAAAGGCCAGCCTCGCTGGCCTTTCGCATTTTTTATTATTGACCTGCGTCACAAAGTTCCCTTTCATTAATATCTTGTTACACATTGTTTCCTATTGAAACCTGATTGCGATATTAGTAGCATTTTCGCTCTAGATTAACCCGACGGTGAATGGAACACTGCGTGCAGACACAGGACGACACCAATCTATCAACAATAGTTCCAAAAGAATTATTGGCGGCAGTGGCAAGGTGTCCGAATAACACCAATGAGGGTAATAATGATGAAGCGCAACATTCTTGCAGTGGTAATTCCAGCTCTGTTGGCTGCTGGTGCAGCAAACGCAGCTGAGATCTATAACAAAGACGGCAACAAGCTGGATCTGTACGGTAAAGTTGACGGCCTGCACTACTTCTCTGACAGCAAAGGCGACGACGGCGACCAATCTTACGTTCGTTTCGGCTTCAAAGGTGAAACTCAGATTACTGACCAACTGACCGGTTACGGCCAGTGGGAATACAACGTTCAGGCTAACCACGCTGAATCTCAAGGCACCGAAGGCACCAAGACTCGTCTGGGCTTCGCGGGTCTGAAATTTGCTGACTACGGTTCATTCGATTACGGCCGTAACTACGGCGTTCTGTACGACGTGGAAGGCTGGACCGATATGCTGCCAGAGTTCGGCGGCGACACCTACACCATTACCGACAACTACATGACCGGCCGTACCAACGGCGTTGCGACTTATCGTAACAACAACTTCTTCGGTCTGGTTGACGGCTGGAACTTTGCCGTTCAGTACCAGGGCAAAAACGAAAACGACGGTCGCGAGCTGAAAAAACAAAACGGCGACGGTTGGGGCCTGTCTACTACTTATGACATCCTGGATTCCGGCGTGAGCGTGGGTGCGGCATACGCATCTTCCGACCGTACCGATGCCCAGACCCGTGAGTCTACCGCACGTGGTGACAAGGCTGATGCATGGACCGTGGGCGCGAAATACGACGCTAACAACGTGTACCTGGCAGCCATGTACTCAGAAACCCGTAACATGACTCCTTACGGCGAAGCGTACAACACCATCGCTGACAAAACCCAGAACTTCGAAGTCACCGCACAGTACCAGTTCGACTTCGGTCTGCGTCCAGAAGTGTCTTACCTGCAGTCCAAAGGCAAGCAACTGGCTGGCCGTTCTGCTAACAACGCAACCTTCAATGGCGGCGATGCAGATCTGGTTAAATACGTTTCTGTAGGTACCACTTACTACTTCAACAAAAACATGTCTACCTACGTTGATTACAAAATCAACCTGCTGGACGAAAACGAATTCACCAAAGCCAACGCCATCTCTACCGACGACGTTGTTGCTGTTGGTCTGGTTTACCAGTTCTAATTCGTTACTCGCTTAACGGCGGTTCGCTGCCGGACAAGTTAATCAAACAGGGCTTCGGCCCTGTTTTTGTTTGTTGCCACCGTTTAAATTTTTATCCTGCCTGAAGGCCTTTTTCCGTCATTTTTTGTGCTGAATATGCGCCCATCACAAGATCGAGGTGTTTTTCTCGCAAACGGTTGGCAAAGCGCATAACTGGCGCTACCCTGATGCCTCTGACTGCTTAACTCTAAGCCATGGAAGCATCTGACATGTTTGAAAAGATCACCGCTGCACCAGCCGATCCCATTCTGGGTTTGACCGATATTTTCCGCGCGGACGCCCGTCCGAACAAAATCAACCTGGGTATCGGCGTCTATAAAGACGAAACTGGCAAAACGCCAGTGCTGACCAGCGTGAAAAAAGCCGAGCAGTACCTGCTGGAAAACGAAACCACCAAAAATTATCTCGGTATTGAAGGCATCCCGGCGTTCGCCACCTGCACGCAGGAACTGCTGTTCGGCAAAGACAGCGCCATCATCAGCGACAAGCGAGCCCGCACCGCGCAAACGCCAGGCGGCACCGGTGGTCTGCGCGTTGCCGGTGACTTCATCGCCAACCAGACCAGCGCCAAGCGCGTCTGGATCAGCAACCCAAGCTGGCCAAACCACAAAAACGTGTTTAGTGCTGCCGGCCTGGAAGTGCTGGAATATGATTATTATGATGCCGACAACCATGCGCTGAACTTTGACGGTCTGATTAACAGCCTGAAACAGGCGCAAGCTGGCGACGTAGTGGTATTCCACGGCTGCTGCCACAACCCGACCGGCATCGATCCAACGCCGGAACAATGGAGCCAGTTGGCCGAGCTTTCCGCCAAAAGTGGCTGGTTGCCGCTGTTCGACTTCGCCTATCAGGGCTTTGCCAACGGCTTGGAAGAAGACGCTCAGGGCCTGCGTATTTTCGCGGCCAAGCATCAGGAACTGATCGTCGCCAGCTCGTACTCGAAGAACTTTGGCCTGTATAACGAACGCGTAGGCGCCTGCACCGTCGTCGCTGCGGATGCCGACACCGCCGATCGTGCCTTTAGCCAGGTAAAAGCGGCGATTCGCGCCAACTACTCCAACCCGCCTTCACACGGCGCCGCGGTGGTAGCGACCATCCTGAGCAATGAGGCATTGCGCGCCATCTGGGAGCAGGAACTGACCGACATGCGTCAACGCATCCATCGCATGCGCCAGCTGTTCGTCAATACCCTGCAGGAAAAGGGAGCGGAGCAGGATTTCAGCTTTATCATCAACCAGAACGGCATGTTCTCGTTCAGCGGCCTGACCAAAGAACAGGTGCTGCGTCTGCGCGATGAGTTTGGCGTGTATGCGGTAAACTCCGGTCGCGTCAACGTGGCAGGCATGACGCCAGACAATATGGCGCCACTGTGTGAAGCCATCGTCGCCGTGCTGTAATCACCGGCCGGTAACGAACGAAAAAGGGGCGCCAATGCGCCCCTTTGGTTTTCTGCCGCTGGCAGATTACCAGACTGCCGGTTCTTCGCGCAGGAACGGGTTATGCAGGCGCTCCTGACCGAAGGTCGACATAGGGCCATGGCCGGGAATAAACGCCATATCGTCGCCCTGCGGCAGTAATTTGCTATGGATAGCGTTGATCAGTGCCTGATGATCGCCGCGAGGGAAGTCCGTGCGCCCCACTCCGCCGTTGAACAGCACATCGCCCACCAGTGCCAGACGAGCTTCATCGTTGATGAAAACGATATGCCCCGGCGTATGCCCCGGGCAATGCAGTACCTTCAGCGTCATGGCACCAACCTGTACCGTATCGCCTTCCGCCAGCCAGCGGGTTGGCGTTAGCGGCACACACTCTTCCAGCCCAAACATGCGGCTTTGCGCCGGCAAGCCATCGAGCCAGAAGGCGTCTTCCTTGTCAGGGCCGTAGATCGGCACCTGATAGTGTTCAGCCAGCTCCGCCGCAGCGCCGACGTGGTCAAGATGACCATGCGTCAGCAGGATTTGCGTCAGCGTCACGCCGGCCTCCGCCACCGCCGCCTGCAGTTTTTCCGCTTCGCCGCCGGGATCGACCAACGCCGCCTGACGTGTCTCATCACACCAGATCAACGTACAGTTCTGGCTAAACGCGGTAACGGGAATAATTTTATAGTTCATAAAGCTCCAACAGCCACGGCGCCGAACCTGCCGGCCGGCGCGTCAATCAGCGTACTGCATGATTACCAGGTCCGAGCCGGGCCGGTATCAATGTGTACAAAGTTGCTACGTGGGTAATATCCTACACCACCCGCACGCATTTTTAACGCGGCCTTGCGGATATTACTCAGTTGGATACCTTCGATATGGAAATCCATCGCCTGCCCTTTGGTATGGTAGCTGTGCTTGGCCACACCGCGGCTGTGCGATCGCAATTCATTATTGGTCCCCAGAGAACGATAACCAGAGACTAACTGAACCGGTTTGCTGGTTCCGAGCAGGCCCTGCAAACGATATAAATGATCGAACAGACGCGGGTCTATCGATTTCACTTTATTTGCACGGTAATCGCGGAAAAGATGATTTAGACGAGCCAGCTCTTCTTTATTATAACCTTTGCCATCAAAGAATTCGGCTTTAAGCGATTCTCCGGTATGCAGGTTATTTACTACCAGAATACGTGGGCGAGAAGTTGAAAGGCTGGCAAATGCTTGCCCTGGGAGCAGCGCTATACCCATGGCAGCCGTACCTAACGTTAACCACTTACGGCGGTGATGATCTATTTTGTCCATGTTTCTGTCAAACCCGGCAAGAATATCAAAAAAATATGCACAAAAAAGCGCACTGCCCGAACCATAACCGCCTACGCAGGCTGAGTCAACCCGTGATGTCCCGCGGTTTACCGGCCCCCAGAGTCTGGGCGCCGGCCATATGGTCCGATATTCTGACCGTTATTTATTTATAATTACTGCATTTATTGCATTAATTTTTCGGCCTGAGCCAAAATTTGTGCGCCGGATCTCACCGTATTATCGTAATTGTAAATATCTGTACGGAATTGTGGCTTTCCGTCATCAGATACCCAGGCGGTTAAATAATACAATTTAACCGGGATATGCTGACGTACATTGACATAGGTGGTATTTCCCTGTTTCAGGGTTGAAGAAACGCGGCTATTGTTCCAACCGGCATCCTGCAACAGCATATTGGCCAAATCGGACGCCTTATTTACCCGAACGCAACCGGAACTGAGCGCACGGATATCCTTTTGGAACAGATTATGATTCGGCGTATCGTGCAGATAGATGGCATCCGAACTGGGCATATTGAATTTGAAACGACCCAGCGAGTTGGTGGCGCCCGGTGCCTGACGAATGCGATACGGGAAGTTGCGCGCTGATACCATATTCCAGTCAATCATTGACGGATCAATCACTTCGGCATCGTTGCTCCAGCCGGAAAGCACGGTATAGCCGTGTTTACGGAAATAGTTGGCATCACGCATCGCTTTCGGCACGATGTCTTCACGCACCAGCGTGGTCGGTACGTTCCACGGCGGGTTAACCACCACATTATTCAATGCGCTGCTCATCATCGGCGTCTTGCGGCTGGGGCGACCAACGATCACCCGCGACGACAGCACTTCATTGCCATTCTGGTAATAGACCAGTGAATAGTTGGGAATATTGACCATGATGCCGTTGCTGACGCGTCCTGGCAGGATACGCAGCCGCTGAATGTTCAATGCCAGCAGCGACGCTCGCATTTGCGGCGACACGTTCAGCCATTCGCGCGTCCGCACGCCGATGATCCCGTCGGTACTCAGCCCCTGCCATTTCTGAAAGCGCTTCACACCCTCGACCAGTTCGCTGGAATACAGATTGTCAGCCATCGATGCCGCTGCTGGCGGCTGCTGCAATAGCGCGCCGTCGGTGGGCGCAGTGATATTATCCACCGGCGCCGCCGACGGGCTGACCACCGTGCCGCGGTTCTCGCGCAGCGCTTCTTCATCAACGGATAAATCGTCATCCGCCACCGGTGCGGCAGCGCGATTAACCACCGTCGGCTGTTGCGCAGGCAGACTGGCGGCGGGAATATCGCTCATCATGCCGGTACGCTGCAGTATCTCACGCAGCGCGGGGATATCGTTGCTGATCTCGCCCGGTCGCAGGCTCGGCCCATTAGCCAGTCGCGGCCAGGGGCGGCTATCGGCCAACATGTCACGCAGCGCTTGATGCATTTTGGCATATTGCGGGTGCTGTGGCGCCAGCGACTCAACGTACGCCTGCGCCTTGCCCTGCCGCACCGCCAACTGCCACTGGTTGATGACGGTACCCGGCGGCGTGGCCAGTTTGTACGGAATATTACTGTATAACCAGTTGTTGCCGTTGGCGCCGATTGACGACACAAACTGCAGATAACCGAGCATGGCGTCGGACAGGACGATATCCCGGCCCATATCGCTGATGGCCGGATCGGTCAGTTGCCTGACCCATTGGGTAAACTGCGGCTGTATGCCAGAAATGGCCAGTTCCGCCAATTGTTGCTGGAACTGCTGCACCGCCTCGCGATCCTGCCACATCGGCTGCATCTGATTGGCCGCATACAACGGCGCCAAGGTTGAAAGGTAGTGCGGTGTCACGCCGCCAGGCAACGCCGCAACCAGTTCGGAACGGCTTTGCGCGACCGACATGCTGGAGGACGCGGCGGGAAACGCCGGCACGGTGGCCCATGCGGGTAACGACGCGGCAAAACTACCTGCAATTGCGCAACTCAGCGCCAGACGTCGTACAGTGCTTCCTTTTATAAGCAACATCCCTTGCCCCCTGTATGCTCACAAAAATACATCAAAGTTTACTGCTTAATCCAAGTATACAAACAGAAAGGCTGCTTTGCTCTCAGACAGCACAGAATTACTGTTTATTTCATTAAGCTAGCCGATGGTTGTCGGCGGCCAAAAACGCACTATCATCCTCGTACCGAAAAAAAATAGCCACCCCAAGGCGGCTATTTTCAGATTTTTAAGGACGCTTTTGGCTTATGCCTGCGGCGCCTCCGCCGGGTTGGTCCCCACCGCCAGCGGTTCTGCGGCAAAGCCGCGCAGGCCGACCACGTGGACGTGTTCCTGATTCTGGAACACCTTACGCACCAGTTTATAGGTGGTGCCTTTTTCCGGACTGATATTTTCCGGCGCCGCGATGATCAGCTGCATTTCCAGTCGGTCGCACAGTTCGAACAGCGTAGCGATGGATTTGGCATCCAGACGCGCGGCTTCATCCAGGAACAACAGACGGCACGGCGAAATATCCTTGCCGCGCAGGCGGCGCGACTCTTCTTCCCAGCTCTGAACCACCATCACCAGGATCGACATGCCGGTCCCGATCGCTTCACCGGTAGACAAGGCGCCGCTTTCGGCCCGCAGCCAACCGTCGGAACCACGGAATACTTCGACTTCCAGTTCCAGATAGTTACGGTAATCCAGCAGCTCTTCGCCGATGGTTTGCGGCGTGCGCTGACCCATATCAATTTGCGGGTTCAGGCGCTGATACAGCTTGGCCAGCGCTTCGGAGAAGGTCAGCCGGTTGCTGTTGAACAGATCCTGGTGCTGTTCCTGCTGCTCTGACAGCACATCCAGCAGCGTGGCGTGGGCTTCGCGCACGTTGACATTCAAACGTACGCTCTTCACCTGACCAAAGGATACTGCCTGCAAGCCCTGGTTGAGCATGCGGATACGGTTCTGTTCGCGCTGAATGGTTTTGCGAATGATGTTCGCCACACTCTTGGAACTGATCGCCAGTTTTTGTTCACGTGCCGTCAGCTCTTCGGTCAATCGGCCCAGTTCGATTTCCATCTGTTCGATGGCCTCGACCGGATCGTCGGTACGAATGATATCCTGACGAATACGCTCACGTAGGTGCTGATACACCGCGATGTAGAACTGGATTTTACGTTCAGGCCGCTTCGGATCTTCCGACAGGCGCAGCACGTCGCGCAGATGCTCGTTGTCCGCAACCGCCAGACGCAATGCACCCAGCGCCTTATCCGACATCGAGCGCAGTTCGTCGCCGTCCATATAAGCCAGTTCACGACGGTGCAGACGGCGTTCGACGCCGTTGTCTTTCACCATGCGCATCACTGCGCACCAGCCGGCCTTGGCGGTCACCACCTGCTCACGCAACTGATGATAATCGCGTTCCAGCTTGCGCAGTTTCTTCTGCAGGCTGTCCATTTCCGCTTCGCAGAAGGTCAGCTGTTTTTCCAGCTGGTTACGACGGGCGCGGTTATTGCTCAGCGCAGCATGCAGTTCGTCACGGCGCTGACGCGCACGCGCTTCGGCGTTGGCATCGGCCTGTACGCCGATGTCGACCAGTTCCTGGCTCAGCTCTTTCAGCATGTCGCGTTTGGCGTCGTAGGAACTTTTCAGCGACGCCAGCACCTGACTGTACTGGGTAAACTGGGTCTGATACTGGCGCAGCCGATCGCGGGCACGGCTGCGCTCCGCTTCTGCCTGCTCCAGCCGCTGACGCAACTTGTCGTTAAGATCGTTGTTGGCATTTTGCATACCGGCGGAATCGGTGTAGCTGAAGTGTGCACGACGCTGCACCACTTCAGTCAGGGAAAACGCCTGTTGCTTGGCCTGACGCTGTACGCTCTGCGCCTGCTGGTAATCCTGCTGCAGCTGCTCGTGCTGTTCGGGATCGCTTTGCAACACCGATACCAGCGGTTCCAGCCTGGTCAGCGATACGCCATGCTGTTGCAGATAACGCGCAGCATCCTGCGCTTCCTCGAGCTCTTCGTGCAGCTCTTCCACCCGATCCTGCAAGGTGTCGTCATTCAGCAAGGAAACCAGCGGCGTCAGACGGTTCAACGCCGAAATGCCTTCTTTTGCCTGCTCGTATTGCTGACGCTGCTGCTGGTTCTGCGCTTCATGATTATTCAGCGCACGTTCGATTTCGTTGCGACGGCCGTTGAGCGTGCGAATTTCCGCTTCCGGATCGGCGTCAAACGCCACCGCCAGGTGTGTGCCGATAAACCGGCTGAATGCCTGGTGAGAGCGCTGGGTTTTCTGCACGTCGAACGACAGGTTGGCATAACGTTCAGCCAACGATTCGCGCTCTGCGTGCAACACTTCCAGACGCTGCTCACGCGCCGCGCGGCCAAACAGTGGCACTTCCGGGAAGCGGGAATAACGCCATTGGCGGTCGGCGATTTTCACCACCACCGCTTTTTCCTGTTCTTCAACGGCAAACACGCTGTCATCGAACGACTGTGGATCCCCTTCGATCAGATAGAGATCTTCCGGGCAATCTTCCAGACCTTCCAGCATCTCGCGAACCAGCGACAGATCCGGTACCACGATCGCATGACGTGACGGGCCGTACAGCGCCGAGAAGTACGGCGCATCGTCGATGGTTACATCGTCATAAATTTCAGACAGCAATACGCCACCGAAGCGTTCAGCCAGGGTCACCAGACGCTGGTCTTCCGCGCCGCTCGGCTGGCTGAGACGTTCGATTTGTGCGTCGATCTCGCGTTTGCGGGCAGCCACTTCATCACGCTCAACCGTGGTTTCACGTTCGCGTTCCAGCAACTGCTGCATGTACTCGGTAACCTGCTGGCTGTTTTCCAGCGGCTCGCCGCTCTGTTCGCTCAACTGGCCCAGTGAATCCTGCGCCGCCAGCCATACCGGCGCGCGCACGGTCAACTCTTTGATACGCTGTTGGATCTGCTCCAGTTCCTGGCGCATTTCCATCCGCCGTTCGCCGGCTTCGCTGACGTTCAGCGACAGCGACTCCAGTCGTTCCTCCAACTCTTGCTGCAAGGCGTCAAGCTCGTCCGGCTGGTAATCTCGCCCCTGGCGTTTGCAGAACTCCTGCAACAAACGCTCGGCGTCCTGCTGCGAACGCAGGCGCTGTTCCAGTTCGCTCAGGCGCAGGCGCAACGGCTGTACGCGTTCCGCCTGATGCTGCTGTGAAGGCCAATCGCGCAACAGCTCGCGCGCGGTTTGCCAGGCTTCGCTGCGGCTGACTTCGCCGGCGATCTTGCACACCAGCTGATAGGCCTGCTCGAACTGGCTGTGAGCAGCATCGGCCACGCTCAGCTTCTGCTCCAGCTTCAGCAAGGCGTCGGTTGCCTCCTGCTCGCGAGCCTGGAAGGTTTCCAGCCACTGCTCGGCGTTTTCGGCGCTCAGCTCCGGCAATTGGCACAGCGCGCGCGCGCGCTCCAACGCCTGTAACGCCTGCTGATACTGGATGGCACGCGTTTGCTGCACGTCCAGTGCCTGCTGGTAATCGGCCAACTGACTTTTCAGCTCGTCCACTTCCAGCTCGGCCGCTTCGGCGCGTGCTTCGTTTTCCGCCTGCTGTTCGCTGGCCTCCGCCACCACTTCGTTCTGTTCTTCCAGCCGGTAGGTCAGCTCTTCCAGGTCGGCTTCGTAACGTGCGATCTTTTCCTGCTGGCGCATTGCGGTCTGCACCAGGTTCAGGTGATCGCTGGCCGCCTGGTAGTCGGTTTCCAAATCCGATTCGGCACCGCTTTGCTCACCCAGCTCACGTGCCATTTCCACGTGGCGATACTGCTCGGCGGCCAGCTGCTTGCGGCTACCGAACAAATCGTTGCGCAGCACCAACGCGCCATCCAGATGGATGCGCCGTTCATTGGCGTGACGCATATAGTCCGCCGCCACGTAGGATGTGGCTTCGGAAATCAGGTGCTTAAACAGGTCACGGTCGGATTGGGTGACGCGAATCGCTTCCAGCGTCATGCGGTTTTCGCGCAATGCGGCTTCCATATCCTGAAACGCCTTGCGCACGCCGCTGTTTTCCGGCAACAGGTAATCACGCAGCGAGCGGGTAATGGCGCTGGAAATCCCACCGTACAGCGAGGCTTCGATCAGACGATAGAATTTGCTGCGATCCGCCGAGGAACGCAGACGTTTCGGGATCACGCCCAGGTCAAACATCAGCGAGTGATAGTCGGTGATCGAGTTGAACTGTTTGAACTGCACCCCTTCCATCTCTTCGACGCGTTCTTTTAATTCTTGTAGCGACAGTACGCGAGCCTGACGCTCGCCCACCGTCTGGGTCAGAATTTCGGTCGGCTGGACCGACGTCGGCAGCCCCTGGATGGTGAACGGCTTGATGTCGACCTTGCGATCGCGGCCGGCAACCTGTTGCAAACGAACCCCCACCACCACCCGCTGGTGACGCGAGTTAACCACGTCGAGGGTGGAATAACACACCCCGGCACGCAATTTGCCATGCAGGCCTTTGTCGCGCGAACCGCTGGTGGCACCAGCTTCGGTGGTATTGCGAAAGTGCAGCAGCGTCAGGTCCGGGATTAATGCCGTAACAAACGCCGCCATGGTGGTGGATTTACCGGCGCCGTTGCCACCGGAAAGCGTGGTGACCAATTCATCCAGATCAAAAGTGCGGGCGAAGAAACCGTTCCAGTTAATCAGCGTCAGTGAGCGAAATTTACCGCGTTCAATCATTCCTGTTCATCCTCTGCACTGTCCGGGGTGTGGTCCGTCGATGGATCTTCGCTGTCCGACTCGTCATTCAGCAGCAGGCTATTTTCCACCGGCATCGCTTCACCGTCACGGATCATGCGCAACTGCGCCTCACGTGGATCGTCTCCGCTGCGCACGTCCGCGCCAAAGCGGAACACCGCTTCGGTGATACGGAATTTGCTGCTGTCGCCGCCCATGAAATAGACCATGCCCAAACGACGCAGGCGGTTCAGCGAGGTGCGCACTTTTTCGTGCAGTTTCTGGCGATCCAGGTCAGAGCCGGTTGAGCGCTGATTGACGAACTTCAACAGTTTGTTTTCATCCGCCAGGCTCAGTAGTTCGTCATACAGTTCCTGGTGGCTGAAGATACCTTCATGCGCCAGGCGCTCCGGGCTCAGGTAGAGATAGCAGAGTATCTTGCCCACCATCATGTCCAGCTCGGACAGTACCGAACGCGGGATCAGCGTGGTGGAGCGCGGTCGCAGATAGAAGAACCCTTCCGGCGCGCGGATCAGCTCCACGCTGTAGCGGCCGTAAAATATTTCCAGCTCGTCCTGAAAATCCATTAAGAAGGCGTGGTTGTCCAGCTCATCGATGCCGATATGACGACCCGCACGCAGTTGGCTGTCAAGCGCCGGGAACAGCGCGTTAGACAATGCCTTGGCCAGTTTCACTGGCATAATGTGTTCAATATTTGTCGATGACATGGGCCTGTACCTTGGCTCCGTAATCATTGATTGCCTGCCATTGCGCCGGCAACCCTGAAAAATCAGCTTCAGCCACACCAAGGCGCACTGCCTGGTCGACCACTAAGCGTGCTACGTCAAAATGACGCGCACGCGGATATTGCGCCAGATAATCGCGCATTACCGCCCCTAAATTGAGCGGCAACTGTTGTTCCTGATAAACCTTCAGCGCCTGTTCGATCATCGCAGCCAGCTGTTCACGGATCTCGCTGAACTCTTCGAACTCCAGATCCGGCGGCAGTTCGCCGGTCACTTCATCGCTGCGCAGTGCCAGCTCTTCATCGCGCATGTCCAGCAGACGGTCGGCATTGGCATGCGTCAGCGTCCACGGATTGTCGAAATAGTTTTGCACCGATTGACGCAGACGCTGGGCGAATACGCGGTTTTTATCCATGTCGATCGCGGTACGGATAAACTTGTGCACATGGCGGTCGTAGCCGATCCACAGATCGATCGCCTGCTGACCCCAACTGATAATACGATCCAGCTTGCTTTGCAGGTCAAACACCAGCTTGTCGACGAAGCCCAGCTCCATCTCCCCCAGCGTGGCATCCTGAATGCGCAACAGATTGGCCTGCAGCTTGTCCCCTGCCGCTTCCAGCGTATCCTGCAGTTCGCGCAGCGTGCCGGAGGTTTCCGACAGCAGCATTTCGCAACTGGAGATCGCGGCGCGCCAATCCTGGTTGAGCAGCGCGGCGATGTCTTCCTTTACCCCCTGCTGCTGTTCATCCATCACTCGCTGGGTCATGTCGATGCTGTCAAAGATTTCAGCCACCGAATATTTCAGCGGTGCAAACACGTTGCGGTGCCAATGGAAATCATCTCCGCCTTCTTCGGCGGCGTCGGCGGCGCGCTTCAGCTCCTGCGCCACGATCGACAGCTGCATCGACAGACGCAGGGTAGAGAACTCGCGCTGACGGATATAGTAATCGGTAATACCGATACCGAGCGGCGTTAGACGGTAGATGGCGTTGCCGTCCGCCAGTTCGCTGGTAAACCGGTTCAACAGGCGCTGGCGCACCATGTCGTTTATCGCATTGTTGGCGCGGATCGCTACCGTTTCATGCGTCTGTTCAAACCCTTTGCTGACATGGCGAAATGCATCAACCAGCTCACCTTCGCTCATCTCGCCGTCCAGTCGCTCGCCGTTCAAGGTGGCGATGGCGAGCAGAAACGCGAGACGCTCCGTAGGGAGCGAAATAGAGAAATCATTTTTCCGTGCCCAGGCGACCAGTTCGGGTACAGTCTGGGAAAATTCACTCATAGTTCGTCCTTCAGGTTTGGTTTATGCGCCATGACGTGAATATAGCGCCCCAAACTCACATACGGCTCCTGCCGGCAATAGTGTTGTTCAAGCGCCAGTAATTCTTCAAATTTTTGTGTCTGCAATTGCCTGCTCTGCAGATAATCGTGGAACACCCGCACCCCGGTCTTACCGCCGATGCGCATTCCCAGACTCTCCAGCCAGCCGTAAACCTGCGGCGGGCTGTGCGGGTATTGTGGCGACAACGAGCGCTTGCGGCGGCGTCTGACTTCCGGGTTGACCAACTGAAAGTTACCCAATACCACATTGCGCATCAATAGGCCGTTGGCATTGAAAAACATCAGCGACAGCGCGCCGCCGGGCAGCAGGCAGTCGTACAGCGCTTTTAATGCCACCTGCGGCTCGGCAATCCATTCAAGCACAGCATGGAACAATACCAGATCGACCGGCTGTTCCAAATGTTGGCCGATCTCCTGAGCCGAACTTTGTATGAATTGCATGTTCTGGCTCACACCTTTTTGCTCGGCCAACTGCGCCGCGCGCTGGATCATCTCACCAGAAAGATCGCACAACAACACCTGATGTCCTAATTCTGCCAGTTGGCAGGCCATATGGCCCTCGCCGCCGCCGGCGTCAAGGATGCGCAACGGCCGCGGCGGCAACTGCGCCAGCAACGTGGTCAGATCCTGCCACACCACCGCCTGGCGAATCTTCCCTTTGGTGGTGCCGTAAATGTTACGCGCAAACTTTTCAGCAATATCGTCAAAATTGCGATCGTGCATTGGACAACGGCTCCGCTGATGTTCTTTTGGCGTGGGGCAACGCACCCGCCCATTCAAACCTGCTATTTTGGCACAGACTGGCATAGAATAAATCTTCTTGCGGCCTGATTGCGCCCGGATGTCGTTTTTTCGCCCAAAAGGACCTGATTTCTGATGCTGTTTACCCTGAAAAAGTTTATCGGCGCCATTTTGATGCCGTTGCCCGCGCTCTTGCTGCTGATGGCTCTGGCCTTATTGCTGCTGTGGTTTACCCGTTGGCAAAAAAGCGCCAAAGTGATTCTCAGTCTGAGCTGGCTATTTTTACTGCTTTTCAGTCTGCAACCGGTGGCCGATCGACTGCTGCGACCTATTGAGTCAGAATATGTTACGTATAACGGTAATGACCCGGTGAATTATATCGTGGTTTTGGGGGGAGGTTATACTTTCAATCCGCAATGGGCGCCGAGCTCCAATCTGATTGGCAACAGTTTACCGCGCGTTACCGAAGGGGTGCGGCTTTACCTGAGCCACCCGGGGGCAAAAATGGTGTTTACCGGCGCGCGCGGCGCCAATACCCTCAGCAATGCGGAAACCGCGGCGCGGGTTGCGGCCAGCCTTGGCGTGCCACGCAGCGATATAGTGGTGCTGGATCGGCCGCTCGACACCGAACAGGAAGCAATGCAGGTGGCGCAATTGGTTGGCAAGCAGCGGTTTATTCTGGTGACTTCGGCCAATCATCTGCCGCGTGCGATGCGTTTCTTTGAAGCACAGGGATTGCAACCGATCCCGGCGCCGGCCAATCAGTTGGCGATCGCCTCACCGCTCAATATCTGGGATCGGGTGATGCCTTCGGCCATGTTCCTCGGACACAGCGAGCGCGCCTGGTATGAAACGCTCGGCAGCCTGTGGCAGCGATTAAAGGGACAGGATGCAGCGCCGGCGGTGGATCAAGGCTCGTCAGCCGGCCAGCCACGGCATTAACTGCTGCGACGCAACGTCAAACTGCGGCCGATCCAGTTTACCGGTGTGAATCATGCGCCCCATCGCTTCCCAGATGACATACAGCCAGCGCCGCGCCAGAAAGGATTCCGCCACCGGCGCTCGCCGTAGGTAATGGAACAGCAGCTGGCTGGGCATCCCCGCCTCGCACAGTCTGAACAGGTCATATTCTCGCGGCGCCCACAGCATCATGCCGGGATTAATCATCGCCAACAGTTGATCGGTTTTGGCATCCTTGAGCATGCTGCGCAGCGACAGATTGCCGTGTACCAGCACGCAAGGGTCGTCAAATCCGACGAAAAAATGGGTCAATGACTCACGCGTGCGGTACAGCAATCGGCGGTCGGCCATGGTAAGCAGGCGAGAATCCTGGTTGTTAAGGGTGGACCACAGCACTTCTATCCGTTGCTGATACCAACAGAACCAATCGTTTTCCTGTGTGCTGTCGACGGTGCCGACGCAGCCGTGGCTGTCGATGCGATGCCAGGCCAGCATGCCGTCGACGATCTGCTCCATCAGCATATGCCAACGATCCGGCGTGCGGCTAGGCGCTTCAACGGCAACGCCGCGCAAGCGCTCAATCAGCAACACCTCAGAGTATGGCGCCTGTTGGGTGTAAATCACGCCGAATACCGCCGGCAGGCGCACGTCACCTTCCCGTGCCAGCATCGACAGCTTGTAGGCCTCCTGCTGGGCAATACCCGCGCAGACAAAGCTCTTCGCCACCAATGGGATGGCATGCCCCTGCCGATCGTACAGCGAATACAGGTGTGCATACGGCTGTTCACTGACACGCTCCAGCCGGCTGACTGGCTCACCCAGTACTCTGCTCAGTTCGGCACGTAACTGTTCCACTTAGGCTAAACCTCACGAAATCGTAGAGAACGCCTTACATCATCGAACGATGAACGGGAAAATTCCTCAACGCAGATCAATAAAACGGGGATAACGCAGGGGGATCTGCCGCCGGCACGGGCGTACCGACGGCGCTGGGCATAGCGACTTAACGCCGTAGGCTGTCGCGCACGCGTTGTAAATCGTCCGGCGTATCGACGCCGACGCTTGGAATGGCCTTGGCCACCGCGACGTGGATCTTTTCGCCGTACCACAGCACTCGCAGCTGCTCCAACAGTTCGATCTGTTCTAACGGGCTCGGCGCCCAACTGACATAACGGCGTACAAACCCGGCGCGGTAGGCATAAATACCAATATGTCGCAGCAGGCTGTCGCCGATCTGTTCCCTGCTCTGGGCAAAACGCTCACGATCCCACGGGATGGTGGCCCGTGAAAAGTACAGCGCGTAGCCTTTCTCGTCCATTACCACCTTGACCGCATTGGGATTAAAGGCCTCTTCCGCCGTTTCGATCGGTACCGCCAGGGTTGCCATGCCGGCGCTGCTGCTGGCCAGGTTTTCGGCCACCTGCCGAACAATCACCGACGGGATCAGCGGCTCGTCACCCTGCACGTTGACGATGATTTGATCGTCGGCAAAACCGTAATGCTCGATCACCTCTGCAAGACGCTCGGTGCCGGAATGGTGATCCGGGCTGGTCATGCAGACTTCACCGCCGGCAGCTTCTACCGCGCGGGCAACGTCGGGATGATCGGTGGCAACAATCACGCGAGCGGCGCCGGACTCGCGCGCGCGCTCCATCACGTGTACCACCATCGGTTTACCGTGGATGTCTGCCAACGGTTTGCCCGGCAAACGGCTGGATGCATAACGAGCAGGAATGATAGCGATAAAACTCATGCGTGTTTCTCGTCCAGTGGCAGCGTACGCGCCTCATTTTCCAGCAGCACCGGGATACCGTCGCGTAACGGATAGGCCAGACCGTCCAGCTTACACACCAGCTCCTGATTTTCTTTATTGAAGTACAACTTTCCGTTGCAGACCGGGCAGGCAACGATTTCGAGTAAACGGTGATCCATGCTTCCTCCATGCGGGGAATGTGACATCAGGAAAGTGCAACAGAATAGCATATCGTCCAGCGGCAGGTTAATCATCGGTGATGCAACTGCTGCTCTTTTCCCCAAGCGGGTTTTACGGTTGTATTACGCACCGCATCGGTGTAAATTATGTGACACGCATCACATAATTAATGTTATACCTGCAAATGATGAAACGTATTCACAAAATCATCGCCCTGTTTGCCAATTTCAGCAACTGAGGCTCAGCTTGTAACGAACGGCGCTGTCACTCGTTTTACCCCCCCATAACAACGTCGTTCGTTATCCCACGTCCCAACCGCTGCCCCATTCGCTACGGACCGAAGCCGGTATCTCCCCCAGCGTGACCCGCGTGGCGCCATGCCATTTGGCCATTCGCTCGATCGCCTGAAAAACATCCTGACAACGCTGCCGCCCCATACGTACCTGTGGCTCGGTATAAAAACTGATGACTTCAAACTCCGCTTTGCGACGGTGCATTTTTGCATCAATACGCCCAATCAATTCACCACGCTGCAGCACCGGCAACGTGAAATAGCCATATTGCCGTTTTTCTTTCGGCGTATAGCATTCGAGCCGGTACTCAAAATTGAACAGCTGCTGGGCGCGGCGGCGATCCCACACCACCGGATCGAAGGGCGACAGTAACGTGGTGACGCTAGATTTCAATTTGCCCTGTTGCGCCAGCGCCAATTGCTGCGCCAGCGAATGGTGCACATAGCATGTGCCGTCGAGCCCGCTGACCTGTACCGGCATGATTTCGTCAGCTCGCGTCAGGCGATCCAGTAGTTTTTGCGGCGATACGCGTTTCAGGCGATAGTAATCCGCCAGCCACTCCGGCTTGAAAATGCCCAGATAACGGCAGCTACGAGTCAACATCTCCTCACGTGCCGCCGCCGCGGGCAGTGCCTGGGTAGCATCGTGCCAATCCGGTAACAGACGTTCGGTAAGATCGTAAACGCGGTGGAAATTACGGCGTTCGGCCACCATCAGCCGGCCGGCGGTAAATAAAATCTCCAGATGGCGTTTTTCTGGTTTCCAGTCCCACCAGCCGTTGCTGCCCTTTTTTTCGGCGTTGAAATCGGCTGAACGCACCGGGCCTTGCTCAGCCACGTATGCCAGCAAATCGTCAATCGCGGCCTGATGTTTGTCGACCCAGGCTTGAGAATATTTCCAGCCCATACCCTGCGGATCCAGCATGCGGTGGCGCAATAACGCAAAATCTTCAATCGGCAGGAAACAGGCTTCGTGCGCCCAATATTCAAACAGCTGGCGCCCCGCTAACGCCTGCTCCAGCCACTCGGGAGAATAGGCGCCCAATCGACTGAACAGCACCAGATACGGGCTGCGTGCGACCACGCTGATGGTATCGATCTGCAATAATCCCATGCGCCGAATGGCGGCAATCACATCGTCAGGTCTGGCTTTGCGTTTGCTGGGAACCAGCAGGCCCTGAGCGGCAAGATGCAGCGAGCGGGCAGCGGCGAGCGAAATTTGTGGTATTGGCATGCGGACATCCAGGTGATTTGGCAATCGCCTGATGATAGTGGAATTTGGGGGATTTTTCTTCGCCAGTGCTTGGGGGTGGCGGCACCGGCACTGGCGAGGAAGGAGTGCCTTAGAACGCGATGACGTCTGCGGCGGACAGCCCGTGAGAGCTGCGGTAGATCGAGAACTCGACGTTCTGACCTTCGTTTAACGATTTATTTTTGGTATTGGCGATAGCACGGCGGCTAACATAAATTTCGTCACTACCATCAACCGGAGAAATAACGCCATAGCCTTCGGCTTGGTCATACCATTTCACTCGGCCCATTTTTAACACGGTATTTTTAAACATAGATTCTATCCTTTTACTTGAGCATCCATGACAACGTCATTTTTATTATTGTCGGGACGCTACCAGCCCATCCTAAAGTTTTTCGTAACAAACCTCTCGTGAGCAAAAAATTAAAAAACCCGCACTACGGCGGGCTTGGTGTACTTAATATCTTCCGCAGGGAGTGGCAATAGTGCCCGTGTCCCGGTTGTATTAAGAACGTTTACGCTATTGACTGTGATTACAGAGCAACAACGTTGGCGGCAGCCGGCCCGCGCGGGCTGTCCTGGATGGTATACTCGACACGCTGGCCTTCAGCCAGAGTCTTGAAACCGTCGGTCATGATTGCGGAGAAGTGTACGAATACGTCTTTACCGCCGTCGTGTTGCTCAATGAAACCAAAACCTTTGCTCTCGTTGAACCACTTAACTTGACCAGTCTTCTTAGACATTACTTTTACCTTTAAATATATTTACAAAATCTGCCATAAGGCAATGGTGGCCGTTTTCAGAAACATTACTTATGGGAGATACTTAGAAGGTTCGTCTTTGAAGCGGAATCGAAAGATAACGACTTTGAAGGAACTGCATAACTCAACATCTAAATCTAAACTCGAACATAAATAGGTCTGTATCACAGGCCGACTTGCATTTACTCATAAAACAACGACAAGCACAAGTGGTTTATCAAACCATTTTTAATTTAACCCACAGTTTAATTTTATCACAATGATTACATTGGTTTTATTTTTATAAAAAACTGCCCGTCGGCAAGCCTTCTCCGCTTCCAGATACCCATACGCAGCGCGCAAACGTCAGCAAATGAGAGCTAACGCATAAAAATCTAATATGTTTGAGCCGGTTATAACAAAACCATGGTCAGATAGCTAAACTTGAGTTGAAAACAAGGCAGATGGCCGCCTGGCCAGTACGATCGCCGAAAATAATAATTTCAGATTATGCTGAATTAAGGAGCTATGCGCATGACCGCCCAGCAGTTCATCTCACCGAATGAAATCCGTGCCAAATTCTCGCATGCCATGTCTGATATGTATCAAAAGGAAGTGCCGTTATACGGCGCTCTGCTTGATTTGGTGGCCGAAACCAACCGGGAACTGTTGAGTAATGACGCCGAGTTGGCGCATCAACTGCAAATTACCGGTGAGATTGAGCGGCTGGCAATGGAACGCCATGGCGCCATTCGGGTTGGTACCGCCCACGAATTGGCTACCCTGAGGCGACTGTTTAACGTTATGGGCATGGCGCCGGTCGGTTATTACGATCTGGCGGTCGCTGGTGTCCCCGTGCATTCCACCGCATTTCGTGCGGTACATGAAAAAGATCTGCAAACCAGTCCGTTTCGCGTATTTACCTCACTGCTGCGTCTGGAATTGATTGAACAGCCCGAACTGCGCGCACTGGCTGAACGACTGCTGGGCCGCCGGCAGATCTTCACCGAGCGAGCGCTGGAGCTCATCACCCTGCACGAGGCGCAAGGCGGTCTCGACCGCACACAGGCAAGCGAGTTTATCGAACAGGCGCTGGAAACCTTTCGTTGGCACTCCCAGGCGACTGTCAGCGCAGCCGAGTATCGGCAACTGCACGACCAACACCGTTTAATCGCCGACGTGGTGGCCTTTAAAGGCCCGCATATCAACCACCTGACGCCGCGTACGCTGGATATCGACCTGGTGCAAGACGGCATGCCGCAGCGTGGCATTACGCCGAAGGCGGTGATTGAAGGCCCGCCTCGCCGTAAATGCCCGATCCTGTTACGGCAAACCAGCTTCAAGGCGCTTGAAGAGCCGGTGGCATTTGTCGAACACAACGGCACTACGGTTGCCGGCCACCACACCGCACGCTTTGGCGAAATTGAACAACGCGGCGTCGCACTGACGCCGAAAGGCCGGGCGCTGTACGACCGTTTGCTGCAAGCCACCAACCATGCCTTGCAGGCGGCGCCGAGCGAAAAAAATGCCGATCGGTATAACCAGTTATTACAGGATAACTTCCAATCGTTTCCCGACGATTATACCACCCTGCGCGAACAGCAGCTGGCATGGTTCCGCTACTTCCCCACCGAGTGCGGGTTGGCGGCCAAAGACAGCCTTGATAAACACAGCTCGCTGGAACAGCTGATCGCGCAAGATTATGTGCGTTTCCAACCGCTGGTATACGAGGATTTTCTGCCGGTCAGCGCGGCGGGCATCTTCCAATCAAATCTGGGAGACAATCAGCACGCACAATATAATGCAGCGTCGAGCCGCTCGGCCTTTGAGATGGCGCTGGGTGCGCAAGTGATCGATGAATTGACGTTATATCAGCAAACGCAGCAGCGTTCTGTACAGGCCTGCGCGCAAGCGTTGGGACTTGACGCGCTGGCGCTGTAAGTTAGTTTTTCAGCAAGGTTTCAATACGCTGCAACAGGGTATTTGCCTGCTCGTTCGGCAACACCGCATCGACGGGCAAGTACCACCAATCCGCTTGCGCAAAACTGCGACATTTAACCGCGTCTTTCTCGGTCATCAACAGGGTTTGCCCCTGAGGAGTCAGCTCGGACAGTTGTGCCAGGTCATATTGCTGATGGTCGGCAAACGACACCTCCCGCTCGACGTTGACCCGCAGGTTTTCAAGCGTGGCAAAGAAGCGCGGTGGATGACCGATGCCGGCCATCGCCACCACCCGTGGTAATTGTTCTGCCGCCAGGCGCTGACCGCTGACCATATTTACCGCTTCACGCGCCTGTAGTCGCATGGCGATTTCACCCGGCTGCGCCACGCCGCCGTTGGCGATACGGGCATCTACCGTGTCCAACCGCCCGGCCCGCTCACGCATTGGCCCAGCCGGCAACCACCAACCGTTGCCAAACCGACGCACACCGTCAATCACCACCAGCTCAAAATCACGCTGCAACGCATAGTGCTGCAAGCCGTCATCGGTGATCACCAGATCGAGATGGTGTCGTTGTAGCAAAGCCTGTACCGCAGCGGCGCGTTTCGGCGCAATCGCCACCGGGGCGCCGGTACGCTGGTAAATCAGCACCGGCTCGTCACCGGCCTGTTGCGTTGTGGTTTGTGCATCCAGCAACAGCGGGTAGACCGGTGATTTCCCGCCATAACCCCGAGACACCACCCCTACCCGATAGCCACGCGACTGCAATTGTTCAACCAGCCAGATCACCATCGGCGTCTTGCCATTACCGCCGGCGGTCAGATTACCGACCACCACCACCGGCACTGGCGCACGCCAGCTTTTACGCAAACCAACACGATAACTGAGCCGTATCAGTACGCTCACCAGGCCATACAGCCAGGAGAGCGGCAACAGTAAAAGATAGAGCAGCGAACTGCCTGACCAGATGCGATCGATCATTATTCACCAAACTGCATACGATGCAGCTGCGCATAGGCGCCTTGTTTGGCGATCAACTCATGATGTTCGCCACGCTCTACGATACGCCCGTCTTCCACCACCAGAATTTCATCGGCTTTTTCGATGGTAGACAGACGGTGTGCGATCACCAGCGAAGTACGGTCTTTTTGCAACTCGTCCAGCGCAGCCTGGATTGCACGCTCGGATTCGGTGTCCAATGCCGAGGTCGCTTCATCAAGGATCAGGATCGGGCAATCGCGCAGCAGTGCGCGGGCAATGGCAATTCGCTGGCGCTGACCACCGGAGAGCATCACGCCGTTTTCGCCGATCACCGTATCCAGACCATTGTCCATTTTTTCAATGAAATCCATCGCATAGGCCATACGCGCGGCCTTTTCGATTTCTTCACGGCTGTAACGATCTTCGCGCGCATACGCAATATTGTTGGCGATGGTGTCATTGAACAAATGCACATTTTGCGACACCAGGGCCACCTGATCGCGCAGCGAGGCCAGGGTATATTCTCGCAGATCGTGGCCATCCATCAGGATTTCGCCCTGCTGAATATCATAGAAACGCGTCAGGAGATTGGCGATGGTCGATTTGCCCGAACCGGAACGTCCCACCAGCGCCACCGTTTTGCCTTCTGAAATGCTCAGGTTGATATCACGCAGCGCTGGCGTTTCCTTGCCGGGATAGCAGAAGGTTACGTTGCGGAATTCGATATCGCCTTTGGCACGTTGTACTTCGCGCGTGCCGGTATCTTTCTCCTGCTCCATATCCAGAATGGAGAACAGCGTCTGACAGGCAGCCATACCGCGCTGGAACTGCGCGTTGACGTTGGTTAACGATTTCAGCGGACGCATCAGGGCAATCATCGACGAGAACACCACGGTGATGGTACCGGCGGTCAGCGTTTCCATTACGCTTGGGAAACTGGCGGCAAACAGCACAAACGCCAGCGCCAGCGACGCAATCAGCTGAATGATCGGATCGGAAATCGACGAGGCGGAAACCAGTTTCATGCCCTGTTGACGCATGCGGTTGCTGACGGAGTTGAAGCGCTCGGTCTCCACCTGCTGGCCACCGAAGATAAGCACTTCTTTGTGCCCTTTCAGCATTTGTTCAGCGCTGGTGGTAACCTGCCCCATGGTATTTTGCATATTCTTGCTGATATTGCGAAAACGCTTCGATACCATTCGGATGGCAAACGACACAATCGGCGCCAGGATAATCAGAATTACCGACAGCTGCCAGCTGTAGTAGAACATCATGATGAACAGGCCGATAATCGAGGCCCCTTCACGCACCACGGTCACCAGCGCGCTGGATGATGACGAGGCGACCTGCTCGGAGTCATAGGTAATGCGCGACAACAAGGTACCGGTCGATTGCTGATCGAAAAATGCCACCGGCATGCGCATCATGTGGCCGAACAGACGGCGGCGCATTTGCATCACCACCATGCCGGATACCCAGGAGATGCAGTAACTGGAAACGAAGCTGGTTATGCCGCGCATCAGCATCAGGCCAATCACCACCAGCGGCATCCAGAGTAAAACGCTGCTGTCGGTTTTACCAAAACCATCATCCAAAAGAGGTTTAAGCAGGGACAACATCAATGTGTCCCCGGCGGCGTTCAGAATCAACGCGATGGCGGCCACAATCAGCCCTGACTTGAAAGGTGTGATCATCGGCCACAATCGACGGAAGGTCTGCGTGGTCGAGAGATCTTTATCATTCATCATGCAAATACCAGCATTGGAAGAAATAGCGGCCTATTTTACTCATTATCCCTCTCTACGCCAAACCGCTGATGGTACCAACGGGGCATTAATTGCTCTCGAAAGCCATTAATTTGCCAATCATTGTCGAAAAAAAGTACGCTGAGCTGTCCGGCACGCGACGTATCATGCCAACTGATATTATTTTTCCGGTAACGACTGATGATTTTTTCTGCGGGTAAGCGCCAAACATTATAGCGGGAAGCCGAAGCCAACGCCGCTTTCGGTGCCACCGCCCGTAAAAAAGACGGCGTTGACGACGTTTTGCTGCCGTGATGCGGCACCTGCAGTAAGGTGGCGGGCAAATTGGCCCGCTGACGCAGCAACGCCGCTTCCCCTTTGGCTTCCAGATCGCCGGTGAGTAAAACGCTGTGTTGCCCATCATCCAGGCGAATAACGCAGGAGTCATCATTGGTGGCATAATTCACCCGCCGTGGTGGCCACAGCGCCTTAATGCGCAACCCCTGCCAATGCCACTGCTGCCCCTGTATACATGGCAAGTGCCCCGCCTCGCTCAGGGGCGAGTGGACACTGGCCTGCGGGAACGCCTGCAGCAACTCCGGCAGCCCGCCAATATGATCCAGATGGCTATGGCTGATAAAGATATGTTCCAGTTGCAAGCCTCGCCAGCGCAAATACGGCAATATGATGCGCTGCGCCGCGCTGCCGGTATTCCACCGATTGCCGCTATCATACATGATTGCCTTGCCATTACGCTCGACTACCACCGCCAGACCATGGCCCACATCCAACATATCAAGCCGCCAACGGTGTTCCGGTGGACGTTCGCGCCACACCAGGAATATGAGAAATAGTGCAGCGCACCCCGTCGGGTAGCTGCGCCACCAGCCGAAACGCCAGGCCGCCACGCTCAGCCACCCCAGTACGCTGAACTGCATCAGCCCCGAACTGATGCGTACCCACCCCTGCTCCAACCAGGGCAGCGGCCAAAGCGCCCAAACCAGCGTTTGATTGGCTGCCAACCATAAATACTCGCCCAGCATCGGCACATTGTTCAACACCACGGCGGTAAGAATCAGCGGTACCGACAGTAACGAAACGATCGGTACCGCCCATAGGTTGGCCGGCAACGAGGTCCAGGACACCCCGTGAAACAGACCAAACTGCATTGGCAGCAATAATAGCGTCATCCCCAGTTGGATGTGCAGCCAGCGTAACGGCGCCCAATACCAGGCTGCGCTAAAACGCCGAGGTAGCGGTGCCCATTCAAACCAGAAAATCAACGCGGCAACCGCCAGTGCCGATAGCCAAAAACTGTCGGATAGTATCGCCAGCGGATCGCTCAGCAGTATCAGACAAATGCACCACAGCCACACCTGCCAGGAGGAGCAGCATATGCCGCGCAAGCGTAATATGACCCATAGCGTCAAGGCGATCGCAGCACGCAACGCCGGCGGGTGGCCACCGGCCAGCCAGGCGTATCCCAACGCCACCCCGGTGCCAATCAGCAATGGCAAACGGTAGCCGATCCAGCGCGCGGGCAGTAAAGCCTGCCCTAAACGCGCCAGCCCCCAGATCATCATGGCGGCCAGAGAAATATGCAGGCCTGAAATTGCCATCAGGTGAGCAATGCCGGTTTTTTGCAACCGTTCACGCAGCCGTTGAGCTACCTGCACCCGTTCGCCAAAGGCCAGTGCCAGCATGGTGCCGCGATGCTCCAGGGCACCGATGCGTCGTTCTACCGCCGTGATGATACGTTGCCGCAAGCCACACTGCGTATCAAGCGGCCTGGCAGCGTGAATGTAACCGGTCAGCGGCTGACGGCGGGCAATGGCCCAACGCTGGCTATCAAATCCCCCCTGATTGAGGTTAGCGTGTACCGGTCTGAAACCAACCCTCAGCATCCACCGCTGACCGGCGCACCAGTCGGGCGTTTTCAAACGGGCATTGAATGACAGCGCAGGGAAAAGCCAGCGTCGATCGTGCTGTTCAATCCTGAACTGAATTTTGGCCAGTTCGCTGCCTGTCAGTCTCACGCTGCTGACGGTAGCGACTACCTCGACGGTTTTTTCGCTGAGGGTGGCGATCTGCTGCATGACGACGTTTGCGCTCAAGCACGCCAATACCAGCCCACAAAGCGCCCACGCCATGGTCTGGCATAACGCGCTACTGGTTTGACGCCACAAGCCAACCATCAGCGTCGCCAACCCCAACAGCATTTGCCAGGTGGGCAATTGCGACATAAACAAGATCGGCAACATGCCGACCACTACGGCGGCGGCGGCAATATCCATTGACAGTCTGATAGGTTTCTCCCTGACAAAAGGTCGCTATAACCGGATGTTACGTCGGGACGAGCTGATGTGCAGGGGGATAAAACCAATCACGGAATGCGCTGCGCAAACCGTTAGCTGCTAGCGTGGCTTGCAGCAGGGAAATGCTTGCCGTGTCGCATAAACAACGGTGCGTGCGCGATTGGCGACCAATAAGGCAGGGATAAATTTCAGCGAAAAAAAACGGCGCCCAAGGGCACCGTTTTATATTTTTTACAAGCAACAACTCTATGGTCAATCAGACATTAGCCATAGATATTGGCGCGGTCACGTAACTCTTTACCTGGTTTAAAGTGCGGGACGTACTTGCCATCCAGATCAACCTTATCACCGGTTTTTGGGTTACGACCTACGCGCGGAGCACGGTAGTGAAGAGAAAAACTGCCGAATCCGCGGATCTCGATGCGCTCGCCATCGGCCAATGTCGCAGCCATATGCTCAAGCATCTCTTTCACTGCATCCTCAACGGCTTTCGCCGGGATATGAGATTGCTGGCCAGCAAGTCTTTCAATAAGTTCAGACTTGGTCATTGTTCCTCCAAGCTTTGCAGCTAAACTACCGTATCAGGGCGGTCAGAGACCGCCCCACCGTCATTACTCGCCTTTAGCCGCTTTGAAGGCTTCAGCCATAGCGTTGGAGAAGTTGCTTTCTTCCTGCTTGTTGTTAACAGTAGCGATAGCATCTTTCTCGTCAGCTTCGTCCTTAGCACGTACGGACAGGCTTACAACGCGGTTCTTACGGTCAACACCGGTGAATTTGGCTTCAACGTCGTCGCCTACGTTCAGAACCAGAGTTGCATCTTCAACACGGTCGCGAGAGGCTTCAGATGCACGCAGGTAACCTTCTACGCCGCCTGCTAATTCAACTGTAGCACCTTTAGCGTCAACTGCTGTGACTTTACCAGTAACAATAGTACCTTTCTTGTTCATAGACAGGTAGTTATTGAACGGATCTTCAGCCAGTTGCTTCACGCCCAGGGAGATACGCTCGCGCTCTGCGTCAACTTGCAGAACCACAGCTGCGATTTCGTCGCCTTTCTTGTATTCACGAACTGCTTCTTCGCCTGCAACGTTCCAGGAGATGTCAGACAGGTGAACCAGGCCGTCGATGCCGCCGTCCAGGCCGATGAAGATACCGAAGTCAGTGATAGACTTGATTTTACCTTCAACGCGGTCGCCCTTGTTGTGGGTTTCTGCGAACTGCTGCCATGGGTTGGATTTGCACTGCTTCAGGCCCAGGGAGATACGACGACGTTCTTCATCGATGTCCAGAACCATAACTTCCACTACGTCGCCCACGTTAACAACTTTGGACGGATGGATGTTTTTGTTGGTCCAATCCATTTCAGAAACGTGTACCAGACCTTCAACGCCTTCTTCGATTTCTACGAAGCAGCCGTAATCAGTCAGGTTGGTAACACGACCAGTCAGCTTGGTGCCTTCTGGGTAACGTTTCGCGATAGCAACCCATGGATCTTCGCCCAGCTGTTTCAGGCCCAGGGAAACACGAGTACGCTCGCGGTCGAACTTCAGCACTTTAACAGTGATTTCATCGCCCACATTGACGATTTCGCTTGGGTGCTTAACACGTTTCCAAGCCATGTCGGTGATGTGCAGCAGGCCGTCAACGCCGCCCAGATCAACGAATGCACCGTAGTCAGTGAGGTTCTTGACGATACCTTTGACTTCCATGCCTTCCTGCAGGTTTTCCAGCAGTTGATCGCGCTCTGCGCTGTTCTCGGATTCGATGACTGCACGACGAGAAACAACAACGTTGTTGCGTTTCTGGTCCAGCTTGATGACTTTGAACTCAAGCTCTTTGCCTTCAAGGTGCAGCGTGTCGCGTACCGGACGCACATCTACCAGAGAACCTGGCAGGAACGCGCGGATGCCGTTCAGCTCAACAGTGAAGCCACCTTTGACTTTGCCGTTGATAACACCGGTAACAGTTTCAGCGTCTTCGTAAGCTTTTTCCAGCGTGATCCAAGCTTCGTGACGTTTAGCTTTCTCACGGGACAGCAGGGTTTCACCGAAGCCGTCTTCTACTGCATCCAGAGCAACGTCAACTTCGTCGCCAACCTGGATTTCCAGTTCGCCCTGGGCGTTTTTGAATTGCTCAGCCGGGATGGCAGACTCAGACTTCAGACCGGCGTCAACCAGTACGATGTCTTTGTCGATAGCAACTACAACGCCACGAACGATGGAACCCGGGCGGGTTTCGATTGTTTTCAGGGATTCTTCAAAGAGTTGAGCGAAAGATTCAGTCATGTTGTTAATCTTCAGGGTTCTTTAGTTTAACGTCCATTTAGCGTCCCGCCGAATGGGGTTGTTTAACATACCCGGCCATTGGCTCCATGCCGACTGGGTTTAGGTTACAGGGGTAAAATTTTACCCGATATATCATGATACTGCTATGTCAATTCGATGACAAATTTGACAAAAAGCCAAAAACGCCGCCGCGCTTATTGCTGCGGCAACGCCAGAACTTTATGCGCATATGCCAGCGCACGCTGGATGACTTCGTCAATCGACATGCTGGTCGAATCCAGCACAAGGGCATCGGAAGCCGGCACCAGAGGCGCAATCGGCCGATTACGGTCACGGTCGTCCCGTTCCTTTATCTCGGCTAAAAGACGTTCAAAGTTAACATTAAAGCCCTTTTCCTGCAACTGAAGCATGCGGCGGTGTGCGCGTTCTTCCGAACTGGCGTCAAGGAAAATCTTGACCGGCGCGTCGGGAAACACCACCGTGCCCATATCGCGGCCGTCGGCAATCAGGCCTGGCGCCTCGCGGAATGCCCGCTGGCGACGCAGCAGCGCCTCGCGCACCCGCGGAAAAGCGGCGGCCTGAGACGCGGTATTGCCTACGGTTTCGGTGCGGATTTCATTGCTGACATCCTCACCTTCCAAAATCACTTGCAGCTTGCCGTTTTCAGCAACAAAACGGACGTCGAGATGGGCGGCCAGCGGGACCAGCGCTTCCTCTGACGTGATATCAACCTGATGATGCAGCGCAGCCAGGGCCAGCACGCGATAGATTGCGCCGGAATCCAGTAAACGCCAGCCAAGGGATTCGGCCAATGCCTGGCACAAGGTGCCTTTGCCTGCGCCACTTGGTCCATCAACGGTTATCACCGGGGCTGTAGCCGTCATTTCTCTCTCCTTCGGGTAAAAAACCTCACAGGGACTCAACTGCCGCCAACATCGCGGCGACAGCAAAATATACGCGTCCCTGCCGTCCAGCCCAGTCGGGGCGGATTCGGTGGCGTATTATACGCGGGTACCGGGTCAACTGTTACCCTGCATCTCTCCGGTTGGCGAAAATAAGGCCACTGATGGGAAAAAAGTATAGAAGAAACAGGGAACTTGACGGATAAAAATAATAAAGGCCCGTTCAAGAGCCTATATCAACAAGGGATCCGTTACGCCAACTGGCTGATACGCGCCAACTGGTCGAAATAGTCCGGGAAGGTCTTGGCAGTACATTTAGGATCAAGAATGGTCACTGGCGTGTCGGACAACGCCACCAGCGAGAAGCACATCGCCATGCGGTGATCGTTGTAGGTGCCGATTTCCGCAAACTGCAATTTGGCCGGCGGCACTACGTGGATGTAGTCTTCGCCTTCGTCGACCGTCGCGCCAACCTTGCGCAACTCGGTGGCCATCGCCGCCAGACGGTCGGTTTCCTTCACCCGCCAGTTGTAAATATTGCGCAGCGTGGTTGGGCCGTTGGCAAACAACGCGGCGGTGGCGATGGTCATCGCGGCATCCGGGATATGGTTCATGTCCATATCGATACCATTCAGTTCACCGCGGTGACATTCGATGAAATCATCACCCCAGGTAATATGCGCGCCCATCTTCGCCAGCACATCGGCAAATTTGGTGTCGCCCTGCACGCTGTGGGTACCGATACCGGTTACGCGCACCGTTCCGCCCTTGATCGCCGCCGCTGCCAGAAAATACGAGGCCGAAGACGCATCGCCTTCCACCAGGTAATCACCTGGCGACACATAGGTTTGCTGCCCGCGAATGTGGAACACGCGGTAATCCTCGTGGCTGACTTCAACCCCGAAGGTACGCATCAGGTGCAGCGTGATGTCGATGTACGGTTTGGATACCAGCTCGCCCTTGATATGGATATGCGTATCCTGCTCAGCCAGCGGTGCAGTCATCAGCAGCGCGGTGAGGAACTGACTGGAAACGCTGCCGTCGACGCTAACGTTGCCGCCGCTAAACCCGCCACGCAGTCGCACCGGCGGATAGTCACTCTGCTCCAGATAGTCGATTTGCGCGCCGCCCTGACGCAAGGCGTCGACCAGGTGACCGATAGGCCGCTCTTTCATGCGCGGTTCACCGGTCAGCACCACCTCGCCGTTACCCAGGCACAATGCCGCAGCCAACGGACGCATGGCGGTACCCGCATTGCCAAGGAACAGCTCCAGCGGCTGTTTGGCCACCAGCGGCCCGGCGACGCCGTCAACCGTACAAACGGTGCGATCGGCAGACAGTTGATAACTTACCCCCAACGCCTGTAACGCGTTCAGCATGTGCCGCACGTCATCGCTGTCCAGCAGGTTGGTCAGCCGGGTGGTGCCCGCCGCCAGCGCCGCCAGCAGCAGAGCCCGGTTGGAAACGCTCTTGGAGCCGGGTAAGTTGACGGTGCCATTGACCAAAGCAACCGGTTGTAACGTCAGGGAATCCACCATGTGAACAAAACTCTCCAAATCTGATAAACGAAACGGCCCCGGGAATCATGCCGGAGCCGCTTTATTGCAACAACAGCCAACCTCGCCCACTATCGGGGGCGACGGCACTCAACCATGGCGACGTTCAAAGTCCACCATAAAATCAGTCAATGTTTGCACGCCAGCCAGTGGCATCGCATTGTAAATAGAGGCGCGCATGCCGCCGACCACGCGGTGGCCTTTCAGCGCCTGCAGGCCAATGGCTTCGGCTTCGCTGAGGAACAGCGAATCCAACGCCGCATCGGCCAGTTGGAACGGTACGTTCATCCACGAGCGGTTGGTGCTCGCCACCTGGCTGCGATAAAAGTCGGAACTGTCAATGGTGGTGTACAGCAGATCGGCTTTGGCCCGATTGCGTTTTTCCATCTCGACCAGCCCACCCTGTTCCTTCAACCACTTGAACACCAGACCGGAAAGATACCAGGCGAACGTCGGCGGCGTATTGAACATCGAGTCGTTTTCGGCCAACACGGTATAATCAAGAATGGACGGGACTTCGCGACGCGCCTTGCCCAGCAGATCGTCACGCACGATCACCAGCGTCAGGCCGGCCGGACCAATGTTCTTCTGCGCGCCGGCATAAATTACCCCGAAGCGGCTAACGTCCAGCGGACGGGAAAGAATGGTCGAAGAGTAATCGCCGATCACCACTTTGTCGCCGAAGTCTGGCGTTTCATCGATGGCAACGCCGTCGATGGTTTCATTCGGGCAATAGTGAACGTAAGCCGCGTCATCGCTGAGCTGCCACTGGCTCATCGGCACAATGGCACGCAAACCGTCAACGGTGGTTTTAACGTCAATCACGTTTGGCGAACAGTACTTTTTTGCTTCGTTGATCGCGCTGTGCGCCCAATAACCGCCGTCAATGTAATCGGCGGTTGTCTGCTCACCGAGCAGGTTCAACGGCAGCGCGGCAAATTGTGCACGCGCGCCGCCGTGGCAAAACAGGACTTTATAGTTGGAGGGGACTTTCAACAGGTCGCGCAGATCCTGTTCGGATTGCTCGGCCACCGCGATGAACTCTTTACTGCGGTGACTGATTTCCATCACCGATGTACCGAGGCCGTGCCAGTTGCACAGTTCCTGTTCCGCGCGACGCAAAACTTCTACCGGCAGCATAGCCGGGCCAGAACTAAAATTATAAACCTGAGTCATTTCCCCTCACCACATTCACTATTTCGCCAATCAGCTTGGCTAACCGAAATACGCCCCTGGCCGGATAATGTGATATCCAGCACATCGGTTTTATCACTCGCGCCCCCCCGCTGCAACGCTTATTCGCCCGACGGCGGGAAACTGCCTACAACGGCGGTAACAGCCTCTGCCATACGTTGGCCATTTTTTGCGATAAAACGCTATGACACCGGCCAATTCAGCGGCTTATCACGGTTTTTTATGCTGTATTCAGCCAACTCGCCGATGAGAAAGTGCGGCGATCCAGCGGTCATTCTTGCAGCGTGGACACTGATGCTGCTGCGTACTGAGCAGCGGTGCAATCATGCCACAAATACTACAGGCAAAATCGCCGTCCTGTTCAACCCGATCGACGGCGGTCACGCACTGCGATGGCAACACCGGCAAACCGGGTCGAACCCGATCGGGCGGGTAAAAATAGACCGAAATGCCGCCATTGACTTCCAGAATCGCCAGCCGCACCTGCCCCAGGTGCTCGACGCCGGCCTGCCGCAGCTCCATAAAGAATTCGTCATGGGTAATGTTCTCCTGACGCATGGTATCCCAGGCAAATACCCCGTCGTCGACCAGTACCAACGCCCGTCCCTCCATCCAGTCCTGCACCTTGCGGTGACGGTCCATCAGAAAAGTGGAAACCCGGTACAGCACCATGATACTGACAAATACCGTCAACACCGGCAGCAGCGGTACATCATGATAGAAGGTCACGTCTCCGGCGGCGGAGCCCAACGTCAGGATAATCAGCACTTCAAACAGTGACATCTGCCGGACGCCACGGCGCCCCGACATTTTCAGAAACAGGAACACCAGCAGGAAGGTAAACAGACTTCGCGCTGCCACCTCCGCCAGAAACGCCACGGATGTTTCATCAAACGCCATACGCTTAATATCGAACGCACGCATGCAGACTACTCCTCCAGCAAGAAAGATGCCTTATAGCTTAGCCGTTGCGTTGACATTGGGAGGTGCGCGCCCTGACAGGACGCGCTCCAGTTCTCAATATTGGTTAAACAGTTGCTGTATCTGGCGGGCGTCTTTGGTTTGCGTCAGCGCCAACTGCAGCAATACGCGGGCTTTTTGCGGATTGAGCGCACCGGCGGCAACAAAACCGTATTTTGCATCATCGACTTCTGCATCTTCGGTGGTGGCTCCCCCCGGAACCCGAGAGGCACGCACGACCGCCACACCGTGGTGCGCGGCGCTCGCCAGCGTGTCGAAGACGGTTTTATACAGGTTGCCGTTGCCCACGCCGGCACTGATAATCCCCTGGTAACCCTCGGCGATCAACGCCTTGGCCGGAGCATCGGACGCGTTGGCATAGTTGTAGATAATGCCAACCTTCGGCAGGGTATCCAGCTTGCTGACATCAAACGGCGTCGCGGTGGTGTGTTTACGTTGCGGCGTGCGCTGATAATCAATTTTGCCGTTGTGGATGTAACCCAGCGGGCCAAAGTTCGGCGACTGGAAGGCCTGGACCGCAGTGGTGCTGGTTTTGGTCGCGTCGCGGGCATCCAGCACCGTTTCGTTCATTGCCACCAGCACTCCCCGGTTGGCAGATTGCGGATCGGCGGCCGTCAGCACCGCGTTATACAGATTGAACGGGCCATCGGCGCTCATCGCCGTTGCCGGGCGCATCGCACCGACCATCACCACCGGTTTGTCGCACTTCACCGTTAAATCGAGAAAATAGGCAGTTTCCTCCAGCGTATCGGTACCATGAGTGATGACAAAGCCATCGGTTTTGGCGCAATCGGCGTTGATTTTCTTTGCCAGCGTTAGCCACACCTGGTCATTCATATCCTGTGAACCGATGCTTACCAGCTGTTCCCCCTGCACATTCGCCAACTGTTTCAACTGCGGTACCGCGCTCAGCAGGGCATCAACACCCAACTTCCCGGCGGTATAACTGGACTGGGTTGCTGATTCGCCACCGCCGGCAATGGTGCCGCCGGTGGCCAGAATGGTGATCGATGGCAATGCCAGCGCCGTCCCGCTAAATCCGGCCAATAACCCCGCCAGTACGCTGATTTTCATTGATTTCATTCGCTTTCTCCATGGTGAATAATGCGCTGGATTATCCCCCTTGCCACGATGAAAACTGTGACACCCGCTGCGCTTTAGGAATACATGGAGCTTGCTGGCAAAAACCCGTATCATTGCGCGTTTTTAGTACGCTCAAAAAGTGAAGACAATGACGCAGACTTTTATCCCCGGTAAAGACGCCGCGCTGGAAGATTCCATCAGCCGTTTCCAACAGAAATTAAGCGACCTGGGTTTCAATATCGAAGAAGCTTCCTGGCTTAATCCGGTTCCACACGTTTGGTCGGTGCATATTCGCGATCGCGATTGCCCGCTGTGCTTCACCAACGGCAAAGGCGCCAGCAAAAAAGCCGCGCTGGCTTCCGCTTTGGGCGAATATTTCGAACGCTTGTCGACCAACTATTTCTTTGCCGACTTCTACCTGGGCAAGCAGATCGCCGAGGGCGATTTCGTACATTATCCCAACGAGAAGTGGTTCCCGATCCCGGAGGATGATTCCCTGCCGGCCGGTATCCTCGATCAGCGCCTGCATGCGTTCTACAATCCTGAGCAGGAAGTACGCGCCAGCGAACTGATCGACCTGCAATCCGGTAATGGCGATCGCGGTATCTGTGCATTGCCGTTCACCCGCCAGTCCGATCAGGAAACGGTATATATCCCGATGAACATCATCGGCAATCTGTACGTTTCCAATGGCATGTCGGCCGGCAACACCGCCAGCGAGGCGCGTGTGCAAGGCCTGTCGGAAGTGTTCGAGCGCTATGTCAAAAACCGCATCATCGCCGAGTCAATCAGCCTGCCGGAGATCCCGGCCGAGGTGCTGAACCGCTATCCCGGGGTGGTTGAAGCCATCGCCAAACTGGAAGAAGAAGGCTTCCCGATCCTGTCCTATGATGCTTCGCTGGGCGGCGACTACCCGGTGATCTGCGTGGTATTGTTCAACCCGGCCAACGGGACCTGTTTTGCCTCGTTCGGTGCCCATCCCGATTTCGGCGTAGCGCTGGAGCGCACCGTGACCGAGCTGTTGCAGGGCCGCAGTCTGAAGGATCTCGACGTGTTCACCGCGCCGACCTTCGATGACGAAGAAGTGGCCGAACACGCCAACCTCGAAACGCACTTTATTGATTCCAGCGGCCTGATTTCCTGGGATATGTTCAAGCGGGATGCGGATTATCCCTTCGTCGACTGGAGCTTCAGCGGCAGTACCCAGCAAGAGTTCGCAACCCTGATGGAGATCTTCAAGAAAGAAGACGCGGAAGTGTACATCGCCGACTATGAACATCTGGGCGTCTACGCCTGCCGCATCATCGTACCGGGGATGTCCGACATTTATCCGGCCGAAGATCTGCTGCTGGCCAACAACAGCATGGGCGCACATCTGCGCGATCTGCTGCTGGCGCTGCCGGACAGCGACTGGGCGCCGGAGGAATATCTGGCGCTGATCGAACGTCTGGATGATGAAGGGCTGGATGATTTCACCCGCGTACGCGAACTGTTGGGCATTGCCTCCGGTAAGGACAACGCCTGGCACACGCTGCGCGTCGGTGAGCTGAAGTCGATGCTGGCGCTGGCCGGCGGCGATATGGATCAGGCGCTAATCTGGACCGAATGGACGCAGGACTTCAACGCCTCGGTGCTTAGCGCGCAACGCAGCAACTATTACCGCTGTCTGCAAACGCTGTTGCTGCTCGCGCAGGAACCGGACCGCGATCCGGCCCAGTACTACGGCGCCTTTGTGAAGATGTACGGCCAGGAAGCCGTTGATGCCGCCTCCGCGGCCATGAGCGGCGAAGCGCGTTTTAACGGTCTGTTCGCCGTCGACAGCGATCTGCAAGCACTGCCGGCGCACCAGGCGCTGTTGGCTGCCTACGAAAAACTGCAGCAGGCGAAACGCCGCCACTGGGCAAAAGCCTAACCCGCGATCGGGCACCGCACGGCTTGCCGCCGGTGCCTGTCAATCGCCCGATGATCAGCACCCTAATGTTGCCGGGAAACCGGCGCATTTTCATCTGGTGGCGATCTGCGGCCCACAGGGCAAATCTCCCCCGACCTGCAATGGTTACAAGAAAGTTAAATTCAGGTTAATTGCACGATAATATTTTGCCCTTTGACGGCAAAATAAATACAAAAAATTAACCGTTAGACTAGCATCCCCGCCCATCCATTCAAAAAAGAATGCAAAGTTTAAAAAATATTTTTTAGATAAAAAACAAATAGTTGAGTTAATTTTTGCCAAAATTTTCGCGTTTCTGACCCTTCTACTTTGGCCCATCATGATCCAAATCAACTTTTACCGCATACCGCTTTGCTAGTATCTCATTGCGTTGTTATAACCCTTTTGAGCGAGAGCTAGCGTGAAAGCAGACAATCCTTTCGATCTGTTATTACCTGCCGCAACGGCGAAAGTCGCCGAAGATGCGGGCGTATATAAAGCGACCAAGCAGCCGCTTAAAACGTTTTATCTGGCCATAACCGCAGGCGTATTCATTTCAATCGCCTTTGTCTTCTATATCACCGCTACCACCGGCACCGCAGCGGTGCCCTTCGGCCTGGCCAAACTGGTCGGCGGTATCTGCTTCTCTCTGGGACTGATGCTGGTGGTGGTCTGCGGTGCAGACCTGTTCACCTCCACCGTCCTCACCGTGATTGCCAAGGCCAGCGGCCGTATTACCTGGCGCCAACTGGCAACTAACTGGCTTAATGTCTATATTGGTAACCTGATCGGCGCACTGTTCTTCGTCGCCCTGATGTGGTGTTCCGGCGAATATATGACGGCCAACGGCCTGTGGGGGTTGAACGTGTTGCAGACTGCCGATCACAAACTGCATCACACCTTTGTTGAAGCCGTGTCACTCGGCATTCTGGCTAACCTGATGGTCTGCCTGGCAGTGTGGATGAGCTACTCCGGCCGCAGCCTGATGGACAAAATGTTCGCCATGGTTCTGCCGGTCGCCATGTTCGTTGCCAGCGGTTTTGAGCACAGTATCGCCAACATGTTCATGATCCCGATGGGCATCGTAATCAAGCATCTCGCCACGCCGGAGTTCTGGCAGGCCGTAGGAGCAACGCCCGAGCAATTCGCTCACCTGACCGTAAGCAATTTTATCATCGACAACCTGATTCCTGTCACCCTCGGTAATATCATCGGTGGCGGTCTGCTGGTTGGGTTGACTTACTGGGTAATATATCTGCGTGGTGATCGGCAGCACTGAGCCGCTATCGCAACGCCGGGTTCGAAATCCACAATTAGAAGGTAGGTGTACAATGACCGAACTTAACCAAAAGTTAGCCCAGGCCTGGGAAGGTTTCAGCAAAGGTGACTGGCAGAACGAAGTCAACGTCCGTGACTTCATTCAGAAAAACTACACGCCTTATGAAGGTGACGAATCGTTCCTGGCCGGCGCCACTCAAGCCACTACCACCCTGTGGGACCAGGTCATGGAAGGGATCAAACTGGAAAACCGCACTCATGCGCCGGTTGATTTCGACACCAACGTCGCCTCTACCATCATTTCTCACGACGCGGGCTACATTAACAAGAATCTGGAAACCATCGTTGGTTTGCAGACCGAAGCTCCGCTGAAACGCGCGCTGATCCCGTTCGGCGGCATCAAAATGGTTGAAGGTTCCTGCAAGGTCTATGGCCGCGAACTGGATCCACAGTTGAAAAAGGTGTTCACCGAATATCGCAAAACCCATAACCAGGGCGTGTTCGATGTTTATACCAAAGACATTCTGAACTGCCGCAAATCCGGCGTACTGACCGGTTTGCCAGATGCCTATGGCCGTGGCCGTATCATCGGCGACTATCGCCGCGTAGCGCTGTACGGTATCGACTATCTGATGGCTGACAAGCTGAACCAGTTCAAGTCGCTGCAAGACAAACTGGAAAACGGCGAAGACCTGGAAATGACTATCCAGCTGCGCGAGGAAATTGCCGAGCAGCACCGTGCGCTGGGCCAGATTAAAGAAATGGCCGCCAAATACGGCTGCGACATTTCCCGCCCGGCCATCACCGCACAGGAAGCCGTGCAGTGGACCTACTTCGGTTATCTGGCCGCGGTAAAATCCCAGAACGGCGCAGCAATGTCCTTTGGTCGCGTATCCACCTTCCTCGATGTCTACATCGAACGCGATCTCAAAGCCGGCAAACTGACCGAAGAGCAGGCGCAAGAGCTGATTGACCACCTGGTGATGAAGCTGCGCATGGTGCGCTTCCTGCGTACACCGGAATATGACGAACTGTTCTCCGGCGACCCAATCTGGGCCACCGAGTCGCTGGCCGGTATGGGCGTTGACGGCCGTACGCTGGTCACCAAAAACAGCTTCCGCTTCCTGAATACCCTGTACACCATGGGGCCGTCGCCAGAGCCAAACATGACCATTCTGTGGTCAGAAAAACTGCCGTTGAACTTCAAGAAATACGCGGCGAAGGTGTCTATCGATACCTCTTCCGTACAATATGAAAACGATGACCTGATGCGTCCGGACTTCAACAACGACGACTATGCCATCGCCTGTTGCGTCAGCCCAATGGTGGTCGGCAAGCAAATGCAGTTCTTCGGTGCGCGCGCCAACCTGGCGAAAACCATGCTGTATGCCATCAACGGCGGCGTTGATGAAAAACTGAAAATGCAGGTTGGTCCGAAAGAAGCGCCAATGATGGATGACGTGCTGGACTATGACAAAGTCATGGATCGCATGGACCACTTTATGGACTGGTTGGCAAAACAGTACGTAACCGCGTTGAACATCATTCACTATATGCACGACAAGTACAGCTACGAAGCTGCCCTGATGGCGCTGCATGACCGTGACGTTTACCGCACCATGGCCTGCGGCATCGCCGGCCTGTCAGTGGCTGCCGATTCGCTGTCTGCCATCAAGTACGCCAAAGTCTCTACCATCCGTGACGAAGACGGCCTGGCGGTAGACTTTAAAATCGAAGGCGAGTACCCGCAATTCGGTAACAACGACGCCCGCGTCGATGACATTGCCTGCGACCTGGTAGAACGTTTCATGAAGAAAATTCAGAAACTGCGTACCTACCGCAATGCGGTGCCGACCCAGTCCGTGCTGACCATTACCTCCAACGTGGTATATGGTAAGAAAACCGGTAACACGCCAGACGGTCGCCGCGCCGGTGCACCATTCGGTCCTGGTGCCAACCCAATGCACGGCCGCGATCAGAAAGGCGCAGTGGCCTCGCTGACCTCCGTTGCCAAACTGCCGTTTGCCTACGCCAAAGACGGTATCTCATATACTTTCTCCATCGTACCTAACGCGCTGGGCAAGGATGACAACGTACGTAAAGCCAACCTGGCGGGCCTGATGGACGGTTACTTCCACCATGAAGCGTCAATCGAAGGTGGCCAGCATCTGAACGTTAACGTCATGAACCGTGAAATGCTGTTGGAAGCCATGGAAGATCCTGAGAAATATCCTCAGTTGACCATCCGCGTCTCCGGCTATGCCGTTCGCTTCAACTCGCTGACCAAAGAACAGCAGCAAGACGTGATTACCCGTACTTTCACTCAGTCGATGTAATCCTCTGCCTGGCCGGGTGGTTAACCCCTCTCGGCCAGCCGATTGCTCACCGGGGCCGGATTTTCCGGCCTTTTTAACACATCATGCTCGCCCCCTGACTCTGCAGAGTCTGTTTTGCCAGAGGTCTATAATCGATGGATATCCGGCAAAACAGTTATCCGGTAAATAGCCGGCGACAGGCATCGTTCCACCCTGGCACTCGGGCACTGCCCTGCTGCCGCATCGCTGATCCCTGCCGACCGCTATACGCCTACTTTTTAGACTGCGTTTGACAGTCAATTTTGGAGAAACCCCTGCAATGTCTGTGAAAGGTCGTATCCACTCATTCGAATCCTGTGGCACCGTTGATGGCCCGGGGATCCGCTTTATCGTCTTCTTTCAGGGCTGCCTGATGCGCTGCCTTTACTGCCATAACCGTGACACCTGGGATACGCATGGCGGCAAGGAAGTCACCGTCGAAGAATTGATGAAGGACACCGTGTCCTATCGCCATTTCATGAACGCCTCCGGCGGCGGCGTGACCGCATCGGGTGGTGAAGCCATTTTGCAGGCCGAATTCGTGCGCGACTGGTTCCGCGCCTGTCATCAGGAAGGTATCAATACCTGCCTGGACACTAACGGGTTTGTGCGTCGTTACGATCCGGTGATTGACGAATTGCTGGACACCACCGATCTGGTGATGCTCGATCTCAAGCAAATGAATGACGATATTCATCAGAATCTGGTTGGGGTGTCCAATCACCGCACGCTGGAATTTGCGCGCTATCTGGCGAAACGCAATCAACGCACCTGGATCCGCTACGTAGTGGTGCCGGGTTGGTCAGACGACGATCGGTCTGCCCATTTGCTGGGTGAGTTCACCAAGGACATGGCTAACATCGAAAAAATCGAGTTGCTGCCCTACCATGAGCTGGGTAAACACAAATGGGTGGCGATGGGGGAAGAGTACAAACTGGACGGCGTGCATCCGCCAAAAGCGGATACCATGGATCGCGTCAAGGGGATCCTGGAGAGTTACGGTCACACCGTGATGTATTGATTTCCCTGCCAGGATCAAAAAACCCGGTGCCATTGCGCCGGGTTTTTTAGTTTCAGGCGGCAGCCAGCGGCGTGTGATGGCGATCCGGCCGCTTCAGCAGCATCATCAGATATACCAGCGCCACGGCCGCAATCATCACAAACAGCAGGCGGTCGGAATAGCTCTGCATCAGCATCGCCGTCATGGATGGCCCTACCAGACTGCCGATGGTGTAACTCATCAGCAGCGCCTGGTTCATCGCCACCAGCTCATGCGGCATCGCCTTCTCACAGGCCCAGGACATCGCCACTGGATACAGGGTGAAACCGGCACAGCCGAGGATAAACAGCGACGGCGCCATCGCATAGTTGCCCAGCATCACCACGCTGGCCACAATCACCACAAAGACCTGAATGCGCAATACCAGCAACCGACCGTAGCGGTCGGCCATGCGCCCGACCGGCCACTGCCCGACGATGCCGGAACTGACCAGCAATGCCATCCAGTAACCGACGTTAGCGTCACTAAAACCCTGATGCGACAAATACAATGGCATTAACCCATACAAAGAACCGAGTACAACGCCGGAAATAATGCAGCCGTTGATACCAAGACGTGCGCTGCGGCGCTTCAGCATCGGCCAGACCGCTGCTTGCTGCGGTTCATCTTCCGCACGGTTAACCCGCGCAAACAACATCGGCAGCATGGCAGTGATCACCAGAGCAGTGACCCACGGCAATACGCTGAGCAACTGGGTAGGCAGCATGCTCAGCAGCAGTTGGCCCAGCACCGTACCGAGGTAATACACCATCATGTAAGCAGCCAACAGTTGACCACGATTACTCAGGTTGCCGCTGCGCAGCAAGGCACTTTCAACGATCACCCAAATCCAGGAACACCCTACGCCGGCAAAGAAGCGCCAGCCCATCCAGCTCCAGAAATCCAGGGAAAGCGCCATACCGGCCGTTGCAGCGGCAAAAACCAGGCAGGCAAGATGATAACTACGGGTGAAACCAATACGTTTGATGAGTTTACCGGCCACCAGGGTGCCCACAAGATTGCCAGTAAAATATGCAGATCCAATCATCCCCACTTGCCAGGTTGACAACTGAGCGTGGTTTAACCAAAGGGGGACTAAAGTATTCAATACAGCAATTGAAACCGTAAGCAACAATAAGCCACAGAGCAGGAGTAGCACTGGGCGAGAATATGCGGACATAGTGAAATGGGAACCGAACACGCAATGAGAGTGCGCGCATCATGCCACTGGCGATAAAAAAGTCAATCGGCTAATCCATGATGATCGCACAATATGTTTATTAAATTTCTGGAGTCTCGTTCACAGGCGGGGCGGCAGAGGTTTTTCGCCGGTGGGTACCAGCACAATATGGCCATGGCAGCAGGATAATTTGCACAGTCCGCAACCATTGCATTGCCGATCGTCACACTGCCACTGAGCTTCAGCGTTGGCCGTCTGGTTGAACGACAGCGCCCGTTGCGGGCAGCTGATGACGCACATCCGGCAGCCGTCCCGCAGCCCCAGACAGCTCGCGCTGATTTGCGGCCGCAGAGTGGTGTCGCTCGGCATGCCGGCGCGTAACGCGCCGGTCTGGCAAGCGGATGTGCATTTCAGGCAATGATCGCACTCGGTAAACTCGACGTTGAGCACAGCCTTGCCCTGCTGCACCGTCAATAATCCATAAGGACAGGCGTCGCTACAGTCACCACAGCCGTTGCAAGCCGCGCAGAACAGTGCTTCGGGCAACGCCTGCGGTGGACGTGCGCTGGGCGGCGTGGGAGCCATCTCCGCTTGCCTGGCGCGCGTAACCCAACCGGTGAACAGCCGTCGACGCTGGCTGCCTTCAGCACTCAGCGACGGTTCACTTTTCATCAGAAATGCAGCTCCAGCTCGACTACCGGTTCGCTGCATTGTTCTGCCCACGCGCTCAGCGTACTTTGTGCCAACTGCGCCAGCCCCAGATAGAACGGATGGACGGCATGCTGTTCCAGCAAACTCAGAAAACGTGGCGCCCAAGGCAACAGATGCTGGCTCAATAGCGCCTGCAACAACCGGCCCTGTTGCTCTTCCGCCAGCCAGGCGGCCATCATCAGCAAAGTGCCAAGATGATCTTCCGGTTCGTTCTGTTCGCGCTGAGTATCAATACCATTATTCCTCAGCCATTTGCGTAGTCGCAACGTAGAATCGCCGAACAAAACGTTCTCTTTATCCAGATAGACCGAGCCCCACGGCGGCGCCGGCAAGGCATACGGGCCGACAAACAGCCGTTGATAAGCCTCGCAAAGCGTCTCCGACTGTTGATCCTTAATGCCTTCGGCTATCAGTTGCGCCGCAGCCTGGTTCTCGCCATAAGGCCACTCCGCCAGCCAGACCGGGTCTGTCATCGTCGCCAGCAAGGCACGGCATTCATCACTCTCAGGCGGCGCATACAGCAACACCCCCAGCACACGGCCGGTTAACGCAATATTATCAAGCTTCATAAGCATCAGATTTCCAACAGGGCACCGTCAATCGCCACCGTTCACACCGTTTTTTGCCAGACCGCCGGCGGTCACGTCGCTGCCGCCGTAAAACGATGAGAAATCCAGTGGCGCCAACGGCACCCGTAGTCAATATTAACCCGCCACCGCCATACCGACGGTCATGTGCAGGCCGTAAAATACCCCGCGGCCAATCAGTTCCCCGGCCACTATCAGTATCAGGCCGAGCGCCAACGCCGCCACGCTCGCGTTACCACGGCGCAACTGCGGGCAGATCCAACAGCCAAACCCCAACACCAGCAGCAGCAAACGCCAGACCATTAACTGACCATACTGTGGAATCAATGCCGACGCCTGCTGGACCGAACTGCTGATGGTCGCCAGTTCACTGCCCTGCATCATCGCAGCTCCCAGACTGATCAGCAGCGCAACCACGCCAATCATCATCAGCACATTACGCCAGGCCAACCTCAACCCGGCAGCCTGCAACAGCAGCATGCCCAGCATCGGCCCTGCGATAAACACCGTCAGGAAGAAGCCGAGCGTAGTGTAACCGTTATACCAGGTCGGCACCGTATCTATCTGATAGACCCGCGTCATGGCATAGACAAACAATAGCCCCAGCAATATGGTCAGCCCCAGCCACAGCTTGCCCAACGCCGGTGGCATCTTGTGCAATACCGCCAGCAGCCAGTAAATGCCGCCCACGGCAAAGAACAGCGAACCGCTGGCAATTTCATTGCTCAACGCCGAAGCGCCCACGCGATTGAGCGAATTAAACGCCCGCAGCGGCGAACCGAGGTGCAAAACGGAAGCAACAAAGGCAATCCCCATCAATAGCCACAGAAAGAACATTGATCGATGCAGTGCCTGCGTTTCACGCGCGGTCAGTTGCCCTTTAATCAGCACCCATCCCGTCACCATCACGCCGCCCACCACGCATTGGCCCAATACCGTAAACAGCATCAGCGGCCATTCATGCCATCCCATACCCATATCAAACCTCCTTCGGATTGGCCAGATGGCCAGTGGTATCACCGGTTGGCCGACTGTTGGCGTTCGGTTTGAGCACAATGCTCGGTTTGGTGAAATGCGCCGCCGGCAACGGAGCAACCTGAGCCAATTGACCATGCTGTTGGCGCAATTCGTCAATCGGGCCAAAGTCCAGCGCACGCAGGGGACAAGACTCCACGCAGATCGGTTTGCGACCCTCGGCCACCCGCTGATAGCAGCCATCACACTTGGTCATATGTCCTTTGGCGGCGTTGTACTGCGGCGCGCCATAAGGACAGGCCATATGGCAATAACGACAACCAATGCAGACCTCTTCATTGACGACCACGAAGCCGTCATCACGCTTGTGCATCGCCCCTGTCGGGCACACTTGGGTACAGGCCGGCTGTTCACAATGGTTGCAGGCGATCGACAGATAATAGGCAAAGACATTTTGCTGCCAGCCGTCCCCATCCTGCTGCCAATCACCACCGGCATATTCATAGATACGGCGGAAGCTGACGTCAGGCGTCAGGTTTTTATAATCTTTGCATGCCAGCTCGCAGGTTTTACAGCCGGTGCAACGACTTGAATCAATAAAAAATCCGTATTGCGTAGTCATCAGCTACTCCTTAAACCTTGGCAACCTGTACCAGGTTGGTATGAGACGGGTTACCCTTCGCCAGTGGCGATGGCCGCTGACTGGTCAGTACGTTAATGCTGCCGGCGTGATCGATACGGCTGCCATCCGGGGAATACCAGGCACCCTCGCCCAGCGCCACCACGCCCGGCCGCATACGCGGCGTGACTTTGGCATTAATCCGCACTTCGCCACGCTGGTTGAACACCCGAATCAGATCGCCGTGGTTGATGCCACGTTGTTTGGCATCCAGCGGGTTGATCCACATTTCCTGGCGGCAGGCCGCTTGCAGTACGTCGACATTGCCATAGGTGGAATGGGTGCGCGCCTTGTAGTGAAAACCGGTCAATTGCAGCGGATATTGGCCGGCCAACGGATCGTCGTAATTCTCGAATCCGGCGGCGTAGACCGGTAAGGGATGAATCACGTCGTCCTTGGCCAACTCCCAGTTTGCTGCCAGGTCGGCCAGTGCCGCAGAGTAGATTTCGATCTTGCCCGACGGCGTGGTCAGCGGATTGGCCTGCGGATCGGCACGGAAAGCGCGGTAGGCGACATGATGACCGTCCGGATCGCGTTGCTTGTAAATGCCCTGGGCCAGGAACTGTTCAAAGCTCGGCAGCCCCGGGATCCTGTCGCGCGATTGTTGATACAGATGACGCAGCCACTGTTCCTGGCTGCGGCCTTCGGTAAATTGTTGCTCAACCCCCATGCGTCGGGCGATTTCGCTGGTCATGTCATAAATGGTCTTGCATTCGAAACGCGGTTTGATCGCCTGATTGGCAAAAATCACATACCCCATATTGCCGCTGGAGGCATCCAGGCAGAAGTCCATCTGTTCTGACGCGGTACAATCCGGCAGGATCAGATCGGCATATTTCGCCGAGGAGGTCATATGGTTATCAATCACTACGATCATTTCGCACTGCTGTTCATCCTGCAAAATGTCATGGGTACGGTTAATATCCGAGTGCTGATTGATCAGGCAGTTACCGGCGTAGTTCCAGATAAACTTGATCGGCACATCCAGCTTGTCCTTGCCGCGTACGCCATCGCGTTTGGCGGTCATTTCCGGGCCACGCCAGATAGCATCGGTCCACAAGAACATCGAAATGCTGGTTTTTACCGGGTTTTCCAGCGTCGGCATACGGACAAACGGCAGGCTGTACGACCCTTCCCGCGCACCGCTATTGCCGCCGTTAATGCCCACGTTGCCGGTCAGGATCGCCAGCATGGCGATGGCGCGTGTGGTGATTTCTCCGTTGGCATGGCGCTGCGGTCCCCAGCCCTGACAGATATAGGCCGGTTTGCTGCTGCCGATCTCGCGCGCCAGCTTGATGATGCGCGCAGCCGGAATACCGGTGATCTTTTCTGCCCAGGCAGGGGTTTTCTCGATGCCGTCGTCACCCTGACCCAGAATGTAAGCCTTGTAATGACCATTGGCCGGCGCGCCGGCGGGCAAGGTTCTTTCATCATAGCCAACGCAGTATTTGTCCAGAAACGGCTGGTCGACCAGGTTTTCGGCGATCAACACGTGGGCCATACCGGCGACCAGTGCCGCATCAGTTCCCGGCCGGATCGGGATCCACTCATCCTCTCGACCCGCGGCGGTATCGGTATAACGGGGATCAATGACAATCATCCGCGCATTAGAGCGTTCACGCGCCTGCTCCAGCAGATAAGTCACCCCACCGCCGCTCATTCGGGTTTCGCCGGGATTATTGCCGAACATCACTACCAGTTTGCTGTTTTCTATGTCGGTCGGGCTATTACCGTCGGCCCAACCGCCGTAGGTGTAGTTGAGACCTGCGGCAATCTGCGCCGAACTGTAATCGCCATAGTGATTTAAATAACCTCCGCAGCAATTCATCAGGCGGGCGATCAGCGTCGCGCCAGGCGGCCATGAACGGGTCATGGTGCCACCCAGGGTGCCGGTGCCATAATTAAGGTAAATCGCTTCGTTGCCGTAATCGCGGATAATTCGCTGCAGGTTGTCGCTAACGCGTGCGAAGGCCTCCTCCCAACTGATGCGCTTGAATTTACCCTCTCCGCGCTTGCCGACCCGCAGCATCGGATACTTCAGTCGGTCCGGGTTATACACCCGACGCCGCATCGACCGACCGCGCAGACAGGCGCGCACCTGATGCAGACCTTCATCGTCATCGCTGCCGGTATTATCGGTTTCGACGTAACAAATTTCACCGTCCGCCACATGCATGCGCAGCGGGCAACGGCTGCCACAGTTAACCGTGCAGGCGCTCCAGACAATCTTCTTCTCGGGTTGAGACGTTGTCGGCGCGTTCGTAGCATCCTGCGCCACCGCCCGTCGGGTAAACGGCAATGAAATGCCGCCAGCCATCAGCGCCAGACTGCCAATGGCGGTATTCTTAACCAATTTGCGCCTGGTACACGCAAAACCGGACCGGACTGGCGTTTCTTTTTCACTCATAATGATATCGCTCTGGGTTGCTTCAATTCGCCGCACTGCCAAGCTGCGGCAACAAAAATGGTAAAAACGGGCGTCAGCCCGCGGTTACAGCTTCTCGATTTGAATCAGATTGGTATGCTGCGGATTGCCTTTTGCCAATGGTGAAGGCCGGTGAGTGGTCAGGGTGTTCATACAGGCGCCATGATCGATACGATCGCCTTTCATGTTGGCCTGATGCCAGGCCCCCTGTCCCATGGCAACCACCCCAGGCATGATGCGCGGCGTTACTTTGGCGGCCACGCGTATCTCGCCGCGCGGGTTGAATACCCGCACCCTGTCGCCTTGCGCGATATTACGCGCTTGCGCATCCAGGGGATTGATCCACACCTCCTGCCGGCAGGCGGCCTGTAGTACATCGATGTTGGCATAGGTCGAATGGGTACGCGCCTTATAGTGAAAACCAAACATTTGCAGCGGATACTCTTGGCGCAGCGGATCGTCCCAGCCTTCAAAGGTTGAAGCGTAAACCGGCAACGGGCTGATGGTTTCGTCGGGTTGCAGTTGCCAGCTGCCGGCAATTTCGGCCAGCCGGGCGGAATAGATTTCAATCTTGCCGGAAGGTGTATTGAGTGGATGAGCCTGCGGATCCTGGCGGAACTGCTGATAGGCAACAAAATGGCCAGCCGGATCTTTGCGCTTATAAATCCCCATCTCGCGCAGCGCTTCATAGGACGGCAGTTGCGGATCGCGCGCCTGCATTTTGGCGTACAGGTAGCGTAGCCATTGCTCCTGCGTGCGTCCTTCGGTGAATTTCTGATGCACCTCCGGCCCCAGACGACGCGCTATTTCACTCATCACGGTATAAATTGGCTGGCGTTCAAACTTGGCGGAGGTGGCGGGCTGAATGAATATCAGATATCCCATATTGCCGGCATAGTCGTTGGGAATGATGTCTTCCTGTTCGACGGTCATCAGATCAGGCAGCAGAATATCGGCATATTTCGCCGAATCGGTCATAAAGTTTTCCAGCACCACAATCATTTCGCACCGGCTGTCATCCTGCAAAATGTCATGGGTTTTATTGATGTCCGAATGCTGGTTGGTGAGAGTGTTGCCGGCATAGTTCCAGATGAACTTGATCGGTACCCCCAGTTTATCCTCACCGCGCACACCGTCAGCTGTGGCGGTCATCTCCGGCCCACGCATGATGGCATCGGTCCAGCTAAAGCAGGATATTTGCGTCTTAACCGGATTTTCCAATACCGGCATACGTTCGATAGTGATGGTATAGGTGGACTCGCGCGCGCCGCTATTGCCGCCGTTAATGCCGACGTTACCGGTCAAAATAGGCAGCATGGCGATGGCCCGCGCGGTCAACTCGCCGTTGGCCTGGCGCTGTGGCCCCCAGCCCTGAGAGATATAAGCCGGTTTGGCGCTGCCGATCTCACGCGCCAGCTTGATGATGCGTTCAGCAGGAATACCGGTGATGCCTGCTGCCCAGGCCGGGGTTTTTTCGATACCGTCATCCCCCTGACCAAGGATGTATGCCTTGTAATGACCGTTGGCCGGCGCACCGGCGGGCAAGGTCTTTTCATCATAGCCAACGCAGTATTTATCCAGAAACGGCTGATCGACCAGGTTTTCGGCGATCAACACGTGTGCCATGCCGGCGACCAATGCGGCGTCGGTACCCGGACGGATCGGGATCCACTCATCTTCGCGGCCCGCGGCGGTATCGGTATAGCGGGGATCTATAACGATCATCCGCGCATTAGAGCGTTCACGCGCCTGTTCCAGATAATAGGTAATGCCACCGCCGCTCATTCGGGTTTCGGCCGGATTATTGCCGAACAGCACCACCAACTTGCTGTTTTCAATGTCCGAGGTGCTGTTGCCCTGGTTGCTGCCGTAGGTATACGGCATGGCACAGGCAATCTGTGCGGTGCTGTAGGTGCCGTAATGACCGAGAAAACCGCCGTAACAGTTCATCAGGCGTGCCACCAGCGAGGCGTAGGGAGACGAGCGGGTGATATTGCCGCCGACGATGCCGGAGGTGTAATTGATGTAAACCGCTTTGTTGCCATAGTTGGCAACGATGCGTTGCAGGTTGCTGACAATCTCGCTGTAAGCCTGCTCCCAACTGATGCGTTTGAATTTGCCTTCGCCGCGTTTGCCGACGCGCTTCATCGGATAGTTGAGTCGTTCAGGGTGGTTAATGCGACGCCGAATGGAACGTCCACGCAAACAGGCTCTAACCTGATGATCACCATAACTGTCGGTGCCGGTATTATCCGTTTCCACCCAGTAGACTTCGTCGTCACGCACATGCAGGCGTAGCGCGCAGCGGCTGCCGCAGTTAACCGAACACGCCCCCCACACCACTTTATCCTCGGCGGTTTTAGCCGCAGCATGACTGACCGCTTCCGCCAGCACCCGACGACTAAATGGCAATGATATGCCACTGGCAGCCAGTGCCAGTCCTGCCATCGAGCCGGTTTTCACCAAGCTCCGACGACTGATTTCCCTGGTCAGCACGCTCGTTGTAGTTTCCGACATACGCTCACTCCAAATTTATCCCAATCCTGGGAATACCATGTCTGGTGATGCACAGATGGCTGGAGGAGTGCAGAGGATGCGTTTGTGATTTTATGGCAACGAAATAACCCCTCCATAGTGAGGGATATTACCCAGAAATGAGTAGCAAACTTTGTCTGCTATCAATAAAGCGGGAAAGTTTTTCCGGCAGTAGGACTTTTACCCAAGCCGCCAGCGCCGAGTGAAAAAAAAAGCGCCCTAAGGCGCTTTCAGTGAGATCGATGGTTTGTTAACCGATGTATTCCAGACCGCCCATGTACTGACGCAATACGTCAGGCACCTGGATACGGCCATCGGCTTGCTGATAGTTTTCCAGCACTGCCACCAGGGTGCGGCCAACCGCCAAACCGGAACCGTTCAGGGTATGCACCAGTCGCGGCTTTTTCTCGGTTTTATTACGGCAGCGAGCCTGCATGCGACGCGCCTGGAAATCCCACATATTGGAACATGAGGAGATCTCACGGTAGGTATTTTGCGCCGGCAGCCATACTTCCAAATCGTAGGTTTTGCTGGAACCAAAGCCCATGTCACCGGTGCACAGCAGCACCTTGCGGTATGGCAGGTTCAACAGCTGCAACACTTTCTCGGCATGACCGGTCAGTTCTTCCAGCGCATCCATCGAATCTTCCGGACGTACAATCTGCACCATCTCGACTTTGTCGAACTGGTGCATGCGGATCAGCCCTCGGGTATCACGCCCATAGGAGCCAGCTTCGGAACGGAAGCAAGGCGTATGCGCGGTCATTTTCAACGGCAGGGATTCTTCTTCCAGAATTTCGTCGCGCACTAGGTTGGTCAACGGCACTTCTGCGGTCGGGATCAGCGCATAGTTGCTGCTGTCGGATTCTTCTTCCAGCGGCTTGGTGTGGAACAGATCTTCACCAAACTTCGGCAGTTGCCCGGTACCGTACAGCGTCGCGTGGTTGACCAGATACGGTACGTAGGTTTCCAGGTAACCATGCTGTTCGGTGTGCAGATCCAGCATAAACTGCGCCAGCGCACGGTGCATGCGGGCTATCTGCCCTTTCATCACCACAAAGCGTGCACCGGTCAGCTTGACCGCCGAGGCAAAATCCAGACCGCCGGCCATTTCGCCAAGCTCGACGTGATCGCGCACGCTGAAATCATACTGACGCGGTTCGCCCCAGCGGCTGACTTCCTGGTTTTCGCTCTCGTCTTTGCCGTTCGGCACAGAATCATCCGGCAGATTTGGCAACGCCAGCGCGTAGTCGCGGATTTCGCTTTGCAGCTTGTCCAGCTCCGCCTTGGCGGCATCCAGCTTTTCACCCAGATCGTTAACTTCGCGACGCAGCGGCTCAATGTCTTCCCCGCGCGCTTTTGCCGCGCCGATGGATTTCGATCGGGAGTTACGTTCTGCTTGCAGCGTTTCGGTTGCTACCTGCAACACTTTACGGCGTTCTTCTTGTGAACGCAGCAGATCCAGATCGAGTTTAAAGCCTCGGCGAGCCAGTTTTTCGGCGACTGCGTCTAGCTCGTTACGCAGCAGATTGGGATCGAGCATGCTAATCCTGTGCTTGTTGTTATTGAAAGAAAATTTGTCGTTCTATGCCGCTAATGAAAAGCCGCATAAAGGAAGAGTGATACCTGCTAACCTTACCGCAACGGCAACGCTAGCGGTAGCGTTTTGTCTGGCTATTTTGATCCTGCTCAGCGAGCCATGCCAACTTTTCACCGATTTTACCTTCCAGACCGCGCGCGGTCGGTTGATAGTAGCGCGTATTGGCCATTTCAGGCGGGAAATAGTTCTCGCCGGCAGCGTACGCGTTGGGTTCATCGTGCGCATAGCGGTATTCCGCACCCAGGCCCATTTCTTTCATCAGCTTGGTTGGCGCGTTGCGCAGGTGTTCCGGCACATCGTAGTCGGCCATCTCTTTGGCATCGCGCATTGCCGCCTTGAAGGCGGTATATACCGCGTTGCTTTTCGGTGCGCAGGCCAGATAGACGATGGCCTGCGCTATCGCCCGCTCGCCTTCGGCCGGGCCGACGCGGGTAAAGCAATCCCAGGCGGCAATCGCCACCTGCATGCCGCGAGGATCGGCGTTGCCGACGTCTTCCGAGGCAATCGCCAGCAGGCGGCGCGCCACATAGAGCGGATCGCCGCCGGCGGTAATGATGCGCGCATACCAGTACAGAGCAGCGTCCGGCGCCGAGCCGCGCACCGATTTGTGCAGGGCGGAAATCAGATCGTAATAGCGGTCGCCTTTATTATCAAAGCGCGCGCTGCGTTCACCGGAAACCTCTTTCAACAGTGCCGCCGTCAGCACCCGCTGGCCGCGATCGTCGACCTCCGCCATGTCTGCCATCATTTCCAGACTGTTGAGCGCACGGCGTGCATCGCCACCGACCAGTTCCGACAGCATGCGCCGCGTCTCTTCAGGCAATACGATATTCTGGCCGCCAAAGCCGCGGCTACTGTCGTTCATCGCCTGGTCCAGCACCTGGCTGATGTCATCAGCGGTCAGCGCTTTCAGCAAGTAGACGCGCGCACGCGACAATAATGCCGAATTCAATTCGAAGGACGGGTTCTCCGTGGTGGCGCCGATAAAGGTGATGGTGCCGTCTTCAATGTGCGGCAGGAAGGCATCCTGTTGACTCTTGTTGAAACGGTGTACTTCGTCGACGAACAAAATGGTGCGGCGCCCCGCATCGCGGTTCTGCCGTGCACGCTCGATTGCCTCGCGGATCTCCTTGATGCCGGAGGTAACGGCAGAAATACGCTCTACGTCGGCCTGACCATAACGGCCTATCAGTTCTGCCAACGTGGTTTTCCCGGTGCCCGGCGGCCCCCATAGAATCATCGAATGCAACTGCCCGGCCTCAATGGCCCGCGGCAACGGTTTGCCCGGCGCCAGCAGATGTTGCTGACCGATGTACTGCGCCAACGTTGTTGGCCGCATACGCGCAGCCAACGGTTGGAATTCATTGTGGGAAAAATCGAGCGACAGATTATTACTCACGCAAACCTCACTGGCGCTGGTCGTCCAGCGTCACCCCCTTTGGCGGGGTAAATTTGAATTTGCCGGCGTCAACTGTGGTGTTCTGCTGGCTTTTCAAGGCATAAGCGCTACGCTGGCCGTCTTGTTCTACCGCCGCAAAGCTCTTGATGGTCCCGCTATTGGTCACAGAAATCGCAAACTGCTTCAGGTTGCCGCTGCTGGACTTTGGCGTCAGTTCAAAATCATCGCCTTTCTGTTTGATGTTGTACTGCTTCCAGTCACTCGGGCTGTTGCGGGTGATCAGCATGAACGGCGTATTACCGGTGGCGCTTTTCAGCCAGGTTGCCGTAACCTGCTCGACAAAGGGATTATAGAACCACAGCGTTTCACCGTCGGAAACCAGCACGCTTTCGTCCGGCGAGGTCATGTGCCAGTTAAACAGATTGGGACGCTTGACCCAGAGTTCGCCCTCACCCTGCTGCACCGCCGAACCATCGCCGCCGGTCACGGTCTGGGTAAAGCTGGCGTGGAAACTGTTCACTTTCGCCAGGCGAGTCTGCAGATCCTGTGCGGCATCGGCCAGCACAGAAGTAGAAGCGAACCCGGACAGCAGACAACAGGCAACTAACAGTTTTTTCATTATTCCAGATACCTTATTCAATGCGTTTACCGCAGGGCAAGCCCATGCGGATCAAATGACCCGTAACGCCCCCACTTTACCGAATGCCTGCGGGCGGCAAAACGGCCAATATTCCGAGAAGGCGCGGTTTTACGCTTCTTTGCACAAGGGCCGCAGAGCGGCCCTTTATGAGTTTCAACGATCGGTCAGCAATCATTCATGCCGCGGCGGTGCCAGCACCTCACGGTTGCCGTTGTGGCCCTGCTCGCTGACAATGCCCTGCGCTTCCATCTGTTCGATGATACGCGCCGCGCGGTTATAACCAATACGGAACTGGCGCTGTACGCCGGAGATAGAGGCGCGACGTTTGTCGACCACAAACTCCACCGCCTGATCAAACAGCGGATCCAGCTCCTCATCACCGTCGATCCCGCCCCCGGCACCGCCTTCGCCATCGTCACCGGCGCTGAGGATACCTTCTTTATATTGGGGCCGCTCACGCGCTTTCCAATCCTTGACCACCGCATGCACTTCCTGATCGCGCACAAAGGCGCCGTGCACACGTACCGGAATGGAAGAGTTGGGCGCCAGGTACAGCATGTCACCCATCCCCAGCAAGGATTCGGCACCGCCCTGATCGAGAATGGTGCGTGAGTCAATCTTGCTCGACACGGTAAAGGCGATACGCGTTGGAATGTTGGCTTTGATCAACCCGGTAATAACGTCCACCGAAGGACGCTGGGTCGCCAGTACCAGGTGAATACCGGCCGCACGCGCTTTCTGCGCCAGGCGGGCAATCAGCTCTTCGACCTTCTTGCCGACCGTCATGATCAGATCGGCGAATTCGTCGACCATCACCACGATGTACGGTTCTTTTTCCAATACCGGCGGCGTGATGTCCATGCTGTCGCTCGGCTTCCAGAATGGATCCGGGATTGGCCGCCCCATGGCTTCGGCCTGATCGACGCGCTCGTTGTAGCCGGCGATATTTCGCACGCCCAGTGCGGACATCAGCTTGTAACGACGCTCCATTTCGGCGACACACCAGCGCAAGGCATTGGCGGCGTCCTTCATGTCGGTAACCACGTCGGTCAACAGATGCGGAATACCTTCATAGACCGACAGTTCAAGCATTTTCGGGTCGATCATGATAAAGCGCACTTCCTTCGGCGTGGCTTTATACAGGATACTGAGGATCATGGCGTTAACGCCCACCGACTTACCGGAGCCGGTCGTACCGGCCACCAGCAGGTGAGGCATTTTGCCCAGATCCGCCACCACCGGCTCGCCGGAAATATCCTTGCCCAGTACGATTGACAGCGGCGACGGATTATCACGGAACGCCGGACAATCGAGCACTTCACGCAGATATACCGTTTGGCGTTTGGCGTTCGGCAGTTCCAGACCAACATAAGGCTTGCCGGGGATGACTTCCACCACGCGGACTGCCGGCGTCGACAGGGAGCGTGCCAGGTCGCGCGACAGGTTGGAGATGCGTGCAGCCTTCACCCCTGGCGCCAAATCCAGTTCAAAACGGGTAATTACCGGCCCCGGTAGAATATCGACCACGTCAGCCTTCACACGGTAATCCGCCAGGCTGGCTTCAACCAGGCGCGCCTTTTGCTCGAGTGCGAACGAATCCACCGGCTCGACTTCTTTTGGCGCCTCGGTCAGCAGATCCAGCGTTGGCAACGGCGTGGTAGGCTTTTGCAACGGTTGGTCGTTGCGCATCAGGAACGGGTGGATCAGGCTATCCATCGCTGGCGGCCGCGGCGCGGCAGGTTGCGACGGCGGCTGATAGGCCTGCTGCTGAACCTGCTGTTGCTGTTGCTGATAAGCTGGCTGCACCGGTTGCTGCGGCTGAGCCTGATAAGCTGGCGATTGCGGTTGTTGCTGCCCGTAATGTGGCGGCTGTTCCGGCGGCTGGTAGGCCTGCTGTTGCGGCTGTTGATAAGCTGGCTGCGCCGGTTGTTGCGGCGAAGCCTGATGAGGTTGCTGCTCGGGCTGCGCCGCTTCCGCCTGCGGTGAAAGGGTAAACAGCGGCTCGCTTGGACCATCATCAACCAGATCGTCGATCGGCGAGAAGCTGAACGCATTGCTGGTATCAACCGAGCGTGATGTTGGCTCGGCTTGCGGCTGCGACGTTTCGGCGTAACGTGCCTGCTGCTGTTCGGCAAATGCCTGACGCAGCGCGGCCTCTTGCAACGCCTCTTCATCATCCTGCGGAAGTTGCTCGCCATAGCGCTGGCTTTGTTGCTCGGCGAATGCCTGACGCAGTGCGGCCTCTTGCAGCGCCTCATCGTCTTGCGGGTTGGTGCTGGCGGCAGGCTGTGGCGCTTCGTCGCGGCTGCGCTGTTCCTGTTCGGCCATACGCTGCGAAGGCAGCTTGATGCCGTAGGAAGCCAGTTCGCGACGCGTCGGGATGCGTACCGGGTTTGGCCGAGGCAGTTCAGGGCCGATCCCCTGTTTTACCTGTGCACCGGCGTCGCTGGTGGCGCTGAATGCCGGCATAAAGGTATTGGCGGCTGCAGCGGCAACGCTGGCTGCAGCCGCGGCGTCAACCTGTGGTTTGCCGTCAACCGGCGAGGCGGCGTCTGCGGCGGCAAAGCCGTTGCCTACCTCAACCTCGCTGCTGGCGCGCTGCGCCGCAGAGAAATCAAACGGCGATGATTCATGCGGCGTGGCCGGCGCAGTTTGCCAGTCGCCCAGGGGCGGCTCATCGGCATCCTGATAGGGATCAACCTGATGCGGCGTTTTCGGCGTTGGCGTTTCTTCCGGGATTTCAAAAGAATACAACGGCGGCAGCGCGTTATCCGGCTGAGCGCTCATTGGCTGCTGGCTGACCGACGTCGGCGCCTGTGGCGCAGCGGTCACCGCAGCCGTTGGCACCGCTGCAGCAGCCGGCACCGCTGGCGAGGCCGCTGCCGTGGTCGCAGCCTCAGGCACCACCTGGTCAACGCCGGTGTGCTCATCGTCGGTGGCACGCAGAGTATCGAGCGGGTCGGCCGCCTGCTGTGCGCTTTCGGTTACGGAAGGCGCAGAGAACAGCACGTCGTCGTTATCGCTGGCGGCAGTCGCGGCAAGCGTGGGCGCAGTTGTATGGCCTGCAGATTCCGGCTCATCGATATAACGAGAGTCATCGTCATGATAACTCTCGTCACGGCGCGAACGGTTGGTCATAAAGGTCGCCACGCCCAGCACCGCACCGCCGATCTTTTCGGCGATCACCAGCCAGGACCAGCCGGTGAACAACGTCAGACCGGCCGCCCATATGCACAGCAGAGCCAGAGTAGCGCCAATGCCATTGAACCACGGGAGCATGGCGTTGCTCAGCAGACTGCCGATCACGCCGCCGGAAGCGAAGTAATAGAGGTCATCGACGTTAAGCGCCGCCAGCCCACACGAGGTGAGTACCAGCGCCAATGTGCCGATCAGGCGCAGTGACAGCGCAAAATAGTCGATATAGTCACCGCTGTCGCGCTGGCGATAAGCGACCCAGCACAGGATGACCATGATCGGTGGTATCGCGTAGGCGAGCACCCCGAAGGTGAAGAACAGTGTATCGGCCAACCAGGCCCCTACGCCACCGCCCAGATTATGAATCGGCTCATGCCATGCGGTCTGTGACCAGCTCGGATCAGATGGATTGAAACTGACCAGCGCAGCCATGAGGTAAACGGCAAAAATCGCTACCACAATCAACACAGCTTCCAGCAACCGGCGGCCACTGCTGAGTTTCTTTAGGGTAACTTCTTTATCTTCTGTGTATTCCTGGCTCAAGAAAGGCTCTCCAGGTTCCTGTTAGCGGATAACGTAACAGCGCCGAGAAGCTTCCCCGGCGCCGAAACTGTATGAATAAACAGGAGTGTAACGAATTTTATCAGGTTTTGCACCTGCACCTTACCGTGTTTTGATAACCAGACGGTTACTCTGTTTCACTTCTTCCATAACCACGTAGGTACGGGTGTCATTTACCCCCGGCAGACGCAGCAGCGTTTCGCCGAGCAGTTTACGGTAAGCCGACATATCCGGTACGCGGGTTTTCAACAGATAGTCGAAATCGCCGGACACCAGATGACACTCCTGAATCTCTTCAAGCTTCTGTACTGCCGAATTGAATTGCTCAAATACGTCTGGCGCGCCACGGTTCAAGGTGATTTCTACAAAAACCAGCAGCGATGCATCCAGATAATGCGGATTAAGCAATGCGGTATAACCATGAATGAAACCCTGACGCTCGAGGCGACGCACACGTTCCAAACACGGCGTTGGGGATAACCCCACGCGCTTTGAAAGCTCAACGTTCGAAATGCGGCCATCCTTTTGCAGTTCATTCAGGATGTTGCGATCGATACGGTCGAGATCTTTACCCGGGCGTTTCTTATTGTCTGCCATTCTTATTGTCTCTCTTATTTTCTTCCCTGCACTTGCCACACCCTAGCCAACGTCAATGTGTTAAGGGCTCGTTCCAAGCGAAGACCCGATGCCTGTTGTTTGCCGCCGATTTCGACTGGAAACCGACTGCGTTAGTGCTTCTTCACTACCCTCTTTTCCCGTTGCACAGCCTGTCTGTCAAACCCTGTGCGCGGGGATAATTTCTTCTTCCTATGATGTTTTCGCAAATGCGCAGCGGATTGTCAAAGTAAAAGAAGCAAAATCAGAAGAACGTACCGTTAAGAAAAGTCAGCGCCCCATTTTTGGTTATGAATCGCTGGTGGAAAAAGCGTGGCAGATAGCGGCATAAACCCGGCAAAAATGTGAATTTTCATTCATTGCCGTTTATTCTTTCCGCAGTGGCTCATATAAATTAAATTGCTGTATTTTGCTCTGCCCTCGCTGGCAACTTATTAATTAATAGGCAATAGCTATCAAACAAATCGTTAACAACATCCGCTGGTGCTTTTTTTACTGTCGCATTTTCCCTACAATCGGTTTCATTGTCCGCCATTGTGGGAAAAGAGGTTATTCATGGGCACGGCTAAACATAGCAAGTTATTGATTTTGGGCTCTGGCCCAGCGGGCTACACCGCGGCAGTGTATGCGGCACGCGCAAACCTGAATCCGGTGTTGATTACCGGCATGGAACAGGGCGGTCAACTGACCACCACCACCGAAGTGGAGAACTGGCCGGGCGACGCGGAAGGCCTGACAGGCCCCGTGCTGATGGAACGCATGCGCGAGCACGCAGAAAAATTCCAGACCGAAATCATTTTTGATCATATCAACAGCGTGGAGTTGCAGAACCGTCCATTCCGCCTGGTTGGCGACAGCGGTGAATACACCTGCGACGCGCTGATCATCGCTACCGGCGCTTCCGCCCGCTACCTCGGTCTGCCAACCGAAGAGGCATTCAAGGGTAAAGGGGTTTCCGCCTGCGCCACCTGTGACGGTTTCTTCTATCGTAACCAGAAAGTGGCGGTGGTCGGCGGCGGCAATACCGCCGTGGAAGAAGCGCTGTATTTGTCCAACATCGCCGCAGAAGTGCATCTGATTCACCGTCGCGACAGTTTCCGTTCCGAGAAGATCCTGATTGACCGGTTAATGGACAAGGTCAACAACGGCAACATCGTGCTGCACACCGACCATACTCTGGACGAAGTACTGGGCGATGAAATGGGCGTAACCGGCGTGCGCATTCGCAGCACCCGGCATGAAGAACGCACCAGCGACCTGGCGGTTGCCGGGGTGTTTATCGCCATCGGCCACAGCCCTAACACCGGTATCTTCGGCGGCCAGCTGGAATTGGAAAACGGCTACATCAAGGTACAGTCCGGTATCCACGGCAATGCCACCCAAACCAGTATCCCTGGCGTGTTTGCCGCTGGCGACGTGATGGATCATATCTACCGCCAGGCGATCACCTCTGCCGGCACCGGCTGTATGGCGGCACTGGATGCGGAACGTTACCTCGACGGCATCGCTCAGGCTGAAGTGCTGTAACCCCTCCAGTCAGTCCTTACCGATATTGACAAATAAGGCGGCCAATTGGTCGCCTTATTGCTTTTCAGTCTGCGCAGTGACGAGGTAACATTGACCTTCACTTGTGCGCTTCCGGTTGAAGCAAACACTTTTTTTAACAGTATGTTAACCAAGCCTGTGATCACAGGCGTCGGCGACGCAGACACTCCTGATGAAAAAAACCAGACAGCACCAGCTCACCCAATGGCTTAAGACACAGAGCGCTTTGGCAAAGCGTTGGTTACGCCTTTCCATGTTACTCGGATTGTTCAGCGGCATATTGATTGTCGCACAGGCCTGGCTCCTGGCCGCCCTGCTTCATGCGCTGATCGTCGAACACACGCCACGCGATCAACTGACCCCGTGGTTTATCTGGCTGGTCGCCACTTTTGCGCTGCGGGCGCTGTTGAGCTGGCTGCGCGAACGCGTGGGCTTCCTTTGCGGCCAGGCGATCCGCCAACGGCTACGCCAGCAGGTGCTGGACAAACTCCAACGGCTAGGGCCCGCATGGGTTCAGGGCAAGCCGGCCGGCAGCTGGGCGTCGATCATCATCGAGCAAATCGAGGATATGCAGGATTATTATTCGCGTTATCTGCCGCAAATGTACCTGGCGGTATTCATTCCGTTGCTGATTTTAGTCACCGTACTGCCAATCAACTGGGCCGCCGGGCTGATTCTGCTGGTCACCGCACCGTTGATTCCGCTGTTTATGGCGTTGGTCGGCATGGGCGCCGCCGACGCCAACCGCCGCAACTTCGTGGCATTGGCGCGCCTGAGCGGCAATTTCCTCGATCGGCTGCGCGGTCTGGACACCCTACGCCTGTTCCACCGCGGGCAGGCAGAAACCGACCATATCGCCAGCGCCTCCGAAGACTTCCGTCGTCGCACCATGGAGGTTTTGCGCATGGCCTTTCTTTCTTCGGCAGTGCTGGAGTTTTTCGCTTCGCTGTCGATCGCCGTGGTCGCGGTCTATTTTGGTTTCTCGTACCTGGGCGAGTTGAACTTTGGCAGTTACGGCACTGGCGTCACGCTGTTTGCCGGTTTTCTGGTGCTGATTCTGGCGCCGGAATTCTTCCAGCCGTTGCGCGATTTGGGCGCGTTCTATCACGCCAAGGCTCAGGCGGTAGGGGCCGCTGAAATGCTGGAAACCTTCCTCAGTGCCGAAGCTGACGGGATCGGCAACGGCACGCTGACGCTGAATGAGCACGATGCGCTCACGCTGACCGCCGAGCAGTTGGAAATCCTGTCGCCGCAAGGCGTGCTGCTGGCCGGGCCATTGAGTTTCACCCTGCCGGCCAACCAGCGTATTGCGCTGGTGGGGTTGAGCGGTGCGGGTAAAAGTTCGCTGCTGAATCTGCTGCTCGGCTTCCTGCCCTATCGCGGCTCGCTGCGCATCAATGGCATCGAATTGCGCGATCTGAACGCGGAAGGCTGGCGACAGCGGCTCGGCTGGGTTGGGCAAAATCCTCATCTGCCGGCACAGACGCTGCGTGACAACATCCTGCTGGGCAATGCGCAGGCCGATGAACAACAGTTGCAACAGGCGGTAGAACAGGCCTATGTCAATGAGTTCCTGCCGCAGTTGCCTGATGGTCTGGAGACCGTTCTGGGTGATAGCGCAGCGCGGCTGTCGGTCGGCCAGGCGCAGCGGGTTGCGGTAGCGCGGGCGTTGATCAGCCCACGCCAGCTATTATTGCTCGACGAGCCTGCCGCCAGTCTGGACGCCCACAGCGAACGGCTGGTGATGCAGGCGCTCAACGCCGCTTCCCGTCGGCAAACCACTCTGCTGGTCACCCATCAGTTGGAAGATACCGAAGACTTCGACCAAATTTGGGTAATGGATAACGGACAAATCGTCCAGCAAGGCGATTACGCCACGCTGGGCGCCCAATCCGGGCTATTTGCCACCTTGATCGCACACCGCAGCGGGGAGCTATAATCATGCGCGTTTTGCTGCCGTTTCTGGCGTTGTATCGCCGCCATGCCTTGCTGATGACGCTGGGTATTCTGCTGGCCATCATCACTCTGCTGGCCAGCATCGGCCTGCTGGCGCTGTCCGGCTGGTTCCTTGCCGCCTCGGCGCTGGCCGGACTGGCCGGGCTGTATACGTTCAACTACATGCTGCCGGCCGCCGGCGTGCGCGGCGCGGCGATTTTCCGCACCGCCGGGCGCTATGCCGAACGGCTGGTCAGCCATGACGCCACTTTCCGCGTGCTGTCGCATCTGCGGGTGTTCACCTTTAAAAAGATCCTGCCGCTGTCGCCGGGCGGCATGGCCCGTTTCCGCCAGGCGGAGCTGCTGAACCGACTGGTCGCGGACGTTGATACGCTCGATCATCTGTATCTGCGGGTGATTTCGCCGTTGGTAAGCGCCGCGGTGGTGATCGCCGTAGTGACCTTCGGCCTGAGTTTTATCGACCCCGCGCTGGCATTGACGCTGGGTAGCATTCTGCTGTTGCTGCTGTTACTGGTACCGCCGCTGTTTTATCGCCTCGGTAAACCGATTGGCGGTGAACTGACCGCCTTGCGCAGCCAGTACCGCACCGATCTCACCGCCTGGCTGCAAGGCCAGGCTGAACTGGTGGTATTCGGCGCGGTGCAGCGTTTCCGCGCGGCGTTGACCACCACCGAGCGCCATTGGCAACGTCGTCAATGGCAGCAGGCCTCGCTGGGCGGCAAGGCGCAGGCGCTGATGATCCTGGCCAGCGGCGTGACCGTTACCCTGCTGCTGTGGCTGGCCGCCAACGGCGTGGGCGGCAATAACCAACCCGGCGCGCTGATCGCATTGTTCGTCTTCACTGCGCTGGCCTGTTTTGAAGCGTTGATGCCGGTGGCCGGTGCCTTTCAGCACCTGGGCCAGGTCATCGCTTCCGCCACCCGCGTCAAGCAGTTGATCGATCAGCAGCCAGAGGTGATTTTCCCAAATCACGGGCCGCAGGCAAAAGACAGCGCCGCGCTAAGCCTGCAACAGCTCTGCTTCAGCTACCCGCAGCAACCGCAGCCGGTGCTGCGTAACGTGGCATTGCAGGTGGCAGCCGGCGAGCATATCGCCCTGCTGGGGCGAACCGGCTGTGGTAAATCAACGCTGCTGCAACTGCTGACCCGCGCCTGGAACGCCGACAGCGGTGAAATATTGCTGAACGGCCAGCCGTTGGCCAGCTACGCTGAAGACACGCTGCGCGCCATGACCAGCGTCGTCAGCCAGCGTGTACACGTATTCAGCAGCACCCTGCGTGAAAACCTGCTGCTGGCGGCACCAGACGCAGACGATGCCGCGCTGAAAACGGTGCTGGAACAGGTAGGTCTGGGAAAACTGTTGGAAAATGACGGGTTGAACGCCTGGCTGGGCGAAGGCGGTCGTCAGCTTTCCGGCGGCGAGCAACGCCGTCTGGGCGTCGCCCGTGCGCTACTGCATCCGGCGCCGTTACTGTTGCTTGATGAGCCGACCGAGGGCCTGGATGCGGAAACCGAGCAGCAGATCCTGGCGCTGCTGCGCCTGCATTGTCAGGGCAGGACGCTGATTCTGGTCACCCATCGCCTGTACGGTCTGGAGCATATGGACCGCATCTGCGTGATGGACGGCGGGCAGATTGTTGAACAGGGAAACCATGCTACCCTGCTGCGGCTGCAAGGTCGTTACGCCCAATTCCGGCAACGTATCTGATTCGCGCTGTACAGGCCGCTAAGGAGATTTATGCGTATCGTCAAGCTCTCGTCGCATTCACTGGCGTTCCCTTCGCCAGAGGCCGCGCTGCGCGATCCCAACGGGCTGTTGGCCATCGGCGGCGACCTGAGCGCGCCACGGCTATTGGCGGCCTATCAGCGCGGCATCTTCCCCTGGTATTCGCCGGGGGAGGCAATTCTGTGGTGGTCACCGGATCCGCGCGCGGTGCTGTTCCCTGACGAACGCCACCTCAGCCGCAGTTTCAAGCGCTTCCTGCGCGGCAACCCTTTTCGCATTACCCTGAACCATAATTTTTCCGCCGTGATCGCCGCCTGCGCCGAACGGCCGCTCGAAGGCACCTGGATCGGCCCGGAAGTGCAACGCGCCTATCTTCAGTTGCACCAGCTCGGCCATGCGCATTCGGTTGAGGTATGGCAAGGCGAACAACTGGTCGGCGGCATGTACGGCGTGGCGCAGGGCGCGCTGTTTTGCGGTGAATCGATGTTCAGCCGCACTGACAACGCCTCGAAATGCGCATTGATGGCCTTTTGCCAGCATTTTTCAGCTTTCGGCGGTGAATTGATTGACTGTCAGGTGCTTAACGCGCACACTTCCCGGCTTGGCGCACGCGAAATCCCTCGCCGCCAATTTTTGCAGCAGCTCAGTTACCTTCAGCGCCGGACGTTAGCCTCGGAGTGCTGGATGCCGCAAGCGTTACCCCCACAGCAGGTTGAACCACCCTCCCCAACAAACTAATTTTGCGGAAACGGTGCAATGTTCACCGACACTTCTTTACATAATGTGGGTTTTTCGGCATTATCTTGCCGGTTAAAAACTAAGGTAGTTACACCTAGAGGATTCGATGGCCAAAGAAGACAATATTGAAATGCAGGGCACCGTTCTTGATACGCTGCCGAACACCATGTTCCGCGTTGAATTGGAAAACGGGCACGTGGTAACCGCTCATATCTCCGGTAAAATGCGTAAAAACTATATCCGCATCCTGACGGGCGACAAAGTCACTGTAGAGCTGACCCCGTACGACCTGAGCAAAGGCCGCATTGTCTTCCGTAGCCGTTAATCGGCTAACTGGTCGCCAGTCGCTGGCGACACCGAGGATGTAAATCCCTCCGGAGCCCTTTCCGTTTATCCCCGCCGCAACGTTCATTACCCCGTTGGTCGTGCGTAGGTAAACTGAGAGGGCTCGCCTATTTGTGCCGTACGCGAATTGCACGCGTAAAAAAAGCGATGCCAAAGCATCGCTTTTTGTTATTTAACCCAGCGGCAATCAATGCACGCCTTCGTCCGCCTTGCGTTTTTGCGCACTGAGGAAATGGTAGGTCAGCTTCTGGGTTTCCTTGTCCAGCTCGACCTTCACCGATCCTCCCTCCACCAGCGAACCAAACAGCAATTCGTTGGCCAACGGTTTCTTCAGGTTTTCCTGCATCACACGCGCCATCGGACGAGCACCCATCGCACGATCGTAGCCCTTCACCGACAGCCAGTCGCGTGCGTCGTCGCTGACTTCCAGCGATACCCCCTTCGCATCCAGCTGCGCCTGCAGTTCGACGATAAACTTGTCGACAACCTGCTGGATAACCGCAGTGGACAGATGGTTGAACCAGATAATGTTGTCCAGACGGTTACGGAATTCCGGCGTGAACACTTTCTTGATTTCTTCCATCGCGTCGGTACTGTTGTCCTGCTCGATCAGGCCGATCGACTTGCGTTCGGTCTCACGCACGCCGGCGTTGGTGGTCATCACCAGGATCACGTTGCGGAAATCCGCCTTGCGGCCGTTATTATCGGTCAGCGTTCCGTTGTCCATCACCTGCAGCAGCAGGTTGAACACGTCCGGATGCGCCTTTTCGATTTCGTCCAGCAGCACCACCGAATGCGGATGCTTGATGACCGCATCGGTCAGCAAACCGCCCTGATCGTAACCGACATAGCCCGGAGGTGCGCCAATCAGACGGCTGACGGTATGCCGTTCCATATATTCGGACATATCAAAGCGCAGCAGCTCAATGTCCAGCGCCTTCGCCAATTGTACCGTGACTTCGGTTTTACCGACGCCGGTCGGACCGGCAAACAGGAAGGAACCGACCGGTTTGCGCTCGTGCCCCAGGCCTGCGCGGCTCATCTTGATCGCTTCGGTCAATGCCTCGATCGCCGGATCCTGGCCAAACACCAGCATCTTCAGACGATCGCCCAGGTTTTTCAGCACGTCGCGATCGCTCGCAGAGACGGTTTTCTCCGGGATACGCGCAATACGCGCCACCACAGATTCAATGTCCGCCACGTTAACGGTTTTCTTGCGCTTGCTGACCGGCATCAGACGGCTACGCGCGCCGGCTTCATCGATCACGTCAATCGCCTTGTCCGGCAAATGACGATCGTTGATGTACTTCACCGACAGCTCAACGGCCGCCCGCACCGCTTTGGCGGTGTAACGCACGTCGTGGTGCGCTTCATATTTGGTCTTCAGGCCATTGATGATCTGGACGGTTTCTTCCGCCGTCGGCTCGGTAATGTCGATTTTCTGGAAGCGACGAGCCAGCGCCCGGTCCTTTTCGAAAATATTGCTGAATTCCTGATAGGTGGTCGAACCAATCACCCGGATCTTGCCGCTCGACAACAGCGGTTTGATCAGGTTGGCGGCGTCAACCTGCCCACCGGAAGCGGCACCGGCGCCGATAATGGTATGGATTTCGTCAATAAACAGAATGCTGTTCTGATCCTGCTCCAACTGCTTGAGCAGGGCCTTGAAACGTTTTTCGAAGTCGCCGCGGTATTTGGTACCCGCCAACAGCGAACCGATATCCAGCGAATACAGCGTACAGTCTGCCATCACTTCCGGCACGTCGCCCTGCACGATACGCCACGCCAGCCCCTCGGCGATGGCCGTTTTACCGACGCCCGACTCCCCCACCAGCAGCGGGTTGTTTTTACGACGGCGGCACAGCACCTGAATCGCGCGTTCCAGTTCGCGGTCGCGGCCAATCAGCGGGTCGATCCCGCCCACGCGGGCCAGCTGATTGAGGTTGGTGGTGAAGTTTTCCATACGGTCTTCCCCTCCGGACTGCTCTTCGTTTACCGGGTTCTCCGCGTTCGGTGCCTGGCCCGGCTCGTCTTTACGTGTGCCATGAGAAATGAAGTTCACCACGTCAAGACGGCTGACGTCGTGTTTACGCAGCAGGTAAGCCGCCTGTGATTCCTGCTCGCTGAAAATCGCCACCAGCACGTTGGCACCGGAAACTTCACTACGGCCGGAAGATTGTACATGGAAGACCGCACGCTGGAGTACGCGCTGGAAGCTGAGCGTCGGCTGTGTGTCGCGCTCTTCTTCGCTGGCGGGCAGCGTTGGCGTGGTCTGTTCGATAAAGGCTTCCAGTTCCTGACGCAATGCCGCCAGATCCACCGTACATGCCTCGAGCGCTTCACGCGCGGCAGGGTTGCTGAGTAACGCCAGCAACAGGTGCTCCACGGTCATAAACTCGTGTCTGTGCTCACGCGCCCTGGCGAAAGCCATGTTGAGACTGAGTTCCAGTTCTTGATTGAGCATAAGCACCTCCCCAATAAATCGCCTGTTCAGGCTTTTTCCAGCGTACAAAGCAACGGATGCTCGTTCTCCCTTGCGTACCGGTTCACATGGACGACTTTGGTCTCCGCCACCTCGGCGGTGAATACCCCGCAAATCGCCTTGCCTTGATAGTGGACCGTGAGCATCAGTTGCGTTGCGCGTTCAATATCATAAGAAAAGAACTTTTGCAGAACGTCAATCACAAATTCCATCGGTGTGTAATCGTCGTTGTTAAGTATAACTTTATACATTGACGGCGGTTTTACCGCATCGATTTGTTTTTCTTCGGCCAAGTGTTCAAAATTTAGCCAGTCGTTGTTATTGCCCATCGCTGCTCGTCTTCTCTTGTGTACCCTCAGATATGGGGTCGCGTTCAGGTTATTCAAACGGGGATCGTTACTATTTTATCATCTTCGGTCGTATTGTGCCGCTGCGAGACCGTCGCTGAAATCACTGATATTTTGTTACCAAAGCATGTCAATAGCGTTACCTGCTTCAAACTTTGGTGAACTGCTGCCGCCCGACAAAAGCCGATCGCTTGACGTGATGATCATTTGCTCTAGAGTGTAAATTCGTGAGCTGTTGGTCTTTTAACCACTGCGCGCTCACCAGAAATCAGTTATTCATCTCACTTAAAATAGCGTTGCGAGGGATGTAGAAGCATGGAGACGGGTACTGTTAAATGGTTCAACAACGCCAAGGGTTTCGGTTTTATCTGCCCTGAAGGCGGCGGCGAAGATATTTTCGCACATTATTCGACAATCAAGATGGATGGCTACAGAACGTTGAAGGCGGGCCAACAGGTCAGGTTTGACGTACACCAAGGCCCCAAAGGAAACCATGCGAGTCTTATTGTGCCCCTGGAAAGCGAGGCGCTGGCCTGAACGTTTCCCGCAGAAGCAGTCGATCTGCAATGCCATGTCAAAAATGCCAGCCGCCGTATGACTGGCATTTTTATTTACTCTATTACTCGCGCGCCAATGCGTCAATCGGGTTCAGACGCGCAGCATTACGCGCCGGCAGATAGCCAAACACCACGCCGATGCCGGTCGAGCAGGCAAACGCGCTCACCAACGCCGCCGGCGGGAAACTGATCTGCCAGCCAGGCAGCACCAATTGCACCAGCAGCCCAATGGCTAATGACAGCATGATCCCCAACGCCCCGCCTACCAGACACACCAATACCGCTTCTATCAGAAACTGTTGCAATACGTCGCCGGATCGGGCGCCAACCGCCATGCGGATACCGATTTCACGCGTGCGTTCAGTGACCGACACCAGCATGATATTCATCACCCCAATGCCGCCGACCACCAGCGAAATCACCGCCACCAGCGTCAGGAACAGTTGCAGCGTACGGGTGGTCTTCTCTGCGGTTTGCACCAGGCTGTCCATGTTGTAGGTGAAGAAGTCTTTTTTACCGTGCCGCAGCGTCAGCAGGCGCGTCAACTGCTGCTCGGCTTCCTGGCTGTTGTAGCCCTCACGTATGCGCACGGTGATCGAATCAAAATAGGCGTTGCCCATCAGGCGATTGGCCATGGTGCTATACGGTATCCAGATGCTGAGGGTTTTGCTGCTGCCAAACATCGACTGTTTTTGCTGCGCCACGCCAATCACCGTCGCCGGCATATTACCAACCAGAATCACTTCGCCGATGACGTTACGGCTATGCGGAAATAGCCTTCGCCGGGTATTTTCGTCGATCACCGCGATCTGCGCCTGCGATTGCAGCTGCAGCGCGTCGATCCCCGTCCCCTGGCTGAAGCCCATGCCGTATACGCGGAAATATTGCTCGCTGACGCCGTTGACGTTGGCCGCCACGTCGACGTTGCCAAAGCGCAACCGCATGCTGCTGCCAATGGATGGCGACAGCGCGCTGACATACGGCTGTTCGCGTAGCGCATCGAGATCGTCATACTTCAGCGATTGGCGGTAAGTGGGATCGTCGTCGCCGAAATCCTTACCAGGATAGATATCAACGGTGTTGGTGCCGATGGATTTGATATCCGCCAGCACCATTTGTTTGGCGGCATCGCCAATCACCAGGATCGACACCACCGACGCAATGCCGATGATGATGCCGAGCATGGTCAGCGCGGTACGCATCTTGTTGGCCGCCATCGCGCGCCAGGCCATTACCAGCGCCTCGCGAAACCGCCCGCCAATCTGCTGCCAGGACGGCGCCGGCGTGGCGAGTTCCAGCGCCTTGGCCTGCGGCCGCTCTGCCGACACCGGTCGAGAATCGGCGATGATTTCGCCGTCGCGGATTTCGATGATCCGTTCCGCCTGCTGCGCCACCGCCGGATCGTGGGTTACGATGATCACCGTATGCCCCTGTTCACGCAGCTGCTTGAGGATCGCCATCACCTCTTCGCCGGAGTGGCTGTCGAGCGCGCCGGTCGGCTCATCCGCCAGTATCACCTGTCCGCCGTTCATCAATGCACGGGCAATACTGACACGCTGTTGTTGGCCGCCGGAAAGCTGGCTTGGCCGATAATTGACGCGCTCCGCCAGCCCCAGCCGCCGTAACAGCGCCTCCGCCCGTTCGCGGCGCGCCGCCTTGCCCAGTCCGGCATACACCGCCGGCACCTCGACATTGTGCGAGGCGCTGAGGTGCGGCAGCAAATGATAGCGCTGGAAGATAAAACCGAAGTGCTCGCGCCGCAACGCCGCCAGCGCATCGCCGTCAAGCGTGGCCACATCCTGCCCGGCCACCCGATAGGTACCGGCGCTCGGCTGGTCCAGACAACCAAGGATATTCATCAGCGTCGACTTGCCGGAGCCGGAAGCGCCCATAATCGCCACCATTTCACCGGCGTCGATGCTCAGCGACACGTCCTTCAGCACGTCCACCGTCTGCTCGCCGGATTGATAGCTGCGCCGAATGCCGTGAAGTTCCAACAAGCTCGCCATCAGTTGGCCTCCGCGCCGCCACGGCTGACGATCACCTCATCCCCCACGCCCAATCCCTTCAGGATCTGCACATCGACGTTATTACGCATACCGATGGTCACTTCACGCTTTTCTTCTTTACCCTGTCGCAGTAGCGCAACGTAATAGCGGTTATCGGCGATCTGTTCGCCCAGCGCTGCCAGCGGGATTACCGTGGCCTGACTGACGCCGCCAAGCTGGATATGTACCTGTGCAGTCATCTGCAGACGCAACAGCCCCTGCGGATTCGGCACTTCAAAACGCGCATAGTAGAAGATGGCGTTGTTGACCTTCTCCGGCGTGGGTTGAATATCCTTTAGCACGCCGTCAAAGCGTTTGCTCGGATCGCCAAGCACGGTAAACCAGGCTTTCTGCCCTGGTCGCAGATGGATGACGTCCGCCTCTGACACCTGCGCCTTCACCAGCATGGTACTCAGGTCCGCCAGCGTCAGAATGTTCGGTGCCTGCTGTGCCGCAATCACCGTCTGGCCCTGCAGCGTGGTGATTTGCACCACGTCGCCGTCCATCGGTGCTTCAATACGGGTATACGCCAGGTTGATTTTCGCGGTATCCAGGCTGGCCTGATTCTTGGCAATCTGCGCCCGGGTGGTTTCTACCTGCGCCTTTTTCACCGCCAGTTCGGTGGCGAATTTGTCGAGATCCTGACGTGACACCGCCTGAAGCCGGGCCAATTCGCGGTTACGCTGCAAGGTCACCGCCGCCAGTTGCTGTTCGGCCTGCGCCTGGTTCAGTTGCGCGTGCAGTTCACGCAGCGTCGCTTCGCTTTCGCGAATGCTGTTTTGTGCCTGTTGCGGATCGATGACCCCCAGCAACTGCCCTTTCTTCACCTTGTCGCCGATTTCAACGGTCAGGCTTTCCAACTGGCCACTGACCTGTGCGCCAACGTCAACCTTGCGCACCGCATCCAGTTGCCCTGTTGCCAGTACATTCTGTTGCAGGTCACGTTTGGCAACCTTGACCGTTTTGAAATTCACCGCCGCCGGATGGCTGACGCGCCAATAAACCAGCGCCGCCACCATCGCCAGCAGGGCAACGACCAACACCCAGCGTCGCTTGCGTCCTTTAAACCACATCAATATATATTCCTGTCTATGACCAAATGTCACTGCTCACGCCGGCAGCGGGGCTAAATTATCATGACCGCAGCCTAATAACTAAACCTAAGCTCAACATTACGCACGGCCGCCCCTGTTCAGACCCCGGTATTGAACTCTCGTTTAGTGACTGCTTGATGAAATACGCGCATTCAATACCGCCAAGGATCACATCATGTCACAGCTCAGCTATCCCCTCGTATCCACTCGGCCGCTTAACGGTCTGCAACTGATGCTCTCGCTGATCAACGGCTCGCTGGCGCCCAGCCAGGCCTGGCACAAAACCGCATTCCGTCTCAAGTTTGTCAGCCGTTCGCTGTTACATTGGCGCACCACCTGCGGTCTGATGAATACGCTGGCCAGCAACCCGCTGCGGGAAGAAATCTTGCGCGCGCAGCCCAACCTGCCGTGCAAACTGCACCGGCCGTATCTGGCGGCGAACATGACTCAGCTAGAAAGCCTGTTCGCACTGCGCGATCACTATGATCTGATCGCCCAGCGCATGCCGATGAAACTGCGTATCGGTCACCTCGCTCCACAGCCGATGACCATCGCCAGCGCCAGCGATAAAAATGGCGAACGCATTACGCTGGAACTGGCGGCGATTGATAAATTGAATAAAGAAGGAGAGGCGACGCTATTGCTGCGTAACGCCGGCGGCGTGATGCTGGCGGAAATCACCTTTACCCTGATGCATTTTCAGCAGCAGCCGACGCTGTTTATCGGCGGTCTGCAAGGCGCGAACCATGAGGTGCCGCACGCGGAAATCCAGCAAACCACCAAGGCCTGTCACGGTCTGTTCCCAAAACGCCTGGTACTGGAAGGCGTGGGACATCTGGCACGCCATTTGGGGATCCAGCAGTTGGTCGCCGTCGGCAACGGCACCCATATCTACCAGAACTGGCGATATAAAAGTAAAAAGCGCGACAAGCTGCATGCCGATTACGATCAGTTTTGGCTGTCGATGGGCGGCAAGCCGCTGGCCAATGGCTATTTTCTGCTGCCGGATCGTATTGCACGCAAGCCGCTGGTGGAAATTGCCAGCAAAAAGCGCGCCGAATACCGCCGTCGCTACCAGTTACTCGATGAGTTGGCGTTTACGCTGGCAACGCACTTTGCTCGCTAACCCCGGAGCGCAAGGTTAGTCGGCCCGGCCGCGCGCCAGCCAAATCACCCGCGAGAACATTTTTTTCAACAGTGGCGGCACCGAATCGGTGCCCCACTCGCCGGCCTGCAACGCAACCTCGATCGCCAAATCCGGTTTCGAGGAATGATGCACCGCCTTCAAAATCACCTTGCGCATCGGCACCTGCGCGTTAATCGGCACCGACGCCACGCGGTGATAGACCGGGCTGAATCCTTCCTTGTACATGAAATGTTCCATGTCCATTGCCGGCAAGGCAGTCAGACGATCGCGTTCAATATCGCCATGATGTTCCAGCACGCTGCGCACGGTATTGGCGTATTTTTTACCGGCTTCATCGCCATCCACCAGCGCATGCCACTGGATACCCATGCGGCGAGCAAACTTCAGCAACGGCTTCAGACCGCACTGGGCAAACTCAATCACCCGTACGCCTTCGGTTTCAAAATGATAGCCACATTGACGCGCCAGTTCGTTCAGCAGCCAGACTTCGGTTTCCCCTTCTACCAGCAGCCAGCAACGGGCAAACAGCGATGACGGCCGATTGAAACGGATATGGAAGGCAATGCGCCGGGCATCTTCGGCACCAAGCCCCTGCGGGCCAAGGCGATAGGTGGCGACCCGGCCGGATTCGCGCACCAGTCGGCAAACCTGATCGACCGGCACCAGCGACACCAGCTCGCTGGAATTGGTGGTGGTAATGCGCTGCAATGGCAGCTGGTTGAGCAATCCCCAGGCGACCGACAGCATGATTGGGTGCAAACGGGTTTCCGGATCTTCCACCAGCAGCAAAGGCCGCGCGTGCGGCTCCAGCGCCACATTGCCCTTGGCCTGCAATAAGGTGGAAAACATCCCCAACAGTATCAGTCGCATGCTGCGGCTGTTCGGCTCGGCAACCATCCGATTGATGCTGTCAAGCGAGCGCCATGCCTGTTGTTCCTGCTGCTGTCGGCGTCGGCGCGGCCCGCTGACCTGTGCCCCCTGCTCGGCAAAATAGTGCTCCAGCAGTTGCTGCATCGCCGCCAGCCCCTGGCGCAACTCGCCGTTAGTCAGCTTTTGCGGGTTACGCACCAGCTCTCGCGTTAGCTGATTCAATTGTTCGGTCATCGCCTGATGGTCGACCGGTAACCGCTGGTTGTGCGTGTCGTTAGGCAGACGGCGAATAAAGCGCGCATCGCGCAGCCGCAGCACCGGGTGAATACGAATAAGCGCATGCACCAATTGATCGATATGGTGCAATTGCAATGGATAGCCTTCGGCATCCAGGAAACCGCGCCAGGTACATACCGTGTCATCATCGGCCAGTTCGCCCTCACAACGGTAATGAATACGGTTCAACCCATCGGTTCCCTTGATCCACAACGGCGACAGATGGCGATAGCGCGGTAGGTGGGCATGGCCGACATCCTTTTCACAGAAAGTGAAAATGATTTGCAGATGCCGCTCCTTCGCCGCCTCATCCCCCGGTGGAAAATGGAAGTCATGAGGCTCGAAGCGATAGAGAGCCTGTTCCGGTGCCAGCAATAATGTCAACGCGTCCAGCAGACTGGATTTACCCCAGGCGTTTTCCCCTAGCAACAGCGTGTTGTCATCCAGCGTTAGCGACAGCCGATTTATGCCACGGAAACCTACAATCTCAACCCGTTCTAAGTACATCCGTCGCCTCCCGTGCGAACCATCACCGTCCCGAATGGGGTGACCTCCAGAGCATGGTCAAAAAACCCCTTGCAGGTCAAGCAGACCAGCATAAATCTGCCGCTTTACTCCATGACGGCTTTTGGTTAGCGTGTTGGCCTCGCCTTATCCCAATCCAAGGAAGATTGTTTCATCATGTATTCCGGTCTGCTGATTATTCTGTTGCCGCTGATTATCGGTTATCTGATCCCGTTGCGCAGCAAAACGCTCATCCAACGTATTAACCGACTATTAAGTTGGATGGTATACGTCATTCTGTTTTTTATGGGGATCAGCCTGGCGTTTCTGGAGAACCTCAGCAGTAATCTGCTACTGATCCTGCAGTACACCGCGGTATTCTTCCTGTGTATCTTTTGCGCCAATTTGCTGGCGCTGTACCTACTGGAACGCAATCACCCCTGGCGCAACGGCCATAAACAGGAAAAGCTACCGTCGCGCCTGCATATGGCGTTGGAATCTCTCAAGCTCTGCGGCGTGGTGCTGGGTGGTTTCGCCCTTGGGTTGACGCAGTGGTCGTGGTTTGAACACGCCGCCACCGGCAGTGAATACGCGTTGATTTTCCTGCTGCTGCTGGTGGGCATCCAACTGCGCAACAGCGGCATGACGCTGCGCCAGATTGTGATCAATCGCCGCGGCATGTTGGTCGGCATGGCGGTGGCTATCAGCGCGTTGGCCGGCGGCACGCTGGCGGCGCTGCTGCTGGGGCTGCCGCTCAAAACCGGACTGGCTATGGCATCGGGGTTCGGCTGGTATTCGCTGTCCGGTATCCTGATCACCGACGCCTACGGCCCGGTGCTTGGCAGCACGGCGTTCTTCAACGATCTGGCGCGCGAACTGGTGGCGATCATGCTGATCCCCACCTTGGTCCGTCGCAGCCGGTCAAGCGCCCTCGGCCTGTGTGGCGCCACCTCGATGGATTTCACTCTGCCGGTTCTGCAACGCAGTGGCGGTCTGGAAATGGTGCCGCCGGCCATCGTGCACGGCTTCCTGCTGAGCCTGCTGGCACCGGTGCTAATCGCTCTGTTTTCATAATGGCTATCGGGGGTGCGCCCCCGAAATAATTCCCATCCTCAGCCAATTTTGCGCTAAATCAAATTTGCCCCACATTGCTCGATAAAAGACTTCTTCAGCACCGATTGTCGATCTATGCTTTTAAACAAGCATTTAAAATGCAACTTTAAAAAGGAAGCGACTATGTTCTGCGTGCAATGTGAACAAACCATCCGTACCCCTGCCGGCAACGGCTGCTCTTATGCTCAGGGGATGTGCGGCAAAACGGCGGAAACCTCCGATCTGCAGGATCTGCTGGTGGCTGCGCTACAAGGGCTTTCCGCCTGGGCGCTACAGGCTCGCGCCCTGGGGATTGTCGATCATGACCTCGACAGCTTCGCCCCACGCGCCTTTTTCGCTACCCTGACCAACGTCAATTTCGATTCTGAACGCATCATTGGCTATGCGCGTGAAACCCTTGCCCTGCGTGATACATTAGCAGCTCGTTGTCGCCTGCTGGACGCCTCGGCGCAGGTCGATCACCCTTTGGCATCGCTGCAACTGGCCGGCAACGATATTGACACGCTACGGCAACAGGCCGCGCAGTTCGCCCTGAACGCCGACAAGGCCGAGGTCGGCGATGATATTCACGGTCTGCGCATGCTGTGTCTGTATGGCCTGAAAGGCGCTGCCGCCTATATGGAGCACGCACACGTACTGGGGCAGTTCGACCCGCAGATTTATGCCGAATACCACGCCTTTATGGCCTGGCTCGGCACCCAGCCGCGCGATCTCGATACCTTGCTGAATAACGCGATGGGCATCGGCAAGATGAACTTCAACGTGATGGCGATCCTCGATCGTGGCGAAACGCAGGCTTACGGCGATCCGCAGCCCAGCGCCGTTAACGTGCGTCCGGTCGCCGGCAAGGCGATCCTGATTTCCGGCCACGATCTGAAAGACCTGCGCATGCTGCTTGAACAAACTGAAGGACAAGGCATCAACGTCTATACCCACGGTGAAATGCTGCCGGCACACGGCTATCCGCAACTGAAAAAATTCAAACACCTGGTGGGCAACTACGGCAGCGGCTGGCAAAACCAACAGGTGGAGTTCGCCAAATTCCCAGGTCCAATCGTGATGACCTCCAACTGCATTATCGATCCTGAGGTCGGCAATTATGGCGATCGCATCTGGACCCGCAGCATCGTCGGCTGGCCAGGCGTCAATCATCTGGAAGGCGATGACTTCTCGGCCATTATTCAACAGGCGCAGAGCATGTCTGGCTTCCCGTACAGTGAAATCGAACATCTGATCACCGTCGGTTTCGGCCGCCAGACCTTACTCAATGCGGCCGATACGGTGATCGATCTGGTCAGCCGCAAAAAACTGCGTCACGTATTTCTGGTGGGGGGATGCGACGGCAGCCGCGGCGAGCGCAGCTACTATACCGACTTCGCCCGCGCCATACCCTCAGACTGCCTGATCATGACGCTGGCCTGCGGTAAATATCGTTTTAACAAGCTGGATTTCGGCACGCTGGAAGGCCTGCCGCGTCTGCTGGACGTCGGTCAGTGCAACGATGCTTACGCCGCCATCATGCTGGCGGTGAAACTGGCCGACACGTTGGGCTGCTCGGTGAACGATCTGCCCTTGAGTCTGGTGCTGTCCTGGTTTGAGCAAAAAGCCATTGTGATTCTGCTGACGCTGCTATCGCTGGGAGTGAAAAACATCTTTACCGGCCCGACCGCGCCAGGTTTCCTGACCGACAACCTATTGGCGATCCTCAACGAAAAATTCGGCATGCGTCCGATCACCAGCGTTGAGCAGGATCTGCACACCATTCTCGGCTGATGCCATTATTTCCCAGGGCTGTCTAAGGCAGCCCCGTATGTTTTGAGGTGCCTTATGACCCAACCCAGCCCACTTTGCCCAAACCGCATGCAGGTGCATTCGATCCAGCAGGAAACCGCCGATGTCTGGACGCTTAACCTGATAAACCACGATTTTTACCCGTATCAGCCTGGCCAGTTCGCACTGGTCAGTATTGATAACAGCAATGAAACACTGCGTGCCTATACTCTTTCGTCCTCACCCGGCCTGAGTCGCTTTATCAGCATCAGCGTGCGCCGCCTACCAGGAGGCGTCGGCTCAGGCTGGCTGACTCAGGCGGTCAGACCCGGTAATACGCTGTGGCTGTCTGATGCACAAGGCGAATTCAGTTGTCTGCAGCACCCGAGCGAACGCTATCTGATGCTGGCCGCCGGCTGTGGCGTAACGCCGATCATCGCAATGTGCCGCTGGCTGGCGGTCAATCGCCCACGCTGCGATGTGCAGGTAATCTACAGCGTACGCCACCCGGACGAGGTGATTTTCGCCGAGCAATGGTCGCAGCTGTGCGCCGCGCACCCGCAGTTGCAACTGACGCTGATGGCCGAACATGACGCCCGTCGCGGCTTTCTCAGCGGGCGTATCAACGCCCAACTGCTGCAACAGTCCGTGCCGGACATCGCACAGCGCACCGTCATGACCTGCGGCCCCGCGCCCTACATGGCGCAGGTCGAGCAACTGTGCCAGCAGCTTGGCGTCCCCGCCGCGCGGTTCCACCAGGAGCAATTCCACACGCCGACCCCCGGCGACGTGGGCAGCGAAACCTCGCTGGCGCTGCGCATTGGCCAACCGTTGCGTGAGTTCCGCGTACCGATCGGCAGCACGCTGCTGGCGGCGCTGGAGATGCATAAATTGCCAGTAACCGCCGCCTGCCGCGCCGGGGTGTGCGGTTCATGTAAAACCCGCGTGCTATCCGGTGATTACACCACTTCCAGCAGTATGACACTGACGCCGAACGAGATTGCCCAAGGCTACGTGCTGGCCTGCAGCTGTCAGCTGCAAGGCGACGTCACCCTCGCTTAAACGCTCGATGCCTTATCTCCGCGATAAGGCATTTATTGGTAAGACCATTTCCCCATCGCTGACTAGGGTTATTTCTGGTCGGGTGCGCTTTACCGTTCCTGACGCCAACGACGCACGGCTGTGAGCTATGCTTGCAGTTGTTCTGCACGCATCTCATCGGAATGAGCCGCGTGTTTTCACCTGATGGGGGAATCATGAAGCAAACAGTAGCCACTTTGATCGCCAAAACCCTGGACCGGGCTGGCGTAAAACGGATCTGGGGTGTCACCGGCGACTCGTTGAACGGCCTCAGCGACAGCCTGCATCGCATGGGTACCATTGAATGGCTCGGCACGCGACACGAAGAGGTCGCCGCCTTTGCCGCCGGCGCCGAGGCGCAATTGACTGGCGAACTGGCGGTCTGCGCCGGCTCCTGTGGCCCGGGCAATCTGCATCTGATCAACGGTTTGTTCGACTGTCATCGCAATCACGTACCGGTACTGGCGATTGCCGCCCACATCCCTTCCAGCGAAATCGGCAGCGGCTATTTTCAGGAAACCCACCCGCAAGAACTGTTCCGCGAATGCAGTCACTACTGCGAGCTGGTGTCTAATCCGGAACAGCTGCCGCGGGTGCTGGAAATCGCCATGCGCAAGGCGATTCTCAACCGCGGCGTGTCGGTGATCGTGCTACCGGGAGACGTGGCGCTGCGCATGGCGCCGGAAGATGCCGATATCGTCTGGCAAACCCCACGCCTGCCGCTGGTACAACCGCCGATGAGCGAACTGAACGCGCTGGCGGAAACGCTCAACGGCGCTAAAAACATTACCCTGATGTGCGGCAGCGGCTGTGCCGGCGCGCATGACGAAGTGGTCAAGCTGGCGGAACTGCTGCAGGCGCCGATCGTGCATGCACTGCGTGGCAAGGAGCACATTGAATGGGACAACCCCTACAGCGTCGGCATGACCGGACTGATTGGCTTCTCTTCCGGCTATCATGCGATGATGAACGCCGATACGCTGCTGCTGCTCGGCACCCAGTTTCCCTACCGGGCATTTTATCCGACCGGCGCCAATATCATTCAGATTGATATCAATCCGGGCAGCATCGGCGCCCACTGTCCGGTCAATACCGCGTTGGTCGGCGATATCAAGACCACGCTGACCGCGCTGTTGCCACAGTTGGATCCAAAGAGCGACCGCAAATTCCTCGACAAGGCGCTGGCGCACTATCGCGAAGCACGCAAGGATCTTGATGGCCTGGCAACCTGTAATGACGATCAACCGATCCACCCGCAATATCTGGCGCAGCAAATCAGCCGTTATGCCAGCGATGACGCGATCTTTAGCTGCGACGTCGGTACGCCGACGGTGTGGGCTGCCCGTTACCTGAAGATGAACGGCAAACGACGGCTGCTGGGCTCGTTCAACCACGGCTCGATGGCCAATGCCATGCCGCAGGCCATCGGTGCGCAGGCCACCGCGCCGGATAAGCAGGTGATTGCCCTGTGCGGCGATGGTGGGTTCACCATGCTGATGGGCGATTTTCTGTCGCTGGCGCAGCTGGCGCTGCCGGTCAAAGTGGTGGTGTTCAATAACAGCGTGCTGGGCTTTGTGGCGATGGAAATGAAAGCCGGCGGCTACCTGACCGACGGCACCGATCTGCATAACCCGGACTTTGCGGCGATCGCCAACGCCGCCGGCATTAAGGGCATCCGTGTGGAAAAGGCCTCCGAGCTGGACGCTGCGCTACAGGAGATGCTGGCACACCCCGGCCCGGCGCTGCTGGACGTGGTGACCGCCAAGCAGGAACTGGCGATGCCGCCGCAGATCAAGTTCGAGCAGGCCAAGGGCTTCAGCCTGTATATGCTGCGCGCGATCATCAACGGCCGCGGCGATGAAGTGGTCGAATTGGCCAAAACCAACTGGCTGCGTTAACGGCCATGGGTGTGACATTCGTCGCACCCAGTTTTCACTTTCCCCGTTCGCCATTGCGGTTATGATGGAACGCTAACCTTCATATCCAGAATAAGGGACGTCCATGTTTGTCGATTTACGCAGTGATACCGTAACCCGCCCCAGCGCCGCAATGCGCGCCGCCATGGCCAATGCCGAGGTCGGCGATGACGTCTATGGCGATGACCCGACGGTTAATGCCTTACAGGCTGAAGCGGTGCGCCTGTCGGGCAAGCAGGCAGCGCTGTTTCTGCCCAGCGGCACCCAGGCCAATCTGGTGGCGTTGCTGAGCCACTGTCAGCGCGGCGAGGAATATATCGTCGGTCAGCAGGCGCACAACTACAAATACGAAGCCGGCGGCGCTGCGGTGTTGGGCAGCATCCAGCCGCAGCCGATAGAAGCCGACGCCGACGGCACTTTGCCGCTTGCTGCCGTCGCCGCCGCGATCAAACCCGATGATATTCACTTTGCCCGCACTCGGCTGCTGAGTCTGGAAAACACCATCAGCGGCAAAGTGCTGCCGCTGGCATATCTGAAGCAGGCGTGGGAGTTCAGCCGCCAGCGCCAGTTGGCGCTGCACATCGACGGCGCACGCATTTTCAACGCGGCGGTGGCGCTCAACGTGCCGCTGCAAGAGATCGTGCAATACTGCGATACCTTTACCCTTTGCCTGTCGAAAGGCCTGGGCGCGCCGGTAGGATCGCTGCTGTGCGGCAGCAGCGAATTTATCCAGCGTGCCATTCGCTGGCGTAAAATGACCGGCGGCGGTCTGCGTCAGGCGGGTATTCTGGCAGCGGCGGGCTTATATGCGCTGGAAAACAACGTCGAGCGTCTGCGGGAAGACCACAACAATGCCACCTGGCTGGAACAGCAGTTGCGCGATATCGGCCTGGAGATCGTCGAACCCGGCGCCCAGACCAATGTGCTGTACCTGCGTCAACCGGCAGAACAGGCGGCCAAGCTGGGCCCGTGGATGCGCGAGCGCGGCGTGTTACTGAGCAGCGGCCCGTTAACCCGCCTTATCACCCACATCGACGTCAGCCGGCAGGACTTGCAGCAGGTGGTCAATCTGTGGCGTGAGTTCCTGCAACAGCAACGATAGAAGCAAATACCGCCCTGCTCCGTTCAGGGCGGTCGCTTCAGCCACCGATCGCCTGCACAAACCGCTGGGTTATCTGTTGCGGTCGGGTAATCGCCCCGCCAACCACGACCGCGTGCGCGCCCAGAGCCAGGCAGCGTGCCGCCATGGCCGGCGTTGCCACATTGCCTTCGGCAATCACCGGTCGTCCTACCGCCGCCAGCACCTCACGCAAAAAGCAAAAATCATCCTGCGCCAACTGGCGCCCCTGCGTTTCCGCGGTATAGCCGTGCAAAGTGGTGCCGATGCAGTCAAAGCCGAGCGTATCGGCATTGATCGCCTCAGCCAGCGTAGCGATATCCGCCATCAGCAACAGCCGTGGGTATTTGCTGCGAATCGCCTGCACCAGCTCAGCCAACGACAATCCCCCCGGCCGAGGATGCGCCGTCGCATCCATGGCGATCATCTGCGGCGACAGGCACATCAGCTCATCGATTTCCCGCAGGGTCGGCGTGATATACACCGCGCTGTCGGCATAATCACGTTTAATGATACCGATTACCGGCAGCGAGACGGCACGCACGATCGCCTTCACGTCCTCAACGCCGTTGGCGCGAATTGCCGCCGCGCCGCCGGCTTCGGCCGCAACCGCCATGCGCGACATAATATAATCGCTGTGCAGTGGTTCGCCTTCCAGCGCCTGACACGACACCACCAATTTCCCTTTGATCTGCTGCAACATGGAAACCGTCATAAATCCAATAACTCCTCTACTTCGTTTTTAATAATGGTAACGTGCGGGCCATAAATCACCTGAACGCCGTTGCCGCGCACGATCACCGCCCGAGCGCCGCTGGCTTTCAACTCGGCCTGGTTGACGCGTTGACCATGCTTGAGCGTGACGCGCAGCCGAGTGGCGCAACAGTCGAGATCGACCACGTTGTCCTTGCCACCCAGCGCAGCCAGAATCTGCTGCGCGCGGGCCGACGCGGACTGCACCGTTTCGCTGACCGTGTCGTCAGCACGCCCCGGTGTTTTGAAATTGAAGCGAACAATCAGAAAGCGGAACGTACAGTAATACAACAGGAACCACGGCACGCCGACCAGCGGCACCCACATCCAGTTGGTTTTCGCTTCGCCCTGCAACACGCCGAACAGAATGAAATCGATAAAGCCGCCGGAGAAGGTCTGGCCGATGGTAATCTGCAGCATATGCGCCAGCATAAAAGCCAGGCCGTCAAATACCGCGTGCACCACGTACAGCGCGGGTGCAATAAACAGGAAGGAAAACTCGATCGGCTCGGTAATACCGGTCAGAAAAGAGGTCAGCGCTGCCGACAGCAACAGGCCCCCGACCCGCTGGCGGTTTTCCGGTTTGGCGGTTTGATACATCGCCAGACAGGCTCCCAGCAGACCAAACATCATGGTGATAAATCGGCCAGACATAAAACGCGCGGTGCCAAGGTAAAACTGCTGGGTGGTCGGGTCGGCAAGCTGGGCAAAGAAAATACGCTGGGTGCCTTCAACCAGTTGCCCCTGAATCACCTCGCTGCCGCCGAGCGCGGTGGTCCAGAACGGCAGATAAAAGATGTGATGCAGCCCAAACGGGCCAAGCATGCGCAACACGAAGCCGTAGATAAAGGTGCCCAAATAACCGGTGGCCTCCACCAATCCACCCAGGCCAAAGATAAGCTGCTGAACGTACGGCCAGATCGCGGTCATCAGCGCCCCGATAGCCATTGCCGCCAGCGAACTGATAATCGGAATAAAGCGTGAACCACCAAAAAATCCGAGGAACTGCGGCAGCGCAATCTTGTTGTAGCGGTTATGCAGATACCAGGTCACCAGACCGATCGTCACACCGCCAAACACGCCGGTTTCCAGCGTCTGAACGCCAAGGATCATACCCTGGCCGACTGCGCCAGGGTTTTCAGCCGCCAGCGTGCCGTTGATTTTTAGCAACGCATTGATGGTGGCGTTCATCACCAGATAGGCAATCAGCGAAGCCAGGCCGGCGGTGCCCTTATCTCCTTTGGCCAATCCCACCGCCACGCCGACGGCGAACAGCACCGCCAGATTGGCGAAGACGATCGATCCGGCGCTGGCCATCACGCTGAACACTCCTTGCAGCCAGCCGATATTCAAAAACGGATACGCTTCAACGGTATTGGGATTGGAGAGCGCCCCGCCGATGCCCAACAGCAGCCCGGCGGCTGGCAGCACAGCGATCGGCAACATAAACGATTTACCGAAAAGCTGGGCTTTTTCGAACCAGCTTTTCGACGATGTTTCCCCGATTGATGACATAAATTTTCCTCGTTTATATTTTTTATTGATGAAAATTTTTACCACAAATAAAATCAATAACTGAAAATTTTAATCACAAAGATGATCGTCATCACAAAGCGTGGAATTCACTGGCGGGCGACAACGCCTTTCCGTCACAATAGAAAAAGACCAAATCAAAAGGGTAACGTGATGAATAGCGGAAATTTGTTGTTGCGGCTGCGACAAGATTTGGCGGGTTACAGCCCGACGCTGCACAAATTGGGGAATTATGTCATCGAGCAACCGTCCAGGGTGCTCTACTTCACGATTACCGAACTGGCACGCGAGAGTGGCACCAGCGAAGCCAGCGTTACGCGACTTTGCCGCCACCTGGGCTGCAAGGGGTATACCGAATTCAAGATGGCACTGGCACTGTGTGTGCAGCAAGGCACACAGGAAACGGCCAACGATCGGAGCGTCAGCGAATCACTGGTGGAAGAGAGCGTGCAGGCGCTGCGCGATACCGGAGCGCTGCTCGATCGGCTGGCTTTGCAGCAGGCGGCACTGGCGCTGCATCAGGCCCGCTCGATACAGATTTATGGCGTCGCCGCCAGCGCGATTATCGGCGATTTTCTGCAGTATAAACTGTTACGTCTCGGCAAGCCGGCGCTGCTGTTCAGCGATATGCACCGGGCGGCAATGAATGCCGCATCGCTGGCGGAAAACGACGTGGCGATAGCCATTTCCAGTTCCGGCTCCACCAAAGACGTTCTGCATGCGGTGACCCTGGCGAAGCAACGTCATGCGCAGGTGATCGTCATCAGCAATAACCAGCGCAGCCCGCTGGCAAAACTGGCAAATACTCTGCTGGTGGCCGCCAAACCCGAAGGACCGCTGAACGCTGGCGCGCTGCCGGCCAAGGTCGGGGCGATGTTGCTGGTAGAATTAATGGCGACCGAACTGGCGCAACGTGATGCCGCCTATCTGCAGTCGGTACAAACCACCGCCAGCGCCACGCTGCCGCTATTGCTGTAGTCAGCGATGCGGGTGGCTACAGGAAACGACCATAAACCGCGTACCCTAGGGCCGCTATCGCGGCCACGTTCAGTACCACGCTGAATATAAACCAGGTTTTGAACGGCTGTTTGCTGGTTTTATGCCGGAACAGCTGCTGGCCGCATAACGCGCCAGGCCAACCGCCGACGACACCATACAGCAACAGCGTCAACTCCGGCACCCGTCGCCAGGCGTTGATCGCCGCCAGCTTGTCCACGCCGTAGATCACCAGCGTCAGCAGGTTCACCAGCAGCAACCACATCCACAGCGGATGCAGGAAAAACCAACTGGCTACAAACGCCAGCGCCAACAACAGATAACACACCAGGTTCAATCGCATAGCAAAGCCCGCATAAAGTGACGGCGCGTAGTGTGACGCCGTGCGGCAATCGTTGCAACCACCCATTATCCTTACAAAAAGTGCATTTATACCGCAAAGTTGGCATGCTAGGTTAGGCTGTATTTACCGTTATCTGTTGCATAAGGTCGTGCTGATGATCCCCCAACGCATCCTGGTACTTGGCGCCAGTGGTTATATCGGGCAAAACTTGATCCCCCATCTGGCGGCACAGGGGCATGCCATCACCGCCGCTGCCCGCCGCCTCGAATGGTTGCAGCAGCAACGCTGGACGCAGGTCGATTGCCGTTATGTCGATGTGTACCAAGTGGAAACGCTGGCGGCCGCGCTATTGGACACCGACGTGGTGTATTACCTGATCCATGGCATGGGTGATGGCGACGACTTTATCGAAAAAGAGCGTCAGGCCGCCGAAAACGTGCGTGATGCCCTGCGCTGTTCCAACGTCAAGCAGGTGATTTTTCTCGGTGCGTTACAGCCGGCAGGGCAAAGTTCGCCGCATTTGCTGGCGCGCAAGTTGACCGGCGAGATCCTGCGTCAGAGCGGTATTCCGGTCACCGAGCTGCGCGCCAGTATCATCGTCGGGCCGGGCTCGGCGGCGTTCGAAATCATGCGCGACATGGTTTACAACCTGCCGATCCTCACGCCGCCACGCTGGGTGCGTTCCAAATCGTCGCCGGTCGCCCTGGAAAACCTGCTGGTCTATCTGGCCGAACTGTTGCACCACCCGGCTGACGAAAGCCGTATTTTTGACGTTGCCGGGCCGGAATATATCAGCTATCAAACCCTGTTCGAGCGTTTCATCGCCATCAGCGGAAAAAAGCGCTGGCTGATCCCCATCCCGCTGCCAACGCGTTTTATTTCGGTGTGGTTTATCAGCATGGTCACCTCGGTGCCGACCTCGATTGCCCGCGCGCTGATCCAGGGGTTGAATCACGATCTGCCCGCCAACGGCACGCCGCTGCAAGCGTTGATTCCACAGCATTTAACCACCTTTGACGACGCAGTCAGAGAAACGCTGCGTCGTGAAGATGAAGTGGTCGACTCCGCCGACTGGGGCTACGACGCGCAGGCTCGTGCCCGCTGGCGCCCCGGTTACGGCTTTTATCCCAAACAGGCCGGTTACGCGCTGGACACGCAGGCTTCCGCCGCGGCACTGTGGCACGTGGTTCAGCAGTTGGGCGGCAAAGAGGGCTATTTTTACGCCAATATCCTGTGGCAGATCCGCGCTCGGATGGACGACATGATCGGTAACGGCGTGGTGTACGGCCGACCGCCACGGGAAACGCTGGCGGTGGGTGACGTGGTTGACGGCTGGAAAGTGATCACCATCAAACCGGAGCGCCAGATGGCGCTGCTGTTTGGCATGAAGGCGCCGGGGTTGGGCCGTCTGGTGTTCAGCATCAGGGATCATGGCAACCGGCGTACGCTGGACGTGCGTGCCTGGTGGCACCCGGCCGGTTTCAGCGGTCTGCTGTACTGGTTCGCCATGATGCCGGCGCATCTGTTTATTTTCCGCGGCATGGCGAAACGCATTGCGCAGCTTGCGGAGCAATACGACCACCGTTTGCCGTAGGCAATGCTCAATTGTCGATCAACCGCACAGTTTGCCGCTGTGGATAGGCCCTTTCCGATTGCATAGCGCACGAAATCACGAAAGAATGGCACCTTATTTGCTGGGACGCGAAAACTGCGCCCAGCCCTCTGATTTTTGGTGAGAATAGAGTTCGTTATGAAGGTATTGGTCACCGGCGCAACCAGTGGGTTAGGCCGAAACGCCGTTGAATATCTCCGCCGTCAGGGCATTAAAGTGCGCGCTACCGGTCGTAATCAGGCCATGGGCAGCCTGCTGGAGAAAATGGGCGCCGAATTCATTCAAGCCGATCTCACCAATCTGGTGTCTTCACAGGCCAAAGCGATGCTGGCCGAAGTGGACGTGCTGTGGCACTGTTCCAGTTTTACCTCGCCATGGGGTACCGAAGAAGCCTTCGAACTGGCCAACGTGCGCGCTACCCGCCGCCTGGGAGAATGGGCGGCAGCGTATGGCGTCGCCCAGTTTATCCATATATCTTCGCCGGCGATCTACTTTGATTATCATCACCATCGCAATGTCACCGAAGAGTTCCGCCCGGTGCGCTACGCCAATGAATTTGCCCGTAGCAAAGCCGCCGGCGAGCAGGTGATTGAGCAACTGGCGATGTCCAATCCGCAGACCCACTTCACCATTCTGCGCCCGCAGGGGCTGTTCGGCCCGCACGATAAGGTGATGCTGCCGCGCCTGCTGCATATGATCAAACACTACGGCAACCTGCTGCTGCCACGCGGCGGCGCGGCACTGGTGGATATGACCTATCTGGAAAATGCGGTGCATGCCATGTGGCTGGCGACACAAAAAGAGAACACGCCGTCCGGCCGCGCCTACAACATTACCAATCAGCAGGCGCGTCCGTTACGAACGGTCGTGCAGCAGCTGATTGATGAGTTGGGCATGAAGTGTCGCATTCGCTCGGTGCCCTACCCGATGCTCGACATGATGGCTCGTGGTATGGAAAAACTGGGCAGCAAAAGCGAAAAAGAACCGGTGCTGACCCACTACGGCGTGGCAAAGCTCAATTTCGACCTGACGCTGGACACCACGCGCGCCCAGCAGGAACTTGACTACCGACCGATCGTATCGCTGGACGAAGGGATAGCCCGCACCGCCCGCTGGTTAAAAAATCACGGCAAGCTGCACGGTCTGTGATCAGCGCGCTGGCGGGTACTTCTGCAATAAGGCATCGATAATCGCCTCACTTTCCGCATCCGGCTCACCGCGATAATCGCTGGGCCGGAAATGCATCTGAAATGCCGCCAACAGGTTGTGCTGCTGCCGCGCGTCCCATTTGGCATCAACCGTATAACCGTAGCGCGCCAGCTTCGCCAGCAGCGGCAGCATCGGCACCGGCGCCTGCGGCTTGCGCCCCGCCAGATAATGCTGCACCACGCCCGGATCCGGCCAGGCCCCCACCCCAGCCTGCGCCAGTTGCCGCCAGGGAAAGAGCGGCCCCGGATCCTGTTTGCGCTGCGGCGCGATATCGCTGTGCCCCACCACATCCACGGGTTGTATGCCGTAGCGGGCAATAATGTCGCGGGCGAGTTCGGTCAACAGTGCAATTTGTTGCGGCGTGTAAGGCTGCCAGGATTGTGACAGCAACCGACGCTGATAACCGCGGTTGACAATTTCGATGCCGATTGAGGTGTCATTCAGGCCGCTACGACCGCGCCATTGGCTGGCACCGGCATGCCAGGCACGCATCTGTTCGGGCACCAGTTGATACGCCAACGGCTTGCCGTTCTGCACCGGTGGCCGCGCCGGCAACAGATAATGGGCGCTGACGTGTTCGTCAGTCAGGGTCTTGAGCGAGGAATGAAAATCTTCGGCGGTGTAATGCATCACCAGAAAACGAATACGTTGATCGGCGCCCTGCGCCTGATGAAGGGTTTCCAGCCGATAACCGCCATGGTCGACGACGGTATTCTGCGGTTGGCCCTGGCAGCCCGCCAGCACCCCGATAGCGGCAATCCATAACCACTTGCTCACGCGCCCTCCTGGTTTGTCATGCGGCCCGGCGTAATGCCGGGCCTCGCGGGATTAACGCGCGACCTTTACCGCCGTGCCGCTGACCGTCACCATCAGCATACTGCTGTCTTTGCCGACGGTTTCATAATCAATATCAATCCCTACCACCGCATTGGCGCCCAGTTCCTTCGCCTGTTCCTGCAGTTCCTGGAATGCCAGTTGACGCGCCTTGCGCAGCTCTTTTTCATAGGCGCCGGAACGGCCGCCGACGATGTCACGTACGCCGGCAAAAAAATCACGGAAGATGTTGGCGCCGAGGATCGCTTCGCCGGTGACAACGCCGCAATATTCGCTAATGGTGAATCCTTCCAGAGTTGGGGTGGTGGAAAGCTGCATGGTGATCTCCTTGATATATGCCTTAATCGCTTTACTCTGACCACCAGTTTAGCATTATGTTCTGCCGCAGGTCACCGGAAGTGCCGCGCCACGGTTGGCTGACGTTAACGGTACAGCGGCAGATTGCCGGTCAGCGCGTTGATTTTCTTTTTCGGCCCGATCAGGCCGAGCGCCACCAGCTCGATTTGCTCGCTGGCTACCGCCGCAATCCGTGCACGGTAGTCGTCATAGGTTTTGCATGATTGCGCCAACGCGCTGAACGGCATGCAATAAATCTCGTCATCGTGCTCGGTACGGGCCAGCAACGCCAGCAGCGCGGCTCCCGATGCACGCAAGATCGGCAACGGTACCGAAATTACCCCGGGGTAATTGACCCCGTCCTGACTGGCAACATCCGACCCCACCAGGTTTTCCAGCGTTTTGCCAAAGCCAATGCCGATCACGCTCACCGCATTCATTGACAGCCCCACACCCAGATCCCGATCGACAATAATGGCGCACTTGTGCACCGCAGCATCAAACTTCATTTTTATTCCTTAAAGAAATTAATCAAATTGCATAGCTATTCGCTTCGACAACCTGGAAACGACCGAGGATTATTATGCCAGTCACCTTGAGGTAAAAGTGACCTATATGGCTTGAAACACCCGCCAAATTGGGTAGGATTAACCAATTTACAGCCGCATAGAGAAATAAAATGAATAAAAGCAGCTTGGAACCGGCAGAGATAAAAATTCTTGACGCTCTGCAACAGGATGCGCGCGTCACTAACCAGACATTAGCCGATCAAATCGGTATGTCGGCCTCCCCGTGCTGGCGCAAAGTGCGCAAACTGGAAGATGACGCGGTGATCCAGGGGTATCGCGCGGTGCTCGACCGCCGCAAGATTGGGCTAGGCGTGATGGTATTCATACGCGTCAGCATCGACAGTCACAGCGCAGCCGAAGCGCTGAAGTTTGAACAGCAAGTCAGCGATTTGGACGACGTGGTAGCCTGCTACAGCATCGGCGGCGATGCAGACTTTCTGTTGCAGGTGGTGGCAAGGGATCTGGACACCTACGCCGAGTTCGCCATGTCGGTGATCCGCCGCCTGCCCGGCATCAAGGAAATGCAAAGCATGTTCGTGCTAAAGGAAATCAAACCGTTCGTGGCATTCCCGATCAAGAAGCCGGCGCAGCGATAAGGCAAAAAGTGCAGCATCTGATAAAACCTGTCGGGTATTTTGGTGGTAAAGTTTTCTGCGTATAAACTGTAAGTTGTCGATCTTCAAGAAACATCACATAAGGTAATGAGATGAAAACAAAAACGATTGCGGCGGTTTTACCTTTAGCCCTGGCGTTAAGTGCGTGTACCACCGTCGAGCCGGCCTATAAGGATATTGGCACCCGCACCGGCGCGTGCATCGAAGGCGGCCCAAGCCAGGTGGCACAGAGGTTCTACGATCTGCGCATCGAACAGGGTAGCCTCACTTTGCCGGACGCCAATCGTCTGGCCCAGTTCCAGCCGTACCTGAGCAAAGTGCTGTATCAGGATCTGCTCAGTGCCAACCAGAACGCAGGGCGCCAACCGGCGGCAGGCGATTTGCTGACCGGTAATGCCGAAGGCGCCACCAGCGCCAAGGTGGCCAGTTCCTCCACCATTCCCAATACCGACGCCAAGAATATTCCGCTACGCGTGCAACTGAGCTATCAAAAAGACGGCGGCAGTGCCAAAAGCTGGCAAAACGAAGTGCTGATGGTACGTGAAGGCAGCTGCTGGGTGGTTGATGACGTTCGTTATATGAACGTTCCCGCGCATGCCGCCAGCGGCACCCTGCGCCAGATTCTGGAAAATCGTTAATTTTACCGCCGCGGCTGCCGATCCCCCCGTTCGGCAGCCCGTTCACCACATTGATTCCGCTGTTTTTTTAATCGAACAAACAAATTTCGCTAGCCATCTCACACCGTGCGCGACAAAACCAGCCATCTGGCGTGCAGTACGATATGTTGTGCTATTCTTTTATTATCCCGCTGCGCAGTAATAAATTTTAACTCACAAAGATTGCATAAGTATTCTGTGGAAGTTAACATTCGCGGCATCAATGTCTATTCAATTCCGGCGCATGAGCATTCAACTAAAAGAGATAAACTGCTTTTACGGCGCGCATCAGGCGCTGTTTAACATCACGCTGGATTGTCCAGCAGGAGAAACGCTGGTGCTGCTTGGTCCAAGCGGCGCCGGCAAAAGTTCATTGCTGCGGGTGCTTAACCTGCTGGAAATGCCGCGTTCCGGCCATTTGCAGATTGCCGGCAACCAGTTCGACTTCAAGCAGGCTCCGGGCGAAAAAGCCATTCGCGAACTGCGGCAGAACGTCGGCATGGTGTTTCAGCAGTACAACCTGTGGCCGCATCTCACCGTGGTACAAAACCTGATCGAAGCGCCCTGCCGCGTGCTGGGTCTGAGCAAGGCGCAGGCGATGGCGCGTGCCGACAAGTTGCTGACGCGTCTGCGCCTCACCGATTTTGCCGATCGCTTCCCGCTGCATCTGTCCGGTGGCCAGCAACAGCGCGTGGCGATCGCACGGGCGCTGATGATGGAACCGCAGGTGCTGCTGTTCGACGAGCCCACCGCCGCGCTGGATCCCGAAATTACCGCCCAGATCGTCAGCATCATTCGCGAACTGGCCGGCACCGGCATTACCCAGGTGATCGTAACTCACGAAGTGGAAGTGGCGCGCAAGACCGCCAGCCGCGTGGTGTACATGGAAAACGGCCGGGTGGTAGAACAGGGCGACGCCAGCCATTTTGCCCAGCCACAGACCACCGAGTTTGCCAACTATTTATCACACTAATTATTACACCAGCTGTTTTTAGGGGAGTTTGCGATGAAAAAACTAATAATTGCCGCCGTTTTAGCCGGCATCAGCGTTTCCGCTACCGCAGCCGAAACGATTCGTTTCGCTACCGAAGCCTCTTATCCGCCGTTTGAATTCGTTGGCGCCGACAACAAGATCCAGGGGTTTGACGTCGATCTGGCCAATGCGATGTGTAAAGAGATGCAGGCCACCTGTACCTTCACCAATCAGGCGTTTGACAGCCTGATCCCCAGCCTGAAGTTCAAGCGTTTCGACGCCGTGATGGCCGGCATGGACATCACCCCCGAGCGTGAAAAACAGGTGCTGTTCACCAAACCTTACTACGACAACTCCGCACTGTTCATCGCGCAGAAAGGCAAAGTGGCCGACGTCGCCAGCTTGAAGGGCAAAAAGGTCGGCGTGCAGAACGGCACCACGCACCAGAAATTCCTGACTGACAAGCACCCGGAAATCACTACCGTACCTTACGATAGCTACCAGAACGCGATCCTCGATCTGAAAAACGGTCGCGTCGATGCGGTCTTCGGCGATACCGCCGTGGTCAATGAATGGCTGAAACAGAATGACGCACTGACCGCCGTCGGCGACAAGGTAACCGATAAGGGCTACTTCGGTACCGGCCTTGGCATCGCCGTTCGCCAGAAAAACACCGATCTGCAGGGCAAGTTCAACGCTGCACTGGACAAGATCAAGCAGGATGGGACCTACGAAACCATCTATAAAAAATGGTTTCAGCAGTAATCAACCCCAATGAATGAATTTCAACCTTTAGCAAGCGCCGCCGGGATGACCGTCGGCCTTGCGGTGTGCGCGCTGGCGCTTGGCCTTATCCTGGCGATGCTGTTTGCCGTCTGGGAGTCTGCACGCTGGAATGTCGTCAGTTGGCTGGGCACCGCCTGGGTCACCCTGTTGCGCGGCCTGCCGGAAATTCTGGTGGTGCTGTTTATTTACTTCGGTTCGTCGCAACTGCTGCTGATCTTGTCCGACGGCTTTACGCTCAATCTGGGCCTGTTTGAGCTGCCGATCCAGATTGATATCGAAAACTTCGAAGTCAGCCCGTTTTTGTGTGGGGTGATCGCGCTGGCGCTGCTGTATTCGGCCTACGCGTCGCAAACGCTGCGCGGCGCGCTGAAAGCGGTGCCGCAGGGGCAATGGGAATCGGGCCAGGCGCTCGGGCTGAGCAAGGCGGCGATTTTCTTCCGTTTGATCATGCCGCAGATGTGGCGTCATGCGCTGCCGGGGCTGGGCAATCAGTGGCTGGTGCTGCTGAAGGACACCGCCCTGGTGTCGCTGATCAGCGTGAACGATTTGATGCTGCAAACCAAAAGCATTGCCACCCGCACCCAGGAACCCTTTACCTGGTATGTGATTGCCGCAGCGATTTACCTGCTGGTCACATTGTTGAGTCAATACGTAATCAAGCGCATCGAGCTGCGTACCACACGTTTTGAGCGAGGGCCGGTCTGATGCTGGAATATTTGCCGGAAATCGCCAAAGGGCTGCACACCAGCCTGACCCTGACGATGGCCGCACTGGTGGTCGCGCTGATCCTGTCGCTGCTGCTGACGGTGATCCTGACGCTGAAAATCCCGGTGCTGACGCCATTGGTGAAAATCTATATCACCCTGTTTACCGGTACGCCGCTATTGGTGCAGATTTTCCTGATTTACTACGGCCCCGGTCAGTTCCCGGCCATCCGCGATTACCCGTGGTTATGGAGCCTGCTGTCGCAACCGTGGCTGTGCGCCATGATTGCGCTGGCGCTCAACAGCGCGGCCTACACCACCCAGCTGTTCTACGGTGCGGTACGGGCGATCCCGGCCGGCCAATGGCAATCGTGCGAAGCACTCGGCATGTCACGCCGCCAGACTCTGCGCATCTTGCTGCCCTTTGCCTTTAAACGTGCCCTGTCCTCTTATTCCAACGAGGTGGTGCTGGTGTTTAAAAGTACCTCGCTGGCCTACACCATTACGCTGATGGAAGTGATGGGCTACAGCCAGTTGATGTACGGACGCACCTACGACGTGATGGTTTTCGCCGCCGCTGGTCTGGTCTACCTGATCGTCAATGGCCTGCTGACGCTGCTGATGCGTCTGGTGGAACGCCGCGCGCTGGCGTTTGAACGCCGAAACTGATCCCGTCGTGTTCTGGCCCTGTGTCCCGCAGGGCCGCCCTCCAACACGTTAATTTTTTAATCATTTTTATTGCATATTAATTCACTCAATGGCATGGTTATCTACGGCACCATCAGCGGCACCCCGTCGCATTTCGTCAGAAAAATCAAACGATGGCCGCATAATGACAATCAAATTTGCAGACAGGAGTTTTCGCATGAAAAAATTATTAGTCGCGGCGGCGGTGCTGGCCGCAATGAGCTTCAGCGTGCAGGCTGCCGAGACGCTTCGCTTCGCCTCCTCGGCAACTTATCCACCGTTTGAATCATTGGATGCCAATAATCAAATCGTCGGTTTTGATATCGATCTGGCCAAGGCGTTGTGCAAACAGATGCAGACCGAATGCACCTTTACCAACCAGGCGTTCGACAGCCTGATTGCGGCGCTGAAGTTCAAAAAATACGATGCGGTCATTTCCGGCATGGACATCACGCCAGAGCGCAGCAAGCAGGTCAGCTTTACCCAGCCGTACTATGCCAACTCGGCGATTGTCATCGCGCAAAAGGGCAAATACGCCACTCTGGCTGATTTGAAAGGCAAAAAAGTGGGGATGGAAAACGGCACCACCCATCAGAAATACATGCAGGACAAACATCCCGAAATTAATACCGTCGCCTACGACAGCTATCAGAATGCCATTCTGGAGCTGAAGAACGGCCGGGTTGATGGCGTGTTCGGCGACACCGCGGTGGTCAATGAATGGTTGAAGAGCAACCCGAACCTGGCGCCGGTCGGCGAGCACATTACCGACGCGCAATATTTCGGCACCGGGCTGGGCATAGCGGTTCGCCCGGACAATCAGGCATTGCTGGCCAAACTGAACGCCGCGCTGGCCGCCATCAAGGCTGACGGCACCTATAAGGCCATCAACGATAAGTGGTTCCCACAGTAATCCGCTCCGGGGCGCAGCGCATTGTTGCGCCCCGCCTGCCTGGCACCGGCTTAACCGCGCACCAGCAGGGTCAACACTTCATAATGCGCGGTATGCGGGAACATGTCGAACAGCTGCACGCGTTCGATCCGGTAGTCCGGCAGCATCGCCAGATCTTTTGCCATACTCTGCGCGTTACAGCTTGAATACAGAATATAGTCCGGTGCCATACGGTGCAGATAGTCGCACAGCGCCTGGCCGATACCGCGTCTGGGCGGGTTCACCAGTACCAGCTGCGGTACCTCGCCTTCGGCGGTGGCAAAATGGGTGGAATCCAATGCCTGGAAATTAACCTGACGTAAGCCCAGCGCCGCCGCCGATTGCCGCGCGCAGGCAATGGCTTCGGCATTGATTTCAATACCGGTAAGACGCGTTTGCGCGCGGGCGCAGTGCAGTCCAAAGCCGCCGACGCCGCAGAACAGATCCCACATGCTGTCAATAGCCAGCGCCTGCACCCAGTCACGCGCGGTAGCATACAGATCGGCCGCTACCTGCGGATTGGTTTGGAAGAAACTTTGCGGGCGAATATACAGCGGCACCTGGTTAAACCGCTCTTTCAGCGCCTGTCGCTCGGTCAGCGGGATTTCCCGCTCGCCTTCCAGGATCGCCATATGCACCGGCTGAATATTGGCGGAAATCACCGTCGCCTGTGGCAAACGTTGCTGCAACCATGGCAAAGCGGCACGCAGCTGCGTCAATTTGCTTTCCGAGCGCAAGACAAATCGCAGCATCACCTCGCCGTTCAGCGTGCTTTCGGTCAATAACAAATACTTTAGTTCGCCACGTTTACGAGCAACGTTGTACGGGGTCAAACCGGCGCGAGCGATAAACGTTTTCAGTAGCGTCAACATCGGCGCGAAGCTGGCGGGATACAGTGGGCAGGCGCATAAATCCACCGGCGTGCCGTCACGGTGCAGCATGCCTAACAGCGGGCGCTCTACGCTGCCGCTGACCACCATTTTGGCTTTATTACGAAAAGCGCCCTGTTGACCCGCGGCGGGCGCCAGCCATTGCGCCACCTGGCGCCCGGCCAGCAGCGTTTGCAGGTGATGCTGTTTGTCAGCCAGTTGCTGCGAATAAGGCTTTTCCAGCCACTGGCAGGAACGACAGCTGCCCGCCGTGTACAACGCGCAATGCATAAGATACCTTCATCTTTCTAACTACAGGCACAGATTGAGGGCGCAGAGTTTAGCACTCAGCGACGGGCGGCGAAATAGCGTCGGCTGGCGGCGGGCAGGAACAACAAAGCCAAAATCACCACGTCGGGGATTTTTTCGAGCATCAGGGTATGCAGGATTTGAGCGTTGGTTTCACCGTCAACGGTAAATACTTCCGGTAAAAAACTGCCGATGGTCGCCAACAGCAAATAACCGACCACCACCGCCTGGCACAGCACATAACCCCAACGGCCCCGGTTGCGGCCACGCATCACGGCAAAGCCACAATAGATTTGCAGGCATAGCATCAAAATCCCCGCCAAAAAGATCAGTGTGGAATCCCAGGCCTGTGCGCTGGTACTGACAAACTCCCGTGTGCCGGACACGCCAAGCTCTCCCAGCAGCAATAGCACGCTGACGCATTTAATCGCCACCATAGCGCTGCCGGCGACCATCACCGCCACCGGTGCATCAGATTGCGCTTTTATTGTTCCCTGCCTGCTTCTCAACATGTCTGACATATCCGCGTTCCGAAACGAAATGCCGCCAGGCGGCGGCGTATAAAGTCAGTGAATCATTTATTGTGAGAATATAATTGCAAAAAATAGCAGGTTTACAGGCAATCAGCTACGGGCGGCCTTTTGCAAATCGCGCGATCGCTGTTTTTCCGAGCGCGCCATCCACCACCAGGCGATCAGGCCAATCACGCCCACCACCAGCAGAATCAGACTCGCCAAGGCGTTGATTTCCGGGTTTACCCCCATGCGCACGCTAGAGAACACCAGCATCGGCAAGGTGGTCGAACCGGGGCCGGCGACGAAGCTGGCAATCACCAGATCGTCCAGCGACAGGGTAAACGCCAGCATCCAGCCAGAAATCAGCGCCGGTGCAATCATCGGCAAAGTGATCACAAAGAACACTTTCAACGGTGTGGCGCCAAGATCCATTGCCGCTTCTTCGATTGAACGATCCAGTTCGCGCAAACGGGAGCTAATCACCACCGAGACATAGGCGGTACAAAAGGTCACGTGCGCCAGCCAGATGGTGAACATGCCACGTTCCGACGGCCAGCCAAAGGCATGCCCCATCGCCACAAACAGCAATAGCAGTGACAACCCAGTGATCACATCGGGCATCACCAGCGGTGCGGTCAGCATAAAGGCGAAGCCGGTCGAACCGCGAAAACGGCCGAAACGCACCATCACCACGGCGGCTATAGTGCCAAGGATCACCGCCGCCGTTGCCGAGGCGGCGGCAATGGTCAGGCTCAGTCCCACCGCACCGATCATCGCCGAATCATGGAATAGCTCGCTATACCAGCGGGTGGACCAGCCGGCCCACACCGTTACCAGCTTCGAACTGTTGAACGAATAGATCACCAGCATCAGCATCGGCGCATACAGGAAGGTAAAGCCCAGCGCCAGAATTACCCGGCGCCATGGCGAACGCACTACCGGCAAGTTGTTCATCCCTGCCCTCCCATTTCTTTGTTCTGGTGTTTGTGGAACCAGAGTATTGGCAGGATCAGCAGCAACAGCATCACAATCGCTACCGCCGAGGCCACTGGCCAATCGCGGTTATTGAAGAACTCCTGCCACAGCACGCGACCGATCATGATGCTGTCCGGCCCGCCGAGCAATTCCGGGATAACGAACTCCCCCACCGCAGGAATAAACACCAGCATCGATCCGGCGATAATGCCGCCGCGCGTCAGCGGAACAATCACGCTGAAGAAGGTTTTCAGCGGCCGCGCGCCCAGATCCAGCGAAGCTTCGACCAGCGAGTAATCCAGCCGTATCAATGCGGTATAGATCGGCAACACCATAAATGGCAGGTAGGAATAGACGATGCCGATATACACCGCCAGATTGGTATGCAGAATCACCAACGGTTGATCGATAACCCCGAGCCACAGCAGGAAATTGTTCAAAATGCCGTTGTTCTTCAGGATCCCCATCCAGGCATACACCCGGATCAGAAACGAGGTCCATGAGGGCAGGATCACCAGCAGCAACAATATGTTGCGCGTGGACGGTTTGCTGTGCGCCACCGCCCAGGCCAGCGGATAACCGATCGCCAGACAGCATAGCGTGGAGACCGCGGCGATCTGCAAGGATTGCAGATAGGCCTCGATATACAGTGGATCGTCGGTAAGTTGCAGATAATTGGCGAAGTTCAGCGCAATCTGCAATTGCCCGTCCGCCCAGCTCACCAGATCGGTATAAGGTGGAATGGCGCGCGCCATTTCCGCCAGGCTGATTTTAAATACGATCAGGAACGGCAGTAAAAACAGCAATATCAGCCACAGGTAAGGCAGCGCGATCACCAATTTGCGGCCATGGGCCATGCGCAGGCGGCGGAACAACGCTTCCAGCGGCCCAGGCGAGCGGATCGCGGGCTGCGGCGGCGTACCTTCAGAAAACAGTGTCATAACGGAATCCTCACCGACGGCCTACACCGTCAACACGACGCAACTGTCAGTTTCCCAACACAGGCGCACTTCGTCGCCCCAGGTCGGCATCCCCTTGCGGAAACGGTGACCGTTCTGCAATTGAGCACTGATAATCTGACCGCTGAGCAGCTTTACATGGTAGATAGACAGATCGCCCAGATAGGCGATATGCACCACCTCTCCCAGCGCAAAGTTGCAGCCGTCTTGCGGCACTTCGTCGCATAACATGATTTTTTCCGGCCGCAGCGCCACCTGGATCGGTACGCCGTCCACCACCGAGGCGTCAGGATCGACCTTGATCGCATGACGCAACCCCGGACTTTGCAGGATCAGCGCTTCGTCCTGGCGTTCCTGTAATACGCAGTCAAACACGTTGACCGAACCGATGAATTCCGCACTGAAGCGGCTGTTCGGGTGTTCGTATATTTCTTCCGGTTCGCCGATCTGCACAAACTTGCCGCGGTTCATGATGGCGATACGTCCTGCCATGGTCATTGCTTCTTCCTGATCGTGGGTAACCATCACACAGGTAACGCCCACTCGCTCCAAAATATCCACCACTTCCAGCTGCATCCGATCGCGCAGCTTTTTATCCAGCGCGCCCATGGGTTCATCCAGCAGCAGCAGTTTCGGCCGCTTCGCCAGGCTACGCGCCAACGCCACACGCTGGCGCTGGCCGCCGGACAGCTGATGCGGCTTACGCTTGGCGTATTCCTGCATATGCACCAGCGACAGCATTTCCGCGACCCGTTCATTGATTGCGCCACGTGGCATTTTGTCCTGTTTCAGACCGAAGGCGATGTTTTGCTCCACCGTCATGTGCGGGAACAGCGCGTAAGACTGAAACATCATGTTGACCGGGCGTTGATAGGGCGGCACCAGCGCCAGATCCTGCCCATCCAGCATGATCTGCCCTCGGGTCGGCTGTTCAAAGCCGGCCAGCATGCGCAACAGCGTCGACTTGCCGCAGCCGGATGGGCCAAGCAGGGCAAAAATCTCGCCTTTGTAGATGGTCAGGCTGACGTCTTCCACGGCGTTTTGGCCATCGAAGGTTTTGGTCAGGTTGCGAATTTCCAGCAGAGGGGTAAACACCTTCTGCGTTTTGGCTTGAGGACGGGGGATCGCGTCGTTCAATCGGGGTGTTCTCCGGTGCTAAGGCAGCTCAAAAACCACGGCGATCGCCGTGGCACTAACAAGGGCAAGGCAGGCGGTCAATGCCGCCTGCCGATCGTCGAGGATTAACGATCCGGGGCCGCGATGATTACTTGCCGCTTTTAACTTTAGTCCAGGCACGGGTGATCACGCGATCAAGCTTCGGCTCCTGCACCTTCAGCGTGAACATTTTGGCGCGCACCTCTGCCGGCGGGTAAATGCCCGGGTTATCACGCACCTCGGCATTCACCAACGGCGTGGCGGCCGCGTTGCCGCTGGCGTAATAGACGTGGTTGCTGATATCGGCAATGATTTCCGGCTTCATCAGGAAGTTAAGGAACTGGTAGGCTTCATCCTTGTTTTTGGCGTCGGCCGGCATGGCGAAGACGTCAAAGAACGCCAGCGCGCCCTCCTTTGGAATGCTGTACGCCACGTTAACGCCGTTTTTGGCATCCTTGGCGCGGTTGGACGCCTGCATGACGTCACCCGCCCAGCCGATCGCCACGCAGATATCGCCGTTGGCCAGATCGTTTATATACTGAGAAGAATGGAAATAACGCACGCTCGGTCGCAGTTTCAGCAGCAGATCGGTGGCCGGGCCAGTGTAATCCTTGGCATCGCTGCTGTTGGGATCCTTGCCAAGATAGTTCAACACGGTGGCAAATATTTCACTGGGCGCATCAAGGAAGGAAACGCCGCAGCTTTTCAGCTTCTCGAGATTTTCCGGCTTCAGCACCAGATCCCAGCTGTCGACCGGCGCATCTTTACCCAGCGCGGCCTTGACCTTGTCGACGTTATAGCCGATGCCGGTGGTGGCCCACAGGTAAGGGATGGCATACTTGTTCTCTGGATCGTGCTTGGCCACCAGCTTTAGCAATTCAGGATCGAGATTTTTATAGTTGGGCAGTTTGCTTTTATCCAGCGGCTGGAACACACCGGCGGACAGTTGGCGCTCCAGGAAGCTGGCCGACGGTACCACCAGGTCAAAACCGGTGCTGCCCGCCATCAGTTTGCCTTCCAGCACTTCGTTGGAGTCAAAGACATCGTACACCACCTTGATGCCGGTTTCCTTGTGGAATTTCGCCAGGGTGTCCGGTGCTATATAGTCGGACCAGTTATAGACATGCAGGATTTTTTCTTCTGCCGACGCGGTCACGCTTGCCGCCATCAATAAACCGGCAACAACGCCCGACAACCACTTTTTACGTTGGGTGACCATCCGTAACTACCTCCAAAACAAAGGGTGAATTTGTATCCCAGAATGATACAAAACCTGTCTTGCCCGAGTGCAATCGTTGCAATGGAAAGTGCATGCCTATGCAATTGATTACCTAATGCTTTATTGCTTGACAGCCTGCATGGCCACCAGGTGATTTACCGACCTTTTGGCAGCATCAGCAGCATAACCGCTGCGCAGGCATCGCACCATACGCTAGGGTAAAAAACGCCTTTTATCGATTTTTTATGCATTTTTCTCTATGTTGATACGCCATTAACGGCATAAACGACGAGAAATATCTGGCAACAGTGGGTAAAACGCAGAATAAATTATGGCGGAAGGAACTACGGACGACATGCCGTTTGGGCAACGGCATGTCAGTATTCAGCGGGGATCAGTGCAGCATTGCCTGGCGGGCGGTGCCAGCGTTGTTGTCTTCTTCGTCGCCCATAAACAGCAGATCGTTCGCCCTGGCTTCCAGGATCACCATCGAGATCTGCTCTTCGCCCTGCTGCATAAAGTGGGCAAACTGTTCCAGCGTCACGCCGACCGCAATGCTCAGCGCCTGGCAGACGATCAGTTTCGGCAGGTTGTCATCCTGAACGTCGACAAAGGCCTTGATGGTCAGCGAACTGGCGTTGATTTGGCTGAGATCGGCCACCAACGGGATCAGCGCCGTCGGTTTGACCTCCGCCAGCGCGGAAAACAGGATAACGTCATCGACCAGGTCAACCTTGGCGTCGAACACGCCGTCGAAGTTTTGCATATGCGGCAGGTGCAGCGCCTGGCAGGAATCACATTCAAAAAATGAGATGCCCAGTTGATCCAGCCAACGTCGTAATAACGCCAAATCAGGGACGATGAGTGAATCCATACGGTACCAGCCTCACAAGGTTCATAAATACGAAAAGGCGCATAGCTTACGGAATATTCATCCGTGATGCCACGATCAATGCGGCTTAATTCGCTAATGCAATCATTATCGGCGAGAAATTGTTGCCGTACCGAGCGCTGAACGGCAAAAATGCTCGTCAGGTGGTGGACTACCCCCCCGATTTAAGCCGGAAGCCCGGACGTCCACGCCGCTCAATATAGTCGATCATCATACCGGCAATATCCAAACCGGTGGTGGTTTCCACCCCTTCCAGCCCCGGCGAGGCATTGACTTCCATCACCAACGGGCCGCGTTCGGCGCGCAGAATGTCCACCCCGGCAATATCCAGTCCCAGCGTTGCCGCCGCTTTCACCGCTACCGCCCGTTCCTTGGCGGTGATGGTCACCTTGCTCGCCGTGCCGCCGCGATGCAGATTGGAACGAAACTCCCCCGCCTTGGCCCGCCGTTCAATCGCCGCCACCACGCGCCCACCGATCACCAGGCAGCGAATATCCCGCCCCTGCGCTTCTTGAACGTACTCTTGCACCAGAATGTGCGCGTTCAGGCCGCGAAACGCATCAATCACGCTTTCCGCCGCCTGACGCGTTTCCGCCAGTACCACACCGATGCCCTGCGTGCCTTCCACCAGTTTGACCACCAGCGGAGCGCCGCCAACCAGTGCGATCAAATCGCCGGTATCGTCGGGGGAATGGGCAAAACCGGTGATCGGCAGATCGATACCCTGACGCGCCAGCAACTGTAGCGAACGCAGTTTGTCACGCGCGCGAGTGATGGCAACCGACTCGTTCAGCGGGTAGCTGCCGAGCAGCTCAAACTGACGCAGCACCGCGGTGCCATAGAAGGTGATCGCCGAGCCGATGCGTGGAATAACCGCGTCATAACGATCTAACTGGCGGCCACGATAGTGGATGGTCGGCGCCGCCGGATTGATATTCATATAGCAGGAGAGCGGATCGATCACCTCAATGGTATGCCCGCGCTGCTCCGCCGCTGTGCGCAGCCGTTTGCACGAATACAGCGATCCATCGCGCGAAAGAATGGCAATTTTCAACGTATTACCCCCAAACGGGCAACTCCCGACGGCACAACGCTCAGTCGTGCGGCGGGCGGTCTTTTTGATCTTCCGGCGATGCTTTGCGCCGATCGTTTTCTGGCGGTAAACCGCCGTGCATCAACGGGCCGAACCCCTGAACCACACGCCAGACCAAAAACGCGGCAGCCGGTATCATCAGCGCCACGCCAAGGAAAATCATGCCAACCGCGGCGGTTTGCGACCCCAGCCAGCCCGGCAACTGAACATAGTCATGAATGCTCAGATACGCCAGCACCAGCATCACCATACCCACGCCTTCCAACGCCAATACCGGGCGTGGTAAATCGCCGAATGAACGCATATTGCTCCCTCCTGTCATGCTGCGCACAGTGTAGTGAATTCCCGGCGCTGACAACAGCGCCAGATAACTAATAGGCGGCGTAAATCAGATTAACAGGTAAATCCTGCTTTTTTTTATCGGCCCCAACGGGCATAGTAAGCGCCATTGCACCTGAAGTGATGCGTTGGCTGAGGTCTTTTTTGACTGACGGGATGTCGTTACAACAGCGATAATAGATTGAATAAACGAGGAGTATTTCATGTTTGCAGTAATCTTCGGGCGTCCGGGCTGTCCATATTGTGTCCGTGCTAAAGAACTGGCAGAAAAACTGACTGAAGAGCGCGATGATTTCAACTTCCGTTATGTTGATATCCACGCTGAAGGCATCACCAAGGCCGATCTGGAAAAAACCGTCGGTAAACCGGTTGAAACGGTACCGCAGATTTTCCTTGATCAGCAACATATTGGCGGCTGCACCGACTTTGAAGCCTATGCCAAAGAAAACCTGAATCTGTTCCAATAAGTTGTTATGGAACAATAAAAAGGCGCCTGAGGCGCCTTTTTTAATGCCGTCGCGAAGGCAGGCATGGCGACAGTAGCTTGCGTACCATCAGCAACAGCATGGCGCCAAATGCGCACCAAAACACCGCGCTGATACCATAAGCCAGCTCTTGCCAGAACGAAGGCGGCGGCGCCAGCCAAAAATAGCGTAGCAACAGACACAACGGCAACGCATACAACGCACCGCGCAATGGCGCCAGCAGACGTTTGGAGCCGGACAGGTAACTGCCGATAACGCCGGGGATCAGAAACAATAACAAACCGGTCTTCCCCTGATGGTGATCGGCAATGCCGCTCTGCTGGCAAAAGAACATCACGCCAAACAATAAAAAACTGCCGATTACCCCAAGCCAATCGCGATAACCCGCCATAGGTTTACCTCCCTTTGCAAACAACCACTGCGGCCAGACCACAGAAATCGGAACCCACAGCCGCAAAAAACGGTGCGCAGCTGGACTTTTTCCTTGGCTAAAAGAGAGTTAAAGGTAGAAAGGCGTGCAGGATAGCTGCTTTATGCTGGCTGTCCTGCCTCAGAGCGTCTAGAATAAGCGCCGCCGATCGAGGGATCGCGTTATCTTCGCTGATTGGTTTTTTATCGTAATCTATCCCTATATCCCATGGCTGAATTTATCTTTTATAGTCAGCCATATCAAGCACTTACTGGTAAACAATAAGTTATCCTCCGTGAACATAAACGTCGCTAGTTTGTTAAACGGTAACTACATTCTGTTACTGTTCGTGGTACTCGCCCTGGGGCTCTGCCTCGGTAAACTTCGCTTGGGTTCCGTCCAACTCGGTAACTCCATTGGAGTTTTAGTGGTTTCGTTGTTGCTCGGCCAACAACATTTCGCGATTAACACTGAAGCGCTAAGCCTGGGCTTTATGCTGTTTATTTTCTGCGTCGGAGTAGAAGCCGGGCCCAACTTTTTCTCTATTTTCTTTCGCGACGGCAAAAACTATCTGATGTTGGCGCTGGTGATGGTCGGCACTGCCATGGTACTGGCGATCGGTCTCGGTAAGCTGTTCCATTGGGATATCGGCCTGACCGCCGGCATGCTCGCCGGGTCAATGACCTCAACGCCGGTTTTGGTCGGTGCCGGCGATACATTACGTAATACCATCACCAACGGCCCGGCGCTGCTTTCCGCGCAGGATCACCTCAGCCTGGGCTACGCCCTGACCTACCTGATCGGTCTGGTCAGCCTGATTTTTGGCGCGCGTTATCTGCCGAAGTTGCAACATCAGGACTTGCCGACCTCCGCACAGCAAATCGCCCGTGAACGCGGCCTGGATACCGACAGCCAGCGCAAGGTCTATCTGCCAGTGATCCGCGCCTACCGCGTCGGGCCGGAGTTGGTGGCCTGGGCTGACGGCAAGAATCTGCGTGAACTGGGCATCTATCGCCAGACCGGGTGTTATATCGAGCGCATTCGCCGCAACGGCATCCTGGCGAACCCTGATGGCGATGCGGTACTGCAAGTGGGCGATGAGATTTCACTGGTCGGCTATCCGGACGCCCATGCGCGGCTGGATCCCAGCTTCCGTAACGGCAAGGAGGTGTTCGACCGCGACCTGCTGGATATGCGCATCGTTACCGAAGAAATCGTGGTCAAAAACAGCAATGCGGTTGGCAAGCGCCTCAGCCAGTTGAAACTGACCGATCACGGCTGCTTCCTCAACCGCGTGATCCGCAGCCAGATTGAAATGCCGATTGACGACAGCATCGTGCTGAACAAGGGCGACGTACTGCAGGTGAGCGGCGATGCCCGCCGAGTGAAGAGCGTGGCAGAAAAAATCGGCTTTATTTCGATTCACAGCCAGGTCACCGATTTGCTGGCGTTCTGCGCCTTCTTCATTATCGGCCTGCTGATTGGTCAGATCACCATTCAGTTCAGCAATTTCTCGTTCGGCATCGGCAATGCCGCCGGGCTGCTGATGTCCGGCATCATGCTGGGATTTTTGCGTGCCAACCACCCTACCTTCGGCTATATCCCGCAGGGCGCGTTGAATATGGTCAAAGAGTTCGGGCTGATGGTGTTTATGGCCGGGGTTGGCCTAAGCGCCGGCGCCGGTATTGGCCACGGCCTGGGCGCCGTCGGTGGGCAGATGCTGATTTCCGGCCTGATTGTCAGCCTGGTGCCGGTGGTGATTTGTTTCCTGTTCGGTGCCTACGTGCTGCGTATGAACCGCGCGCTGCTGTTCGGTGCCATCATGGGCGCCCGCACCTGCGCGCCAGCAATGGAAATTATCAGCGACACCGCACGCAGTAACATTCCTGCGCTGGGCTATGCCGGTACCTACGCTATCGCTAACGTATTGTTAACCTTGGCGGGTTCATTGATCGTGGTGCTGTGGCCAGGAATTCTCGGCTGACAGTTAAGAAAAAGAAATGGGTTAGCGCAAAATATTTTTGAAATTTTTGTCATCAGGCAGAACTTTTTGCCTGGGGGGCAGTCTGAATTAGTGCCACTGCTTTTCTTTGATGTCCCCATTTTGTGGAGCCCGATAGTCCCGCCTTTTTAGGTTCAAGATTATCGGGTTTTTTGTTGCCTGAAAAAAATAACCTTATAGCACAGAGCTATAATATCCTCACAACCGCCCAATGGCGACAGCCATTAACGCCATGGTATGGCCGCTGGGGATAACGCCCCAACGGCTAGAGCAGCTTAAGAACGAATAAAGGCAAGCAGATCGGCGTTAATCACATCCGCGTGCGAAGTGTGCATACCATGAGGTAATCCCGGATAAATTTTCAGTTCGCTATTGGCCAACAACTTATCCTGCAAAATGGCGGCATTTTGGTAGGGAACAACCTGATCGTCATCGCCCTGCATCACCAGCACCGGTACGGTAATCGCTTTGAGATCTTCGGTCTGATCGGTTTCTGAAAACGCCTTGATCCCTTCATAGTGCGCTTTAGCGCTGCCGGTCATCCCCTGGCGCCACCAGTTTTGAATGGTTCCTTGGGAAACTTCAGCCCCCTGTCGGTTAAAGCCATAGAATGGACCACTGGCGACATCGAGATAGAATTGAGAGCGATTGGCGGCAAGTGCCTTGCGGAAGCCGTCAAACACCTCGATGGGCGTGCCACCAGGGTTATTCTCGGTTTTCACCATCAACGGCGGTACGGAGCTTATCAGCACCGCTTTGGCTACTCTGCCCTGCGGTTGACCATATTTAGCCACATAGCGAGCAACCTGACCGCCGCCGGTTGAATGGCCAACATGGATGGCGTTATGCAGATCAAGGCTTTCAACCACCGCGCAAGCATCAGCCGCGTAGTGATCCATATCGTGCCCTTCGCTAACCTGATCTGAACGGCCATGGCCACGGCGATCGATAGCAATTACGCGAAAACCCTCTGCCAGGAAAAACAGCATCTGATTATCCCAATCATCAGCGCTTAATGGCCAACCATGATGGAAAACAATAGGCTGCGCCTGTTTCGCCCCCCAGTCTTTAAAGTAAATATTAACGCCATCTTTAGTTTTTACGAATGACATATCACTCACTCCTTTGTAGAAATATGACAACTACTGATTAAAATTAAATGTATTACCTTTAGCGATGACATGAGATTATTGCGTATGAAGCCGAAAAAAACCCCATAGCATCAATGCCACAAACTGTATAAGATGATAAATAATTAAGTTCATCTCTTATCAATTTAATATCATCGCCTCCAATAAAATACATCATGTATTGTTAAGAGTTATCTCATATTTCCTATTGATGAAATACCCTTTCCCTATACATATAACTTTATGATAATTATCAAAAAGTTAGTGTAATCAAAATCATCAAGACATCGAATTCCCATCTTAACAAGGTCAGCCACGATCGTCCGTTGAGCAACCGGCGCGTGCCGCTCTAAATCATATGGAATATCGGCGGTTTCGGCGGCGTCAAACAAACCGCCCAGACGTTTTTTCGTAACGTGCGACTGGCAAGTAAGAAAGAGATTAGCCCGTGGTTCAGGGAAGCTGCGATCCGCTTCGCACTGTCTGAGCGGCCAAGCGAATAAGCAAAAATCAAAAAGCCGCCATTATTGGCGGCGTTATATTTCCTTTCGCCCCGAGTAGGACCACACAAGGCAATGCTAGCCTAAAACAATGATGCCCAGGCGTTCCATCAGTTGCGACGCCTGGTAGCTGTCCAGCTTAACGCCTTGTAGATCGATATTGCGTACGTCAAGCTCTCCTAACTCCGAATTGCTCAGGTCGCAATGGGTAAAATTGGCGGAACGCCAGTCAAATGAAGCAAATTCTCCGCCGGAGAGATCCGAACCACTGAAACTCGCCCCCTGAATTTGAGCGCCATTCCAGCGGTTTTCCCACAATTCGCACTTCTCTAGCACCACTTTCGAAAAGTTAGCATAGCTCAGATTGCTTTTTATGATGTAGGCGATGCAAAACCAGCTGCGCGAAGTGATCATGTTCATAAAACTGACGCCGCGAAAATCTGCGCCCTGTGCCCGGCATTCACGGATTTCGATGCCCAATGCGTTGGCGTTTCTGAAGTCTGCCATGGATAAATCGCAATGTTTAAAACTGGCATCCTTAAGCTGTGCCCGACTGAAACTACAGCCTTGTTGACTCTCGCGATCGTAAAACTGACAGCCGATAAACTCACTGCCAGTCAGATCAACGCCGGAAAAATTACAGTTGTGGAAAATGGCATGTTCAATTTTGGCGCCAGTAAATCGATCACGTTCAATCTTTTCACCCTTGAGGATCAACGTCATAGCAAGATACCTGTTTATTTATACATATGCCATGCCATTGTAGCCTTCCCTTGGCCTCAGAGTAAACCGTCATCAAGGATGGGCTGTATAAGTCACGGCTCGCTGATAACATTGCCGATCGGCGCCTACACCAATGGTGGCCAGAACACAAGAGGCCGCAGATTTGCGGGCTATTGCCAAGATAGTTATCTGGCCGTGTGTTGTGTTGGAAAACAATTAAACCTGACAGTCGACAACACCCGAGAGACGAACATGGTGTTGAGGTACTTAATTTAGCGCTGTTACTAAGCTGGTATTTTATTGAACTTACCTTAGCGAAATATCATTCAAAGAAAAATACAGGGGATTTTATCTAAAATCACCACTACATTATATCATTATATAAAAGCAGACGATAGGGTATATACCGCCAAAATAAATCACTCATTAAATATTATAACCCCAAAGGTAATCTCAATATAAGCACTGCCATAATAACCAATGAATTACTCACCTACTCCACGTCAACCGACGTTTCTTGCATAGCCATTAAGAGTGAAAACATACAAAACATAACTACTTCTAATTTATTGCATTTCATATTATTCCATAGTTTAAATAAAACGAAAATATGCCCCCTGTATATTACCAGATAGGCCAGCCAGGGAATTTGCAGCCCAAACTCCAGCAATTAAAAAAATTACCTACGCTTACATTAATAATTAATTCCATGTCTAAAACTTGCAAAATGTAAATGTTGTATTATATTTATTTTTACATCTCAATTATTTAGCATCACTGAACATACCGATGGGAAACTATTCTACGTTCCCAACACAGGGATATGTTCCCTACATCACTAAAAGGCCAACAGATGAGACTAAAACCAATCGTCAAAAGCCTCGCCTTAGCGGGATTACTCACTACCATAGCGATGCCTGGCTTGGCACAAGAAACAACAAAAGATGCGACAGCGGCGACAAAACAGGCAAATAATGCCCTGTATGAACAACTCCCCTTCTCCGATAACACCGACTTTACCAACGCCCACAAAGGTTTTATTGCCCCTCTACCGCAAGAGATAATTAAAGGCGAAAAGGGCAACGTTATCTGGAACCCGCAACAATACGCATTTATTAAAGAGGGGGAAAAAGCCCCCGATACGGTCAACCCCAGCCTGTGGCGGCAATCGCAACTCATCAATATTAGCGGCTTGTTTGAAGTCACCGATGGGGTGTATCAAATTCGTAACCTCGATCTTTCCAATATGACCATTATTGAAGGGAAAGAAGGCATCACGGTGGTCGATCCATTGGTATCAGCAGAAACCGCCAAGGTCGGTATGGAACTGTACTATAAGAATCGTGGCAAGAAACCGGTGGTTGCAGTGATCTACACCCACAGCCACGTTGACCACTACGGTGGCGTACGCGGCGTGGTAGACGAAGCAGATGTCAAAAACGGCAAAGTGAAAATTTATGCGCCTGACGGCTTTATGGATTCTGCGGTCGCCGAAAATATCATGGCGGGCAACGTGATGAGCCGCCGCGCCAGTTACATGTATGGCAACCTGCTCAAACCAGAGGCCAGAGGACAGGTCGGCGCCGGTCTGGGTACCACAACCTCCGCTGGAACCGTGACCCTGATCGCACCTACGAACTACATTACCAAAACCGGTCAGAAGGAAGTGATCGACGGATTGACCTATGACTTTATGCTGGCTCCAGGCTCTGAAGCGCCAGCTGAAATGCTGTGGTATATCGAAGAGAAAAAGCTGATTGAAGCAGCAGAAGACGTCACACATACGCTGCACAACACCTATTCTCTGCGCGGGGCAAAAATTCGTGAACCGCTGCCTTGGTCAAAATATATCAACGATGCATTGCAGTTATGGGGTGACAAAGCCGAAATTATCATGGCGCAACACCATTGGCCGACCTGGGGTAACGACAACGTTAAAAACCTGCTGAAAAGCCAGCGTGACCTGTATCGGTATATCAACGACCAAACGCTGCGTATGGCGAACCAAGGTCTAACGCGCGACGAAATCGCCGCCAACTTTACCCTGCCGCCCGCGCTCGCCACGGCCTGGGCTAACCGTGGCTATTACGGATCGGTAAGTCATGACGTCAAGGCCACCTATGTGCTTTATCTTGGCTGGTTTGATGGTAACCCGGCCACGCTGGATGAACTGCCGCCAGAAGAAGCGGCGAAGAAATTCGTTGAGTACATGGGCGGCGCGGACAATATTCTGCAGAAAGCCAAGGCTGACTATGATCGGGGCAACTATCGCTGGGTAGCACAGGTGGTCAGTAAAGTGGTCTTTGCCGATCCCAAGAACGAAGCGGCTCGCCACCTTGAGGCGGATGCGCTGGAACAGCTTGGCTACCAGGCAGAATCCGGCCCGTGGCGCAACTTCTACCTGACCGGGGCACAAGAGTTGCGCAACGGCGTCAAGCAATTACCAACGCCAAATACCGCCAGTCCGGACACGGTACGCGCCATGACGCCGGAGATGTTCTTTGACTATTTAGGCGTGCATATTAACGGTGAAAAAGCCGCCAAGGCGCATATCGTGCTGAACTTTGACTTCGGCGAGCAAGACGGTAAATACAAAATCGAATTGGAAAACGGCGTGCTCAACCACACCGCCAACGCCGAAGCCAAAGACGCCGATGCGACGATTACGCTTTCCCGTGACGCCTTGAACCGTATCGTTCTGAAAGAACAGACGCTGAAAGAAGAGCAAGACAAAGGGGATGTAAAAATCACCGGCGATAGCCAAAAGCTAAACGAACTGTTGGGCTATATGGATAAGTTCGACTTCTGGTTTAATATCGTCACGCCATAAACGCAATGCCCCGGTGAGGTCGCCGTCACCGGGGCATTGCATTGGCAGTTGAATGCCGCGAACATCAGTAAGCGGCTACAACGGCGGATAATTACTTCTTCACCGCGCTGTTAACGGTTTCAGCGGCTTGCCACACGCGGTATTTCACCTCCACGTCCTGCGGCACATAGACCACGATCGGCAGGCGGCTGTTATAGCGCTGCATTGCGGCATCCCCCAGATTTGCCGCCACAAACTGCCGGTGCTTGCTACCGTCTGGACAGGCCATCATGGTAGAGGCTGGCGCAGACAGTTTATCCAGCACCAGATAATCGTAACCCCAGCCGGACAGCGTCTTGCTTTCCAGTTTGCCGCCCATCATATGGCGGTTGCAGTCCACTTCCAGCGTCTTGCCAATCAGCAGTTCCACTTTAAAGTTTTCTTCATGGTCCTGCTTCGGCAGGTAAATGACCTGTCGCGTCATGCCCTTCTCTGCCTGCGGATAAGGCGCTACCTTTTCCAGCGGCTGTTGGCTGAGGGGGTCGTTGTCGGTCGCAGAGGTCGCCGCACCGGCGGTGGTTGCCATCAGCATGCCGGCAACCAGCAAAGAGATCTTTTTCATTAACTTTCCCTATGATTTTCCTAAAATCCGAGCATACGTTAATACACTCCCTTGCCACATGCCAACGGTTTAATCTTCTTTACATATAGATATCGATAAACTTAACAACCAACATGAAAATAAAATACAGCATAAAAAACGGATAAATAACGCAAAATTCCGTATTAAGGTTTTCTTAAGACAGAATTATTACAGTCGGCGTATCCCTGTTATCTCGCGAGCGCCCCTGTGAAGCGACAAAAACTGGCACAACCTTTGTTAAATCAAACCTCAACAACACCACATATTAAGACATCTGCCATTTACTCTTTGCCGACATCCTTTTACCGTTGGCAGGTTTTTGGTTTGTTGGTCAGTGGCTTGCTGTTGATGTGGCTTTCACGCAACGAGCAACTGGACTGGGCGATCAGCAATTACTGGTATGACGCTGCCAGCGGGCATTTTCCCTGGCAAAACAATTTTTGGCTCGATTTAATCAATCATCGACTGCTGAAAATAAGCGTGATCGGCGCGGCAGCGGCCAGCTTGCTGTGGGCGATCTACCAGCGGCATGCGCGTTTGGCGTTCTGCATGCTGCTGCTGGGTATCGGCCCCTTGGTGGTCGGCGTCCTGAAGGCCAGCAGCGCGCACTCCTGCCCATGGGACCTGCTGGAATACGGCGGTCAGGCGATGTCCTATCCCCTGCTGGGCGCGGTACCGCCCCACCCGGGGCCGGGACGCTGCTTCCCGGGTGGGCATGCCTCCAGCGGATTTGCGCTGATGGCGGTGTTTTTTCTGTTTTATCCGCTGCGGCCGCGCATCGCTTATACCTGGTGGTTTGGCGGCCTCACGCTCGGCATGCTGATGGGCTTTGGCCAGGTGATGCGCGGCGCACATTTCTTTTCCCATAACCTGTGGGCAGGTTGGTGGGTTTGGTTCAGCCAACTGGCTGTTTATTGGTGGGTTAGCGGCTACTTAAGCCGCAAGACGAGGTAACTATAATGGAGCAGTTGAATTATCTTCTTTTCGCCTGGATTAACGCGACCCCGGCCTCGCCAGAATGGACGATCGATCTCGCCACCTTCCTGGCACGCGATCTGATCGCCATCGTCCCGCTGCTGATTGTCGGACTGTGGTTATGGGGGCCAAAAAACGCGCTGGTTTCACAACGTGCGGTAGTGGCGAAGACGACAATTGCTCTCGGTTTTTCCCTGTTGGCCTCAGCCTCCATCGGCATGCTGCTACCGCACGAACGGCCATTCGTTGCCGGCATCGGTTATACCTTCCTGCAACATGCTCCTGACAGCTCCTTCCCCAGCGATCACGGCACTGCGATTTTCACCTTTGCCATTGCATTTTTGTGCTGGCACCGCATGTGGTCCGGCATCATGTTGATGGTTGTCGCGGCAGGCATTGCCTGGTCACGCGTCTATCTTGGCGTACACTGGCCGCTGGATATGGTGGGCGGGTTGTTGCTGGGCATGGTTGGCTGTCTGTTCGCGCAACTGGTATGGAATCTGTTTGGCGATCTGATTGCCGCCAAACTGGAACGGCTGTATCGCTTCCTGTTTGCCTTCCCGATCCGCAAAGGCTGGGTAAAAGAGTAATCACCTGCGGGGCGTTACCGCCCCGTTATTTAAACGACCCCGGTGGTCACACAAAACGCCCGGCTTTCGCCAGCGGCAAGCATCAGCAAGCTCCCGGCGCGTTCAGCCGCCAGATACCCCTCAGGCCGACAGGTTGCCGGTAAAACAAACGCGGCAACCTTCTGATCCGCATTATGCAAAATCCAGCGCGTGGCATAATTGAACTGCGCGGTGGAAAAGCGTGTCACGAACCGGTGCCCCTGCGGCGCGAGCATGAAGAACTCGGCCTGGTCGACATACTGCGACAGTCGATCGGCAAAAAAGACGATTTCCGGATCGTAATGCTGCGGCTCGCTCAATTCGCAGACCCCTTGACCACGCTCGGCCAGACGTTGAGTAAACGCCAACCATGACGGCGTCGGCTTAACGTGCGCCGGGATGCTTTCACGCAGTTGCAGCGCTGAACCGGGCAAATTCTGTCGAAACGTCGCGCCCGCCACATAGGCATAATTCATATGACACATATATTGTAGCGGCATTGGCACACCGGCCAGATTGGTGACCTGCATTTCAATATCGAACTGCGCGCTGCACGCCGTCAACCTCACCGCCGGCTGCGCTCGATAACGGTGGCCGAATCCTTTGACATATTCTACGCTGCCGCCTATCGCCAGCCGATCGCCCTCCACCTCCAGCCAGGCTGCGTCCATGGTCGCGCACGGCATTTCGCCATGCAGCGAATGACAGTCCTCCGGCGACGGGCAGCCGTTGCTCAACAGTCCCGAATGGAAGGCAAAGCAACCATAAGTATCTACAATGTTGTCGCCTGGCCGCGGCTGGCTAAACATATTCTCCATTTTTAAATCATGGCCGTCGAACTGCGCGTCCCAGATCATCTGCCCGTAGTACGGCAGCACCGTCAGATGGCCGCGGCTATTCGCCAACGTTAAACCGGCAATGCCGCTGGGATAGCGAAACGCCGTTACGCAGAATGATGCACAGCGGTATACCTCACGCGGTGCAGGACCGAACAACTCAGGAAATAAATGTATTTTCGCTTTCATCCGCATTCTCCTTATGATTGATCGGTAGCCATTCTGTGCGCAGTCTGACGTTTTTGATGGCGAAGCTCCGCCAAAAAATAGAACCCGACATAGGCAAAACACAGTAGCGAGACCACAAACGCCTGTTGCATCGAACCAAGACGGTCGGAAACATAACCCTGCAATGCCGGAACAAACGCCGCGCCGACAATCGACATGACGATGATCGCCCCGGCCACTTCGGTATATTTGTTTTCTACCGTTGCCAGGGTACCGGCATAAATGGTCGCCCAGCAGGGGCCGAACAGCACGCTAACAAACACCGCTGCGTAAACGGCGGTAAAGTTCGGCACCAGCGCTACATAGGCCAGCGTAACCAGCCCCAGCAGCGCATAGACAATCAGCACTTTTTCGGCTTTGAAGCGAGTCATCAGGAAGTTGGCAATAAACTTGCCGATAAAGAAGCAGATAAAGCTGTAAATCATAAAGTTGGACGCATCACGTTCGTTGGCCGCCCCGAGGTTCAACGCCAAACGGATGGTGAACGACCACACCGCCACCTGCATGCCGACATATAAAAACTGTGCGGCAATGCCTTTACGGAACCGCGCGTTGCCCGCCAGGTATTTCAGCGTTTCCCCCAATGCCGGCGCCGCGGCCTGCTCACCCTGCTCATCTTGCGGCTTGCAGCGTGGATAACGGGTCAGCAGGAACAGCAGCATCACCACCACCAGCACCATAATCAGGTATTTGTACGGTTCCAGCGTATGTTCCAGCATCGACAGGCGGAACTGATGAACCTGATCCGGCGACATGCCGGCCATCTGCGCTTCCAGGCTGTCCCCTTCCTGAAATACCAGATATTTTCCCAGCACGATGCCCATCAGCGCCCCCACCGGATAAAACGTCTGGCTGACGTTCAACCGCAGCGTTGCGTAATCGCGGTGACCAATCATCGAACTGTAGGTGTTGGCAGCGGTTTCCAAAAAGCTCAAGCCAATGGCAATGGCGAAAATCGCCGCCAGAAACATGGTATAGGTCGCCATATGCGAAGCGGGATAAAACAGCATGCAACCGACGATATACAGCGTCAGGCCGATCAGAATTGCCGCTTTGTAACTGCTGTTTTTAATCACCAGCGATGCCGGAATGGCAATCAGAAAATAACCACCATAGAACGCGCTCTGTACCAGCGCGCTGGCGAAATCGCTCAGCGCAAACACGCTCTTGAACTGGGTTATCAGAATGTCGTTCAGGCTGGCGGCACAGCCCCACAACGGGAACAGACAGGACAACAGGATAAATTGAAACAGCGGCGTCCTGTTCAGATAACCGTCTGCTTGCTGCTTGATGGTCTGGCGCATTTTATACTCCTTGTTGTCTGGTGGAGATAAAGTCATGGAACTGCGCAGCATCAGGATAAGAACGCTGCGTGCCCTTGCCGGTGACGCTATAGGCGGCATAGGCAACCGCCTGCTGCATGGCGCTCAGGACATCGTTTTGACGAATATAATGCTGCGCGAAGCAGCCGATAAATGCGTCGCCGGCGCCGCTGGTATCCAGCGCCCTCACTGGCAGCGACGCAACATGCTCACAGCTGTTGTCAGTCATCCACAGTGCGCCGCGTTGTCCAAGAGTAACAATCAGGTTGCGCAAGCCTTGAGCCAGCAGGCTCTGGCCGGCGCGGCGAATATTGTCATCGTTGTCGACCGGCATGCCGGTAAGAATTTCCAGCTCGGTTTCATTGGGGATAAAGAATTCGCATTGGCAGGCGTAGCGAATATCCAGCTCGCGCGCTGCGGGGGCTGGATTAAGGATCACCTTGATGTGATGTCGCCGTGCAAAATCAATCGCCGCATACACCGTCTCCAGTGGAATCTCGAGTTGCAAAATGATCAATCGACACTGTTGCAGGGCATCGGCGGCCTGGTCGATATCTGCCGGCAACAGGTGATTATTAGCCCCTTTGACGATCAAGATACGGTTTTGCGAGGTTGAACGATCGACAAATATCGGCGCAACGCCACTGCTGACGCCCGGCACTTTCTTCACAAAACGCGTATCAATACCGGCCCGTTGCAGGTTACGCAGCGTGTTATCGGCAAACAGATCGTCCCCTACCCGTGTCACCATCATCACATCGGCCCCCATCCTGGCGGCCGCTACCGCCTGGTTGGCCCCCTTACCACCGCAACCCAGCTCAAATTCCGCTGCCTCCAGCGTTTCTCCGGCCTTTGGCATCTGGTCGATATAGCTGATTAAATCCACCATGTTCGAACCGATTACTGCAATATCCATCGTTGTGTCCCCGTTGTTTTTTTAATCATATGATGTTAATTAAATAACATTATCAACGCGTGATTGTTATATGTGTGACATCGATCGCAACTATGAATCACCGGTTACACGCTAAAACAATCTATATTTGCACCGTAACAGATGTTATAATTCTCACATTACTCACGTTTATCTGGCTGACTCTGATTAAGGAATCGCAATGACTATTGAAAACATTGACTACGCTCGCTATATCGATCACACCCTGCTGGCGATGGACGCCAGTGAAGCGCAAATCGCCAAACTGTGCGAAGAAGCACAACAGCACAATTTTTATGCGGTCTGTGTTAACTCCGGCTACGTTCCGCTGGCGGCACACCTGCTGCAGGAAAGCGAGGTCAAAGTTTGTTCGGTGATTGGTTTCCCACTGGGTGCGGGTCTGACGGTGGCCAAGGCGTTCGAGGCCAAAGCGGCCATCGCTGCCGGGGCGCAGGAAATCGATATGGTGATCAACGTCGGTTGGCTGAAAAGCGGCCTCAACGATCGGGTAAAAGCCGACATCGCCGCAGTGCGCGAGGTTTGCGCCGCGATCCCGTTGAAGGTAATATTGGAAACCTGTCTGCTCAGCGACGCGCAAATCGTACAAGTGTGTGAAATGTGCCGCGAACTTGAGGTCGCCTTCGTGAAAACCTCCACCGGTTTCAGCACCGGCGGCGCACGCGAAGAGCACGTCAAGCTGATGCGTGAAACCGTCGGCAGTGAAATGGGCGTGAAGGCGTCTGGCGCGGTGCGCGACCGTGCCACCGCCGAGAAGATGATCGCCGCAGGCGCCACGCGTATTGGTACCAGCTCCGGCGTCGCAATCGTTTCCGGTGCCGAGGCCGCTGCCGGCAGTTACTGATTCTGACGGTTGACTGCGCCACCGTTAACCGGGCGAATAACATGCGGGGTAATGCGTTCTATACGCAGCCCCGCATTTTTGTGCTTATCACCTTTTCGGTGTAGCGGCCCGCGCAAGCTGCAACATGATTCTTTATTTCTAGACCTTTGGGAACACGACATGGAAACGCGGCGCGAAGAGCGTATCAACCGACTAATCCAGGCGCTAAAGCGTGCTGACAAGATTCATTTAAAAGAAGCCGCTGCACTACTGGGCGTCTCTGAAATGACCATCCGTCGCGATCTTAGCGCCGAGCCTGCCGCCGTGGTGCTGCTCGGCGGTTATGTGGTAGCCGATCCACGCAACAACGGCGTTACCCACTATTTTGTCTCCGACCAAAAAGCCAAACAGGTCAACGAAAAACGGCGTATCGGGTTGCTTGCCGCGCCGTTGGTCAACGAAAACGACACGGTATTTTTCGACTGCGGTACCACCACCCCGGCAATTATTGACGCTATCTCCGACGATCTGCCGTTTGTTGCCGTCTGCCACTCCTTAAATACTTTCCTGGCATTGCAGGACAAACCACAGTGCACGGTGATCCTGTGCGGTGGCGAATTCAAACCCAATAACTACATCTTCAGCGGCGTCGGCAAACACAACGAGATGGATCATATCTGCCCGAACCTGGCGTTTATCTCCGCCGCTGGCCTCAGCCTGCAACAGGGGGCAACCTGTTTCAACTTTGATGAACTGGAAATGAAACACCGCGCCATGGCGATGGCGCAGCAGTCCATCCTGGTGGCCGACCACAGTAAGTTCGGCAAGGTGAAACCGGCCTGTATCGCGCCACTGAGCCAATTTGACCGCATCATTACCGATCGGCAACCCGACCATGCATTCAGCGAGTTCTTTGACCAGCACGGTATCGCCCTTCGCTATTGATGATTTATTCACCGCCGGCGGACTGCCCGGCGGTTTCCCCTACCGAAAATACCGCGTAATACTGTGCAATTAATGCGCGATCGATCGACGCGTAGCGCGATTTTCCTGCGGCGCCAGGTTAATAAATTGCAACAAAGTGCGACGGCATTTTTTAGCGTATTGGTAATCCTGATGCATTAATCCGCGGACGCCGTAATAACGGCCGCTATTTATATGACAAAGAGCAAGAAGATTCTTATCTAAATATTCACATTGAATTAACCAAATTGCTGAAAAAACAATCTGGCACGGTTATTTATATGATGAATGATTGCGCAGATTTATACCGATGAGAGTCAATAAGGGCAACGACCAATACTGAGCAAAAAACAAAAATAAATGAATTAAATCAATATATTAACAAAAACCCCACTTAAACAACAAATGTGATCTACATCACTAAAAACGCTTATTGACAGTTTTTAACTAGATCACGCCATCCGCATAAAATATATTGCTCGACTTATTCCTAAAAGCAGCCTTTTATCTGGTCAAAGTTTCAACAAACCAGATAAACATAGAGGTTCTGCTGAGAGCGCTTTCAGCACAAAATATTACACAAATGCGCAACAGGTGCATTAAAAAAACACAAAAAAGCCTATACCTGCGCATATTGTGCATTTGAGAGCGTGATCACGGTTGTTTCTGCTGCAAATCGTTATCTTGCCGCCAACAAAATCGGCGGACAGGTATCCTCCGGCATAAAAGGCATTTATCTGCCTGCCTGCGGCAGAAAAATTTGCAACCAGTTAACCGGCAACGGTGCTTAGCACAATATATAACCAGGGGGACGTACTTATCCCCGACAGTCACATTTGATTTCACCGTCGGCGCCAATGTTCTATTACGTCGAGGGTTTTAAGCTTACGTTTTATTAATTTTAAATTAACGTGTTCACTTCGGAGATATTTATGGACACTACTCAGACCGGCACTATTGCCTCTGCGGCTTCGGGTTCCAGCAGTACCTGGCGCAAAACTGACACCATGTGGATGCTGGGCCTGTACGGCACGGCAATTGGCGCCGGTGTGCTATTCCTGCCGATCAACGCCGGCATCGGTGGTTTGATTCCACTGATCATCATGGCGATTATCGCCTTCCCAATGACTTTCTTCGCCCACCGTGGCCTGTGCCGCTTCGTACTGTCCGGCAAAAACCCCGGCGAAGACATCACCGAAGTGGTAGAAGAACACTTTGGCATCAGCGCCGGTAAGCTGATTACCCTGCTGTACTTCTTTGCCATCTATCCGATTCTGCTGGTTTACAGCGTCGCTATCACCAATACCGTCGACAGCTTCATTACCCACCAGTTGGGCATGACGTCGCCGCCGCGCGCCATTCTGTCGTTAATCCTGATCCTCGGGCTGATGACCATCGTGCGCTTTGGCGAACAGGCCATCGTTAAAACCATGAGCATTCTGGTATTCCCGTTTGTCGCGGTACTGATGCTGCTGGCGCTGTATCTGATCCCTAACTGGACCGGCGCCATCTTCGAAAACGTGTCACTGTCTGGCAGCGGTGCCGGTCTGGGTCACGGCCTGATCATGACGCTGTGGCTGGCGATTCCGGTGATGGTGTTCTCGTTCAACCACTCGCCAATCATCTCCGCCTTTGCTGTGGCAAAACGCGAAGAATACGGCGCGGACGCCGAGAAGAAATGTTCACGCATTTTGGCTTACGCACACATCATGATGGTACTGACCGTGATGTTCTTCGTGTTCAGCTGCGTGCTGAGCCTGTCACCGGCCAACCTGGCGGAAGCCAAGGCACAGAACATTTCGATTCTGTCTTACCTGGCAAACCACTTCCATAACCCGATGATTGAATACATCGCGCCGGTAATCGCCTTCGTTGCCATCACCAAATCGTTCCTGGGTCACTACCTTGGCGCCCGTGAAGGCTTTAACGGTATGGTGCATAAATCCCTGAAGAGCCGCGGCAAAACCATCAGCACCAACAAGCTGAACCGCATCACCGCCATCTTCATGCTGGTAACCACCTGGATCGTGGCAACGCTGAACCCAAGCATTCTGGGCATGATTGAAACCCTCGGCGGCCCAATTATCGCCATGCTGCTGTTCCTGATGCCGATGTATGCCATTCGCAAAGTGCCTGCCATGCGCAAGTACAGCGGGCATATCAGCAACGCCTTCGTGGTGCTGATGGGTCTGATCGCCATGTCGGCCATCCTGTACACCCTGTTCAGTTGATCCCGTACCGCCGGCGCTCCGTGCGCCGGCACTTCTGCACGACCCCATTCCCCTGTTTGATTGACGCCTTTATTCATTATAAGGAGGCGAGACCATGGTTAGCGTTTTCGATATTTTCAAAATTGGCATTGGTCCATCCAGTTCCCACACCGTCGGTCCGATGAAAGCCGGCAAACAGTTTGTCGACGATTTGATTGACGGCGGGCTACTCGAGCAAACCCGTCATATCGTGGTGGATGTCTATGGGTCGCTGTCGCTGACCGGTAAGGGCCACCATACCGACATTGCGATTATCATGGGGCTGGCAGGCAACCTGCCGCATGACGTGGACATTGACAGCATCCCCGGCTTTATCCGTGACGTAGAAGTCACCGCTCGTCTGCCGATTGCCGGTGGCCGCCATCAGGTGGATTTCCCCTTGGCCAGCAGCATGAATTTCCACCACGACAATCTGCCGCTGCATGAAAACGGCATGCGCATCCGTGCGTTCGCCGAGGAACAGTTGCTGCACAGCCAAACCTATTATTCGATCGGCGGTGGTTTTATCGTCGATGAAGCGCATTTTGGCCTGCCCGCCAGCGATGCACGGCCACTGCCGTACCCGTATCACAGCGCACGCGATCTGCAACAACACTGCAAGGACACCGGCCTGTCACTGTCCGGGCTGGTGATGCAGAACGAACTGGCGCTGCGCAGCAAAGACCAGATCGACGCCCATTTCGCCGCCGTATGGCAGGTAATGCGTGACGGTATCGAGCGCGGTATGAACACGGAAGGACTGCTGCCAGGGCCGATGAAGGTACAGCGCCGCGCCGCCGCGTTGCGCCGCATGCTGGTCACCGGCGACAAAAACAATATCGATCCGATGAACGTGGTGGATTGGATCAATATGTTCGCCTTCGCAGTGAACGAAGAAAATGCCGCCGGCGGACGGGTGGTTACCGCGCCGACCAACGGTGCCTGCGGGATCATTCCGGCGGTGCTGGCGTATTACGATCGGTTCATCCGACCGGTGAATACCAATTCCTACAGCCGCTTCTTCCTGACCGCGGGTGTGATAGGCGCACTGTATAAAATGAACGCCTCCATTTCTGGCGCCGAAGTCGGCTGTCAGGGCGAAGTTGGAGTAGCCTGTTCGATGGCGGCTGCCGGTCTGGCAGAATTGATGGGCGGTAGCCCGGCTCAGGTGTGCATTGCGGCAGAAATCGCCATGGAGCACCATCTGGGGTTGACCTGCGATCCGCTGGCCGGCCAGGTTCAGGTGCCCTGTATCGAACGTAACGCGATTTCCGCCGTGAAGGCGGTCAATGCCGCGCGCATGGCGCTACGCCGTACCAGCGAGCCGCGCGTGTGCCTGGATAAGGTGATCGAAACCATGTATGAAACCGGCAAGGACATGAACGCCAAATATCGCGAAACGTCGCAAGGCGGGCTGGCGATCAAAGTGGTGGCCTGCAACTGATTGGCTGATGCCGCACAACAGACGGGGCGCCGTTCAAGGCGCCCCGTCACAGGCTGCAACCGATCGCTAACCGGTTTAGCCGAAGATACTGCCGAACCACTGGGTCAGCGTCATCATCACCCGATCCCAGATCCGGCTGAAGAAGTTCCCCTCTTTGACTTCCTGCATCGCCACCAGCGGGCGCTGATCGATGACTTTGCCATCAAGCTGGAAGTCGATGGTGCCCACCACCTGATTCTTGGCCAACGGTGCCTTTAGGCTATCGCTGTTGAGCTTATAGCTGGCTTTGAGGTTTTTCATCTGCCCTTTCGGAATGGTGATCGATGCATCTTTCGCGACGCCCAACGGCACTTCACCGACGTCGCCAAACCACACCCGCTGGGTGATAAACGGCTTGTCTGCCTTGATCGGCGTGGTGGTTTCGTAGAAACGGAAGCCCCAGGTCAGCAGCTTTTCGCTCTCGCTAAAACGCACGCGATCGCTCGGCGCACCCAGCACCACCGAAATCAGCCGCATCGGGCCATCGGTGGCGGAGGCCACCAGATTGTGGCCAGCGCCGCTGGTATAGCCAGTTTTGATGCCGTCAACCGACAGATTGCTGCTCCATAGCAGCCGATTGCGGTTTACCTGGCGGATCTTGTTGAAGGTAAATTCCTTTTCCTTGTGCAGCGCGTATTCATCCGGCACGTCGCGAATCAGCGCCTGACTCAGCAGCGCCATGTCGCGCGCGGTGCTGAATTGTCCTTCGGCATCCAGACCATGTACCGTCAGGAAATGCGTATTCTGCAGGCCTAGGTGCTTGGCATAGCCGTTCATCAATGAAACAAAGGATTCCTGACTGCCGGCCACATAGTCCGCCAGCGCAATGCTGGCGTCGTTGCCTGACTGAATAACGATACCTTTGTTCAGCTCCATCACCGGCACCCGATCGCCCGGTTTGATAAACATCAGCGATGAACCGCGCAATACCGGATTGCCGGTAGCCCAGGCGTCTTTACCAACGGTAACCAGATCGGTCGGCTTGATCTTGCCGGCCTTGATTGCCTGACCGATCACATAGCTGGACATGATTTTCGTCAGACTGGCTGGATCGAGCCGGCTATCCGGGTTGCCTTCCGCCAGGATCTTGCCGCTGTTGTAGTCCATCAATACAAATGCCTTTGCATCGACCTGTGGCGGAGCCGGTGGCGCGGCAGCCTGAACCGCAGGCAAGGCAAGACAAAGAATACCGACGCTAAAGGTCAGTTTTTTAAGGGAAGAAGATAAATTTTTTTTCATCATATCGTCGCCAGAGTGTCCTTTCAAACCATTGAAATAGCGTTAACTTTCAAACCTGTTGCGTTTTCAGCCAACCAGCGAGAAGTGCCCGGTACATCATTCCAATCGCCAACTCCCGGCGATTGCGTATTAATTTAAGTTATGTACCGAAACGGCCCTTGCTGTGAGTTTATTAGATTTATCTTATTTTTGCAGGGTTTAGCGGTGATTTTCAGGACTTTTACATAACTGTACGCTTTAGGCCACAAATTGAGTAAAAACCGTGCCAAACAGCCATTTTTAGTACCACTGCCGATTGACCGGACAGCGCTGTGTTGCCGTTACAGCCTCTACTCGTGCCAACAGCCAGCCAAACGTTTTAACCGCCATACGGCTATACGCCTTGACGCCCAAATCAAGACTAATATATTCCAAAACCGCATATAACCAGGTTATTTGTTCTTTTCAATAGCCACAATTGCAGCGCTATCATCCAAACAACGGTTTTAAAACCGAATTATTCTGGAGAAAGCCATGGCAATCGCGACATCCGCACTCGACACCATCGGCAATACGCCGATGCTGGAACTGACACAGTTTGATACCGGCCCGTGCCGCCTGTTCGTGAAGCTGGAAAACCAAAACCCCGGCGGTTCGATCAAAGACCGCGTGGCGCTGTCGATGATCGAACAGGCGGAGCGCGACGGACAACTGTCCCCCGGCGGCACCATCATTGAGGCCACCGCCGGCAACACCGGGCTGGGGCTGGCACTGGTCGCGGCGATGAAAGGCTATCGGTTGCTGCTGGTGGTGCCGGACAAGATGAGCCGCGAGAAAATTTTCCACCTGCGCGCGCTGGGCGCAGAAGTGCTGCTGACCCGCTCCGACGTCGGCAAGGGTCACCCGGCGTATTATCAAGACTACGCCCAACGGCTGGCGGCAGAAACCCCCGGCGCGCTGTATATTGACCAGTTCAACAACCCGGCCAACCCGGCGGCGCATGCCAAGACCACCGCGCCGGAGCTGTGGCGCCAGATGGAACAGCAGATTGACGCTATCGTGGTCGGCGTTGGCTCCGGCGGCACGCTGGGCGGGCTGAGCCAATATTTTTCCACCGTCTCGCCGGACACCGAGCTGGTACTGGCGGATCCGGCCGGCTCGATTCTGGCGGATTATCTTGATAACGGCCAAATCGGCGACGCCGGCAGTTGGCTGGTCGAGGGCATCGGCGAAGACTTCGTGCCACCGCTCGGTGACTTCGAACGGCTGCGCAACGCCTATCGCATCAGCGATCGTGAAGCGTTCAGCACCGCCCGCGAGCTACTGCGCAAGGAAGGCATTCTGTCCGGATCGTCAACCGGTACGCTGCTGGCTGCCGCGCTACGCTACTGCCGTGCGCAGACCACGCCAAAACGCGTTGTCACCTTTGTCTGCGACAGCGGCAATAAATACCTGTCAAAAATGTATAACGATTACTGGCTGCGTGAGCAGGGACTGCTGCAGCGCCCGCCGCAGGGTGACCTGCGCGATCTGATTGCCTATCGCCATGATGAGGGTGCGACGGTTGCCGCCGCGCCGGACGACACGCTGGCAGTGGTACATGCACGCATGCGGCTGTATGACATTTCACAACTGCCGGTTCTGGACAACGACCGCGTGGTCGGGCTGATTGACGAATGGGATCTGCTCAATGCGCTGCAGGCCGACGCCAGTCACTTCAACCTGCCGGCCGAGCGTGCCATGACGCGCGCGGTGCAAACCCTGCAAAAAGACGCCGATCAACGACAGTTGATGGCGACGTTTTCTCACGGCCACGTCGCGGTAGTGCTCGACGGCGAGCGCTTCCTCGGTCTTATCACACGTACCGACGTACTGAACGCCTGGCGTCAGAAATTAGCCTAAAAGGAATCATCATGAGCACATTTGCCACTAAAAGCGTGCATGCAGGTTACACTCCGGACGCTACCGGCGCGGTAATGCCGGCAATTTACGCCACCTCGACCTATGCGCAACCAGCGCCCGGCGAACCTGCCGGTTATGAATATTCACGCAGTGGCAATCCGACGCGCAGCGCGCTGGAAAACGCCATTGCCGAACTGGAGGGCGGCAGTCGCGGTTATGCATTTGCCTCGGGACTGGCGGCCTGCGCAACGGTACTGGAACTGCTCGATCAAGGCAGCCATCTGGTGGCGGTAGACGATTTGTATGGCGGTACCTACCGCCTGTTAGAGAAGGTGCGCAGCCGTAGCGCCGGGCTACGGGTGACCTATGTCGCCCCGGGCGACAGCGCCGCGCTGGAACAGGCGATCGAGCCCGATACCAAAATGATCTGGGTGGAAACCCCGACCAATCCGCTGCTGAAGCTGGCGGATCTGGCAGCCATCGCCGCGATCGCCAAAAAGCATCGACTGATCGGCGTAGTGGATAATACCTTCGCCTCGCCGGCGCTTCAGCGCCCACTGGAGTATGGGTTCGACGTGGTGCTGCATTCCGCCACCAAATATCTGAACGGTCATTCCGACGTGGTGGCCGGCGTCGCGGTGGTCGGCGACAACCCCGAATTGGCGCAACAGCTTGGCTTTTTGCACAATGCGGTGGGCGGTATCCTCGATCCGTTCAGCAGTTTCCTGACCCTGCGCGGTATCCGTACCCTGGCGCTGCGCATGGAACGCCACAGCCACAGTGCGCTGCGTATCGCCCAGTGGCTGGAGGGCCGACCACAGGTGGAAAACGTCTACTATCCCGGCCTGACCAGCCATCCGCAACACGCGCTGGCGGCGCGGCAAATGCAACAGTTTGGCGGTATGATCTCACTGCGCCTGAAGGGGGATGACGCCTATGCGCGTCGGGTGATTGGCCGCCTGTCGCTGTTCACGCTGGCCGAAAGCCTGGGCGGTGTGGAAAGCCTGATCGGCCAGCCGTTCAGCATGACCCACGCTTCAATCCCGCTGGAACAGCGGCTGAAATCCGGCATTGCGCCACAGTTGCTGCGCCTGTCGGTGGGCATCGAGGACGCCGACGATCTGATCGCCGATCTGCAGCAGGCGCTGGAAGAATAGCCTACGGTAGACAAACATTCATCCAACCGTCGCAAAAACGTCATCGGTGTTTCTTATGCTCAGCGCAATTTCGCCGCCGTGGCTGGCTGGCGATCCCCTTGTTCGCTATCCTTAAGCGCGAAATACCCCTGCCGGAGAAGCACCGATGGATTTAGCCCTGTTCGACCTGGATGAAACCCTGATTGACGACGACAGCGCCAGCTTATGGATCCGCTGGCTGGTATCTCAGGGGTTCGCGCCGGCGGAGCTGGCCACGCAAGAACAGCAGTTGATGCAGCATTACTATCAAGGCACCTTGTCGATGGAAGCCTACATGCGAGCGACGCTGGCACCGCTGGCCGGTTGCAGCGTGCCGACCGTTGCCGGCTGGGTGGAGCGCTACATCCGCCGCGATATTCTGCCGCGCGTCTACCCCGCCGCACGCGAGCGCCTGCAATGGCACCGTGAACGTGGCGATTGCATTCTGGTGGTTTCGGCCACCGGCGAGCATCTGGTGGCGCCGATTGCCGAGCGGCTGGGCGCCGACGGCGCGCTGGCCATCGGCGTCGAAATCGCCGCAGGCCGCTATACCGGCAATACCTATGGCACCATGACCTATCAGCAAGGCAAGGTGATCCGTCTGCAACAGTGGCTGGAACAGCAGACACAACGGCAATTCGCCTACATTCACGGTTACAGCGACTCGATCAACGATCGGCCGATGCTGGACTATGTCGACAGCGCAACGGTAATCAACCCGGATGCCGATTTACATGCGCTGGCGCTGCAGAACGGCTGGGAAGTGTGCCGCTGGGAACGCTGAAGAAAGGCAAAAAACGCATCCGACAGTGACAAATTACGGATTGTAGCGTAGGAATTAAGGCTAATCCGTCAATCAACCGAAGAGGCGTTTTATGCTGACCATCTGGGGCCGTGAAAATTCGAACAACGTCAGAAAAGTACTCTGGTGCGCCGCAGAACTGGAGTTGAGTTATCGCCATATCAATGCCGGCGGTGCCTATGGCAAGGTGGACGAGGCCGCCTATCGGGCGCTGAACCCAAACGGCCTGGTGCCGCTATTGCAGGACGATGACTTTGTACTGTGGGAATCCAACACCATCGTACGCTACCTGGCGGCCAAATACGGCCAGGCGCCGTTCTACCCGCAGGATCTGCAGCAGCGCGCCGCGGCCGAAAAATGGATGGATTGGGCGACCGCAACCATCGTCACCCCGTTTCGCCCGGTGTTCTGGGGCATGGTGCGCACCCCACCCGACCAGCGCGATATGCTGAAAATCGAAGCGGCCATCGCCGAGGTGGAAAAGTGCCTCGATATCGTTGAACACACCCTTTCCCAGCAGGCGTACCTGTCCGGCGACCAGCTCGGCATCGGCGACATTCCGCTCGGCAGCTTTATCTATGCCTGGTTTGAAATGCCGATCGCCCGCCGCCCACGTCCGCATATGGAACGCTGGTATCAGCAATTGTGCGCCCGACCGGCTTACCGCAGCGGCGTGATGTCCGCCATGACCTGATGTGCCCTGACGCCTCCCGGCGAGGCGTCAGGAGGCCCCCACCCGCAACAGCTTGCCGTCGCTGTCATCGGTCAGCAGATACAGATAACCGTCCGGCCCGGTACGAACCTCACGAATACGTTCGTTGCGATCGCTCAGCAGCCGCTCTTCCGCCACGATCTTGTCACCGACCAACGTCAGGCGAATCAAGGTTTTTTGCGCCAACGCGCCGATGAACAGCGAATGCTGCCAGGCAGGGAAGCGCGATGCATCATAAAACGCCATGCCGCTGATCCCCGGAGAGGTTTCCCAGTGGTGCAATGGCACTTCGGTGCCGTCGGCCTGCGCCCCCTTGGCTTCAGGGATCGGCGAACCGGAATAGTTAATACCATGGGTAGCAAGCGGCCAGCCATAATTTTTGCCGGCCTGCGGAATATTGACCTCGTCGCCGCCACGCGGGCCGTGTTCATGCTCCCAGACCACGCCGGTCCACGGGTTCAGCGCCAACCCCTGCGGGTTGCGGATACCGTATGACCAGATCTCTGCCCGCTTGCCCAACTGGCCGACAAACGGGTTGTCCGTTGGCACCTTGCCCTCGGCGGTCAGCCGCACGATCTTGCCTTGCAGCTTGTCCAGATCCTGCGCTGTCGGTCGTTGATTGTTTTCCCCCAGGGCAATAAACAGATGTCCCTGCCTGTCGAACACCATTTTGCCGCCAAAGTGGTTACCGACCGACAGCTTCGGCTGCTGACGGAAGATCACGCGGAAATCGTCCAGCCGGGCATTGTCGTTGCTCAAACGGCCATAACCCACCGCGGTGCCAGCCTTGCCATCGCTGCCACGCTCGGCAAAGCTGAGATAAACCCGCCGATTGCTGGCGAAGTCCGGTGACAACAACACCTCCAGCAGCCCGCCCTGTCCTCGCGCATACACCTGCGGCACGCCGGCGATCGGCGGCGACAGTCCCTTGTCCTGCTGCCACAAACGCAGGCGGCCAGGGCGTTCGGTAATCAGTATCCCCTGTTCGCCGGGTAAAAAGGCCAGCGACCAAGGGTGTTCAAGTTTGTCCTGTAATTGGGTTACCACCGGCGCGGCTTGCAACCAACCGCTAACCAATAACAAACCGGCCATCAATATCACTCGGGGCATGCATCCTCCTGGGTTAACAACGTGCTCATTCAGTGTAGCCCAGCTGAATGGCTTCGCCGTTTCGGTGTTTTATCAATCGGTTGCCTTTTGGCTACGCTATGCTTAAGTTAACGAGTAACCAAGGAGAACACATGGAAATCACCATTACCGCGGCGCTGGACGAGCAAACGCGTGAAGCCATTCGTCAGGGCCTGATGGCGCATAACCGCCCGTTTATCGATACCAGCCTGCGCACACCACTCAACGTTTTTGCCCAGGATGACGCCGGCCAGGTGATCGCCGGACTGACCGCCGTGACTTGGGGCAACTGGCTGAGCATCGATTGGCTATGGGTAGCCGATTCACAGCGCGGTAGCGGCATTGGCCGGCAGATAATGCACGCCGCCGAGCAGGCCGCCGTGGCTCGCGGCTGCCGCTATTGCCGCCTCGACACCTTCAGTTTTCAGGCGCGGCCGTTCTATGAAAAACTGGGCTATCAGCTACAAATGACGCTGCGGGATTATCCGGTGGAGCATGAATGCTATTTTCTCACCAAAACCATCGATAATTCACCGGCGGCATAATGAACAGTACCGACATGGTGGTAAACAGCGTGGCCTATAAGGCCGGAAAACGCTTGGGCGATGTGACCATCGACGATATCAGCGAAGTGGTGAAGCAAGCGGATGCCTTTGTCTGGCTCGGCCTGTGGCAGCCGGAAGACGCCTTCATGCGTAAAATCCAGGAAGAGTTCGGCCTGCACGATCTGGCGATCGAAGACGCGCTGTGCGCCCATCAGCGACCCAAAATCGAAACCTATGGCGACTCGTTATTTATCGTGGTGAAAACCGCGCATATCCAGGGCGAGGCCATTGAATACGGAGAAACTCACTTTTTCGTTGGTAAAAACTTCCTGATCACCGTCAGGCACGGCGCCTCCAGCAGCTATGCGCCGATCCGCGCCAAGGCCGAGGGCAATCCGAAACAGCTGTGCCGCGGGCCGGGCTTCGCACTGTATTCGATTATGGATTTTATCGTCGACAATTACCGGCAGATCGTCACGCACTTTGAGAGCGCGATTGAAACTATCGAAGCCAATATGTTCCAGTCCGACTTTGACCAGGCTGCGATCGCCCGCGTCCATAGCCTGCGGCGGCATCTGCTGGCGCTGCGCAACGCAGCGCTGCCGATGGACGAAATTTGCAGCCAGTTGATCCGCCTGCATGAAGAGGTGATCCCGAAGGATTTGCGCGCCTATGTGCGTGACGTGCAGGACCATGCGCGTCAGGTCGTGAACACCATTGACGACATGCGCGAAATGCTGACCAACGCCATGCATGTCAATCTGGCGCTGGTAACGGTCAAGCAGAACGAGGTGGTGAAACGGCTGGCCGGCTGGGGGGCGATTCTGGCTATTCCGACGGTGATTTTCAGCCTGTACGGCATGAACTTCGAAAATATGCCGGAACTGAAGCTGCCCTGGGCCTACCACGTCACGCTGGGCGTTACCGTGGTCGGCTGCGCCTTGCTGTACCGCAAACTGAAAGGCTCCGGCTGGCTGTAAACGCAGCACGTCGAGCGGAGAACTCGGCGCAAAACCACGCTTACGCTGCCCCCCTGAGGGGGATGGATGTAATCCGGCAACCCGACGGCGCTCTGCCGCCGAGGTCAAGCGACACCCGCCAGGCGCTCAGCTGACCGGCATGCGCGCCGGATCGGGATACTGGTATTCGAACCCCAGTTCTTTGCAAATGCGACTGCCGTCCACCAACCGCCCTTCCTGCGGCGCCTCGTCGGCAAACTGCGGGGGCGGCAACTGCAGCCGTTCGGCCAAGGCCGGATAAAACTCACGCTTGATGGGATGGCCTGGTGCGCACAAATTGTAAACGTGCCCGCCGCTCGGCAAATGCAACAGCAACTGAATGGCGGCGATGACGTCGTCCTGATGCACCAGATTGACTCCCAGCGATCCGCCCTTCACGTCCACCTTGCCGGCCAGGAAACGGCCTGGATGGCGTTCGGCACCGACCAGCCCGGCCAGACGCAAAATATCCACCGAGGTATTCGGCAGTTCATGCAGCCAGCGCTCCAGGTCGGCCAGCACTCGGCCAGACGCGCTGACCGGCGCTATCGGCGACGTTTCGCGCAGGGTGCCGGAATAGTCGCCGTAGACCGAGGTCGAGCTGGTAAAAATGATGCGCGCCACGTTGTACGCCATCGCGCTGTCCACCAGCATCCGCACCGCATTAAAGTAGTTTTCGCTGCCGTCGACGGTACGACGCGCCGGTAAGGTCACCACCAGCGCATCCACCTGTAACAGCGCATCCAGATCGTCTGGTTCGCAGATCAGCTCCGGCGTCAGTTCCAGTTGATAACATTCGATGCCGCTCAGGCGCGCGGCTTCGACACCGTCCGGGGTGGTTTTACTGCCAACCACTTCAAACCCGCGGCTCATCAGTGACAATGCCAACGGCATGCCCAGCCAACCCAGGCCAACAATGGCGACTTTTTTCATCTCTTCCTCTCCTGCACAGCGCAGCGATTGATTCGCTAAGGCTACGCCACTCGGTATTCGGTTACAATCAACGTACGCTACTCTGAGATAAAGCGGCGTATGGCTAATAACCAGACCCGTTTCAATGAATTAAATTTATGTCAGTAAAAAAGGGTTGCGCGATCTGCGCTCAATAGTTTAGGTTAATTAGCAATTGAGTCATTCCTGACATCATTATTACGAGATTACCATGACGCGCATTCAGTTCAGCCACCATCATCACCATCATCCTGACTAGTCTTTCAGGCGATGTGTGCTGGGAGACGGTTTTAGAATCTTCCAGTGGCGCGCAGATTGCAAGAGAGAGCCCTCGGAAGATTTCTTCCGAGGGTTTTTTTTTGGCTCCGGACAGACAGAACAAAAATTTCAATAACAAATTCATAAAATTACAGAGAGTAGAGGTTACCATGCTGGACAAAACACGTTTACGGATAGCAATGCAGAAATCAGGCCGCCTGAGCGAAGAGTCTCAGGAACTGCTGGCGCGTTGCGGTATCAAGATCAATCTGCAGCAACAGCGCCTGATCGCTTTCGCGGAAAACATGCCGATTGATATTCTGCGGGTGCGCGATGACGATATTCCGGGCCTGGTGATGGACGGCGTGGTCGATCTGGGCATCATCGGTGAAAACGTGCTGGAAGAAGAACTGCTCAACCGCCGTGCCCAAGGCGAAGACCCGCGTTACTTCACCCTGCGCCGCCTGGACTTTGGCGGTTGCCGTCTGTCACTGGCCACCGCACTCGACAGCGAGTATACCGGTCCGCAAAGCCTGCAAGATGCCCGTATCGCCACCTCTTATCCGCACATTCTCAAACAGTACCTCGACAAACAGGGCGTTCGTTTCAAATCCTGCCTGCTGAACGGTTCGGTCGAAGTTGCTCCCCGTGCCGGCCTGGCCGATGCCATCTGCGATCTGGTCTCTACCGGTGCAACGCTGGAAGCCAACGGCCTGCGTGAAGTGGAAGTGATCTACCGCTCGAAGGCCTGTCTGATTCAGCGCGACGGTGAAATGCCAGAAGCCAAACAGCAGTTGATCGATCGCCTGATGACGCGTATTCAGGGCGTGATCCAGGCGCGTGAATCCAAATACATCATGCTGCACGCGCCAAGCGAGCGGCTGGACGAAATCGTCGCGCTGCTGCCGGGTGCCGAACGCCCAACCATTCTGCCTTTGGCCGGTGCACAAAACCGCGTCGCGATGCACATGGTCAGCAGCGAAACCCTGTTCTGGGAAACCATGGAAAAACTGAAAGCGCTGGGCGCCAGTTCGATTCTGGTATTGCCGATTGAGAAGATGATGGAGTAAAGGCCATGTCGAACTTCAATACCCTGGTGAACTGGGCCGAATGCAGCGCGGAGCAGCGTAGCGAACTGTTGATGCGCCCGGCGATTTCCGCCTCGGACAGCATTACCCGCACGGTGCGCGAGATCCTCGATAACGTTAAAAGCAACGGCGACCGCGCATTGCGCGAATACAGCGCCAAATTTGACCGCACCGAGGTGAGCACGCTGCGCGTCAGCGCCGAGCAGATCGCCGCCGCCGCCGCACGTCTGGGCGACGATCTCAAACAGGCGATGGCGGTAGCGGTACGCAATGTGGACACTTTCCACAACGCGCAACGACTGCCAACGGTGGACATTGAAACCATGCCCGGCGTGCGTTGCCAGCAGGTCACCCGCCCGATTGACTCGGTCGGTCTGTATATTCCCGGCGGTTCTGCGCCGCTGTTTTCTACCGTGCTGATGCTGGCAACTCCGGCGCGTATCGCCGGTTGCCGCCGCGTAGTGCTGTGCTCGCCACCGCCGATTGCCGACGAAATCCTCTATGCCGCGCAGCTGTGTGGGGTACAGGAGGTATTCCAGGTCGGCGGCGCACAGGCTATCGCAGCGCTGGCATTCGGTACCGACTCGGTGCCACGGGTAGACAAGATCTTTGGCCCGGGCAACGCCTTTGTCACCGAAGCCAAACGTCAGGTTAGCCAACGTCTCGACGGTGCCGCCATTGATATGCCCGCCGGCCCGTCAGAAGTGCTGGTGATTGCCGATAGCGGCGCCACCCCGGCGTTCGTCGCCTCCGATCTGCTGTCGCAAGCCGAACACGGGCCGGATTCCCAGGTGATTTTATTAACGCCGGATGCCGCCATGGCACAGGCGGTGGCCGACGAGGTCGATCGGCAGTTGGCCGCATTGCCGCGTGCGGAAACCGCCCGTCAGGCGCTGGCCAGCAGCCGGTTGATCGTCGCACAGGATCTGGCGGAATGTCTGCGCATCAGCAACCAGTACGGCCCGGAGCACCTGATCATTCAGACCCGTAACGCCCGCGAACTGGTCGACGCCGTCACCAGCGCCGGTTCGGTGTTCCTCGGCGACTGGTCGCCAGAATCTGCCGGTGATTATGCTTCTGGCACCAATCACGTGCTGCCGACCTACGGTTACACCGCCACCTGCTCCAGCCTGGGGCTGGCGGATTTCCAAAAGCGCATGACGGTGCAGGAACTGACGCCGCAAGGCTTTATCAACCTGGCCGCCACCATTGAGCAGCTTGCCGCTGCCGAACAGCTGATCGCCCACAAGAATGCCGTCACTCTGCGCGTCGCCGCATTGAAGGAGCAAGCATGAGCATAGACAATCTGGCACGCCAGAACGTACGTGAGTTAACGCCTTACCAGTCGGCGCGCCGGCTCGGCGGCAAGGGCGACGTATGGCTGAACGCCAATGAATATCCATTGGCGCCGACCTTCGAACTGACCGCGCAGACCTTCAATCGCTATCCGGAATGCCAGCCGGCGTTGGTGATTGAACGCTATGCCGAATATGCCGGCGTGCAGAAACAGCAGGTGCTGGTCAGCCGTGGCGCGGACGAAGGCATCGAACTGCTGATCCGCGCATTCTGCGAGCCGGGTCAGGACGCCATTCTGTTTTGCCCGCCAACCTACGGCATGTACGCCGTCAGTGCCGAAACCTTCGGCGTCGAGCGCCGCACGGTAGCGGCGAAAGACGACTGGCAGCTCGATCTGCCGGCGATTGCCGACAGCCTGGATCACGTCAAGCTGGTGTATGTCTGCAGCCCAAACAACCCGACCGGCAACCTGATCGATCCGAACGACTTGCGCGCGCTGCTGGAGATGACCAAAGGCAAGGCGATTGTCGCGATTGACGAGGCCTACATCGAGTTTTGCCCGCAGGCCAGCGTGGTCGGCTGGCTGAACGACTATCCACACCTGGCTATCCTGCGCACCCTGTCGAAAGCGTTCGCGCTGGCGGGTCTGCGCTGCGGTTTTACCCTGGCCAATCCACCGTTGATCGCACTGTTGCTGAAGGTGATCGCCCCGTATCCGCTCTCCACTCCGGTGGCCGATATCGCCGCACAGGCGTTGAGCGTTGAAGGGCTGCGAGTGATGCGCCAACGGGTTGGCGAGATTGCCGCCAACCGCAGTTGGCTGCAGCAGGCATTGGCTGACTGCGCCTGTGTCGAACAGGTATTTGCCAGCGACAGCAATTATCTGCTGGTACGCTTTAGCGCCTCAAGTAATGTATTTAAAACCTTATGGGATCAGGGCATTATCTTGAGAGACCAAAATAAACAGCCTGGGCTGTCCGGTTGCCTGCGTATCACTATAGGCACCCGCGACGAATGTCAGCGCGTTATTGACGCACTCAAGACCCTGCCCGGAGCAACCGAGACTCGCCAGGAGCCAATGTGAGCCAGAAATTTCTCTTTATTGACCGTGACGGCACGCTGATTGCTGAACCCCCCGAAGATTTCCAGGTTGATCGCCTGGACAAGCTGGCGCTGGAGCCAGACGTTATCCCTTCCCTGCTGGCATTGCAGGCCGCAGGCTATAGCCTGGTGATGATCACCAATCAGGACGGGCTCGGCAGCGCCAGTTTCCCACAGGATACCTTCGATGCGCCGCACAATCTGATGATGCAGATCCTGTCGTCGCAAGGGATTCAGTTCGAGGATATCCTGATCTGCCCACACCTGCCGGCAGACAACTGCGACTGCCGCAAGCCAAAAACCGCGCTGGTAAAACATTATCTGGAACCGGGCGTGATCAACGTGGCCAACAGCTACGTGATCGGCGATCGCCAGACCGACGTGCAACTGGCGGCCAATATGGGCATTCAGGGCTTGCTGTATCAGCGTGAAACCCTCGGCTGGAAGGAGATCGCTCGTCAGTTGACCCAGCGCGATCGCCATGCCCACGTAAATCGCGTCACCAAGGAAACGCAGATTGACGTCAACGTCTGGCTGGATCGTGAAGGCGGCAGCAAGATAAAAACCGGCGTCGGCTTTTTTGATCACATGCTGGATCAGATCGCCACCCACGGCGGCTTCCGTATGGATATCCAGGTCAACGGCGATCTGTACATCGACGATCACCACACGGTGGAAGACACCGCGCTGGCGCTGGGTGAAGCGCTGAATAAAGCGCTGGGTGACAAACGCGGCATTGCGCGCTTCGGCTTCGTGTTACCGATGGATGAATGCCTGGCGCGCTGCGCGATGGACATTTCCGGCCGGCCGCACCTCGAATATAAAGCGGAATTCAACTATCAGCGCGTTGGCGATCTGAGCACCGAAATGGTTGAACATTTCTTCCGTTCACTGTCCTATACCATGGGCTGCACGCTGCACCTAAAGACCAAGGGCAAAAACGATCACCACCGGGTAGAAAGCCTGTTCAAGGTGTTCGGCCGCACGCTGCGCCAGGCGATTCGCGTTGAGGGTAATACCCTGCCGAGCTCGAAAGGAGTGCTGTGATGAACGTGGTGATTCTTGATACTGGCTGCGCCAATCTGTCATCGGTGACCTACGCGGTGCAACGCCTGGGTTACCAGCCGACGGTCAGCCGCGATCCCGAGATCGTGCTGCGCGCCGACAAACTGTTCCTGCCAGGTGTCGGCACCGCGCAGGCGGCGATGGAACAGCTGGAGCAGCGCGAACTTATCGAGCTGATCAAGGCCTGCACCCAGCCGGTGTTGGGCATTTGTCTCGGCATGCAGCTGTTGGCCAGCGGCAGCGATGAGAATGGCGGCATCAAAACGCTCGGCATCATCGACACGCCGGTACAACAGATGAGCGACGTTGGCCTGCCGTTGCCGCACATGGGCTGGAATCAGGTATCGGCCCAGGCAGGCAACCATCTGTTCCGCGGTATCGACGACGGTACCTACTTTTATTTTGTCCACGGTTATGCGATGCCAATATGCCCAAGCACCATCGCCCAGGCCAACTACGGCGAGCCGTTCACCGCCGCCGTGCAAAAAGACAATTTCTTCGGCGTGCAGTTTCATCCAGAACGTTCTGGTACGGCCGGCGCGCAACTGCTGAAAAACTTTCTGGAGATGTAGGCAGCATGATTATTCCCGCTTTGGATTTGATCGATGGCAACGTGGTGCGCCTGCATCAGGGTGATTACGGCCAACAACGCGACTACGGCAGCGATCCGCTGTTGCGGCTGCAGGATTATCAGCAGCAAGGCGCACAGGTGCTGCATCTGGTGGATCTGACCGGCGCCAAAGACCCGACGGCACGCCAGATCCCGCTATTGCGTAAACTGCTGGCCGGGGTGAACGTGCCGGTGCAGGTAGGCGGCGGTATTCGCAGCCAACAGGACGTTGAGGCGCTGTTAGAGGCCGGCGCCAGCCGGGTGGTGATTGGCTCTACCGCCGTCAAACAGCCGGCGCTGGTGCAGAGCTGGTTTGAGCGCTATGGCGCCGACGCGTTGGTACTGGCACTGGACGTACGCATCAATGCCGAAGGCAGCAAGCAGGTAGCCATCAGCGGCTGGCAGGAAAATTCCGACGCCCAGTTGGAACAGGTGGTTGAACAGTTTCTGCCCTATGGTCTGAAACACGTTCTTTGTACCGATATTTCACGCGACGGTACCCTGGCCGGTTCCAACGTGGCGCTATACCGGGAAATCTGCCAGCGTTATCCGCAGATCGCCTTTCAGGCGTCCGGTGGCATTGGCGGGCTGGATGATATTGCGGCGCTGCGCGGCAGCGGCGTAGAAGGCGTTATCGTGGGGCGCGCCCTGCTGGAAGGTAAATTTAGCGTTGAGGAGGCGATCGCATGCTGGCAAAACGGATAATACCCTGCCTGGACGTGAAGGACGGACAGGTGGTGAAAGGCGTGCAGTTTCGCAACCACGAAATCATTGGCGACATCGTGCCGCTGGCGCAGCGTTATGCGCAAGAAGGTGCCGACGAGCTGGTGTTTTATGATATCACCGCCTCAAGCGACGGCCGCGTGGTGGATAAAAGCTGGGTGTCACGCGTGGCGGAAGTGATCGATATTCCCTTCTGTGTCGCCGGCGGCATCAAAAGCGTCGATGACGCCAGCCAGATACTGTCTTTCGGCGCAGACAAGATTTCGATCAACTCACCGGCATTGGCGGATCCCAGCCTGATCGGTCGCCTGGCGGATCGTTTTGGCGTGCAGTGCATCGTGATCGGCATTGATACCTGGTATGACAGCGAAAGCGGCAAGTATCACGTCAATCAGTATACCGGCGACGAAAGCCGCACCCGCGTTACCCAATGGGAAACGCTGGACTGGGTGAAAGAAGTGCAAAAACGCGGTGCCGGCGAGATCGTGCTGAACATGATGAATCAGGACGGGGTGCGTAACGGCTACGATCTGCAACAGCTGCAGCGCGTGCGCGAGGTGTGCAACGTGCCGCTGATCGCTTCGGGCGGCGCCGGCACCATGGAACACTTCCTGCAGGCCTTCCGTGACGCCAACGTTGACGGCGCCCTGGCCGCATCGGTGTTCCATAAGCAAATTATCAATATCGGCGAACTGAAACGGTTCCTGGCCGATCAAGGCGTGGAGATTCGCGTGTGTTAACAGAACAACAAAAAAACCGGCTCGATTGGCAAAAAACCGGCCAGCTGATGCCGGCGATCGTCCAGCATGCCGTTTCCGGTGAAGTGCTGATGCTGGGTTATATGAACCAGGAGGCGCTGGCAGCGACCGAGCAAAGCGGCAAAGTGACCTTTTTCTCGCGCAGCAAACAGCGCCTGTGGACCAAGGGCGAAAGTTCCGGCAACGTCCTCAATGTGGTCAGCATCACGCCGGACTGCGATAACGATACGCTACTGATTCTGGCCAGGCCGATCGGCCCGACCTGTCACCTTGGCAACAGCAGTTGCTTCCACCCGGCGAACAGCGACTGGGGCTTCCTGTATCAGTTGGAGCAGTTGCTGGCAGAGCGCAAGCATGCCGATCCGAGCAGTTCCTACACCGCCAGCCTGTACGCCAGCGGCACCAAGCGCATCGCGCAAAAAGTCGGCGAAGAAGGCGTGGAAACCGCACTGGCCGCAACGGTCAACGATCGTGCCGAGCTGACCAACGAAGCGTCAGATCTGATTTACCATCTGCTGGTATTGCTGCAGGATCAGCAGCTGGATCTCAGTACGGTGATCGGCCGTCTGCGCGAGCGCCACGCCAAATAACCGAATTTTGGCCAAAAAAAACCCGGCAGCGCCGGGTTTTAATCAACATAATCCGATCGTTACGACGTTCTCTTCAGATCTTTCACCGCATTGCGCAAAATGACAATCGCCGAGCCGACGATCAGGCCGACAATCAGCGCCAGCAAAATGGTCAGCGCGCGTTTCGGACTGTCACGCAACTCGGGCAGATCGGGACGCTGGATATAGCGGTAGGCGCTCAACCCGTCCAGGTTTTCTTCATAATTGTTCAGTGCAATCAACGCACGCTGGGTTTCATAGTACTCACGATCCAGCGCCAGAGGACGCGTACTTTCGTTGGCCAGCAACGAATTCAGCGCCGGTGCGCCCAGCAGGAACAGGCTGTCATCGGACAGGTCTTCCGACATCTGGACCTTCGGCTCCTGGATCTTGGCCGCCGTCGCGACTTTCACGGCTTCGCGCAGCACTTTCAAGCGCTGATTCTTTTTCTCTTCGGCCACGCCCAACTGTGCGGCAAGCGTTTCGTTTAATTCCTTTTTCTTCACCACCAGCGTGCTTTTAATGTCATCTTTGGCACCGTTCACCACCACGCGGTTGACGTTATCAATGTAGACCTGCAGTTTTTTCTGCGCTTCGGCGGCGCTGGTAGCGGTAAAGGAGATCCGCAGAGGATCGTTGGAGCCGCTGACCAAAGGATTAACGTTCAGTTTCAATGGCGTTTTCATACGTTGTAACGACATCGACAAGGAAGTCATGGTTCCATTGAAGCGGTTGAACAGCAGTTCCTGCAACGCCGGAATAGAGGTTTTATCCTGTGGCGAAGAGGTGAAAATAATATTTTGCGCAGTATTGTAGTTGGCCAGCTGGCCGGCCGTCGGACGACTCACCACCGCTTCCGAGGTCCATTGCTGTTTGGCAACCGCCAAATAAATGCCACCCAGAATCAATGTCACTATGATCGAAATAATTATCGTCTTTTTACCCTGCCATAACTGGAGTACGACGCCAATCAGGGAAAAGTCATCGCCGCGTGAAGAGGCTAACGGTTTATTTTCAAAAGTCATATATTTCTCAGACAATTAACAGGCATGAAAATCAAAAAATTGCGCGTTGCCGTGTGACAAATGACGCGATGAGGGAGATGCTGGAGAAGATGCAAAAACGTTCTTCCAGGCGGAAGAACGTTTTGTTTTTAAACCTTATGACCGCTGGAAACTCAGCTCAGCCATTCGGTGTGGAACACGCCTTCTTTATCGGTGCGCTTGTAAGTGTGCGCACCGAAGTAGTCGCGCTGCGCCTGGATCAGGTTCGCCGGCAGCACCGCAGAACGGTAGCTGTCATAGTAGGCGATGGCAGCGGAGAAGGTTGGCGTCGGGATACCGTTTTGTACCGCATAGGAAACCACATCACGCAGCGCCTGCTGGTATTCGTCGGCGATTTGCTTGAAGTAAGGCGCCAGCAGCAGGTTGGCGATGTCGGCATTTTCTGCGTAGGCATCGGTGATCTTCTGCAGGAACTGCGCACGAATGATGCAGCCGGCGCGGAAGATCTTGGCGATCTCGCCGTAGTTCAGATCCCAGTTATTTTCTTTGGACGCCGCTTTCAGCTGTGAGAAGCCCTGCGCGTAAGAAACGATTTTGCCCAGGTACAGAGCGCGACGCACTTTTTCGACAAACTCGGCCTTGTCACCGGAGATGACCGCCGCCGTTGGGCCGCTCAGCACTTTGGACGCGGCAACGCGTTGCTCTTTCAGCGAGGACAGGTAGCGCGCAAACACCGACTCGGTGATCAGCGACAGTGGCTCACCCAGATCCAGCGAGCTCTGGCTGGTCCACTTGCCAGTGCCTTTGTTGGCGGCTTCGTCGAGGATCACATCAACCAGGTATTTACCTTCTTCATCCTTTTTGGTGAAGATGTCTTTGGTGATGTCGATCAGGTAGCTGTTCAGTTCGCCTTTGTTCCATTCGGCAAAGGTGGTGGCCAGGTCTTCGTTGCTCAGGTTCAGCGCCTGCTTCAGCAGCGAGTAGGCTTCGGCAATCAGCTGCATGTCGCCGTATTCGATGCCGTTGTGTACCATTTTCACGTAGTGACCGGCACCGTCGGCGCCAATGTAGGTCACGCAAGGTTCGCCTTCGGCAACCGCGGCGATTTTCTCCAGGATTGGCGCAACCAGTTCATAGGCTTCTTTCTGGCCGCCAGGCATGATGGAAGGACCTTTCAGCGCGCCCTCTTCACCGCCGGAAACGCCGGTGCCGATGAAGTTGAAACCCTGGTCAGACAGTTCGCGGTTACGGCGAATGGTGTCCTGATAGTAGGTGTTGCCACCGTCGATCAGGATGTCGCCTTTATCCAGATGCGGCGTCAAAGACGCGATAGTCTTATCGGTTGCTTCGCCTGCTTTGACCATCAGCAAAATGCGACGTGGTTTTTCCAGCGATTCAACGAATTCTTCGACGGTATAGTACGGCGCCAGGTTTTTACCCGGGTTCTCGGCGATAACTTCGTCAGTCTTGTCTCCAGAACGGTTGAAGATGGAAACGGTATAACCGCGACTTTCGATGTTGAGTGCCAGATTGCGGCCCATTACCGCCATGCCGACAACGCCGATTTGTTGTTTGGACATTACTAACTCCTGTCTGAAGTAGGACGTCTGAGGCTACAACTCGTGCCTCAGCTATGTATCAAGCATGTTAACTCAGGTACAAGGAAAGAGGATAGCAATTGATGTGATAGGCAATAAAAGTAAGAAAAACACGCAGTAACTCCGCGTAATTGCTCATTTTTATTCCACACATCTGCAAATGACATGAATTCTTAACGCGTCAGCACCGCGAGAATTTCTTCTGTTTTTTCTTTCATTAATTGCCCGTTAGCCGACAACTCGACCTTCGGCCGCAATGCGAGCGCATCTCCACTGGCAAGCTTGCCTCGCGCCTGCTCGGCGATAAACACCTCAACGTATTTTCGACACCGTTGCCTTAAATCCGCCCGTAGCGATCGTGCAAACGCTCGATGTCATCTTCACCCAGATAATGTCCGGACCTGACCTCAATCATTTCCAAATCGATTTTACCCGGGTTTTCAAGCGTATGAACGCTACCGGCGGCGATGAAGGTCGACTGGTTTTCCGCCAGATAAAACTCGTTACCATCAACGTTTACTTTTGCCATCCCGCTGACCACCACCCAGTGCTCGGCACGATGCAGGTGGCGCTGCACCGACAGGCCCTCCCCCGGACGAACGATGATTTTCTTCACTTCGAAGTGTTCGCCGCGGTCAATATCGCTGATTTTCCCCCACGGGCGGTAGGCCGATGAATGCTGGCGGAAGTGGTGGAGGTTGCGTTTTTTCAGTTCATCGACCACTTTTTTCACTTCCTGCACCCGGTCTTTTACCGAAATGAGCAATGCATCGTTGGTATTGATGACAACTATATTTTCTAGGCCAATAGTAGCGACCAAAGCGTTCTCTGAAGAAATATAGTTATTGCTCGAGTCGATGGAGATGATTTCGCCGTCCGTCACGTTACCCTGCGCATCTTTATCGGACACATCCCACAACGAAGACCAGGAACCCACGTCGCTCCAGCCGGCATCGATCGGGATCACCACCGCCGCCTGGGTTTTTTCCATCACCGCGTAGTCGATCGAGTCGCTTGGACAATGATTGAAAATCTGCTCATCGACGCGAATAAAGTTCATATCACGGTGGCTTTGCTGAATCGAGCGTTGCGTGATTTGATAAATTTCCGGGCTGAGGGTTTTCAATTCGGCCAGGAAGGTCTCCGCCTTGAACATAAACATGCCGCTGTTCCAGCTATATTCTCCGCTGGCCAAATATTCCCGCGCCTTTTCAAGGCAGGGTTTTTCCACGAAGGCATCAACCTCGAAGCACGCATCGCAGAACGCACTACCGCGTTTGATGTAACCGTAACCGGTTTCCGGATGTTCAGGGATGATGCCGAAGGTGACCAACTGCCGTTTGGCAGCGTATTCCATTGCCAGGTTAATTGCGCGGTGGAAAACATCCACGTTCTTGATCAAATGGTCAGCGGCCAGTACCAACAGCGTATCACCCGGGCTGCTTTCCGCTGCCAAATGCGCAGCCAGCGCCACTGCCGGCGCGGTGTTACGGCCACTTGGCTCCAAGATGATATTGCTACCCAGACGTTCGATTTCGCGCAGTTGCTCAGCAACCAGGAAGCGATGCTGTTCATTGCAAATCACCAACGGATCCGCAACCTCGATGCCTTGCAGACCGGTCAGGCGCTGCAGGGTTTGCTGCAATAAACTGAAGCCCGTATTATCAATCGATAAAAACTGCTTGGGAAAAGCTTCGCGCGACAGAGGCCACAGACGGCTGCCGGTACCACCTGCCATGATGACAGGAATTAACTTGGACATGAGTTAACCTTCGATTAATTTATCAATCTGCTCGACAAACGGTTGTAATTGCGTGGCCCAGCTTTGATTGCGTGCAATGAAGGCCTTGCCGTTTAGCGAAATGCGTTGATAGTAGTCTTGATTGCTGTTCAGTTTCAAAACTGCCTGTACGTAGTCGTCTACGCTTTCGGCAATGATCAGATCCCGATCCGGCTGCGCATGGATGCCTTCATAACCGATGGAAGAAACAATCGCCGGAATGCCATGCGCCATATATTCCAGCACTTTGTTTTGCACGCCGGCGCCAAGGCGCACGGAACAGATACCGGCCAGTGCCGGCACCGTATAATGACCGATGTCTTCGATCTCCCCCGTCACTTCAACGCCTGGGTACTGCAGCAGGCTCTTGATGCTGCTTTCTTGGATACGGCCAATCACCACGAAGGTATAATCGCCATGCTGGCGTAATACCGGCATCACTTTACTGGCAAACCACAGGGCGGCATCCATGTTCTGCACGGAATTCATATTGCCGATAAAGACCAAACGTTTTGAATCATTCTTTTCGCTGTTAGTGTAGGACGACATATCTACGCCGTTAGAACACACCAAAACTTTATTATCGTAGTTATTTTTATATAAATATTCTTTGTCTACTTTAGAAACAAATACTGCCAAATCAATTTTTTCGATTAATTGTCTTTCATAACAGTTCAAGCGATTTTGCTCGAGCGAGTAAATGAAGTTTTTTAACCCCGCCTTACCCGCGACCTGACGCACCCGTTCGTAATTCATCGAGATGGCGTCGGTCATCTCTACCACTTTAGGTTGGGGAAGATTAACGATGTATTCGCTGGTGCGCACCAGGTGCGCCAATAACAGCTGACACTCTCTGGCCTTGCTGTTGACCAGCTGTTGAAACTCGTCCGAACGGTAGTAGGCAATCTGCAATGGCGTACGTTTAAAAACGTTTACCATTGTCAGCAGTGTGTTCAGTCGGGATTTCCAGGTGGGCAACATGACGCGATGCACTTCTGAAAATACGCCGTCCTGCGGCACCGGATAGTTTAATTCGCTTGGCGTTTCACAGAGAGAGACCAGAATCAATTCATACTTTTTGGCGAGTTCTTTGCAAATATTAAATATTCTCAAACGGTCACCGCCAATTACCGGATATGGAAACCGCGGGGTGACTATCAAAATTTTATTCACCGTTCCCTCTCTTCAGTAGACGGTTTAATTCACTTTCTATTTGATGATGCTCTTGCGGCGCACGCGGCGAATAAAACGCGTCGCCAAACCCTTGCCCCAAGAAACGCTCCATGGCGGCCAGCCCTTGCTTGAAGTCATGGCCGTCGCGGTACAGCCAGACAAATTCGTCACGCTGCTCTTTGAAGGTAGCAATGTCGGACGCCAGGACCAGTTTACCGGCCAGTTTACCTTCGGCAATGGTACGCCCGTACCCTTCGTTAAGCGAATGCGCCCAGACAAACGAACAAGAGTGATACAGTGCGACAATGTCTTCATCGGCAATCTGCGGATAGATGGTCACGTGCTGCTGAATAGCCGCGAACTCGGGCCGTGCGAGCATCGAACGATCGCCGCTCATGCCAATCACCCGCAGCGGCAGCTGGCGGTATAACCCGCTTTGCAGGTAAAGCATCAGCGCGCCGTGGAAATCTTTGTTTTCGCCGCGTCCGGAACACAGCAGGATGAACTTTTCATCCGAAGGGCTGGTTTTGGCAATCAGGCTCTCGAAGCGATAAAAACCGTTGAGTAAAACGCGCTTTTCACACGCCGGGAAGCAGTTATAGATATTGGCCTGCCGCAAGATCGCCTGGGAAACAAAAAACACCTTGCGCTTCAAGGCGCAGGCAAACTGCTGACTGATACGAATATACAACGCCGCAAAGCTGGTTTTTTTATTCGGGATAAAGTCATGCACCACCATCACCGACTTTGGCGAGAGCGCCCCCAACAGGGCGATCGAATTATAAGGATAAATGGTGACTGTCGCCCGTGAAAACCAGGCGTAAAGCGGTACGTAGCATTGCTCGAACAGTACAAAGAGAATATTAATCAGCCCGCGTGGCAGCTTGTACCATAAACGAGGCATGCGCAGCTGGACACACTCATAGCCCAGTTTATTCAGGGCAAACGCAAGATTGTCACAGTATACCGGGATACCTCGATGGAGGTAGCCAGAGAAAAAATTGTTAATCAAGATTTTTTTCATCAGATTGCTGTGGCCTTACAAAAAAAAGATAGGAAATCAAAATAACGGGCAACGCTTTAAACAACGAGACGAAGGGTTGAACCATCTCCGCGCGGGTCGTATAGAACAGGAACGGCAGCATGGCGATACCGCACAGGTTCAGAATTGGATTGCGCGTTTGCAATAATTTATCAATCACCACGATAAACAGGATGCAATAGCCGAACAGCACCAGCGGGAACAGCACCGTGGAGACAATCATCGACTCAAGCAGAATCGACGATGACAGGGCAATCCCCTCGCTGGCACCGGAGAGCGCCACATGGGTATAGGCCTGTGCAACCGTTGCGTCACCGCTACCGATGCCAATCAGATCGAAGAACTGTCTGAACACCAGGGCCGGGTCGACGCCGGCCAATACCTCCGGCCCGCTCGACATTTGCAGTACGTCCTTGATGCCAAACACGGTCGAAGAAAGCGAATCCAGCACGATCAGCAGGTAGCTGGTGAAATCGATGGTAAAACCTTCACGCACGTATGACACCACGCTGAGCAACACAAACACCGCGATCACCGGTACCACCCCGGTCATACGCTTAAACAGCTGGTAACCCCGTTGTCTGTTTTGTATTGCCACCAAAATGAACAGCGCCATCAATGAGAAGAAAAACTTGTTCCTGACGCCGATCACCAGATCCGAGGCAATCATCAACAAGCCAATGAACTTCACCTTTTTAGAGCTGGGGAACAGGAACACCGCCAGACCGAGCACATTGGAGAACCCGCTGATCGAACGAATGATAAACGGCACCGAGGCGTGCAACTCATCGCCCTCGGTATAAATCGCCAAGTGACCCAGCCCGGAAGAAATCAGGAATGATGCGTAGACAAATATTTTATAAAACTGGCAAACCGCCACCAGCAGAAACACCAGATAGAAAATCTGGCTTAACTGATACTCGTTGCGCCAGGTCGTGGCCTTGACCTCAAACAGAGGACAGCAGGCAAACAGGAACAGGTTGACCCAGATAACCGACAGTAAAAAAAGCTGAAAATTGGCGTCCGTGGTCGTATAGATAAGATAGACCGCCGGTATGCCCAGTATCAGCGAAAACATAAAGCAGAACATCAGCGCCAGCGAGAAGTAACGTATCCGGTTAAAGTAGAAAAACGCCAACACGCTGAAGAAGAGGATACTGACGATGGCAAAGGTAATATTTCTGTTACTGTCGAGCAGGTTCAGCGCCGAGGTTATCGCCATGAAAACCGCAAACAGCGCGGCAAGAGAAAATGTCAAAACGACATTTTGCTTCCTCATGTCTATCTGCAGGGGGGAATAGGTTTGGCTCATAAAGTAGGCTTGTCTTTTTTCATATAGATAAACAGGAAGAGTAATAAGCAGACAAAACTGATCGACTCTACCAGCAGAATAGAGCCTGCGGTGCCAGTCACCCCCCAACGGGTGGTGGCATAGTACATCGCCGGCAATGCGACGATAAAGCACAGAATGGAGGTAAACAGACCGACCTTGAATAACCCTTGCGATTGCAGCATTGCCGTCAGCGCGCCGTTAACGCACTTGACCGCGGCAATCATTAAGAAGATCACGATCAGGCTTTGGGTATACGCATTATCCAGCAGGAAATACTTGCCAAACAGCAGTATCAACAGGTAATAAGCGAGCGTCGAAAATAGGGTGTAGCCAATAATCAAGCCGAAAAACTTGGTTAACAACGCCGAGCAATTACGATTGAAACCGAGCGGAATACCGCAGAACTTGGCATATGCCACCGTCGACAGCACCGATGACACCATCACCAGCGGATCGACCATGCGGAAAACCTGCCCATAGGCAGCCAGGTTTTCCGGCGAGAAATGCTTGATGTAGAAGTTATCCAGACGGCTGTAAAATATGACGATAACCGCAGTAAGCCCAATGCTGTAGGTATGTCGATAGAGCGGCGCAATCTCTTTTAACCGGCTGAGGCGCAATACCCGCAGCCAGGAAAAATCGGTGGCGAACATCAGTTTACTCACCACCAGCAACGAGAAGATCACCTCAACGCACAGATATACCCAGGGTGATAACGCCATGGCCGAAAAATAACTGATGGCAAAAAACACCCCCAGTAACAACGTGGCCAAAATAACCCGATCCAACAGCATGCGGTTATTGTTCTGCGACTGAAAATAACTGACTGCCAGATTAAATAATAACGAGAAAGGCAACACCAGCGCTAATGGCAGCAGGAAACCTGCCTCATAGCCTTGGAAAATCAACACGGAAAAAACCACCAGGCTGACGATCACACCAACGCTGATTTTTTGTAAACACACCAACTCAAGCAACCGCGTTCTTTCTTGCTGCTGTAATTCGGTATAACGACGGATAACAAATACATCGACACCGAAATCAACCACGATCCGCATGATTTCGATGATACCGACCAGCAGCACAAAGTCCCCGCCGTTTTCGATACCTAAAGAACGGGTAATAAGGATAATGGCCAGCGTTTTAAGACTGAAATAACATATTTTATTAATCAGCGAATAAAAACCATCTGATAATATTTCTTTAATCATTTTACTACTCAGCCATGCGCTTGTTTATTACTCAAACCTGTTTCAGAAGGCCACGGTTTGACGAAAATGGCATTATTTCTGGCTTAACTCGCCAGCAAACAATGAAGAAAATTTAACAGATAGCCGTACTGCGTAATGAAAACCGTTTACATTATACGCCGGCGACTTGTTTGGTTCGGAAATAACATCGGGGTTTAAACCTGCAGCACGCCTCGACAGCGCCGATTTTATGCACGCTACCGCCCTTGGCTTGCAGCTACCAATGCACTGGGGATTTCATAAACGGCGTTCATCGACCAAAAACGCCCGGCTTGACGTCCAGTTTCTGCCAGCGCGTGTCAATTAGATAACCGCTGTTAATACATTTACTAAACAAATTTGGCCAATATTACCATAGCGACTGAAACACCAACAGCGCCGCTGGCCAGCGATAGTAGGCCGTTTTCCCCTCGCCAGCAAATACAAATGATTTAAAAAAAACCGATTGCCTGATTTGCCTCCGCTAAGACATATCTTAGCGCTTGCCCTGCCCGACGCCAGAACCGCATATTTAATTTGCGCCTCAGTTGGCCGAGTCAAATAGCGATCTGATGCACCAGCAGATAATAACGCACGTTATTACCTTGCCGGCAAAGCTTATTCCGCAGCGGATCCGCTTGCCGGCAACGGGTTGATTTTACTTTTTATATCCCTGGGGATTGTTGCTCTGCCAGTTCCAGGTATCACGCATCATTTCATCAATGCCGCGTTTGACTTCCCAACCCAGCTCCCGCTTGGCCAACGCGGCATCGGCCCAGAACGCCGGCAGGTCGCCGTCTCGGCGTGGCAGAATTTGATAGGGGATCGTTACCCCAGCGGCTTTTTCAAAGGCATGAACCATCTCCAGCACCGAGTAACCGACCCCGGCGCCGAGATTGTAGGCTTTGCAGCCGCTGTTGCCGTTTAAATGATCCATCGCCATCAGATGCCCTTCGGCCAGATCCATAACGTGAATGTAATCACGCACCCCGGTGCCATCCTTGGTCGGATAGTCGCCGCCAAAGATACCGAGCTTCTCCAGTTTGCCGATGGCCACTTGCGCAATGTACGGCAACAGGTTGTTAGGAATACCGTTCGGATCTTCACCGATAAGCCCCGAAGGATGCGCTCCCACCGGGTTGAAGTAGCGCAGCGCGATAATGGAAAACGCCGGCTCGGCCTTGGCGAAATCCTGCAGAATCTGCTCGACCATCAGCTTTGAGGTGCCGTAAGGGCTGGTTGTGCCGCCGATCGGCGTGGTTTCTACGTACGGTACCGGCGCATTGGCGCCATAGACGGTGGCAGAAGAACTGAAGATAAACTGGTGTACGCCGGCCTCGCGCATCGCCTGCAGCAGAACCAGGGTGCCGGCAACGTTGTTCTGGTAATATTCTAACGGCTTGCGGGTAGACTCACCGACCGCCTTCAGACCGGCAAAATGAATCACCGAGGAGATGTCATGCGCGTCAAAAATGCGCTTTAGGCATACGCGATCCTGGATATCGCCCTGATAGAACACCGCGGCCTTGCCGGTTAATTGTTCGACCCGGTGCAGAGATACCTCGGATGCGTTCGACAAGTTATCCAGTACTACGACATTTTCACCACGCTCTAACAGCGCCAATACGGTATGTGACCCAATATAGCCGGCACCGCCGGTGACCAAAATCGCCATAACTTCTCCTCATTTGTGCCCGATGGCACGATATAGTTCGAACTCAGCTGCCTTATTCTACTCCTTAATTATCTTTCTGTGTGCTAACTGTCACCGTCATCAAAGTAGAAATGGACAAAAAAACCGCGGGTTGCTGCGGTCAACCTTCACGTCCGAGGTCATAAGGCTGGATGAGAGTAAAACGAGGCCGCGCCGAGATCTGTCAGAAAGAACTGAAAAGGCCCGACGGTAAGACACCGTCAGGCCGGGGAAATGCCTACTTCGCCCGCGCGAAATACTGCGCTACGCGTTTCACATCGTTCTCATCAAGGGTGCCGGAATCGCTCAGCAAGGTGATCCAGGATTTTATGTAGGTGTATTTGGCCGACGCCAGATCGCGTTGCGCGCTGTACAGTTGCTGCTCGGCGTTGAGCACGTCAACGTTGACACGCTGCCCGGCCAGCACGCTTTTACGCGTGGCCTCCACCTGGGTGGTGGCCGATTTGACCGCCAGCTCATAGGCCGCCAGCTTGGCGCGACTACTGATGCACAAATTAAACTGTTTACGCAAATCGTTGAGCGTGGTGCCTACCTGCGCATCCATCTCGTACATCGCCTGACCATAGCGTGCCGCCGCCTGGCGGGTCGAGGCGGCGACACCGCCGCCCGAATAGATCGGCATGCTGACCTGCACGCCAATGCTGTCGGTGCGGTATTTCTGGTTGACGGTGTTATCGCTGCTGGAGTCATTCTCGGAATGGCTGGCGTAAATCTGTACCTGCGGCATAAAGCCGGCACGACTGCGTTCCACATCGTACTTGGCTGCATCCACCCCATGACGCGAAGCCGCCAGTTCCGGGTTGTTCTGCATGGCAATTTTCTGCCACTCCTCAAACTTGGAGGGGATCAACGGCGCGATCTGGAATTTGCCCGGCCGCAATACCTGTAACTCGTCAAACTGGCTGAGCGGCATGCCGATGATCACTTCCAGTTCCCGCTGCGCCGCGTCCAGCGCGTCGCGCGCTTCGATCTCCTGCGCTTCGGCCAGGCTATAACGCGCCTGCGTTTCGGACAGGTCGGTGACCGTCCCCTCACCGGCAGTCAGCAAACGATCGTTGAGCGCCAGCTGTTCTTTATAGGCCGCCTTTTGCGCTTCTGCCAAGGCAATCTGATCTTTGGCATACGCGACTTCGACGTAAGCGCCAACCACGCGCACCGCCAGATCCATAAATTTGGCACGGTAACGCTCATCAGACATCAGCGTCTGTGCCACGCCGGCTTTATATCGCGCATAGGCCTCGTAATCGAACACCGGCTGGGTCAGCGTCACCGAGCCGGAATAACTGCGATATTGCTGACTGTTGGTGGTCTGGATCGTTTCGCCGGTAAATATATTGCTCTGCGGTTGTTTCACCGTTTGCCAGTTCTTGGGGGCGTTCTGGTAGTTGAATGCCACTTTTGGCAGCAAGCCGGCTCGACCGATATTTTTGTTTTCGTCCCCTGCCTGCTTCTCTTTTAATGCCGCCTGGAAGGTCGGATCCTTATCAAGTGCCAGCGAGTATGCGTCCAAAATCCCTATCGAATAAACCGGCGCAGACATCGCAAACATACAGGCGCTGGCCACCAGGCCAGTCGCCCGCCGTTTAAATCGATTCAAAATTATTCCTCAGTCAATGAAGTATGAGCGCGATCCAAAATAGGTTTAAACAGGTAACTGAGCAGCGAACGCGAACCGGTTTTAACAAACACCTCAACCGGCATACCCGGCTTGATTTCTTCCGCGTTGAGCTTTTTCATCCCTTCCGGCGTCACCGTTACCTGCATCTGGTAATAAGGTTCGCCGTTGGCCTTATCCACCAGTCTGTCGGCGGAAATCAGCGTCACCGAGCCTTCTATTTTCGGGGTTTTGTTCTGATTGAAGGCGGTAAACATCAGATCGACCGGCAAGCCATGATAGACCTTGTCGATCATGTCTACCTTCAAGCGCGCATCCACCACCAGATTGGCCTGGCTTGGCACCACATCCATCAGGTGATCTCCCGCTCCCACGACGCCCCCCTGAGTGAAAATAGTCAAACCGACCACCGTGCCGTCGACCGGTGAGGTGATTGCGGTATTGCCCAGATCGAAGTTCGCCATTTCCAGCTTGTTTCTAAATTCACTGGCGTCCATCTGCGTTTGCGCCAGCTGGGTTCGAACCTCCCGTTGATAATCGGCAAAACGTTGATCCACTTTCTGTTGCGACTCTTGCAGCTGTTTCTGCAGTTGACCAATGCGTCCCAAGGTCTCATCGATGCTGCCATTGACTTCGGCAAACTGGCGCTGCACTTCCAGATAGCGGTTGCGCGGCAGATAGCCGTCTGCCGCCAGCTGTTTCATGCTGTTCATCTGCTCGCGCAGGCTGGCAAGCTGGATGTTTTTATTGACCTTGGAATCCTGCAACCCTTTCAACTGGAAGCGCATGCCATCCATCGATTGTTTATAACCATCAATTTCGCTTTGCAGGCCGAGGCGACGTGAATGGAACAGCTGGTTTTGCAGCGCAATGATTTCCGCTACCCGCGGCTGCGTTTGCAACTGCAGCAGTACCGGTGAAAAGGTGACTTTATCCAGCCCATCGCGTTCGGCCAGCAGTCTGCCCTCCGTCGCCAGGGTGGTGTAATACTGATCGCGCAGTGAATCAACCTGCGCCTGCGCCTGTACCTGGCTCAGCTGTACCAATACTTCGCCGGCCTTGACCTTGTCGCCTTCTTTTACCGCGATGTTTTTGATGATACCGCTGGCCGGCGCCTGCACCGTTTTGCGGTTACCGGACACGATCACCGAGCCTGGTGACGCCACGCCTTTGTCCAACGGCGCGAAGGCCGCCCAGGCGAAGAAGCCAAACAGCCCCACGCCCACCACCAGCCACCCCATGCGGGTAAAACGACGTTCATCCTGCGGGATCTGCTGTGAATACGAGTCCTGCGGCTCGCCAATTTGCATAGACATACCAACTCCTTTGACTGCAGGCGGCCATGACAGCACCGCCAGGCAAGTTCACAACTAATTTGTTTGAGTTTTTGGGAAGTTGCCTTCATCCGTCGGTGTATTCACCGCGCGCACCGCCTGTTGGCTAGCCTGGGCTTTCTGCGCATTGGTCAACGCCTGCAATACCTGTTGCGTTGGACCAAACGCATTGACCACGCCATTGGTCAGCAGTAACAGTTTGCTGGTCATCGACAGTAAATTGGTGCGGTGCGTAATCAGGATCACGGTTTTATTGCGCTGTTTGAGGAACAGAATTGCCTGGTTCAAGGCTTTCTCGCCGGCGTCGTCCAGATTGGAGTTCGGCTCGTCGAGCACCACCAGCGACGGATCGCCATATAAGGCCCGCGCCAGCCCGATACGCTGTTTCTGGCCGCCGGACAGGCCGGCTCCGCCGTTACCGATAATCGAGTCATAGCCTTTCGGGAAGCGCAAAATGAGTTCATGCACGCCGGCCAGTTTGGCCGCCTCGATGACCTTTTCGGAGTCCACTTCGTTAAAGCGGGCGATGTTCTCGGCAATGGTGCCGGCGAACAGCTCGATATCCTGTGGCAGATAGCCGATGTACGGCCCCAGTTCGTCCTTGTTCCATTGATAAATGTCGGCATTGTCCAGGCGGACAATACCTTCGCTGACCGGCCAGATACCGACCAGCAAACGCGCCAGCGTCGACTTGCCCGATGCACTCGGGCCGATAATCCCCAACACGTCGCCGGGCTGCAGCGCAAAGCTCACGTTGTGCAACACCGCTTCGACCTTGGATCCCGGCGGAGCGGCGGTAACGCCCTCGACCGACAGTACCCCTTCCGGACGCGGCAGCGACATGCCGGTTCCGCGCTGCGGATGCTCATCCAGCAACTTGACCAGACGGCCATAGGACAGTTTGGCGGCGCTCCAGCTCTTCCAGACGTTAATCACCTGTTCAATCGGCGCCAGGGTTCGCCCCATCAGAATCGAACCGGCGATCATCATCCCCGGCGTGATGTGACCGTCGATCGCCAACCATCCCCCGAGCCCCAGCACCAGCGACTGCAACGAAAGACGGACGAATTTGGTTACCGAGGTCACTCTGGCAGCGCGTTCGCTGGCCACACGTTGACTATTGAGGAACCGCTGATGCAGACCAAACCAACGACGCTTTAAATTCGGCAACATGCCCAACGCTTCGATCACTTCCGCATTGCGCAAATTGGTGCTCGCCAGACTGCCGGACATGATGGACAGTTTGCTGGCCTCCCCCAACGGCTTTTTCGACACCATTTCGTTAATCACCGCCAGCGCGATCAACAGCAGCGATCCGACCAGGGCAAAAAGTCCCAACCACGGATTGAAGAGGAAAATCACCAGCAGGTAGATCGGAAACCAGGGCGCATCAAAAAACGCAAATAAGGCGCTACCGGTGAGAAATTGACGCAACGTAGTCAGATCGCCCAGCATTTGCCCGGCGTCGGACGAGCCGTTTTTAAGATTTGATTCGTATGCTGCGGTGTAGATACGCGTATTGAGGCGCATATCCAGTTGGCTGCCGATGCGGATCACCACCATGCTGCGCACGTATTCCAGCATGGCCATCATGCCGAACAACCCCAGCATGATCAGCGTTAACATCAGCAAAGTGATTTCATTACGCGAAGGAAGAACCCTGTCATATACCTGAAGCATGTAAACAGAAGGAACGAGCATTAATAAATTTATAAATGCAGTAAATATACCAACGGTCCAAAAAACTTTACTGCGTGTGCGTATAACATCCGCAATCTCATTGCGCGGTATGAATTGGTTCACTTTTTATCCTTACTTCACCTACGCTGCCAGTCAAATCCACAGTGATACGTACTAAGGAAAATCTTAATACGCTCATCATCCCAACCCTGCTCAAGACTACAGCGGCTTTTTCATTAACTATAGTTAGACAATCCGAGTTTCGGCAAGATAACAACGAAAAAAAAATCATCGCAGAGAGAATAAATAACAATATGAATCTTATAGGGTTTCTTAGATAAACAGACAGGCAAAAAGCATAACATCAGTTACTATAGGGTTAGTGCGGTGAAGAATCGTTCACTTTGCCTAATGTCACCAAATTGAATCATTAGAATACTAATAATAAACAATAATTTTTGGAAATATAACCCTATAATAACTCTGTTAAAAAGATTTTTGCCTTTCTCTGGTCAGCGCCATTTCCGCCGAATAAAAAAGCTTAGCTCTCCATCGAATAATTAAAAAAATAAAAATAATCCGACCATCTTGACAAAAATCGCTTTCACTCCTTTGCTTAAACGGTGAAAACAGAATTGCCATTAATGCGTCTTTTTTAACATTTGGCCGTTTTCGCGTGCATGCACATTTATTTGGATTGCGGGTCCTGTGATTTATTAAACAGGCCTGCTGCTTAATATGCTTAGGTTTTTCAGCTCTGGTTATATCTAAAGGGGTAACGTATGGCCACATTAGTCACACAGCAAACAACTGCTGCCTTTTTCCTGGCGATTTCCGGGAAGAATATTGATAAAGCAGGGTTAGACTATTTTTCGCAAAAGGTTGAAACCAATGCACTTTCTTTAGAGCAACTTGCTCAGAAATTCATTGCCGGTACGGCTGCCTATGCCGGGCGCAGCACCAGCGAGATTGTGACCTCCATTTACACCAACGTTCACGGCAGTGCACCAAGCGGCACCGTGCTGGCCGAACTGTTGGCTAACGGTGCAACATCCGCCTCTGCGGTAAGTTCCATCATCGGTGATTTAATTGGCTATCAGGGCTTTGACGCCACCACACTGGCTCAGCAAAGCGCCTTTGAAACCAAAGTTGAGCAGTCTCTGTTCCCGGTTGCCAGCGCAGCGGCTTCCGCTGGTGCCGCTGACGTTCAGGGGATCTTCCACGTTGTCGGTCTGACGCAAACCCAGGAAGGCGTCAACTACTGGGGTACCGTGCTGGCGAACGGCGCTAAAACGCTGGCTGACATCGCGCAAAGTTTCGTCAACAACAGTCCGCTGAATGGCGTGTCCGATAGCGCATTCATCACCGCGCTGTTCCAGAATGCCTATGAACGTGCCCCAACCAGCGCCGAGCTGGCCTCTTATCAAGAGACAATTAACGGTGGCGCTAGCCGCGGTGACGTGGTGGCGCAGGTAATCGGTGCACTGAAAGATACCGTAGCCGCCGGTGATACCGTAGCTCAGCAACACTTCCAGGCGGCGACGCACGTATGGCAGCCGGGTGAATTGCCAGCGTTGAACTTCCAGGAGCAGGTCGCAGCCGCGTTCCTGAGTATTCCTGGCCGCGGCGTTGACGCTGCAGGTCTGGATACCTGGAGTAAAACGCTGTACAGCGGCGATACGTTTGCACAAATGATCACTACGCTGCTCAATTCTGCCGAATCGCAGAAGAAAGGCGCACAGCTGACCGGGGATGATTTTGTCCAGCACGTTTACACGCTGGTGCATGGTACTGCGGCCAATGCTACCCAGTTGGCACAATACAGTGGTCTGGGCGATAAAACCGCGATCACTCAGGCCATCATCAACGATCTGCGTACCTCGACCGCCACCGATGCCACCACCGTGACCCAGCAGCATGCGTTTGAAGCGGATATCGGTGCCAGCCTGCTGTACAAAACTGCGGCAGCGCTGTCGGCAACCACTGCCGGCGGCAACGCGACCGGCACGGTAAATACCGGTGCCAGCCATGTGCTGAGCAACGCTGAAACTGCCGTTTTGACTGACGTAGTGTTAAACGCCAACGCCGCCAGCGCGGTTAACCTGAAGTTCGCCGATAATCTGGCTAACCTGACCATCAACGGCAGCAGCGCCGCCACCGTCAGCCTGTCCGATAATGGCGTAAGCGCAGGGGTCGCCGTCACCGTGAATAACGGCAACGTAATCCTTAACGGTAGCTCTGGCGAGGATCATGTGCTGCTCACCAGCGAAGCCAACGTGGCTAGCGGCACCGGTGACTTTAACCTTGGCGCAGGCAACGAATCGTTGAAATGGGCAGGCAACGCCGCCACCGGTGCAGCCAACACCGTCGGTAGCGGCATTAGCGCTAACGGTGGTGACGGTATCGACACCATTTCTGCCAACTTTATCACCAAGAACGTCGCCATCACCGGCACCCTACTGCGCACCGCAACCATTACGTCCAACTCTTCGCAGTTCAGCAACTTTGAAAAAGTGGATCTGGCCGGTTATATCGGCAAGGCAACGGTTACCGGCGGCACTTCTACCGCGGCAAACCATACCTTCGACTTCGGCGTACTGACCGGTAATGCCACTACCGAGTCCAGCACCTCTGTTTCGACCACCAACCAGGCGGCGACCTCAACCGTCGGTTCACAGGGCTTCGTGCTCTCCGGTCTGGCCGATCAGGTCAAGGTGATCAACGCCGCTGGCGGTAACTCCGCGCAGTTGGAAGTCACCGGTAACGCTACCTCTGCCAGCGATGTGGCGATCGCCTTCCGCCAGAACGCTACCGATCACTTTAACGTCAACTTCACCGCTGAAAGCAATACCGACATCAATGCCGGTTCGCTGAGCCTGAGCAGCAGCAGTTCCCTGCTGGCTGGTACCGCCCTGCGTACGGTGAATATTTCTTCCGGCGGGACCGGTGATTTTGACAACGTTCTGGCACTGACGGGCACCAACGATCAGGTACAAACCATCAACGTGTCTGGCGATCATACGCTTGATTTGAACCTGGGCAGTGGCTTTACCGACGTACGTACCATCAACGCTTCTACCAACACCGGCGGGCTGAACCTTGATTCGGCACACGGCGGTACCGGTGACGGCCTGATCGTGCAGCTGTTGAACGCCCTGCCATTGAGCGCGGTCACCACCACATTGTTGGCGCCAGTACTGACAGCGCTGGGCTTGAACGGTTATCAGTTGAACGTAACGGGTACCGGGACTGCAGACAGCTTCGACATTGCTGCCAACACCAGCGTTACCGGTGGTGCCGGCGCCAACACCTATGAACTGAAATCCAGTACTTCAGCCGCAGGTGTGACCATCAATGACTTCAGCAGTGCGAAGGACAACATCGTTGACGGGCTGTCCGGCCTGAAAATCTCCAATGATGAGTCTGGCACCGCAATTGCGGACTACGGCACACGTTCGTCCGACGTGCTGGATGGTATTCTGGGGACATTGCTGGGTGGGGTGGTGGGTTCTGCGGCCGGCCTGCTGGGCGGCATCCTCGGGCTGGGCAACAGCAACTCGTTGACCGCGAAAGTGGGTGTGGCGTCGGTGGTATTTGATGGCTTGAATACCGATTCCTATCTGATCGTCGACAACAACGATAACGGTACGCTGGATAATGCTGACTCGGTAATCTACCTGACCGACCAGAATCACCAGAACCTGCTGGATACGCTGCACTACGCACCACAGGTTGCACTGAACGGCATCGCCGATGCCGGTGCCAGTGCTGACCTGGTAGCCGCGTAATCTGCTATCGACAATCAAGACGCCAATCAGCCGATTGACGTCAATAAAAAAGCCCGGGCAATGATTGTCCGGGCTTTTTCTTAGGTCATGCAATTTAACTAGGTTACCGTTACCAAGGTGAGGCGATTGGGGAATCTGAACGCACCATGACCGGCACATCTCCCTCCGGTGTCGCCTTATTGCCCCGTACTTCTTTGAGCGGCGTTACCGGCGCCTGCTGCGACTGGTCACTGCTGACGAGGCTGCGCAACGTCGAGGCAATGCCCTCATCAGGCTGCTTTACCGGTTTCTCTTGCCAAAACAGCATTGCATGTTGCTGATTGTTTTTGAGCTGGATGGTGATTTTTCCGTCCTGCGAAACCTGGTATTTATCAACCGAATATGAACGCACAACGTCCGAGACACGCTTAAACGCCAACATCGACGGTTTCGGCTGGCCATTGCGCGTTAACAAGCCAAAACGATGTTCGTTAATCTTGGGATTATCGCCATCGTCCAGCAGATCGTACCACCAGACACCTTTGATATACGGGCGCGACTTGGCCAGGAAGGTGTACTTGACTATGTATTGCGCAGCAGCATCTTTCGATATCCCGCCCTTCCCTGAATAGGTCGGCACGCCAATTTCGGTAATGTAGATCGGCACCGGACGTCCGGCCGCTTTTGCCAGTACCGCCTGGAACTTGTCCACGACGCCAAGGTTCCCCTCGGGGGTGCGCCAGGCGTAATTGTCGTTACCGTATGAATAAGGGTGAATGGAGACGCCATCAACGTATTTTAATACGTCAAGCTTGAGGATCTTGTTGAACCAGGCCGGATCGCGCGTCCCGGTTGGATTCGCCGAACCGGTCATGATGATGGCGTCCGGGTCGGCTTTGCGAATTGCCGCCGCCGTTTTTTTCACCAGCGCCACAAATACTTCCGGCGCTGGCGGATTACGCGGCTTCGGTTTTATCGCCGTCGCATTGGTCCATTCGTTCCATATTTCGTAATATTTGATCTTCCCTTTATATTTACTCGCCGTCCAATAGGCGTAGTTGGCGAAAGCGTCCATCGCCTCAGGCGTGGTCGGATAACCTGACGGATCGTACAGCTTGTTGCCGTAAGCCAATACCAGCAATCCATTCAGACCATATTTTGCATGGCCGTCATTAAAAGCCTTATCAGACTTTTGCATATTCCCTGTCACCACGTACTGACCTTTCTTTTGCTCTAAACCGCTCCAGGGAAAATCAGCACGATAGGAAGTAAAGCCATAACGCTTTACCAGTTCCAGATAATTGTCCGGATCCTTCGGATACCAGCGAAAATGTGTATGGACTCCGACTTCAAAAGCAGCCGCGCTGCTGCTGTAAAAAAGTGACAAGAGCGTAAAACCGACAACGGATAGCGCTCTCTTACCATGATTGGTTTTTAGCTTACGGCTTGCAATCGTCAGCATCTGACCTCCAGCTGTAGATAAAGAGTTAACTGCCTGAGAACCCAAAAGACAGGAGTTTATTTCGCCGTATGTAAAAATAGAGCCAATATGATCAATACGCTGATTTATTAATAAAGCCTTTGAATATCGTCAAAAACACGATTTTGATATCCAGCCAGACGCTCCAGTTACGGATATAGTCCAGATCGAACTCAACGCGCTTTTGCATTTTTTCCAGGGTGTCGGTTTCACCGCGCCAGCCGTTGATTTGCGCCCAGCCGGTAATCCCCGGTTTCATTTTATGTCGCAGCATGTAACCCTTGATCAATTTACGATACTGCTCATTATGTGCAACGGCGTGCGGGCGTGGCCCAACGATCGACATGTCACCCTTCAGCACGTTAACGAACTGCGGTAACTCGTCGAGGGAAGTACGACGTAAAAATGCCCCTACCGGCGTCAAGCGTGAATCGCCCTTGGTTGCCTGCACCACCTTGTCGCCGTCTTCCATTACCGTCATCGAGCGGAACTTCCACACTTCAATCGCTTTGCCGTCCATACCGTAACGACGCTGTTTAAAGATAATCGGCCCGGCAGAGGTGAATTTGACCATCGCCGCCAACAGCAGCAACACCGGAGAAATAAACAGCAGGATAAACACCGAAAGCAAAATATCCTCAACGCGTTTAATTAACTGGTTAATCCCACTCATTGGCGTATCAAACAGCGACACCACCGGCACGCCATTAATTTCTTCAGAGCGTGATTGCAGAATATTAAAGGTGAAGATATCGGGGATCAGCATGACGGAACAGGTGGTATCCGACAGTTCAGCCACGGTATCTTTGATCAGCTTTTCCTGCTCCATGGACATGGCGATATAAATACGGTCAATACGCCCACACTTGGCGTCTTCCACCAGTTGATTCAGATCGCCCCGTTTTTCTACCGATGTCTCGATTGGCGCACTGCTATTGTCGTAGATGCCAAGGACTTTGAATCCCATCCAGTGGGCATCGCGCAACGTTTCAGCCAGGCGAATACCGACCGGCATCGAGCCCATGATGGCAACGTTACGGGTATTGAAGCCGATATTGCGCATATAGCTCAAGCCAAGGCGAATAATGCTTCGAGTAATTACCAGACCGCAGCTAACGATTAAATACCACTGGATATAAACAATATACTCATTGTGGAACGGACTCAGCAGCGCCACCACCCCGGAGGTCAATAACAGACTCAGGGTCCAGTTTTGCAAAATAAGCTGCACTTCCAGACCCGCGCGAACGCCACGCCAGGAACGATAGAAATCCGTTATTCCACCGATCATCTGGAAAATAACGATCGAAATCAGCACCATGACCCAGTGCTGCATAATAAAATCTGCGCCAGAGAGCAAACAGGATAAATAGAGGCCTGCAAAGATGATGAAAATATCTGAAAAGCGCTGAATCATTGAGGTCAATGAAGCATTGGTATGCAATGCGCCTCGACGGAAGCCGTTCATAGATAACTGCCTATTCACTATCATAGTATAGATGCCTTTTGTTAGTTTCCTTTGGTACCTATATCACTTCATTTTGCTGGGCCGGCATCTACCGGACCCAGCTAAAGAATATAGCGGAAACGCAGAGATTAACTGCGCAGCAAGGCGAGTATTTCTTCTGTTTTTTCTTGCATCAACGCAGGGTTAGCTCTTGATTCTACATTCAAACGCACCACCGGTTCCGTGTTGGAACTACGCAGATTGAAACGCCAGTCGGCAAATTCCAGACTGATGCCATCGGTCGTATCGTAAACCAGCGCTTCTGGCTGATAACGCTTCAACACGCGATCAATGGCCTTCGCCGGGTCAGCCAATTTACTGTTGATTTCGCCCGACGCCGGATAGGCTGCCATGCGGTCTTTCACCAGCTGACCGAGCGACTGTTTTTTGGTGCACAACAGTTCGGCAATCAACAGCCATGGAATCATGCCGCTGTCGCAATAGGAGAATTCACGGAAGTAATGGTGAGCGCTCATTTCCCCGCCATACACCGCATCCTCTTTGCGCATGCGTTCTTTAATGAACGCATGACCGGTTTTGGACATCACCGGGACGCCGCCAGCCTGAGTGACTACATCAATGGTATTCCAGCTCAAGCGCGGATCATGGATAATCTTGGCGCCAGCCTCTTTCTCGAGGAAGGCTTCGGCCAACAGGCCAACGATATAGTAGCCTTCGATAAACCCACCCTGCTCATCAAACAGGAAGCAGCGGTCAAAGTCACCGTCGAACGCGATGCCCATATCGGCCTGGTGCTCACGCACCGCCTGCGCGGTATCTTCCCGGCATTCAGGCAGCAGCGGGTTGGGAATACCGTTCGGGAAATTGCCGTCCGGCTGATGGTGCACCTTGATAAACTCGATCGGCACGCCTTTTTGCTGCAATTTGCGCTCGATGGCGTCGATCACATGGCCGGCCGCGCCGTTACCCGAGTTCACCACCAGTTTCAACGGGGAAAAGTTCGCGGTGTCAACATAGCCCAACAGGTGATCGATATAGTCTTGCTCGATGGAGATCTGCTTGTATTCGCCGCGTTTTGACGGATCTACCGGGGCGAAATTGTTTTGTTCCGCCAGATGCTGGATATCACGCAGCCCGGTATCACCGCTAATAGGCTGCGCTTTGCTGCGAACCAGCTTCATGCCGTTATAATCCATCGGGTTGTGGCTGGCGGTAACTTCAACGCCGCCGTCAACCCCCAGGTGGAAGGTGGCAAAATAGACTTCTTCCGTGCCGCTGACGCCGATATCGAGAATATCCACGCCGGAATCACGCAGGCCATCCGCCAGAGCCAGCTTCAACTCTTCGCTGGTCAGGCGAACGTCCCCACCGACCACCACGGTTTTCGGCTTGAGGAATTCCCCATATGCTCGCCCGATGCGATAGGCAATATCGCTATTCAGTTCTTCGCCCAATTTCCCACGAATATCGTAAGCTTTAAAACAGTTCAATGATTGTGACATGTTGACGTCCTTACCAATAAATATTGCAGCGTTGCGCAAATGTCGCGCCGCTAAATTCACTTGTGCTGATCTACGCTCTCAACACGAATAATATCGTCTTCGCCCAGATAGGTACCTGACTGTATCTCAATCAGATCCAGATTTATTTTACCTGGATTTTCAAGAGCATGTACAACCCCTAACGGAATATAAATCGATTCGTTTTCACTGATTAACTGCGTTTTGCCGTCGGTATGCACTTTTGCCGTGCCTGACACCACAACCCAGTGCTCTGAACGATGATGGTGCATCTGCAAGGATAACTTTTCGCCTGGTTTGACGGTAATGCGCCGAACCTGAAAACGCTCGCCCTGGGCAATGGCGTCATGCTTGCCCCATGGGCGGTAAACTTCCCGATGCTGCTTGCTTTCCGGGCGTTTCTGGCGTTTCAGCTGATTAACGATCTCTTTAACGTCTTGCACGCAATCCTTATTGGCGATCAGCACCGCATCTTTGGTCTCAACCACCACCAGATTATCAACGCCGACGGTGGCAACCAGTTTATGATCTGCACGAATATAGTTGTTCGAGCAATTGTGCTCCAATACGTCGCCAAAGGTAGAATTGCCTTTGACGTCTTTTTCACTGATTTCCCACAGCGCAGACCACGAACCAACATCGTTCCAGCCGGCGTCGAGTGGCACCACCACCGCATCGGCGGTTTTTTCCATCACCGCATAATCGACGGATTCATCCGGGCAAGCGATAAAGGCTTCGCGATCGACGCGAACAAAATCCATGTCCGGCGTCAGGTGCGCCAGGGATTTTTGACATGCCTCAAGAATGTCGGGGCGGAAGCGCTCCAGTTCCTCAAGATAACGGCTGGCCTTGAACAGGAACATGCCGCTGTTCCACAGATATTCGCCGCTGTCGAGGTATTGCTGAGCCGTTTCCAGATCGGGTTTTTCAACGAAACGCGCAACGCCGGAAATGGCAGACTCGTCGATGCGTGCGCCCTGCTGGATATAGCCGTAGCCAGTTTCCGGCCCGGTTGGCACAATGCCAAATGTCGCCAGTTTGCCAGCCTCGGCATAAGGAATGGCTTGATTGACGGCATCTCGGAAAATGGCTTCATCCTGAATGACGTGATCGGCGGCCAATACCAGCAGGATCGGATCGTCGCCATTTGACACCGCCTGCAATGCTGCAAGCGCGATTGCCGGCGCCGTATTGCGCCCTACGGGCTCAAGAATGATATTGTGCGACAACTGTGTGATCTGACGCAGTTGCTCAGCAACGATAAAACGGTGCTCTTCATTACAGATCACCAAAGGGCTCATAATTTCCAGACCCTGAAGGCGCATAACGGTCGATTGCAACATCGAAAATTCATTGCATAACGCTAAAAACTGCTTCGGAAACAGCTCGCGAGAAAGTGGCCATAGTCGGCTGCCTGTTCCGCCAGCCATAATAACAGGATAAAGGTTACTCATTTTCACTCTCACCGATCAAATATATAAATAAAAGCTCGAACAATTACGGAGCATGATACGCAGTTAGGCTATAGGGATACACACCACTGGATTAGCGATAAAGACTATAAGTGTTATGTATCATTTTTTCGGATGTAAAATTAGCAGAATAAAAATCAATACAGGCCTGATGCATCGTAGCCCAATGTTCTTTGTTATAGGAATTCAAAATATTCACCGCCTCATCAGACTGGTTGGTGGTGAACAAATATCCGGTCTTGCCCTCGTCAACCACCTCGGGTAGTGAACTGCAGCGGCTGGCCACCACCGGTAAACCATAGCTTTCGGCTTCTACCGCAACCAGCCCGAAGGATTCCCAACGGCTCGGCATGAGCAGTACATCAGCATGGGAAAAATAAGGCGCAATTTCCGTTGACGACAGCCAGCCTTTATAGTCGATGCGCGGATGTTGCTGTGGCGCCTCGGTAGCATGCACGTTGCCACCCACCACGGTAATACGGAAGTTATCATTTAACCTATCGGCAATCTTCAATACCAGGTCAAAACCTTTTTGGTAGTCGAAGCGGCCAACAAACAGGATATTGGTTTTGTCCTGCGGGTAGGGATCGCCTGAATCCGCTCCCGTGGTCGGCGCTTCCACACCGTTATAGACCACCACCATGTTGTGTGCCTTGACGCCGACATTCAACGCCGCTGCCTTCTCATATTCGCTGGTGCAGACAATGACATCGGTTTGTTTTTGCAACAGCCGTTCGATGGCGGTATAAACACGCTTCTTCATCGTTGATGTATCCATCAAAAATGAAAAAGCATGCGGACAATAAATAATCTTTGGCTTATAACTCAACCGCACAACAGGCGTCAGTACGCGACAAATAACACCGGCGAAGGTACTGTGGATATGAATAACGTCAGGTTTCTCACGTTTCACCAGCGCTATATATTGCCTTGCCAAAGAAATAAATGACTTGATATTTCTTCCACTGCGGGAAAACAGCGTCAGCTTCTCCGTCGGGAAAGCGCCGATTTCTTTATATTGGCTATCAGGGAGTAAACAGTAAAAATCAAAATCATCATTGGGTTTGACCAATTGCCGAATCACCGTCGCTACCCCACCTTTAACGGTTTCAGCTACATGTAATACCTTTTTTTTCATCGGTTGACACTCATTATGATTCTGTTTAATTCTTGTGCGGATTTTGCCCAGTCAAAACGCTTAACATTCTCATAGCCTGCCTCGACCAGTTCTTGACGCAGGTTTTCATCTGTCACAATTCGCTCCAGCGTTTGTGTCATTTCCTCGGTATTTTCCGGATCAAAATAGATCACGCTCTGAGCCAACACTTCTGGCAACGATGCTCGGTTGGATGAAATAACGGCGCAGCCACAAGCCTGCGCTTCTAGCGGTGGAATGCCAAAACCTTCATACAGGGAGGGGAAAACAAACGCCTTGGCGTTTGAATATAACGCAATCAATTCCTGGTCAGACACCCGGCCGACAAACTGTATGCGTTCCGCATTGGCACTACCTTGAGAAAAATCAACGCCCGAGAAGTTTTTATTCGCCGAACCAATGATTTTAAGCACAATGTTATCAGCGCCTTTCATCCTGGAGAAAGCGGCTATCAAACCATGAAAATTCTTGTGGTAGTTTGGCGATGACACCGCCAACAAGTATGGCTTGGCCTGCGTGTGCCGATCGCCGCTCGGCTGGAACTGCGATGCAACAGCGTTATAAATCACATGTATATTTTCCAACGGATAGTCAAATACGGCATGCAGCTCTTTTTTTGAGAACTCACTGACCGTCAGCAAACCCCGACTTGATTTCAACATCAGCGGCACCAGAGCGTTATAAACCAACCGGAACTTCGCCGAGAAACTCTGCGGATAACGTTTATAAATGACGTCGTGATGGGTGACCAGCTTATTTTTATATGACACCGGCGCCGTATTGCACAAGTTGATCAGCAAAGGATTCCCTTGCTGGCGCAAGTAGTTTGGCAGATCCCATTGTTCCCAAAGGTGCCCCTGACGTGTGCCTACAATCTGAACGTTAAGCCTGGCGGCAATATCCTGATGCAGGATATTGGCTGGAGAAACAAACACCACATCATCTCTCAATTGAGCAATCGCCAAACTGATCTCTTGAGCAAAGCGCTGAACCCCGGTCAATTCTTGTGTCAAAAAGCGCGCATTGACATAAATCATTCGCTTACTCCATTCCATTTAAATAATTTTACTGTCAATGTGTCGTGGATGTTCTTGCCAGTTTAGCGCTGGTTTGCGCCCTTTCCCGCTGTGGGGATTTTCTAATCGACATCAGCAATATGGATACGATGATGGCAAAAATATACCCAGGGTAATTACTGATCGGGTTGTTATAAACAAAGTTCATTGATAACGAGATCATCCAGTAAAGGTATACGCTGGCGGTGAGCCCATTCAATGTCCGCGAATAGAGCATGCTCAATATCACCACCGACACCAGCACCAGAAGAATAATCCCGACATTGCCGTAACTGGAAAGCATGTAAATATAAAGGCTGTCTAATGGAACGGTATTGGAGTTATCGTCCCCAACCACGGCGTTACCATTCACAGCGTAACCCGCGCCGATAAACGGTGAGTATTCGCTGTCGTTTTTTACCGCCTCAATATTTACGGTTCTCAGCAATATGCTGTTTTCAGCGTAGGTATTTTCCTCCGGGAAGATCATCTCGTAAATGCTGTAGTTAGTGGTGGTCACATAGAAGAACAGCGACAGAACCAACGTAACCATCGTGACGATATTCAGGCTGGAGCGTAGAGACAGCACCCGTCGCATCATCAGATACATGATATACAGCAACGCCATGATGATCGCCGTCTTGGAGGTTGAAAACACAATCGCGACAAGAATCAGGATGATATATTTTTTGCGATTTTTGTCGCTGACAAAAGGAGATAATACCAGGGCAAAGAATAGATATTCACTGAGGCTAAATGGTCCGGTCAGCAAACCAAAGGCGCGTAGCTGCCCCTGAACCGTACGCAGCAGCAGACCGTATTGTTTGCCGAACTCGGTCAACTGAGGACCCGGGTCAAAACCGACAACCGCATACAGCGCCCCGGCCAGCGTGGATTCCGCAATGGCAAATAGCGCATTGATCACAGCACAAACAATATAGAACTTGATGATTTTGTTGAGGATCTCAACCCGCTCTTCATATTCGAACAGCATCAAGACGGCGGCAAAGAAGAATGAGCCAAACGTCAGCAATTCCAGACGGAATTGCACGATGGAACGAAAGAAGTCAAACTGACCAGTCATCATGCTTAACAGCATAAAAATCAACGAACACAACACCATCGAAATAAAGAAAACCAGCACGCTACGGCATTGTGGTGTGACTCTGGGATTGCGCGCATACAACAGTATCAGCACGAAAACCGGAACAACAAGAGCAAAAAAATCCTTATAAAGCAGAATATTGCGTGTTGTCATATAGGCTGCGACGGTAACGACACCATTAATCGACAGCAGAGCTATATATGCCAACAAAATGAAAACGACCAGCGATTTTGTAGAAACTCTCATTATTATCCTCTGTACAAACCTTCGTAACTGCTGGCAATTTTTTCTTTTTCAAAACAAGAGGTTCGCAGCCTGTTTTGGTTGGCTTTCACGGCGTCAATCGCACCTTCGATAGTGAAGTTTTTGATTTCAAATATATTATCGTAGAAATTGGCAATTTCGGTTACGCCGCCGCTGAAGGTAGTATAAACAACCTTACCAGAGATGGCGGATTCCGCAACCGCACGGCCAAAGGGCTCATTCCAGCGGGTTGGCAGCACCACGGCGTCCACCTGCGCCATGAACGCATCCACTTTGATAAAGCCGAGCAGGATCACACCGGCATCCCGTGCCATCGCAGCCATTTCCTCGCCGGAGACGCCATTGTTAAAGCGCCCCGCTGCATAGAACTCGGCGCGCGGATCCTGTTTTGCCGCTTTTGCCAACGCGCAAAACTCATCAAAGCCCTTGTCTTCCGTCAACCGGCCGACAAAGCCGATGCGGATGTTATCACTCGTAGTCGGCGTATAATCAATCGGCTCAACGGAGTTGTAAACATAGGCATGTTGCGCCTGGCTGGCGAAGCCATTATCTTTATGCAAATTGGAAATGTACTGGCTGATACCGACAAACGCATCGACTTTCTGGCTAGCCGCTTTTTTCAGCCAAGAGGTGACGCGTACCGACCTGCCGTTGACGTCCATATTCTGTCCGTTTTTAAACAGCGTGCCGTTCGGATGAAACAGATAATAGTCACGTGTCGTATGCACCACCCGCGCACCCAGTTTTTTGGCGCTTTGCCAGACCGCCACCGAAAATCCGCTCAGGTTATTGGTATGAACCACGTCCGGGCGGATTTCCGCCAAAGCCTGACTCACGCGCTTGGCCATGAAGGGATTGTGTATATCAAGAAGATGCCAGAGTGCTTTCTTATATTTTGACGGCGACTCACTCTTGAATGGCCAATATAGGTTCAATAATGGGAAGTAGCTTACCTGCACCCCATTAATGGTGTCTTTCTTGATTTCATCACCTTCATGAAGACAAAATACACAAACTTGATGCCCTAATTTTACCAGACTTTCCGCAAGCATTTGCACAGAAACTTCAGCGCCACCTATCTTGTAAGGAGCATACAGTGTATTTATTATAACAATCTTCATTTACAGGCCACCAAAAGTGTTTAAAATTAAAACTTATCTCTAAGCAAAGTTATATTAGCCTCGCCATAACCCTCATAGTTCTTATAAATAGAGTTGACAAACCCTAGCCAATCCGGCGCCAGACTTTTTTCGTCAAGAACATATGCGGTAATTTTAATTTTATCATCATAAATCTTTATCAGGTTGTCATATAAAGAAGAATAGAAACCCGCAATTGAAACCACATTCTCACCCGCCACGATAGGGTAGACTTCGAAAGGAAAATCCAGGCGCTGTACGGTGACGACATTTTTAATCGCGGTGATTTTTTCGTCACGTTCCCGACGGTGTGGGATGTAAATAAGCTCAATATCGCTATTGTTTAGCTTAAGATCCTCAATCATCTTCAAGGTCAGTTCGATGTCATCAACCTTGGTCACCCCCGCCTCGTACAGCGGCGTCCCAATAATAAAGGTTTTATTATTACTTTGTGGCAGGGTTTCCAGCTTGGTTTTATAGTTCTGATAATTATGCCGTATAACCTCATCGCGCCCGGATACGTTGTCTTCGATATTATAAACGGTGAAAAAAGTTATTTTTTCAAATTCGTTGTTGGTCATACCCAACGACTTGAGGAACAGGCTCTTGGCCACGCCGCGCGGCGTCAGTTTGCCATGGCGCTTGATGCGCAGCGTTGCGGTGCCGTCGTCCAGCAAAACGATATTGCGCTTGGGATACTTATTGGCCAACATCCAAAACACCCGGGCGCGATATTCACCCGCAATCAGGGTTACCGACTGATTGCGTGCCACGCTGTCCGTGATGCCGCTAAGTTGTTTGCGGATCTCCATCACCTTGCCCAGCGTTCCTTCAACGTCAATCGTCATCAGGGAACGGTGCTGTATCATATTGAGCAAATAACTGATCTGTCCATGATTCAACGGCGAATTGGCGGTACGCTTGTTGACAATCAGCAGATCAAGAACAATCTCTTTTGCATCAAGGTATTCGATCAGATTAAACGCTTGCAGCGGTGACTCTATATACGCGATGTACTTACTCATTTCTTATTACCCTATAACCACTCAACGTTTCCGTGTCAATTAATGGAACTTGCCTTCAGCCTTTAGCCGCAGATAATGCTCCACATCGCGCTGGGCGAACGCTTTTGCCGGATGGCCTCCGGCAATGGCATACGGCTCAATGTCCTTCACCACCACGCTGCCCGCCTGGATAATGGCGCCTTCACCGAGGGTCACACCGGGTAAAATGATGACGTTGATTCCCAACCAGACGTTGTCGCCGATGGTGATGTCCTTGATAACGTAAGTATTGTCATAAGGAATGGCGTTACCGTTATGGTTATGATTTTCCGTGATCAGTACACAGCCAAAACCACAGTGAAAATTATCACCAACGGTTACCGCCCCTTTACCGACGATCGTCAGACCGTTAGAGTTGAAGTTGTCACCCAGGCGGGTTTTATTATTCACTAACGTCGGGAAGTTAATTTTGGGTTCACGACCACATTTGGCTGCCGTCTTGATGACCTTCGCGGTGTAACGCCCTTTACGACGGTTACGCAGCCAACGCTTCATGCTCGCTATCATCTTTTCCTCTCAATCCGAATCTGTCGTTTGCCATAGATAAATGTCACCACGCACGAGAACAAGCTTGAAATGGCATACACCAGGCAAAAATATTCCACCTTTATCGAGGTCATGGTAATAATCACAATACCCAGCAAATGCGTTAACATTGATCCCATGGTGATTATCGAGATCATTTTATTTTTACGATAGTAAAACAGCGAGTGGGTAAAAATATAATAGATCGACATAAAGGCAGTGCCCGGCAGCAAGATATTAAAATAATAAATTGCGCGGTTAAATTCGGGCTTGAATAGATATGGGAAAACAAATGGCATGATCAGGAAATAGATTAAACATGCTACTACCACCAGACCAGTATAACCATACTGTATGAGCTCTACGCCTTTAAAGTCTTTGTCCTTCAGCTTACGGTAGATAAACGGCTGGAACGCCTGGTTTATCACGCTAAAGAATAACATCACTATCGATGTCAACTGGAACGCCAGCCCATAGATACCCACCACGGCGGTACTCATATAGTGAGCAATAAAGAAGCGATCGATCGACGATTTAATCCAGTAACTGCCATGATGCGGCAACAGCGAAATACCGTAGCTGACAATCTCTTTGTATCGCTTGCCCAACGGCGCATCTGACTTGATATCTTTGCTGCGCTTGCGATAGATGATGAACTCGTACGCCAGTTGGATGCAGAAGAACGATGCGGCAATGGCTATCAGGCGCTGCCCTGGCGTTGCGGCGATCATTTCAAACAATGCAATGGTAAACAGGACGTTAAACGCCGACAGCAAAAACTGCCCAATCGCAGCAACCTTATATGTCTGACTGATACGCAGATGTGAAAGGTTGATGAAATTCAACGCTTGCGCCAAGGATGCCAAAATCACCAGGCTACCGTCAGTGAAGCTGACCGGTATGCTGGCCACACGCGTAGCGACAAAGTAAATCGCCACCAACAGCACGCTTGAAGCGACAGCCAGCGTGATGTTATCCCGACGGAACACCAGGGAACTCCCTTCCCCCTCTTGCATATATTTGACCGGCAACAAACCCTGACCACTGAATGAGATAAAGATGATCAGGATCTGAATGACGGAAAGATAAAGAGTTAGCGCGCCGTATCCCGACGCGCCAAGGTGTGCTGTTAAATAAGGCAGAATAATGAAGCCGATGACCTTGCCGAGAATATCCCCAATCGACAAGGCCGCAGCCCCAATAATGACTCTGCTCATTTACAGATACTTTTCCAGGAAGTTCAGGGCGTGCCAGAAACCTTCGCCCTGGTTCTTGTGGCCCTGCCACACTTCAGGAATAAACTGGGCGCCCGGCGCATAACGCAGCAGATCGTCCGCCAGTTCATCGAAGTTGACGTCGCCCTTGCCAATCTGCACGCCTTCGCCATCAACGCCCAACGCATCGACAATGTGCATGTGTGCGGTATAAGCGCCCACTTTCTGGGTAAACTCGTGCAGATCCCATTGATAGTAGTTACATGCCATCATCGAGTGCGAGGTGTCATAACAGATGCGGTAACCGTGCTGTTGGCAGAAGGACTGGATTTCATCTGGATCAACAAACAGGTTGTGGTAGCTCTGACCGCCAAAGTGCCATGGGAACGGAGGCATGGTCTGGATAATGATTTCCACACCATCCTGATTTACCTCTTTCAGCGATTCGGCAATACGATCGTACATCGCCTGACGCGCTTCCTTCGGCAGGAAACCGGTGGTGTTGAAACCGCCTGCGTTCACCACAATCACCGGACGTTCGGTTTTCGGGAAGTACTGCTTCAGCGCACGGGTAACGTCACACACGCGTTGCATCTGTTTGATCGAATGTGCACGGTAGGCGTCATCTTCGGTAGCCAAATCCAGAATATGGTCGTTGGCAAACAGTTCCGGGCTGTGTACCGCAAAACCGATATCTTCAGGACCGGAGAAGAATTCCGTCAGATCCAGTTCCATATCCTGATAGCTCAGGTGGAACTCAACAAAGTCCAGATTGGATTTGTGCTTCAGTTTGCTGTAATCGTGGTAACGAACCGGAATGCCAAACGGACGATCAAAATCGTAGTCCTTGGCTTCGATAGCGATTTCGTTCAGATCGGACTCGTAGAAATAGCCGCCTTTTTCGTGATCGCGATTGGCTTTTTTACCCACCAGCTGCTCAAGATAGAGCGGCTGTAGGCCTTGGCCCGGGCTTTTCACTTCTACCATTTCGCGGGTGATGATTTCGCCTTTTTTCAGATCGCGGTTGATGATCAGGCTTTTCGCCAGGGTTTCACGGTTGATCATCTCGCCCTGAGTAATCGCACGCTCACCGCCCTGACCCATTGATTCTTCAACTTCACGAATGCGGATCACCATTTCCTTGAATTCTGGCGGCAGCAAGGAAACCTTGTGGTCATTACCTTCCATGCTTTTATCGATGGTGAAGTGCTTCTCGATAACGCGCGCGCCCAATGCGGTTACGGCGATCGGCACCGAGATACCGCGCTCATGGCCGGAATAGCCGACCAGGCAGCCGGTCACCTGCTGCAATCGCTTGATATAAGCCAGATTTACGTCTTTAAACGGCGTTGGGTAGGTGGAGTTGCAGTGTAAGATGACAAACTCGGCGCCCTTCGACTTGAGGAAATCAACCGAACTTTTAATTTCCGCTTCGCTGCACATGCCAGTTGAACAGATCAGTGGCTTACCGGTTGCCGCCAAAGCCCCCAGCATTTCATGGTTGGTAAAGTCGGCAGAAGCCACTTTGTAGGCTTCCATACCGTAATCTTCAAGCACTTCAAGGCTCTTCAGATCCCAAGGGGTACACATCGGCGTCAGCCCCTTGTCTTTGCAATAGTCGAACACTTCCAACAGTTGCTCGTTCGACAGCTGGAACTTACGCAGCAGGTCGATGGTGTATTGCGCACCCAGGTCGGCTGATTTGTCTTTATCATTACCGCCCTTGTACAACGAGCTCAAATCACGCATCTGGAATTTGACGCAGTCGGCACCGGCGTCAACGGCCAGATCAACCAGTTGCTTGGCCAGATTGATATCACCGTTATGGTTGTTGCCAATCTCGGCGATGATGTAGGTCGGTGAGGTTTCGGTAATGGTATGTTTACCGATGGTCAGTCCTTTTTCGCTTTCAAGCGCAACGGCAACCAGGCGGCGATAATCGTCAACCAAAGGAATAACGTCAACGCCGTTGGTAAACAGGGTGTCGATTTCAGCACGTGGCGCATCCACTTTTTTGTAGCGCACGTTCTGGTTCATCACTTCCGACATTTCACGGTTCAGGTCGAAGTCACCTTGGGTGATCCAGCGACGGAAATCGCCGTCAGAAAATGAACCACACAGTTTACCATCTTCGGTAACGATAAAAATAATGCGTTTTTTGTTCGAGTTGATTTTTTCCAGTGCTTTAATAATTGTCTCTGTTTCAAACACTAAAAAATCAGAAATCTTTTTCTGAATTAACATATATTATCTCCCATTCCAATTCTTCAAAATAACTTCTACCACTGCCCAATCGAGCATGGTGTCAATTTCAAAACTTTCTTCTTCAGACATTTTGTGTGCAACGACCTTACCGCCTAACCGGTTGCCGCTGGACAGCAAAATATCGCTTTTGGTAACGTAAATTGAGCCGTTCTCTTTCAATTTAATATTTTCAGGCTTGATATCCTGACGGCGAGGACGATTCAGATAATCATAATGTGCTTTGGGATTATCTTCGTTTTCCCATAAGAAATGCCAAAACTCGCACACGCTCAACAGTGAATCTGCCTGCTTGTCGATAATCTTGCGCACGGCCAGATCGATGGCATCGTCTTTACGTACAGGCGACGTCGCCTGTAGCAGGACGGTATATTCTGGGTGATAACCTTCATGCTCGGCCAGCCACTCCAGAGTATGCAACAAGGCAGGCTCAGTTGCCGCAGTATCAACCGCCAGATGTGCCGGTCGCATAAAAGGAACTTCAGCGCCATGTTCTCTGGCGACGGCGGCAATGTCTTCACAATCAGTGGTAACAATAACGCGATCGATTTCCTTGGAGTTCAATGCTTGCTCGATACTCCATGCAATTAAAGGCTTCCCTGCAATATCTTTGATATTTTTTTTAGGTATACCCTTTGACCCACCCCTTGCCGGAATAATTGCAAGATTACTCATATAATATCTCCGCGAATGGAAATTCTGAAATTTGCCAGAAGATAGCTCCCCCGAACGGAGGAGCCATTGTAACTGATTGATTATTTATATTCGTAAGCGTAATAGCCGTATGCGCTGCCGGATTTATTCTCGACGGCGTTGAGGATAATACCTTTGATTTCCATGCCATTCTGTTCAAAGCGACGAATACTGACTTCGATCTCTTTCAACGAGTTCACGCCGTAACGGGCTACCAGCAGTGTGGTGCCCACATTACGCGCCACAATCGCCGCGTCGGTTACCGCAAGAATTGGCGGTGTATCCACCAGAACGATATCGTACTCTTTGCCTGCCCACTCCAGGAACTCCGTCAAACGGTTATGCATCAGCAGTTCGGAAGGGTTCGGCGGGATTTTCCCGCGCGACAGGAAGCTCAGATTCTCAATCGCCGTTTTCTTGATGGCCTGCTGCGCAGAAGCCTGACCAGAAAGTACATCAGACAGACCGGTACCCAGTTCACAGTTCAGCAATGAATGGGCATAACCTTTACGCATATCCGCATCGACCACCAGGATCCGCTGACCCGCCTGGGCAATCACCGCCGCCAGGTTGATACTGACGAAGGTTTTACCAATGCTTGGACTGGCGCCTGAAATCATCAGCACATTGTTCTTGGCTTCAAGCGAGGCGAAATGCAGGCTGGTACGCAGACTGCGAACCGCTTCGATCGCCAGATCGGCAGGGTTGCCCACCGCCAATAACGTATAGTTTCGTTGGCTGCTTCTACGCCCGGACAGCATGGTTTCACGGTCGCTTTTCTGTTGCCATTCCGACAGCGGAATGCTGGCGTATACGTTGATGCCTTGCTGTTCCAGCTGTTCCGGGCTTTCAATACCACGGTGCAACATGGTTTTCAGCAACACAAAACCGGTAGAGAACAGGCCACCCAACAGGGTAACGATCAGCACGATCAGGGTTTTTTGCGGTTTGACCGGCCGTGGTTGCGTTACCGCAGGGTCAACGATACGTACGTTACCGACGGTACTGGCTTTGGTGATGCCCAGCTCTTGCTGTTTGTTCAACAGCTGCATGTAGATTTCCTGGCCGGCCTGTACGTCGCGCGTCAGACGCAGGATTTCTTGCTGAGTTTTAGGCATGCCGCTGACGCGTTTGTTGAGCTTGTTCTTTTCCTGCTCCAACGTAGCGCGTTTTTCCATCAAGGCACGGTAAGCCGGGTGTTCTTTGGTGTACAGCTTGGAAATTTCCGCTTCCTTGAAGGTCAACTCGTTGAGTTGAGCTTCAACGCCAACGATGGTATCCAGCACCGATTTGGCTTCCAGCGATAAATCAACAGAATCGTTTTCCTGACGGAAACGATTGAGTTTGTCCTCTGCCAGATCCAGAGAATTGCGTACTTCCGGCAATTGCTCTTTCAGGAAATCCAGGCTTTTGGCGGCCTCTTCGGATTTACGCTCGACGTTTTGCAACAGATAGTTTTTGCTGATGCTGTCCAGGATCTTGCGCACCAGCAGCGGGTCATCGCCCACCAGGCTCAGCGCCAGCACGCCGGTATCTTTGCCCTTATCTTCGACGGTTAACGCATCAAGCAGGTTATTGGTAGCCACCAGACGCGGTAATTTGGCAACGTCGAATACCGTATCAGGCTCCGCGATAATTTCGCTGACCAACAGTGATATACCGCCGCCGCTTTCCATTTTGCCGACCTGGCCTTTAATCACTTCCGTCCCGTTCTTGCTCAGAACATAGTGACTTTTATCTACTACCGTCAGTTCCAGTTCAAGATCGGCATCGGTTTCAGGCACCGTCAGGCGAGATAACGCGATACGACCTGGCTCTTGCCCGGTCAATCGTGCCCAGCCACGGCCAAATACAGGGAAATATTGCTGCTGTGCAACGGTATCCAAATGCAAATCGTCAACGGTTTTGCCTGTAACCATCCGCGACTTGATCAGCTCGATTTCGGTAGAGGAACCTGGCTGACTGTTCGGCAACATTTGCGACAGATCGTTGACAAGAGAATTACCCACGTTTTGCTCGACCTGCACCATGGCATCAGCCTGATAAATCGGCGTGGCAAACAGTGAATAAATGATACCGCTAACGGTAAACAGCGTGGTGATACCGATAATCAACCATCTATGGTCAAGTAAAGTACCCAGCAAACGACTCAGGTCGATCTCGTCGTGATTATTGGCCGTCGATAAGCCTGGTTTTGTATTATCAGTCATTGTCATCTCTGGTTAACGATTTAGTGCCTGCGCCCATTTTTGAGCGGCTTCATCAAGAAGGCGGTAAACGAATTCAAACGCTTCAGCGCTTTTTCTGTAGGGATCGGGGACTTCCTTCTGCCCTAACCAGTGGGCAAAAAGCATCGTTTTACCTCTGACCTCCGGCGCCAGCCGGCAGACGGCATCAACGTGCCCCTTTTCCATCACCAGAATCAGCGAATACTCACGGCACATTTCTTTTGTTAACTGCCGAGCGACATGATCGTCCAGCGACAGATTATGTTGCTGTGCAACGGCCGTAGCACTTTTATCTGCAGGTTTACCCACCAGCGCGCTAATTCCCGCGGACGCAATGTCCTTCTGTGGCAAATGCTGCCTTAGCAACCGCTCACCCGTTGGTGAGCGGCAAATATTGCCGACGCAGACAACCAAAATAGAATCAAACATTACAGCGTCCTCTACGGCCAGTTACGAATACGCAAAGTACCTTCCGTCAGGTTGTTGAAACCATCGATTGTCGGCACCAACTGCGTGATCAAACGGTTCCAGCGGGCCACAGGCGCGGCGGTCACATAAACGATATCGTAAGGTTTAAGGTGGAATTCAGCCCCCATCACCAGCGCTGTCGCATCCGCCATATTCAGCTGATAGATATTCGCCAGTTTGTTCCCTTCGGTACCGTGCAGCGGACGGATAACAAATATCCCGGTCGCGTCGGCACTGGCCTGGGAAATGCCTTGCGAGGAGCCCAGGGCTTCGGTCAAGGTCATACCGCTGCGATCCATTTTCAGCGTTGCCGGGGTTTTCACTTCCCCCATCACGAACACTTTCAGATCGTCGTTGCGCGGGATATACAGGATGTCGCCAGGATAGAGCAGACGGTTTTGCGTCAGATCGCCATTTTGCATCAGCCGCTGTAAAGACAGGGTCTGTTCTTTACCGTTATGGGTCAGCACGATATTGCGCCAATCGGCATTTTCCGTCAGGCCGCCGGCGGCGTTGATGGCATCCATCACCGTCAGCGGGACGTTGGTGATCGGTTGTTGGCCGGATTTGGCGACCTCGCCGGTAACATAGGCTTTTTGCGAACGGAATGCGGCAATATTGACGTCAACCTGAGGGCTTTCGATAAACTGGGCCAGACGGTTGGCAATTTGATCGCGGATCTGCGAAACCGTTTTACCGACCACGTTCACCTTGCCGATATACGGATAGAAGATGCTGCCATCGGAATGTACCCAGTTACCGGTATCGCTGGCGCTACGGTACTGCCCCGCCGGGGTGGTCAGTTCCGGGTGATCCCAGACGGTAACGTTCAACACGTCGCCAACGCCGATACGGTATTCATAATTACGCAGCGATGCGTCTAACTCGTTGTTGGGCTGGGCAACCACTTTGTCAGGGCGCATGCGGTCAAGCAGTTTCGGCGTCATCGGGTATACATTGACCAGCTTGTCAATATCGAAGTCCGCATCTTCCTGTTTGACAACATCCTTGCCTGATGTAGAGAGGTGGGTCCCCGGGAATATGGTGCAACCACTGAGTATGCTGAGTGATACCAGTAGCGATATCATTTTCAATTGTCGTTTTGCCATCAAATTTTCATCACTTCAAAGTAAATGTATCTGCAAAGCTACAATACTAGCCAGCCTTGGCCTCGTCGCTGTAGCTTTACCAATATGCCTCGGTATATTTCCCCAGCGCGTATGAGGAAAACCTGCAATAAAACTTACAGCGTTTATCTGTTATTGAATTAGATAACGGTATTGTTATTAACAAGCGCAACGTACAAAAAAACACCAGCAGCACGCCACCTTCGCTGTTGAGCACATTATCTGTTGCCTTATTTGTAACCGACCACCGCGTATTGGCGCTGGCACAACGCCCAGGCCAGATACCCCTTACGGCTTACGGTCCAATACTCAGTAACAGAATGTATACCATTATACAAAATGAAACAGTGACTTTTCCTAAAAATTAACTGGCGCGGCAGGATCCTCGTCAATAAATACTGATTAAACGCGGATCGCAGGTCAAATTACAGCGTCAGTTGATTGGCCCATGCCTGGAATGCCTTACCCTGAGTCGGGTGGCGCAGGCCATAGGTGACAAACGCTTTCAGGTAGCCGAGCTTCTCGCCACAGTTAAACGATTCCCCCACCAGCTCCATCGCCTCGACCGGCTTGTTTTTCAACAATGACGCGATGGCATCAGTCAGTTGAATACGGCCCCAGGCACCGGGTTCGGTCTGCTCGAGTATCGGCCAGATATCGGCTGACAGCACGTAACGGCCGACGGCAGAATAGTTTGAACGCAGTTGGATCTCACGCCCCGGCTTTTCGATAATCGAGGTCATACGGGCGCTTTCACCCGGTTGCAGCGAATTGGTCTCGCACTCGACGACCGAATAGTCATGCAACACGTTTTCGTCCGCTGCCTGCACCAAAACCTGGCTGAGACCGGTCTGTTCAAAGCGCGCAATCATGTGCGGCAGATTGTCTTTGCTCAAGTCGGCCTTGGCATCGTCCAGCAAAATATCCGGCAGCAACACCACGAACGGTGAATCACCTACCAGCGGTTTGGCACAGAGAACCGCGTGTCCCAGCCCTTTCGGCTGCCCCTGGCGAATATGCATCAGGGTCACGCCTTTCGGGCAGATGGATTGCACCTCGTCCAGAAGTTGACGCTTCACCCGCGCCTCAAGCATCGCTTCCAGTTCAAAAGAAGTATCGAAGTGATTTTCGATGGCATTTTTAGACGAATGCGTAACCAGAATGATCTCTTTGATGCCGGCGGCCACGCATTCATTCACGATATATTGAATTAATGGTTTATCAACGATCGGCAACATTTCCTTCGGAATCGCCTTGGTAGCCGGCAGCATGCGCATACCCAGACCAGCAACAGGAATAACGGCTTTCAACTTGGTCATGGTAATCCTCTTCAAATATTGTGATCGTAAAAGCGTCACTCAGGGTTGCTTCAACGCCTGTTTTAGCCACTGGCTAAAACCTTCGCCTTCGGTTTTATGACGCAAACCATATTGTACAAATGCTTTCATATATCCCAGTTTATCGCCACAGTCATGTGATTTACCGCTCATATGAAAAGCTTCAACGGTTTCCTGCCCCATCAGCATGGCGATGGAATCGGTCAACTGAATTTCGTTACCCGCACCCGGTGGTGTTTTCTCCAGCAGCGGCCAGATATCCGCCGACAGCACATAACGGCCAACCACTGCCAGGTTAGACGGCGCCTCGTCACGCGCCGGTTTTTCAACCACTGCGGTCATCGGGGTACTTTCCCCCGCCGCAAGCGCCACACCGCCACAGTCAACCACGCCGTATTTCGACACGTCTTCTTCTGGCACCGGCTCTACCATAATCTGGCTATAACCGGTTTCGGTAAAGCGCTCGATCATCTTGGCCAGGTTTTCCTTATGCAAATCGGCGGTGGCGTCATCAAGCAATACGTCCGGCAACAACACCACAAACGGCTCATCACCCACCATCGGCTTGGCACACAGTACCGCATGCCCCAGTCCCTTCGCCTGCCCCTGGCGTACCTGCATGACGGTCACGTCCGGCGGGCAAATGCTTTGTACTTCTTCCAGCAGTTGGCGCTTAACGCGTGATTCCAGTACGGCTTCCAGCTCAAAAGAGGTGTCGAAGTGGTTTTCGATGGCATTTTTGGACGAATGGGTCACCAGCACGATGTCTTTAATGCCTGCGGCCACACATTCATTAACAATGTACTGAATCAATGGCTTATCGACCACCGGCAACATTTCTTTAGGAATGGCTTTTGTTGCAGGCAGCATTCGGGTTCCCAAACCCGCCACGGGGATTACAGCTTTCAGTCTCTTTTGCATCTTATTTACCTACAATCAAATAACTTATAAATGTAGCTCAATCACACCACTCTGGTTTGATTTGCCCGCATATCAGCAGCGTTCAGACACGCTACCGCCCTTGGCTTTCAGCTACCAATGCACTGTCATCGATGTCCTGCGGCCGGCTTTGTTGTTCCCGGACTCGCCTGGTATTCCGTCACTGTGTGCTGTAAGTGGTATGCAGCTCACAGAAAACTAAAAAAGAAGTATGTCCTTATAAGTAAACGATGATACTTGTTAACGTTTATGTGGCTAAGATTCTTATACTATTGCGGTATCGATACAAGCCAAACATGGCCTATGGATAGCCTTTTCAGAATAAGACTACCAAAACAGAAATATTCAACGGTTTTTCGTCACAGAATAACAACATAACCAATTGATTTTATGATTTTTTTACGGCGACTATTTTAAATGAATTGTCAAAATCACTGTGGAAAAAAGTCCAATTCTGCGCACTGAAACGTCTTTTTTTTCGTAAAATTCAGACTATGCCTCACTTTTGCGGGCGGTTTTATACGCAAGTAAAACGCATAAAAAACCACCAATCGATAATCACCCCATCAGATCTTGATTTGAATTTTCTCATCACAGCACCCATCATTGTTTTTACGGCATAAGCCGTTGAACAAATAAGGTGCAAACGGACGTATGGAATGGATCGCTGATCCAACAATCTGGGCGGGTTTGGCCACGCTGGTGGTGCTGGAAATCGTCCTGGGAATCGACAATCTCATTTTCATTGCCATCCTGGCAGAAAAGCTGCCCCGGCAGCAGCGAGACAAGGCGCGTGTCGTCGGCCTACTGTTGGCGCTGCTGATGCGCCTGGTGTTGCTGGCCTCCATATCCTGGCTGTCAACGCTGACCAAACCTCTGTTTAGCCTGCTGGATCAACCGTTTAGCGGTCGCGATCTGATCATGCTTACCGGCGGGGTATTTCTGCTGTTCAAAGCGACGATGGAGCTGAACGAACGGCTGGAAGGTAAAGACGAAGAACAGCAGGGGCAGCGTAAAGGCGCGCGGTTCTGGCCCGTGGTGGCGCAGATCGTGGTGCTCGATGCCGTGTTCTCGCTGGATTCGGTCATTACCGCGGTGGGGATGGTCGATCATCTGGCGGTTATGATGCTGGCAGTCTGTATCGCCATCGGCTTGATGTTGTTGGCCAGCAAGCCGCTTACGCGCTTTGTCAACGCCCACCCGACCATCGTTATCCTGTGCCTGAGTTTCCTGCTGATGATCGGCTTCAGCCTGGTGGCCGAAGGGTTTGGCTACCATATTCCCAAAGGATACCTGTATGCGGCGATTGGCTTCTCGGTAATGATTGAGGCGCTCAACCAGCTAGCGCAGTTTAATCGTCGGCGTTTCTTGTCCAAGGTTCGACCGCTACGTGAACGTACCGCCGAGGCGGTGCTGCGGATGCTGAGCGGCAGGCACGAAGACGCCGAAGTCGACCGGGAGTCGGCCGACCTGCTGGCCGACAGCGAAGGCGAAGAGATCTTTAATCAGCAGGAACGGCATATGATCGAACGGGTGCTCGGCATGGCACAACGTACGGTCAGCAGCATCATGACATCACGCCATGACGTTGAATACCTTGAGCTTAACGATCCGCAACAGAAACTCAGACAGCTGCTGGAAAAAAACCAGCATACGCGCATCGTGGTAACCGAAGACAGCGCCAGCGACGAACCGCTCGGCGTGATACACACCATCGACGTGCTGAAACAGCAGTTGACGCAGCAGACGCTGGATCTGCGCAGCCTAATCCGCCAACCGCTGATTTTCCCCGAGCAACTGACGCTGCTTGGCGCGCTGGAACAATTTCGGCTGGCGCAGACCCACTTTGCCTTTGTGGTCGACGAATTTGGTTCGCTGGAAGGTATCGTTACTTTGACTGACGTGATGGAAACCATCGCTGGCAACCTGCCGGAAGCCGACGGCGAGCTGGATCCGCGCCATGACATTCAGCAAACTGATGACGGCGGCTGGATTGCTAACGGTTTTATGCCGCTGGAAGATTTGGTGATTTATCTGCCGCTGCCGCTGGAGGAAAAACGCGAATACCACACCTTGGCAGGGTTACTGATGGAGCATTGTCAGCGCATTCCACAGGAGGGCGAACGCTTGACGATCGGCGACTATCTGTTTGTACCATTGGAAATCAACAGTCATCGCATCATGCGGGTGAAAATCACGCCGCTGAATCCTCCCGACCCGGATTATGAGGTCTGAACCTTGCCGGGCGCGCATCCTCCCGCGCCCGGGCTCTGACGGTTAAAGATGCACCGGCACCAACAGCTCGGTGGCCACCACCACCACGATCAGTCCGACAATCACCGGCACCGAGGTGCGTTTAACCACTTCAAACGGCGAAATTTTGGCCATGCCGGCAACCGCGACTACCACCCCTGAAACCGGTGACAGCGTACGCCCCAGGTTGGAGGCCTGTAACATCGGAATCACCAGATACGCCGGGTTGACGCCCATCTGCGCTGCCAGTTTCGGGATCAGTTCAACAAAGGCATAAAACGGCGCATTGCCGGAGCCGGTGGTCATCGCCGCCAGCATGGTGATCACCACCAATACCAGCATCATGATGATGCCTCCGGTACCGAACGACTGCGCCATGCCTATCAGGCCGCTGATAAAGCCAATGGTGCTCAGCCCCTGGGCAAACACCCCGGCAGCCACCAACAGCATCACCACGCTGGCAAAGGCATCCGCCATGCCGCGGTAGGCCACCTCCAAACCGCTGAACACCGTTTTGGCATCAAAGCTGCGTACAAACTCGATCACCGCCGCCAGCAACATGCACAGCACCAATACGGTAATAATGTGCAGTTCCGGCCCCCACTTGCCGTCAAATACCAGCACGCCGAGGATCGGCGTAAACGGCAGTACGGCGTAAAAGCCCGGCGCGTGGGTGGTAATTTCGCTGACGTCCATGATGTGATGCTGCTCATTGCTTTTGTTGTCGAGATAGCGTTGCCAAAAGTAATGTGCCACCGCCATACAGGCAATGGCGGCAATCGAAATCGGCAGCGTGGTTTTGAAAGCAAAGTCCACCAGCGGCATTTCAGCCGCTTTGGCCGCCAATACCACGTCACCGGAGGTCGGCGCCAGAATGATCGCCGCCGGTGAGGCGCAAATGGCCGCGGCCGCGCCGCGACTGATACCGACGTTAACCATCAGTGGGAACAGCGTCGCCATCAGCAACACCCCCAGGCCGGTGGCAGAAGACACCGCCAGCGACATCAGACAGGCGACAATATAGGCGGCAACCATCAGCAAATACGGCGAGTTGATCATTTGCAATGGACGTGACGCCAGCTTGACCACCATATCGTTAGCGCCGATGTGGGTCATGTAGGCGGCAAAGCCACACAGCATCATGATCATCATGCCAAGGTCGCCACCGCGGCTCATCAACAGGATTTTGACGTATTCGAGAATATCAGTCGCGCCCCAGCCGGTCGCGGTGGCGCTGGCCGGCAACACGTTTTTCCCCATCGCCACGCTGATCGCCAACAACAGCAAGCCGCCGACCATCAACACACCGGTGGCAGAATAGCCCTTGATGATGTAACGCCCCACCCCCACCGCCACGATCACCCCAATCAGAAGCTCTATCATATTTCCCCTATCTCTTTTTATGCGAATTGTCCGTCAGAGCCGACAGAATCGAGCCTCACTGTGCCCAAATTCAGTATAAGGGAACATGACCTTTGTCAAAGGGGAAAAAGGAAAACAGTGGGAGAGTGCGATTTACCATCAGAAAAGCGGCGCGGGTAGCAGACCCCGCGCCGAACAGACTTACAGCTTATCGAGCAATTTCTTCAGATCCTGCCCTTCACGCGACTCTTTGTTTTTATCGGCCCATTTATTGAGTGCATCCTTGGCCCGGTTTTGCAGCGTTTTGCGCAACACCTGGTCGACCTGCAACTGATAGTTCAGCTGCTGCCATGGACCATAAACGCGCAGTGGAATCGGCGTTTTTTGCAGTTGTTCAATCAGTTCGCTGCGCCCTTGCCAGCCGCCGGTGACGCGTACATTCAGCCGCATGTCGCACTGCTTGCCCGGCATATCCAGCTTGCCGCCGCCGGTAATGTTCAGCATCGTCGAATCGGCATTCAGATCGCTAATGGTAATATCGCCATTATCCAGCTTGGCATTGGCACCGAGTTGACGCACTTCGGTATTACGCTGGTACTGATCCAGACCGCGCACGCTGCTGTCGTTGCGTGCCACCGCCTGTTGGATCAACTGCTGAATATTCAGGCCGTGCAGTTGAGCATTACTCATTGCCAACTGGGCGCTGCCCTGCCAGTGATGCTCGAACGACTGTGCGGTCAACCGGTCGCCAGTGAGCTCGCCGCGCATGGTCAATTGCCCGGTCATCACCTGCGGCAATGCGAAAGCCTTCAATACCGTTCCCAGCTCAACCGACGTCAGCTGTGGCTGAACGCCGATAATCGGCTTTTGTCCACGGGCGTCCAGTGAGCCAGGCAGGGAAAAATCACCGCCGGCCACGTGACCAGACAGGGTTTTCACCGCCAGCAGGCCACGCTGGTTTTCCGCCTGGAGATCAAGCCGGGTGATATCCATCCCGCGGTAGGTCAGTTGGTCAGCGCTGAGATGGAAGCGCGCGTCGAAATCACGCAGCGCCTGCATGTTTTTTTGCTGCTCTTCACCGGCGCTGGCAATCACCGGCGCACCGGCCATCGCCTGCATTGGCTGCTCACCCTGGCCGGCATTACTACGCCAACCGGAAAGTGCATCCATATCCAGGTGCGGCGACGAGAGTTCAACCACGTAGTTTGGCACATCGCCAAGGCTGATATCGGCTCGGCCCTTCAGTTGGCTGTCATTGACGCCAAGCATCAGGTCATTGAGCGTCAACTGCCGTGGATCCTGCTGGTACACCGCCCGTACCGAGCCCTGCCCCTTGATGCCGCCGGTCGGGATATCAACCCCTTCGAGCTGATAGTTGAACTGATTTACCGTGGTGCTGAACTGACGCGGGAATTGCTGCAAGTCCAGGTCCGCCGACAGATTGAAGGTCAAATCGCGCTGATCGCGGTTAACCCGACTGGACAGTTCCATTTCCGCCTGTCGGTCACCGCTGCGCTGCATCGTCAGATTAAGATCGCGTACGTTGATCTGTTCATTGTTGGCACGTTGCCAGATCAACAGACTGTCGGCGACGCGCAGGTTATCAATATCGAATTTCCACGGCGTATCTACCGATTCGACGCTACTGCCACCGGGCGCGATCGGCGCATCCGTTCGGCTTTGTTGTTCACTGTCCGGCGTGAGACGAATCACCGCGTTTTTCAGCATCACCTGTTTGACGAACAGCTGATGCGACAGCAGCGGCAACAGCTTGACGTCAAGACGCATATTTTCCGCGCTGACCACTGGCGCCTTGGCTCCCGGGGCGGTCAGGGTCATGCGGCCGGCCAGAATGCTCAGCTGCGGCCAGACGTGCCAGCGCAGATCGCCCTCCAGCGTCAGCTGGTAGCCACTGCGCTGTTCGACCTTTTTGACCATGTAACTACGGAAATCATTTGGATTGACCAACAGCACCAAGGCGGACATTCCTGCCACCAGCACCACCAGTAAAATCACCAACGTCGTCAATAATCGTCTCATGCTTTCCTCTTGTCAGCGCGCGTCCGCGCGGCACCCGCCGCGGTTAGTCCTTGTCTATACGGCTGGCCACAGCGCCTTGCTGGTCCTTGTACTTCGCATCTTGACGGCTGTTGTACGGCCGAGCAGCCGGGCCGGACAAGGGTTCAAAGCTCAATGCGCCGATCAGCATACCGGGGCGCAGAGCCAACGGCAGCTTACCTGAATTATAGAACTCCAGAACGATTCGCCCCTGCCAGCCGGGGTCGATACGGTGCGCAGTGACGTGTACCATCAGGCCAAGTCGCGCCAGTGAGGAACGCCCGTCCAGCCAGCCGACCAAATCATTGGGCAACGTCACAGATTCCAGCGTTACCGCCAGCGCCAGTTCGCCGGGGTGCAGAAAGAAGGCCTCGCCTTCCGGCAACACGATTTCGTCGCTCATCACGCGATCCAGCGCGGCGCTGACTTCATCCTTCGGCCCGCTGAGATCGATAAATGCCGCGGTATGTCCACGAAATACGCGGAACTGATTGCCCAAACGGACATCCACTGTGGCCCCGTTAATCCGCTCTACCGGCGGGCGCGGCGAAATAACCAGTTTTTCGCTATCCAGCCAGGCTTCAATATCACGGTCGCACAGTCTCATCTTTGTTTCTCCATCAGGGCGCATTAACTACCACAAAAATTGCCATACAACGGGCAAAAGGTCTACGTCAGGACGTAAATAGTTGACTACAGGCCGGAATTGGCACTCCCGGCCCGGGGCTGCATCATTCAAAGAACTGGCTGATTTTGGCTTTCAGAATGTCAATCGCGATGCGGTTCTTGCCGCCGCGCGGCACAATGATGTCAGCGTATTGCTTGGAAGGTTCAATAAACTGCAAGAACATCGGGCGGACGGTTTTCTGGTATTGCGCCATCACCGAGTCCATCGAGCGCCCACGTTCGTTCACGTCACGCTTCATGCGACGCATCAGGCAAATATCCAGCGGCGTATCAACGAAGATCGAGAAGTTCATTTCCTGGCGCAGGCGAATATCGGTCAACAAGAGTATCCCTTCCAGAATAATGACCTTTTTCGGCTCCAGGTGCACCGTTTCGGTTTTGCGCGTGTGCTCGGTGTAACTGTACAACGGCAGCTCAATGGCCTTGCCGGCCTTCAGCGCCTGCAGGTGCTGAATCAGCAGGCTGTGATCCATGGCGCTAGGATGATCGTAGTTGGTCTTGACCCGTTCTTCCATGGTCAGGTGAGTCTGGTCTTTGTAATAACTGTCTTCAGGGATCACGCCAATGTGTTCATCGCCAACCTGATCGCGCAGTTCGCGATACAAGGTGCTGGCAATAAGGCTTTTCCCAGAGGCAGATGCGCCAGCTATACCAATAATGACGCACTGATGCGGCTTGTCAGTCATAAAATTAAAGACCTGAATTCGTAATGTGAGGAGGGGGATATAAAACGCGACAATTATAGGGAGTTACCGGGCTTTGCGCCAGCACTTAGCGGACACGGCGGCAAACCAGGCCAATATTGTCAGATGATCAAAGGCCAAATGCCGTTTTCAGAACATTTACGCTAGGGCATTACCCCAAGCTAAAGTAGAATTGTTGAACATTTTCACAGATTTTTATTCAGGCTGGTTATGCGTCTCAACCATCGCCTGCTTTATTGACGGATTCCGAAGCAACCTTGATGAACTGGCATTTTCTTACCTTCTTTGGTGATAGCACCTTGCTACTGCCAAGCGCAGCGATCGTGTTTATTCTGCTGCTACTGTCACCCGCCAGCAGCAAACGCACCTGGCAATGGGTAATGCTGTTTGGCGCCGTCGGTGGCGTGGTGTGCATTTCAAAACTGGCATTTATGGGCTGGGGCATCGGCAGCCGCGAATTTGACTTCACCGGCTTCAGCGGCCACTCCGCGCTATCGGCCAGTATCTGGCCGGTGATGCTGTGGCTGTTGACCGGGCGCTTCCCGACAACGGTGCGCCGATTAGCCATTATCGTCGGTTACCTGCTGGCATTCGCCGTTGGCTATTCCCGCTTGATGATCCATGTACACTCCACTTCGGAAGTGGTGACCGGTCTGGCGTTAGGTGTGATAGTCAGCGCTACCTTCCTGTTCTTGCAGCGCGGCGTCGAACCTCCGCGGCTGTCGCTGCGCAGAAGCGTGGCGGCATTGGCTTTGCCACTGTTGTTGGTCAATAGCGGCAAAGCCGCGCCGACCCAGGGGCTGCTTGAACAGATAGCGGTGACCATTTCCCCTGCCAGCAAGCCGTTTACCCGTGCCGATTTGCACCGCAAGCCGGTATCGCCGGCGTCGGTGTCACCTGATGCCCGCTAACCATGCCACGGCGGCCAGCGGCCGTTTCTGCCCGCGAGGCGAGCGGCAATGGTCAGCGCAGCCCAAGTAAAAAACCCCGGACACTGTCCGGGGTTTTGCTTTTCATGCCTGGGCATTGCCGACCATTACAGCGCTCTGAAGGCGATTTCCGTCGGGATCGCTTCGCCCTGCCAGTACATCTGCGCGGCCACGCGCCCGGCCAGTTGGCGGTACATCTCGGCGAACTCACTGTCCGGCCGGCTAATTACCGTCGGTTGGCCACGGTCCAGATCTTCACGCAGCGATATGTGCAACGGCATCTGCCCCAGCAGGCGGCTGTGGTATTTCTGTACCAGTTTCTCGGCGCCACCGGTGCCGAAGATCGGCTCATGGTGACCGCAATTGCTGCAAATATGCACGCTCATGTTCTCGACGATGCCCAACACCGGCACATGCACCTTTTCAAACATCACGATGCCTTTTGCCGCGTCCAGCAGAGCGATGTCCTGCGGCGTAGTCACCACCAGCGCGCCGGTCACCGGAATGTTCTGCGACAGCGTCAGCTGAATGTCGCCGGTGCCCGGCGGCATGTCCAACACCAGATAATCCAGATCCGGCCACAGCGTATCCTGCAACAGTTGCATCAGCGCCTTGCTGGCCATCGGGCCACGCCACACCATGGCATTGTCGTCGGTCACCAGATAGCCGATTGAATTGGTCGCCAAACCGTGCGCCATGATCGGTGCCATATGCTGGCCGTCCGGCGAGGTTGGCCGCTGGTTTTCGGTACCCAGCATGTTGGGGATCGACGGCCCGTAAATATCGGCGTCAAGAATGCCGACCTTTGCACCTTCCGCCACCAGCGCCAGCGCCAGATTGACTGCCGTGCTGGATTTTCCCACCCCGCCCTTGCCGGAACTGACGGCAATAATATTGCGTACGCCCTTGACGCCCGCCTGATCGTTGGCGCGTTTCAAGGTGCTGATATCGTGCTTCAGCTTCCAGTCGATGGCACGGGCGCCGGTGACGCGCAGCAGTTCGTCGCTCACACCGCTCTTCAGCGCTTCAAAACCGCTGTACCAGGCAAAAGGCATGGTCAGTTCGATATGCAGTACATCATCCAGCAACGCACAGTGATGAATCGCTTTCAGCGCCGTCAGGTTGTTTTTTAGCGTCGGGTGTTCAAAGGCGGCCAGTACACCGGTCACCAGGGCACGCAGAACTTCGGGATTGCTCTGCTCGGGGGATTTTGCGTTCATCCCGGCTCCTTGATTTTAATAGATAGCGAATAAATGGCGTTATGCTCAAGCATATCAGAACTGCACCACGGCTGGCGCGTACAAGACAAAAGAAACCGCCCTAGCCGCGACGCGTGCGATCGGTTAACATCAAAGCCCCTTTTATACATAACAGAAAGCAAGTTCTCACTATGGCTCAAGTCGCGAAAAAATTATTGGTGACGTGCGCGCTACCGTACGCAAATGGTTCCATCCATCTCGGCCACATGCTCGAGCATATCCAGGCAGATATCTGGGTTCGTTACCAACGAATGCGCGGCAACGAAGTTCATTTCATTTGTGCAGACGACGCGCACGGTACCCCTATCATGCTGAAAGCACAGCAAATGGGTATCAAGCCGGAAGAAATGATTGCCGAAATGAGCCAGGAGCACCAACAGGATTTCGCCGGTTTTGGCATCAGCTATGACAACTATCATTCAACCCATAGCGATGAAAACCGTGAGCTGTCGAGCCTGATTTATGGCCGCCTGAAGGAAAACGGTTTTATCAAGAACCGCACCATTTCTCAGCTGTACGATCCGGAAAAAGGCATGTTCCTGCCGGATCGCTTCGTGAAAGGTACCTGCCCGAAATGCAAATCACCGGATCAGTACGGCGACAACTGCGAAGTGTGCGGCGCTACCTACAGCCCGACCGAGCTTATCGATCCTAAATCGGCGGTATCCGGCGCCACGCCGGTGATGCGCGATTCCGAACACTTCTTCTTTGATCTGCCGTCCTTTAGCGAAATGCTGCAGGCCTGGACACGCTCCGGCGCATTGCAGGAGCAGGTGGCCAACAAGATGCAGGAATGGTTCGAGTCGGGGCTGCAGCAGTGGGACATCTCGCGTGACGCACCGTACTTCGGCTTTGAAATCCCGGATGCGCCAGGCAAATATTTCTACGTCTGGCTGGATGCGCCAATCGGCTATATGGGTTCGTTCAAGAACCTGTGCGACAAGCGCGGCGATCTGGACTTCGATGAGTTCTGGCGCAAGGACTCCACCACCGAGCTGTATCACTTTATCGGCAAGGACATCGTCTATTTCCACAGCCTGTTCTGGCCGGCAATGCTGGAGGGCAGCAACTTCCGTAAACCGACCAATCTGTTCGTACACGGCTACGTCACGGTCAACGGCGCCAAAATGTCCAAGTCACGCGGCACCTTTATCAAGGCCGGCACCTACCTGCAGCACCTGGACGCCGACTGCCTGCGCTATTATTACGCGGCCAAGCTGTCCTCGCGCATCGATGACATCGACCTGAATCTGGAAGACTTCGTGCAGCGCGTCAATGCCGATATCGTCAACAAAGTGGTGAACCTGGCCTCGCGCAACGCCGGCTTTATCAACAAGCGCTTTGGCGGCAAGCTGGCAGCCAGCCTGGCCGATCCGGCGCTGTACCAAACCTTCACCGATGCCGCAGACAGCATTGCCGAGGCTTACGCCAGCCGTGAATCCGGCCGCGCCATCCGTGAAATCATGGCGCTGGCGGATCTGGCCAACCGTTATGTGGACGAGCAGGCACCGTGGGTGGTGGCCAAGCAGGAAGGCCGCGACGCCGATCTGCAAGCCATCTGCTCGATGGGCATCAACCTGTTCCGCGTACTGATGACCTACCTGAAGCCGGTGCTGCCGTCACTGACCGAGCGCGCCGAAGCGTTCCTCAACGGTGAACTGAGCTGGGAAGGCATCCAACAACCGCTGCTGGATCACACGGTCAACCCGTTCAAGGCGCTGTTCAATCGTATCGATCTCGACAAGGTAAATGACATGGTCAACGCATCCAAGGAAGACATGGCTGCCAGCCAGGCCCCGGTTAGCGGCCCGCTGGCGGACGATCCGATTCAGGAAACCATTACCTTTGATGATTTTGCCAAAGTGGACATGCGTATCGCGCTGATCAAAAGCGCCGATTTGGTCGACGGTTCCGACAAGTTGCTGAAGCTGCAGCTGGATCTGGGCGGTGAGAGCCGGCAGATTTTCTCCGGCATCCGTTCCGCCTATCCGGATCCCAAGTTGCTCGAAGGCCGGCTGACCATCATGGTGGCTAACCTGGCACCACGTAAGATGCGCTTTGGTATTTCCGAGGGCATGGTGATGGCCGCCGGTCCTGGCGGAAAGGAAATCTTCCTGCTGAGCCCTGACAGCGGCGCCCAGCCGGGTATGCAAGTAAAATAATCATCAACGTCTAGTGAGAGCCGGGCTTGCCCGGCTTTTTTATGCCCGTCGCCTGCCAGTCAAACATTTCGCTATAACGCCAGCCAAAAAGTCATAACGAAGACAATTCCCTATCAAAACCCTTCTGGTTATGATGCTAGCCAGACAAAATAGACGTCTGGATAGCAAGACTGCTATTTACCTTTTAATCGGCCAGACTTACCTGCTTCGGAGTTGATAATGAAAACGATAAAAATCTCTTTGCTTGCGCTGGGCCTGTTTAGCGCGCTGCCGTTATACGCCGCGCCAGACGCAACGCTGGCAGCGGTACCGGCCGCCATCGCCAATCATCAGGGGCCAATCCGCGTGGCGGTGATCCGCAATCTGGGGTCCGATGACAACACCACTCAGTTCCTGGCCGGCGCCATTCAGGAAGGCCGCAAACTGGGGTTCAAGGTGGATACGTTCCTCAGCAATGGCGACGATGCCCGCTTCCAGGATTTCGTCAATCAGGCCATCAGCCAGAAATACGATGGCATTATTCTTTCGCAGGGGCGTGCCCCCTACTCCACCGATCTGGTGAAGCGTATTGCCGCCGCGGGTATTGCCGTGTCCGCCTTTGATACCGACGTCAGCGGCATTATTCCCGGCGTGACCGTTTCCCAGCAGGATGACGCCTCGCTGGCCAATGAATCCTTCGGCCAGTTGGTGAAAGACTTCAACGGACGTGCCAACATCATCAAACTGTGGGTGGCCGGTTTTCCGCCGATGGAACGGCGTCAGGCCGCCTATCAACAATTGCTCAAGCAACACCCCGGCATCCATGAGCTGGAATCGATCGGCGCGGTGTCTTCCGACGTGCAGGGCGATACCGCCAACAAAGTCGGCGCGGTACTGGCCAAATACCCGAAAGGCAAGATTGACGCCATTTGGGGAACCTGGGATGCCTTTACGCAAGGTGCCTATAAGGCATTGCAGGAAAATGGTCGCAGCGAAATCAAGCTGTACAGCATTGATATCTCCAATCAGGACCTGCAGCTGATGCGTGAAGCCGGCAGCCCATGGAAAGTCAGCGTCGCGGTAGACACCAAACTGATCGGCGCGGTAAACCTGCGGCTTATCGCCAACAAAATTGCCGGTGAAACTACGCCGGCAAGCTACCAATTCAAGGCCGCCGCCATTCCGCAGGCGCTACTGGTCAGCCAACCGGGGCCGGTAAACGTGGCCAGCCTGGGCAAAATCATTCCCGGCTGGGGCAGCAGTGACGATTTCGTCCAGCCATGGTTTGCCACGCTACAGTCACAGGCAGGCAAATAAGCTGTTTTAAGCGGGGGCGACAGCGGTTGCCCCTTTTTTGTGCTTATTTTCCATCAGCCCCTTTCCTGTTTGCCAAAATGCGCTATGTTATCAACACTGTGTTAATAACTGTATGCATAGACAGGCATTGTCATGAAGGGATTCCCGGCGCAAATCAATACCTTGTTGGCCAGTTCGTTACTGCTGACCATTGGCCGCGGCGTTACGCTGCCATTCATTACCATTTATCTCACCGAACATTTCCATCTGTTGCCTAAAAGCGTCGGCATCATCCTTGGTCTCAGCCTGACGATCGGCATTCTCAGCAGCCTGTATGGCGGCTATCTGGTGGACAAGTTCAACAAAACCACCCTGATTGCGCTTTCCATGCTGTTGTTCGCGCTGAGCTTTTTCATTATTCCCTGGATTGCGCAACCGGGCAGCATAGTCATCGTGCTGGCGGTGCTGCATACCGCATATGCCGTGCTTGGCATTACCATTAAAGCCTGTTTCGCCGAATGGCTGCCGGTAGCGCAGCGCATCAAGGCGTTTTCGATCAATTACACCCTGGTGAACGTCGGCTGGGCGATCGGCTCATCGCTCGGCGTACTGGTGGCCGGCTTTAGCCCCTTGCTGCCGTTCTACCTTTCCGGCGGCCTGGCACTGCTGACGGTAGTGATGGTGAACCTGAGACTGCGCCAGCAACAGGCGCAGCCGCAGGTTACCCGCCAATCGGACGCGCCCACGGTGATGCCCAGCTTCCGCCAGACGGCAAAAATCCTGCGTCAGGATCGCCGGCTGATCTACTTTACCCTGGGCAGCACGCTGGGCGCGGTAGTGTTCGGCCAGTTCACCGGTTATCTGTCGCAGTACCTGATCACCGTCTCCAGTGCCGACTTCGCCTACCGGGTGATTGGGCTGGTGATGATCGTCAACGCCTGTATCGTGATTGCGTTACAGTACCTGCTGAGCCGCGGCATGCGGCAGGACAACATTCTGCGCTGGCTGACGCTGGGCACGCTGTTTTTCATTATCGGCCTGCTGGGCTTTCTGTTTGCCGGCCAGTCGCTGTGGCTGTGGGCGACGGCCATGGCGGTTTTCACCCTCGGCGAAATCATTGTCATCCCGGTGGAATACATGTTCATCGATTTCATTGCTCCCGGGCATTTAAAAGGCAGTTACTATGGCGTGCAAAACCTCAGCAATCTGGGAGGGGCCATCAATCCGGTACTGTGCGGCCTGTTGCTGAGCTATGCCGCACCGGCGCTGATGTTCGTCATGCTGATTGCTGCCGCACTGTTCAGCCTGCTGTTTTTCTTTCTCGGACATCGGCTGGCGCAACGACAGCGGCTGGCACAGGAGGCGTAACCTACACTTGTTCCATGCCGTCAATAGCGCCTAATGGCATCGTATGCATAGACAGGATTCATGGCGTGTTTTGTGGCCAAGCTCACAGTTTAATTGTATGATGAATACATCAGTTAAACAGGAAAGAATCATGACCAACCTATTCGCACTGTGTTGGAAATACCTGCGGGCCTTCGCTTTAATTTATCTCTGCCTGTTTGCCGGCAATGCGATTTCCGCCCTTTTACCCATCACCATCCCCGGCAGCATCATCGGCATGTTGCTGCTGTTTGCGCTGCTGTCATCGCAACTGCTGCCAGCCAAATGGGTGCGTCCGGGCTGCAACGTCTTCATCCGTTACATGGTATTGCTGTTTGTGCCGATTGGCGTCGGTGTCATGCAATATTATCGGCAGATTGTCGATCATCTGGCGCCGCTGCTGGTGTCCTGCCTGGTCAGTACCGTGCTGGTACTGGTGGTGGTGGGTTATTCCTCCCACTATTTTCACCGCGACCGTAGCCTGGCCGCTGGCAAGCGCGATGCCAAGGAGGACAAATGATGGATAACATCTGGTGGTCGTTACCGTTAACGCTGGTGGTGTTTTACGCGGCACGGGCGTTGTCGCAGCGACTGAAAATGCCACTGCTCAACCCGCTGCTGGTGTCGATGGCCATCATCATTCCTTTTCTGCTGTTCACCGGTATTCCTTACCAACGCTACTTCCAGGGCAGCAAGATACTGAACGACTTTTTACAACCTGCGGTGGTGGCGCTGGCCTTTCCGCTGTATGAACAGATACACCAGATCCGCGCACGCTGGAAGTCGATCATTACCGTGTGCTTTATTGGCAGTCTGACCGCGATGATCAGCGGCGGCGCCATCGCGCTGTGGATGGGCGCTACGCCAGAAATCGTCGCGTCAATCCTGCCAAAATCGGTCACCACGCCGATCGCCATGGCAACGGCGGAATCGATCGGCGGCATTCCGGCCATCAGCGCCGTCTGCGTGATTTTTGTCGGGATTTTCGGCGCTATTTTCGCCCACCCCCTCTTCAACCTGATGAGGATAAACACCAAATCTGCACGTGGTCTGGCGATGGGCAGCGCATCACACGCCCTGGGGACCGCGCGTAGCGTAGAACTGGACTATCAGGAGGGCGCATTCAGCTCACTGGCTCTGGTTGTCTGCGGGATTATTACCTCGTTATTGGCGCCGTTATTGTTCCCGCTGCTGTTGCATCTGTTTGCCTAAGGCCAAAACTTGCGATACATCTCGCAATAATGATTTCTATTACATGAATTTCACCAATAAGGAGATCTTAATCACACTTTATTGATGGCGGGCTGCCTAGAATGCCCTATCCAATTAATTCGAGATTGCATTGCGGCGGCTGCCTGCAAAAGCCTGATACGTCAGGCGTGGCGCAAACCGCCAACGATGTGAATCGGTAACAGCGGCCTCCCCGTTAATCAATAGAGAGACCTACCATGCATACGCGTTTTCACACCGCTTTCAGCCAATTGCCCGCTTCCTTGCAAAGCGCCCTGCAGCCTTATATGGACACACCTGATTTCCCGGCGATGTTCGACCTCAGCCAGGTTGAGGCAATCAAGCAGCGCTGCGGGCTGGATGATGATGCCCTGGCATTTGCCCTGCTGCCGCTGGCGGCAACCTGTTCCTTAACCCCGATCTCACATTTCAACGTCGGTGCCATCGCCCGCGGCGTCAGCGGCAATCTGTATTTTGGCGCCAATATGGAATTTCACGGCGCGCCGATGCAACAAACCATCCATGCCGAACAATGTGCAGTGACCCACGCCTGGCTGCGTGGCGAACGCTCACTGGCCTCCATCACCGTCAACTACACACCGTGCGGCCACTGCCGCCAGTTTATGAACGAGTTGAACAGCGGCGGTGAACTGCAAATTCGCCTGCCGGGGCGCGACGCGGCCACGCTGGCAGATTATCTGCCGGATGCATTTGGCCCGCGCGATCTGGCTATCAGCACCCTGTTGATGGACCCGGTGGATCATGGTTTCCAACTGTCGCTGAACGACCCACTGGACCAGGCGGCGCTGAACGCCGCCAACCGTAGCCATGCGCCCTACAGCAACGCCCACAGCGGCGTAGCGCTGGAAACCGCCGAGGGTAAAATCCATGCGGGTCGCTATGCCGAAAACGCCGCCTTCAACCCAAGCCTGCCGCCGTTACAAGCGGCACTGGTACTGTTAAACCTCTCCGGCGGCGATTGCCGGCAAATCCGCCGCGCGGTGCTGGCGGAGCCGCAGAGCGCCATACTCAGCCAATGGGATGCCACCCGCGCCACGCTGGCGGCGTTGGGTTGCGACGCGGTCAGCCGTATCACCTTCTGACGCCTTGGACGCGGGGCCGTTCGGCTCCGCAGCTACCAGTCCCGCCGGCCAAATACAATGCCATTCATCTTCTAAAACACTTTTTTTAGTTAAAAAATGATTTGAACGTCGATAATTTCATCAATTTGCCTCATGATCCGATAACAATTGCTGTACATATTTTCCTTATCTTTTAGGATCACCAGTTATAAAAATTATCTGATACGTTAAGAGTAAACTGATGGAACTTGAATACGAAAGCAAACGCCCGCTGTATATCCCCTATGCCGGTCCAATTCTGTTGGAATTCCCGCTGCTCAACAAAGGCAGTGCATTTACAGAAGACGAGCGTAGCCATTTCAATCTGCACGGCCTGCTGCCGGAGGCGGTAGAAACCATTGAAGAACAGGTTGAACGTGCCTATCGTCAATACCAGGACTTCAAAAACGACAACGACAAGCATATTTATCTGCGCAACATTCAGGACACCAACGAAACGCTGTTCTACCGCCTGCTCGATGCCCACCTGAGCGAAATGATGCCGATCATCTACACGCCGACGGTCGGTGAAGCCTGCGAGCACTTCTCGGACATTTATCGCCGGGCACGCGGTCTGTTCATTTCCTATCCGAATCGCGACCGCATCGACGATATGCTGCAAAACGCCACCAAGCAGAACGTTAAGGTGATTGTGGTTACCGACGGCGAGCGCATTCTCGGCCTGGGCGATCAGGGCATTGGCGGCATGGGGATCCCTATCGGCAAGCTGTCGCTGTACACCGCCTGCGGCGGTATCAGCCCGGCCTATACGCTGCCGGTAGTGCTGGACGTCGGCACCAACAACCCGCAACGCCTGAACGATCCGCTGTACATGGGCTGGCGTCATCCGCGTATCTCCGGTGACGAATATCACGCGTTTGTCGAAGAATTCATTCAGGCGGTCAAGCGTCGCTGGCCAAACGTACTGTTGCAGTTCGAAGACTTTGCGCAAAACAACGCTACGCCGCTGTTAAACCGCTACCGTGACGAAATCTGCTGCTTTAACGACGACATCCAGGGCACCGCTGCAGTCACGCTCGGCAGCCTGATCGCCGCCAGCCGCGCCGCCGGTAGTCAATTGCGCGACCAGACCGTCACCTTCCTCGGCGCCGGCTCCGCCGGTTGCGGTATCGCAGAGCAGATCATCGCGCAAATGAAGTCGGAAGGCCTGAGCGAAGACGAAGCCCGCGCCCGCGTCTTTATGGTTGACCGTTTCGGTCTGCTGACCGACAAGCTGCCGAACCTGCTCGATTTCCAGAGCAAGCTGGTGCAAAAAAGCGAAAACCTGACCGCGTGGGACGTCTCCAACGATGCGATTTCGCTGCTGGACGTGGTACGCAACGCCAAGCCAAGCATTCTGATCGGCGTTTCCGGCCAGCCAGGCCTGTTCACCGAAGAGTTGATCCGCGAAATGCATCGGCATTGCCCACGGCCGATAGTGATGCCGCTGTCCAACCCGACGTCGCGCGTGGAAGCTCGTCCGGAAGACATTATCCACTGGACCGACGGCGCCGCACTGGTGGCTACCGGCAGCCCGTTCGCCCCGGTGAATTACAAGGAACGGCAGTTCCCGATTGCCCAGTGCAACAACTCCTATATCTTCCCTGGCATTGGCCTGGGCGTGCTGGCATCCGGCGCGGCGCGCGTCACCGACGCCATGCTGATGGCCGCCAGCCGGGCATTGGCTGATTGTTCACCGCTGGCCACCGATGGCCATGGCGCATTGCTGCCGGATATCGATGATATTCAAGGCGTCTCCAAGTGCATCGCCATGGAAGTGGGCAAGGCGGCACAATTGCAGGGCGTGGCGGTAGTCACCTCCGAAGAGGCGCTGTCCAAAGCCATCGAACACAACTTCTGGCGCCCGCAGTACCGCAGTTACAAACGCACCTCGTTTTAATCTGTCGATAAAAGCAACAGACCCGGCATGCCGGGTCTTTTTTTATGGTAAAAAGCGCTGAAAAATGCGGCGCCCCCGCGCTAGGCACGGTGGACAGCTTGCGTCCGCCAGTCAGGTACAGTAGCCTTGATCCACCCTTTTTCAGATTTGTGCGCGTAAGGCCTCAACATGTGGAAACGCCTGATTATCAGCCTTTTCGTCATCACCGCGGTGTTGATGCTATCGGCTATCGCGCTCGATCGCTGGATCAGTTGGAAAACCGCGCCCTATATTTATGACGAGCTGCAACAGTTGCCAAACCGTCAGGTTGGCGTGGTACTCGGCACCGCCAAATATTACCGCACCGGTGTGATCAATCAGTATTACCGCTACCGCATTCAGGGAGCGATAAATGCCTACAACAGCGGCAAGGTAAAATACCTGCTGCTGAGCGGCGATAACGCACTGCAGAGCTATAATGAACCGATGACCATGCGGCGCGATCTGATCGCCGCCGGCATCGCGCCGAGCGATATCGTGCTTGATTACGCCGGATTCCGTACCCTGGATTCAATTGTACGCACCCGCAAAGTGTTCGACGCCAATGATTTCACCATCATTACCCAGCGTTTTCACTGCGAGCGCGCGCTGTTCATTGCCCTGCATATGGGCATCCAGGCGCAATGTTTCGCCGTGCCGTCGCCAAAAGACATGCTGACGGTGCGGGTGCGCGAGATTTTCGCCCGTCTGGGGGCGCTGAACGACCTGTATATCCTGAAACGCGAACCACGCTTCCTCGGCCCGCTGATACCGATTTCCTCGATGCACAAGGTGCCGGAGGATGCACAGGGCTATCCGGCGGTGTCGCCGGAACAGCTGGTAGAGCTGGAACATAAACTGGCCGCAGAGAAACAGAAAGCGCGCGGCAAATCATAATCGCACGCGCGCCATCGGCGCGGCACAAACAACAACGGCCAGCAATTGCTGGCCGTTGTGTTGTTACTGCGCAATTGATTACTTTTTCTTGGCGTACTTGAGCGAATCCAGCGCCACGGCGAAAATAATGATGCCGCCCTTGATAATGTATTGCCAATACGGATTGACGCCGATATAGGTCAAACCGTAGTTGATAACGGTGAAAATAATAACCCCGGTCACAACCCCCAATACCGTGCCGACGCCGCCGGCAAATGACACCCCGCCGACCACGCAGGCAGCAATGGCATCCAGCTCATACATAAAGCCCAGATTATTGGTAGCGCTGCCGATACGCCCGGCCTCCAACATGCCGCCGAAGGCATAGAACACCCCGGACAAGGCATAAATCAGGATCAGGTTAAGCGGAACGTTAACGCCGGAGACTTTCGCCGCCTCGGGGTTACCGCCGATGGCGAAGATGTTTTTGCCAAAGCGGGTCTTGTTCCACAGGATCCAGACAAAAACGATGGCGATCAACGCATAAAAGGTGATGTACGACAGTTTGAAATCGCCGAACTTCAAGAAGCCCTGCGCAAAGCTGGAAAAACCGGGATCAAAGCCCGCCACCGGCGACGCACCGACCGAATCGTAATACAGCGAGTTGATGCCGTAGACGATGATCATGGTGCCCAGGGTAGTAATGAACGGCGTCACGTTCAGGTAGGCAATAATCAGGCCGTTAACCAGACCGATCAGCGCACCGATGGCGCAGACCAGCAAAATCACCAATGGAATCGACCAGGTCTCCATCTGCGGGAACACCTTGTTGACGTTATCCATCGATTGCAGCAGCGTTGCTGCCACCACCGCCGCCAATCCCACCTGGCGACCGGCCGACAGATCGGTACCCTGGGTAACAATCAGCCCCGCCACGCCCAGGGCGATGATAATACGTACCGAAGATTGGGTCAGGATATTGCTCAGGTTCATCAAGCTGAGAAAGGTCGGATCCTGAATAATGATGATTGCCAGTAAAACCAGCAACACCATATAGATGCCACCCTCTTTAAAATAGGTGAATAACGTTTTTTTGTTTAGCGCGCTCATAATTCGTTTCCCTTAAAGATGCAAGGAGGCTAAGCGTAAGATTTCATTTTGCGAGGTCTGTTTGGTATTAACGATGCCCGCAACCTGACCATTACTCATCACCAATATTCTGTCGGTAATCCCCAAAAGCTCCGGCATTTCGGACGAGATGATAATGATCCCCTTGCCCTTTTTCGCCAACTCGGTCATCAACTGATAAATTTCAAACTTTGCGCCAACGTCAATACCGCGCGTCGGTTCATCCAGCATCAATATTTCCGGCTGGGTCAGCAGCCAGCGACCAATAATCACCTTCTGCTGATTACCGCCAGACAGGGAACCGATATTGGTACGATGCCCCGGCGTTTTTACCCGCATCGCGTCGATCACCCATTGGGTATCGCTTTTCATGCGCGCATTATCCAGCAGGCCGATCTTATTTTTATAATTGCGAATATTGGAAATCAGCGAGTTAAAACCGATATCTAGAAAAGCATAAATACCGGTCGAACGCCGCTCCTCGGTTACCAGGGCAAATCCGTGGTTGATTGCTTCGTTGGCGCTGTGGTTATTAATCGCTTTGCCGTGCAGTGTGATGGTGCCGCTCACTTTCTCGCGAATACCGAACAGGGTTTCGACAATATCGGTACGCTTGGCGCCAACCAACCCGGCGATACCCAGAATTTCACCCTGGTGCAAATCAAACGACACGTCGCGGATCGACGGTTGGCGCAGTGATGTCAGGTTCTTCACCTGTAAAATCACCTCTCCCGGCGTATTCTGGCGATCGGGAAAACGCTGGCTCAGTGAACGTCCGACCATCATGGCGATGATCTTGTCCATATCCAGCCCTTCCAGCGGCTGGGTAGCAATCCATTGGCCGTCGCGCAGGATGGTTATTTCGTCGCACAGCTGGAATATCTCCTCCATCTTGTGCGAGATATACACGATGCCGCAGCCGCGCTGTTTCAATTTACGGATAATGGTGAATAAATGATTGACCTCCTTTTCTGTTAATGACGAGGTTGGCTCATCCATAATCACTATTTTTGCGTCATAGGAAAATGCCTTGGCAATTTCAATCATCTGCATCTGCGACACCGACAGCGTACCGACCTTGGCGCGCGGATCAATATCAATATCCAGCTCGTCGAAAATGCTTTTGGTATCCTGGTACATCTTGTGCTGATCGACAAACAGACCTTTGGTGGGGTAACGCCCCAGCCACATGTTGTCCATGACGGTACGCTGCAATACCAGATTCAATTCCTGATGTACCATGGAAACGCCATGCTCCAGCGCTTCTTTGGAACTTTTAAAATCGACTTCCTTCCCCTGAAAAACAATGCTGCCCGAATCTTTTTTATAAATGCCAAACAGACATTTTAATAACGTCGATTTACCGGCGCCGTTTTCTCCCATTAATGCATGAATGGAGTGTGGACGAACGCGTAGATTGACATTATCCAATGCCTTGACGCCGGGGAATGACTTATTGACGTCGGTCATTTCCAGCAGATATTCGCGAGAACTGTCGGCCATAGATATACCTTAATGTACTGAAATTCCCCGCCGCACGGCCAATGGGTGTTGGCGTCAGGTCGCCGCCGGCGGGGAACGCTAGTCTCTACCCGTGCTCGTTTACGCTGCATCCTGGCCCTGGCCGATCGATGCAACGCGCATAAGCCCGGGTATAACCGAAGTTTATTTAACGAATTGTGACAGGTTGTCTTTATCTACGCCGACGTAAGGAATACGCACCACTTTATTGTCGATCTTGTAATTGGTGCCTTCAGCGGCCGGTTTGCCCGCCGCCAGATTCTTCGCCAGTGCAAAGGTAGCTTTCGCCTGGTTGTCGGCGTCGTTCAGCACGGTACCGGCCATCGCTCCCGATTTCACCAGCGCCAGCGCTTCTGGCAGCGCATCCACGCCGAACACCGGAATAGCCGACTTGTTATGCGCCTTCAGCGCCTCAATGGCGCCCATTGCCATGGCATCGTTGTTGGCGATGACCACTTCAACCTTGCTGGCGTTCGGGCCCGACATCCAGGCATCCACCTTGTCTTTCGCCTGGGCGGTATCCCACATGGCGGTGTCCATCTGCAGCTGCTGGGTCTTAATGCCCTTTTCATTCAGCGTCTTCACTACGTAAGTAGTACGCGCTTCGGCATCCGGGTGGCCCGGTTCGCCTTTCAGCAACACGTATTGAATTTGGCCGTCTTTGTTCAGATCCCAGTTCGGATTGGCCTGCCAATGCTTGGCAATCAGCTCGCCCTGGATAACGCCGGATTCTTTGGAGTCGGTGCCGACATAATAGGCTTTGTCATAGCTGTCGAGCGCCTTGCGCGAAGGTTCCTTGTTGTAAAACACCACGGGAATGTCGTTGGCACGCGCCTTGTCGATCACCACCGGCGCCGCGGCCGGGTCAACCAGGTTGATCGCCAGCGCTTTAACCCCCTTGGCAATCAGCACATCGATCTGATCGTTTTGCTTGGATTGGTCATTCTGCGAATCATTCATCAGCAAAGTGATATCCGGTGCCGCCTTGGCATCTTTTTCCAACGCCTTACGCACCACCGACATAAAGTTATCATCGTATTTGTAAACGGTAACGCCAATGCGGGTATCTGCGTGCGCAGCGCCAAACAGCATGCTGGCGGCCAGTGCGGCCAGGGTGAAAACCTTCTTATTCATTGTGTGTCTCCGGTTTATAGAGGGTCGTTCTCGATGTAATAAGCCAGATTTCACGGCGTGCGCACACGACCGAGCCTGGCAGGATCCCTGTCATCCTTGAATCATGTTATTCCTGAAAATGCTGTGTCAGCGCGCGGATAAATAATCGGTGGCAAGAGCCTTTGCGCCGGAAAACGCCTAGAGCATAAACGGCACTATGTTAATAATCTGTGAATTTTCTCACAGATTGAAAACGGTTACACAAGATTAAATGTTCAGAGAGTGACCACCGCCTCACTTTGCCACGGCGCCACCGAATGGCGTCGTACCAGCGTCGGCATGAACAGATGGCTGGCCTGGGGTTCCAGCTGCCCGGCGGCCCCCTTGAGCGCCAGCTCGGCCGCCAGAGTGGCCATGGATACAATGGGATAGCGTACGGTAGTGAGTTTGGGACTGGTGTAACGCGCAATCGGAATATCATCAAAGCCGATCAGCGAAAATTGCTGCGGTACCGTGATACCGTTTTCTTTTAGCACCGCCATGGCGCCTGCGGCCATGGCGTCATTGTAGGCGAACACCGCGCTTAAACGCAGATTGCGCCCCAGCAGCTCGACCATCCCCGCTTCGCCACCCTGCAAGTCCGGCGAATTAAAGGCGCACCAACTTTCCCCCACCTGCACCCCGGCTGCCGTCATGGCCTGCAGATACCCTTGCTGGCGCAGCGGGCCGTCCTCGATGCCATGGTTGGAGCCCAGGTAGCCGATACGCCGGTGCCCTTGCGATAACAGCAACCGCAGCGCCATTTCCGCGCCGCAGACGTTGGCCAGCCCCACGCAGCGGTGCTCGTAACCGGCCACGATACGGTTAACCAGCACCATGCCGGGCACCTGGTCCATAAACGCCGCCAGTTCGTCGTCATCCAGCGCTTTTGCATGCACTATCAGCGCATTGCAGCGCTGGCGCAGCAACACTTCAATGGCATGTCGCTCTTTTTCCGCCTGATGATAACTGTTGCCGATCAGCAAATATTTGTGATGCTGCTGCGCAACGGTATCAACCGCTTTCACCAGCGCGCCGAAGAACGGATCCGACACGTCCATCACCACCACGCCAATGGTTTCGCTGTTCTGCGTCGCCAACGCCTGGGCATTGGCATTCGGTCGATAACCCAGCGCCGCTGCCGCCTGCAACACTCGCTCGCGCGTCTGTGGGCTGGCCACCGCGCTGTTGTTTAATACGCGAGAAACGGTCGCCACCGAAACGCCGGCACGTTCGGCAACGTCACGAATAGTGATGAGATGGGCTGGACGCATCAAGGATCCTGGTTCGGGGTAAGCTACGTGTGGCGCTATCCTACCCCGAGATCCCGCTCTCCCTACGCGAATTGCGTCACATAAAAGAAAACGTTTACATACATTTTTTTAACTTAACCAGTTTACATCTCGCTTTGCCGCCGGCGATCGCTGTTACCTGCACCAAGCGCTGTCAATTTACGCCATAACCATTCCATCGGTCCCTGGCTAAAATAACGTAGCCACAGGGTAGAAAACAGCAGATTGATTACCCATACCAGCGGTACCAGTGCCAGCAGCTGCAGGCGATCAAACTGCTGATACCAGCCGAAACGGTAGAACAGCGTGGTGCACACCAGCGTTTGCAGCAGGTAGTTGCTCAGTGCCATGCGCCCTACCTGCGTCAGCCAACGGCCAAGCGACAGCCGCGCCAGCTGCGGCCAGAAACCGTAGCACAATGCCAGATAGCCCATCGCCTGCAACGGCGCGCCCAGTTCGCGTGGCACTTGCAGCAGGAAGCCGCTCCAGCGGTAATCCCACTGCAAATGCCATTGCAGCACCACTGCGGGCAGTTGGATCGCCAGCGCCAGCGGTATCAGCCAGGCGGCCTGCCGGCGATAATACCCCGGCGAGAAATGACCACGCAGCCAACCGCTGCGCATCAGGCCCGCACCGAACAGCATCATGCCAGCCAATTCCCAACCGTACTGCGCGCCAATCGCCAACAGGCTGGAAGAGAGTAGATCGACACGATTACGCCAGGCCTCCATCCCGCCCTGCAACTTCCAGAACTGCTCATATTGCAGAACCGCCGGGCCAGGCTGCCAAAAGCTGCCGGGCTCTCCGCGGCTGATAATCCCCAGCAGCAACAGCACCGCGACGCCGATCAGATACAGCACTACGCCGGTTTTCAGCAGCGTAAACGTATCTTTCGCCTCACGGATCATGCGCCAGCACACCAGCCCGATCAGACCATAAGCCAGCAAGATATCACCGTCCCACAGGAAAATGGCGTGCCCCAGGCCAAACAGCACCAACCAGCTCAAACGTGCACGCATCCAGCCCTTGCCGCGGTGCAGCAACAGCTGCAAACCGGCACCAAACAGCAGCGCAAACATCGCCAGAAACTTGGCCTGTGCCAGCAGATCCAGCAACGCCCAGGTCCAGGCGTCATGGAGTGCCGGCAGCCCGGCATAGGCCGGGTTGAGATAGGCTGCTTTTGGCAAGCCAAAGGCGCTGATATTCAGCAACAGAATGCCGAGAATGGCGATACCGCGTACGCAATCCAGGGTTGCGATACGCGGCAAGGGGGCTGTCGATTGGTTATTCATCTGTTTCGCCGTATTTCGCTCATTAAAAAGGCGCCCGCAGGCGCCTGTCGCGTAACGCTGTAACCCTTACCCCTGATGATGGCGTACCGCACGCAGGAATTCCTGACGGGTATTCTGGCTGGACTTGAACAGTCCGCCCAACGAGGTGGTGGTCGTGGCGCTGGTCGCATCGCGGATACCGCGCGCCTTGACACAATAATGGACCGCATCGATAGATACCGCCACATTATTGGTGCCCAGCAGCGTTTGCAAAGCCACCAGGATTTGCTGCGTCAAACGCTCCTGCACCTGAGGGCGCTGGGCGAAGAACTGCACAATACGGTTGATTTTCGACAGGCCAATCACCGCATCTTTCGGAATATAAGCCACGGTGGCCTTGCCGTCGATGGTGACGAAGTGGTGTTCGCAGGTGCTGGTCAATGTGATATCACGCACCGTCACCATTTCATCTACCTTCATTTTATTTTCAATGACGGTGATTTTAGGGAAGTTGGCGTAATCCAGGCCGGAGAAAATCTCGTCGACGTACATTTTGGCGATACGATGAGGGGTTTCCGCCAGGCTGTCGTCGGTCAGATCGAGGTTCAGCAGTTGCATGATTTCCGTCATGTGCTCCTGAATACGACGCTTGCGCGTTTCACGATCCAGCATTTCGCCGCGTAACGGGGTTTCCAGACCGCGCGATTCCAGCGCGGCATGAACCAATGCCGCTTCTTTACTTAATGTAGTCATTTTGTGTGTGTCTCCAGCAGGCTACCCTGATTACCCGTCCAGACTGTTGCCGTAACGTTGAATGATGGAGCAGGGATTGATTCTTGTCTCCGACCGACATTTAACGCCAACAGCGTGAAGCCGATCAAGATTTTGCCCACTGTAAATGAGAGTGAGTCGTTTATCCAGTGATTGTGTTTCAACCAGTGGTGAAAAATCCGCATATAGCACGATCGGGCTGGTTGCGGATTTTTGTTGCTATTTTGTACAATTGCGCGACAAATTGCCCACTGCGGCACGCGCCGGGGTGTTCACCACCAGCAAACCGGCCACCATCAAGCTGACCACGGCGACATACAATGCTGGCTCCAGACGTTGGGTCAGCGCGCTGGACAACGCCGACAGCATCGGCCCCACCAACTGACCGACGGCATAACCGGTAGTCAGCAGGCCGGCCATGTAGCGCGCATGGTTTGGCGCCAGTTCACGGCCATGCTGCAACGCCAGCTGCACCACGCTGAGAAAACCGCCGCCGGTGAACAACGCCCCCAACGCCAGACCGGTGACGCCCGGTACTACCTCCGCACACAGCACCCCCAGCGCCTGTACCCATAACGTCAGCGCCAGACGGGTCTGGGTGGTCAATCGGTGGCGAGTCAGAATACCCAACACAATTCCCAACACCGCCGCGCCGCCAAACACCGGCCAGACAAACTGGGCAAATACGCTGCCCGGGAAACGCTCGCTGGCCATTTGCGACAGAAACGTCGCCGGCAGAATATAGCCGAAGCCGGCCAGGCTGTAGCTCCACACCAGACGTTTCAGCGCCGGCGTCAACACCAGTGGCTCCGGCGTCAGGTTCGGTCGATGCAGTTCCCCAGCGCGCGGTAAATTGACGCTGATGGCGCCAATCAACAGCAATGCCAATACGCCGTACACCAGCCAGGCCTGGCCGGCACTCAGTGCCAACCCGTGGATGCCCACCGCCAGCATGCCGCTGATAAAGATCCCCGCACCGGGGCCGGCAAATACCGCCGCACTCAGCGCCGGACGGCCGTAATGCGCCAAACGCTCGTTGGTCCATGCCGCCACCAGCACCATCGCCCAGCCGCTGGCCCAGCCAATGGCAAAACGCACCGCGCCGTGCCACCACGCGCCTTCTACCCAGGCGGACAGCAGCGTCAGCGCTACCGCACCCCATACGCCCAGCCACAGCCGACGTTCGACATGTCGGCTGGCGCGCATCGCATCGTAGGCTCCGCACAGATAACCCAGGTAATTCAGCGCCGCCACCAGCCCGGCGCTGGTCAGCGTAAACTGATGTTCGGCAATCATCAGCGGCACCTGCGGCGTAAACGCGAAGCGGCCGATCCCCATCGCTACAATCAGAGCCACAAATCCACTCAATGCAATTCTCAATGCCATTTGGCCATCCCAACGGTTAAAAGAAAGTTGCCAGTATCATGCCGCAGTATTACACTCACAAAAACTGAATAATTATCACAAAGTTCATCACGAAAAGAGAAAGGCATGGATCTGACCCAACTTCGCATGTTTTGCAGCGTCGCCGAAACCGGCTCCGTCGCGCGTGCCGCCGAACAGCTGCATCGGGTGCCGTCGAACCTGACCACCCGTCTACGCCAGCTCGAGCACGAGCTGGGTGCCGATCTGTTTATTCGCGAAAAACAGCGCCTGCGTCTTTCGCCGATGGGCCATAATTTTCTGTGTTACGCCAACCGCATTCTGGCGCTGAGCGAAGAGGCGATGAGCATCACCCACGCTGGCGAACCGGCGGGTAACTTTGCGCTAGGCTCGATGGAAAGCACCGCCGCGACGCGCCTGCCCACGCTGCTGGCAGCCTATCACCAGCGTTTCCCTCGGGTTTCCCTGTCGTTGATCACCGGCACCTCCGGCGAAATCACCGAACGCGTGCGCGCCGGTACGCTGGCGGCGGCGCTGGTCGATGGTCCGCTGCAGCACGACGAACTGAACGGTTGTGTCGCCTTCGAGGAACGCATGGTGGCGATCTCCTGTCTTGACCATGCGCCCATCCACAGCGCGCAGGATGCCAAGGGCGAAACGCTGTTTGCCTTCCGCCCCAGCTGTTCCTATCGACTACGGCTGGAATCGTGGTTCAAGCGCGATGGCGCATTGCCCGGTCAGATCATGGAAATTCAGTCATATCACGCCATGCTGGCCTGCGTCGCCAGCGGTTCCGGGCTGGCGATGATCCCCCATTCGGTGCTGACGCTGTTGCCGGGGCATGAACGGGTCAGCATCCATCCCTTGCCGCCCGACATTGCCGAAACCGCCACCTGGCTGCTGTGGCGTCGTGACGCCTTCGGCCCCAACGTACGCGCCTTGAAACAACTGATTATAGAACAGGCTGAAACCCCAGCCGTCGCACACAGCGAACTCGCTTAAAAATCTATACCACTGAGGAGAATGTAATGGAAATGATCAAAACCCGCGCCGCCGTCGCCTGGGGCCCCAACCAGCCGTTGAAGATCGAAGAAGTCGATCTGATGCCGCCGCAAAAAGGCGAAGTGCTGGTGCGTATCGTCGCCAGCGGGGTATGTCATACCGATGCCTATACCCTCTCGGGCAAAGATCCGGAAGGCGTTTTCCCAGCGATCCTCGGCCATGAAGGCGGCGGCGTGGTGGAAGCCGTCGGCGAAGGTGTCACCAGCGTCGCGATCGGCGATCACGTCATTCCGCTATACACCCCGGAATGCGGCGAATGCAAGTTCTGCAAATCCGGCAAGACCAACCTGTGCCAGGCGATCCGCTCCACCCAGGGCAAAGGCCTGATGCCAGACGGCACCACCCGCTTCTTCAAGGACGGTCAGCCGATTTTCCACTATATGGGCACTTCCACCTTCTCCGAATACACCGTTGTCCCGGAAATTTCGCTGGCGAAAATCAGCAAGGAAGCGCCGCTGGAAGAAGTTTGTCTGCTCGGCTGTGGCGTCACCACCGGCATGGGGGCGGTGATCAATACCGCCAAAGTCCAGGCCGGTGATACGGTAGCGATTTTCGGACTGGGTGGTATCGGCCTGTCGGCGATCATTGGCGCGCAAATGGCCGGCGCAGGTCGTATTATCGGCATCGATATCAATACCAGTAAATTCGATCTGGCACGCAAGTTGGGTGCCACCGATCTGATCAATCCGCGAGACTACGACCAGCCGATCCAGGAAGTCATCGTCGAGCTGACCGATGGCGGCGTCGACTTCTCGTTTGAGTGCATCGGTAACGTTAACGTGATGCGTTCCGCGCTGGAATGCTGTCACAAGGGTTGGGGCGAGTCGGTGATCATCGGCGTTGCCGGCGCCGGTGAAGAGATCGCTACCCGCCCGTTCCAGCTGGTAACCGGCCGCGTCTGGCGTGGTTCCGCCTTTGGTGGCGTCAAGGGGCGCTCACAGCTGCCGGGCATTGTTCAGCGCTATCTCGACGGCGAGTTCGCCCTGAACGACTTTATCACTCATACCATGGGCCTGGAGCAGATTAACCAAGCGTTCGATTTAATGCATGAAGGCAAATCGATTCGTTCTGTAATTCATTTCGATAAATAAGCAGGGAGGCAAATCCGGCATGAATACGTCACTTGAACTTCTCGAAGAGCACCGCATGTTCGGCGGCTGGCAACAGCGCTACCGCCACGCGGCGCAAAGCCTGAACTGCAATATGACGTTCAGCATCTATCTGCCGCCACCGCGTGATGATAACCCGCCGCCGGTGCTGTACTGGCTGTCCGGTCTGACCTGTAACGACGAAAACTTCACGTTGAAGGCCGGCGCACAGCGCATCGCAGCCGAACTGGGACTGGTGCTGGTGATGGCCGATACCAGCCCGCGCGGCGATGAGGTGCCGGATGACGAAGGTTACGATCTCGGCCAGGGCGCGGGATTTTATCTCAACGCCACCCAGGCACCGTGGAACCGGCATTTCCGCATGTACGACTACATCAATGACGAGCTGCCGGCGCTGATCGGCCAGCATTTCAGCGTCAGCGATCGCCAGTCGATCTTTGGCCACTCGATGGGCGGCCATGGGGCGCTGATGATGGCGTTGCGCAATCCGCAGCGTTACCGCTCGGTGTCGGCGTTTGCGCCGATCGTCAATCCGTGTCAGGTACCCTGGGGGCGCCGAGCCTTTAGCGCCTATCTCGGCGACGACGAAAGCCAGTGGCTGCAATACGATAGCTGTCACCTGCTGGCCAGCGGCGCGGAAAAAATGCCGGTGCTGGTCGATCAGGGCGATGACGATCAGTTCCTGGCCGATCAGCTGCAACCGGCCAAGCTGGCCGAACTGGCGCGCCAGCGCGACTGGCCGTTAACGCTGCGCATACAGCCGGGTTACGATCACAGCTACTTCACCATCGCGACCTTTATTGAAGACCATTTGCGCTTCCATGCGGAACACCTGTTCCGCTGATAGCCAGACCGCTGCTTGCGCTAAGGATGGTCGCAAGCAGTTATTACCGATAGCGACAATTTTCGGCGCTTTAATCCATAATAATTGTTGTGGCATAACCTCCGTAACCCCAGCGCTCGTCACCCTGTAGCTATAATTTATCTAATGACGCCAATGAAAAAGCTACGCTCATCCGTCACAAACGCGGCTTACTGCGGTGGAACGTCTGAATACCAACGATAAAAATTGACAAACAATAACAGCTTGTTATTGATTACGACGCGTTGCGCCGGGTGACTGACGCTGAACATCAATCGGTTGCTTATCCTGCCAGGCGGCACGCTTATCGCTCATGCCTTTGAATTATCACCGTTAACCCTTCAATTTTGGATCCAGCGCATCGCGCAACCCGTCCCCCAGCAAATTAAACGCCAGTACGGTCAGGAAGATCGCCAGACTCGGAAAGATCGCCACGTGCGGTGCAATCACCATATCCGCACGCGCTTCGTTGAGCATCGCACCCCACTCCGGCGTTGGCGGCTGCGCCCCCAGCCCGAGAAACGACAGGCTGGCGGCGGTAATGATCGAGGTGCCAATCCGCATGGTGAAATAGACTACGATCGACGAAATGGTGCCCGGCAGGATATGGCGCATGATAATGGTCCAGTCAGAGGCGCCAATGCTGCGCGCCGACTCGATATAGGTTAAATGCTTCAATACCAGGGTATTGCCGCGCACCAGTCGGGCAAACGCCGGAATGCTGAAAATCGCCACCGCAACGATAACGTTCGCCATACCACTGCCCATCACCGCCACTACGCCGATCGCCAGCAAAATACCGGGAAAGGCAAACAGCACGTCACTGATACGCATAACGATCCGGTCCCACCAGCCTTCATAGTAGCCGGCCAACAGCCCCAGCAGCGTGCCAATCACACCGCCAACCAGCACCGAAAATACCCCGGCGCTCAGCGAAATACGCGTGCCCATCAGCACCCGACTGAAAATGTCACGCCCAAGCGAGTCGACCCCCAGCCAGTGCACCAGCGACGGCCCCTCATTCAGCCGGTCATAATCGAAGTAGTTTTCCGCATCGTACGGCACCAGCCACGGAGCGAACACCGCCGCGGCCGCCAGTAACAGCACAAACAGCGCCGCTATCACCGCCACCCGCTGTTGGCGAAAGCGCCGCCAGAACTCATGCCACGGCGTACGTACCGCCTGCGGGTTCAGCACCGGCAGCGTGCTCATTGCGGCATTGCGTCGCCAATTAATCATGCCGTGCCCTCATTTGTAGCGTATTGCCGGGTTGATCGCCGCATACAGCATATCCACCAACAGGTTAATCAGAATAAATTCCAGTGAGAACAGCAGCACTTCAGCCTGAATCACCGGATAATCGCGCATCTCTACCGAATCGACCAGCAAGCGCCCCAGACCCGGCCAGTTGAACACCTTTTCCACCACGATCGAACCGCCGAGCAAAAAGCCGAACTGCAAGCCCATCATGGTGATCACCGGGATCATCGCATTACGCAGACCATGCTTGACGATCACCGCCGTTTCCCGCACGCCCTTGGCGCGCGCCGTGCGCATATAGTCTTCCTGCATCACTTCCACGAACGAGGCTCGGGTAAAACGCGCCATCACCGCCGCCACCGCAGCCCCCAGGGTTATCGACGGCAAAATATAGTGCTGCCAGCTGTCGGCGCCCACCGTCGGCAACCAGCCGAGTTCAACCGAGAACACCTGCATCAACAGCATGCCAAGCGCAAACGCCGGGAACGAAATACCGGACACCGCCAGCGTCATGCCCAAACGGTCAGGCCAGCGATTGCGCCACACCGCCGACACCATGCCAATCGCCATGCCGATGATCACCGCCCAGAGCATGCTGCTCACGGTCAGCCAGAAGGTCGGCATAAAACGGCTGGCGATCTCTTCGCTGACCGGCCGTTTGGACACTATCGAGTGGCCGAAATCCCCTTGCAGCGCATTAACGAAGAAATGCACGAACTGCTGCGGCAGCGGTTTGTCCAGCCCCAGGTCTTTACGCACCAGCTGCACCACCGACTCGTCGGCCTCGGGCCCGGCCGCCAGCCGCGCCGGATCGCCCGGCAGCAGGTGAACAAACAGGAACACCAGCACCGCGACGATCAACAGCGTCGGGATAAGCCCGAGCAGCCGTTTAACAAAATAATTAAGCATCGGTTGGTTAACCCCTCATACCGCCCTCCCCGCACGGAGAGGACGGCAATGCAGCGCTTACTTGAGATCGGCGTTTTCAAAGCTGAATGACGTATCAGGCATCACGTAAAAACCGCTGAGCTGTTTGTTGTTGGCGGACAGCAAGCGCTCGGTGGCCAGGAAGATCCACGGCGCATCGGCCCAGATGCGATCCTGCGCGTCCTTGTACAGCTGCTGCTTCCTGGCTCGATCGGTGGTTGCCAGCGCATCGCCCAGATCCCGATCGACCTGCGGATTGCTGTAGAACGCGGTATTGAACAGCTTCGGCGGCGCCGACTGGCTGGCAAACAGCGGCGATAGCGCCCAGTCGGCCTCGCCGGTCGAAGCCGACCAGCCGGTATAGAACAGGCGCACGCCGGTATCCTTGACGCCAACGCTTTCAACCTGCGCCGCTCGCTGCCCGGCGTCCATGGCGGTGACCTTCACTTTTACCCCCACCTGCGCCAACTGCTGCTGGGCGAACTGCAACACTTTTTGCGCGGTACTGTGGTTATGCGAAGACCACAGCGTGGTGGTAAAACCGTTCGGGTAACCGGCCTGTTTCAGCAATTCACGCGCCTTGGCCGGATCGTACGGCCACGGTTGATAGCGGGTGGCAAAATCGATCGACGGTGGCACCGGCCCCTCCGCCGGCACCGCATAACCAGCAAACGCCACTTTAATCAGCGCCTGCTTGTTGATGGCGTAGTTCAAGGCCTGGCGTACTTTCGGGTCATCAAACGGCTTCTGGGTGACGTTGATACTGATGTAGCGCTGCATGATCGACGGCGCGGTCACCACCGCCAGTTTGTCGTTGTTTTGCAAAACCTTGGCCTGCTCATACGGGATCGGGAAGGCAAACGTCGCCTCGCCGGTTTGCAACATCGCCGCCCGAGTATTGTTGTCGACCACCGGGCGCCAGGTAATGCTGTCGAGTTTCGGCAGTCCCGGCTGCCAGTAACCGGCAAATTTCTTCACCTTGACGTAGTCGGTCTGGTTCCAGGTGTCGAACTGGTACGGCCCGGTGCCCACCGGGTGGAAACCGATCTCCTTGCCGTACTGCTTCAGCGCCGCCGGCGAAATCATCGCGGCAGCCGGGTGCGCCAGGTTATTGATAAACGCCGAAAACGGCGCTTTCAATACGATCTTCACCGTGGTCGGATCGACCACCTCGGTTTTGTCGATCATTTTGAACAGGTTATAGCGTTTCAGGTGGCTGTCCGGATTGCTGGCGCGATCCAGGTTGGCCTTTACCGCCTCGGCGTTGAACTCGCTGCCATCGTGGAACTTTATCCCGGAGCGCAACTTGATGGTGTAGCTCAGGCCGTCGGCGCTGGCCTGGTAGCTGTCGGCCAGCACGTTGACCAGCTTCATGTCCTTGTCAAAGCCGAACAGCCCCTGGTAAAACGATTTCGCCACCGCCTGCGACAGCGTGTCGTTGGCGTCATAGGGATCGAGGGTGGTGAAGTTGGAGGCGACGGCGATCACCGCATCTTTCGCTGCCCAGGCCGGCGCTGCGCCGGTTACGGCCAATAGCACGGCAACGGCCAATAAACTGCGTTTCTGAGTCATGTGGCTTGTTCTCCCAAAGATTAATAGATGCCGGCAATAGGATGGCGTGCGACAAAATGCGCAGGACCGACCTCGACCAGCGGTGCAGTCACCGGTTCATCGCCTAACGGGCGAATCGGGCTGGGTATTTCATCCACCAGCAACGGCTGGCGCAGGTGTGCACGGCGCGGATCGGCCACCGGCACTGCGGCCATCAGCTTGCGGGTATAGGCATGCTGCGGGTTTTCAAACACCGCTCTGCGCGGGCCGATTTCGACAATCTGGCCAAGGTACATCACCGCCACCCGGTGGCTGACGCGTTCCACCACCGCCATGTCGTGCGAAATAAACAAAAAGGCAATGCCGAATTCACGCTGCAGATCCAGCAGCAGGTTGACGATCTGCGCCTGAATCGACACGTCGAGCGCCGATACCGACTCATCGGCGATCACCACTTTCGGGTTGAGCGCCAGCGCGCGGGCGATGCAGATCCGCTGGCGCTGGCCGCCGGAAAACTCGTGCGGGTAGCGGCGCGCGTGTTCCGGCCGCAGGCCAACGCGCTCCAACAGCCAGGCGACCCGCTGTTCCGCCGCCTTGCCGCGCGCCACGTTGTGCACCAGCAGCGGCTCCATGATGGAAAAGCCCACCGTCAGTCGCGGATCGAGCGAAGCATAGGGATCCTGGAAAATGAACTGAATATCGCGCCGCAGGTGCTGTAACGCTGCGCCTTGCAGTTGATTGATGGTTTGACCGTTGAAGGTAATGGTACCGTGCTGGCTTTCCACCAGCCGCAACAGCGAGCGGCCGGTGGTCGATTTGCCGCAGCCGGATTCGCCCACCAGCCCCAGCGTTTCCCCGGGATAGAGATCGAAACTGACGTTTTCCACCGCATGCACTCGCCGCGTAACGCGGTTGAAAATGCCGCTGCGCACGTCAAAACGCGTAACCAACCGGTCGACGCGTAGAATCGGCTGCGCGTCGCGTGGTACGGTATCCTGCGGCTGAACCGCCTGCTCGTCGCCCGGCAGTGGAAATTTTGCCGGGAAATCTGCGTCGGCCATCGCGCCCAGCTTGGGCACCGCGGCCAGCAGTGCCTGAGTATAAGGTTGTTGCGGCGCGGCAAATAGCGGGCGCACGCCGCCAGCTTCCACCTTTTCACCCTGTTTCATCACCAGTACCCGATCGGCGATTTCCGCCACCACGCCCATATCGTGAGTGATGAAAATCACCCCCATCTGCATCTCTTGCTGCAGCACGCGGATCAATTGCAGAATTTGCGCCTGAATGGTGACATCCAGCGCGGTGGTTGGTTCGTCGGCAATCAGCAGCGCCGGCTTGCACGACAGCGCCATGGCGATCATCACCCGTTGGCGCATACCGCCGGATAGCTGGTGCGGATAGCGGCCAAGCACGTTGCCAGCGTCGGGAATACGCACCAGATCCAGCATCTGCAACGCTTGGCGACGGGCAGTACGGTGATCCATCGCCTGATGCAAGCGCAGGGATTCCGCAATTTGCTCGCCGACCGGAAATACCGGGTTCAGCGAGGTCATCGGTTCCTGAAAAATCATCGCCATATCGGCACCGCGCAGTCGGCGCATCGCGCTCTGACTGGCCTGCGCCAGATCGAGCAGCGCGTCGTTGCGGCGGCGAAACACCATGCTGCCCGCGGTCAGTTTCCCACCGCCCTGCTCCACCAAACGCATCAGCGCCAGCGAGGTTACCGACTTGCCGGAACCGGATTCACCGACGATTGCCAGCGTTTCACCGCGATCGACCTCAAAGCTCAATCCACGCACCGCGTCGACGGTTTCACCCTCACGCTGAAACCGCACGCTGAGATCGCGCACCGACAGCACGCGCTGCGGCGGCAGCAACAACCCGCCGCCGGCCTCCGGCGTCAGAACAGTCTCGGACATCTTGCCTCCCGGCCGCCGGTTAACGGTAAATTCCCACCGTAGGCGCATCACCAACATAGCCGAAGCCGCGGTACATGCCTTCGCTGTTGAACGGCAATGCCACGTTGCCGTCGCGATCGATAGCGATCAGCCCGCCGCTGCCGCCCAGCGCCAGCAGCTTCTCCTGCACCACTTTATCGCTGGCCTGCTGCAAGCTGAGCCCGGCGTATTCCATCAGTGCGGAAACGTCGTAAGCCGCCACGCTGCGCATGAAAATTTCGCCGGTGCCGGTGCTGGATACCGCCACGGTGGCGTTATTGGCATAACAACCGGCGCCGATAATCGGCGTGTCACCCACCCGACCGGCCTGCTTATTGGTCATGCCGCCGGTGGAGGTCGCCGCCGCCAGATTACCGAGCGCGTCGAGCGCCACCGCACCTACGGTGCCGAATTTACGGTCGGCATCGAGAGGATCGCCAGCCTGTGACGCCGCCGCGCCGTCATGATCGAGCAACACCCGACCCTGCTCCGCCTGAGCGCGGTGCAGTTGATCAAAACGTTCCTGGGTAAAAAAGAAATCGGGCGTGACCATTTCCAGCCCATGGGCTGCGGCAAACTTCTCCGCGCCTTCGCTGGCAAACAGCACATGCTGACTGTTTTCCAATACCGCACGCGCTGCCAGTATCGGATTGCGCACCCGACTGACGCCGGCTACCGCGCCGGCATCGCGGGTGCGACCGTCCATCACGCACGCATCCATTTCATGGGTGCCCTGATGGGTAAATACCGATCCCACGCCGGCATTGAACAACGGACATTCTTCCAATAGCCGCACCGCTTCGGTTACCGCATCCAGCGCGCTGCCGCCCTGCGCCAGTATTTGCTGCCCGGCTGCCACCACCGACGAGAGCGCCTGAATATAACGTTGTTCTTTTTCTGCATTCATTGCCGCGCGCGTAATAGCGCCCGCGCCGCCATGAATGGCAATCACTGGTTTGCTCATTTGCCTGCCACCCTGTGTCAACTCGATTATATCCGCAACAGAAGTGCGGTGATTTATTATGCACTCTTTTCTGACTATATTTAGCCCGACAATCGATGTAAAGGCTTAATATCACACCAAGAATTTCCTGCCGTCGCCTAAGATTTTTTTGGCGAGATATATTATTTTCAGGAATAAAAACAGCTCGTTAATTAATCTTGTTCCCGGGAAACGGCTATTTCACCGTTTGCCGGCGCTCGGCAGGCAATATCAGAATGACGAGCCAGGCTGGCGTAAAAAATCCTGTTCTTCGGCGGTACTGGTACGCCCCAATATCGCATTGCGATGCGGATAACGACCAAAACGATCGATAATCGCCTTATGGCGCAATTCGTATTCCAACTGGTCGCCATTATTCAGTTCACGGTACAGCGCCAGCGCCTGTTGATGCACCAGGGCCGATTCCGAGTGCATAAATGGCAAATAAAGAAAACCGCGCTGTTCCACGCTGAGCCGGGCGCATTGCCCACTGCGCACCGCCTCCTGCGCCAGCACCAGCGCCATGCCATCGCAGGAAAACGCACGCGGCGTGCCGCGAAACAGATTACGACTGAACTGATCGAGCACGATGATTTCCGCCAGCCGCCCCTCGATGGTATCGCGCCACTGCGCCAGTTCCCCCGCCGCCGCCGCATGCCATAGTTCGGCAAATCGCCTATGCAATTGACGGTCAAACTCATCATCTTTTTTAAACCACATTACCGGGTCGATTTCCTCGAACCAAAAGTCGATTATCTGTTTGTGCATCGCCGTTCTCTCCAGTCCAAATATCATTGTATAGCGCAAAAGCCGCCCGACCGGCGTGCGCTGCGTGCGCAACCTGCCCCAGCACCGGCAGGGCATTACCCGTTGGCGGCATTCTCCCGCGCGGGGTTATCTGCCATAATGACCACACTTTGCCGCTTATTTTCGCGCACATTGATTACGGAGTTCTCTTTATGGATCATTGCCATACTTCCGGTCTTATCTCCCTTGAACAGGCGCTGGACACCATGCTCGGCCAGGTGGTACCGCTTGACGAAACCGAATCCATCGCGCTCAACGACGCCTGTGGGCGCATTACCGCCACGCCGGTCATTTCACCGATTGACGTGCCGCCGTTCGCCAATTCGGCGATGGACGGCTATGCGGTGCGTATCAGCGAACTCAACGCCAACGCGCCATTGCCGATCGCCGGCAAGGCGTTCGCCGGCGCACCGTTCAATGACGCCTGGCCGGCAAACAGTTGCATACGCATCATGACCGGCGCACCGATACCTGCCGGTACCGAGGCAGTGATCATGCAGGAACAGGCAGAGGTCAGCGAAGCAGGCGTACGCTTTAACGCCGTAGTGCACGCCGGGCAAAACGTGCGTTTGGCGGGCGAAGACATTCAGCAGGGTGCCAGCGTACTGCCAGCTGGCGTCAGGCTGGGTGCCGCACAGCTGCCGTTACTGGCCTCCCTGGGTATCAGCGAGCTACGGGTGATGCGCAAATTGAAAGTCGCGGTGTTTTCCACCGGCGACGAACTGCAACCGGTCGGCCAACCGCTGCAGGACGGCCAGATTTACGACACCAACCGCTTTGCGGTGCGGCTGATGCTGGAACAGATGGGCTGTGAGGTCATCGATCTGGGGATCATCCGTGACGATCGGACGGCGCTGCGCGCAGCGTTCGAACAGGCCGATCGCAGTGCCGATCTGGTGATCAGCAGCGGCGGTGTTTCGGTGGGCGAAGCGGATTACACCAAGCAGATGCTTGATGAACTGGGTGAGGTCGGTTTCTGGAAACTGGCCATCAAACCCGGCAAGCCGTTCGCCTTCGGCAAATTGCAGCACGCCTGGTTCTGCGGCCTGCCGGGCAACCCGGTATCCGCCGCGCTGACCTTCTACCAACTGGTACAGCCGCTGCTGGCCAAGCTGGCTGGTCACCACGAATGGCATCTGCCGCCGCGCCTGCGCGCCCGTGCGCTGACGCCTTTGAAGAAAGCCCCCGGCCGCCTCGACTTTCAGCGTGGCGTATTCGCCAGCAACGCCCTCGGCGAGCTGGAAGTGAGCACCACCGGCCATCAGGGATCGCACGTCTTCAGCTCGTTCAGCCAGGGCAACTGTTTTATCGTGCTCGAACGCGATCGCGGCGCGGTGGCGGCGGGGGAAATGGTTGAGATTGAGCCGTTCAATATGCTGCTGAGGAACTGATGATGCTGCCGGAATTAACCGATGCCGAAGCGCTGCGCTATAACCGTCAGATCGTGCTGCGCGGTTTCGACTTTGACGGCCAGGAAAAGCTGAAGGCCGCTCATGCGCTGGTGATCGGCCTTGGTGGATTGGGCTGTGCCGCAGCCCCCTATCTGGCTGCGGCTGGCGTAGGGCGACTGACTCTGGTTGATTTCGACAGCGTGGCGCTGTCCAATTTACAGCGCCAGATCCTGCATAACGACAGCCGTATCGGCATGGCCAAAGTCACCTCGGCACAGCAGGCACTGCAGATGATCAATCCACATGTGCAGATCGACACCGTACAACAGCAACTGGACGAACGGCAGATGACGGCGCTGGTAGCCACCGCCGACGTGGTGCTGGACTGCAGCGACAACGTAGCGACCCGCGACCAGTTGAACCGGGTGTGTCATGCGCAGCGCAAACCGCTGGTGTCAGGGGCGGCAATCCGCATGGAGGGGCAGCTTAGCGTGTTCACTTATCAACCTGGCGAACCCTGCTATCGCTGCCTGAGCCGGCTGTTTGGCGACAATGCCCTCAGCTGCGTCGAGGCCGGGGTGATGGCCCCTCTGGTCGGCACCATCGGCACGCTGCAGGCGATGGAAGCGATCAAGCTGTTGGCGAATTTTGGCCGTCCGCTGGTTGGCAAGCTGTTGATGTTCGATGCGATGTCGATGCAGTTTCGCGAAATGAAGCTGCCGAAGGATGCGCAGTGCGAGGTGTGCGGAAAAAGCTAGCAATCCCTCACGCTACGCTCGGCAGAACATAGCGTGAGGGCGGGCAATTAAACGATGCCCTGGCTACGCAGGTAATCTTCGTAGTTGCCGCTGAAGTCGATCACCTTGTTCGGCGTCATCTCCAGGATGCGGGTCGCCAACGAGCTGACGAACTCACGGTCGTGGGAAACGAAGATCAGTGTACCTTCATACATTTCCAGCGCCATGTTCAGCGATTCGATCGATTCCATGTCCATGTGGTTGGTCGGTTCATCCATAATCAGGATATTAGGGCGCTGCATCATCAGCTTGCCGAACAGCATACGGCCCTTCTCCCCCCCTGACAGCACCTTCACCTTCTTCTTGATGTCGTCCTGGCTAAACAGCAGACGACCCAGCACGCTGCGTACCGCTTGCTCGTCGTCCTTTTCCTGTTTCCATTGGCTCATCCAGTCGAAAACGGTCAGGGTTTCATCAAACTCGTATTCGTGATCCTGCGCGTAATAACCGATGCGCGCGTTTTCCGACCATTTGACGGTACCGCTGTCCGGCTGCGCATCACCCACCAGCGTTTTCAGCAGGGTAGATTTACCGATACCGTTCGGGCCCAGCACCGCCACTTTCTCACCCACTTCAACCATCAGATTGAACTTGCTAAACAGCGGGCCATTGTCGAAGCCCTTGGACAGTGCTTCCACTTCCAGCGCGTTACGGAACAGTTTCTTGTCCTGCTCGAAACGGATGAACGGGTTCTGACGGCTGGAAGCCTTGACCTCTTCCAGCTGGATCTTGTCGATCTGGCGCGCGCGCGAGGTCGCCTGCTTGGACTTGGAGGCGTTGGCGCTGAAGCGGCTCACGAACGATTGCAGTTCGTTGATCTGCGCCTTCTTCTTGGCGTTGTCGGCCATCAGACGTTCACGCGCCTGGGTTGCCGCCGTCATGTATTCGTCGTAGTTACCCGGGTAAACGCGCAGTTCGCCGTAATCCAGATCCGCCATGTGCGTACAGACCATATTCAGGAAGTGGCGGTCGTGCGAAATGATGATCATGGTGCTGTTACGTTCGTTAAGCACCTGCTCCAGCCAACGAATGGTATCGATGTCCAGGTTGTTGGTCGGTTCGTCAAGCAGCAGGATTTCCGGATCGGAGAACAGCGCCTGAGCCAGCAACACGCGCAGCTTGAAGCCCGGTGCGATTTCGCTCATCGGGCCGTAGTGCTGTTCAACCGGAATACCGACGCCCAGCAGCAGTTCGCCGGCACGCGCTTCGGCGGTATAACCGTCCATTTCGCCGTATTCGACTTCCAGATCGGCCACTTTATAGCCGTCTTCCTCGCTCATTTCCGGCAGGGCATAGATGCGGTCGCGCTCTTCCTTCACCGCCCACAGTTCAGTGTGACCCATGATCACGGTATCAAGCACGCTGAATTGTTCAAAGGCGAACTGATCCTGACGCAGTTTACCCAGACGCTCGTTCGGATCGAGGAACACGTTGCCGCCGCTCGGCACCAGATCGCCGCCCAGGATTTTCATAAAGGTCGATTTGCCGCAACCGTTGGCGCCGATCAAACCGTAGCGGTTACCGCCGCCAAACTTGACGGAAATGTTTTCAAACAGCGGCTTACTGCCAAACTGCATAGTGATGTTGTTAGTACTTAACACAACGCTCGCTCTTCATTGGGAATGTGATTTGGCGCGCATTATGCCATAACGAAACACAGAGATCGTCGGAAGTTTTGGTGAAGATTTGTGCGGCTTGCGCTGATGGCAGCATTGGGTGGCTAAATTGTCAGCCCCACGGCGCTCAGCGGTATTGCCAATAGGCCGGCGAGCCGTATTTCTCGACGAAAAAGTCAATCACCGCACGAACCTTCAATGGCGGCCGGCGGGCGTTGGGATAGATGGCCGCGATCGCCTGCGGCTCCAGCGTGGTGGATACGGCAAACTGCGGCAAAACCGGCACCAGCGTGCCGTTCTTCAACGCGTCGCCAATCAGCCAGTCCGGGAACACCACCATCCCCATGCCGTTCAGCGCGGCGCTGACCAGCGTTTCGGCATTATTCGAGGTCAGCGATCCGCTGAACGTATGCGGCTGCCAACGCTGGTCGCTATCGAGAAAGAACCAGCGTTGCGGCCCGGTAAAGCCGCGATAGACCAGACAGTTGTGTTGATACAGATCTGCGGGCTGCGTCAGCGCGGGTGCATGCGCCAGATACGCCGGGCTGGCCGCCAGATGATATTGTGGCGTGGCAAACACCCGCGCATGCAAAGTCGAGCTGTTAAGCACGCCAATACGAAACAGCAAATCGGTGGCATCACGGTGAGGATCGATAAACTCGTCGGTTTGCATCAGTTCGATGTTGAGCTGCGGGAACCGTTCGCCCAACTCCGCCAGCCAGGGCGCAATGTGCCGCTGGCCAAACACCACCGGAGCATTGAGCCGCACCAGCCCGCTCGGCTCGTGCTCCTGTTGCTGCAATTCCCACTGCGCTTCGTTCATCTGATCAAGCATCGAGCGGGCGTAACGGGCAAATAGCCGCCCGGCTTCGGTCGGCACTACCGCCCGCGTATTGCGATACAGCAGTTGCGTCTGCAAGGCGCTTTCCAACTGCTGTACTACCCGCGAAACCGAGGAGGCGGCGATGCCTTCTCGCCGGGCCACTTCAGAAAAGTTCCCCAGTTCGACGATGGCCACAAACAACCGCATGGTGCGGATAGTGATCTGTTGCAAGTCTTCCATTTGTGCAAATCCTGCAAAGCTGTTTCTCTTATTATGCTGTTTTTCGAAACGATGCAACAGCCTACAGTGTGCGACTGGTTTTTTTGGAGCAACAATTGATGAATATCGTCTTGATCGCACTGGTGGTATTAGGTGGCATGGGACTGTCGGTGGAAGCCGGTCTGCTCGGGCCGCTGGGGGGCGAAGTCGGCCATTTATGGGCTACCTTCAGTATTTTCAGCGTCGGCGCGGTGCTGTCTCTGCTGCTGGTGATCTTCTTCGGTCCACGCAATGCGCCCTCCTATCTGGCGCAGCCGGGCTGGCAACTGCTGGGCGGCATTCTCGGCCCGGTATACGTGGTGGTATTGACCCTGGCGACACCCACCATCGGCATTGCCATGACGATGATCGCCATACTGGCCGGACAGGTGGGTAAAAGCCTGCTGATCGACCATTTTGGCTGGTTCGGTACCCCGGCACGGCGGGTTAACGGCAAACGTATGCTGGCGCTGGTATTTATCATCGCAGCCTTGGCACTGATCGCAGGAGACAAGCTATGACATTGATCATGATTATGCTGGCGGTGCTGGCCGGTGCGGTATTAAGCATGCAGGCGGCAATAAACGGCCGATTGGGCCAGAGCGTCGGCGTGCTGAAAAGTGCGTTTCTCACCTTTTTCCTCGGCTCGCTGGTCACCGCGTTGCTGATTCTGTTTTTCGCCCAACCGATGAGCGCCACCCTGTTGAGCGTTCCTAAGTGGCAACTGCTTGGCGCCCTGTTTGGCGTGCCTTACATCATCATTATGGTGTTGGCGGTACAGCGCATCGGCACCGCCGTAGCCACCGTGGCGGTGATTTTCGGCCAGTTGGCGATGAGCGTACTGATCGACAGCTTTGGCTGGCTGGGCAATGCGGAAATCCCGTTTTCCCTTAACCGTGCGCTGGCGCTGCTTTGTCTGGCAGTGGCACTGGTGCTGATCTATCGCAGCAACGTACCGGCCAAACCACGGCCTGAAACGGCATCTGAGGCCGGCGGCGCTTAAAAACAGCACAAATTGATTGCCAACATATTGTACAAATCAACACTTGTTGTATAAGTTTACTCGCGGGGATTGCCACATCCCTGTAACGAAAGGTGCAGTTGCATCGCCTCTGGAGGCGATAACTCTTTTTGCCTCCAGTGGTTTTATTTTCCGGCGCCGTGACCGCCGGGCTTAGCACAGCGAGTGAAGACCCCTTCATGTTGGAGAACGATCATGCGGCACAGCATTCGCCAAACGGCCAAAGAAATTAGCGAGTACTTCAATACCTCCGATGCCGAAACCAGGCAGCATGCGCCAACCCTGACTGCCCTGGTCAGCGAAATGGTGCAGGATGGACAGCCGGTATCCAATAAAACCCTGGTGGCACGACTGGTACATAAACTGGAACTGGAGTCGGACGAACGCCAGCTCCACAACTATCGACTGGTTCTGGAGCATTTGCTGATAAAAAATGCCGACGCCGCAGGGCAATAAACCGTTTCTATCGGCGTCGATGCAATACTTGAACACATTTTAATCGCGCGGCGACCCGCGTTCTCAACTACCTTTAAAACTGTGCCCGCCCCGGGCTGACCTAAACCAAGGAGGCAATATGTTCGATAAGGCTAATGACAAGATCGATGAAGCCATCGGCGCAGGACAGGAGCAGTTTGGCAAAACCTTTGACCAACCTGAGCACGAATTCAAAGGTAAAGTTCGCAAACAGCTCGCACGCGGCGCCTATACCGTGGATGACGTGATTGAATCGGTTAAGGATCAAACCAAATCGTCACCGCTGGCCGCATTGCTGATTGCCGCCGGTGCAGGTTTCATTCTGGGTAAAATCATCACCCGCAAATAACCCTGTACAGCTTCAGCCCGCATATGGCGGGCTGTGGTTTTCAGCGCCTCAACCATGCAGCTGCCGACTGTCGCCCGGCGCCTGCTCGCGTTGTTCCAGCCCGTAATCCCTGACCACCTGCGCTACCCGCAAACGATAATCCGCCAGCAGTTGACTGCGACCTCGCCCCTGTGCCACCCGGTGCGCTTCCAGATTACGCCATTGTTGCACCGCCGCCTCGTCGCGCCAGAATGACAACGACAGCAATTTCTGCGGCTCGGCCAGGCTTTGAAAACGTTCGATTGAAATAAAGCCGTCAATCTGCGCCAGCAGCGGTTTCAGTTCGGCAGCCAGTTGCAAATAGCCGTCGCGCTGGCCGTCGGCCGCCTGTAATTCAAAAATAACTGCAATCATGGCTGTTCCTCCAGAGTATAAAATTCAGCGACGCGCGCATTTTGCGACTCGCGCCAGCGAACATGCAGCAGCAGCCGGCGGTCGATCTCCAATGCCGCCAGATGGTGCAGGCCGTTAAGCGCGATGATGGTGGCCCAGCCTTCTCCTGGGCAGCGATGAGCGCCATGGCCGAAGGCGAAACTGGCCTGCGGCGTGTACAGCGGCACCCGTACGCTTTGCCCAGCCGCCAGCCATTGCCCTGCCAGCCACGCGCCGTCGCGACCGGCAAAGCGCCGGGTGTTCTGGATCGGTGGCGTATCGCGCAGTACCTGCTCAATGGCGGTTTCTGCATTGACGACCGTAGCGGCGCCGGCCAGCAATGCCAACCCCATCAGCCCCGCGGTGCCTTCACAGGCCTGGAACAGCAAACCCACCGCGTTGGCCAGCGCGCTATGCCTGTCGCTACCGTATTGCCTGCAACGGTTCAGCAGCGCGACGCACAGCGGCCCCTGCCCCTGACTGACCCGTTGATACAACCGGCCAGCGGCGACCGCCCCGCTCGCCATTTGCGCTGGCGTTCCCCCTGGCGCGATACAACGCACAAAATCCAGCACCTCATCCACCAGCGCGACCCAGTGTGGTGGTTCAATCCCCAACGCCAGCCCCAACACGCACACCGGCAACGCATAATTGAACCGCGTCAGCGCCTCGGCGTCAGGCATCTGTGGCGCCAGCTGCTGCGCGACGTGTCGCGTAAACCGTTCAATCTGCTGCGCACTGATATCCGCCAACGCCTGGCTGACCGCCATCTTCAGCCCCCGGTGCACCTCGCCGTCGCGCATACGCACCATGGCAGCAAAAATGCTCTGCGCCGGCGTGTCGATCAACGGTAGCGGTACCGGCTGCTGCCACGGCCGTACCGTCAGTTCGGCATGACTCAGCGCGGCCTGCACCCGTTGGGCATCAGTCAGATGAAAAGGACAATGACTCATTGGCATACTCCTTGTTGATCGGTTGATGCCAGCCTAAACTCAGCGCATCCGCAACGCTTCGCTGAGGAACGAAATATGCATGACGGAGATATCGAAGACCGACTGGCGGCGTTGAGCGCCGCCATTGCCGACCGTACCCGCGCGCGCATGCTGTGCCTGCTGATGGACGGTCGCGCCTATACCGCCACCGAACTCAGCGTGGCGGTAGAGGTGGCTGCGTCTACCGCCAGTAGCCATTTGGCGCGCCTGCAACAACAACAGCTGATCGTTTGCGTCAAACAGGGGCGCTATCGCTATTTCCGCCTGGCCGGCAACGCCGTGGCGACCACGCTGGAATCATTGATGGCGCTGGCCGGCGTCGAGCGGCCGCGGGTCAAAAGCAGTACGCCGAACTCACTGCAGTTCGCCCGTACCTGTTATGACCATATGGCCGGGGAAGTGGCGGTAAAATTGCACAACCGGCTATTTGAACTGCAATGGCTGCACGGAGACAGCGACTATCAACTCAGCGAAACCGGCCGCACGGCGTTGCACCAGTTGGGCGTAAACTGCGCACCAACGCCTTCCCGCCGGCGCTTTGCCTGCGGTTGCCTTGACTGGAGCGAACGGCGCGAGCATCTCGGCGGTGCGCTGGGTGCGGCGCTGCTGGCCACCTTTGAACAACGTGGTTGGTTACGTAAACGGCTCGACGGTCGCGAACTGCAACTGACAACCGCCGGCAAAAAGGCGCTGATGGCGCATTTTGGTCTGGCGTTGTGATGATGGACTGCGTTAGCTTTACTGCAATACTTGAACGGTACGCTTAACCTGAACCCGCAAACGGTGAGGAACCATCATGTTTGATCCCAACCAATTCCCGATTACCACACGTTGGCCGGCGCAGCATCCTGAGCGGCTGCAACTTTATTCGTTGCCAACGCCCAATGGCGTCAAGGTGTCGATCATGCTGGAAGAGATCGGCCTGCCTTACGAAGCCCATCTGATTGATATCGGCAACAACGAAACCTGGACGCCAGAATTTCTGACGCTGAACCCGAACGGCAAAATACCGGCGATCCTCGATCCGGCCGGGCCAGATGGCAAGCCGCTGGCGCTGTTTGAATCCGGCGCCATCCTGCTGTATCTGGCAGAAAAGTGCGGCCAACTGCTGTCCGACCATCCGGTACAACGAATCGAAACTCTGCAATGGGTGTTCTTCCAGATGGCGGCGGTCGGCCCGATGTTTGGCCAGCTCGGTTTCTTCCACAAGTTCGCCGGCCGTGAGTATGAGGACAAGCGCCCGCTGCAACGCTATCAGAAAGAGTCCAAACGCCTGCTCGGCGTGCTGGAAACCCGACTGGCAGGCCGCGAGTGGATCATGGGCAACGAGTACAGCATCGCCGATATTTCACTGCTCGGCTGGGTGCGCAACCTGATAGGCTTCTATGAGGCGCGGGAATTGGTGGAGTTCGACAGCTTCCCACAGGTGGCAGCCTGGCTGGCTCGCGGGCTGGCACGCCCGGCGGTACAGCGCGGATTGCTGATCCCGGCGCGCGATTGACCCGCTCAGCGGTATAAATCAGCGACGGTTAATTCATGAGAGGGATAACCATGTTTAGATGTCGAATAGCGGTGCTGGGGGCCGTTTTGCTGTTGGCTCAGTCGCTCATCAGCCCAACGGTGCAGGCGCAAGATGCGATAGCCCCGTTCCATCTGGATTCGGCCTGCGATTTCACCGCGGCCAGCATCAGACTGATAGAGCCGCAGCAGGCTTCACCTGATTTACGCCTGCTGGAGATTACCTTGACTGCCGAGGCCGGCAAACGGCTGACCGCATTTACCCGGCAGCATGTAAAACAGCAAATGGCGCTGTATATCAATCAGCAATGGATCAATACCGTGATGATTCAGCAGCCGCTGGATACCGCCGATCTGCGTATTGCACTGGATGATGCCAAAGCCGAAAAACTGTTCCCCAGCCTGCTGCATGGCCACTGTCGACAGACAATGCCATAATCCGCGGGAAAATACCGTTTATCGAGCAGATAAACGGTATTTTCTTTTTGTTACCGTCTGGCGATTGCCATTTACCGTTAATTGCGCTGAGATGACGCTAAATAACCCCGTTACCGCACGGTGGCCGCGTTAATTAACGCAAGCCGGCGCGAAATCACGCTAAACCGCTTATTACTGCACCAATACCCCTACCCTGCCTACCGAATTAAAACTTTTTTTAGTTACAAAAGTAGTTTTTAACATTCTTGCAAACAATAATACCCCGTCCGTAAACGTGAATAGCACAATTAAACGGCGACATCGTGGCAATCAGATCGCTTTTCGTTAAATACCCTATTAACCAAAAGGATTTTCTTGGCTATTTCGCTAGCCGCCGCGTCATGCCTTTCACGTATTCCAGGGTAATCCCGCTAATTCTTTTCACCTGCAGATGTAGAGAATTTACACACAAGAGATTTGATTTAATGAGAAAATTAGTCGTCCTGTTTTTCTGTCTTAACCTGTTTGGCCTGGGCCAAAATGCGGTAGCGGCAGAAAACAAAAACGTTGACGTTGTCTTGATCGGCGGCGGTATCATGAGCGCCACGCTGGGTACTTACCTGCGTGAGCTGGAGCCGAACTGGACCATCGACATGTACGAGCGTCTGGACAGCGTGGCAGAAGAAAGCTCGAACGGCTGGAATAATGCCGGTACCGGCCATTCGGCATTTTGCGAAATGAACTACACCCCGGAAAAAAAAGACGGCAGCATTGATATCAGCAAAGCCGTGGTGGTGAACGAATCATTCGAAATTTCCCGTCAATTCTGGTCATATCAGGTTAAAAACAATATCCTGCGCGACCCGAAAAGCTTTATTAACAACGTACCGCACATGAGCTTTGTCTGGGGAGATGACAACATCAACTTCCTGCGCAAGCGTTATGCCGCCCTGCAACACAGCACCTTATTCCGTGGTATGGAATATTCGGAAGATGCTGCGCAAATCAAACAGTGGGCGCCGCTGGCAATGAACGGTCGCGATGCGACGCAGAAAGTTGCCGCCACCCGCATGCCGCTCGGCACCGACGTCAACTTCGGCGTGATCACTCACCAGCTGGTAGACTCCCTGTCAAAGGACAAAAACTTCAAGCTCAACCTGAGCCATGAAGTGCGCGATATCAAACGCAACCCGGACAATACCTGGGCCGTTACCGTTGCCGATCTGAAAAATGGCGAGCAGGAAACCACCGTTAACGCCAAGTTCGTCTTTATCGGCGCAGGCGGCGCAGCGCTGCACCTGCTGCAAAAATCCGGCATTCCGGAAGCCGACGGTTACGGTGGGTTCCCGGTTGGCGGCCAGTTCCTGGTCACCTCCAACCCAGCGGTTGCCAACCAGCATCTGGCGAAGGTTTATGGCCTGGCCAGCGTCGGTTCACCGCCAATGTCGGTTCCTCACCTGGATACCCGCATGCTCGACGGCAAGCGCGTACTGCTGTTCGGACCTTTCGCTACCTTCTCGAGCAAATTCCTCAAGAACGGTTCGCTGTTTGATCTGGTACTGTCCATGAACAGCTCAAACGTGATGCCGATGACCCACGTTGGCCTGGACAACTTTGATCTGGTGAAGTATCTGCTGGGCCAGTTGATGATGAGCGACGATGACCGTTTCGCCGCGCTGAAAGAATACTACCCGGATGCCAAGCAGGAAGACTGGAAGCTGTGGACCGCAGGCCAGCGCGTGCAGATCATCAAGAAAGATGCGGATAAAGGCGGCGTACTGCAATTCGGTACCGAAGTGGTCAGCTCTCAGGACGGCAGCATCGCTGCACTGCTGGGCGCATCACCGGGCGCCTCAACCGCTGCGCCTATCATGCTGCACCTGATGGAAAAAGTGTTCAAGGATAAAGTTGCCACGCCGGAATGGCAGGGTAAGCTGAAAGAAATTATCCCGTCCTACGGCAGCAAGCTGAACGGCGACGTGGAAATGACCAACAAGATCCGTCGCTACACCAGTGACGTATTGCAGCTGAACTATATCGATGTGAAGCCGGAAACCCACTGAGTTTTCGCTTCAGCCCAAGGCCGCCACGTGCGGCCTTTTTTATTCCCCTGCTGCTGACGGAGCATTTTTCGCTACCGCCATTTACCAAGTTTACGCTTGCATAACCGCCATTGCGCACCTATTATCAAAGAACAAACTTGGATAATTAGACTTATCTGCTGTGACCTGAATGTCGTACCTGCGGGAGAATTTAAATAATGGATCGCGCCAATATCATTCACGACTTGCTGGATTGGATTGAAACTCATCTGGATCAACCGCTGTTGTTAGATAACGTGGCGGCCAAGTCTGGCTACTCGAAGTGGCATTTGCAACGTATGTTCCGTAGTACCACCGGCCACGCGCTGGGCAGCTACATCCGTGAACGACGTCTGTCCAAGGCGGCGCAGGCGCTGCGCTCTACCCCTAGACCGATTCTGGATATCGCCTTGCAATTCCATTTTGATTCCCAGCCTTCATTTTCTCGCGCGTTCAAGAAACAGTTTGGCAAAACGCCGGCGGTGTACCGCCGCACCACCCGTTGGGACGTGGTCGACGCGCAACCTTTGCAGGCCAAACCGCTGCAGGAACATCACCACGAATCGCCCGGCTTGCAGTTGCTGTTTGCCAATAAATGCGTCGACGGCAAGTGCAATAGCTGGATGGGGCAGCACTGAGTTCACGCCGACGTCAAAAAAGCCAATACGGTTGCCCGCATTGGCTTTTTAACCTTCTGGCCGCCGATCAGTTATATTCGATGGTGAAGGTGGCGATCGATTTAATCACCCCCCCCTTGATGCGGGTGCCGGTCTGATAGTAACGCGCCTTGAGGGGCAGCGTGATGGTATTGGTCTGGTTGGCGATGGTGTGACCGGCATAGACCGACTCACCGTTTTTGATCGGCGCCGAGGTGCTGCCGTTCAGCAACTGCACGGAAACGCCGCTTGCCGCGTTGGTATCCTGCAACGACTTCAGCACGCCCGGCGCGTTGGAACCATCCGGCGTATAGTCGAAGCGTACGTTTACCAACCCTTCTCCACCGCCGCCCGGCAGAAACTCGGTGCCAGTCCCGCCAACGCAGTTGATGTTCAAAGAAAAATCCTGCTCGGCTGCGGTACTGCCTACCCCTCTGAACGTGGCGGACGGCACGGTGGCCAGGTTGATCACCTTGTTTTTCGAACCGGTGTCGACCGAGCACGACGAGGTAACGATGGTGATACTGTTGGCCAATACGTGAGAAATCAGGATCGGCCTCGAGGGGCCGCTGCCATCAACATAGTACGTGGAGTATTGCCCCGGCGCCAACGAGCCGGTACCGGTTTGTTCGGCAATCTTGATCACTTCCACCACAAAATAGCCTTCCGCCAGATACACCCCGCCGTTACGGTAGAGCTCATGCGGATAATAGGCTCCTTCCTGGGTGCCGATCTGGCGATAAAGACGAATACCGACGCCCGGCACGTTGGTGGTCCAGATTTTATCGCTCAGGGTACTTGGCCCCCCCTGCAAAATCCGTCCGTACAGGGTACTGCGACCAGAACAGGAGATACTGTTGTCCCGGCGAATGTCGAACTTGCCGGTGGCCAGCACGTCTCCCACCTTGGTGGTGGGCGTAATCAACACCCGACCGACGTTCATGATGATGTCTTGCGGGTTATTGGTGGTGACATAGCAGGTGGCATAAGCCTGCGGGCCCACGGCGCACAGCAGCAGCAACAGCGCGGCCTGCCGGGCACGCTTGCCCAGATGGGCCAATGTGCGGATACGGTTTTTCATTTGCAACTTGCCTCGATAAATTCGTAGTCGGCGCTGTTGTTGGCTGTAGCGCGATAACTGACGGAGCACTGCTGCGTTGGCTGCGTACCCCATTTAACCTGCAATAATCCTTGCTGCGATTCGCTGCGCAGATAAATACGGCTGCCCTGGCCAACAATCCCCACCACCTGGTTGCGCGTATCCAGCACTTCCGCGCCGAACGGCAATGCGCTGCCATCTGGCGCCAATGCATGGATCACCATGGCCTGGCCTTTGTTGGTCTTGAATTCAAGACGTGCAATCGCTCCCGCATACGGAGCAATTTGCTGGCTATTGCTTTCCAGCTCGACATCGCGCGACATGCCACTCGGATCGAGCGTCACATTGGTCATGCGGTATGGTGCGACGTAAGGCACCACCGCATAGCCATTGTTATCAATGCGCACCCCCGGCGAGTTGGTGACAATCGCGCCAGCGGCGTCTGGCGCTTCTACCAGCACCATGGTCTGCCCGCGCTGCGGCGTCATGGTCACGCCGCCGCTGTGCGCCACGATGCTGCCCGAGGCGCCGACCGAAGACTGGCGGTAATCCTTGCCATAGCTGTAGGAACCGTTCAGCGTTGAGAAGCGGCTACGGTATTCACCGCTGACGCTGGTATTGGTGCCGCCGGTGCGATCGTTCGCCAGCGTAGCGCTGTAGCTGATGTTGTTATCTTCGCCGGTTGAACCGTTAACGCCGATACGGCTGCTGTCATAGCCGTTATCACTGTAACCCAGCGAACTGTTCAGGCTCAGCATCTGCGAGCCAACGTTGAACGGCACCGAGAAGTTGAGGTAATAACGCGTTTCGTCGCGGTTGTTGGCATCGGTGGTGCGCATGGCGGAAAGCCCATAGGTCACGCGGCCAAAGAAGTTGTTGTAACCGACCTGGTATTGCTTGGTGCTGCCGCCACGGTTCCAGTAATCGCGCACCGAACCGGTGATGTACAGCGATCCCCAGCTGTCACCCAGTCCCTGATTCAGCGTCAGCTGATATTCGCTACGCTGGCGGTTAACCGCGTCGGCGCTCAGCCCCTTGCGTTCGTTGTCGCGGGAATACAGCGCATCGCGTAGCGACAGATAGCCGGAGGTGGAATAACGGTAAGCCGCGATGGTGAAGTTGGTATTGGTTTCACTCATCAGTTTGCTGTAGCTGAGCTTGTAGCTCTGGCCTGACTGATCGCCCTGCTTCAGTCGGGTATTTGCCTGCGTCACGTCGAGGGCAAAGGCGCCGACCGGGGTGGCCACCGCGCTGCCAATCAGCACGGCGCTGTAGCCATCGCTGACCGTGGCGCCGGTATAGCCGGTGAAAATATTGGTGAACCCGCGTTGATAAGTCGCCTGCAGCATTTCCGGCTCCTTGCTCAAATTATCATCGCGTACTCGGCCCGCAGTCAGCGCATAGCGCGCAATGCCCGGGCGCAGCATCTGTGCCACCGAGGCATAAGGTACGCTGAACTGGCGCTTGCTGCCGTCGGCTTCGTTGATGGTGACGTTCAGATCGCCACCGTAGCCGGTGGGGTACAGATCGTTAATCACAAACTCGCCGGGAGCGACCGTGGTCTGGTAAATCAGCTGATTGTTCTGACGGATTTCCACCAGCGCGTTGCTCTGCGCTACGCCACGTACCACTGGGGCATAGCCGTTCAGCGAATCGGGCAACATACGGTCATCGCTGGCGATCTGAGCGCCACGAAAACCGATGGAATCAAAGAAGTCGCCATTGGTATAAGCGTCCCCCAGCGTTAGCATGCCGCGTACTGACGGAATGGCGCGCTGGGCATAGGTGGCGGTGTTCTGCCAATGGGTGCTTTCCTTCGAACGCCAGTTGACGTTGGAATCGTGGCGCAATTGCCAACCTGCAATATTTAACCCGGCGTTCAGCGTCAGGTAGGCATTGGTCGAATCCTGACTGTTGCTGCCGCTGGAGCTGTGGGTGTTGAAGGCGTTGAAGTTATACGACAGGCTGCCGGCGGTAATGCCGCGATCCCAGAACTTGGGATCGACATAGCCACGCGCGGTGCGGCGCAGCGCCGCCTGCGGAATACTGATGTCCAGACGCAGGGTGCTGGTATCGAAACGGTAATACGCTTCCGGGATCCACTGCCCCAGCGGCTGGCAGGTGGAGGTCGACACCGTTGGGTCGCTGCTCATCGCTGCGGTATCCACGCCAAACTCGTCGAGCGCCAGCAGCGAAAAACAGGTGTCGGCACTGTTTTTACCCGGCACGTTTTTAAACTCAACGTTCTTTTTGCCTTTCCATTCGCCGTTGACGTAGATATCCAATGAATATTTGCCGGCCAATACCGGGTTGCCGTCGCGGAAACGCGAAAGGTCAACGCCCTGAGCATCACCGATCAAAAAGTTACTGTTGAACGTGGCCTCGACCGGCGCAGCCGGCTTTTCGGCGGCAGGCGCGGCGGCGCGAGCCAGCGCCGGCAACGCCAATAACGATGCCGCCTGAATAACGCAGGGAAGATAAGTGAATAATGCCGTTCTTACCGCGGCTGATAGAGGTAACTCTTTCATATATAAGCATTCCTTTACCAAATTAAGCTCACTCCGCCATCCGCTTGCGCAGCGGCCCGAGGCGCTGTTCCAAGAGTTACTTTTGTTTGTTTTTCGTCCGTGTTACGCGTCCGCCAAAATCGTTGATGGTGGTGAATTCCACATCGGCGATACGCGTGCTGTCACCCGAGAACGCCAGCGTTTTTTCCTGGCCTGGCGCCAGCATGTCGCCGTGTGGCGCTAACGGCAGCTTTTTCTGGTTAACCACGGCGTTGATTTCGGTGAACGAGACGTAATACGGCGTTGGGTTTTTGATGCTGACGCCGGCGGCGCTAAAGCGCCATTGCAGTTTCTCCGGGGCATCGTTGGCCTCACCGCTCAAACCTGCCGGGCGATAGATCAGCTTCACGCGGGTACGAAACGCCACTTGCAGGAAGTTTTCCGGCGCACTGTCTTTGGCTCCGGTCGGCGCCGGCGGTATTTCCAGCACGTTCAACCAGAACAGGGATTCTTTGTCTTGCGCCAGCGAGCTGCTGGTGAGCGATACCCGCAGCGCCTGGCCGGTTTTCGGCTCTACGCGGCTGATGGGTGGCGTCAGGATAAACGGCGCCTTGCTGTTTTCCGGCGTGGTTTGCGGATTGCCTTCGTCGATCCAGGATTGAATCAGGGCCGGAGACTGGCCGTTATTGGTTAATTGAACGGTAACTTCCCGCTGTTTTCCCGGATAAATAATACGCGTACCGTTGATAATGACACTGGAAAAAACGCTGCTGCTGAAAAGCGTTGCAACCAGCAATACACTGTATTTTTTAAATGACATTTTCATTTTTTATCACTGAGGTAGGGAATATTGGCGGGGATATATTCCCCGCCAGAATTAAGAATATTACTTATTGGTAGATAATGGTGTACTGCACGTTAGACGTCACATCACCCGCGCCCGCAGCAGCGGTAGCGTAATATTCAGCATAATAGTTCAGGTCGGCAGAATCACCTTCGTTAGCCACGGTAACCCATTGGGAGTTAGCCTGAGCGCCGTTATTGGTCGCCGCCAGGATTGGCAGGAACTGGTTATTGCTCCCCAACAGTTGAATTTGTACGTTGGTTGCCGCATCAGCCTGCGCCTGGTTATTCAGACGGCCGGTGTTGAAATCAACGGTTGAACCTGGTTCGAAATAGGTTGCAACCTGGCCTTTAGAGCACTGAGTCAGGTTAATAGCGAATGGGGTACGGCCTGCTGTTGCGCTCTGCGCTGCCAGAGTGGAAGAAGAAACGGTTGGCAGAGTTACGGTGAAATCTTTACCGCCTGGGGTGCTAATAGTACAAGTCTGGTCAGTAACCTTGCCATTAAAAGTAATAGTGCCATCCGCAGCCTGCGCCGAGAAAGAAGAAATTGCAGCAGTGCTTACTGCCAATGCCAATACAGCAGACAATTTGGTGATTTTCATATTTAGACTCTCGATGAATTAATACAACTATTAAGTACATTCAACGATGCTACTCCTTGTCAGGAATGAAGCCCGATGAATCCATTGCCGGCGAAATATAAACTAAGCGGATTCTTATTGTTAAATCGTTTAAAACATTCATAACACCCTCCTTGATAGGAACAAACTATCAACAAATACCTATCGATCGATGTTGACGATTCAACGGAATAGGAATAATCTGTGTTTTGAAAAGCTTACAGGTCATAGATATCAGTAATAGCCCCTAAAATCAGGATATTATCCCGTAAAGTTACACATTGTAACGCGTTGATATTTTTTGACATTGCGAGTCGGCATGCATTTTGTTGACGAAAAACACCGCGTCGCCAAGCGGGCCGAAAATATAAGAATATTACCTATAAAATACGCGCCGTTAATTTATTTAACCATCAAAAACAGTCAGTTAAAATTCAATCCAAGGATTGGGAAATGAAGGGTTCTTTTAGATCGAAAAATAACGGAATTTATTTTGTTTTCCAGCCAATGTTTGGAAGAACGGGGCAACTGCTGGCTGTCGAATGCTTATCACGCTTCACGTTTGACAGTGAATATGCGCACTTTTCTCCCGAGCAGTTTTTCCAGCATGCCGATAGTGCAATGCGCGTCGGGATTTTGCTGGAACAGGTAGAACTGATTGAGAAATACCAAAGCTGGTTCGATAAAAATCAGGTCATCGTCACGCTTAACGTCGATGACGCTACGCTGCATTCATTAGCCAGCAGCCAGTTGGCTGAAAGAATCAGGGCGGTTCATTGTATTCATTTTGAAATCAGTGAAAGCGCCACGCGTCTGGTAAAAGATCGGGTTCATGGCGATCCGCTATTGAACGGTTATTCATTCTGGCTCGACGATTTTGGTTCTGGCTACGCCGGATTTTCCGCGCTTTATAACAGCCAGTTCCGTTTTGTTAAGCTAGACCGTTTTCTCTTGTGGAACTTTATGAAAAAACCCGGCGGTGAAGGGTTGATGCGCGCGTTATTGCGTTTTTTTTACTTGAATCATTACAAAGTGATTATTGAAGGCGTGGAAACCACCGACCATAAAAAATGGCTGGATGAAATGCCCTATTACGCATTGCAGGGAAAGCTGTGGAAGGAGTCCAATATCAAGGATTTAAACTCGCTTCTTACCGCTGAATACTTTTAACTCATTTATGGTGTTAACCAGTATGTCGAAAAATAGTGTCCTTGTAATCAGTGAGTGTAAGTACAGTTACGTTGGGCTGTCCGTATTGCTGAAAAAAAATTATGGCCAGTACGATCTGCGCCTGTTTTCAGACTTTATGCGGGGCGGTTCGAAGGCGGAAAAAATAACAAGGCATGATATTGCGTTGATTTTTACCTCGCAGAATCTGGAACAAAGCGTCAACGTGATTGAAAGCCTGGTGGCGATGCATCAGCAATACCGTAGCAAAACGCGGATCCTGGTGTTCTATGATGACGAGCGGGTGGTGAAACTGCTGTCGATTTTGGGCATTTCCGTTGAACTGGTCTCTACCCGCATGCCACTTTATTCGTTGCAGGAAAAATTGCAGCAGCTGTTGGACAGCAAGGCACCGGGCGGGATCCGGGTACAAAAAACCCGCGAGCTCAGCCCGGCGGAAAGCGATGTGATCTTCAATCTGTTGCGCGGCGACAGCCTGTTGCATATTGCCGAAAAACGCGGCACCCACCCCAAAACCATTTTCTCGCAGAAATACAGCGCGATGCGCAAGCTACGGCTGCGCAGCATGAGCTCGATTTTCGTTGCGGCGAAATAACCCATTGCACCACGCCGCAGTCGGTGTGCAAACCGGCTGCGGCTCTGCCGCACACACCGCCGCATCGGATGTTCCACCACCATGATGCCGTAGGCGCAACGGTATTGACACAGGCGTCGGCCACATCGGTGCCACGCCTGCGTTCATGAGCCCATGGCAATCGCAGCCTGGCGCATGACGTTAAATTAGTGTAACAAATGATGAGCCAGCAGTAACAGCCACATAACATACAAGCCGATTGTTTACCATTCGTCCACGGCAGCCCCACGGCCGCGGGCAGCGTTTATGCGTGACCAGCCCCGCCAACTGCAACGTCGTCTGGATTAAAAAACCAATATCGGGAGATGTTATGAAATCCTCTTTATTCAGCCGTTATACCTGCTTTGTGCTGAGCATCATCGTTACCCTCGCCTGCTTATTCAGCACCGTCGAACAGCCGTGGTTCTGGTTGCCGAGCCTGATTTTTGGCGCATTGACCACCTTGGGCATTTACGATCTGGCTCAACGGCGCCACGCCATTTGCCGCAACTATCCGATCATCGGTCGCCTGCGCTTCTTGTTTGAATTTATCCGCCCCGAACTGCGTCAGTATCTGCTTGAGGAAGACGACGCACAGATCCCTTTTTCGCGCACGCAGCGCACGCTGGTGTACCGTCGCGCCAAAAACGAAATGGGTGACAAGCCGTTTGGCACCATTCTCGACGTGTACCAGACCGGTTATGAATGCATCGGCCATTCGATGTGCCCGGTGCCGGTGGCCGATCCGGCCAGCTATCGCGTATTGATTGGCGGGCCGGACTGCCGCCAGCCGTACTCGGCGTCCATCTTCAACATCTCGGCGATGAGTTTTGGCGCGCTATCGGCCAACGCCATTCGCGCCCTCAACCTTGGCGCCGCCAAAGGCAACTTCTATCATGACACCGGCGAAGGCAGCATCAGCCGTTATCACCGCGAGCACGGCGGCGATCTGGTGTGGGAACTGGGTAGCGGCTATTTTGGCTGCCGCAGCGCCGATGGCCATTTTGATCCGCAACGTTTTGCCGAACAGGCGCAAAGCCCACAGGTAAAAATGATTGAAATCAAGCTCAGCCAGGGCGCCAAACCGGGTCACGGCGGCATACTGCCGGCTAAAAAGGTTGATGCGGAAATCGCCGCCACCCGCGGCGTGCCTGAGGGTGAGGATTGTATTTCGCCGTCATCGCACAGCGCCTTCCGCACGCCGGTGGAAATGATGCATTTCATTGAGCAACTGCGCGAGCTGTCCGCTGGCAAGCCAATCGGCTTCAAACTGTGTATTGGCCACCCATGGGAATTTGTCGCCATCGCCAAGGCGATGCTGCACACCCGGATCCTGCCGGATTTTATCGTTATCGACGGTAAGGAAGGCGGCACCGGTGCCGCGCCGCTCGAACTGTCCAATTACATGGGGATGCCGCTACGCGAAGGGCTGCTGTTCGTGCACAACACCCTGGTCGGCTGTGGTTTGCGTGACAAAATCAAACTCGGCGCCAGCGGCAAAATCATCAGCGCCTTTGACATTGCCAGCGTGATGACGCTGGGCGCCGACTGGGTGAATTCCGCCCGTGGTTTTATGTTCGCCGTGGGGTGTATCCAGTCGCAGAGCTGTCACACCAATCATTGTCCAACCGGCGTCGCCACCCAGGATCCGTTGCGCCAGAAAGCATTGGTGGTGCCAAACAAGGCCGAGCGGGTCTATCACTTCCAGCAAAATACGCTGAAAGCGCTGGCGGAAATGCTGGCAGCGGCGGGCATCAGCCGGCCAGAGCAGCTGACGTCACATCATATGCTGCGCCGTATTACCGCTACGGAAATCAAGGTGTATGCCGATATCTACTATTATCTGGCACCGGGTGCCCTGTTGCAGCAAGAGATCGAAAGCGAGTTTTATGCCCGTATGTGGCGCATGGCTACGCCATACAGTTTTGATGCGCAGGTGATTGCGCTGGCAGGATAAATTGACGGGAATTGCCCCCTCGCCTCAGGGAAGAGCGTTGGAGAGGGGTGCTTGCTACGGCTGCCCTCCCCCTCGGCGGCGAGAGGGCATGTTGCAAAAATCGGGGTTATTTGCGCACTGGCGCATCGCCCGCCACATAGTAATCTGCGCTGCTGCGCGGCAACGCGGCGCGGTTGCGAATACGGTCGGCGATCTTTTCCGCGATCATGATGGTGGTGGCGTTCAGATTGCCGGTGATGATCTGCGGCATGATCGACGCATCCACAACCCGCAGCCCTTCCATGCCGTGAACCCGACCCTGGCCGTCGACCACCGCCATGTCATCTTCGCCCATTTTGCACGAACAGGACGGGTGGAAGGCGGTTTCCGCATGTTCGCGGATAAAGGCGTCCAGCTGTTCGTCGCTGGTGACGTCGGCCCCTGGGCTGATTTCGCGACCACGATAGGGATCCAGCGCCGGTTGCGCCATGATTTCACGCGTAATGCGGATCGCATCGCGGAACTCCTGCCAATCCTGTTCACTGGACATATAGTTGAACAAAATGCTCGGGTGCTGGCGCGGATCTTTCGACTTCACCTGAACCCGGCCGCGGCTCGGCGAACGCATCGAGCCAACGTGTGCCTGAAAACCATGTTCTTTCACCGCATTGCTGCCGTTGTAGTTAATCGCCACCGGCAGGAAATGGTACTGAATGTTCGGCCAGGCGAACTCTTCGCGGCTGCGGATAAAGCCACCGGCTTCAAACTGGTTGCTGGCACCGACGCCGCTGCCGTTAAACAGCCATTCTGCGCCGATCTTCGGCTGATTGAACCATTGCAGCGCCGGATACAGCGACACCGGTTTCTTGCAAGCGTACTGCAAGTACATTTCCAGGTGATCCTGCAAGTTTTCACCGACGCCCGGCAGATCGTGCACCAGTGGGATATCGAGGCTGTTTAACAACGGCGCAGGGCCGACGCCGGAGCGTTGCAGAATCTGCGGCGAGGCGATTGCGCCGGCGCACAGCAACACTTCCCGACGCGCACGCGCGCTGTGGATGCGATTACCCTCGCCCTTCAGGTAGCTGACGCCAACCGCACGCTTGCCGGCAAAATCAATATGATCGGTCAGCGCATGAGTGACGATGGTCAGGTTGGGCCGTGAGCGTGCCTGATCGAGATAACCGCGAGCGGTGCTGGCGCGGCGGCCTTTTGGCGTCACGGTACGATCCATCGGGCCAAAGCCCTCCTGCTGATAGCCGTTCAGATCGTCGGTACGCGGATAACCGGCCTGCACGCCCGCTTCAATCATCGCGTGGAACAGTTCGTTGTTGCCGGTCTTCGGCGTGGTGACGCTCACCGGACCGTCGCCGCCATGGTAATCATTAGGCCCGATATCGCGGGTTTCCGCCTTGCGGAAATAGGGCAGACAGTCGAGATAACTCCAGTCTTCCAGACCCGGCGCCGTAGCCCAGTTGTCAAAGTCCATCGCGTTACCGCGGATGTAACACATACCGTTGATCAGCGACGAACCGCCCAGCCCCTTACCACGGCCACACTCCATGCGGCGATTGTTCATGTGCGGTTCAGGATCGGTTTCATACGCCCAGTTATAGCGGCGGCCCTGCAGCGGGAAGGCCAGCGCGGCCGGCATCTGGGTGCGAAAATCCATCCGATAATCCGGGCCGCCAGCTTCCAGCAGCAGCACGCTGACGTCGGCGTCTTCGGTTAAACGGGTGGCGAGTACGTTGCCGGCCGAGCCGGCGCCGATAATGATGTAATCAAATTCCATTCATTATCTCCTTGATAATTATTTGCCTGCATGCGCAATGTGGCCAGAAAGCCCTGCACATGATGGTCAGGCCAGATTTCATTCAACATCTGGGGGCATTATTCCCCCGTGGATTTCGCGTTACCGCCAGGCGGTCAGAAAGCCCGGGCCATTGACGCAGCCAGTGACCGGGCTCTGCTAACGCTGTAGTTGGAAATGCGGCGGGGAGATTCAGAAGACCGAAGCGAAGTCGCCCAGTTCTACCTGTACCGATTTGATTTGCGTGTAGTGTTCCAGCGTGGCCAGACCGTTTTCCCGGCCAACCCCTGAATGCTTGTAACCGCCGACCGGCATTTCCGCCGGTGATTCTCCCCAGGTGTTAATCCAGCAGATGCCGGCTTCCAACTGATGAATCACCCGATGGGCACGGGCCAGATCGCGTGTAACCACGCCGGCGGCCAGACCATAGGTGGTGTCGTTGGCGCGTTTGATCGCTTCAGCTTCGCTCTGGTAGCTGAGAATGCTCATCACTGGCCCAAAGATCTCTTCACGTACGATCTCCATCTCGTCGGTGCAGTCGCTAAACACCGTTGGCGCCACAAATGCGCCTTTGGCGTATTCACCGTCGGTCACCCGCTCACCGCCGCACAGCAGGCGTGCGCCGCTGTTTTTGCCACTTTCGATAAAGCGCAGTACCGACTCCATGTGCGGGAAGCTGACCAGCGGCCCGAAGTTGGTGCTCGGATCGGTAGGATCGCCCAGGCGAATACGTTTGACCCGCTGCAGGATTTTGTCCTCAAACTGCGATTGCAATGCCGCAGGGACGAAGACGCGAGTACCGTTGGTGCACACCTGTCCGGAACTGTAGAAGTTGGCCATCATGGCGATATCCGCCGCGCGATCGAGATCGGCATCGTCGAAAACGATCAGCGGCGACTTGCCGCCCAGTTCCATGGTGACTTCTTTTAGCGTCGAGCTGGAAGCGTTGGCCATCACTTTCTTACCGGTCTTCACGCCGCCGGTAAACGAGATTTTGGCAATGCCCGGATGATCGGTCAGGTACTGGCCAACCTCTGCCCCGCTGCCGGTGACCACGTTGAACACGCCGTCTGGCAGACCGGCTTCGCTGTAGATTTCCGCCAGCTTCAGCGCGGTCAGCGATGTCACTTCGCTGGGTTTGAAGATCATCGCGTTGCCCGCGGCCAGCGCCGGTGCCGATTTCCACAAGGCAATCTGAATCGGGTAGTTCCAGGCACCAATACCGGCGACCACGCCGAGCGGTTCACGGCGGGTATAGACAAAGGAAGTATCGCGCAACGGGATCTGCTGCCCTTCGATGGCCGGGATCAGGCCGGCATAATATTCCAGCACGTCCGCGCCGGTCACAATATCAACCGCAGTGGTTTCGGACAGCGCCTTGCCAGTGTCGAGCGTTTCCAACTCGGCCAACTGGTCGTTGCGCTCACGCAGGATATCTACCGCGCGACGCAGGATCCGCGAGCGTTCCATTGCCGTCATTGCCGCCCACACCTTCTGCCCGCTGGCTGCACTCGCCACCGCACGGTTGACGTCTTCAGCGCTGGCAGCCTGCACTTCGGCGATAACCTCGCCATTGGCCGGGTTGATGGCGTTGAAGGTTTTCCCTTCGCTACTGTCTACATAAGCACCATGGATATAGAGCTTCTGTAAGCCAAAACGGGACATAAGGTTCTCCTTTATTACAGTCCTCAGGGCGGCGTATGCCCCCGGAGTTGAAACATGATGTAGTCGGTGGTCAGCGCTAGCGCCTGAGCCTGATTGAAGGCGGAACCGCGCAATGCGCTGCGCAGCCACAGGCCGTCAATCAATGCCGCCAACCCTTTGGCTGCCAGCCGCGCCTGCGCCTGCGGCAGCGCGCGCTGGAATTCGGCACTGAGATTGGAATACAGCCGGCGGCCGTTCACCTGCTGCAACCGGTTCAGCTGCGGCTGGTGCAGACTGCTGGCCCAAAATGCCAGCCAGGTTTTCATCGCCGCGCTGTTGATCTGGCTGTCGTCAAAATTGCCGGCGACGATGGCCTGCAAGCGCGACGCCGGGCTGTTATCTTGCAGTGCCTGCAACCGCAGCTTTACCGCTTCGCCCAGATGGCTGATCAAATAGCGCATCGTGGCTTCCAGCAGGCCGTTCTTGTCCTTGAAATAATGACTGATAATGCCGTTCGATACGCCGGCCCGACGCGCAATCTGCGCGATGGTGGCGTCGTGCATTCCCACTTCATTTACCGCAGCCAACGTGGCATCAATCAATTGCTGCCTTCGTATCGGCTGCATTCCTACTTTTGGCATGGCTCCGACTCTCAAAACAGGTCTTAACGTTAACTATTAAACTTTTTTTTGATTGAACGTTCAATAAAAATTGCATATATTTTATTGCCGCTTGGTTACAAAAATGTACTTTTCGGTTGTGGAACTGGCTGATTTTTGTGAGGTATTTAACGAATCTGACCAAAATCAGTGGCTGTAAGCGGTTCCCACCTCGCAGTGCTGGCTGGCTGCGTTAACGGCACCTTCGGCAATATTTGGCAAGAAAAAGTAATGATTGCCGCGGGTCTGTCGACCGCGCCCTGTCGGCTGTTCGGCAGGTGCTCGATTTTACTCAGTTGTTAAAAACCAGAGGAAGACGATGACAACACGCGAAACCTCCTCAAAACCGCTACAGGATCGACTAAATCCGGTGGTTTTCTTTACCTCGGCAGGGCTGATACTGGCCTTCTCGCTGATGACGATATTTTTCACCGACTTCTCCGGTCAATGGCTTACCCGGACGCTCAATTGGGTTTCAACCACCTTTGGCTGGTATTACCTGCTGGCCGCGACGTTGTATATCGTATTTGTGGTGTTCATTGCCGCCTCTCGCTTCGGTTCGATCAAGCTGGGGCCAGAACAGTCCAAACCGGAATTCAGCCTGTTAAGCTGGGCCGCCATGCTGTTTGCCGCCGGCATCGGCATCGATCTGATGTTCTTTTCGGTCGCTGAACCGATCACCCAATACATGATGCCGCCGGAAGGCCAGGGCCAGACGCTGGAAGCCGCGCGCCAGGCCATGGTGTGGACGCTGTTCCACTATGGCCTGACCGGTTGGTCAATGTACGCGCTGATGGGCATCGCGCTGGGATACTTCAGCTATCGCTACAACCTGCCGTTGACCATTCGTTCGGCGCTGTACCCGATCTTTGGTAAACGCATTAACGGGCCGATTGGCCACAGCGTGGATATTGCCGCGGTAGTTGGCACCATTTTCGGTATCGCCACCACCCTGGGCATTGGCGTAGTGCAGTTGAACTATGGTCTCAAGGTGCTGTTCCATCTGCCGGAGAACCTGACGGTTCAGGCGGCGCTGATCCTGCTGTCGGTAGTGATGGCGACCATTTCCGTCACCTCCGGGGTCAACAAGGGCATTCGTATCTTGTCTGAGTTGAACGTCTGGCTGGCGGTGGGGTTGATGGCGTTTGTGCTGTTCTTCGGCAATACCGAATTCCTGCTGAACGCGCTGGTACTGAACGTCGGTGATTACATCAATCGCTTTATGGGCATGACGCTCAACAGCTTCGCCTTCGATCGTCCGGTCGAGTGGATGAACAACTGGACGCTGTTCTTCTGGGCCTGGTGGGTTGCCTGGTCGCCGTTTGTCGGGCTGTTCCTGGCGCGTATTTCACGTGGGCGCACCATCCGTCAGTTCGTGGTCGGCACGCTGATTATTCCGTTTGTGTTCACCCTGCTGTGGCTGTCTATCTTCGGCAACAGCGCGCTGTACCAGGTGATTCACGGCAATATCGGCTTTGCGCAGGAAGTGATGCAGTACCCTGAGCGTGGCTTCTACAGCCTGCTGGCACAGTACCCGGCCTTTACCTTCAGCGCGTCGGTGGCGACCATTACCGGTCTGCTATTTTACGTCACCTCCGCCGACTCCGGCTCGCTGGTGCTGGGCAACTTTACCTCGCGCCTGGCCGACATCAACAACGATGCGCCGAACTGGCTGCGCATCTTCTGGTCGATTGCCATCGGTCTGTTGACCATCGGCATGCTGATGACCAACGGCGTGTCGGCACTGCAAAACGCCACGGTGATCATGGGGTTGCCGTTCAGCTTCGTGATTTTCTTTGTGATGGCCGGTTTGTACAAATCGCTGCGGGTCGAGGATTACCGCAAGGCCGGTGCGCTGAACACGTCGGCGCCAACGCCGGTATCCAGCAACGATGTGCTGAACTGGAAACAGCGCCTGTCGCGGGTGATGAACTACCCGGGCACCAAATACACCCAGAAAATGCTCGATCTGGTGTGCCGCCCGGCGATGCAGGAGGTGGCGCGTGAGCTGGAACTGCGCGGCGCCAAGGTCGATTTTACCGAGGTTCCACCCAGCGAAGAAGAGCGTTTGCCGCATCTGGAATTACTGGTGCGTCTGGGCGAAGAACAGAACTTTGTCTACCAGATCTGGCCGCAGCGTTATTCGGTGCCGGGCTTCACCTACCGCGCCCGTTCCGGTAAATCACACTATTACCGGCTGGAAACCTTCCTGATGGAAGGCACCCAAGGTAACGACCTGATGGACTACAGCAAAGAACAGGTGATTGGCGATATTCTTGACCAATATGAAAAACACCTGAATTTCCTGCATATTCATCGTGAAGCGCCGGGTAATACCCTGACCTTCCCGGATATGTAACCCCGATGGCGGGGGAGCAACCGACGCTCTCCCCGCTTTCCCCCGTCACTGCTCGCAACTGCGATCGATATTGATAAACCTGTCGTTATAGATAATAAATTTCTGCCCACGCAAGCTCAGCGTCTTTTCCGTCAGCCGGTCCCCCGGCCGCAAATAATAACTGCGACCGTCTTCATCGCTACTGTCACAGCCCGGTTTAATCAACAGTTTGAAGTAGGTATTGCCGGTATTGCTCAGAGAACCACCTGTTTTATCAAGCTGATAGGCGAAGTTTATCTTGCGCGGACGTACCACCAGAATGGTGTCCATCACCACCACCGGCTCCAGTCTGGCACCGTTGCGACTGCGTTGCGACACATCAAAGTAACTGGCAGGTATTTCACGAAACGAAATGCGATAGTAACGTTCGCGGTTGTCTTGCGGGCCATGATAGAAAAACTTGTAGTATTCGTCCTGTCCGGCTTGCAGCATCAGCTGTTTTGGCGCATACAGCATTTCACCGTCGGCCGGCCGGCTACGCACTTCCTGTTCGCCGGGTCGATCGACGGCGCGAATGGCAACCTGGTAGATGCGCGCGCTTTTGTTGTTATTCAGCACCCGCTTGGAGACAAACGTCTGGTGTTGATCCATGGCAAACGTCAGGGTTCCGACATTGATGGCGCTGACGGAAAAGGGCAATAACAACAGCCACGGCAACAATCCCTTCATCATCCCTCTCCTAGTTGATATTACGCCAGGTTGCTTCCACGTGGATCTCGCCCGCCGCACTGACATTGCCGTACCAGCCATTGCCCTCCACCGTTTTCAACGAGATCGGATCGTTCATCGGCAGGGTAAACCTGACGTTGGTTTTATTCATTACCCCGACGTCGCCGGAAATATCATTCCATGGCGTGCTGCTCCACAACGCATTGGTGATGTCATGCCACTGACCGTCACAACCGGCATCGAACACCTGTTGACCGCCGGTGCTGGTACGAATGCTCAGTTGCGCCGGAAAAGGTACCCGCGCAGAATTATCCGGCGAAGAAAAAATGCAGTAATTGATGCCGTTGAGCGCCTGGGTTGGGCCGGTGGCCATCATCCGCACGCTGTCGGCTGAGGTTTTACCGCTGGTGGTGACAATATAATCAAACGCCAGCGCCGGCTCCGTCGGGCCAACATAACCTTCACGATGCGGATTATTTTCATAGTCATCAGAAATGATACTGATGCTGAAATCACGCGGCTTGATGATCAATTGGTTAGAGGTAGAAAATTCGTACCAGCCGGATTCCGCCGAGCTGGTGTTCTGGAAACGGAAATTGATCAAATCTCGCGTGCCGCTGTCGGAAATCCCCAGCCGCACCATCTGCTTGAAGAAGTTACTCGAGAAAAAGACGTAAATGGCGTTACTGCTCTTCAAGTCGTTAAAATTGTAGTAGTTGGCGATGCCGGAGGTCGACTTCCAGCCGTTGCCGTCGAGGCTGAACTGCAGATCGGCCGCCGCCACCGCGGAATTCAGCGGGGCATTGTTGATCGCCGGGAAAATGTGAATCGAGGTGTTACTGACGCTGCCGTCGGTCTGGAGGTCATAGCTGACCATCTTGCACATAATGCCGGAGCGGGTACCGACGCTCTGGTTCTTACAGTCGGCATTGCCTTCACCGATGATCGGCACACCGTCGCTGTTGACGAACACTTCCGACACCGCATTGGTGTTGATAAAACGCAGGTGCGCCGCCTTGATGTGCGTTACCTTGCGTTTGTACCAGTTACCGCTGGCCTGATCCTGGCAGCGGCCGCCGGCTGCCGCATCATAGGCGGCGGAAGTCTGGCAGCCGTTAATCTGCATGCTGAAACTGTCGCCTGGCGCCATCTGTTTCAAGTATTGGTAAAAACTCGGCGACATCATGCCATGCATCCATTTTTGCCCACCGCTGGGCACCGTCACCGCATAAAAGCCTTTTTCATCGGTGGTTTGCGGCAGGATCAGGCTGGTGTCCATATTGCACCCGCCGTACCAGTTGATGCAGCGCAGGCCAAGGAACGGATTTTTAATCGGCGCATTTTCCAGCCACATATCAAAACGGTAATTGGCCACCAAACCGGTGTTATAGCCGTTGTCCACATAGCCCAGACTTTGCTGGTAAATGGTGCCCGATCCGCCGTATTTCAGCCCGGTCCACTGATTGGCGCCGGTCATGCGTGGATCCAGCGCGCCGGCGGGCGTGACAAAATAGTTATCGTCGGCATTGTTCTCGACAAAGGCAAACTTGGTCGCTGTCGCATCCGCCCAGGTGGTGACGCTGACCGCCGCCTGCGCCGCCGGGGCAAGCAATGCCAGAGCCAATAGCACCTTATCAACTCTCATTATTCTTTTCTCCTGTCAGCTGACGATCGGCATAGGTTTTCAACCCGACGCACACCACGTCACCGACCCAAATCGCCCCGCGTGCCTTGCTCAGGTCCAAATCCACCTCGCAGCGCTGGTTTTCACCGTGCTCAAAGTCGATCACCGGGAATTTCTTGTCGACGTCCATCACGAATTCGCCCTTGTCGTCGGTGCGCGTGCGGCCGATGTGATTCTTGATATCGGCATGGGTCAGCAGCGTACCGTCCTCCGCCTTGATGCGGCCAAACACCGTCACCATCTGCTTTATTTCGGGCGTAATGACCGCCACGTTGCCCGGGTACAACGTCAGTCGGCTCTTGCGTTTGGTGATAATGTCGAAGCTTTCTGCCGAGTTCTTGTTGTTCATCAGTTCAATGTCATATTGGCCGTAGGGGGACAGCGGCAGATAGTTTTTGTTGCCGCTCAGCTTGACCACGCGCCCATCGACGCGCGCCGCCAGCAGCCCATCGTTTTCGATGCCGGTATTGAAGATGATGCCGGCGTTGCCCTCATTGCGGCCGCTGGCGGCAATGTTTTTCCCCTGCCAGCCCAGGCTGCCATTCGCGCTCAGGCTGGTATTGACATAACCGTCGGCGGAACTGCTGACGTTGACCGTCCCGGTGGAATATTTGGTATCGAAGCGGACATAGCCGCCGCCATTCAAGCTACTGTCACCCTGGGTGTCACCGGAAATGGCCCGTGACAGGTTGGCACCAACGGTACGAATTGGCCCATCCTGCAGCTCTTTACGTGCGGCAAGGTTAGCGGTGGTATAACCGTTCTGATTGGAAATGCCGGCGCTGAACCAGTTCCCCAGCGGCAATGAGAAGTCCAAGGCAATATATTTACCGGTATCGGAGCCTGAGCGGCCGTTATTGTAACGCTGAACGCCGGCGCGCACGCCGAGCGTGCCATAGCGTCCGGTAAAAACATTTTGGTAAAAATCAACGTTATAGTAACGCGTATCGTTTTTGACATCGTCGTTATAGCTGACGCTCAAGGTACCCAGTTTGGGGGTTAACGCACCAAAGTTGAGCGTGCCGCCAATCGCACGGTTTTCCGCATCGCTTTGCAACAGCCTGCTGCCAATGCGGGTTTTCTCCTGATTCAGCCAGATCGAGCTGAAGCCGCCCGGCAGCGATGCGCTGAGGCTGTTCACCAGACTCCATGAACTGTCCGATGCCGCCATGTTTTGCAGGGTAAACTGGATAGACTCGGTCAAGGGAAGCGAGAAACGCCCCTCGCCAACCGAATTGCCGTCAAACGAATAGCCGGACAGCGCCCAGTTGAGCGTTTGCAGGTTGCCGGTGGCGGATATCCCCGCCAGATAGGCATCTTTGGCAGCAATGTCATGGTCGTCTTGCCGCCGCCAGCGATCCATGCGGATCATCCCGCCCCAAACCTGCCAGGATAACGCGGCATTGGCGCCGCGATCGGGGCTGTACAGCTTATTGACGCGCTGCCGATGCCGGTTGACCACCTTGCCATTCACCACTACCGATACCTCCACGTCATAAATGCCGTACGGCAGATTCGCGGTATCCACTTCGTGGTTACCCATGGTGAAGTTCTGTACGCTGAGCAAGCGTCCATCACGAGACAAATGCACTTCGCCGGCCGAGGGGAAAAACACCACGATCGGCGTCAGCGACTGCGAATTGTCAAACACGGTGGAACTGGCGCGGTTGCCATAGGAAAAACCGTATATCTTACTGGCGTTAAGCGCGGTAACCGGCCCAAGCGACTGCAGGTTCCAGCTATCGAGCATACCGACGGCAAAGCGCCGGCCGGCAAAATCACGCTCGTACATCGCCTTGTACCAGGTGACATCCTGATTATTGCTGCCAATGCCATACAGCGAACCGTTCAACTCGACATGATGCTCACGCAACGCCGTCACGCTGTTTAGCGAAAGGTAGCTCGAGGTATTGCCTTCACTGGCCTTGGCGCGGTAATCATAAATTCCCAGATCGTAATTGAGCGTGCTGCTGAGGGTATCGACGCTGGACGCGCCAATATCATTGGAACGCGCGCGCAACACCGTGCCAATCGCCGATTCTTTTACCACCAGTTGCAGATTGAGCTGACGGAAATTCAACGCCAGCCAGGCGTTTTCCGTCAGCTCAATACGTTGCTGCGGGTTAAAGCCGACGTTATTCAGCGCCTCAATCTGCCGGATGGTATCTTCGGTCAGACGGGCGCCGCCCTCATTATCTTCCAGCGTTATTTGGCGTATTTTCACCCCTTGCGCGTCGAGAAACAGCAACGCATGGCCGATACGCTGATCGTCTTTGATGCCTTTATTTTTCTCATAGTGCAGCAATAACGGGATACTCATGCCTTCGCGCAATGCCTGGCTGAAAGCCTGCGGTATCAGCACGCCATCAATTTGCGTCAACCCTGCTGCCATCGCCGTTTGTGCCGGTAAAAGCGCAACAGGAATCATCACCGCGCCAGTCACCATCAACGAGTGGGTCAATACCTTACGCAGAGTCCTTTTCACATCGGCCTCCCTTGTTCCATTGTCATGGCGCCCCTTCCTTGGTCATTGCACATCGGGTGTCGACGCTTATTTCACCGGAATAAATCGCTCACCGTGCCACAGGGCCACTCGGCCTTTCTTGTCATTGACGTCAACCCGGCTAAAGGCCTTTTCTCTACCGGGCATCACGAAATAGTTTTCCTTGCACCCTTCGGGGGTTTTGTTGGTCCGGCAGGTGCCATAGGCCACCACCTTGAAGGTGGCATTGCCGGTATTTTTGATTTTTCCGTTGGTAAACTGGTAGTCGAAGCGGTCCTGGCGCGGCGCTACCACTAAAATGGTGCCGATACGCGCAGAAGTGGTCGCCACGGCATTGCGCCTGGCGTTATTTTCTTCTGCATCGCTCAAGGCCTGATCGAACCAGACAATGCGGTAATAACGCTCCTGGGCATCGCTCGGCCCGTTGTAATAAAAACGGATCACCTCGCGGGCGTTGGCTGGCAGCATCACGCTGGCCGGCGACAGCAGCATTTCGTCTTTCGACTCCATTGCCATCACCTGGCCGGATTCCAACGGGTTGGTAATGCGTTCAACGTTGATATTCACCAGACGACCGCTGTCGGTAGTATTTTTAATTTCTTTCGTCAGGCGTGCCTGGTCGCTGTGCATAAAGGCGCTGATTTCCCCAACGTCGAGGGCAAAGGCGGCCGGGCTCAGGGGAAGCAGCAGATAAAGGGCAAGATGGAATCGTTTCATGGCGCTATTCCAGATGGCAGTCATCAACAACGTGAATAAGCAGGGGGAAGTTCCCCCCTGCAAAATTCAAAAGCTCAGCGGATTAGATAGTCCAGGTGGCGTTGAACTCGACGCTGACGTCACCGCTCCAGATCCCTTCTGGCAGCGTGGAGTAATCGGTAACTGCCGTGGTGCCATCGGTAGTTGCGCCAATAATGCTGAAGGTGAACTGATCCTGTGCACTACTACGGCTGGCCACGTTATAGCCGTTTGACAGCGCGCTCAGGTTGCCGCCCAGAATACCGTTGGCGGTATCAATCATGGTGGTTTCTGCCGTTTTCACTACCTCGGTACCGTTATAGTTCACGCCCACATCCAACGTCGAGCCAGAGGTGTCGAGCTGCGTCAGCGTGTTGGAAACCAGCTTGGAAGTCAGTTTGAACGCCGTCGCCGTGGCATCACCTTCTACCGTGACGTCGAACAGGCCTTTCTGGCTGTTAAAACCCTTGATGCCTTCCGCGTACTGGAAAGTCAGACTGCCAATCGGCGTTACTACCAGTTTGCTGCTGGTGTCTTTCTTGGCGGTTGCCGACCAGGTTGCCAAGGCCTGCGCGGTAACGTCGGCAGCTTGAGCGGCGTTCACCGCGACAAATGCAGAAACGATAGCCAATGCCAGTGTCATTTTTTTCATGGTAAAACTCCCTTAAATGTTGAATGCGTTCTCTTTCGTCCTTTGACGTGACGTGCTGTGTCATCTCCACTTTGCTCTGGCAAGCCAGCTGCCAGCGGGACATCTCTCCCGGCGATATCCGCCAAAACGATGATGTCGACGAATGACAGGAAAAATCTTAACGCCAAACCAATCCAAAAGAATCATTAACTATTAAAAGTCAAAAATTTAGTAATTAATTCTATTTTTAATATAAATAAATGTAATTTAAGGTATAAAATACAAACCGAGAGATTCAAAGCAGAACAAGCCCCTTGAGATTTTGCCTACCAAGCAGCAATTAACCACGCTCGTTGCAAGGGATCATGTCCCGCACTGCACACCATGCCGCGCGGTAAGTTATCGGACCGTGGACCTTATCTTCAGCATGGCTACGCGTGCCCTATAGCGGCACACCCCACATCCAGCCGACGTGTCATCAGGGCAACGGCAGGCAAGACTGTGCACATTTGCCGGATGGCCGGGTTTATGCATAGGCACCAGGGGCTAACGACAGGGAATAGTCTGAGAGATGCTCAGCATTGATGGCCTGGTATCGGTTGTCTGCTGCGCTTCGGCGGGGGGAGCGATTTTATGCCGCAGCAGCAAAATGCCGGATAGCGCATCCGGCATTCAAAACGTACCGATCGGAATCAGCAAAGGAGGGAGTTATATGGCACGTTTACGCAGTGTCAGTAACATCTTGATAAAACCGGTCCGCGTCGAACACAATTTGTTCAAGATATTGCGTTTATGGCTGCTGACCGTCTTATACGCCAACCGCGTGCTGATGGCGATGCGTTGCGGGGTCAGGCCAGCGACCATCATCGCCATGATGCGCCATTCGCTGCCGGAAAGCCCTTTCACCGGTGCAGGACAAGGGTGGCGCAGCAGCGTTTGTGCAATGCACGGGCTTTGATAACCCTGCCCGGCACGGGCGGATTCGATACCGGTCAGTAATAACGCCATGCCATCGCGTTTTGATACGAGCGCTATCTGCGGTATCGATGCCAATAGATGCAACACGCTGTAATTTTCTATATCGGTAAATACTACCCAGGCGGTTTCCGGCCACAGATTTTTTGCTTCCAATATAAAACGTACGCCGTCGATCACCCGTTCGTTGACACCGTAAAGCTCCATAATCACCGTTTGACGTGGCTGCATTTCCAGAGCCGCGGTGATCTGATTAAAGGCTACCGCTTGGTATAAACCAATAATGCTGGGCTGTAACAGCACCATTAATCCCTCATGAACCCAGGAAACCGGGTCATAAAATATAAAATTACCTGCTTCCATCTTTATTTGCATAGGTTCCATTGCGATATCATCCTTGCAGAATGGCACCGGTTGGCGTCGCGGCTTTATTGTTCGGCATCACGCCTGAACTTTAGCCATACGTCAACACACGTCCCAGATTTAAATGTTTTACCCATTCAGTGAAATTGTTCATCTTGCAGGCCATAACAGACCTCCACGCGATATTCGCGTAATATTTTGCACTTCAGAAGAAACAGGCGAGATATGCCCGATATGTAGGTATGAACCTGATTACTGCGTACCGCCAAAATATACTCATCGGCATTACAATTGCCGGGCTTGGTGTTGGCATACGATAAAATATCGCGATTAAAAGAGCCCTGAGCGGTAAAAGCCAAGCCGGAGGTCGACATAAATACCTTGCAGCGATCGGTCGCACCGATAAACCGTTCCTGGTTACTGCCGTAACTGGTGAAGTAAATGGTCATGCCGACTGCCAGAGCGATCAGCAGCACCAGGGCAACGCCGATCGCCGCCCAACGGCGCCACGGCCGCCTTTTCTTCCGTGGGGGTGCCACGCGCGCTTCCACCGTGGGCAACCGATCCGACACCGCGGCGGCGATAATGTCTTCTTCGCTTATCGCCGATGTGGTGGACGGCTCATCCGCGCATTCGATTGCTATATCGCGGCTAAGCATAAATCCAACCTTTGGTACGGTAATAATCACCTCGTCATCAATCCCCAATGTCTTGAGTATGCGACGTAATTTACTGACACACTGATTGAGATTATTATTACTTGATACCATGCCGTAATCATCCCACACCTTACGAAATATCACTTCACGGCTAACCGGTTCCCCATGATTGATAATCAATAGCAACAACAGGCGTTTAGTGGGATTGGAAACGGCAAGAGGATCATCAGAAAAATCCATTAAACTCAGGCTTCCGCTGTCTGCATCAAAAAGAACATGTCCATTGATTCTATATTTCATGGTATCCACTGTTGTATCTGGCGATGGGCGTTGTATGTTTTAAAAACATTAATCAATGCCTAAAAAAGTTAATTAAATTATAATAATTATCTAATTTTGATTTAAATCAATTAATTAGCCGCCATCCCCATAGCGCTCCACCCAAAGACTTTCGTTGGTATAGGAAAATTCTCATAGGTATTAATTCAAGGTTATACAAACCCGAGGCTTATTGATATAATTAATTTTAAATTTAGATAAAGTTAGTTTTTTATTTTGCCGATAAGGTTATTTTACGATTTAAATTCTTATAGAGTGCACTTATCAGTTTCTTTTAATGCCAAAATCATTTACATAAAACGATAAATAAATCTACATATCGGATTAAAATCGCCGTATGCAAATGCCGTTGTCTGAGCGGCATGGTAACCCGCTCACCGCCAGCGGTAACAAATTAGGGGTAAAACGAAACTAACCCGCTTCGTTCTACCCCGACAAAGGGGCTTTTACTCTCCCGCGATCATCAGCGCGATATTTGCCTGCAAGATTGCGTCGCGCGCGCTTTCCGGCAAATGGACGTCAGTAATAATGGTATCAAAGACGCCGATCGGCAACGCCAGATAGGTTGCCACCTTGCCATACTTTGAGCTGTCGCTTAACAGTACCCGGCGTCGGCTGGCGTCGATAATCGCCTGCTTGACCATCACCTTGTCTTCGTTTGGCGTTGACAGGCCGCGCATGCTCCATGACGAAGCGGAAATAAAGGCCAGATCGATGAACAGATTGCGTAACGCCTGAGCGGCGGCGGCTCCAACGCAGGAACGGTTCTCGCGACATACCGTACCGCCGGTGTGAATGATTTTGCACTGGCTGGTTTCTATCAGGTAGCCGGCGATAACAAAGTCATTGGTCACCACCGTTAAATCATCACGTTCGCCAATCTGCCTGGCCAATGCCAGCGTGGTAGTGCCTGCGTCCAGATAAATACAGCTGTTGGGCGGGATCTGGCGCGCGGCCAGCGCGCCGATGGCCGCCTTCTGCTGGCTGGACATGCCTTCTTTATCTTGATGGGAAGGTTCAATCGCCACCCGCTCTGCAGACTGCACACCGCCGGACACCGTTACCACCGCCCCCTGCTCTTCCAGTTTCTGCAGATCCCGGCGGATGGTCATATGCGACACCGCCAACCGTTCGGTCAGTTCTGCGATACTGACCACGCCACGTTCAGCGACCAGAGCCAGAATTTGTTGATGACGTTCTACAGGGATCACGGCTTTCACTCGTCTCGTTAGTGATAATAAATGTGATTTTACGTCAATTTTCGTGCTGGCACAGCTCCACTTTATCAGCACGTGATCGTCATCCCAATGAAAACATTCATTACATAACATTTAAAAACAAAAGGTTAAATCATCCACCTTGTGACACTCTGCCCTATTCCCTGATAAATTTAACTGTTAATTATTGTGAAGACGATCACCTACACGACGTAAAAAAACGCTTATATTTAACACAACAAAACAAATTATCACTAAAATTAACACGAGGTAGTTATGACACAGCCAGGTGATTACGCCGTTTGCATCGTCGGTTTGGGATCAATGGGCATGGGCGCAGCACAGTCGTGCGTCAAGGCCGGTTTGTCCACCTACGGTGTCGATCTTAACCCGCAGGCATTAGCGACGCTGCAACAGGCTGGCGCCAAACAGGCCGCCACCAGCGCAGAAGCCTTCGCCAGCGACCTGAACGCCGTGGTGTTGCTGGTGGTGAATGCCGCGCAGGTCAAACAGATTCTGTTTGGCGATAACGGACTGGCTGCGCGACTGAAACCCGGCACGCCGGTGATGGTGTCTTCAACCATCTCCGCCGCCGATGCCCAGGAGATCGAGCGCCAGCTGCTGGCACAGGGACTGCTCATGCTGGATGCACCGGTGTCCGGCGGCGCAGCCAAGGCGGCCGCTGGAGAAATGACCGTCATGGCCTCCGGCAGCACGGAGGCGTTTGCACTACTGCAACCGGTGCTGGATGCGGTGGCCGGCAAGGTGTATCGCATCGGCGAACAGATCGGTCTCGGCGCTACGGTGAAGATTATCCACCAGCTACTGGCCGGCGTGCACATCGCCGCCGGCGCCGAAGCGATGGCGCTGGCCGCCCGTGCCGGTATCCCGCTGGACGTGATGTACGACGTGGTCACCAATGCGGCCGGCAATTCCTGGATGTTTGAAAACCGCATGCGCCACGTGGTCGACGGCGACTACACGCCAAAATCGGCGGTAGACATCTTCGTCAAGGATCTGGGACTGGTGGCCGATACCGCCAAAGCGTTGCATTTCCCGCTGCCGCTCGCCTCCACCGCCTTCAATATGTTTACCTCCGCCAGCAATGCCGGCTACGGTAAAGAGGACGATAGCGCAGTGATCAAGATTTTCTCCGGCATTAACCTGCCACAGAAGAAGGAGCAGCCATAATGTTGCTGGGGGTTATTGCAGACGATTTTACCGGCGCCACCGATATCGCCAGTTTTCTGGTGGAAAACGGTCTGCCGACGGTACAGCTCAACGGCGTGCCGCAGGATGACAGCCCGCTGGCCGCGCAGGCGGTGGTGATCGGCCTGAAGTCACGTTCATGCCCAGTGGAACAGGCGGTCGAACAATCGCTACAGGCGCTGGCCTGGCTGCAACGCCAGGGTTGCCAACAATTCTATTTCAAATATTGCTCCACCTTCGACAGTACCACGCAGGGCAATATCGGCCCGGTTACCGACGCGCTGCTCAACGCGTTGGGCGAAAGCCAGACGGTGATTTCACCTGCACTGCCGGTGAACGGCCGCACGGTATATCAAGGCTATCTGTTTGTTATGGATCAGTTGCTGTCTGAATCCGGCATGCGCCACCACCCGGTGACGCCGATGACCGACAGTAACCTGCTGCGTTTGATGGAAGCGCAGGCAGAAGGCCGCTGCGGCCTGGTCAACGCCAGCGAAATCGATCGCGGTGCCACGGTGGTTCAGGACAAACTGCGCCAGCTGGCGCAGCAGGACGTGCGCTATGCGGTGCTGGACGCCCTGAACGAACAGCACCTGCTGACACAGGGCCAGGCGCTGAAAGACATGAAACTGGTGACCGGCGGTTCCGGCCTGGCGATTGGCCTGGCGCGCCAATGGGCGCAACCGGGTCACAGCAAGGCACAGGCCGCCGGAGCACCGCAGGGAGCCAAAGCGGTGGTACTGTCCGGATCCTGTTCTACCATGACCAACCGGCAGGTCGCCTGCTATCGTCAACAGGCAGCCTCACATGCCATTGATGTGGCACGCTGTATCACCGCCGACGATCGTGCGGCCTATGCTGGCGAATTAAGTGCCTGGGTACAGCAACACGCCGACACCAACGCGCTGGCCCCGCTGGTGTACGCCACCGCCGAACCGGACACCCTGCAACAAATCCAGCGCCAGTATGGGGTAGACGCCGCCAGTCATGCGGTCGAAGCGCTGTTCGCCGCACTGGTGAAACAGCTGCAACAGGCCGGATTCAGCCGCTTTATCGTTGCCGGTGGTGAAACCTCCGGCGTGGTGACTCAGGCGCTGGCCATCCGCGGTTTCCACATTGGGCCATGCATTTCACCCGGCGTGCCCTGGGTGCGCGCCATCGAACAACCGGTCTCACTGGCCCTGAAATCGGGCAATTTTGGCGATGAAAACTTTTTTGCCAGGGCACAAACGGAGTTTCCGCTATGACGTTGACTACTGAGCAACTGCTCGCCGCCGAACAACGCTCGCGTGAAGAGATGGTGCGTCTCGGCGCGTCGTTCTTCCAGCGCGGCTATGCCACCGGCTCCGCCGGCAACCTGTCGCTGCTACTGGCGGACGGTACGCTGTTGGCAACGCCGACCGGCTCCTGTCTGGGGGAACTGCAGGCCGAGCGCCTGTCGAAAGTCAGCCTGAGCGGCGAGTGGCTTTCCGGCGACAAACCGTCAAAAGAGATCAGCTTCCACCGGGCGCTGTATCTGAATAACCCGGCATGCAAAGCGGTAGTGCACCTGCACTGTACCTATCTCACCGCCCTGTCCTGTCTGCAGGGGCTGGATACCGAGAACGCCATCAAGCCGTTTACGCCGTACGTGGTAATGCGGGTGGGCAAAGTGCCGGTAGTCCCGTATTACCGCCCAGGCGACGAGCGACTGGCACACGACCTGGCCAAACTGGCCCCGACGCACCGCGCCTTCCTGCTGGCCAACCACGGCCCGGTAGTGACCGGCAAGGATCTGCGCGCCGCAGCCGACAACACCGAAGAAATGGAAGATGCGGCAAAGCTGATTTTCACGCTTGGCGACCGCCCGATCCGTTATTTGACCGATGACGAAATTGCCGAGTTACGGAGTTAATCATGCCTAAATTTGCTGCCAACTTATCGATGATGTTTAACGAACTGCCGTTTCTGGATCGCTTCGCCGCCGCCGCGGACGCCGGTTTCAACGCGGTAGAGTTCCTGTTTCCCTATGACTATCCGGCCGATCTGCTGGCGGAAAAACTGCGCCAGCATGGTCTGCAACAGGTACTGTTCAACACCGCGCCGGGCGATGTCGGTGCCGGCGAGTGGGGGCTGGCGGCGTTGCCGGGCCGCCAGCAGGACGCGCGGGCCGACATCGATCGTGCGCTGAGCTATGCGCTGGCGCTCGACTGCCCGAACGTGCACGTGATGGCCGGGGTAGTACCGCCGGGCGAAGACGCCCAGCGCTATCGCGATACCTTTATCGACAACCTGCGCTACGCGGCCGATACCTATGCGAAACACGGCGTCAAGGTCATGATCGAAGCGCTCAGCCCACAGGTGAAGCCGAACTATCTGTTCTCCAGCCAACACCAGGCGGCGGCACTGCAGGCGGAGATCGATCGCGCTAATGTGTTTATCCAGTTCGATTTCTTCCATGCCCAACTGGTCGACGGCAACATCAGCGGGCTGATCGCCTCGTTGGCGGGTCGCTACGGACATATTCAAATCGCCTCGGTGCCCGATCGTCATGAGCCGGACAGCGGCGAGCTGGACTATGGCTGGCTGTTCGAACGGTTGGACCAGCAGGGTTATCAGGGCTGGATCGGTTGTGAATACAAGCCACGCGGCGAAACCCGCGCCGGGCTGGCCTGGGTAACCCCCTATTTATAATCGGCGAGCGCGCCAACACCAGATTACTACCCAATAGCAAACATAAAAACTAAACGCATCCGTATCGCCCCGCCAGGCGATCGCGGTGCCGAACGCTTACCCGAGGCTACACCATGTCTACCACAATGTTACTGTTAATCGCCCTGGCAGGCGTATTGCTGCTCCTGCTGATGGTCATCAAGGCCAAAGTGCAGCCGTTTGTCGCGCTGCTGGTCGTCAGCCTGCTGGTGGCGCTGGCCGCCGGCATTCCAACCGGTGAGGTCATGAAAGTGATGACCGCCGGCATGGGCGGCGTGCTCGGCTCGGTTACCATTATTATCGGCCTCGGTGCGATGCTCGGCCGGATGATAGAACATTCCGGCGGTGCTGAATCGCTGGCCCAGCGCTTCAGCCAGGCGCTGGGGCCTAAACGCACCATTGCCGCACTGACTCTGGCGGCGTTCATTCTCGGCATACCGGTATTCTTTGACGTCGGATTTATCATTCTGGCGCCGATTATTTACGGCTTCGCCAAAGTGGCCAAAGTCTCGCCGCTCAAGTTCGGCCTGCCGATGGCCGGCGTGATGCTGACGGTACACGTCGCACTGCCGCCGCACCCGGGTCCGGTGGCCGCCGCCGGTCTACTGGGTAGCGACATTGGCTGGTTGACCATCATCGGTATCGCCATCTGTATTCCGGTTGGCATCATCGGCTACTTTGTGGCGAAGTACCTCAACCGCAAAACCTATCCACTGTCCATCGAAGTATTGGAACAACTGCAGCTGGCGGCGCCGGAGCCGGCAACGGCAGACCAGGCACCGCTCAGCGATCGCCTGAACCCGCCAAGCGCCGGGCTGGTGTCGGCACTGATCGTCATTCCCATCGCCATTATCATGCTGGGTACCGTTTCCGCCACGCTGCTTGAACCGGGTAATGCATTACGTGACGTGCTTTCACTGATTGGCGCGCCGGCAGTAGCGCTGATGATTGCCCTGGCGCTGGCCTTTTACTTCCTGGCGGCACGTCGTGGCTGGAGTCTGCAACACACCAGCGACGTAATGGGCGCAGCGCTGCCTACCGCGGCGGTGGTGATTCTGGTCACCGGTGCCGGCGGCGTATTTGGCAAAGTGCTGGTGGAATCCGGCGTCGGCAAGGCGCTGGCGGAGGTGCTGACCACCGTTGGATTGCCGCTGATCCCGGCGGCGTTCATCATCTCGCTGGCGCTGCGGGCATCGCAAGGTTCTGCGACGGTGGCGATTTTGACCACCGGCGGCTTGTTGTCTGAAGCCGTAAGTGGGCTGAACGCCATTCAGCTGACGCTGGTGACGCTGGCCACCTGCTTCGGTGGGCTGGGACTGTCGCACGTTAACGATTCCGGCTTCTGGATCGTCACCAAATATCTCGGTCTGTCGGTTGCCGACGGCCTGAAAACCTGGACCGTCCTGACCACCGTCCTCGGCGTTAGCGGCTTCCTGTTTACCTGGTTGGTGTGGTTAATGATATAACGTTTGTCATCCCTTTGATGCGGGCGGCGTTGGTAGGCCGCCCGCGTATATGCTGGAGCAGCAAATGAACCTCTACACCACCGCCCCGTTGTTAGTCACCGACCGTTTGATCCTGGATAGCCATACCATTGACGATTTTGACGCGATAGCCGCCCTGTGGGCCGATCCGCAGGTGGTGCGCTATATCGGTGGCACGCCGCGCGATCGCGAAGACAGCTGGGGCCGCCTGTTACGCTACATCGGCCACTGGCAGCTGTTGGGCTACGGCTGCTGGGCAGTGCGTGAGAAAGCCAGCGGAGCCTTTATCGGCAGCATCGGCTTTATCAACTTCCAACGGGATATCACCCCGCCGCTGGATGCGCCGGAAATGGGCTGGACGCTGGCCTCGGCAGCGCACGGCAAGGGGTACGCCACCGAAGCGTTGCAAGCGGCACTGGGCTGGGCGCAAGCGCACCTGCCGGCCGATAAACTGCTGTGTATCATTTCGCCCGAGAATCGCGCTTCGCTAAAGCTGGCGGCCAAGGTCGGCTTCAGCGAAAGCCACCGCAGCGAGTATCACCAGAAGCCGATCGTCGTTATGCAACGCCCGCATTAAGGCGCGGTGTGCTGTCCAGCCGTCGTTGCCCGCAGCGTGCGCTTTTCGCAGCAGCCCACCAATACCAAGGGACAATAGCGCCAAACCGCAGGCAAAAAAAATCCGCCCGAAGGCGGATTTTTGTCGCGGAAGCCACCGAAGCGGCACACCGACGGGAATTCTTAGAAACGGTAGCCTACGCCAACGCTCCAGATGCCAACGTCCACGCTGCGGATACGGCTCTGCTCGTAGCCTACGTCCAGAGCAACATCCTGGATTGGGTTGAACTGCAGACCAGCACCGTAGCTGAAGCCGTAATCGCTGCTGCCGCCACGGCTAGAACCGTTTTGTGCGTTATCAACGTTTTTACCGTAGCCTACACCGATAACACCGTAGATGCTTGCCCAGTCGTTGAAACGGTAAGCTGGACCTGCGGTGATGGAGTTGTACTGAGCTTTCTTGTATTGGCCAGCTTCAGCACGATCTTTTTCCAGGTGAGTGAAGGAACCGATAACACCCAGTGGGCTGTTGTCGAACTCGTAACGGTATTTCAGGTTGAAACCGTCTGCTTTGTTAGCAACACCTTGAAGGTCGCCTTGAGCATAGCCACCGGAGACGGTGCTCTGACCAGCGAAAGCGGTACCTGCGGTCACTGCTAATACACAAGCTGCTACTGCGGAAAGACATGCAATTTTTTTCATAACCACCTCAAACGCGTTTTATTATTAAGTACATCCATTTGTCATGCATTGAAAATATAACAAAAATCAGCGTGAAACTCTGCCCTGAAATCGATGTCTAATACTTAGTATCGTGTAACAGAAGATTTCAAGAACAACGCATCTGCTTCATTTCGCTTAATTTTCGGGCGTATTCTAAACTTTTATGTGACAAAAATCACCTATTTAATATCCAGATAATTCTTAAACAATTGCGCACTTTTTGCACTAAACCACCACTTTTGCTTAAACGAAACGTTTAATTCCCTGCTTTCCACGCTTTTCTCAGACAGATAGACAGCATTTCATTTACACTCAAGGACCTCTGTTTAGTGTGCTCCTGCCAGCCGGTGGGGGTGGTGTTCAAGAAGGCTGAAAGGATGTCGTCTCCTACTGCAAAAACCTCTGCCAGACTGCTGCCGATCTGTCTGCTACTGGTCGCCATGGTATCAATTCAAGGTGGTGCGTCACTGGCGAAAAGCCTGTTCCCGCTGGTGGGTGCCGAAGGCATTACCACGCTGCGCCTGAGTATCGGCACCCTGATTCTGTTTGTCATATTTCGACCGTGGCGAATGCGCTTCGCCGCCGGCAGCCGCTTGCCGCTGCTGATTTATGGCCTGTCGCTTGGTGCCATGAACTATCTGTTTTATCTCTCGCTACGCACCGTTCCGCTAGGTATTGCCGTCGCGCTGGAGTTCACCGGGCCGCTGGCGGTGGCGATGTTTTCTTCACGCCGGGCGGTTGATTTCATCTGGGTCGCGCTGGCGATGATCGGGCTGTGGTTCCTGTTGCCGCTGGGTCATGACATGGGCAGCATCGATCCGCTTGGTGCGGCCTGTGCGCTCGGGGCCGGCGCCTGTTGGGCGGTATACATCATCTTTGGGCAAAAGGCCGGGGGCGATCATGGTCCCGGCACCGTCGCCGTGGGGTCGCTGATTGCCGCGCTGGTGTTCTGCCCGATCGGTGCCTGGCAAACCGGCAGCGCGCTGCTCAACCTAGATATCCTGCCGCTGGCGCTGGCAGTAGCGATCCTGTCCACCGCGCTACCTTATTCCCTCGAGATCATCGCACTGCCGAAGATCCCGGCGCGTACCTTCGGCACGCTGATGAGTCTCGAACCGGCGATGGCGGCCCTTTCCGGCATGATCTTCCTCAATGAGCACCTCAACGGTATCCAATGGTTGGCGCTGGCGGCCATTATCATGGCGTCGATGGGGTCCACGCTGACCATTAAGCCCAAGCCGCAAATCGAACAGCTCAGCTGAGCACAGTCAGCCGGTGTGCTGACCGGCTGACCTGGCGCAGCTGTTGACGCGCGGTTATTCTACCGCGATCGGCTGTGGCACCAGCTTGACCTGATGCCCCCCTTGCAATGCCTTGACTTTTTGCTGGTACGCCTGCACCTGTTCAGCATTTTTCAGCAGGGTATAGCTCAGTTCAAAATCAGCACTCTGGCCCGGCTGCAGCTGCTTGATACGCCCTTGCTCGCGTTCTATTTTCACCGGATACGCATAGTTGGTGCCCGGTTCAATGCCGGTCACGTAGCCTTGCCGTTCGGTATCGGTATTCTTCCACAGCGTCAGTAATGGCAACTGCCGGGTATCAAAACCGATGGCCACGCCGCGATCGCCCTGTTTGTTGTTCAGCATCGCCAGCGTTTTACCCTGGGCATCGGCGTATGGCACGATATTGAATACCATCTCGTCATAACCCTTGGTTGGTCCCTGATAACGCTGCCATTCCTGCAACCCAGCCTTGGCGTAATCATTAAACGGTGAAATTTCCTTGATTGGCGCACTGAATATCGCCCCCTCTTCCAGCAACGGTTTGCCGAAATTGCTGTGGTAGATGATTTGGTAATCGCGTGGGTAATCCGCCCGGTTGGTTAACCTGTCGTGGAGGGTAAAGCTCTCCTCTCCCGGCACGTAACGCAATTCTGTCCAGGTTTCCAGATTGCTTTTCTTGAAGGTGTTTTCCTTCAACAAGCCGCGGATACGCACGGCATACGGCGCCTTGTCATCAATCTCCACCACTACCTTGGACGCTGGCGTATTGCCAGCCCGGCCATGCAGGGTATACAGCGTGCCATTTTCCACTCCCGGGTGGCCGGTCCATTCAAATCCGCAACGCACCATCATTTCATTAAAACCGTCCAGCCAGCCGAGACCGTTGCGGCTATCAAGATTGATATATGCCGGATTGACCACCTCGGTAACCGGCGAATCCCAGCCCAAACGTACCCCAGATCCATTCACATGCAGAATGTCCATGCCTCGTGTGGGGCTGAGCGCAATGGTCAGGCCCGGGCTGGTCAAGGTGATCACTTTCGACCCCTCCTGTTTGCCGCCATGCAGGATCTGCTGCTGCACGCTGAAACGTGGTCCCGGCAAGTTCAGCTTTTGGCTGTCGGTTTGCCAATTGCCTTGTTCAATGCCTTTTTCACTGTCGGTCAATACAAAGGTCTGCGCGCCGGCATACCCGGAAATCAAAGAGATAGTTATTGAAACTGCGATTAGCGTCTTCATTTTTCCTGCCCTTGTGGTTAGCTGAAAGGTTTTAGCTAAAGTCAGCACAAAGTAGATTTTCATCGTGGGTGAAAATGCGAAGCGGGTCACTTTTCGAAAAAAGGTCGATTTCCGAACGATTAATACGTGATGCATGGCAAATTTAATTGAAATTAATAATTAATTCTCACAATTAACTGTGCATAAAATCACCATTCATGCTGAAAATGCTGAAATGTATCAGCTTGGCGCTCCCTGTGGTGGTGATATGACAGCCCATATCCTGGCCGACGCTCAACCCATGCATCGCAAGGTGCGCCTCATCAGACGGGTGTGCGGCCGTGACGAGCGGGTTTATCGGCAACCAAAGGCTACGCCATGGTGACTGATGCCAGCATCGGCATCGGCAGGTGATTGCCATTGCCTGGCCGCTGCAGTTTTGCTGACCAACGGCTGGCCGGATTAGCGGCATGGTAATTGCTTGTTAAATAAATCCGTCGGCGGGCTATGATTACTCGGAGAATAACTCAGAGGGATGTTCAGAGAACTGATTGTAATATTTGATAAAGCGTTGTTAACTATTATTAACATTCGCTCAGCGCCAGACAGCGGTAAAATTACAAATAATTAAAATACAAACAGTTAGATATAATCCTTTTTATCTTACTCCTGTTAAAAGTAATTTAACAATGGATTAAACCGATTTAATCCATCGCTTTTTTCATCCAGCAAAATGCGCAGTCACTGCTATAATTACTCCCGTAGCAAATTAGGACAACGACTAATCAAGAGGATATCTGATATGAGCACCGCTAAACTGGTTAAAACGAAATCTTCTGACCTACTTTACACGCGCAATGACATGGATGAAAAAACCAAACTGGAGGCCATCAAAGCCCTGAATCATCAGGTAGTCCAGTTTATCGACCTGTCGTTGATCACTAAGCAGGCTCACTGGAACATGCGTGGCGCCAACTTTATCGCCGTGCATGAAATGCTCGACGGTTTCCGTACCGCCATTATCGACCACCAGGATACCTTTGCCGAGCGCGTGGTGCAGTTGGGCGGCGTAGCACTGGGTACCGTGCAGGTGGTTAATGACAAAACGCCGTTAAAAAGCTACCCAACCAATATTCACAGCGTGCAGGAACACCTGAAGGCGCTGGCGGATCGCTACGGCGCCGTAGCCAACGACATTCGCCAAGCGATTGGCGAAGTGACCGATGAAGATACTGCAGACATGTTCACCGCTGCCTCACGCGATCTGGACAAGTTCCTGTGGTTTATCGAATCCAATATTGAATAACCGCGATAGGGTTGTTTGGCACACATCCTGCGTGTTGTAGGGTGACAGAACAGGTTGCGGCTGATGCCCAACCTGTTTTTTCGTTTCGCGTCAACGCGCAAACCGATAACGCCCCTAATATCCGGCGTAAGCGAGGTGAGCATGGCAAGTGGATGGGCAGCAGATGGCGCAGTTCAGGATCAGATAGATTCGACCGTCGACGATGCCGTACAGCGAGCGCGGGGAGCGCTGGGCCACGGCGAAAGCGCACAATATTGTCATGAATGCGGCGAAGCCATCCCGCAGGCGCGTCGCGACGCATTGCAAGGCGTACGCTATTGTCTGGCTTGCCAGAACGCGCTGGATAAACAGCACGCGGCAGCCAGTCTGTACAACCGGCGCGGTAGCAAAGATAGCCAGTTGCGCTAGTTTCCCCGTTGTCCCAGCCGGGTCTGATCGTTAGCGCTCGACCGCCCTTTCCTACCTGAATGCCAATCCCATCGGCACGGGTTGCACCTGTTTGTGCCGTATCGCACCGCTAAAGTTAGAGTTAGTTATCAGTATTGATGCATAATTGTTAATTATCGGTTGTTTCCCAGCCATAAATTGGTTAATTATAACCAAATGCACCATCCAGGCTCGCAGAGCACCATTTCAGGGCCTCCTTTTGGTGCATTACCTTAAAAATTGGCCAATTCGGCACAACATCACATCACAACCCCTTGTTTTTATAATAATTGCAACTATGGCACGAATATTTCATGGCATGTATGCAATAACAAAATGGGTAAACCGCAACCTGTACAGGAAATTCCTCTTATGAAGTCAATTTTTAACGTCTCGCTGGCCGCACTGTCGCTGGCCTTTGCAGTAAGTTCCCACGCAGCAGATAAATTGGTGGTCGCCACCGATACCGCTTTCGTCCCATTTGAATTCAAACAGGGCAACCAGTACGTCGGTTTCGATATCGATCTGTGGGCCGCCATCGCCAAAGAGCTGAAGCTGGACTACACCCTGAAACCCATGGATTTTGGCGGCATTATCCCGGCCCTGCAGACCAAGAATATCGATCTGGCGCTGGCCGGCATCACCATCACCGACGAACGTAAAAAAGCCATCGACTTCTCGGACGGCTACTACAAGAGCGGCCTGCTGGTGATGGTCAATGCCAACAATAACGACGTGAAGAGCGTCAAGGATCTGGACGGCAAAGTGGTGGCGGTGAAGAGCGGCACCGGTTCGGTGGACTACGTTAAACAAAACGTGAAAACCAAGGATCTGCGCCAATTCCCGAACATCGACAATGCCTATATGGAACTTGGCACCCAGCGCGCTGACGCCGTGGTTCACGATACGCCAAACATTCTGTACTTCATCAAAACCGCTGGCGCCGGCAAGTTCAAGACGGTAGGCGATTCGCTGGAAGCACAGCAGTACGGCATCGCGTTCCCGAAAGGCAGCGATCTGCGTGAAAAAGTGAACGGCGCGCTGAAAACCCTGCGCGAAAATGGCACCTATAACGAAATTTACAAAAAATGGTTCGGCACCGAGCCGAAGTAATCGTAATGGCTTTAGGCAGTTAACGTATCAAACGCGGGGGCGCCGCACGGCCCCTGCGCTTTGCCGTATCTGATACCCAGATTTGGGATCACCGGGAGAAAATACCATGCAGTTCGACTGGAGTGCCATCTGGCCCGCCATCCCCATTCTGTTAGAAGGCGCCAAAATGACCCTGTGGATTTCGGTCCTCGGTCTGATTGGCGGCTTGATCATCGGCCTGGTTGCCGGGTTCGCACGCACCTACGGCGGTTGGATCGCCAACCATATCGCACTGGCCTTTATCGAAGTGATTCGCGGTACGCCAATTGTGGTGCAGGTGATGTTTATCTACTTCGCCTTGCCAATGGCATTCAGCGATTTACGCATCGACCCGTTCACCGCGGCGGTGGTGACCATCATGATCAACTCCGGGGCCTATATTGCGGAAATCACCCGCGGGGCAGTGCTGTCGATTCACAGCGGCTTCCGTGAAGCCGGGCTGGCGCTGGGCCTGTCGCGCCGGGAAACCATCCGCTACGTCGTGATGCCGCTGGCTCTGCGCCGCATGCTGCCCCCACTCGGTAACCAGTGGATTATCAGCATCAAGGATACCTCGCTGTTTATCGTTATCGGCGTGGCAGAACTGACCCGGCAGGGGCAGGAAATCATCGCCGGCAACTTCCGTGCGCTGGAAATCTGGAGCGCGGTCGCGGTTATCTATCTGATTATCACCCTGGTGCTGAGCTTTGTTCTGCGTCGTCTGGAAAGAAGGATGAAAATCCTGTGATTGAATTTAAAAACGTCTCCAAGCACTTCGGTAAAACCCAGGTGCTGCATGATATCGATCTGAAGATCAATCAGGGCGAAGTGGTGGTGATTATCGGGCCTTCCGGCTCGGGAAAATCTACCCTGCTGCGCTGTATCAACAAACTGGAAGAGATCACCAGCGGCGATCTGATCGTCGACGGGTTGAAAGTCAACGATCCCAAGGTCGACGAACGACTGATCCGCCAGGAAGCCGGCATGGTGTTCCAGCAGTTTTATCTGTTCCCACACCTGACCGCTTTGGAAAACGTCGCCTTCGGCCCGATTCGCGTGCGTGGTTTGAAGAAAGCCGACGCCGAAAAGCTGGCGCGCGAGCTGCTGGCGAAAGTCGGGTTGGCGGAGCGTGCGCACCACTATCCGTCCGAGCTGTCCGGCGGCCAGCAGCAGCGCGTCGCCATCGCGCGGGCGCTGGCGGTCAAACCGAAAATGATGCTGTTTGATGAGCCGACCTCGGCGCTCGATCCGGAACTGCGTCACGAAGTATTGAAAGTGATGCAGGATCTGGCGGAAGAAGGCATGACCATGGTGATCGTCACCCACGAAGTCGGCTTCGCCGAAAAAGTCGCCTCGCGTCTGATCTTTATCGATAAAGGGCGTATCGCACAGGATGGCGATCCGCATACCCTGATCAACACCCCGCCAAGCCCGCGTTTGCAGGAGTTCCTGCAACACGTTTCCTGACGCGGGCCCTGCTCTGCCACGGCGGCCTTTGCTGGCCGCCGTTCATCCCACCCGGCGTATTGCTGGCGGCGCCGTCAGGACAACGTCTCCTCCTGCTTCACCGTTCTAAACGTCTGCATCAGCCTGACCACATCCTGCATGCCCACGTTCACCTGCTGGATTACCTGACCGGCATCCTGGGTCAACGCCACGCCGCCGCCGGCCTGTTCGACGCAGGTGGTCATGCCGGCTATCGCCGCGGCGACCCCCTGTTGAATCGATTTTGTCATACCTTCGATTTCAACCGCGGCCTTGCGAGACTGCTCCGCCAGCACGCGGACTTCATTGGCTACCACCGCAAAGCCGCGTCCATGCTCACCGGCATGCGCCGCTTCAATCGACGCGTTGATCGCCAACAGGTTGGTTTGCGCGGCAATCTTGCGCATCGCCGCGACAATGCCGTCAATCTGTTGCGAATAGTCACCCAGATCGCTCACCACCCGTGACGTCTGGCGGGCGGCCTGTTCCACCTGTTGCATGCCGTTGACCGCCTGCTGAACGATGGTCGCTCCTTGTGCCGCGCTTTTATCGGTCGCCAGCGACAGATGGTGTACATCGCGAACCAGAGCCTCTTCCTGTTGCTGCTGTATCATCAGTCGCGTGATGTCCTGGGCAATCTTCACCACCTTGATCACCCGCCCCTGCTCATCGAGTATCGGGTTGTAGCTCGCTTCCAGCCAGACCCGCTCACCACGGCGATTAAGCCGCTCAAAGCGACCGGTAATAAATTCGCCATCCGCCAGGCGCTGCCAATGCTGCTGATATTGCGCCGAGGCGGCCAGCTCTGCCGAACACAGCACGCTGTGTGCCTGGCCGCGCGCCTCTTCAAGATGGTAGCCCATCAGCGTCAGCATGTTGTCATTGGCATCCACAATCACTCCCTGCGGGGTAAAGGTGATGATCGCCATCGAACGATCCAATGCCGCCAGCAAGCTGCGCTGCTGTTGTGCCTGCACTAGGCGGTCGGTAACGTCGCAGGCCAGCTTGACTATCGCCGACACGTTCCCTCGACGGTTAATAACCGGGGTATAGGTAGCTTGCAGCCAGAGCAGCTCGCCATTCTTGCGCCGCCGCTTAATATTATCCGTAATTGATTCACCCTGATTAAGCCGCTGCCAATGCTGGCGATAAGCGGCGCTGGCGGCGTATTGCTGGTCGCAGAATATACGGTGGTGTTGGCCGATGACGTCGCTACGTTCAAACCCCAGACATTGCAAAAATAGATCGTTGGCACGCAGCACGGTGCCATCGGGTTTAAATACGATCATCGCCACGGCATGTTCAATGGCGCGCAGCTCGCCGCGCCAGGGAATAGTTAACTGACTGAATCGTAACAGCATAAAGTGGGCATCCTTCTGACAGGTGATTTAACGTTCGGATATTTTTAATGCCGTACGTTTAGCCCACACTAACGCACTGCCGCTGGCGAGCAAACGCTCACCCGCCGTTATGTAACCGCAGAGAAATAATAAATAAAAGTAATTATTAAATTTAAAATAGTAATTTTTAATTGTGCAGAGAAAATAATGCTGATTTGAGAATAACGTAAAGCAGAAAAAAGAAAAGGGACCGACAAACTATTTATTTGCGCAGGCCGCGGCCGAGCCCTCCCTCCATTGCGCAGCCTGCGCCGCCGTGATGGCGCGCCCCGTCAACAGGTAACTGAGGGTCAGCGACATGATGCCGACAGCGCGCCGGCACCATGGTTACGGCTGGCGGGCTACGCCGCCAGATCGCTTGACGGGTCGGCAACGCCATTTATCGCCAACTGCTGCGGCGCATAGTGCAATCCATCAAGCAGCGCCTGGTGTTCCAGTCCCTGCAACATGATGACGCTGTCCGCCGCGTCCAGCGCCTGATTGTCATTGTTATCGACAATCAGGTAGCTGCTGCTTACCTCCCCCAGCACGCTGCTGATGCCCACTTTGGCGCTGAGCGCGCCGGGCTGCTCCAGATCCAGCAGTGCAGCCAACAGCGCGCTGGCACTGAGCGGTTGTTCACTCAATACACCAATCCGCGCTTCAATGTCCTGCGCGTCACTGACGCCATAATCCGTCAACGCGCTACCGCTTTGCGTCGAGAAACGCAGGTTGGATAAGGCATCGCTGATACTGCCGCTGGATAGCGAAAAATCGCGCAGCGTTACGCCGGATTCGGCGGTGCTGGATTGCAGAGAGAAACTGTTATTACCGCCGCCGCCGACGAGGGAGGTATCCCCGGCAACGCTGAACCGATCGTCGCCGTCGCCGCCCCTCACCAGCAATTGCTCCCCGTGCAGGCCAAGATCGGTCAATATCGGCGCCAGCGCCGCCTGCGCGCTATCGCTTAACGGTAGCAAGTCCAGCATTTGAATCAGCATACCGTCTCCGCTACCGCCGTCACTGGCTGTCAGATTGAGCGCATTACGATCGAACGCCGAGGCATCGACTAGCGCCAGATTGTCGTAGCCGTCAGACAGGTGCAGCGTCAGGGCAGCCTTGCCGTCGAGGATAATTTCCCGTACCTGCTGATTATCGCCCGCCAGCGTCAGCTCGCCGCTGCGCCAGGCCCCGGTGGTAATGGCAATCTGGCTAAGCGGATTGTCATCGCCGCTGCTGTTGAGCACCAGCGTACCGGCATTGTTGCCGCCGGAGAACAGCACCTCAAAGCGGTTGAGCGCGTTGGCCAGAAAATCGATCTGCAACAGACTGTCAGCCTGGTTGCCGACGCTGTCGATCTCCAGCTTACCGGCGGCTGCGCTGGCATTGATCACCTTGACGTTATCCGCCTTGCCCGACAGCAACAGTCCTGCACTGCCGAGATCCTCCGGCAGCGTATGCTGAATCACATAACCGCCACGGCTGCCTTCTGCCGTGGCATTGCCGGTCAACAAACCATAGTCGAACACATGGGCCTGGGTGGCCACGCTGTCGGTTTTGCTGCCGCTCCAGTTGATGCGTTGCAGCGTGGCCTCCGCCTGGCCGATGTAGCCGGCCATATCCAACTGCTCAAAATGGCGGAAATTGTCCACGTTACTGTCGATGGTGGTCACCCGTGCGCCCCACAGATCGATACTGGCGATCGATTTGACGATCAGATTGGCGGACAGCACGTCGCGCCCCGCGCCGCCGTCGGCGCTCAATTCAGCCCCGACCTGGTTGGCGCCGCCATCACCGTTGCCGGCCCACAGCAAGCGGTCATTACCGTTGTTGAGCAAGAAATTACCGCTCGCGTCGTTGAGCTGCGCCAGTGCGCTAATCTGTAGCGTATCGTCGCCGTAAGCGCCGTTAAGCGTGACATTGGCATTGTTGAGGATAATGTCGACGCCATAATTCACATACTGATTGTTATGCAGCGTAATATTGGCGGCGCTGCTGCCGTTGACGGTCAGCGACGACAGTTGATAGGCATAGCTGAGATCCACCGATACCGCCGCATCGGCGTCAAGAAAGACGCGGTACAGCACTGCGGTTTCCGCATCGCTCAAGCTATGGCCGCTGTGGCTGTTCACCGTGCCGTAGGCATTGCCACCGTCCTCGCTGGTGCTGAGCGAAGCGGTACTTTTATAGGTCAGGCTGTTGCCGATATCACGGGCGAACTGCCATTGCTCATGCTGCGTGACCGCATCAGGCGAGTCGGCGCCGCGCAGATCCTCCACCACCCGCTGTACGATCAGTGCCTGGTCATCTCCCAGCTCGCGGTACACCGCCAGTTGCTCGGCGTTCGCCGCACGCCCGTGCACGGCCTGATAGATATGCTGAATAAACGCGTCACCCTGCAAATCGCCGATCTGCTGCTGAAACTCCGGCGTCGCCAGCAATGCGCCAATCAACTGATGGTAGTTCATTTCGCCCGATGCCAGCGTGTTGCTCCAATGATCGAGCGAACCGGCATCAATTGCGCGTTCGGGCACCGCCAGGAAAACCGCGGCGACCTGCTCCTGATACAGACTGCCCGGCAGATCGTTCGGGAACAGCGCATCGTCAATCTGCTGTTCCAGCGTCTGCTGCTGCGCCAGCAGCGCCGGGTCATCGCCCAGATAATTAAACAGATCCATCACCACGCTGGCGACGGCGGCGTTAAAATGCCCCATTTCGAGCAAGGAATTAATGTAATCAGCATCGGCGGGTTGCTGGTAAATCGAGCTATAGACCGTGCTGAGAATGTCAAAATCACTTTGCCCGTTCATCCAGTCGGCGTCGGGTTGACTCATCAGAACCGTGGCAATATAGGCGGGCGGCAGGCTGCCAAGATCGTATTGGCTATCAAGCTGGTTGATTTCGGCCAGCGTCGGCTGTCGGCCATAAATGCCGATAATCAATGCGCCAACCTCTTTCTGCGTTGATAAAGAAGTCATGGGAACTCTCGCTATGTGAAGGGTAGCAACGCGGCGTCAGGCGCCGTGATCCTGTCTCCTGCGGCATAAACGGAGACGCTGCACACTGCTGGAAAGGCGTATTGTAGGTATGGATACAGTTAAGGAACCGTTAAGCATTCTGTCAACCAAACGGTGACAGCAAAAGACCAGTCTGGGAGTTGCCTCCCAGACTGGTTGATTAGCCCTGCGCTAGCGGGGCGTTTTGCCAGCGTTCGGCAGCCCAGGCTGCTTGCTGTTCAGCGTCGTGGAATGTCCAGGCGACGAAGCGGCTGATTTTCTGCCCCTGGGCCATTTCGATGGTACGAACCTGTTGGGCACCGGCCAGCTTCAGCGCGTGGTAAATCGACGGCAGCGTGGTGTTTTTTGAGATCAACGAAGTAAACCACAGGCAGTTTTTTGCCTTGGCGACGCTTTCTTCCACCATGCTGCGCACGAAGGCTTCTTCGCCGCCGTCACACCATAGTTCATTATTCTTGCCGCCAAAGTTCTGCACCGGTTTATCCGCCACGTTGCCCTTGCCCAATTTATGCAGCTTCAACCGGGTGCTGGCGCGTGCTTCCTGTTCGGAGGCGTGGAACGGCGGGTTGCACAGTGTGGCATCAAAACGCTCGGCAACGCCGATAATGCCGTCAAAAATGCGTGTCGGCTGTTTTTGTAACCGCAAGCGCACGCTGTTTTTCAACGTCGGATTCATCGCCACGATCATTTTGGCCGAGTTCAGCGAAACCGGATCGATTTCCGAACCGGTAAAACGCCAACCGTACTCACGCAGACCGACGATCGGATAAATGCAATTGGCGCCCACGCCAACGTCGAGGATCGCCACGCTCTTGCCGCGCGGGATCTCGCCGCCGTTGCTGGTCGCCAGCAGATCCGCCAGATGGTGCAGATAATCCGCACGCCCAGGGATCGGCGGACACAGGTAATCGGCAGGAATATCCCAATGCTCAATACCGTAAAAATGCTGTAATAGTGCGCGGTTAAGCATTTTCACCGCGGCCGGATCGGCAAAATCCACCGACTCATCGCCCCATTCGTTGGCTTTGACAAACGGCGCCAGCGCTGGACAACTGGCGATCAACGCCGGGAAGTCGTAGCGGGAACGGTGGCGGTTACGGGGATGCAGGCCTTTTTTCTGCTGCGGGAAGGTTTTCTTTTTTTGCACCTGACTGACTCTTGCTGGCGGGTTCTGGCGCATAAGATAACATATCCCCCGACCAAACTTGCAGCCTGTGACAAACCGGTCAGAATAAAAGCTTCGTTTACCAGGACAAGGGACGCTATGAGCAGTGAAACGCATTACTACTATGAGCCGGCCGCCGGGCATGGCTTGCCGCACGATCCGCTGAATGCCATCGTCGGGCCTCGGCCGATCGGCTGGATCTCGTCCGTCAGCGCCGCCGGACAACGCAATCTGGCGCCGTACAGTTTCTTTAACTGCTTCAACTATCGCCCGCCGATCATCGGCTTCGCCAGCTCTGGCTGGAAGGACAGCGTGGCGAACATCGTCGAAACCAGCGAATTCGTCTGGAACCTCGCCACCCGCCCGTTGGCGGAAGCAATGAACAACAGCTCGGCGTCGCTACCGCGCGATGGGGATGAGTTTGCCTTTGCCGGCGTCACGCCGCTGCCGGGTCGCAAGGTCGCGGTCGATCGGGTGGCGGAAAGCCCGGTCCACTTTGAATGCCGACTGAGCCAGTGCATCCAGTTGCAAACGGCGGCCGGCGAGCAGGTGGAAACCTGGCTGGTGCTGGGGGAAGTAGTGGCGGTGCATATCGATCGCACGTTGCTGGATCAACATGGCCTGTATCAAACCGCCGCTGCCCAGCCGATTCTGCGCGCCGGTGGGCCGACGGCGTATTACGGTATTTCTGAGCAGCAGCGTTTCGATCTGGTGCGACCGGACGCGCGTAAATAACCCTGGCGCCGGGGCCGGCCGGCGGCAAACGACCTACAGCCGGGCGGCGATCGCGGCGGCAAAATCCTGGCACATCTTCTGGTCGCCGTCGGCGTTGTCCGCCAGCAGCACATCGCCGTCTACCACCCGAATGCGTGCTGCCAGGTCAAAGTCGGCTGCCGGTTGCGGACGCTGCGCCGCTGCCGCCATGGTTGCCTGCGCCGCCAGCCACGCCTGTTCTACCGTCTGGTTACAGGCCGCGGCCAGATAATCCGGGTTGAAGCCTTCGCCGGTCAGGCTACGCAAGGTGTCATCATGGCTGACGCTATTGCCCGGCCGCCAATAGTGCTGCGCCAGATCGGGGCCTATCGCCGGGTTGTCGGTCAAATAGCCGTCGCGCTGCAAGAAGAACTGACGCGTCTGTTCTACCGCCATCAACGCCAGTAGGTAGCCCTGATAAGAGCAGGCCGATTCCAGCGACAGCAGGTGCGGTATCGCCAGCGTCGGTCGCGGGCTGCCGCTGATACCGAGGATTTTCTGTTCGGTGTCGCGCGCCAACTGGGTAATCGCCTCTGGCGTCAGCTGTGCCTCATCCCATTGATACAGCGCCCATTCAAAATACGGCACCAGCAAAATATGGCGCTCGTTGAAAGCGCGCATCGGCTGACGTGCCTGAATGCTGGCCTTGATCAGCGCATCCGGCACCGTTTCACCGGCGGAATTTTTGGCATAACGTTTCAGCCAGTCTGCGTCATCCAGCAGGCTGTCGCAGAACATCGACTGTGTTTCGGCATAGGCCATTGAGGTTGGCGGGAACTCCTGCGAGAAACAGGGAGCGTTTTGACAGATATTGGCAAAGTGCGCCGCGTGCCCGCCCTCATGGAACAGGGTATTCAAGCCATGGGCGCCGCTACCGACCTGCCCCGGCTGCGCCAGACTGGTGAAATTGAGCCTGGCCGGCTGCCACTCGCCCTGCAGAAAAAACGGCGGCTGCGGGCCATGCATAAAGCCATTTTCATACTTGCCTGCGCGCACCAACAGATCGAGGTTCATTTGCGCGCCGCGAAAACCGATATGCAGCCGCTTGAAACTGTCGACCCAACGCGCCAACGACAGGGCGAACGGCAAATACGGATCCAGTTGGCGAGTAACATCGCCAGCGCTGGCAAAGCGCAGGTTCCACGGCTCTAGCGCCTGTGCGCCTTTCTCCGCCGCCAGCTGTTGCAGACTGCGCGCATTGGCGTCGCGGGTTTGCTGCTCGAAACGGTCAAGAATGGCGAACAGCTGCTCCGGCGTCATGCGTTCGGTCTTGTTCACCTTGTAATCAAAATAGTTGCGATAGCCCATCTGGCGCGCAAAGCGATTGCGCAGCCCGATCAGCGCCGGCAGGCCGTTATGCAGCAGCCACTGCTCCAGCTCGCGCAGCGCGGTTTGCGAACTGCGGCGATACTCTTCGTTCTGGTTGGTGGCCTGGTTGGTCAGCAGCTCGCCCAGCGACGCCGCCACCCGCTGCCCTTTGGCATTCAGGTGGGTTAACTGATGGCCTTTGCGGCGATCGTACAGATCGGCTTCGGCGGCAATGATCTGATCGAGCAACGCCTGCGCCTGCGGATCCTCAATCACGTTACAGTCAAAGAACCGCAGCCAGCCATTTAGCCCATGCTGCAACGCCAGGCGTTGCTGCGATGGCGGCAACGCCTCCAGTTCGGCCAGCAGTTGCCGAATCGCCGACAGACGGCGCGGCTCGGCGATAAAACGCTTATAGGCGCTTTCAGCAGCGGCAAAGCGTGCCGACACGTCTGCGGCGCCGACCCCCATATAGTTCTGCCAGAACAGATCTTCCTTGGTCTGGTGAACGCGCAAATAATCCTGGTTCAATTGATTGAAATAGTCGAGAGCCTGTTGCATAACCCTCCTTCCGCTGCGCGATGAAAGCAATCAGTATAGCCGCCGGCAATCATGCCAGGCGTGCCAACCCCTGTTCGAACGTGTCGACTTCGCCACTGGCCAGCAGACAACAGGCCACCTGACGCGCCAAGGCGTCCGGAATAGCCACCTCGCCGGCCAGACAGCGTTCCATCCAGCGCGCGGTGGTTTCAGCATCTCTGGCCGCCGGCAGCTGCGGCGCAGCTTCCTGCGCCGGGCGTTCCAGCATAATCTGCTGCTCACCATTGACGATATAGTGGATCTGCGGGCAACGCAGCGGGTTGGCGTAGGCTTCGCCCTCGGTGCCATGCATCAACAAACCGCGGGCGCCGATCTGGCGGAAAAACGACGCCACGCGGCCCACGTATTCCGGGTGCGAAACGCTGGCGATGCGCAGCACGTCTGCATCGCCAAATGGCGTCGCCAGTTTGGCCAGCGTATGGGCGCTGTTGCGTACCCCCATGCGCCAGCGCAGGCTTAACTGGCGATCGAGCGCGGCGGACAACGCACCAACCGGCATAAACACCGGCTCGCCGCTCTCCAGCCGCTGCTGGGCATCGGCAGCATTTTCCGACCAGTCGATTCCCAACGCCTGGAAGATTTCGGCGCTGGTGACCCGCGTGCTGTCATCCAGCACGCCGTGCACCACCACCGGTAAGCCAACGCGCGCCAGTAGCAGCGCCAACAGTGGCGTCAGGTTGGCCTGCTTGCGCGCGCCGTTGTAGCTCGGCAACACCACCGGCATCGGCCGACCGTGCGGTTTTTGCAACCGCAGCACCTGCTGCTGCATCGCCTGGTAAAAGCCGAGCATTTCGGCTTCGGCCTCTCCTTTGATGCGCATGGCGATCAGCACGCCACCCAGCTCCAGCTCCGGTACTTCGCCGGTCAGCATCGCCTGATAAAGCGCAAATGCCGTCGCTTGATCCAGATCGCGTGCGTGATTTTTGCCACGCCCTATTTCTTTGATAATTTTGGTGTAATCCATGCAGGCCTCCCCTGGTGCGTCTGTTTAGCATACCCTATCCGCGAGCGTGCTCAACCTCATTCATGGCCGCTGCCAGGGGCAACGCTCGTTTTGCATCGACGGCGCGGGCGAAGTGACCTTTGAACGCGCCTCCTTCGTGGTGGATGAGGAAAATCATCAGCGGCTGGTAATGTACAGCGCGCTGGCCGATGCACCGGCCAGCGCGGCATTCGAGGCAATATTATCGCGAAACGCTAGAGTGCCATCTGCGACTGGGCGACGCCAGCCATCTTGCTGCCCAGCGCCTGCGCCGACGCCAGCAGCGCCTCGATATGCGGAAACTCCGGCGTCAGCAGCAGTTCAGACGTCACCACCTGCGCACCACAATAATCAAAGATGCCGTGATCGATCTGGGTCTGTATAGCGCTGGTATAGCCATGGCGGTCGTAGGTGCTCCGATCGGCGGCACCAATCGCCGCCAGATGCACCCGCAGATGCGACAGTTTCTTTTTCACCTTGCCATCACCACCGTCTTGATACGCCCAGCCGTTGGTGAACACCCGATCGATCCAGCCCTTGAGCTGGCCTGGCATCGACCACCAATATACCGGATAGACCAGTATCACGGCGTCGGCGCGATCGATACGCTGCTGCTCGGCCAGCACGTCCGCCGGGATCGGTGCCTGTAATTGAAATGCGCTGATATCATCGGTAGAAAAACGCGGGTCAAACCCTTCCGCCGCCAAGTCGGCGATCTCGACGCTGTGGCTGCCCTCGGCAATGCCCGCTGCGATGCGCTGCACCACGCCGTGAGTCAACGAGCTCTGAACCGGGTGTGCGGTAACGATAAGATAATGCATGTTAACCTCTCTGATTGCCGTTCTTCAGTAACTGGCGTAAACTATATACCATTAGTAACCTACCATTAGTATATTAGCAATGACCAAATTTTCCACGCAACAAAAATCCGCCACGGCAATGCCGCGGCAACGTCTGTCACGCGAGGAGCGCAACCGTCAACTTTTGGATACCGCATGGCAGATAATCGGTCAGGAAGGAACGGAAAACCTGTCGCTGGGCAGGCTTGCTGAGCAGTCTGGCGTAACCAAACCGGTGGTGTACGATCACTTTGGTACGCGCCTTGGACTGTTGGCAGCGTTGTATCAAGAGTTCGACGCGCGCCAGAACGCGCTGTTTGATGAGCTATTACAAGCCAGCGAAGCCACGCTGATTGGCCGCGCCACGCTGATTGCCACCGCGTACGTCGATTGCGTGCTGCTGCAAGGACGCGAGATCCCCGGCATTATCGCCGCGCTGGCCGGTACGCCGGAGCTTGAAAAGATCAAACGCGCCTATGAAGTGGCATTTATCGAAAAATGCCGGCAGATGCTGGTGCCGTTCGCCAGCGGCAAGCAGATTGCCGCCGCGGGGTTATGGGCGATGCTGGGGGCGGCAGAAGCGTTGTCCTGCGCGGCGGTCTGCCAGCAAATCAGCGCCGATGAAGCCAAACGCGAGCTGCTCATCACCATCGTGGCGCTGGTAGAAAGAAGCTGAGACGCCATGCGCCCCGCGCTTATTTACGACTGTCGAAAATCAGCTTGCAGGCCAGGCCGGCAAACACGCCGCTCAGCAGATAGTTTGGCCAGCGAGCGCTGAACTGCCGCCCGGCGAAGCGGCTTTTCATCCCGCCGATCAGCAAAATGACGCCACCATTGATCGCCAGACCGATCACGTTCAGCACCGTCGCCAACAGTAGCATCTGCACCACCACCGATCCGGCCTGTGGATTGATAAACTGCGGAAACAATGCCAGCACGAACAGCGCCATTTTGGGATTAAGAATATTGGTCCACAGCCCTTGCTGCAAAATGCGCCCGACCGCTACCGTCTGCAAGCCGGCGGTGGCCTGCAAATTGCTGCCCGTGCGCAGCGTTTTCCACGCCAGATACAACAGATAAGCCGCCCCCAACAGGCGAACCGCATCGTAAGCCAGCGGTACCGCCACAAACAGCTGCGACAACCCAAGCGCGGCGGCCAGAGCGTGGCAATAGGTGCCAAGCTGGATACCGGCCAGCGAGGCAAAGCCGGCGCGCCGCCCCTGGCTGAGACTACGCGAGGCGATCAACAACATATCCGGCCCTGGCGTAACGGCCAGTGCCAGGCAGGCGGCGGAAAACAGCAACAGCGTTGCAATGTCCATTCGATGCTACCTTATCATTCAGCGGGGAAGTTGCCTTCAATCATAATCCGCACTCGGCGTTTTACTAGAGCCACACGGCAAATTATTACACCCGGTGCTCAAGGCGGTTGGCGCCCGCCGCTCCCCCAGCAGATTCATTCCGGCCGCTGCCAGCAGGATCAGCGTCGCCCCGGCCAGTTGCAGCGCAACCAGTTGATGGCCGAAGGCAAACCGGTCGACCAGCATGGCCGCAAGCGGATAAATAAACGACAGCGAACCGGTGAGGTGGGTCGGCAATTTCTGGATACCGCCGTACAGCAACACGTACATCACGCCGGTGTGCAACACGCCCAGGGTAATCAAGAGCCCCCATTGTCCAGCGCTGGTTGCCACCCCAAAGTCCACCAGCGGCAGTAGCATCAGCGCGCCGACGCTGACCTGGATCAGTGCAATCACATGCGGCGGCGTACCGGTCAGGCGTTTGGCTGCCAGCGCCATCAGCGCATAGAAAAATGCCGCGCCAAGCGACAGCAAAATGCCCAACAGATAATGTTGCTGTTCGCTCTGCTGCCCTGGTTGCGACAGTACCACCAGAGCCATGCCGATAAACGCCAGCGTCAGCCACAGCATTTTACGCGCCGTCAGCTTTTCACCGAGCAATAGCGCCGCCAATACCACCAGCATAAACGGTTGGGTGTTGTACACCGCAGTAGCGATGGAAATAGAGGCGTAGGCATAGGCGGCAAACAGCAGCAGCCAGTTGATCACCAACGCAATACCACCCGCCACCGCCGTCAGCAATATGGCACGGTTCAACGTCGAGCGGCGCAGTTGTCCCCGTAGCCCACATACCACCAACAGCACCGCGGCGCCAAACACACAGCGCCAAAACACCACGTTGACCACCGGCTGGCCCGACATCAGCACAAACCAGCCAATGCTGCCGGAAATCAGCATCGCCGCAATCATCTCCAGCGAGCCGCGTTTAATTTCTGTCTTCATCTCGTTCCCCCGTGTTCAGAGGAAATAGTGTGCAACGATTTCTGCCGACAATACATGGTATAAAAAAGGCATTATCGTTTAAACTCCTTTTTATTGAAGGAAATTACCTAAATTAACCTAATGGAGTCGCTATGGACGATATCGATCGCCAAATGCTGGCCTTGCTGGCCGAGGATGCGCGCATGTCGCTGAAGATGCTGAGCGCCAAAGTGGGCCTGTCGTCGCCGAGCACTTCGGAGCGGTTGCGGCGGCTGGAAGAAAGCGGCGTGATCCAGGGCTACACCCTGAACGTCAATCTGCCGGCGCTGGGCTACGCGTTCCAGTCGCTGGTGCGCGTCAAGCCGCTGCCGGGCATGCTGAAGAAAGTGGAACAGATGATCGCCGAGACGCCCGAGGTGATCGAATGCGACAAGGTCACCGGCGAAGACTGTTTTATCGTGCGCCTGGTGGCTCACTCACTGGAGCAGCTCGACCAGATCCTCGATCGGCTGGCCGAACGGGCGCAAAGCAACACCTCGATAGTGAAAACCACGCCGGTGAAACGCCGCCTGCCGCCGCTGTGATACTCAGCGGCGTCGGCGTCGGGCAAACGGATTGGCGGCTTTTTTCTGCTTTTTTGCCGCCTCGGCCACCGACTTCAGCGCCGCTTTATGCGCCTTGTCAGCCTCCGGCACCTCGCGCTGCTCTATCGGGAATACCGGCAGCGCCGACAGCAGGCGCGCGCCGTAGCTCTTGGTCAACAGCCGGCGATCGTAAATCACGATTTCACCGCGGCATTCGTTGCTACGGATTAATCGACCGACCTGCTGGATCAAATTAAACGACGCGCTGGGCAGGCTTTGCACCTCAAAGGGATAACGTTTCAGGGTTTTCAGCCATTCACCTTCGGTGAGGATCACCGGGCTGTCGATGGGGGGAAACGCAATCTTGTGGATATGCACCTGAGTCAGCAGCTCGCCCTTGAGATCCAGCCCTTCGGCGAACGATTGCAGGCCGACCAGTACGCTGGCCACGCCTTTTTCCACCCGCTTGCGGTGTTCTTCCACCAGACGATAGCGTGGCTGATCGCCCTGTACCAGCAACATCAGACGCAGATCGGTCACGTAGCCAAGGAAGGTTTGCATCGCCCGGTTGCTGCTGAACAGGATCAGCATGCCCTTGTGCTGCGCGCCAGCTACCTGCGCTCGGAAGAAGCGCGCCATCTCCTCCAGATGTTCCGCTTCGGTGGCGATCGCCGGTTCGAACGTCATTTGCGGAATGACGATCTTGCCCTGCTCGACGTGGTTAAACGGCGAAGCCAGCACTTCGAAGCGATCGCCGGCCTTTTCGTTCAGCCCGCTCATCTCCTGCAGCCGCGCAAAGCTGTTGAGCGAACGCAGGGTGGCCGACGTTACCACCACGTGCGGAACATTGCGCCACAGCAGTTTTTCCAGCTGATCGCTGACGCGAATACCGACGCAGTGCAGATACAGATGGCTGACGTTATCGCGCAGCTCGCGCGTCACCCATTTGGAAATCGGTGCATTGGAGGATTTTTCCAGCGCGGCCAGCTTCCACAGTTTGCTCATCGCCTCCAGATAACCCAGCGTGCGACTCATTTGTAAAATGGCGCGATGCAGCCTCACGATGTCATGCTTGCCGCTCTGCTCGGTCAGATCGTTAAGAATAAATTCCGCCAGCCCACGCAGCGCATCGGTCAATTTGAACAGCCGCGCGCTCGCCTCGACCATCTCCGGCGGCAGCGCACCCATCTCGAAACGGTATTCCGCCTCGCTGCCGTCGCCCGGCAGGTAGGCGCTCACCTGGTGTTCGAAGAGCTGCACCCGTTCGCGCAGCTCTTCGCAGTGGTTCTTCAAGCGTTCGCTATTCGACAGGCCTGGCGGGTTTTTCGGCCGGTACTGCACCATGCACTGTTCCACCTGACGCACGATCATATCAAGTTGCAAATTGGTCGACAGCGCGGTGATTTCGCCTTCAATTTCCAGCGCGTCGCGCGCCACCTCCGGCAGGTGGTGCCCCTCGTCCAGCACCAATAACAGCTCTTTCGGATTCGGCAGCACCGATTCGCTTTCCAGCGCCGCCATCACTAACGCATGGTTGGCCACCACCACGTCGGCGCTTTCGATTTCCTTGCGGGCAAGGTAAAACGGGCATTCGCGAATATAATGGCAGTTACGCCCGAGGCAGTTAACCTTGTCGGTGCTCAGCTTGGCCCACAGCGTGTCGTCGATCGACTGGGCGTAGTGATCGCGCAGGCCGTCCCACTGATGGCGGCTGAGCGAGGCGGACAGTTTCTGGCACAGCGCCTGCTCTTCGCCATTGGACGGCAGCCGTTCGTCGTCATCCAGGTAGAGCATCAAATCGCCCTGCTCGGCCACGTCGGTACTCATCGACGCCAGATTGCGTGGACACACATAGCGCCGGCGGCCAAACGCCCCGGTGAATTTCAGATCGGGAATGATCTTCTTCAGCAGCGGCAGGTCTTTGCTGAAGATCTGGTCCTGCAATGCCACGTTAGCGGTGCTGACCACCAACGGCTTGCCTTCGTCGCGCCCGACGGCGATGCCGGGGATCAGATACGACAAGGTTTTGCCCACGCCGGTCGGAGCTTCGATCGCCAGATGGCGCGGGTAATCGCCGGCCAGGGTTTTCGCCACTTCGGCAATCATCTGCCGTTGCGGCGCGCGGGAAATAAAATCCGGTATTTGCTGTTGCAGGGCTTTATACCACTGACCGATCTGAGTTTTAACTGAGGTAGAGAGCGCCATTCAACTCTTATCTAAACGAAATGATGGCGCTATTGTCCCACAAGCGCTGCGTACAGTCAGCCCACGTCTCGCCCAGCGTTCAATATTGCGCAGCGCCCCGCGTGTCGTGGCGGGATTCAGACATCATCGGGACCAAATAACCAGTCTTCTCGCTGCGAGCTCACCACCACCACCATCACATCCTGCGGCGACAGTTGCAGGTTTTGCTGCAATAGCGCCGCCAGTCGCTGGTAGAAACGCTGCTTGGTCGCCGCAGTACGCGCCCGCCCCACGGTAATGTAAAACAGCACGTAATCCTCGGAGCGCGGCCCGCCAAGGTAATGGGCATCATAAATCAGTTCACCGGGACGATATTGGTCAATAACCTGAAACCTGTCGTCCGGCGGCACCTCGAACGCTTCAACCAGCGCCTGATGCAGCGAGTCTGACAGCGTACGCAGATAGGCCGGCGTTTTACCATTATGCAGTGCGATGCGGGTAAACGGCATGGCTCACTCCTCCATTTCGCGCAGGCGCGCTACCGCCGAGGCCGCCGCCGGCCAGCCGGCATAAAAAGCCAGATGGGTGATAAGCTCGGCCAACTGTTCACGGCTGACGCCGTTGCGCTGCGCCAGCTGCAAATGGAACGGCAGTTGCTCCAGCCGATTAAGCGCCACCAGCGCCGCCACGGTGATCAGACTGCGCTCACGCGCTCCCAGTTCGGGCCGCTGCCAGACGTCATCGAACAACACCGCATCGCTGAGCTGCGCCAGCTTGGGTGCGATATCGCCAAAGGCCTGTTGGCCGGCGCTTGATTGGGGGTTAGGGGTGTTTTGCATCTGCATGATGTCCTCCGGACAGTGATCGATAGCCTTACGCTACCCGTCGCCGACCGCGAGGAAAATCGGTATTTTCAGCACCAATGATTCAGAAAAACAGGACGATTATGCGCCACTACTCCAACGGGGCGACGTGATCGAAGTGCGCATGAAACAGCGCATTCAACTCCGGCAGTTGCTCCACCCTTTCAGCAATCGCCACCAGCCGCGGGCAATGCTGAACGAACCAGCGGCGTCCCGGACGCCAATTGCACATGACCGCAATATACAAATCCAACGCGCTGAAGGTGCGCCCGAGGAACCAGGGTCCCGTATCGCTGGCGGCGGCGGCAAACGCCCGCCACAGCTGTTCGCGGTGCGGCCCGATGGTCTCCTCCAGCCGTTCCGGATGACGGGTTTTCGGCAGCCATTTTTCCGGGTTGTCGCCATAGGTAAAGGTCGGATAGATGGCGCAATTGATGAACATCAGCCAACGCAGAAAGCGCGGTAACATGGCCGCGCCGGCATCGGGCACCAATTCGGCATGCGGCGCCCGGTCATGCAGCAGCAGAATAATTGCCGCGCTTTCGGTCATTATCTCGTCGTCCGGCAGGATCAGCGTCGGTACCTGCCCCAACGGGTTCATCGCCAGCAGACGGTCACGTTCGGGGCTGTCGACATCGTAGTCGACCTCTTCATAACCCCAGGGAAAGCCGGTCAATTCCAGTGCGGCGGCAACGATAGTGGAACCGCAACCACGGCAACCGAGTAATGTATAAGCCTCACGCATGATTCCTCCGCAGACCAATAAACCGTACCGTTAACTGTAGACCACCGTTTTGGCCTTGTCCGGCAGCGAATCGTGCCTTTGGCGGCGTTTTTTTCATCATTCAACATAGAAATAAATATTCTGTCATAAATACATCACACAACCTTGGTAAAAATTCTGCGCTGCGATAAATCCGACAGCAAACCTAACAGAAATAAGCTTGATGATAAGCGTCTTTTAATAGAGAAAAGCAGGGATAAATATGAAAACGAAACTTCTTGCCGTTATTATTCCGGCACTTTTGATCGCGCCTTCGACGTACGCAGCAGAAATTTATAATAAAGACGGAAATAAACTCGACCTGTACGGAAAAGTCAAAGGGCTGCATTATTTTTCTGATGATGCTGGCAGCGACGGTGACAAATCCTACGTCCGCTTTGGCTTTAAGGGTGCCACGCAAATCAACGATCAACTGACCGGCTATGGCCAGTGGGAATACCAGATTTCCGCCAACCATACCGAATCTGACAGCGCCAAGGACACCAAAACCCGTCTGGGCTTTGCCGGTCTGAAACTGAAAGACGTCGGTTCTATCGATTATGGCCGCAACTACGGCATTATTTATGACGTCGGCGCCTGGACCGATATGCTGCCGGAGTTCGGTGATGACGCCTACGTCAAGACCGACAACTTTATGAACGGCCGTACCAACGGCGTCGCCACCTACCGTAACAATGACTTCTTTGGTCTGGTCGACGGCCTGAAGTTTGCCGTACAGTACCAAGGCAAAAATGAAAACGACGGCCGCTCCAGCAGCAAGGCCAACGGCGACGGTTGGGGCTTGTCATCCAGCTACGAAATCATCGACGGCTTCAGCGTCGGTGCAGCCTATGCCTCGTCCAACCGCACCACAACCCAGAAACAGGGCAGCTTCGGCAAAGGCGATAAGGCCGACATTTGGGCCGCCGGCGTGAAGTACGACAATAACAACGTCTATCTGGCAGCGACCTACTCGGAAAGCCGTAATATTGTACCCATTTCCGGCACCGCCACCATTAACAGTTCCGCGACCTCAGTCAGCGGCTTCGCCAATAAAGCCCAGGGCTTTGAAGTGGTAGCACAATATCAATTCGACTTCGGCCTGCGTCCGTCAATTGGCTATGTGCAATCCAAAGGCAAGGATATTGAAAATCTCGGCGACGTAGACCTGGTTAAATATGTCGATATTGGCGCCTATTATTACTTTAATAAAAACATGTCTACTTACGTGGATTATAAAATCAACCAGCTGGATAGCGATAATAAACTGGGTCTGACCGATGATGATGTGGTCGCCGTAGGCCTGGTTTACCAGTTCTAAACCGTCATGCATAACCACCACTGCAATTTTTAGCTACGGCTAATTAACCTGTTCATGCATCTTTTACCGGGCGGCTGCGCCCGGTTTTTTTGTTTTCTGCCATCAGTCGGCAACGCGGCTTGTCATCGCTGGCAATCCGGTCTACATGTATAGCTTCTGTCGCCATCCGGAGTCATTCCATGCACGCCACCGACGTTGAATACCATACTGCCCTGCGATACAGCAGCGATCGGCTGGCGCAAATTCTTACCCACTGTTTTGAAAACTATATCGTGCCGTTTGCCATGGAGGGCATCGCCTTTGCCAGTCGTTTCCACGCCGAAGACCTCAGCCTGAACCACAGCCTGGTGGTCACTTATCACCAACGGCCGGTGGCCCTGGCGCTGATCGCCCGTCGCGGTCGCCACAGCCGGATAGCCGCCCTGTCGATTCGCCCCGAAATGCGCGGTCAGGGGCTGGGCAAGGCGCTGATGGCGCGTCTAATCACCGACGCGCGGGCACGCGGCGACCGGCAGCTTTCTCTTGAGGTGATCGACGGTAACCATGCGGCGCTGGCGCTGTATCAACAGGCCGGGTTAGCCGTCAGCGGCACGTTACGCGGTTTTCATGCGCCACTCGACGCCGTGCCGCCTCCGCAACCGCTGCAAGAGATCGACCCACTGCTGCTGTCACGCCGCCTGATTGCGGACAACATCCTGTCATTACCATGGTTAATCGCCCCAGAAACGCTGTACAAATTAGCGGGCGGATCGCGCGCCTTTACCCTGCATCAGCAGGCGTTCGCCCTGGTGGCACCCAGCGCCGAACGATGCGCCCTGCGTATGGTTTACGTCCCGCAGGCGCTGCGTGGCAAGGGCTATGGCCGTGCGCTGCTGCAGGCGTTGCAGCACCAGTACGCGCCCTTGCCGCTAATGGCCAACGTCTACGTGCCGGAGTGCGCAGCCGGTTTCTTTACCCGTATCGGCTGGCGCGAGGAGCCGCTGCGGCAATGCGAAATGACCCTAACGTTCGGCGTGCCCTGAAAAGCGCCGGCGGCCAACCTACAACAATTTGTACATATAGCTGGTCGCATCCAGCGTATCGCCAAGGCTGGCACGGGCATACTGCGGGATGCGCCCTGCCAGCTGGAACCCCAGCAGACGGTACAGGCTCTCCGCCGGTGAATCGCTGACGGTATCCAACACCAACAGCTGACGCTGATGCGTTATGGCCAATTGCTCGGCCTGCTGCATCAGACGGTGGGCGATGCCCTGACGACGCGCCTGCGGATGCACCATCAGCTTAACGATCTCCGCCCGGTGGGCGCCATTAGCCGGCATCGCCAGCAGCAGTTGCACCGTGCCGACAATGCGTTGCCCGTCCCGTGCCGCCAGCATCAACCGCTCGCCGCTGGCGATCGCCGGCAGCAGGCCGTGCCAAAATGCCGCCGCCTGCTCGACGCTGAACGGCGTAACAAAGCCAATGCTGGCGCCCTGCCAGACGCTGGCGTGCAGCACCTGTGCCAGATCGGGGATAGCCGCTTGCGCTGCGGCGGCGTCCAATTGCTGAATGTCAATCATGGTTATGGCCTGCAAATGATAATGGTGTAATGGGCCGGCTGTGTGCCGGTGGCGTGAAACTGCGAACTGCCGGTCAGGCGATAGCGCAGGCAATCTCCAGCCTGCAGTCGAAACGGCCGCGCGTCGAGGGTCAACGTCAGCTCGCCGTCTATCATCCACAGATGGTGTTCCAGACCGTGAATCGACGGCGCGTCGTACTCGATGCGTGCGCCGGACTGTAATGTACCTTCGATAAATTCGGCCTGGTACAACGCGGTAGGCGGCGACACCGAACGCCGATGAAATCCGCTGGCGTGATCGACCCACACCGGCTGCTGTTGGCGTGATAACAACTCCGGCGGCTCATTATCCAGTTCGCTCAGCAAGCGTGACATGGTCAGGCCATATGCCGCGCACAGCGTGTTCAGCAGCGACGCCGTCGGGCTGGTTTCCATGCGCTCAATGCGCGACAGCGTCGCACGACTGATGCCGGTTTGCTGCGCCAATGCCTCCAGCGACCACCCCCGTTGCTGGCGCAATGCCACCAACCGCTGCGCCAGGCGCTGGTCAATGTCGTTCTGTATCTGCTGCATGCTTACCCTCTTAATATCTCAATTAAGAGAAATTATCTCAAATCAGGGAATTTGCAAGCGTATTTTCACATCATCCCGCGCAGGGTGATAAAAATCAGCATGCTGAACAGCACCACCAGCAGCATATTGCGTAGAAAGAACGCCAGAATAACCGCAAACAGCGCGCCCCAGAGGTAGGGATTTTCCGCCACGCCGCGCCAGCGATCGTCGCTGTACATCACGATCGGTCCACAGATGGCACTCAACACCGCCGGCACCGAAAATCCCAGCAGCGTATGCATGCGTGCCGACAGCCGCAAACGCAGGCTCGGCGCCAGAAAAAAGTAACGGTTGAAAAACACCACCAGCGCCATCAGCACGATAATTAGCCACACCATCATTGCGCCCCCTTACTGCAGAGCAGCCCCACCATCATTGCCGTCAGGGTGGCAATCACCAGCGCGCCGGGGATTTGATAGTGGTGCAGCACCACCGACAGCAATAGCGCGCTCAGCGAACAGGCCAGTATCGGCAAGGTGCGGATCAGCGGAACCACGATGGCGATAAAGGTGGCGGCAATGGAAAAATCCAGCCCGTAACCGTCAAGGTCGCCGAGGCTGGCAGCCGCGATCCCAAGCCAGGTGGCCAAAAACCAGCAAATATAAAACGTCAGCCCGGCACCCAGCGCATACCAGCGGTTAAAACGCGCCGGCCCTTGCTCGCCGGTCAGGGCAAACAGCTCGTCGGTGAGCAAAAAGCCCAACAGCAGTCGCCAACGCAGCGGCAGAGGCGCAACACAGTCTCGCAATCGCAGCGCATAGAGAAAATGCTGTGCGGTAATAAAAAAGGTGGAAACCAGGATCGCCAGCAACCCGGCACCGGTTTTAAGCATGCCCAGCGCCACCAACTGCGAGGCACCGGCAAAGACGATGGCCGACATGCCCAGCCCCTGTGCGGCGGTCAGGCCACTTTGCATCGCCATCGAACCGGCCAGCATGCCCCAGGGCAGCACCGCCAGACACAGCGGTAGCATCGCAACCGCCCCCTGTAACGCAGGCCGTAATATTGGCGTAGGTGTCAGTGTAACGGGATGGTGCATGGCTCTCTCCGGCAAAAAAGAGCAGCCTAGGTGATGGAGGCGGCGCCGGTATTGCACGCCGTTGCGCAGTTAGCGCAGTGAATTGACGTAATCGCCGGGGGTGACGCCCATCGATTTACGAAAATGGCGGTGAAAATGGCTCTGATCGTGAAAACCGCAGGCCAGTGCGCTTTCCAGCACCCCATGCCCGCGTTTTAACATGTCGCGTGCTTTGCGCAAGCGCGCCTGGATCTGATAGGCATGCGGCGGCAAACCGGTAACCCGTTGAAACTGGCGCAGCAGATAATACGGGCTGAGCGCCACTCGATCGGCCAGTTCGAGCAGCGAGATGTCAATCTCCGGAAAGTCGTCGAGCAACGCCTTGACCAGTGCCACCTGGCGTTGCGCCCTGCTCTGCGCCGCCGGCTCAATGCGGCTTTTGCCATGGCGCAACATTAGCCAGGTCAAGGCGGAGAACAGCATGGTTTCCTTCAGCAGGCGGTTTTCCTTACCGTGCAACAGGCCAAACGCCAGCCGCAGTTGCTCCGCCAGTCCAACGTCATGCACCACCGCCTGCGGGAAATGGGGCGCGCCGCCGCCGCTGGTTTTCAGGTCACGCGCCAGAGTGGCCAGCAGTTCCGGTGTGGGATACATCGCCTGGTAGGCCCAGCCGTTTTCTGCTGCCGAGCTGCCGGTGTGGACTTCGTCAGCATTCACCAGAATGATGCTGCCGTGCGGCGCTACGTGCTCGCCGCCGGAACGGTAGAATCGCTGCGCACCATCGTCGATAACGCCAATGCAGTAACCTTCATGACTGTGACGGGAAAACGACTGGCGCAGATAACTGGCCTGCAATACCTCCAGCCCACCGAGTTCATCGAGGTGCATAAAGTGCGTTTGTTCTTGTCGTCCCGCCTGGGCTTGCCTGGTCATCGTTACCTCCGCCAATGCCAGCTATTCTAGCATTGGTCGGAAGTCGGGTTTTGTACAAAATTGCTCGCGTTGTGCGGCAGATAGGCGCAACGCCAGGCAGAATAGACCGCCATCAATGGCGCCAGGGCAAACAGCAGGAACAGCCAGCGAGCGGCCGAGCTTGCGCCTGCGCTGCCACCCGGTACGTTCAGCCCTGCCAGGTTGGCTATCAGGCCAGCCAGCGCGGCGCCGAAGGCGGTGGCAAACAGTTGTACCGTGGTGATCGACGCGCCGGCGATGTCCCTGTCGCTTTCCGGCGCCGTCTGCAGTATCCGCGTCAGCAAATGCGGCCAGCCGAAGCCGATGCCAAAACCGACCAGCGTCAATGCAATAACGATCGGCGCCAGCGTCGTCCAGTGACCACCAGACGCGATCGGCATCAGCAGCCCCAATGCCAGCAAGCCTGCCATCACCAGCAGCGGCCCGCTGAAAATCGCCCGGCGAATGCCCGCACCGCGCCAACCGGAACTGAGGATTTCGGCCAGCGTCCAGCCGGCGGCCATGGTAGCGGCAATATAACCGGCGATCAGCGGTGACTGGCCGTGCAGTATCTGCAGGAAATACGGCACGAAGATCTCGCTGGTCATGCCGACCACCAACAGCGAAACGGTCAGGTACAGCGCTGCCTGGGTCGATCCACGCCGCAGCGCGCCCTGTGGCAGCAGGCGGGCGCGGGAATGCGCCTCACGCCGCAACAGCCACGCCATTAGCAGCAGTGCCAACGCAATGCCGCCCACGTTGACCCATAGGTTGCTCGCCAGACTGCCGGCCGAAACGATCAACACCGAGGCCGCCAACAGTGTCAACTGCGCCAGCGGCAACGGTGCTGCCGCCTGCTGCGCTTTGCCCTTCGGCAGAATGCTGAAGGTAAACGCCGCATAGAGCACCATGATCGGCAACAGAATACCGAATGCCCAGCGCCAGGCGTGCAGCTCGGCAAAGATGCCGCCGACCGCCGGCCCGATCAACGTCGCAATACCCCACATGGCGGACACCAGCGCCATGGCGCGTGGCCAGAGCGATTGATGAAACACCAGATTGATCATCGCATACGACAGCGCAAAGATCAGGCCGCCGCCAAACCCCTGCACGGTGCGTCCAATCAGCATCACCGGCATCGACGGTGCCAGCGCGCACAACGCCGCGCCGATGATGAAAAACAGCGACGCCACCAGATAGGCGCTGCGGGCGCCGTAAGCACTCAGCAACCGCGCCGACAGGGCGGAACCCAGAATCGACGCCACCACGAACAGCGTGGTGTTCCAGGCATACAGATTCAGCCCGCCGATATCCTGCACCACCGATGGCAAAATGGTAGTAGCCACCAGAATGTTGACGGCATGCAGCGCCACCCCGAGGGACAGCGCAATGGCACTGGCGGCGTTTTTACCGGAGAACAGGTCGCTCCAGCGAGTTTCATCATCAGTTATCACGTTTATCATTCCGTTTCAGCGTATCGGTGATTGAGTTAAAGGTTAGATTGCGTTAAATTTAACAAGTGTTAACTTGGAATAATTAAGGGTGAGGCGGTGAAATATGTCAAGGATTAGCTTGGAAAATGGCGAATGCACAGCACATTCTGTCAGCGACCGTTTATTGAAGCTCTTGAAAACCCGTGGCCCGCAACAAGCATCCGACGCAGGCAAAGCCCTCGGCACCACCGGCGAAGCCGCACGCCAGCAGTTCGTCAAACTGGCGAAAGAGGGGCTGGTGGAAGCCAAGGCGGAAACCCGCGGCGTGGGCCGCCCGGTACAGCTGTGGCAGCTCACGCCGGCCGGTGACGCCCGCTTTCCGGACACCCATGCCGAACTGACGGTGCAACTACTGCGCACGGTACGCGACAAGCTGGGGGAAAACGCGCTGGATGTGCTGATTGAAAGCCGCGAGCAGGAAAACCGCATCAATTATATTCAGGCGATGGTGGGGGCCGCCACGCTACAGGAACGCGTGGCGCGACTGGCGGCCATCCGCTGCCGGGAAGGCTATATGGCCGAATGGTGCCAACTGCAGGACGGAACTTTCCAACTGGTGGAAAATCACTGCCCGATCTGCGCGGCAGCCAGCGTATGCCAAGGCTTCTGTCGCACCGAGCTGAGTATTTTCAGCGAGGTGCTACGGGCGCAGGTCGAACGCGTTGAACACATTCTTGCCGGTGCGCGACGCTGTGCCTATCACATTTCTCCCGTTTAATCGGCCGCCACCGGGTGAATTAGGAACCCAAGCAGTTGTACCACTGTTGCGAGTTGTATAAGTTTACCTTTCGTCACCCTGTTTCCTGCGGTGGCGCATGCAACGAGGAGACGCAATGGCGGTTTACAGCATTGGCGAAGTGGCGCAGCTGTGCGGAATCAATCCGGTGACGTTACGCGCCTGGCAACGCCGTTATGGGCTGTTAAAGCCGCAGCGTAGCGAAGGCGGCCATCGTCAGTTTGATGACAGCGACGTGGCGCGCATCCGCGCGATAATCAGCTGGATCGCCCTTGGCGTACCGGTTAGCCAGGTCAAGGCATTATTGGCCGGTGATGCGCCGGCCAGCAGCCAGGCCAACTGGGCTCTGCTGCAGCAGCAGTTGATGGGTCTGCTGCATGCGCCGGCGGCCAACGCGCTGCGCAACCGCCTCTACGAATTGGGCCGCGAATATCCGGTCAATGCGCTTATCGACCACGTACTGCGCCCGTTGCGTGCCCAGTTGAGCGCGGCAAATCCCCTGTTGCAATCCCTGCGCGCGTTGCTAGACGGCATCATCATCGAATATGCGGCGTTTTGCATGACCGCCGCGCGGAAAAAACCGGGGCAGAACGCACTGTTGCTGGCGTGGGGAGCAAGCGCCGATCGCACCGAGCTATGGCTGGAGGCGATCATTCTGGCCAAGTCCGGTATGCGGGTCGATCTGCTGCCGGAGCCGTTGGCGCAGCCGCAGCCGCAGTTGTTCAAGGCCGATCGCTATTTTCTGCGCGCCGAAGGGGCATTGAGCGCCCCGCAGCGCAAACAGCTCGCCGTCTGGCAGGAGCTCGGGCTGGATATTACCCTGATCGGCAGCAGCGCGTTATTGACCGAGATGGAGCAGCCATGAGACTGCACGCCGGATTCTGGTTGGCAACGCTTGGCCTCGGCGCCTACTGGGCGCTGGCAGTGCTGAGCCGAGACACCACGGTAGCGCTACTGTTGGCGGGCGCGGCCTTGTCCCTGATGTTCACCGCTGCGCCGCGCCGCAAGTGGGTGCTGTTGGCAACGTTGGGCGGTATCGCGATGGACGCGGTCTGGTGTTACACCGGGGTGTTGAAATTCAGCGGGCATGGCAGCGTGCCGCTGTGGATGATGGCGCTGTGGCTGACCTTTAGCTGCTGGTGGTGCTGGTTGTTGAGCCTGGTAAGAAGTGCGAGCTGGCCGGTAGCGGTATTTGGCGCAGTCTTTGGCCCTCTCAGCGCTCTGATTAGCTGGAAACTGACCGCCATCACGCCGCTGATGGCCCCCGAGTTGATGTTATTGGTGCTGGCCATTGGCTGGGCCATTTACCTGCCTGCGGTAAGCTGGCCGCAGATGCGCCAATCCACCGCGCGCTGACGCCGACACCTTGCGCGGATTTTATGCTGCCATCGGCGTGTTTTTACCAAATTTTAACAATAAAATTCGTTGCTTATTACATGCCGCTTGGGGTTTACTAACCCCCTTCCCACTATTTTAGCCTACCGATAAAAACCCATGTTGAGTCAACAAAGTCGTAGTCTGTTACCGCTGATTGGCGCTCTGTTTACGTTGTATATAGTCTGGGGATCGACCTATTTCGTTATTCGCATCGGGGTCGCCAGTTGGCCGCCATTGATGATGGCCGGCATCCGTTATCTCAGCGCCGGCATTATTCTGTTCGGCTTTCTGGCACTGCGCGGCCATGCCTTGCCGACGCTGAAACAATGGTTCTCCGCCGGTGCTATCGGCATTCTGTTGCTGGCGGTCGGCAATGGCCTGGTCACCGTGGCGGAGCATCAGGAGGTGCCTTCCGGCATCGCGGCGGTGATGGTAGCGACGGTACCGCTGTTTACCCTGTGCTTCAGCATGTTCTGGGGCATCCGCAACACCAAACTGGAATGGGCCGGCATTGTGCTCGGACTGGTAGGCATCGTGCTGCTCAACACCGGCAATAACCTGGTTGGCAATCCCACCGGTGCGCTGCTGATCCTGCTGGCTTCCGCCAGTTGGGCATTTGGCTCGGTGCTCGGGTCACGCATTTCGCTGCCCGCCGGGCCGATGGCCGGCGCCGCCGAAATGCTGGTGGCTGGAGCGGTGTTGCTGCTGGTCAGCCAGCTCAGCGGTGAGCGCTTGACCAGCATGCCAACCGCCGGCGGCTTTTTCGCACTCGGCTACCTGATTGTTTTCGGCTCGATGCTGGCGATCAGCGCCTATATGTTCCTGCTGAAAAACGTACGTCCGGTGGTAGCAACCAGCTACGCCTATGTCAATCCGGTGGTGGCGGTACTGCTCGGCGTCGGCTTCGCCGGCGAGACGCTGGAACTGCGCGAATGGCTGGCGCTGCTGGTGATCGTTTCCGCCGTGGTGCTGGTGACGCTGGGCAAGTATCTGTTCCAGCGCCCAAGCCGCGTCGAATCGCTGGAGTGACCGACAGCGGCCGCTAGGCCGCCTGATTCAGCGGGCATTGGCGACCAGCCAATCCTTGACGTCAGTGAGCGCAATGCCATGGCGCGCGTTGTAGCTGGTCGACAACGGCCAGGCTACGCCATCGGGGCGGGCAAACGCCAGCCGATACGCGGCGGCGCTATCGTCGGGACGAGCATCAACCGCCGCGCGCAGCGTTTGCCGCTCCGCCACCACCAGGGTAAACCGCTGGTGATAATGCCGGCTCAATAGCTCGGCCAGTTGACGGTAGCTCAAGGTATCGCCGGCAACATAGACCACCTGGTTTTGGTACTCGGGGCGATGACAGAATATCGCCGCCGTCAGGGTGCCGATATCCTGCGGCGTCGTCAGAGTCAAGGCATAATCCGCATCACCGAGCGCAAGTACCCGGCGTGCCGGCACATCTACTACCCCAAAAGCAGGCTCGAACAGGTAGCTGGTAAACATGCCGGTCGACACGATAACCCAGCGTGTTTGCTGCTGGCTGCGTAACAGCTCACGCACCTGCAGTTGTTCATCCCACACCGGTTGCCCACTGCCTTGGCCAATGCGGTCATAATCAACGCCAAACTGCCAGGGGATATAACGGCCGACCCCGGCGGCCAGCACCGCACGGGTGATCTTCAACTGCGTACCGGGCCCGCCGACGAAGCCACTGCAGTTGATCACTGCATCATACTCGGCAAAGCACTGCGCCAACTGTTGCGTTGATTGGCGGCTGAAATCAGCGCTAACGATGGCAATATTCCAGTCAGCCAATTGCCGGCGTCGAGCCAGATCGCTGGCCTGTTGTCGCTGCAACGATGCCGGCCGCAACAACACGCTCAGGCGCATCTCCGGATGCATCTCGCGCTGTTTGACAAATCCCTCAAGCACCGCCATTCCCAGTTCACCTGCGCCGAGAATCAGTATGTCGCGCCATTGACGCTGCGTGGTATCGTTCATATGCTCCTCCTGTGATTGCGGCCTCATGCTGCCAACCCAGCGCAGCAGTTGCAATCAGGTACACCGATGATACCGGGGAATTTATGAAACTCAGTGCGGCGCAGGCAGCCCAATTTTCACGCATTTGTGATGCGCTCAGTGAACAGGACGACAGTCTGAAACGCGAAGTATTGACCCATGCCGGCAACCGCTGGTCGCTGGGAGTGATTTACGCACTGGGCACCCAAGGCACGCTGCGTCATGCGCAACTGGCGCGCGCCTTGCCCGGCGTGACCCAGCGCATGTTGACCAGAACCCTGCGCCAGTTGGAGCGCGACGGTTTGATCTCCCGCCACGACCATCAACAGAAAACGCCGCATCCGCGGGTGGATTATCAATTGACGTCATTGGGCGAAGGCATGCTGCTTAATATGTTGCCGCTGTGGGAATGGATTGTGGGTCATAGCGAAGCATTTCGTCAGGCACGAGAGGCGTTTGGCCCGCAGAATTAGCGCTTAGTCGCAACAACGCTCTCGGTAGGCTTTTGAATTTATTGCAATAAAAATCAGCGCTTGGCAAGGGACTTCACAAAGCACGCACAAGGATTATAATTGCCGCTGTTCTAAGCAACCTGCGAAAATAATTCCATGCTGAAAAAAGCGTTCGTCATCATCATCGCCCTGTGCGCCTTTGGTTCCCTTGGCGGCGTATTCCTGGCCGGGCTGAACATCTATACCCGCTCCACCACGCCACAGCAAGAAACCACCAGCGAAAGCGCTGCCCCGAGCGTAACCCCTGCGCCAGTGGTCGACACGCACTGATCCTCAGGCGGCGCTATAGCGCCGTTACGCCAGCCTCGGCGGCCTGCTGCTCCAATTGTGCAATCACCTGATACTCCGCACGCGTCACCAGGCTAAAATCACCGATCAACAGGCTATCGCTGGCCGGATGGTTGACCATTTCATTGGCCGCAGCGCGCAATATTTCCAGCTGTGCCGCCGGGGTGCCCGCCGCAGTGATTAACGGCAGACCGGGTACCGACGCGGTACGCCCGATGATCTTCAGCCCGGTCAACGCCTGCGGCTGCGCGCGTTTCAACAATTCCAGACTGACGCTGTCGATGGCGGCAATATCCGCCTTGCCGCGCTGAATCAGCTGCAATGACTGATAATGCGCGCCGGAGGCGATCGCCTTGCTGAAGAAACGGCCGTTGTCCGCCAGCGGCGCAATCAGGGCGCGCAGACTGTTGTAGCCGGATTGCGAGTCGGTGCTGTTGTAGGCGGCTACCCGGCCGCGAAAATCCACCAGCCGCTGGCCGGGATCGTTGTCCCGTACCACCAGCCAACTGCTGTAGTTCGGGCCGTTGCACCCTTCTACCCGAAAGTGATAGGTACCCACCAGCTGCACCTGCGGCAGATAGGCCACCAGCGGATAACCACAGGTTTGGCTGAGCAGCAGGTCCGGCCGCTGCCAGTGTTGCGCCAGATCCTGCGGCCAGTTCAAGGTTTCCGGCACCTCCACCAGGCCAAGCCGCAGCAATTTGTCACGCAGCGCGCGCCAGAACGGTTCAACCTGTTGCCGAGTGACGCCATACATGGGCAAAGAGACCTGCATGATAATTCCCTCATCCTACGGTAGACGATGTGGTCAGCGTCTGCTGACGCCAGGCGGTGAGATGATTCACCCAACGCTCAAAGATCCTATCGATAATGATAGCCAGTAAAGCCACCACCAGCGCGCCCTGAATCACATAGGCGGTATTAAAACCGCTCAGGCCGATAATAATCGGCGATCCCAGCGATTTGGTACCGACCGTAGAGGCGATCGCCGCGGTGCCGATATTGATGATTACCGACGTGCGAATACCGGCCACGATCACCGGGGCGGCCAGCGGCAACTCGACGCGCCACAGAATCTGCCGTGGACTCATGCCAACGCCTTGCGCTACCTCGCGCGTGGCGGCGGGTAGCGAATCAATGCCCGCCAGCGTACCCTGCAGGATCGGCAACAGGCCATACAGCACCAGCGCGATAATTGCCGGCTGTTCGCTGAATCCCATTACCGGTACCGCGATCGCCAACACCGCCACCGGTGGAAAGGTCTGGCCAACCGCCACCACCGTTTCCACCAGCGAACGAAACTCTTTGCCGGCCGACCGGGTTACCGCCACGCCGGCCGTCACGCCGATCAGCACCGCGATCAGGCTGGAAACCGCTACCAGCAGCAGGTGCGCCAGCAGCAGCGAAATAAAGCTGTCCTGCTGGTAGACCGGCCGTTGCAGATCGGGGAACCAGGCGGCAAACAGCCCCTGCAGATGGTTCATGCCGAACACCAGCGCCAGCAGCAGCGCGATCAGCCACGGCAACGGATCGCGCCATCCGCGTCGCCCGCCAGCGCCCTGCGGCGCGCCGACGCGGCTCATGACAGCGCCCGCTGCGCAATCAGATCGGCAAAATGCAGCACGCCAAGCGCTTCGCCGCGCGCATTGACCACCGGCAGGCAATCACTGCCGCGCGCCACAAACACCGACAGCGCTTCACGCAGGTTCATCTCGGCCGCAATCGGCTCTCCTTGCGCCTGCCCCGGCCGTACCCGTTCACCGACGCTGCCCAGCGCCAGCAGTTTGATGCCGCGATCGCTGCGGCCAAAGAAATCGCGCACAAAGTCGTTCGCCGGCGCGGTCAGCATTTCCAGCGGCGTGCCCTGCTGCACCACCCGACCGGCGTCCATCAGCACGATACGATCGGCCAGCGCCAGCGCCTCGTCGATATCGTGCGTCACCAATACGATGGTTCGCCCGGACAGCTGGTGAATACGCGCCACCTCGGTTTGCAGTGCCGCGCGGGTCACCGGATCGAGCGCGCCGAACGGCTCGTCCATCAGCAATACCTCGGGATCTGCCGCCAGCGCGCGTGCCACGCCGACGCGCTGCTGCTGCCCGCCGGACAGCTGATGCGGATAGCGCCGTCGGAACAGCTCGGCATCCAGATGCAGCAATTCCATCAGCTCGGTTACCCGGTCGCGAATGCGCGCACGCGGCCACTTCAGCAACTGCGGCACCGTGGCAATGTTCTCCTCCACCGTCCAGTGCGGGAACAGGCCTATCGACTGGATGGCGTAGCCCATGCGTCGCCGCAGATCCTGTGGTTTGAACTTGTGGATCTCTTCACCGGCGAAATAAATCTTGCCTTGGTCATGCTCGATCAAGCGGTTGATCATTTTCAAGGTCGTTGACTTGCCGGATCCGGAGGTGCCGATCAGTACGGTGAAATCCCCTTCGGCAATGTTCAGCGACAGCGTATCCACCGCCGCTTTGCCCTGAAATATTTTGCTTACCTGGTCAAAGTCAATCATCGGCGCTTCACTTCCAAAGCTGAAATAATGAATTTAAACAGCGAGTCGACCATCACGGCCATCGCGATCACCGGGATCACGCCGAGCAGCACCAGATCGAGCGCGCTGCTGAGCAATCCCTGGAAAACGATGGCGCCGAAACCACCGGCGCCGATCAGCGCCGCCACCACCGCCATGCCGACGGTTTGCACCGCCAGAATGCGCACACCGGTCAAAAACAGCGGCAATGCCAGCGGCAACTGGATACGCAGGAAAATCTGTCCGCGCGTCATGCCCATGCCAAGCGCGGATTCAATCACGTTGGCCGGCACGCTTTGCAACCCCGCCACCACGCTGCGCACCAGCGGCAGCAGCGCGTACATCACCAACGCCACGATCGCCGGCGCCAGGCCAATGCCGTTGATACCATGCTGTGCCAGCCAGGGAAACGCCGCCGCCAGCCCGGCCAGCGGTGCGATCAACAGCCCGAACAGGGCGATCGACGGCACCGTCTGGATGATGTTCAAGGTCGAGAAAATCGGCGTCTGCCAGCGTTGCGAACGGTAGCACAGCACCCCGAGCGGTGTGCCAATCGCCAGCGTCGGCAGCACGGTAAGCAGCAAGATGGTCAGGTGCTGCAACAGCGCGGCGTCGAACACCTCTTGCCGGTTGCGGTACTCCTTCAGCAGCGATAGCCCGTCCAACTGATGGCTGAACAGCAACGCCACCGCCGGCAACAGCACCAGCGTATTGCCGACAATGCGCCACAGGTGCGAGGGGGTGATGCGCGCGATGGCGTCTGCCGCCATCAACAGACTCAGCGCCAGCATCAGCCAGCAGCCGCTGCCCCAAGAGGTGCGCGCCAACCGGGAACCCTCCAGCGCCAGCTGCTGCGCGCCATGACCGCTGAGCCAGAAAATCAGGCCCAGCAGCGCCGATGCGCAGATCGCCGTCAGCAGCGCAAAGCGCCGCAGCGGCGGCAGCAGGCTGAGCAGCGCCAGTGCGCCCAGCGGGAGCAATAGCCACAGCGCAGCGCCGTGTAACAGCGAGAGCAAGCCGATGCTTTTGCCCGACAACAGGCGATTGGGGGCATAACTCAGAAATGGCAGGCTGAACGCTGCCAGTATCAACAGGATAAACAGCGTCAGTAAGACGCGGTTTTTCAGGACGCTAGTCAAACAAACTCTCCGGCTCCATGGTGTGCCCATGTCGCCGGGACGAAGACCGTGCTTCGCCCCGACGATGTATTATCCCTTGATCAACCCTTTTTGTTTCAGATAGCTTGCCGCAACCTGTTTCGCATCCTGCCCTTCTACGGCTATCTGCGCGTTCAGTTGCTGCAGCGTCGGGCCATCCAGGGTGGCGAACACCGGCTTGAGCAACTGGGCAATATTGGCATGCTGTTTAAGCGTCGCCTCGCGGATCACCGGCGCCGGCGCATAAATCGGCTGGACACCCTGCGGATCTTCCAGCGTCTGCAGACCAAGCGCCGCCACCGGACCGTCGGTACCGTAGGCCATCGCCGCATTGACGCCAGAGGTTTGCTCCGCCGCCGCCTTGATGGTCACCGCGGTATCACCGCCGGCCAATGACAGCAACTGATCCTGGTTCAGCGTGAAGCCGTAGGCGTTTTGGAAAGCCGGCAACGCATCCGGCCGTTCAATAAATTCCGCCGAGGCTGCCAGTTTGAACTTGCCGCCGCCGTTGATCCATTTGCCAAGATCGGCCAGAGTTTTCAAGTGGTTGGCATTGGCGACGTCCTGACGCACTGCGATGGTCCAGGTATTATTGGCCGGTGCGGCGTCCAGCCACACCAGCTTGTTTTTGTCGTAATCGAGCGTTTTGACCTTGTCAAAACCGGCCTTGGCGTCCTTCCACGCCGGATCTTTCTCATCGGCAAAGAAAAACGCCCCGTTACCGGTATATTCCGGATAGATGTCAATCTCACCGGCGACGATCGCCCCGCGCAGCACTTTGGTGGTACCAAGCTGTAATTTATTGGTGGTTTTGATGCCGTTGGCTTCCAGTACCTGAACAATGATATTGCCCAGCAGCGAGCCTTCGGTGTCGATTTTTGACCCTACGCGCACCGAGTCGGCAGCCTGTGCCGTGCCAGTGGCCAACGTGACGATGCCCAGCGCCAACGCCAGAAAACGGCCGCGTGAAGAGATAAATGCCATTGTTGCTTCCCCTTGATTATTTTTCGATGCAAAAATCCGCTACGGCCCGCTTCCCGCGAGCCACGATCGCCGCCGATGGTGCGACGACCCCCTGATGTTCCGTCGACTCCCCGGCTAAAAACGGGTGCACGGCGACGCTGACCGGCGCAACGGCATGGTCAGCCAACCACCTGCCATAGCCTTGCACCACGAATCCCTGGCTACGTTGTCGGTAGGCAACGCGTTCTGCCTGATAGACTTTTCTCAGTCCGTACCACGGCAAACCGGGTAAGTCATGATGCACTAAATGATAGTTCAAATTGAGGAACAGCAGCCGCCACGGCCAGCCGGCCTCGTTGATAACCGAACGGGCCGGCACGGCTCTCTCTGCACGATGTTCATAAAACGAACGAATTTTGGTGATGGCTAACGCCGGATAACTGACCGCCAGCAGATAAAACAGCGGCGATACACCCTGCCGCTGCAGCCAGCCCAGCAGGCATGTCAGCAGCGCACCGTGGATCAACCACATCATCAGCGCACGACCATCGCCAGCCGCTACGCTTTTCAGCGCGCCAAACGCCGTGCTGCCAATATCCCATAGCGGGCCAAGAAAAATTCGCCCGGGCAAGGTGTTACGAATTGTTACCAACCAGACGACGGCAGCGGGCAAGCGTTGCCATTGCGCGGCCGTAAAGTAGTAGCTTTCCGGATCGTGCCGCGGATCGGTCAGGTGAGAATTGCGGTGGTGCTGCAAATGCGTATCGCGATACAAACCATAGGGATACCACACCGCCAACGGCGCCAGGCCAAACAGCTGATTGAGTCGTGGCCAACGCGTCGGGTGACCATGGATCAGTTCATGCTGCAACGACATATAGCCGGTGGTGAGCAAAATCAGCAACGGTGTCCCCAGCCAGGGGCCGAGGGTTTGCCAACACAGCACCACGCCGAACCAGCCACCATACACCAGCGCCATCACCCACCAGGTCGGCAGTTCCAGCCGCCATAGCCACTGTCGCTTCAGTTGCTGGATCCAGGCCCGCTGCGCGGGGTGAAGGTAGTGGCTCTGACGTGGTGGCGTTGACATCGGTTAGCGGCTCGCTGGCGATAATTTGCCACAGTATCCGCGAGCCGGATCGGCGCGCAAAATAAGCAAAATGGCAAAGCTTAGTGAAAACCTGCCCGTTGTTCGAAAACTATACTGAAGAGATACGCCGCCAACGACGAGGAGATCCCATGAGCGCAAAACGCCGTGCCGCGGTGGTTGATGCCGCCGGCACCCCGTTGGTGATGCGGCCGCTGCGCCTGCGGCCGCCCCGGGTCGATGAGCTGCGGGTGCGCCTGGTGGCCTGCGGTATCTGCCACACCGACCTCGATATGTGCGCCAGCGCCGCCGCCGGTTCGATACTCGGCCACGAGGGGGCTGGCATCGTCGAGCAAACCGGCAGCGCGGTACGCGCCGTGCAGCCCGGCGATGCGGTGCTGCTTTCCTATCAGTCCTGTGGTCGCTGCGCCTCCTGCCGGCAGCAACGCCCTGCGCACTGCGACAATTTTTGGCAGTTGAACTTCGACTTTCAGCGGCTCGACGGCAGCAGCGGCTATCTTGCCCCGCTGCACGGCCATTTTTTTGGTCAGTCCTCTTTTGCCAGCCATGCGCTGGTCAGCGAACGCAATGTGGTACGCGTTGCCAATACCCTGCCGCTGGCGACGCTGGCGCCGCTCGGCTGCGGGCTGCAAACCGGCGCCGGTACGGTACTCAACTCACTTAACCTGCAGCGCGGCGAGCGCCTGCTGGTGCTGGGCGTCGGCACCGTTGGTCTGGCGGCGGTGATGGCGGCCAGACTGCGGCGAGCGACGTCGATCGTCGCGCTCGATAGCCAGGCGCGACGCCTGCAGCTGGCAAGCGAACTGGGAGCAACCCAAACGCTGCAGGCGGCGCAACGGTTGCAACAGTTGGCGCCGTTGGATTACGTCATCGACACCACTGGCAACGCGGCGCTGGAAAAACAGGCGTTGGATCGGTTACGCCCCGGGGGCACGCTGGTGCGCCTGACCGGCGGCGGCGCGATGAAACTTTCTCATCATCGGCAGATTATCAGCGTTATTCAGGGGGACGCCGTCCCGCAGCGTTTCATTCCCTATCTGATCGCGCAGTGGCAGGCCGGGCATTTTCCCTTCGATCGCTTGATTGATTTCTATCCCTTTGAGGCGATTAATCAGGCGCTGGCCGCGGCGCGGTCCGGTGAGAGCATCAAGGCGGTGCTACGCTTTGCCTGAATGCAAAAAACCACACCCTTAACCCGTGTTTAACATGATGATTTTTCAACATCTTCTGGTTGTATGCTTATAACCAGAAAGAATTGGTTGAACGCCGAGCCGCGCCGTTATGCTCGGATTTTTGCCTATAAAAGTAGAATCATTATGTCGACAACCATTGTGGCGCCTGACGCCACTGTTTCAACCGGGAACCCACAGGTCAGCAGCAACGAGGTGATAGCGATCCGCAGCGCCGCCGACGTCGCCCGACTGGTCAACGGCGGTGCCGCCAAGCGTAACGACGCGCGCATTGTCGTCGCCATCGCACTGGGCGGAGTGTTCCTTGATGCCTACGATCTCGGTGCGCTGGCATTTGGCATCAAGGACGTGGCGCGCGAGTTCAATCTGTCGCCAACCGGCACCGGGCTGGTGGCCTCGGCCATCACCTTCGGCGCCATTATCGGCGCATTTATCGGCGGTTACCTGACCGATAAAATCGGCCGTTATCGGGTGTTTATGGCCGATATGTTTTTCTTTGTGGTGGCCGCGCTGGCCTGCGCGTTTGCCCCCAACGAATGGGTATTGGGCGGCGCACGGTTTGTCATGGGGCTGGGGGTCGGCATCGACCTGCCGGTAGCAATGGCGTTTCTCGCGGAATTTTCACGCCTTTCCGGCCGTGGCAACAAGGCTGCGCGCATTGCCATGTGGTGCCCTACCTGGTACGCGGCGATCAGCGTTTCCTATCTGCTGGTACTGCTGCTTTACGCCGTACTACCAGAAAGCCACACCGACTGGCTGTGGCGGCTGATTCTCGGCTTTGGCGCGGTGCCGGCACTGCTGATTATCGCCATTCGCAGCCGCTATATGAGCGAATCCCCGGTCTGGGCGGCCAATCAGGGCGATTTGCCGGGCGCGGCGGCCATTTTACGCCGCTCGTACAACGTCAACGTGGTGGTGGCCGATGATGCCGAAACAGGCCGACCGTCGCAGACGCGACAAGCGTCGTGGCGCAACTACGGCACCCTGCTGCAAGGCGTATATTTGCGGCGGACGATACTGGCGACCATCATCGCTATTGCCTCTTCCTTCGCCTATAACGCAGTGGCGTTTGGACTGCCGGTGATCCTGTCGACCTTCCTGGCGCAGTCCATGCTGAGCACCATTCTGGTGTCGCTGGCGCTTAACCTGCTGTTCGCCTTTGTCGGCGGCCTGCTGGCGGTACGGCTGGTGCCAACCTTCGGCGCCTGGAAGATGACGGTGCTCGGTTACGCCTGCCAACTGGCGGCACTGCTCGGGCTGGCGCTGATTGGTCTGCCGGACAATGGCGGACAGGCGGCATTTTCCATCGCCATGCTGGCGCTGTTCCTGCTCGGGCAGGGTTTTGGCCCCGGCTCGCATAGCATGACGTTTGCCTCCTTGAGCTATCCAACGTCATTGCGCGGCGTCGGCGTCGGCTTTAACCAAACCCTGATGCGTTCCAGCTCCACCCTGTCGCTGTTCCTGTTTCCGGTGCTGTCGGCAGCGCTCGGCACCGGCGTGTTCTGGGTGATTGCGCTAGCACCGTTAGCCGGCTTGATGGCCCTGCTGGCGATCCGCTGGGAACCGGCCGGTTATGACGTCGACGCGGAGGACTTCCAGCAGGGCTGACCGTAGCCTGCGAGCATTCTCCCCCCTCGTTCCCCGGCGCCGCGCACCTGATATCGCTGCGCGCAGCGCCGGGCAATGATTAGCCTGGATAGGCCTGTTCACCGTCGGCGTAAGCCTGCAAGCGCTCACGCCACCACTTCACCGCCAGCCCGGTGGCACTTTCACGCCAGCCGAAATAAGCCGCATCACTGCAATATTCCCCTTCAACGCTCTTCGCCACCAGCTCGCCGCGCGCCAGATAAGGTTGTGCCAAATAGCGCGGCAGATAGCCGCAACCGAGCCCGGCAAGCTGTGCGGCCAGCTTGGCGTCGAAATTAAACACCGTCAAAGCGTCTTGCTCATCCAGAATATGCAGGTTTTGCGGCGTATTGATTCGTGAGGTGTCACGCACCACCACCGCGCGATGCTGGCGCACCGTGTCTTTGGCCAACGGTTCAGGCAGCGCCGCCAACGGGTGCTGCGGCGCTACGGCAAACACGTATTCCAGCCTGCCCAACGGCTTGAAGGCAAAGCCGGCGCGTGACGGCGGTTCGCAGATGGCGCCGATGATAATGTCGGCGCAGCCGTAAATCAGCGACTCCCAGGAGCCGGCCAACACTTCATGGCTAAAGCGCAAACGCGTATGGTGATGCTGGCTGTAAAACCTGTCGATCAGCGGCAGCAGACGCTCAAAGGGAAACGAAGCATCGATACCAAGAGTGATTTCACTTTCCCAGCCGCTTTCGACATAGCGCGCCTGTTGTTCCAGATCCTGCGCCGCCCGCAGCAGTAAACGGCCTTTTTCCAGCATCAGCTTACCGGTATCGGTAAATTTGGCGCGGTGACCGGAGCGATCCAGAATCGTCACGTCGAGATCGCTTTCCAATTTCTGCACCATGTAGCTAAGCGCCGACGGCGTTTTATACAGCCGGGCCGCCGCCGCGGCGAACGAACCGTAACGGTCAAGCGCATCAAGAATTAGCAACGCATCCAGATTTAATCTCACACTGTTCCCCTGTGTATAAAAAAACTTAACAAGACCACAAAAATTCTACGCTATCTTTGAAATCACCACCTGCCTACCATGCATTCCATTGCAGCAATGCTGAAAGTTCGTTCAACCGACGTACCATCAGGAAGGTAAAACATGTCCAAGTTTCAATTGCTTGACCCAACCAATTCCGCATTGATTTTTATCGACCATCAACCGCAAATGGCTTTTGGCGTTGCCAATATCGATCGCCAGCAGTTGAAAAACAACGTGGTGGCGCTGGCAAAGGCCGGTAAAATCTTCAATGTGCCAACCCTGTTCACCTCAGTTGAAACCGAAAGCTTCAGTGGTTATATCTGGCCGGAATTATTGGCGGTTCACCCGCAGGTGAAACCCATTGAACGTACCTCAATGAACTCATGGGAAGACGCGGCATTCGTGCGCGCCGTCGAAGCCACCGGCCGCAAAAAACTGGTCATTTCGGCGCTCTGGACCGAAGTCTGTCTGACCTTCCCGGCATTGATGGCTCTGGAAGCCGGCTATGAGGTGTATGTGGTAACCGATACCTCGGGCGGCACCTCGGTGGATGCGCATGAACGTTCGATCGATCGCATGGTACAGGCTGGCGCCATCCCGGTGACCTGGCAACAGGTGCTGCTCGAGTACCAACGCGACTGGGCGCGCAAGGAAACCTATGACGCGGTCATGGAGCTGGTTCGTGAACACAGCGGCGCCTACGGCATGGGCGTTGACTATGCTTACACCATGGTGCACCACGCGCCGGCGCGCGAACTCAAATAATATGCCCCTCCCCGGCCTGCCAGCCGGGGAGACGGCTTCAGGAGCGCGCGTTTATGTCACACCCCCAACATGTCACCCTGGTGATCACCCATCGTCTGGCGCCAGGCCAGCAACAGGCCTATGAGGCCTGGCTCAAGCGCATCATGCCGGACGCCGCCGAATACGACGGACATCTTGGCGTTAACGTGATTCGCCCATCCAGCACTGAGCAGGCCTATACCATCCTGGTGCGTTTCGACAATATCGACAACCTTTACCGTTGGCTGCATTCGCCCAAGCGCAATCAATATATTGCCGAGGTATCGTCGCTGCTGCAGGAACAGGATCATATTGAAATCCGCCCCGGCGCGGAATTCTGGTTCACGCCGGCCAATGCGCAGGTACGCCCGCCCGCCAAGTGGAAACAGTTCCTGATCACCCTGCTGGTGATCTTCCCGTCGACCAATCTGGTGCCGTGGTTTTGGAGCTCGCTGCTGCCGAATCTGCAAGGGACGCTCGGCGGCCACCTGCTCAACGACGCCAGCGTGGTGGCATTAGTGGTGTTCCTGTGGATGCCGATCGTGACGCGCGTCTTTCATCAATGGCTGACCCGTCATTGAGACGGCGTCGGGAGAAAAGTATGAGTAATATCGCCTCATTGATTATCACCAATGGCAAGTTTCATACCGTCGATCGTGACAACCCTAGCGCACAGGCGGTCGCCATCAAGGACGGCAAGTTCCTGGCGGTCGGCAGCCAAAGCGAGGTGATGCGCCACGCCGGTCCACAAACGCAGGTCATCGACTTGCAGGGCCATACCGCCATTCCCGGCCTGAACGATTCCCACCTGCACCTGATTCGCGGTGGGCTTAACTACAACCTGGAACTGCGCTGGGAAGGCGTGCCTTCGCTGGCCGACGCCCTACGCATGCTGAAGGAACAGGCGTTACGCACGCCAAGCCCGCAATGGGTGCGGGTGGTCGGCGGCTGGAGCGAATTCCAGTTTGCCGAACGCCGCATGCCGACGCTGGAGGAAATCAACCAGGCCGCGCCGGATACGCCAGTATTCATCCTGCACCTGTACGATCGCGCTCTGCTCAACCGGGCAGCCCTGAAGGTGGTTGGCTATACCAAAGACACGCCAAACCCGCCGGGCGGTGAAATTCAGCGCGATCGCAACGGCAATCCGACCGGCATGCTGATAGCCAAGCCCAACGCCATGATCCTGTATGCCACGCTGGCAAAAGGGCCGAAACTGCCGTTGGAGCAGCAGGTGAACTCAACCCGTCAGTTTATGCGCGAACTGAACCGCCTCGGTTTGACCAGCGCCATCGACGCCGGCGGTGGCTTCCAGAACTACCCCGACGATTATCAGGTGATTGCCGAACTGCATGAAAAACAGCAGTTGACCATCCGCATCGCCTACAACCTGTTTACCCAACGACCAAAACAGGAGCTGGAGGATTTTCAGCAGTGGACCGATATGCTCAAGCCGGGCCAGGGCACGGATTTTTATCGCCATAACGGTGCCGGCGAAATGCTGGTGTTTTCCGCCGCCGATTTCGAAGACTTTTTGCAGCCACGTCCGGATCTGCCGGCAGGCACCGAGGATGAGCTGGAGCGCGTAGTACGCCACCTGGTCGAACACCGCTGGCCGTTCCGCCTGCATGCCACCTACGACGAATCCATCAGCCGCATGCTCAACGTGTTTGAAAAGGTGAACCGTGAAATCCCGTTTAACGGGCTGCACTGGATTTTTGATCATGCCGAGACCATTTCCGAACGCAATATCGAACGGGTCAAAGCGTTGGGCGGCGGCATTGCGGTACAGCATCGCATGGCCTTCCAGGGGGAGTATTTTGCCGAACGCTACGGCCAGGAAGCCACCCGTCACACCCCGCCGGTGGCGAAAATGCTGGCAGCGGAACTGCCGGTCGGACTGGGTACCGACGCCACCCGCGTTGCCAGCTACAACCCGTGGACCGCGCTGTACTGGCTGGTTTCCGGCCGTACCGTCGGCGGCATGGCGATGTACCACGACGATGCACGGCTGGATCGCGACACTGCGTTGATGCTGTGGACTCAGGGCAGCGCCTGGTTTTCAACCGAACAGGGCAAGAAAGGACAAATCAAGGTCGGGCAACTGGCGGATCTGGCGGTGCTGTCGCAGGACTATTTCAGCGTGCCGGAACAGCAGATCAAGGACATTGAATCGCTGATGACGGTGGTCGACGGCAAGGTGGTGTATGCCGCCGGCAGCTTCTCGCCGTTGGCACCGCCGCCGTTACCGGTGCTGCCGGAATGGTCGCCGGTCAGCCAGGTTCCGGGACATTACCGAGCCGCACCAGTTGCTGCAACGGTCGGCACCGGCGTGCTGAGTCAGGCACATCAATGCTGTGGCCCGTGCGGCGTACACGCACACCAGCATGACCTTGCTCGCCGCTCCAGCATCCCGGTGGCCGATGAACATGCGTTCTGGGGCGCCTTTGGCTGTTCCTGCTTTGCGTTCTAAGCACTGAAGCGGCTAATTGCACGGGCTGCCAGCGTCATACTCTGGCAGCCTGTCAGCTTACTCACCGCCTAACTTGCCAATTCGATAACTCAATAACTTGATAACTTATTAACTAATTAACTAATTAAGCCAGCAGCGTCGCACCTCGCCAAGCCGCCATCGCCACTTGCCAGCCTATTAACTTAACAGGTTAATCATTTATTATTGACCTCCAGCCAGCGACGCTGCTGCGCCGACGCGGCAATAGCGTCCAGCACGCAAGAAACTTTCCAGCCTTCTTCAAAATCCGGCCACAGGCGATCGCCGGCGGCGATGCCGTTTACCAGATCGCGCACTTCCACGGTTTTTTGATCGTTGAAACCGATGCCATGCCCGGCGCTGATACAGAATGCGGCATAGTCCGGGTGCTTTGGCCCCACCAGCAGCGTCTTGAACCCTTGCCGTTCGGCGGGTTCATCGTGGCGGTATATCTTCAGTTCCGCCATCCGCTCCTGGGTATAGCTGAGCGTCCCCTTGGTGCCGGTAACCACATAGGTCAGTCCCATCTTGCGACCGCAGGCAATGCGCGAAGTTTCAATGGTCCCCATGGCGCCACTGGCAAAACGAACCAGTGCGCTGGCCTGATCCTCGTTTTCCACCTCGCACAACCGGGTCGGATGCTGCGGGTCAGGCCGCTGTTTGATCAGGGTTTGCATGTCGCCAGAGACCGCCACGATGTCACCCACCAGATAATGCGCCATATTGACGATATGAGCCGCCAAATCGCCCAATGCCCCAAGGCCGGCGCTGGCCTTGCGGCAATGCCAGTCAATCGGCGTGCGCGGATCGGCCAGATAGTCTTCATTATGGGTGCCGTAAAAATGCACCACCTCGCCGATTTCACCGTTGGCGATAATTTCACGCGCCAGCTGGCTGGTCGGGTTCTTCATATAGTTGAACCCCACCAGCGTCTTGACGCCCCGTTCGCGCGCCGCCTGCACCATAATCGCCGCATCATCGGCATCCAGCGCCAGCGGTTTTTCCGAATAGACATGCTTGCCATGACGAATCGCTTCCAGCGCCATTTCCTTGTGCAGGAAATTGGGCGCACAGATATCCACCACGTCAATGGCAGGATCGGCCACCAACTGCCGCCAATCGCCGGTAGAACGTGCAAAACCAAACTCCACGGCGCGCTGGCTGGCCAGTTCCGGCGTGACTTCCGCCAGCATTTCCAACACCAACTCACCTTTCAGTGGAAAAACCGTGCTTGCCTGTGCATAAGCAATGGCATGGCAGCGGCCGATATAACCGGTGCCAATTAATCCGACGCGAACCTGCTTCATCGTTGTTTCCTCAGCGTTGGGCCAGCCTGTCGCCAGTCGGCCATTAAATGGAACATTTAATTTATTAAAGATTTATATGGAATTAATAATCCAACATCAAGTTAAATGGAAAACAAACGTTGCTATTCGTGATGGCGTTCATGATTCGCCGATTATCAGAAGGAAATTGGATTTTTAGCAGGGTATTGCATCTATCCAAGATGAAACGCAATTGAATATAATGAATTGGAAATTTCATTTTGTGCCGTCATCATGGCCATCTCTGGCGTGCTGAAGGGGATGACAGGTGTGTTGCCTGCGCGATTTTGCTAGCATAATGTCGCGCGTGCAGCGGCCATGCCCTGCACTTCCGCCCTCGCGATTAGAGACGTTAACCATGTCAGCCAAAATACTCATCAGCGCCTGCCTGGCAGGTTTTAAAGTACGTTATAACGGTTCTGACAAGCCGATGGTCGATGCTACGCTGGCTCGCTGGCAGCAGGAAGGCCGTCTGGTGGTATGTTGCCCGGAACTGGCCGCCGGCTTTGCCACACCGCGCCCGCCGGCGGAAATCAGCCCGGCGGCCGACGGCGACGCGGTGCTCGCACAACGGGCACAGGTGATCGAAGCCACCGGCAACGACGTCACGGCGCAATATCTGCTTGGCGCACATCTGGCGCTGGAAACGGCCCGTCGACAAGGCTGTCGTTTCGCGCTGCTCACCGACGGCAGCCCGTCCTGCGGCAGCCAGTTGATTTATGACGGCGCCTTCGCCGGGCGCAGCAAGCCCGGCAACGGCGTCACCAGCGCATTGCTGCGTCAACACGGTATTGAGGTGTTCTCGCACCGTCAGATAGCGGCGCTGATCCGGCGCGTCGAACAGCATGAACGGGCTCAGCGCCCGGCAAGATAACTCGACAGCCGCTGGCGCAGGTGGGGGATCCCTTGCGGATGGTGCACGAATTGCTCAACCGCCATCATCTGCCAGTATTGACCTTCCTCACCAAATTGCACTGCGGCAATTTGCTGTGCCGTGATGGTGCCGACCATAAACCAGGTGGCGGGAGAGCCGGCTTGAATGCCGTGATAACGGCGCTGCCACAGCACTTGCTGTGGCGGTAACAGCAGCCCGAACTCTTCCAGCGTTTCTCGCTGTACGCACTGCAACGGCGTTTCGTTGCCTTCGCGTCCACCACCGGGAAGATCCCACAGGCCAGGCCAGGGGATGTCTGAGCGCTCATCGCGTAAATAAACCAGTAGCCGATCCTGATGCAGCAAGGCAATTTTTGCCCCACCGAAACTCTGCGCTTGCATGCCTGCTCCCCCTGACGCCCTGCGCCGTCGATGATAGTCAGCCGCTAGAAATAAACCTCGATGGCATTTCAAGCCATACAGCCCTGATGCAAGCCGAATAATTTAGGGTATAGTAAAAAACGGTTTTTCTACAGGCGAACAGGATCGATGAACTCTCCTTTTTTAGTGACTCCTCAATGGCTTGAACAACACCTTAACGACAGCGATCTGCGGGTGGTCGACGTGCGTATGTCGCCAGTCGGGCTGGTGCCGAAAAAAGACATGCGGGCAGAATTTGCCGCCGGCCACATCCCGGGCGCAGTGTATTTCGACATCGACGCGGTCGCCGACACCGCCACTACCCTGCCGCATATGCTGCCTGATGCCGAGACCTTTGCCGCCGCCGCCGGTCAATTGGGCATCAGCGAAAACAGCACCATTGTGTTTTACGACCAGGGCAATCAGTTTTCCGCACCGCGCGGCTGGTGGACCTTTCGCAGCTTCGGCGCGAAACAGGTTTATGTGCTGGACGAGGGGCTGGACGGCTGGCAAGCGCGCGGCAACGCGTTGGCAACCGGTGATGGCGCTCGCGCGCCGACCCAGTTCAACGCCCGCTTCAACGCCGATGCGCGGGTAAATCTGCGTCAGGTTGAACAGGCGCTGGGCGGCTCGACGCAAATACTCGACGCCCGCGCCGCGCCGCGTTTTTATGGCGACGCGCCGGAACCACGCCCGGGCCTGCACCGTGGCCACATTCCCGGCAGCATCAATATTCCCTATCCGGAGCTGCTGGAAAATGGCCGTTTCAAGTCGTTGGAGGCGATGAGACAACTGTTTAGCGATAAGGGGGTCGATCTCAACGGCCCGATTATCACCAGCTGTGGCTCCGGGGTTACCGCTGCGGTGCTGGCGTTTGCGCTGCTTTCACTGCAAGCGCCGCAGGTACGGCTGTACGACGGCTCCTGGACCGAGTGGGGAGCGCTGGACGGCAACCAGCCGATAGCCACCCGCTAAAGCGCCAGCCGTTCAACCACGATCTGCGCCAGACGCTGCACCGCGGCATCTGGCTGATCCTCGGCGCGATGCAGCACCACGCCCAACGGGCTGAGCGCCGGCAACTGCCCGGCAGGCAACGGCGTCACGCCTGTCGGCATGCCGGCCTCGGTACGCACCGTGACTCCCAAGCCAGCGCTGACGGCTGCCCATATGCCATTCAAACTGCGGCTGGTGAAGGCAATACGCCAGGGGATGCCAGCACGATCCAACGCCTGCGTCGCCGCGCTGCGCATCAGGCAGGGTGCATCAAACACCACCAGCGGCAACGGCTGCCCACTGGCTTGCCATGGCGCCACGGCAAACTCCGGCGGCGCTATCCAACGCATCATGCGTTGCCCCAGCGCCTGCTGAAAGGGGGTACTGACGCCGCTATCCCAGGCCAGCGACAAATCAAGCTGCCCGTTGATCACCCAATCAAGCAATTCGGCGTTGCGGGCAATGCGCGCTTCAATGCGCACCCGTGGATGCGCCCGGGCAAAACTGCCAAGCACCTGCGGCAAGAAGGTTTCGCCAAAATCCTCCTGTAACCCGAGCCGTACCGTGCCGTGCAGATCCCAGCCGCGCACCGCGCAGGCGGCTTCATCGTTCAACTCCAGCAGCCGACGGGCATAGCCGAGCAGCATTTCTCCCGCTTCGGTCATCACCATGCCACGCCCGGATTTGCGCAAAATCGGCGCCCCCACCTGCTGCTCCAGTTTTTTCAGATGCGCGCTGACGGCGGAAGTCGAACGCCCCAGGCGTTGCGCCGCCCTGGCAAAGCTGCCCAACTCAATGCCGGTGACGAAGCTGCGCAAGTCGTCGAGATCAAAGGTGATACGCCCCATGCTGACCATCCTGATTTTATGGACTATTAGTCAAAATAATGTCGATTTTAATCACAAACATCGCGTGTCAGGCTGGAGCTGTCAACGACTTTCAGGAGAATCATCATGCTTGCCATGCAATACCGCTTTACCCTGCCGGCCGACTATCCGATGGAGATTATCCGCCAACGCATCGCTACCGCCGGCCCGCTGCTCGACAACTGTCCACAGCTGATGATCAAAGCCTATCTTTATGCGCTAAAGGGGGAGCACGGCGCGGAAAACCGCTATGCGCCATTTTATCTGTGGAACAGCAGTCAGGGCATGAGCGCGTTTTTGCTCGGCCAGGGTTTTGTCGGCTTGACCCAGTCGTTCGGCTGGCCGCAGGTCGACCATTGGCTGCCCTGGCTGGCGCACATCGATCGCGCGCAGTTGACGCACGCGCGCTTTGCCAGCATTGAACGCCGGCCAATCGCTCCCTTCAGCGACCTGTCACGCTTGCGCAGCCGGCAACGCGCCGATCCTCAGGCCGTGGCCAGCATCAGCGCGTTCGACCCCGCCGCCTGGCAGTTGCTGCGCATGCGGCTGTGGCGAACGGCGCCGGCACGGTTGAGCGGTGCGGCCCAGTGGTATGCCGTCGGTCACGTCAGCGCCCCTTTTGACAGCTCCGCAGTAGCCAATCCTCTCTAGCCTCCACCGGGGGCTGGCGATCAAATCGCCACCAGTCCCCGTACGCCGTCCCGCTCCATCTCGCCGCCGCTACCGCGCTGTACAATCTGGCCGCGCGACATCACCAGATAGCGATCCGCCAGTTCGGCGGCGAAATCATAGAATTGTTCCACCAGTAAAATGGCCATGTCTCCCTGCGCCGCCAGCTGTGTGATCACCGTGCCGATCTCTTTGATCACCGAAGGCTGGATACCTTCGGTCGGCTCATCAAGGATCAGCAGCCGTGGCCGACAGGCCAGTGCGCGGCCAATCGCCAACTGCTGTTGTTGCCCACCGGACAGATCGCCGCCACGCCGCTGCTTCATCTGTTCCAACACCGGGAACAGCTGGTAGATCTGCGTCGGTACCCGTTTCGCCGCGCCGCCGGAAAAGCGCGCCAACCCCATCAGCAGGTTTTCCTCTACCGTCAGGCGCGGGAATATCTCGCGCCCCTGCGGCACATAGGCGATGCCGGCCTGTACCCGCTGGTGCGGTTTACGGCTATTGATGGTTTTGCCCTGCCAGACAATGTCGCCGCTCTTCGCCGGCACCAGCCCCATCAGGCACTTCAACAGGGTCGTTTTTCCCACGCCGTTACGCCCCAGCAGGCAGGTGACTTCACCGATCGGCACCTCAAAAGACAGCCCGCGCAAAATATGACTGCCGCCGTAAAACTGATTCAGTTCGCTAACGTGCAACATGGCTATGTTCCCTCTTTGATTGGCTCAGCGCCCCAGATAGACCTCGATCACCTGCTCGTCAGCCTGTACCTGCGCCAGGGATCCCTCTGCCAGAACCTGCCCCTGATGCAGTACCGTCACGTGGTCGGCAATGCTTTCGACAAACCCCATGTCATGCTCCACCACCATCAGCGAATGGCTGCCGGCCAGCGATTTGAACAGTTCAGCGGTATATTCGGTTTCGGCATCGGTCATACCGGCAGCCGGTTCATCAAGCAGTAGCAGGTGCGGCTCCTGCACCAACAGCATGCCGATTTCCAGAAACTGTTTTTGCCCGTGCGACAGCAGCCCCGCCGGGCGGTGTCGTTCATGGCTCAGCCTGAGGGTTTTCAGCATCTGGTCAATGCGATCGCGCTGTTCGCCGTTCAGTTTGGCACGCAGACAGGCCCACACCGATTTCGGGTTTTTCTGCGCGATCGCCAGATTTTCAAACACCGTCAGCGCTTCGAATACCGTCGGCTTTTGAAACTTGCGGCCAATGCCGCTCTGCGCGATGCGGATCGGATCCATCGTCGTCAGATCGCGCGTTTGATCGTAAAACACCCGCCCGCTGTCCGGCCGCGTTTTGCCGGTGATCACGTCCATCAAGGTGGTTTTACCGGCGCCGTTAGGCCCGATCACACAGCGCAACTCGCCGACGCCGATCTGCAACGACAGATCGCGCAGCGCGTGAAATCCGTCGAAGCTGACGTTGATCTTGTCCAGCAGCAGGATCGGATCGGTCTGCGTGCGACGTTTGTCGGCCGGCAGTGGGTGGGTAAACAGTGGCTCGCTAATCTGCATCGAACTCATCAGGACTTCCTCCTGCGCAGCAAACCCATCACGCCGCGCGGTAGAAACAGCGTCACCAGGATAAACATCAGCCCGAGGAATAACTGCCAATATTCCGGTATCGCCATGGTGAACCAGCTTTTGGCGCCGTTGACGATACCCGCGCCGAGCAGCGGCCCCACCAACGTGCCACGCCCGCCGAACGCCACCCAAATCGCCGCCTCGATCGAATTGGTCGGCGACATTTCGCTCGGGTTGATGATACCGACCTGTGGGACATACAGCGCGCCGGCCAGCCCACACAGCACCGCCGACAGCGTCCAGACGAACAGTTTGAATCCCTTTGGATCATAGCCGCAGAACATCAGGCGATTTTCTGCGTCGCGTACCGCCGTCAGCACGCGGCCGAATTTGCTGCGCGCCAGCGCAAAGCCTAACGCCAGACTGGCGACCAGCAGCAGTACCGTGGCCAAAAACAGCGCCACGCGCGTGCCGGTAGCGGTGATGGAGAAGCCGAGCAACGTGGTGAAACCGGTAAAACCGTTGTTGCCGCCAAAGCCGGTTTCATTACGAAAGAACAACAGCATGCCGGCATAGGTCAGCGCCTGGGTCATGATAGAGAAATAGACGCCCTTGATTTTGGAGCGGAAGGCAAAGTAACCAAACAGCCAGGCCAGCCCCCCCGGCACCAGTACGATCAGGCACAGCGCCCAGGCAAAGTATTGCGTACCGCTCCAGAACCACGGCAGTTCGCTCCACGACAGGAAGGACATAAACGCCGGCAGGCCGTCGCCGGCCGCCTGGCGCATCAGGTACATGCCCATGGCATAGCCACCGAGCGCAAAGAACAGCCCATGGCCAAGCGACAGCAGTCCGGCATAGCCCCACACCAGATCCAGCGCGACGGCCACCACCGCATAGCACAGGATTTTGCCCACCAGCGTCAGCGTATAGGTGGAGATCGCCAGCGGGTGTTCCGCCGGCAGTAGCGCCAGAAACGGCATGCTCATCAGCGCCAGCAACAGCAGTCCGCCGAGGCTCCAGGCGACGCGCGGCGCTTTTTGCAGTCCGGTCACGGTCAATGGTTGGCTCATCAGTCAATCACCCTGCCCTTAAAGGCAAACAGCCCTTGAGGACGCTTTTGAATAAACAGAACGATCAGCGCCAGGATCAGGATTTTGCCCAATACGGCGCCCAGTTGCGGCTCGAGGATTTTGTTGACAATACCGAGTCCCAGCGCGGCCACCACCGTGCCGGCCAATTGCCCAACGCCCCCCAGCACCACCACCAGAAATGAATCGATGATATATCCCTGCCCCAGTTCCGGCCCAACGTTACCGAGCTGCGACAGCGCCACGCCGCCCAACCCGGCGATGCCGGAACCGAGACCGAACGCCAGCATGTCAACACGCCCGGTCGGCACGCCGCAGCACGCGGCCATGGCGCGGTTTTGCGTTACCGCACGCACGTTCATGCCGAGCCGGGTTTTATTCAGCAACAGCCAGGTAAACACCAACACCAGCGCCACAAACACCATTACCGCGATGCGGTTCCACGGCAGCACCAGGTTGGGCAACAGTGCGATCCCGCCGGACAGCCAGGCGGGGTTGGCCACCTCCACGTTCTGTGTGCCAAACAGCATCCGCACCAGTTGGATCAACATCAGGCTGATGCCCCAGGTCGCCAGCAACGTTTCCAGCGGCCGGCCATACAAGTGGCGAATCACCGTGCGCTCGAGCGCCATGCCAATCGCCGCGGTCACGGCAAACGCCACTGGCAGCGCCACCAGCGGATACAGCGCCAGCCACTGCGGTGCGAACTGCTGAAACAGCCCCTGAACCAGATAGGCGGCATAGGCGCCGAGCATCAGCATCTCGCCGTGAGCCATGTTGATTACCCCGAGTAAACCGTAGGTGATCGCCAGTCCGAGCGCCGCCAAAAGCAGGATCGATCCCAGCGACAGCCCGGCAAACGCCTGACCGATCAGATCGCCGATCATCAGTCGGTGCTTGATGCTGTCCAGACTCTGCTGCGCGGCGGCCCGCACCGCGGCATCCGGCTCGTTGGCCGCCTGTGTCAGCGTTTGCAGACGCGCCAGGGTTTGCGCATCGCTCGAACTGCCCAGCAACTTCACCGCGTTCAGCCGCACCTGCGGGCTGTCGGCAGCCAGTTGCAGGTTGGCCAGCGCCACGCTCAACGCCAGGTGAACCTCCGCGTTCTGCTCCACCGCCAGCCGTCGGCTTAGCAACGGCAACTGGTCGCTTTGTGCCTCGCGTTGCAGCGCGGTGGCCGCCTGCAATCGCAGTTGTGCATCGTCACTGACCAGGCGGTGCGCCGACAGGGCATTGGCGATCAGGATGCGCAGCCGGTTATTCAGCCACACTTTTTTCACCGTCCCCTGCACTGCGGCATCCCCCTCCAGCGGCAGCAGTTTATCGCCCTGCTGGACGAACGCCTGCCCGGCGCCGTCAATCACCACCTTTTCCTGCTTCAGCGCCTGTAACAATGGCAGCCGCGCAGCGTCCGGCTCGGCGGCCCACGCCTGCAGCAATCGCGCCTGCTGAGCGCGGCTGGCGGCGGCAAAATCACTGGCCGGTCCGGCCTGTGCCCAGAGCGGCAGGCAACACAGCAGCCATAACCACGGCCGCAGTCTGGATAAGCTCAATAATGGCATTGGCTGTCTCTCCGTTGCGCCGGGCGTACCCGGCCTTGGCTTTGCCTGGTCGGCAAACGGCGCGGCACGCCGCGCCACTGCCGACCAATGGCATTACTTACCGCCCTTCACCGGGCTGTCTGGCTTTTTGTCGTTGCCGGCAATAAACGGGCTCCACGGTTGCGCACGCACCGGCTGGTCGGTCTGCCACACCACGTTGAACTGCCCGTTGTCTTCGATTTCACCGATCATTACCGGTTTGTGCAGATGGTGATTGGTGCTGTCCATGGTCAGGGTAAAGCCCGACGGCGCGGCAAAGCTTTGCCCGGCCATCGCGGCGCGCACTTTATCCACGTCGGTGGTGCCGGCTTTTTCCACCGCCTGCGCCCACATATGGATGCCGACGTAGGTCGCTTCCATCGGATCGTTGGTTACGGCACTGGCGTAATTTGGCAGGTTATGCGCTTTGGCATAGGCGCGCCATTCGGCGACGAACTTGCGGTTGACCGGGTTATCCACCGACTGGAAGTAGTTCCACGCGGCCAGATTGCCCACCAGCGGCTTGGCGTCGATGCCACGCAGCTCCTCCTCGCCGACCGAGAAGGCGATCACCGGTACCTCGGTGGCTTTCAGTCCCTGATTGGCCAGTTCTTTATAGAACGGCACGTTGGAATCGCCGTTGATGGTGGAGATCACCGCAGTTTTGCCACCGGCGGAGAACTTCTTGATGTTGGCGACGATGGTTTGGTAATCGCTATAGCCGAATGGCGTATACACTTCCTCGATATCTTTATCCTGTACCCCCTTCGAATGCAGGAAGGCGCGCAGGATCTTGTTAGTGGTGCGCGGGTAGACATAGTCGGTACCCAGCAGGAAGAAGCGCCTGGCGCTGCCGCCGTCTTCGCTCATCAGGTACTCCACCGCCGGGATCGCCTGCTGGTTTGGCGCCGCGCCGGTATAAAACACGTTGGGTGACATTTCTTCGCCTTCATACTGCACCGGGTAGAACAGCAGGCCGTTCAGCTCTTCAAACACCGGCAGCACCGATTTGCGCGACACCGAGGTCCAGCAGCCAAACACCACCGCCGCTTTATCCTGCGTCAGTAACTGGCGCGCCTTTTCGGCGAACAGCGGCCAGTTGGAGGCCGGATCGACCACCACTGGTTCAAGCTTTTTGCCCAATACGCCCCCCTTGGCGTTGATATCCGCAATGGTCATCAACGCCACGTCTTTCAATGGCGTTTCAGAAATGGCCATGGTGCCGGACAGCGAGTGCAGGATACCGACCTTGATGGTGTCGGCGGCCTGTACGCTCCAGGCGATTCCCATGCCGATCACGCTGGCGGACAGAGCGAAAGCCTTGATAAAATGACGACGTTGCATAGTGCGACTCCTGGTGAAATGAGATGAATGCCTGCCCTGTCAACGCCGCGCCTGATGCAGCATATGCAGGGTTATTTTTCGTACTTCGGCCTTGCTGACGGCAATGTGATTAGCGAGCAGCGTTTGTGCCTCCTCAGTGCGGTGTTGCAAAATCGCCTGCAAAATCGCGGCGTGTTCGTTATAGGTCGCCTCGATACGCGGCCCCTGGGTAAAGTCCAGCCGACGAATGATGCGAATCTTCTCGGTGACGTCACGATGAATGCGCGCCATTTCCCCGTTACCGGCGGCAGCGACCAGCGTCAGGTGAAATTGCTCATCGTGCAGCGCCACGGTTTTGCCCTCTTCCAGCCGCGGGTCATGCAGCCAGAACGCCGCCAGTTCCGTCAGCGTCGGCGGCGTTTCCCCCACTGACCGGGCACACAGGCGCTTCACCGCTTCCCGCTCCAGCACGATGCGCAGGTCGTACAGCTCCTCGAAATAGGCAAAATCGAACGGGCGCACCTGCCAGCCGCTGCGAAAATGCACGTCGACATAGCCCTCCCGTTCCAGCCAGAACAGCGCCTGGCGTACCGGCGTACGGCTGACGTCCATACGTGCGGCGACGTCGCTTTCGCTGAAACGGTCGCCCGGCAGCAGCCGAAACTCAAAGATGTCGTCCTTGAGCTGCAAATAGATGCGCTCCGCCAGCCCCTCCGGCCGTGTCTTGTTGTGGTGATTGGCGATTTGCATACGCTTCCTCTCTGTCCCGTGGGTATTCGCCCGGCTCCGCAAAGCCTGTGCGCGTCGCTCAGCTGGCGTGTTCCAGCCACAGCAACGCATCGCCCGGGCCTACCGGCCTACCGGGCTGGCAACTGATGCGCTTGACCACGCCGGCGCGCGGCGCGGTGACCGCCAGTTCCATTTTCATCGCTTCCACCACAATCAGCGGTTGGCCCGCTTCGACCGACTGGCCCGGTTCGACCAGGATTTTCCACACGTTGCCATTCAAATCGGCGCTGACCAGATAGCCGTCGATCTGGCTGTCGTCCTCCACCGGCGGCAAGAGTTGCGCTTCCGGCTCGGCATCTTCAGCCTGCCAGCGCGCCACTTCGCTGCGAAATGCCTGCTGCTGACGCTGCTGGAACTCGGCGATCTGCCCGGCGTTATCCACCAGGAAACGGTTGTATTCGGCGAAGTCGAACTCACCGGGTTCAATGCGGATTTGCATGCGCCCCTCACGGAACGCCTCGCGCTGCTGTTCCAACTCCTGTTCGCTGACCGGATAAAAGCGCACCTGGTCGAAGAAGCGCAGCAGCCACGGCTGCCCGGCGGAGAACTGCGAGTTTTTCAGGTACTTGTTCCAGATCGGCAGCGTGCGCCCGACCAATTGATAGCCCCCCGGCGAATCCATGCCGTAAATGCACATATACATACCGCCGATGCCTACCGTCCCTTCGGCGGTATGGGTTCGCGCCGGGCTGTATTTCGAACTCAGCAGGCGATGACGTGGATCGACAGGCACCGCGCAAGGCGCGCCGAGATAGACGTCGCCAAGCCCGAGGATCAGGTAACTGGCGTCGAAGATGATGTCACGCACCCGTTCACGCTGGCTCAGCCCATTAATCCGCTGAATGAAATCGACGTTGTTGGGCAGCCATGGTGCGCTGGAGCGCACGGTTTGCTGATAGCGATCCACCGCCCCCAGCGTGGCGGAATCCTCAAACGCCATCGGTAAATACACGATGCGCGTCGGCACCTTCAGGTTGCTGACGTCAGCCAACGCCAGTTCGCGCGTCAGCAGGCGCGCCACCAGATCGCGCTGACCGATAACCCGACTGTCGTAGCGAACCTGCAGCGAGCGAACCCCCGGCGCCAGCTCTTCCACACCAGCGATCGGCTGCTGCTCCAGCGATTGCATCAGCAGATGAATACGCAGCCGCGATGCCAGATCCAGCACGTTGTCGCCGTACTCCATCAGCAGGTAGCCGTCCCCCGCCTGGCGATACACCACCGCCGGTCGCCCCTGCTCTGCGGGCAGCGCGGCAACGATGGTCGCCGACGCCGTATCGCCCGGCGTCAACGCCGGAGCCGGCAGAGTAATGGCCTTGATCGCCGCCAGCGCTTCAATGCTGCCGAGCTGCGCCTGCTCCAGCGACTGCGCCTGCTTGAAGCCAATCGGATGGAAACGGATGCGATCGCCCGGTTTCACCTGACCGACTTTCCACAGTTCGGCCTTGGCAATGGTTACCGGGCAGACGAAACCACCGAGGCTCGGCCCGTCGCGAGTGAGGATCACCGGGAAGTCACCGGTGAAGTTGATGGCGCCGATGGCGTATTCACAATCATGCACGTTGGAAGGATGCAGCCCCGCTTCGCCGCCGTCCTGCCGTGCCCAGTCGGGTTTTGGCCCGGATAGCCGCACGCCAAGACGGTTGGAGTTGTAATGCACCTGCCATTCGCTGGCAAAAAAGGTTTCAATCGATTGTGGGGTGAAGAAATCCGGCGCGCCGTGCGGCCCATACAGCACGCCAATATTCCAGACCTCGCCATACTGCGGGATCAGGCTGTCGTCCATCGCCTGCGGCGCGGCGATCGGTGCCGGCGTGCTGCTGGCAGACAGCTCTGGCTGGGCGATGGCCAGCATGTCGGCAACCCGCAGAATGCGGCCGGCATGGCCGCCAAACTGGCCGAGTGCGAAGGTGGAACGGCTGCCGAGATACATCGGCACGTCAAAGCCGTTGCGCACTGCCAGATAGGTTCGGCAGCCGTGGCGCGCCCGGCCGAGCGTCAGTCGCTGCCCGGCACGCACCGCGATCGGTTGCCAATAGGTCAATGGTTCGCCGTCCAGCTCTGCCGGGCAGTCGGCGCCGGTCAGGGCAATGGTGGCCGCGCAGTGAAAACGCAGCGTCGGGCCTTGCAGGGTGAACTCCAGCCCGGCGGCACTCGGATGGTTGCCGACGATGCGGTTGGCCAGACGGAAAGCAAAATCATCCATCGGCCCGGACGGCGGCACGCCGATATCCCAATACCCCAGCCGGCCGGGATAGTCCTGTACACTGCTGTAAGTGCCGGGTTGCAGCACTTCAATGCAGTGCGCCTGGTAACTGAAGTCGTCGAGCATCCTCGTCCAGACGTCGCCGTGACGGAACGCCTCGGTCGCCACGATCTGGCGCAGGTAATCCAGATTGGTGGCAATGCCGTGCAGTTGCGTGGCGCCCAGCGCCTGCTGCATTTTCGCCAGCGCCTGCGCCCGATCGTCGCCATACACGATCAGCTTGGCGATCATCGGATCGTAAAACGCCGATACTTCGCTGCCGGTACTGACCCAGCCGTCAACCCGCACGTCAGGCGGGAAACTGACCTCGGTCAGTACGCCGGGGCTTGGCTGGAAGTTTTTCAGCGGGTCTTCGGCATAAATGCGCACCTCGATCGCCGCGCCCTGCGGAGCGCGTTGCAACGCCGCCCAGTCCAAATCGTCACCCGCCGCCACCTGTAGCATACATTCGATCAGATCCAGGCCGGTTACCGCTTCGGTCACCGGGTGCTCAACCTGTAGTCGGGTGTTCACCTCCAGAAAGTAAAACTCGTCGCGCTCGCCGTCATAGATAAACTCCACCGTGCCAGCGCTGCGATAGTTGACCGATTCACCCAGTGCAATCGCCGCGCGATGCAGCGCCTGCCGGGTCGCCTCGGGCAGATTTGGCGCCGGCGTTTCTTCCACCACTTTCTGGTTGCGCCGCTGCAATGAGCAGTCTCGTTCGCCAAGCGCCAGCACGCGCCCCTGACCATCGCCAAAGATTTGCACTTCCACGTGGCGCGCCCGTTCGACGCAGCGTTCAACAAACGCACCGGCGTCGCGGAAGAACTGTTGTCCCATACGCTTCACACCGTCGTAGGCTTCCCGCAGCGCGGCCTGATCATCGCAGCGCGACAGGCCAATACCGCCACCGCCGGCGGTACTTTTCAGCATCACCGGGTAACCGATGTGTGCCGCCGCTTCAACCGCTGCCTCTACGCTATCCAGCAGACCGGTGCCCGGCGTCATCGGCACCCCGGCGAGCGCCGCCAGTTCACGGGCGCGGTGCTTGAGGCCAAATTCGCGGATCTGCCGGGCGGTCGGGCCAATAAACGCGATGCCGGCCGCCTCGCAGGCCTCGGCAAATTCGGCGCTTTCCGACAGGAATCCGTAACCGGGATAAATCGCCTGCGCGCCGCTCTGCGCCGCCGCAGCCAGGATCTTGTCAATGCACAGGTAACTGTCTGCGGCCTTTTCGCCACCCAGCGCTACCGCGCAATCGGCGTCGGTGACGTGTGGTGCATGGCGATCGGCAGCGGAATACACTGCGACGCTGGCGATCCCTAGACGTTTCAGGGTGCGGATCGCGCGGCAGGCAATTTCGCCACGATTGGCAATCAATACGGTGGTAAACATTATGAAATCCTTATGTATCCAGAACGTTTCCGGCCCCGATCGCCGTCGACAAACGGGGAGCATCCGGCCATCAGCGATGTCAGCAACCGGGAGCGTCGCTTGCACCCACGTCATCGCGGCTCGCCAGTTGGCGGGTGTAATTTCTCCAGCCACCGAAGTCGGTAATATCCACGGCGGCGGTCAACGCAGCCGGCTCGCAGATAAAACCCTTCACCCGGCGACCATCCGCCAGCAGCAGCGTACCGATACCCAACGGCGCCGGGATCTCGGCCAAAAACTCGCCAACGCGCGCCAGCGGGATATCCCACAGTTCAACGTCGATCGCCGCGCCGCTCTGCGCCTTCACCAGCCCCGGTTTGGGTGGCTGGGTGTCAGCCAGCGCATACAGCCGGTAGCACGGCGCGGTGGTGGTTTGCTCCACCCACACCGCCTGGCGCCGGGTTAATTGGCCGTTGAGCGGCATACCGCTAAGGTGAGCGCCCACTACGGCCAGCCGCAGATGCTGTGGGGAAGGCGCCAGCGCCGGCTGCGGCGACATGCCGCGAGCGGTAGCCCCCAGCGGCCAGTCTTGACCTTGCTGCCAGCGCCGGCCAAACGCCGCCAGCGCCCGATCGTGCCAGGCCGGTGCGATCAGCGTGATACCCGCCGGCAGACCGTCGGCGCGCATCGGCGCCGGCAGCGCCAACGCGCAAAGGTCAGCCAGATTGGTGAAATTGGTATAGGTGCCAAACTGTGAATTAAACAGCACCGGTTCCTGCGCCATTTCCGCCAGAGTGCGGATGGTCGGTGAGGTTGGCACCACCAGCGCATCAAACTGCGCCAGTTGCCGGTTAATCTGGCGCGCCAGTTCGGCACGCAGGTATTCCGCCTTGTAGGCGTCGCAGGCGCTGTATTGCTGGCCGTTACCGAGGATGCCGCGCACCACCGGATCGATGGCGTCGGGGTGGCTGCTGAGCAGGCCTTCCACCGCCACGGTGCGTTCTGCCACCCACGGGCCGTAGTAGAGCTGCTCCGCCAGCACGCGAAACGGCGTAAAATCCAGTGGTTCTAGCCGCACGCCGGCGGCCTGTAATTGGTCCAGCGCCGCCTGGAATGCCCGTTCGGCCTGTTTGTCGCCAAAGAACTCCAGCGTTTGCGGCACGGCAAAGCGCGGCGCGTGTGGCAAGTCCGCCGGGGCAGTGGCCGGATTGGCGCGAGAATAGGCGTCGTCGGCGTGATAACCGCCGGCCAGCTCGGCGACCAGCGCCGCATCGGCCACCGTCAGCGCAAAAACCGATACGCAGTCATTGAGTCGACACGCCGGCACCACGCCACGATTCGACAGCCAGCCTTTGGTCGGCTTCAGCCCGACGATGTTATTGAAGCCGGCCGGTACACGTCCGGAACCGGCGGTATCGGTGCCCAGCGAAAAAGGCGTCAGCCCACGCGCCACCACCGACGCCGAACCTGAGCTGGATCCGCCGCTGACGTACAGCGGGTTAATGCTGTTGACCACCGCACCGTGCGGGGAGCGAGTACCTACCAATCCGGTAGCGAACTGGTCAAGGTTGGTCTTGCCGATAACGATGGCACCGGCGGCACGCAGCCTGGCAACCACTTCTGCATCCGCCTTGGCCTGATAGGCGAACGCCGGGCAGGCAGCCGACGTTGGCCAGCCGCCCACGTCGATATTGTCTTTCACCGCGAACGGTATGCCAAACAGCGGCAAGCGGCTGAGATCCCCCGCCACCGCCTCCAGCCGTTGTGCCAATTGGCGATACTGCGCCTGGCGGCGCTCGGCGTCAGCCAGACAGATCCAGGCGTTGTCTTGCGCGTCGAGGCCGTGCAACAGCGCATCGATGGTCAGGCGCACGCAGGCGATACGTTCGGCGCTCGGCTGGGTCTGGTAGTAATGCTGCCATTCGCTGAGGGTAAAACCGTGTTGCTTTACTGGCTGGGTCATCGGCTGAATTCCATCTAGTACACAAGATTGAATTCAGCTGAGCAACCCGCGTGCCAGTTTTTCATCCACATGATTTTAAATGATTAAATAAAAATTCATTACGAAACGGACAAAAAGCATGCACCAGCGGCGCGCAGGGGGCGAACAAAAAAGGTGCAAAAAAAAAGCACCTCGAGAGAGGTGCTGGAGATTGCCACGAGCCGATGCGTTAGCGGCCCGGCACGGATTATGCGCCGCGTACGCGCTGCGCCAGCCCTTTCAGGAAGTAGCGCAGCATCTGATCGCCGCATGGGCGGTAGTTCTTGGTGCCCTGCTTGCGGAACAGCGCGCTCAGCTCCGGCTTGGAGATACGGAAATCAACGGCGGTGAAGATCTGGAACAGATCGGTGTCTTTCAGTTCAAACGCCACGCGCAGTTTCTTCAGCACCAGGTTATTGGTGATCGGCAGCTCTACCGGCGGTGCCGGGAATTTGTCATCCTTGCCGCGTTTAAAGAACACCAGGCCGTTCAGGAAATGCGCCATCACCTCGTCGGGGCATTTTTCAAAGCCCGGTTCGCCTTCTTTGATGACATAAGCGCCCATCGCCGCGACATCAACGTCAAAACCGTCCAGTTTGACGATCTCAACCATTTTTACGTCGTTAATGCTCAGCATGTAGCGCACACTGCGCAGGACGTCATTGTTAATCATGGAATTGCCTTTAGCTGGTAAAGCGGGAAGACGCGCGGCGCGACATGGAAAGGCTGCCGCACGCCTTGAATATGTGCGGCAGTATAGGGATCGGTAAGGGGTTTCTCAATCGATTTGGCTTTTTTGCTGATACAGCGGAATGTCTTCGCCAATAATGTATTTGTTGCGCAGTACCGAAGAAACCTTGTCCATGGTCATCACCACCGCCACCAGCAGCAGCGTGATAAACATCACCACGTCCCAGTTCCACAGCCGCATGTTTTCGGCATACACCAGCCCGATACCGCCGGCGCCGACAAAGCCCAGCACCGCCGCAGAACGGGTATTGGATTCAATCTGATACAGGCTGAGTGCCAGAAAAGTAGGAAACGACTGGGTAAAGATGCCGTAGCGATGTTTCTGCAAACCGTTGGCGCCCACTGCCGTCAGGCCACGCCCCGGCGACTTGTCCACCGCTTCATGCCCTTCGGCATACAGCTTGCCCAGCAAGCCGACGTCCTGCACCACAATCGCCAGCACCCCGGCCAGTGGCCCCATGCCGACGGCGCGCACGAAAATCAGCCCCCAGATCGCCATATCGATGCCACGTAGCAGATCCAGCAAGCGGCGCACCAGCGCAGCGATCGGCCGCAACAGCGGCGTCGACATCACGTTGCGTGCCGCCAGGAACGACAGCGGCAATGCCAGCAGCGTCGCGGTCAGCGTGCCGGCAAACACAATGCCGATGGTGATGAAGATCTGCTGGAAATAATAGCCGAACGGCCAGTTGACGAAGTCATGCCAGACGAACATACGCATAAAATAGCGGCCGATTTGCTGGCAGCCATTCAGCAACTGCGGCCAGGAAATGCCGAAGAACAGAAAGAAGAACAGATAATATACGCCGATCGCCGCGGCAATCAGGCCCAGGGTACGCAGGTAACGGCGCTGCTGCGAAAAAATGACCGTATGCTGCCGTTGCAAGGTCTGTAACCGTTCTGCGGAAACCGTTTGTCCGAGCATCATTTGCCCCCCTCCACCACGCGTTTGCGCAGTTCGCCGGAGATGTAGTCCAGCAATGATACCACCACGATAATCAGCAGCAGCGTCATGCTGACCTGATCGTAACGGTCCAGTTTGATATTGGTCATCAGTTCCTGACCGATGCCACCCGCCCCCACCAATCCCAGAATGGTTGACTGGCGGAAGTTGATTTCCAGGCGCATGAAACTGTATGACAGAAACACCGGCTTGACCTGCGGCCACAGGCCAAAACGCATGCGTTGCAGCGGCGTCGCACCACAGGCGACCAGTCCACGCACCGGTTTGTTGGAACTGGTTTCCAGCGCTTCGTAAAACAGCTTGGTCAGGCTGCCGATGGTGTGCAGCGCCAGCGCCATAAAGCCCGGTATCGCGCCAATGCCAAACGCCATCACAAACATCACCGCCCAGGCCAGCTCCGGCATGGTACGCAAAAAGGCCACCAGTGTGCGAATGGCCATGCGCAGCGACGCCGGGCTATGGGTGTTGTTGGCAGCCAGAAACGCCAGCACGCCGGCAACCAGCACCGACAGCAGGGTTGCCGCCAGCGCCAGATTCAGTGTCTCCCACAGCAACGGCAGCTGGATATGCAGGCGGTAGCCCCAATAGGCCAACGAGCCTTCGGTATGGCCATCGGCGAACAGGCGATCCCAATGCAGGATCGGCAGCGTTTCGGCAAGGTAATCAAAGAAATTCGGTAGCGATACCCATACGGTATGCAAATTGAACTCGGCCAGCTTGCCGGCGCCAAGATAGAGTACCGCCAGCGTCAGCGACCATATCAGCGTTTCACGCTTTTGTTTGCTGCGAACCCGCTGGTAATAATGCGCAAAATCTGTATTCAAAATAACTCACCGTCAGAGACTGAACCGCACGGTCCACGTTAACCTGTTGATGCCAATCGGGCGCGGCGTACCGCGCCCCGTGCTTGAACCTCCGGCGCTGGTTTAACGTTCGCCTTTCGCCAACGCGCGCTTCAGGTCAATCACCGGCTGGTATTCCGCCAGCGTGGTTTCGCCAATGTGCTGCTTACCGCCCATCGCCTTGATAAAGCAACCGTGATCTTCCTTATCCAGCTTTTTGATCGCCGCCACGACCTTGGCCTTGAAGTCGGCCGGCAGTGCATTGCGCACCAGGATCGGGCCGTTCGGGATCAGCGGGGATTGCCAGATGATGCGGATCTTTTTCATCAGATCCGGCTGATCCATGCGAATCATGCGGGTGAACGCGCCACTGGTATAACCGGTGTTGTAATCGCCAATCAGCGATGTCCAGGTGACGGCGCCTTCAAACTGGCCGTTCAGCACGCCGAGAATGTCCTGCTCATGGCCGCCGGAAAAGGTCACGCTAGAGAAAAAGCCGTTGTATTTATTGTCCGAGTTACCGCCAAACAGCTGTTTGAAGCTGTGATCCGGCATCAGGAAGCCGGAGGTAGAATCCGGATCGGCAAAACCGAACGATTTGCCTTTCAGATCTTCCAGTTTCTGGTAAGGACTGTCGGCTTTGACCACCACCACCGAATGGTAACCCCGCGACTGATCGACATCGTCGACGGCAATGCCGACCAGATCGACCGCCTGCGGATCCTTGATATACACCGAGGCGAACGACGCTGGCGACATGCTGAGCACCAGGTCGATCTTGCCGCCCAACAGCCCCTGGATCACGCCGGAATAGTCGGACGAGTTACGCAGTTTGGTATCAACGTTCAGCTCCTTGTCAAAGAACTGCTTTACGCACTGGTTGTCGCCAATCTGCTGGGTGGCGTTCTGACCGCCGAGAATGCCTAAATTAAGCTCTTTGGGCGCGTCCGCAGCGCCAGCGTTAAATACCATCATCGCGCCGGCCATCATGGTGGTCAGACTGAATACTTTTTTCATTGCTGTAGCCTTTTAAATTAATGTATTTGATTAACGTCTTCGCCGTACAACTGGTGCAAAATCCGGTCATTCAGCTGTGATGGATGACCGTCAAAAACAATTTTCCCCTGCGCGATACCAATCACCCGCGTGCAGTATTCCTGCACCAGTTCCACCGAGTGCAGGTTCACCATCACCGCGATGTCGTTCTCGCTGACTTTCTGCAATGCGTCCATAATGCGGCGGGTGTTCTTCGGATCCAGCGAGGCAACCGGCTCGTCGGCCAGCAGGATCTTCGGGTTCTGCATCAATGCGCGGCAAATCGCCACGCGCTGCATCTGCCCGCCGGACAGGTTTTCGGCCCGCTGCAGCGCATGCGGCAACATATTGAGCCACTGCAACAGTTCGATGGCGCGCGCACGATCGGCGTCGTCGAATACTTTAAAAAAGGATTTGAGCGTAGAGGTATGGCTGAGCCGCCCGAGCAACACGTTGGTAATCACGTCCAGACGCGGCACCAGGCAGAAATCCTGGAAAATCATGCCGCAACAGGCACGCCATTGGCGCATCTGGCGGGCGGAAAGTTGCGCGATGTCCTGCGCCACGCCGGCTTCGTCAAAGTGCAGCATTTCACCGCAGCTGGAAGGAATGGTGCCGTTGAGCGTGTGCAGCAGCGTGGATTTGCCGGCGCCAGAGCGGCCGATCACCGCGACAAATTCGCCGGCGTGCAAATCGAAATTGATATCGTCCAATACCCGCTGCTGGGATTTATAGGCTTTACCCAGCCCTTTGACCGCCAGGACTTTGCGCAGTGGGATCGGCTGTTGCCCTGGGAAATCGGTTGTTGCAAGTTTTAACTGTGCCTGAGCCATAAGCCATCTCTCATTGGTTAGGTTGGCTATTCGTTATCGGCACCTATTAAGGGATAAGTTTATGACATCTGGATGATGGTTTTATGGCCGGAAAATGACGGCCGAGCGACGGGTGCCGTATGCTGCGCCCGTCGCTGGCAAGCGGGAAGGCATTGTTCAGCTGAAATGAATTACGCCTTTAATCAATGATTTATTGTTGATCACGTCGCTTTCATAACGTTGTGCCAGGGTGTCGAAGTCAAAATGATGCGACAGCATCATGTCAGCGGTGATGCTGCCGGCTGCCATCAATCGGCCTACCTTGACGAAGTCCTCATGGGTGGCGTTGCGGCTGCCCATCAAGGTGGTTTCCTTTTTATGGAACTCCGGATCGGAGAAGCTGAATTCGCCTTTGAACAGCCCAACAAACACGATGCTACCGCCATGGCGGATCAGGTTAACGGTGTTATTCATCGCCCGCTGATTGCCGGTGGCATCAATCACCTTTGCTGCCAACCGGCCATCAAACTGCTCGCGTAGCGCCGCGTCGAACCCTGCCTGCGCCGGATCCAGCGTGGCGACGCCGAGCACCTGCGCAACATGCGCCCGCCGCTGTTCACTGGTATCGGCCACCACGACCCGGGCGCCGTCCGCCAGGGCAATCGCCGCCACGCCAAGACCAATCGGCCCGGCTCCGACCACCAGCAGATGATCGTCGGCAACGATGGCTGCCCGTCGCACCGCATGGGCGGCGATGGCAAACGGTTCGATCAGCGCCGCGGCCTCCGGCGCGATATCCCCCACCGGCAATAAATTGCTGGCCGGTACGCTAAGATACTGGCAGAAACCGCCGTCCTGGTGCACGCCGATCACCGAAATGTTTTCACAACAGTTGCTGCGGCCGCTGTGGCAGGCCCCGCACTGGCCACAGGACAGATACGGGATCACCGCCATGCGCTGCCCGACACGCAAACCGCTGACCTGGCTACCCACGCTGACGATATCGCCACATATTTCATGGCCCAATACTCGGGGATAGCTGAAATAAGGCTGATGACCCGACCAGGCATGAATATCCGTGCCGCAGATACCCACGGTAATCATTTTAATCACTGCCTCATCCGCCGCCGGCGTCGGTATCGGCCGCTGCTGATAAACCAATTGTGTGGGTTGCTGGCAAATCAATGTATTCATTGTGGTCATTATGGTTCCTCCAGTTATCTGGAGTTGGTTATTAAATAAAAATAACCGGCTGGCGTTTTAATTATGATGATTTGTGATTCAGCGCCAAATAAACCGTTTTAAATTGGTTTTAAATTCATAAAAAACAGCTGAGATACGCCATGAGCCGAAGCCAAAATTTGCGACAAAATGTGATTAACCAGATGATCGATGGCCTGATTCACGGACATATCCGCTCGCCGCTGCCCTCCCAGGCGGCGCTGGCCGAAATGTACAACATCAGTCGCACCACGGTACGCCATGCCCTGGACCACTTTCAGCGCTGCGGGGTGTTGGCAAAGGTGCAGGATAATTATGCGATCCTGCGTTTGCCGCAGGCGGAAGACGGTTTCGACTGCATGGCACAGACCCTGGACGCGCAAAGCACGCTGTTTGAAAAGGCGTTTTATCAGATGATTAACCAAAAACAGCTGCGCGCCGGCGACTGTTTCAGCGAACTGCAACTGTCGCGGCTGGTCAACGTCAGCCCGGTTGTGGTCCGGGAATTTTTGCTGCGCTTTAGCCGCTACAATCTGCTCGACAATGTCAAACGCGGCCAGTGGCGCATGAAGCAGTTCGATCGGCACTACGCCGAGCAACTGTTTGAACTGCGGCAGATGCTGGAAACCCACGCCCTGTCACGCTTTTTGAATCTGCCGTCGCATGATGAACGCTGGTTGCAGGCCAAAGAACTGCTGAGCCGTCACCGTGAGCTGCGTGAAACCATCAGCAGCAATTACCGGCTGTTTTCGCAACTCGATCGGGATCTGCACGGGCTGATCCTTTCTGCCGCCAACAACCCGTTCTTCAACCAGTCGCTGGAGATTATCTCGGTGATTTTCCACTTTCATTATCAATGGGATGAAACCGATCTCAAGCAGCGAAACATCATTGCCATCGAGGAGCACATGGCGATCCTCAGCGCGCTTATCTGCCGTAACGATCAGGAAGCCATCCGCGAGCTGCACCATCATCTCGACACCGCCAAACAATCGATGATTCGTTCGATTAATCAGTCCGTCGCCTGACGCCCTCCCTTTTATTTACCATCGGCATATTTAAAACCGATAAAAAACAGTAAAAGCCTATCCGGCGCACGGAATGCGCATTAATCACACCACCAAATCGCAGCGCCCTCTATACCGATTACTTGCAGTCACATACAAAATACACATCTGGAGATAAAGATGGAAAAAGTGAGCCCTGCCAGCACCGGTGATGGAAAACAGGAAAATTACACGGATACCATTATTCCTATGCCACCTGACGGTGCCATCGTTCGTTCAGCCAGAATAAAAAAAATCCAGACCACCTCAATGATTTTATTATTCTTGGCGGCAATCATTAACTTTCTCGATCGCAGTTCACTGTCGGTTGCCAACTCGACAATTCGCGAAGAAATGGGGCTGAGCGGTACCGAAATCGGCCTGCTGCTTTCGGCGTTTTCATTGGCCTACGGCATAGCGCAACTGCCCTGTGGCCCGCTGCTGGACCGCAAGGGGCCGCGTATCATGCTCGGACTGGGGATGTTTGTCTGGTCGCTGTTCCAGACCCTGTCCGGCATGATCCAGAGCTTTACCCAATTTATCTGGGTACGCATCGGTCTGGGCATTGGCGAAGCGCCCATGAACCCGTGTGGCGTAAAAGTGATTAACGACTGGTTCAACATTAAAGATCGCGGGATGCCGATGGGCATCTTCAACGCCGCCTCGACCATTGGCCTGGCCATCAGCCCGCCAATCCTCACCGCGATGATGATCGCGTTTGGCTGGCGTGGCATGTTCATTACCATTGGCGTGCTGGGCATCGCGCTGTCGATCGGCTGGTACATGATTTATCGCAACCGTCAGGATCTCGATCTCAGCGCACAGGAGCAAACCTACCTGAACGCCGGCAGCGTCAGCGCGCGCCGCGAACCGATGAACCTGAAGGAATGGCGTGCGTTGTTCAAGAATCGCACCATGTGGGGCATGATGATCGGCTTTAGCGGCATCAACTACACCGCCTGGCTGTATCTGGCCTGGTTGCCCGGCTATTTGCAAACCACCTACCATCTGGATTTGAAAAGCACCGGGATGCTGTCAGCCATTCCGTTCCTGTTCGGCGCCGCCGGCATGTTGTCTAACGGCTTCGTCACCGACTGGCTGGTCAAGCGCGGCATGGTGCCGCTCAAGAGCCGCAAGATCTGCATCGTTGCCGGCATGCTGCTTTCCGCCGCCTTCACCTCGGTGGTGGCGCAGGCCACCACCACCTACAGCGCGGTATTGCTGATCGGCATGGCGCTGTTCTGCATTCACTTTGCCGGCACCTCCTGCTGGGGGTTGATCCATGTGGCGGTCACTTCGCGCATGACCGCCTCGGTGGGCAGCATCCAGAACTTCGCCAGCTTTATCTTCGCCTCGTTTGCGCCGGTGATCACCGGTTGGATCCTCGATACCACCAACTCGTTTAGCCTGGCGTTGACGCTGTGTTCCTGCTTTACCCTGATTGGCGCCCTGTCGTATATCTTCGTGGTCAAACACCCGATTACCGATAGCCCGGCCTAACCCGCAACGCCGCTGCCATTCCCGTTGCCGATGCGGCAGGAATGGCGCTTGTCGCCTTAGAGCACCAGAGGCAATACCTGTTGCTGATACTCCGCCGCGTGCCGCACCGCAAGCTGGATGAAATCGTCGATCAATGGCGATGCCTGCCGGTAGGCCAGAGCCAGTGAATACGCCACCGGCGTACCGATACCGCTAAGTTCGCGGAATACCACCCCGGGCGGCCGCAACGCCGCAAACAGCGACGGCATCAGCGCAACGCCCTCCCCACCGGCCACTAACCCGCCAATGGTTTGCATTTGCCGCGCCTGCTGTACTACCCGCGGAGTGAAACCGGCCATCGCGCATGCCTGTAGAATCGCCGCGTGCATCCCCGGCCCATAATGCGCCGGGAACAGCACCCAAGGTTCCTCCGACACGTCTGACAAACCGATCTGCGCGGCGTTCGCCAACGGATGGTGTTCCGGCAACGCCAGCATCATGCGCTCCAACAGCAACGGCGTTAACTGTATGCCCTCTTGCGGTGCAAACGGCAGCACCACCAGACCGACATCGGCGCGATCGTCACGCAAGGCCACCAACTGTTCCGCCGTGGCGGCTTCCTGCAACTGAAAATCTATCTGCGGATAACGTTGACGAAACTGACGCAGCAGCCCTGGCAACAGTGCATTGACCGTGCTGTCGACAAAGGTCAGCCGCAGCGACGCCGTTTGCCCCTGCGCAGCACGCTGGGTATGTAACAGCGTGCGCTCGAACTGCGCCAGCGTGCGCCGCGCTTCGAGCAAAAACACCTGCCCGGCGTCGGTAATACGCGTAATGCGGTTGCCACGCTCCAGCAGCCTAACCCCCAGTTCCTGCTCGATTTTACGGATTGCCGCCGTCAGCGGCGGCTGCGCCATATGCAAGCGTTGTGCGGCGCGGTGAAAGCTCATCTCTTCAGCCACGGCAATAAACTGCCGCAATTGGCGTAGTTCAATCACGCGATACCTTTTTCATATTATCAAATCATAAAAACAGTATTGGCGGTATCAACGGTAAATACCAATACTTTCCCTCGACATCACCGGCGCAGACGCGCCATCGGCAGTTGGAGGAGTTTCACATGACACAACCTACGGTCGTGATTAGCGGTGGCTCAAGCGGCATTGGCCTGGCCACCGCGCAACGAATGGCAATGCAGGGCTACCGTGTCGCCATCGTGGCGCGCAGCCTGCAACGTTTGCAGGCTGCGGCGCAACGGATCGGCAGCGGCACGCTGCACTTTTCGGCGGATCTCAGCCAGCGCGCCGAGATTGACGCACTGATGCCGCGTCTGATCCAGGCTTTGGGCACGGTAGATGTGCTGATCAATAACGCCGGATTTACCCGCGTTATCAGCGTCGATACGCCATTGGCGCAGGCTGAACAGCAGTGGAATGCGGTGATTGACGGTAACCTGAAGAGTACCTTTCTGTTTACCCAGGCCATGCTGCCGCACCTGCGCAAGCCGGGCGGACGCATCGTCAATATCAGTTCAATCGCTGCGCAATGCGGCAGTGGCAACCCCGGCGCGCTGGGCTATTCCGCCGCCAAGGCCGGCGTGGTTGGCCTGACCGTCAGTCTGGCGCGTGAACTGGGGCCGCAAGGCATTACCGTTAACGCCATTGCGCCTGGTTACATCGCCGATACGCGTTTTTTTGGCGATGGTCTGCCAGCCAGCGTTATTGACGCCATTACCGCCGACACGCCGCTGGCGCGTACCGGTCGGGTGGAGGACGTTGCCGAAGCGGCGTTGTGGCTGGCGTCGCCGGCAGCGGCATTCATTACCGGTACGCTGTTACCGATTAACGGTGGAGCCCGCGTCGGCAGCTAGGGACAGGGAGCGCCGGTCTGGCGCTCCGAGGGATCAGAAACGGATATCTCTGCTGGCAACCGCGCGGATCGGCACGCCGAAACTCTCCATGCTCGACAGCGCGGCGTTATGGTGCTGACGTATCCACTGACCGCTGGCGTGCGCCTTGTCATGGCTGGTGTGGGCATCGGCTGCCAACACCACCGGATAACCGTGCCCGGCGGCGCGGCGAGTAGTGCTGTCAACGCAATATTCGGTCGAGTAACCGCAAATCACCAGTTGCGTAACGCCGTGCTGTTGCAACAGCGCTTGCAGATTGGTACGCAAAAAAGAGTCCGGCGTGGTTTTTTCTACCCGCAAATCCCCTGCGACCTGCTGTAAGCGCGGATCAACCTGCCAGGCATCGCTGCCATGGGCCAGTTCATCATCGGCGGTCTGATGCTGGATGAAAATCACCGGCACCTGCGCCTGGCGCGCCGCGGCGCTCAGCATGTTGATCCGATCAATCACCGCATCGGCATCGGCCGGTGGCGGCATAAACAGGCCTTTCTGCACATCAATAATCAACAGCGCTGCGGTCATTGGGGTCTCCATCGATAAGTTTCACATCAGCATAGCGGTTGGCGCGGACGAAAGATATGGTCAACCCCCTGCTCACGCAGGCCAGTCACCAGCTCATGTCCGCCGTTCGGCGTCGCCTGAGTCTGGATGCGTTCGTTTTCAAATACCGGGCTGGCCCAGTAAAGATTGACCGGATCGCCGTACTGGGTCGGCAACGTCAAATGCTGCTGATAAGGGTAGAACCGCGAAGACAGCACATAGCCTGCATAACCCTGTGGTGCCACTTCCGACGCCAGGGTGTGCCCTTCTCCCATCCAGGTGATCTGCGCCCAGGGCACGTGGGCAAAGCCCGCCAGCGCACTGGCCATCTGTATCGCGTTGTCTTCGGTCATGTACTGACCGTCAATGGCGATACCCAGCTCCATGCGCCGGTACTGCGTGGCGTCATCATTGAACAGGATCTCGACCCACGGCATCGGTCGGATGCTGATCCCCATGGTCAGAAAATAGTAAATGCCGTCGCGTTCATGTTGGCTGATGGCCATCGGCGGCCACTTGCCCTGATCGATCGCGTAATATTTAACCGACGGACCGAAATGCTGTTCATACTGCGCCAGATAGTCGCGCTGCATTTTCGGCCACGGGTTGCCTTCTTCACGCTGCCAACTGCGCCAAAACTGGCGGGTGTTTTCCGCCAGCGCATATTGCGTATTGGTCGATGCGGAGCCCAGTGGATGAGCTAACGGGCTTTCCTTGATGCAGCTGGCGGAATAACACACCGAATGGTCGATATACAGGCTCCAACCGGGGATCACCGACAGCAGCTGGCCGTAATACCACAGCGCGGCGCCGTCATCGCTTTCATTCCACACCACCTGCAACCCTTCCGGATTCAGCGGCGCTTCCCCCTCCAGGTTGCGGCAAAATTCCGCGGCCAGCATCGGCGGCTGGCCAAGTTCCAGCGCGGCGCGATCTTCCTGCTGCGGCGCAGCCGCCAGGTTACGCAACCAGCAGGCGCGTACCTGAAAACGTTCGCTGAACGCCTCCGCGGGATAAATATAAAAATAGGCTGCCCGGTGATCTTGCTGAACCACCGCTACCAGCGTTTGGTTTTCATTACTGACTTCAGCAAGTACATATGACTGGTTCATATCGCCTCAATAGGGTCACTGCGCAGACAAGGAAAATAATCCTGCGCGAAATAGAAATCTGCTTTTTGCCAGTGTAAAACGCATTCGCCAACCGGATCACGCGTAAAACTCTCAAAATTCCGCTAAGCAGTCGATTTTTTACCGTTTTTCACCGCCCGGTTGCGCACTCTGGTCGGATACGGCAAGTAACGACGCCATGGCGCTGGCGAATTCCCGCCCGCTCAGAGCATGCCGCGCAGTATAGGGTGACGGGGCGTTCCCCGTGGTTCGGCTTTGTTATAGAGTAGCCGGTGGGCTAATACAGGAGGTAGAAAAGATGATTATCAGAGCCGGCACCCCCGACGATTACCCACGATTGCTGGCGGTCTGGCTGAGTTCTGTGCGCGCAACCCATCATTTTCTGACGGAAAGGCAGATTGCCGATCTGCGTCCGTTGATCGCCAATGACTATCTGCCCACGCTGGCCGTTTGGGTCGCTCAGGATCACACCGGTCGGATTGGCGGCTTCATCGGCATGAACGCCAACAAGGTCGAGATGCTGTTCGTTGCCGCCGAACAGCGCGGCAAAGGCATCGGCAAATCGCTGTTGGCGTTTGTCGAGCAGCAACATGATGTGCTGTTGCTCGACGTCAATGAACAGAACCCAAAGGCCATGGCGTTTTATCGGCATTACGGCTTCAGCGTTATCGGCCGCTCAGAGCGTGACGGTCAGGGTAAGCCGTTCCCGCTGCTGCACATGAGACGTGGCACACCTTAGCGAGGCCTCGATGACCTGCAAGTTGCCGGCGCTGCCGGCATCAAACCTTGTTGCCCACCTGGCTCAGGCGTGGCCAAATCATCATCAGCGTCTCCACCAGGCGTAGCAAATCGTCACGGCTGGCTCCTTCACGCGCCTGAACCGACATGCCTTCAATGGTGCACATAATGTACTTGGCCAGTAACGCGGTGTCGGTTTTCGCCAACAGCTCCCCCTGCTGTACCTTGCGATCGAAACAGGCCTTGAGGCTGGCTTCCTGCGTATGATGTTTGCGGCGCAGCATTTCGGCCACGTCGTCGGATGCCGGAGACAATGCCGCGGAAGCACACACCATAAAGCAGCCCGACGGCGTTTGCGGATCGGTAAATACCTCCGCCGATGAGCGCACGTAGGCTTCAACCACTTCGGCTATCGGTAACGTCTGTTCCAGCAACTGGTTGGTACAGGTGGTGTACTTGCTCAGATAACGTTCAACGGCGGCACGAAACAGCCCCTCTTTGTTACCGAACTCGGCGTACAGCGTCGGCGCTTTGGCGCCGGTGACCTCGACCAGATCGGCCAGCGAGGTTGATTCATAACCGTGGCGCCAAAACAGATCGAGCGCACGGTCCAGCGCCTGGTCGCGATCAAACTGTTTCGGTCTGCCGCGCGTTTTCTTCGCACATACCTCTTCTTTGATAGTCATAGACCCTCGCGTGTTGCGCCCCGAATCAGGGCTTGCCAATTAAATTAACGATCATTATAAAAAAATATTGCGCCGGCGTCGAGAAGCGATTACCATTTAGTTATCGATCGTTATTTAAATGTAACGACAAAGACAAAATGACTCAATCGAATTCTCGGATAGGAACCAACTTTATGAAAAACTTAAAAATAGCATTAACCGCACTGACTCTGGCCAGCCTCTCCTTCGGCAGTTTCGCCGCAGAACAGGTCAACAGTCAACCGGCAAACCAACAGAAAATCGGCGTCGTCAGCAGCAGCGGCGCGTCGGATATTACCTCTCTGCAAGCCAGCCTGGCAAAAAAAGCCGAGCAACAAGGCGCCTCGTCATACCGCATCATCGGTGCCGGTGGTAACAACCAGCTGCACGGAACGGCAGTTATTTATAAATAACAGTAAGTTAATTTAATTCCAGCGCCGGGAAATGCCGTTTTACCCTTCGCAGAGATACGAAAAACCAGGAATTAATTAACGAACATTAAAAAATAACTTGCAATTCGCCAAACCGGCGTCTAACATTAAATTATCGATCGTTAATTAATTTAACGACCAACAGAACAAACTTCATACCGAACATAAGATAGGAATATGATTATGAAAAACCTGAAAATGACCATCGCTGCTCTTGCTCTTGCTTCTGTTTCATTTGGTAGCTTCGCTGCCGAACTGGTTAACAGCCAACCTGCCGATCTGCAAAAAGCCGGTGTGGTAACGGTAAGCGGTGCTTCTGACCTGACTAGCCTGGAAAACAAACTGGCAGCCAAAGCGGATGAAGCCGGTGCAAAATCATTCCAGATCATTTCAACTGCCGGTGACAACAAACTGCACGGCACTGCGATCATCTACAATTAATCAATTGCTGACACGGCAATTGCGCAAAGAGGCGGCCCTGGCCGCCTTTTGTGTTTTCTGGAAAACCCCGCCACCCCGTCGCGTGATGAACTCATCGCCGTAATCCGGCTGCGCGCCAATGCCCCGGCTTGCCGTCCCCCAACACCAGCGCCATGGTGCTGAACATTCAGCGCCAGCGAGGCCGGTTCCGCATCTGGTTTGCTAGCGTTGTCTCGACTATCGCTACGCTATGCGCCAAACCTGGTGCGCATTGATAGCCGTGGGTGATTTTCCCTTTTGCCAATTTTGGCCCATGCTTAAATGAGGCCAGCCGCGGCAGGTAAACGGTCAGTTGCGGACGCCCTCCTCTTTACTTTGGCTAAGCGGGATGCCGGCTCATGACGAAAAAAACCACTTTATTGCAGTTTTTCCATTGGTATTACCCCGATGGCGGCAAGCTATGGCAAGAAGCGGCGCAGCGCGCTGCGCAGATTGCCGAGATCGGCATCACCGACCTGTGGTTACCACCGGCCTACAAAGGCGCATCCGGCGGCTATTCGGTTGGCTACGACAGCTACGATTTGTTCGATTTGGGCGAGTTCGATCAGAAAGGCAGCCGCGCCACCAAATACGGCGACCGGGAATCGCTGATCCATGCCGCCAATACTCTGCGTGAGCACGGGGTACGCATCATTTACGACACGGTGTTCAACCACAAGATGGGGGCTGACGAAACCGAACGGGTGCATGTTTACCGCACCGATACGCAGGATCGTAATGACATTGACGACCGCGGTTTTGACGCCACCGCCTACACCCGTTTCACCTTTCCAGGCCGTCAGGGGAAATATTCCGCCTTCGTTTGGGACTACACCTGCTTTAGCGGCGTAGATTACCTGGAAGATCCGCAGGAAAAAGGCATCTTTAAAATCGCCAACGACTACGGCGATGACGGCTGGAACGAGCAGGTCGATGACGAGAAAGGCAATTTCGATTATCTGATGGGCGCCGACGTGGAGTTACGCAATAGCGCGGTGGCAGAAGAGTTGAAATACTGGGGGCGCTGGCTGCTGGAAACCCTGCCCTGTGACGGATTCCGCCTCGACGCCGCCAAACACATTCCGGCCTGGTTCTTCAAACAGTGGGCCGACCACGTGCGAGAAGCGGCACAGCGCGATCTGTTGATCGTCGCCGAATACTGGTCGCACGATTTGGCGTCGCTGCAACAATACATCGACATGGTAGACGGCAGAGTGATGCTGTTCGACGTGGCACTGCATCTGAAATTCCACCAGGCATCGAAACAGGCCGATCAATTCGACATGGCGCAGATCTTTACCGATACCCTGACCGCCACCCATCCCAGCCACGCGGTGACGATTGTCGCCAACCACGATACACAGCCGCTACAATCGCTGGAAGCGCCGGTTGAACCCTGGTTCAAACCGCTGGCCTACGCGCTGATCCTGCTGCGCGAACAGGGCGTACCCTGCGTGTTTTATCCGGATCTGTATGGCGCAAGCTATCAGGATACCGGCCGTGATGGCGGCGAGTACCCGATCGACATGCCGGTCATCACCGAGTTGGAAAAACTGATCGTCGCCCGCCAGCGTTTTGCCAACGGGGCACAAACCGATTACTTCGACGATAGGCACTGTGTCGCCTTCAGCCGCAGCGGTACCGCAGAGGCACCGGGCTGCGTGGTAGTGCTGACCAACGGCGCAGAAAACAGCAAAACGGTGACGCTGGGCAATGCGCTGGCGCATCGGCAATGGCGCGACTTCCTTGGCAACCGCGCAGAGACGATCGAAACGGACCAGGAGGGCCGCGCCGACTTTCCGGTCAACGGCGGCAGCGTCAGCGTATGGGTATTGGCGGAAAATGTCTGACAGGCCGCAGCAACGCCGGCGGCGGGCAAACTAATTACCCGCTTTCTGGTCTAATTGGCAATTCTGACCAGGCAAACCATTCACACCAGAGCCTAAATAGGGTACAAGGCTGCATGAAAATTCCAAAACGACTCCAGCCATTGGTAGATGATGGTTTAATCGACGACGTCATTCGTCGTTTGAAAAGCGGTAAAGAGGCCGACGTGTTTATCGTGCGCTGCGGTAACGACATCCGCTGCGCCAAAGTGTACAAAGAAGCGGACAAACGCAACTTCAAACAAGCGGTGCATTATCAGGAAGGCCGCAAAGTGCGTAACAGCCGCGATGCGCGTGCGATGAGCAAAGGTTCCCGCTTTGGTCGCCAACAGCAGGAAGAAGCCTGGCAAAACACCGAGGTCGATGCGCTACACCTGCTGGCAAAGGCCGGTGTGCGCGTGCCACAACCGGATATCTGCCTTGACGGCGTGCTGCTGATGGAGCTTATCACCGATGAAGAAGGCCTGGTGGCCCCGCGCCTGAGCGACATCACGCTGGAGCCGGCGCAGGCGCTGGCCGATCATGCATTGATGATGAACTACGCGGTGCGCATGCTGTGCGCCGGGCTGGTGCATGGCGATCTGTCGGAATTCAACGTGCTGATGGATAAAAACGGCCCGGTGATCATCGATCTACCGCAGGTGGTCGACGCCGCCGCCAACAATCACGCCAAAAGCATGTTTGAACGTGATATCAACAACATGACGCAATATTACGGCCAGTTCGCGCCGCAGCTGCTGGGCAGCAAATACGCCAAGGAAATCTGGGCGCTGTATCAGGAAGGCAAACTGACGCCAGAAAGCACGCTGACCGGCCACTATCAGGAAAGCAGCAAAAGCGCCGACGTGGGGTCGGTGCTGGACGAAATACAGGCCGCCAGCGACGCCTACCAGCGCCAGCAGATGGCGCGCAACGAAGAGTAAACACGCGCCGTCTGCGTTGGTTATTTGCCGGCAGCGGCGACCGGCCGCCAACGCGGCAAGCCAAACATATTGACTGCCATGCCGGCCAGCACGCACAGCGCACCGGCAATTTGCAGCGTGGATAATGTTTCCCCCATCAGCAACCAGGCACTGAGCAACCCAACCAACGGAACCAATAGCGCCAGCGGCGCCACTCGCCAGGTTTCATAACGCGCCAGCAGGCTGCCCCAGATAGAATAGCCGAACAGGGTGGCGGCAAACGCCAGATAGGCAATCACCAATACGCTGCTTAAGCGCAAATGACGCAGGCTGTCGATCGCCAACTGACGGTCGTCGAACAGCCAGCTACAGGCAAAAAATGGCAATATGGGAATCAGCGCGCTCCATACCACCAGCGGCAGGATACCCTGCTGGCGAAAGGTGCTCATGATTTTCTTATTGGCAACATTACCCAGCGCCCAGGACAACGCCGCGCCGAGCGTCAGCAACAGTCCGGCCAGCGGCACCGCGCCGCTCCCCTGCTGTTGCAGGCTGGCCTGCGCCAGCAACAGCATGCCGGCGGTGGCGATAACGATCCCCACCAGGTGGTTGGCGCGCAGCCGGTCTCCCAGCAGCAGCATCGCCAATAACAGCGTAAAGAACACCTGCGCCTGTAGCACCAGCGACGCCAGCCCGGCCGGCATGCCGACCTTGATGGCCAGAAACAACAGCGCAAACTGGCCAAAACTCATGCTCAGGCCGTACAGCATCAGCCATTTCCACGGCAGTTGCGGGCGGGGAATAAAAAATATCGCCGGCAGCGCCACCAACAGGAAACGCAGCCCGGCCAGCAGAAAAGGCGGCATGCTCTGTAAGCCGTACTTGATAATGACGAAATTCACCCCCCAGATAATCACCACCAACAACGCCAATAACCGATCGCGGACTGCCATGTTTGCTCCAGAGCAACGGGATAGTTGATAGGTATAACGTTAGCGGTGATGTACCCTGCAACTCAATTAAATTTTCTGCGAGCCGACGACGCGCGGCGATAAAGGCTACGCCGGCATCACGCCGATAAACGAGGTTTTCTTGCGCGGCTCGGTCATCAGCGCCTCCAGTTGCTCTACGCATTGCAGGTAATGCGGCGTTTTTTTATGCGCCTCCACCGCGTGCCGATCCTTATAGGCTTCATAGATATAAAAGCGCGTCGGGATGTTCTCATCCTGCAGTACGTCAAATCGCAGGTTGCCCGGCTCGGCAATGGCGCCAAGATGGTTGGCGCGAAACACCGCGAGAAACTGCTCCACTTGGTCGGGTTTGACGTTGATTTCGACTAACGTAACCTGCATAACGGCTCCTTGCTGACACGGGGATATCCCCCAATGCTAGGCGCTATTGGGCGGATTTCCGCCTCAGCTCGGCGTTTTTGCAGCCCACCTCACAGTTCTTAAACCTCACGCCCGCGTCGCCTGCCTCGTCAATCCCACCCGCCATCTATAGTTAAGACTGGTCTTCCAGAGAGTGTGAACTATGCGCAATTTATTGATGGCATTGGACGCAGGTACGGGCAGCATTCGAGCGGTCATTTTCGATCTGGAAGGCCAGCAAATCGCCAGCGGCCAGGCGGAATGGCGCCATCTGGCGGTGCCGAACGTGCCCGGTTCGATGGAGTTCGATCTCAGCCACAACTGGCAACTGGCCTGTCAGTGCATACGACAGGCGTTGCAGCAGGCCAACGCCGAGGCGCAGGAGATCCGTGCGCTGGCATGCTGTTCGATGCGTGAAGGTATCGTGCTGTACGATAGCGACGGCGCAGCCATCTGGGCCTGCGCCAACGTCGACGCTCGTGCCAGCCGCGAGGTCAGCGAGCTCAAGGAGCTGCATAATCACGGCTTTGAGCGCGAGGTTTATCGCTATTCCGGCCAGACGCTGGCGTTGAGCGCCATGCCGCGCCTGCTGTGGTTGGCGCATAATCGCCCTGACATCTATCGCCGCGCGGCGACGGTCACCATGATCGGCGATTGGCTGGCAAACTGTCTCAGCGGTGAACTGGCGGTGGATCCGTCCAATGCCGGCACCACCGGCATGCTGGATCTGACCAGCCGCAACTGGCGTCCCGAACTGCTGGATATGGCCGGTCTGCGCGCCGATATGCTGTCGCCGGTAAAGGAAACCGGCAGCCTGCTGGGCCAGGTCACCGCGCTGGCGGCACAACAAAGCGGGCTGCTGGCCGGCACGCCGGTGGTGATGGGCGGCGGCGATGTGCAGTTGGGCTGTCTGGGGCTGGGGGTGGTGCGCGCCGGGCAAACGGCGGTGCTGGGCGGAACCTTTTGGCAGCAAATCGTCAATCTGCCCCAGCCGCTGACCGATCCCGAGATGAACATTCGCATTAATCCGCACGTTATTCCCGGCATGGCGCAGGCGGAATCCATCAGTTTCTTCACCGGCCTGACCATGCGCTGGTTCCGCGATGCATTCTGTGCAGAAGAAAAACTGCTGGCGCAGCGGCTGGGGGTCGATGCCTATGCGCTGCTGGAGGAGATGGCGGCACGGGTGCCGCCCGGCGCCTACGGCGTGATGCCGATTTTTTCCGACGCCATGCATTTTAACCACTGGTATCACGCCGCGCCGTCATTTATCAATATGTCGCTGGATCCCGAGCGTTGCAACAAGCAGACGCTGTTTCGCGCATTGGAAGAAAATGCGGCGATCGTTTCCGCCTGCAATCTGCAGCAAATTGCACGCTTTTCCGGCGTACAGCCGCAATCGCTGGTATTCGCCGGCGGCGGTGCCAAAGGCAAGCTGTGGAGTCAGATCCTCAGCGACGTCACCGGCTTGCCGGTGCAGGTGCCGCTAGTGAAAGAGGCGACCGCACTGGGCTGCGCCATTGCCGCCGGGGTTGGCGTCGGGCTGTATCCCTCGCTGGCGGAAACCGGTGAACGGCTGGTACGCTGGGAGCGGCAATATCAACCGGATATGGCCCTGCATACCTTGTATCAACGGCAGAAGGAGACCTGGCTGGAAGTGTATGCCGATCAACTGACGCTGGTGGATCACGGCCTGACCACCTCGCTGTGGAAGGCGCCGGGGCTCTAGTCTGGCCGCCGTACGGCACGATTGTTCCTGTACAGAAACAGTGTAATTACCGCAAACGGATTTATCTGGCGCACAACGCTGCGTAAATTGTGATCTCCGTCACTCGCTGCCGGTGCGAGCGAATCACAATATCTCCTGAGACGAGCGGTATTATGCTGAATAATAAAGATAAACCTGCATCATCAGCCTGGCTGGCCATTTTTTCACTGACGGTCGCCTGTTTTGTTATGGTGACAACAGAATTCCTGCCGATCGGTTTGCTGACCAATATCGCCCCTTCCCTGAACGTCAGTACCGGTACCGCCGGCCTGATGGTGACCATGCCCGGCATCGTCGCTGCGGTCGCCGCGCCGGCGCTGAGTCTGGCCTCCGGGCGGCTCGATCGTCGCCTGTTGATGCTCGGTCTGTCGCTGCTGTTGATCGTCTCCAATCTGGTTTCCGCGCTGGCGGTCAACTTCCCGATGATGCTGCTCGGCCGCGTGCTGCTCGGCGTTTGCGTCGGTGGCTTCTGGTCATTCGCCGCCAACTATGGCCGCCATCTGGTGCCGGAAGCCAGCCAGGGTCGGGCAACGGCGCTGATCCTGAGCGGTATTTCGGTCGGTGCAGTATGCGGCGTGCCGGCGGGTGCGCTGATTGGCGATATGTTCGGCTGGCGCGCCGCCTTCTTTGGCAGCGCCGTGTTGGCACTGGCGGTGCTGATCGCGCAAGCGCGCCTGTTGACCTCGGTGCCGCCGAGCCGCGCGGTGACGCCGCGCGATCTGTTGTTGCCGCTGCGCCTGCCGTTGGCGCGCATTGGCCTGATCGCCATCGTACTGCTGTTTATCGGTCACTTTGCCGCCTACACCTATCTGCGACCGCTGCTGCAACAGGTGTTTGTGCTGAGCCCATCGGCCATTTCGATGCAGTTGCTGGCCTACGGCGCGATCGGTCTGCTGGGCACCTTCGCCGGCGAGCGTCTGGCTGAATACAGCCTGCGCGCCACCTTTATCCTGATTGCCGTTATGCTGGCGGGCATTCTGATTGTGTCACCACTGCTCAGCGGTATCCCTGGCGCAACGCTGATGGTACTGATCTGGGGACTGGCGTTTGGCGCAGTGCCGGTTTGCGCCACCAACTGGATGTTCAACGCCGTACCGCAGGCACCGGAAGCCGGTCAGGCGTTACTGGTGTGCGTCATTCAGATCGCCCTGGCCTCGGGCGCGCTGCTCGGCGGTGAAGTGGTTGACTGGCAAGGCGTCAGCAGCGCCATGCTGTTCGGCGGTGCGCTGATCCTGTCCGCGGCGCTGGTGTTCGGTTTGTCCTTGCGCTCCGGCATGGTTGACGCTAAACAATCCTAGAAGCAGAGTGAAAATCTCCCCGGCTAGCGCCGGGTTCTGGGCCTTGGGAGCATTATGGATCATCATTTACTTGCCATCCGCGTGTTTACCCGCGTGGTTGAAACCGGCGGATTTACCCGGGCGGCAGACTCGCTGCGCATGCCGAAAGCCACCGTCACCAAGCTGGTACAAAATCTGGAAAACCACCTGCAAACCAAGCTGTTCCAGCGCACCACCCGCAGCGTATCGGTAACGCCGGAAGGCGAATGCTATTACCAACGCACGGTGAAATGGCTGGCAGAGCTGGAACAGATGGAGGGCAGCATGACGGAATCACAAAGCGCGCCGCAGGGGGTGCTGCGTATCGACGTCGGCGGCGGTTCTGCACGCCAGCTACTGTTGCCTGCCCTGCCGGATTTTTTTGCTCGCTATCCGCAGATTCAGATCGATCTGGGGGTTGGCGATCGGCAAATTGATTTAATCAGCGACAGCGCCGACTGCGTGCTGCGCAGCGGGCCACTGGCGGATTCCAGTCTGATCGCCCGCCGGCTGTTGGCGCTGGAGTGGGTCACCTGCGCCACGCCGAGCTATCTTGCCCGCCACGGCACACCTCGCCATCCGTGCGATCTGGAACAAGGCTTTCCGCTGGCGCATTATCGCCACGCGGTGAACGATCGCATTCAACCACTGCATTTTGTCGACGGCGGCAAAGCCATCGATATTCAGCATCGTTATCAAATCAGCGTCAACGAAGGCAACGCGTTGATCGCAGCGGCGCTGGCCGATCTGGGCATCGTACAAACGCTGCGTTTTATGGCCCAGCCGCAGCTGGACAGCGGCGAACTGGTCAGCATTCTGGCCGACTGGCAGCCACCGGCCGATCACCTGTATGTGGTCTATCCGTCCAACCGCCATTTAAGCGCCAAACTGCGAGTGTTTATCGAGTGGGCAGTGGAGCGGTTCAGTTAACGGCCAACCGTTGTCAGCAGAAACTTTGTGGTATTATTGCGCCAATATCGTTTCCTATCGGCAGGCATACCATGGCATATATCCCAAAAAACTACGCGAAACTGGAAGTCGGCTATCGCGAAAAGGCACTGAAACTGTTCCCGTGGGTCTGTGGCCGCTGCTCACGCGAATTTGTTTATTCCAACCTGCGCGAATTAACGGTGCATCACATCGATCACGATCACAGCAACAACCCGGAGGATGGCAGCAATTGGGAAATGCTGTGCCTGTACTGCCACGATCATGAGCATTCAAAATACACCGAAGCAGACCAGTACGGTTCGACGGTGGTGGCCGGCGAGGATGCGCAGCAGGACGTCGGCATCGCCACGCACAATCCGTTCGCCAACCTGAAAGCATTGATGAAAAAGTAACGCAACGGGCGCTGCGCCAGCGGCGCCCGACCGGCCGGCTGCGCCACACTCGCCATAAGCTGCCAGGCCAATAACGTAATTACTTATTAAGCTAATAACCTAACAACCAACCAGACCCGTAAGCTGCCAACCTCTCCCATGCTTATTCCCAGAGAATTCCTACTTACCTGCCTGGCCGCTTGCCAGCAAAATAATGCGTTAAGTTAGCAGGATAGCCGCTTGGCAAGCTCGGCGGCTTCGGGCATATTGTATCCTGTTAACCTGTTTGATTATCAACCTAATAAGCAACTAACTTAATAAGTTAACAGCTTAATAACTTGAGAGATGGCAGCATGATTGTTTTGATTGGCTCGCAGAAAGGCGGCGTAGGGAAATCAACCAAGGCGGTAAATATCGCCGGGTATCTGATCCTCAAGGAAGGCAAAACAGCGATAATCGTTGACGCCGACGACCAAAAATCGATCATGACCTGGTACAACGATCGGCAAAACGGCGATGGGCTGCCACATATTCCGGTGGTGGCGGCGTCCGGCAAAATCAAGGAGACCTTGCTGGAGCTGAACCGCCATTACGATTACGTTATCGTCGATACCGCCGGCCGCGACAGCGCCGAACTGCGCTCCGGCCTACTGGCCGCCGACCTCTTCCTGTCGCCGCTGCGTCCGTCGCAGATGGATCTCGACACCGTCGGCTATCTGTCAGAGATGTTCTCCACCGCGCAGGAATACAATGAAAAAGTGAAGGGCTACATTGTGCTGAACATGTGTCCGACCAATATCTTCATTAACGAAGCCAATGAAGCGGCTGCGGTGTTAAGCGAATACCCGCAATTCACGCTGGTGAGCAACCGCTTGTGCGATCGCAAGATTTATCGTGACGCCTGGGGCGAAGCAAAGACCATTCATGAAGCGCATAACCCCAAAGCGCAGCACGAAATCGAAAGCCTGGTAAAAGAGGTGATCTTATGAAAAAGCGGACGCCGACCCACCGCATGTCGGAAGACGAGTTTATCAACAGCGCCACATCGCATACGCTGATCCCTACCGCCACCGCCAGCGAAACCAAAACCCAGGGCCGTAAACGCACCTATAAAGCCATTTCTGTCAGCCTGACCGACAGCCACGTCGACGCTATCGACGACATCATCGTACTGGCGGCGCGCAACGGTCTGGTACGTATCACCCGCTCCGACATTATCAAGCTGGCGATCGACGGCCTGGCCGACAACACCGAAGCCCAGTTGCTGGCACTGCTGAAAAAGAACTGAGCAAGCCATCAAGATAATAGCTTACTAAGCAAGTAAGCTATTAAATCAGCAAGCTAATAAGTTAATAAAATGAAGATAACCGATTAAAATAAAAGGTTATCTTCAGAATCCCTACGACCAGTGGGAATGCCACGCGGGGCGCAGGATCAGACTGCGCCCCCGTGCGGCGGATTACTTCAGCGTAAAGCTCTGCTGTTGTACGTTATCGGAATCCAGTCCAACAAATACGTTGAACTTGCCCGGCTCGGCGCCCCATTGCAGCTTGGCATTGTAGAACTTGAGATCGTCTTCAACGATCGGCAGTTCCACCGTCTGCGCCTGGCCGGCTTTCAGCATCACCTTCTTGAAGTTGCGCAGCTCCTTCACCGGGCGACTGACCGTTGCCGTTTCATCCTGAATATACAACTGCACCACGGTGGCGCCGTCGTACTTGCCGGTATTTTTCAGCGTGACGCTGGCGGTGATTTTGCCGTTGCGCGCCATGGTGGGGCTGGAAAGCGTGAAGTCCGACAGCGCAAAGCTGCTGTAACTCAGGCCATAGCCAAACGGATACAGCGGGCCGTTCGCCGAGTCGAAGTAACGCGAGGTGTACTTGCCCGGATTTTCTTTATTGAACGGACGACCGGTGTTCAGGTGGTTGTAATACATCGGGATCTGCCCCACTGAACGCGGGAAGGTCATCGGCAGTTTACCGGACGGGTTATAGTCGCCAAACAGCACGTCGGCCACCGCGTTACCGCCTTCGGTGCCGCTGAACCAGGTTTCCAGCATTGCATCCGCCCGCTGGCTTTCCCATTCCAGCGCCAGTGGTCGGCCATTCATCAGCACCAGCACCAGCGGTTTGCCGGTGGCTTTCAACGCCGCGATCAGATCGCGCTGGCTCTGCGGGATAGTGATGTCGGCACGGCTGGAGGCTTCATGCGCCATGCCCTGCGACTCCCCCACTACCGCCACTACTACGTCGGCCTGTTTGGCGGCATTGACTGCTTCATCAATCATTTGCTGCGCAGGACGGGGGTCGAACTCCACCGCCGGCTCGTACAGATTCAGATAATCGATGATGCTTTTGTCCTGGGTGATATTGGCGCCTTTGGCGTAGATGATTTTCGCCTTGTCGCCGACGGCGTTTTTCATGCCTTGCAGCAGCGTTACCGATTGTTTGGCGACGCCCGCCGCCGACCAGCTGCCCATCACGTCACGCTGACTGTCGGCCATCGGCCCCACCAGCGCAATGGTGCCCTGCTTGTGCAGCGGCAGCGTCTGATGTTCGTTCTTCAGCAGTACCATGGTCTTACGCGCCACCACTCGCGCTTCGGCACGGTGCAGCCGGCTTTCGGCATTGGTATCCTGTGGATCGGACCCCACCGGCCCCAGATGGGTGTACGGATCTTTAAACAGCCCCATGTCGTACTTGGTATTCAGCACGTCGCGGCAGGCACGGTCGATATCGCTTTCCGACACCAGCCCTTCCTTGATCAGCCCCGGCAGGTATTTGTCGTAATACTCGTCACTCATGCTCATATCGACGCCGGAGGTGATCGCCAGCCGCACCGCATCGCGCGCATCCTGCGCCACGCCATGCTTGATAAGTTCCTTGATCGCACCGTGATCGCTGATGGTAATGCCGCTAAAGCCCCACTGGTTGCGCAGCAGATCTTTCAGCAACCACGGGTTGGCGGTGGCTGGAATGCCGTTAATCGCATTGAGCGACACCATCACCCCGCCGCTACCAGCGTCAATCGCCGCCTTGTATGGCGGCAGGTAGTCTTGCTGCATGCGCAGCGGACTCATGTCAACGGAGTTGTAGTCACGGCCGCCTTCGGTGGCGCCATACAGCGCGAAATGCTTGACGCTGGCCATCACCGAGCCTGGTTTGGACGGGTCGCCGTTCTGGTAGGCATCCACCATCACCCTGGCGATTTTCGACACCAGCCAGGTATCCTCGCCATAGCCTTCCGACACCCGCCCCCAGCGTGGATCTCGGGTGATGTCGACCATCGGCGAAAAGGTCATGTTCAGGCCGTCGTCGCTGGCTTCCTGCGCCGATACCCGGCCGCTGAGCGCGATGGCTTCCAAATCGAAACTGGCCGCCAGCCCCAGGCTGATCGGGAATACGGTACGCTGACCGTGCAGCACGTCATAGGCGAAGAATAACGGGATTTTCAGGCGGCTGAGCTGCATCGCCTGATCTTGCATCACGCGGATATCCGGCCGGGTGACGGTATTGAAAATCGCGCCGATTTGCCCCTGGCGAATGCCTTCGCGAATGGCTTCTTTCGGGTTGTCCGGTCCAACGCTGATCAGCCGCAACTGGCCAATTTTTTCTTGCAGCGTCATTTGCTTCATCAGATTACTAACGAACGCATCGCGCTGTTGCGCGTGGATTCCTTGCGTTGCGCTGGAGGTGTCCTGCGCAAATGCCGGGCTGATGGCCAGACCGGACAACAGACTCACTACACAAAGCCATTTCATATTGTTATCTCAGGCATGTTCCCGCCACAGACACGGCAGGAAAATTAAACAGGAAAACGGATGCGGTTGATGGCAAAGCGAGCTGTCCGCTCGCCTCCGGCGCACTCGGCAGACAAACGAAGCGCGTTTCATCCCCTGGGCCAACCACCGGGAACACACACTGGCTACCGGCAAATGCAATGGCGCTGCATGCCGCTGTAACCCCAGCGCAGACGCTTGTCATGCGCCGGCTTTATCCGCTGTCTGACAGTGTGCCACACTCTTTTTCTCAGCAGAAACAATTCGTAACGTTAATGGTTACAAGCTGTTAGAGGTGGTAGACAGGTAGCGATTGAGCCTATTGCGACTGTGTTGTGCTTCCTCGGTCAAGAAATCCACCAATTGTACTAATGTCGTCGGCAGTACCGCATGTTCAGGATAGACCAAATAATAGCCGCTACCACTGGCGACGCTAAGCGGGAATGGCGTGATGATGCGACGCGCCTGCAGATCGTCTTCCAGCAGGCACAGATCGCCAATGGCGATACCAAAACCTTGCAGCGCCGCACTCATCGCCAAATCGAGGGTATCGAAATGCTGTGATTTGGCATCCGGCAACGGTGCCTGCCCAGCCGCCGTTAGCCAGCGTAGCCAGTCGCGTCGGTCACGGGTCGGATGCAACAGGGTTTGCTCCGCCAGATCGGCGGCAGTCAAAGGCTGGCTGGCGGCGGCCAGATAATCCGGCGTACATACCGGCGTCAGCACCTCGTCAAACAGCGGATGGACGCTCAGGCGTTTGCCGCGCGGCACGCCGAACACCACTGCGGCATCGAACGGCTCGCTGGCGAAATCCAGCCCGTGCGACACCGAGGCGGTTAATTCGATACGCATTTCCGGCCTGTCGTTCTGCAGGCGAATAATGCGCGGCAACACCCAGCGCATGGCGCAGGTCGGGCATTTGATACGCAGTACGCCGGGCTGCGCAGCAACGCGTTCCAGCGCCTGCGCCAGTTGCTCCAGCGTCTGCTGTACCGGCACCAACAGCTGCGCCCCCTGCGGCGTCAGCGTCAATCCACGGGCACGCCGGCTGAACAGCGCATAGCCCAGCTGTTGCTCCAGTCCCAGCACCTGGCGGCTCACCGCCCCCTGCGTCAGATGCAGCTCCAGCGCGGCATGGGTGAAGTTCAGCCGTTGCGCTACCACAACAAAGGTTTTTAAAACGTCGAGTGACGGCAGTGATGTTCGCATATTGGCCTCTCCAGCCATGATCAAAACGCATGGCAAGCATGACAAAGTTTCTCTTGTCGCGCCATGCAGACTGATGCTTAATCACTCAATCTCTCACCGTTGCCAGGAGACGCCATGCTCAGCGCCTGCTCGCCGCGTTCGAAATTACCCGACGTCGGCACCACCATTTTCAGCGTTATCGGCCAATTGAGCGCCGAACATCAGGCGCTTAACCTGTCACAGGGCGCCCCCAACTTCGCCTGTGCCCCACAGTTGATCGCGGATGTGACGCAAGCCATGCGCGCAGGTCATAATCAATATGCGCCCATGAGCGGCGTGGCGGCATTGCGCGCTGCATTATCCGACAAAGTTGAACGATTGTATGGCGCACGTTACCACCCTGACGATGAAATCACGGTATTGGCCAGCGCCAGCGAAGGTTTATACTCCGCCATCAGCGCACTGGTGCACGCCGGCGATGAGGTGATTTATTTCGAACCGGCGTTCGACAGCTATGCGCCGATCGTGCGCCTGCAGGGCGCCACCGCGGTGCCGATCGCCATGTCACTGCATAACCTGCAGATTGACTGGGAGCGGGTGGCTGCCGCCATCAACGGCAAAACCCGTATGATTATCGTCAACAGCCCGCATAACCCCACCGGTAGCGTGTTCGACCAGCATGACATCGAGCGGTTGACGGCGCTGACGCGTGACACCGATATCATCATCCTGTCGGATGAAGTCTACGAACATGTGGTATTCGACGGCGAAATCCACCACGGCATGGCCCGCCATCCACAGCTGGCCGAACGCAGCGTGATCGTCTCCTCCTTCGGTAAAACCTACCACGTCACCGGCTGGCGCGTCGGCTACTGCATGGCGCCGGCAGCGTTGATGGAGGAAATACGCAAAGTACACCAATTTATGGTGTTCTCCGCCGATACGCCGATGCAATACGCCTTTGCAAACGCCCTGGCAGATCCGCAACAGTACCTGGGGTTGGCGGCGTTTTATCAGCAAAAGCGCGATCTGCTGGCGACCGCGTTACAGGGTTCGCGTCTGCAGCTGCTGCCAAGCCGCGGCAGTTTCTTTATGCTGGCGCGCTTTAGCGGCTTCAGCCAGGAAAGCGACAACGATTTTGCGGTGCGGCTGATCCGCGAAGCCAAAGTCGCCACCCTGCCGCTGTCGGCGTTTTATAGCGACGGCAGCGATACCGGCATCATTCGACTGAGTTTCTCCAAAGATAACGAGACCCTGCTGGAAGGCGCCCGTCGCCTGCACCGCGTATAACCGACCGTATCTCACCATGGGAAAGGGGCACTGATGAAAACGACTTTGAAAACGCTGATCGCCGCCGGCTGCCTGTTGGCCGCCGGTTCTACCCTGGCCGCCGAGCATGGCCTGCGCTTTGGCGTAGAGGCGCTGTACCCGCCGTTTGAGTCAAAATCCGCCAGCGGTCAGCTGGAAGGATTTGATATCGATCTGGGCAATGCGGTGTGCGCCGCCGCCAAGCTGCAGTGCAGCTGGGTAGAAACCTCGTTCGACAGCCTGATCCCGGCGCTGCAGGCGCGTAAGTTCGACGTCATCAACTCGGCGATGAACGTGACTGAACAGCGCAAGCAGGCTATCGACTTCACCAAGGCGATTTATCAGGTGCCAAACCGCCTGATCGCCAAAGCCGATAGCGGCCTGACGCCAAACGCCACCGCACTGGCCGGCAAACGCGTCGGCGTGCTGCAAGGGTCGATTCAGGAAAACTACGCCAAAGCTCATTGGGCGCCGCAGGGCGTGGAGGTCGTCGCTTATCAGGATCAGAACCAGGTCTATCTGGATCTGACCGCCGGTCGCCTCGACGCTACGCTGATCATGGCACCTGCTGGGCAGAGCGGCTTCCTGGCACACCCAGACGGCAAGGGCTTCGCCTTTGTCGGCGACGCGGTACAGGACGAGAAAATCTTCGGTTCCGGCATCGCCTTCGGTTTGCGCAAAGACGAGCGGGAATTGAAACAGCGGTTGGATGCGGCCATTACCCAGGTGCAGCAACAGGGTACGGTGCAGGCGTTGGCGAAGAAGTATTTCGGCGACATCGACGTCACGGTGAAGTAGCATTTTGCCCCTCGGCCAGCGACCGAGGGGCGACATAGCCGCGTTATGCGCGCTCAAACACCGAGCTTTGCAACCCGCGATCCTGCTGATGGCGCTCCAGCGCCAGTTCGATAAGCCTAGTGATCAACTGCCGGTAGTCCACGCCGCTGGCGGCCCACAGTTTCGGGTACATGCTGATGTTGGTGAATCCAGGCAATGTGTTGATTTCGTTAATTATAACGTTATCGTCCGCCGTCAGGAACACGTCGACACGCGCCATACCGAGGCAGTCCAGCGCACGGAACGCCTTGAGCGCCACCTGACGGATCTTGTCGCTGGCCGCCTCGGAAATGGCCGCCGGCACCACCACCTGAGCGCCCTGCTCGTTGATGTATTTGGTGTCGTAGGAATAGAATTCATCGTTCAGCACAATCTCGCCGCACACGCTGGCTTGCGGTTGATCGTTGCCCAGCACCGCGCATTCGATTTCACGCCCGACGATCGCCGACTCCACCAGCACTTTATGATCGAAGCTGAACGCCAGCGCGACTGCCGCCTCATACTGCTGGCGATCCTGTACCCGGCTGACGCCAACCGACGAGCCCTGATTCGCCGGCTTGACGAACAGCGGCAATCCCAAGCGTTCGCTCAACTGCGCAAAATCGTATTTGTTGCGGTTGGCGCGCGTCAGCGTAACAAACGGTGCTACCGCCAGCCCGGCGTCGCGCAGCAGGCGCTTGGTGACGTCTTTGTCCATACTGACCGCCGAACCGAGCACGCCCGCGCCGACGAACGGCAGGTTGGCCATGCGCAGCAGTCCTTGCAGCGAACCGTCTTCGCCCAGCGTACCGTGTACGATCGGGAACACCACGTCAAGCTGACCAAGCGCACCGGCGCCGTCGGCGGCGATCAGTTGCCGGCTTTGCTGACCGGGCACCAGCGCCACATTGTTATTGGAATGGTTAAGCGCGATCAGCGCCGGGTTTTCCGCATGCAACAGATAATTGGATGCGTCGTTGATATGCCACTGCCCCTGCTTGTCGATCCCCAACAGCGTGACCTCGAATTTTTCCTTGTCGATAGCATCGACAATGTTTTTGGCCGATTGCAGTGAAACCTCATGCTCCGCCGATTTACCGCCAAAAATTACCCCAACACGCAGTTTAGTCACGCCAGAAATCCTTCTAAAAAAGTGATGCCAATACCTCGACAAACACAATAGACGCATTGCCAGGCCACGGCAATCGGCGCCGAGCAGAAAATTCCGACGCCACAAACGGCCACACCGCCACCATACGAAGCGTATACAATTCGTATATTTTCCACTGAGGGAGCACCGAGATGGGGATTGTGAAAATCACCGACGCCCTGCACGACGATCTGCGCCTTGCCAGCCTGACCATGACGCGTTCCATCAACGCGCAGGCCGAATACTGGATCAAGATCGGCATGCTGGCCGAATTCAACCCGGAACTGACCTATCCACAACTGGTCAAGAAAATGATGAAAGATAACGCGCTGACGCTGAAGGAGATTGTCGGGTGAAACAGATTGTGATCAAGACGCCGGAACAGATTGCCAAAATGCGGCACTCTGGCGCACTGTTGGCCAAGGTGTTTGCTATGCTTGATGGCGCGATCCGTGAAGGCATCTCCACCATGGAGATCAACGACCGCGCCGAGGCGTTCATCGTCAATGAGCTGAAGTCGCGCCCGGCCAGCAAAGGCCAGTACGATTTCCCTTATGTGCTGAACACCTCGATCGACGAAGTAGTGTGCCACGGCATCCCGTCCGCCAGCAAAATCCTGCGCAGCGGCATGATTGTCAACGTCGACATCACGCTGGAAAACGACGGCTATATCGCCGACTCCAGCAAAATGTATTGCATCGGCCAACCGTCGCCGGTTGCCAAACGGCTGGTAAACAATGTCTATCAGTCGATGTGGGCCGGCATCCGCGCGGTGAAGCCGGGCGCGACGCTGGGCGATATCGGCCATGCCATACAACAACACGCCGAACAGGCCGGCTACAGCATCGTGCGTGAATATTGCGGCCACGGCATCGGTCGCGAGATGCACGAAGAGCCGGCGGTGCTGCACTTCGGCCAACCGGGTGCCGGCATGACGTTGCAGGAAGGGATGGTATTTACCATCGAACCGATGATTAACCAGGGCGATCGCCGTATCAAACAGAAGAAAGACGGCTGGACGGTGATCACCCGCGACAAAAAACTGTCAGCCCAATGGGAGCACACCGTGGCGGTCACCGCCGACGGAGTGGAAATTCTGACGCTGCGTGAAGAAGAACGTCAGAACGGGTTTTCAGAACGCTATTAATCCGAACGCCAAGATAACGTGACAGGGAGATCGGCATGACGCAGTCCGCCAGCAGCGAAAAGCAGGCTTTTATCAGTCAGTTGAAAAACATCGTCGGCGGCCCGCAGCTGCTGACCGACGCACGCAGTACCGAACGCTACCGTAAGGGGTTCCGCTCCGGCGTTGGCAACGCGCTGGCGGTGGTGTTTCCCACCCGATTACTGCAACTGTGGCAAATCCTCCAGGCCTGCGTCGCTGCCGACAAGATTGTCATCATGCAGGCGGCAAATACCGGTTTGACCGAAGGCTCTACGCCGAGCGGTAATGACTACGATCGCGATGTGGTGATCGTCAGCACCCTGCGGCTCGATCATGTCCAGGTGCTGGATAATGGCAAGCAGGTGGTCGGCTTTCCGGGCAGCACGCTGAACCAGTTGGAAAAGTTGCTAAAGCCCTATGGCCGCGAGCCGCATTCGGTGATCGGTTCGTCCTGTATCGGCGCGTCGGTGATCGGCGGCGTGTGCAACAACTCCGGCGGTTCGCTGGTCAAACGCGGCCCGGCCTACACCGAAATGGCGCTGTACGCCCAACTGGGCGCCGATGGCCAGTTGCGGCTGGTCAACCATCTGGGTATCCGGCTTGGCGATACGCCGGAAGAAATTCTCACCCGGCTGGAACAGGGCGATTACCGTCCGCAGGACGTGGAGTACGGCGAGCTGCGCGCGTCGGATAACGAATACGCCGAACGGGTGCGCGACGTGGATGCCGACACCCCTTCGCGCTTCAACGCCGACCAGCGCCGGTTATACGAAGCCTCCGGCTGCGCCGGCAAACTGGCGGTGTTCGCGGTGCGGCTCGACACCTTCGAAAAGGAAACGCAGGAACAGGTATTTTATATCGGCACCAACGACACGGCGGTACTGACCGAACTGCGTCGCCATATGCTGAGCCAGTTCGAAAACCTGCCGGTGGCCGGTGAGTATATGCATCGGGACATTTTTGACATCGCCGAAACCTACGGCAAAGACACGTTCCTGATGATCGACAAGCTCGGCACCGACCAGATGCCGCGCTTTTTTACCCTCAAGGGCCGCGTCGATGCCACGTTCAACAAACTGCCGCTGCTGCCGCACAACCTGACCGACCGCCTGATGCAGGGGTTGAGCCATCTGGCCCCCAGTCACCTGCCGAAACGCATGAAGGCATATCGCGAGCGGTTTGAACACCACCTGCTGTTGAAAATGTCCGGCGCCGGCACCGAAGAGGCCTATGCCTATCTGAAGCACTACTTTGCCAGTGCCGACGGCGACTTTTTTGTCTGTACCGCCGACGAAGGCAAAAAAGCCTTCCTGCATCGCTTTGCCGCCGCGGGCGCCGCGGTGCGTTACCACGCGGTACATGCCGATAAGGTGGAGGATATTCTGGCGCTGGACATCGCGCTGCGCCGCAACGACAACCAATGGTTCGAAACGCTGCCGCCGGAAATCGACAGCCAACTGGTGCACAAACTGTATTACGGCCATTTTATGTGTCACGTGTTCCATCAGGACTACGTGGTGAAGAAAGGCGTCGACACGCACCAACTGAAACAGCAGATGTTGGCAATCCTCGATCGGCGTGGCGCGGAATATCCGGCCGAGCATAACGTCGGCCACCTGTACTACGCCAAACCGGCGTTACAAACCTTCTATCAGCAGGCCGATCCCACCAACAGTTTCAACCCTGGTCTGGGTAAAACCAGCAAGCTGAAAAACTGGGGCAGCAATACCCGGTAACATCTGCGTCTGCCGCTGTAACCCGGTGATACGGGGCAGCGGCAGCAATTTGCCGATGCCCGCCAGTTTCCCCCTACGCCGTTGACCTAAACTTGATGATGGACGCGGCAGCTATTCCTGCGTCATTGCGTTTGCACCATTCTGCACGACGAAAGGAGCTATTTCATGGCATACCAGACCATCAATCCGTTTAACAATCAGCTGATCAAAGCATATACGCCGCACAGCGACCAACAAATCGAACAGGCGTTGGCGCAGGCCGACGCACTGTACCATTCCACCTGGGCGAAGGGCGAGATCGAGCAACGCCTGCCGGTACTGCATAAACTGGCCGATCTGATCGACAGCCGGCAGGAAGCACTGGCGAAGATCGCCAGCGTGGAAATGGGCAAGCTGATTAAGCAAAGCCGCGGTGAAGTCGCCCTGTGCGCGCAAATCGCCCGTTATTACGCGGAGCATGCCAAGCAGTTCCTGGCACCGGTACGCTATGACTCCAGCCTCGGCGAAGCCTGGGTGGAACATCATCCGATTGGCGTGCTGATGGCGGTGGAGCCGTGGAACTTTCCCTATTATCAACTGATGCGCGTACTGGCACCGAACCTGGCCGCCGGCAACCCGGTGATGGTCAAGCATGCCAGCATCGTGCCTAACTGTGCCGTTGCGTTTGAACAGTTGCTGCTGGATGCCGGAGCCCCTCAGGGTGCCTATACCAATCTGTTTATTTCAGCGGATCAGGTGGCCAATATCATCGCCGACCCTCGGGTACAGGGCGTGGCACTCACCGGCTCGGAAAAGGCCGGCAGCATCGTTGCCGCACAGGCAGCGAAAAAACTGAAGAAGGCCACGCTGGAGCTCGGCGGTAATGACGTGTTTGTGGTACTCGATGACTGCGACCTGGACAGAGCGGCAACGGTGGGCGCCCAGGCGCGGCTGAACAATGCCGGACAGGTGTGTACCGCAGCGAAGCGTTTTATCGTGCATCAGCAGGTCGCCGAGGCATTTTTGCAAAAACTTACCGCGCGCTTCCGCGCGGTCACCCTCGGCGATCCCCTGGATGAAGCCACCACACTCGGGCCGTTATCGTCAACATCGGCGCTCGACGGGCTGATCGCACAGGTGAAAAACGCCGTCGATCATGGTGCAACGCTGCATTATGGCGGCGAGGCGCCGCAGCATGACGGCAATTTCTTTCAACCCACCATTCTGACCAATATCAGCCGGGAAAATCCGGCCTATTTCGAAGAGTTCTTCGGCCCGGTGGCACAGGTTTACGTGGTGCAAGACGATGACCACGCGGTGCAACTGGCCAACGACTCGCACTACGGCCTCGGTGGCGCGATATTCAGCGGCGATATCGAGCGCGCCAAACGGCTGGCCTCGCGCATTGAAACCGGTATGGTGTATATCAATTCGCTGACCGATACCGCACCAGAATTGCCGTTCGGCGGCGTGAAACGCTCCGGCTTTGGCCGTGAACTGTCGGATTTGGGCATCAAGGAATTCGTTAATCAGAAACTGGTGGTGGTCAGTCGCCACTAACCGCCCTCTACGGCACTCTCTTTGCGGAGCGTGCTGTTAATTTATTGTTGCAAACCAGCGCCAGAACGCATAATTTACTTTAATCACCGCTGGTGGTGTTCCGGGTCTAGCGCTATTCCACGCTTCGCCTTGAGACACCGTCGGTTGTTTACCTGGTTAAATCCATCCTGACGGGCATCTCAATGAACGCTTTCACACCGGCAACCGATCCAGCATCAGCGACCTTCCCGGCCGCCGTTGTGCCCTGTGTTTGCGTCTCCCCTCCTGCCGTTTCATCTGTCGTGGTCGCCGTCACGGCTGGCGTGGTTTCACCGCCGCGCCGCGTGGTAGTGCGTTAAATCCACACTGAATTTATCCCTCCGGTTACCTGATTGCGTATGACCTAACGCGTCGTCTGCGCCGGAGTCTGTTATTCCCTGACAGGTGAAATTGAATGCGAATTATCTCTCAGCCGGCCAATGCCGGCCTGGCAACGCTGTTCGTGCTGCTGTGGAGCAGCGGTGCCATCTTCTCGCGTATGGGGCTGGAGCACGCCTCCGCTCTGGCATTTCTAAGCCTGCGCTGCGCGATTGCGCTCGCGCTGCTGATCGCGCTCGGCCTGTGGCAACGGCGGTTATTACCGGCGCCCGGCAGCCGCTGGCGGGTCGCGCTTGTCGGCCTGCTGATGATCGGCAGTTACCAAACGGCCTATCTGCTGGCGCTGCAATTGGGCATCACCCCCGGGGTGCTGGCGACCCTGCTCGGCGTCCAGCCGATCCTCACTCAGGTCATTACCGAACGGCGCTGCGCCGGGCTGCGCGCAGTTGGCCTGCTGCTGGCGCTGGGGGGATTGACGCTGGTGGTATATCAGAGCGTGATGGTGGCGCATTTCTCGCCGGCCGGCATCGCCTGCGCGTTTATCGCCCTGGGCTGCATGACCGCCGGTACGCTGCTACAAAAAGGGATGGATCAACCGCCGCTGGCGGTGCTGCCGTTGCAGTATGCCATCGGGCTGCTGGTGTGCACGGCGGCAATGCCGTTTACGCCGCAACACATCGACTGGCAACCGGCGTTGCTGGTAGCGCTGCTGTGGATGGCGGTGGTGATTTCGGTACTGGCCACGCTGCTGCTTTACCGGCTGATCCAGCGTGGCAATCTGGTGCAGGTCACCAGCCTGTTTTATCTGATCCCCGCCGTCACCGCGTTGCTGGATTACCTGCTGCTCGGCCACCGTCTGGCAGCGCTGAGCCTGGCCGGCATGGCGGCGATTGTCTGCGGCGTGATGCTGGTGTTCCGTAAGGCATAAGCAACAAGCCGCGCATGCCAAACCGGCATGCGCGGCGATTCACCGGCAGGGAGTAACGGTCAAAACAGCCAGACACCGTAGCCCCACATCAGCACCGTCAGACCCAGCAGCAGTTCCAGCAACAGAATGCCGATGGCGAAGGTGGAACTCGAAAAGATAAACCCTTCCCGGCTGTCGATGCCCAGGAAATGCGGAATGCCCAGATACAGCAGATAGCCAGAATAACACAGGCCGACAACGCCGACGAACAGGCATAGCCATACCACCGGATACAGCGCCACCAGGCCGCTGAGGAACATCGGCGTGGCAACATAGCCGGCAAACACCATGCAGCGATGCAGGCTCGGGCGGGATTCATAACGCCGAGCCATCCAGTGGATCACCTTGCCCATCACCGCCACACCCGCCAGCATCAGCAGATAAAAGGCCACCGCGGTATACAAGGCGGTAAACATATCCAGCTGAATGGCATGTCCGTCACCGGATAGCCAGCCCAGTTGGGTGGTGCCGATAAACGCGCAGATTACCGGAATGGCTGCCATTAACAGCACGTGGTGGGTATAAAGATGCGAGACGCTTTCGTTCTCGCGCTGAATTTCCTTGAACTCGGTGTTGGGATGAGTCAACAGCCCCCAAACATGATTAACCATGAAACACCTCCTCATCTCGCCGTAGGCCGCACTCGGCGAGGAGAAACACACCTCTGACGGACATTGATCCGCTTGAGGACAGCGGCCACAGGGCTCTCCCCCTGACAATATTATAGTCTTTTGTTGAAAAAACGTTCGCGGGCGCGGGTTCGTCGGGCCGTTTACTCTATAATCAAACTGTTAGCACTTTGGGAGGAAATACCATGACGCCAAAACTTCGTACCCGCCAAAGCGGTATTGCCGACGTTGAGGTCGGGCAAAACGTAATGGTGGTTGAACCCAGCAATTTGTACGGCTGCTATCTGGGGGACGACGTATTTGTCGGGCCGTTTGTCGAAATACAAAAAAACGTCTCCGTCGGCGCACGCAGCAAAATTCAATCGCACAGTTTTATTTGCGAATACGTCACGCTTGGCGAGGACTGTTTTGTTGGTCATGGCGTGATGTTTGCCAACGATCTGTTCAAGCAGGGCGCGCCGGACGCCAATGCCGAGAACTGGCGACGCTCGCAGATTGGCAATCGGGTATCTATCGGTTCCGGTGCGACCATTTTAGCGGTAGATATCTGCGACGGCACGGTGATCGGCGCAGGCGCGGTGGTAACAAAAAATATCACGCGCAAGGGTATCTATGCCGGCAATCCGGCCAAACTGCTGCGGGAGTTGCCGTAATGAGCGAGATCGTGATTGAACGCATCACCGACTTGCCTATGGGTTATCTGGAAGATAACGATTTTACCTTTTACGTCGAACAGTACGCCCAGCCCTGCTTTGACACACCGCTGGAACAGTGGCCAATGCTGCCGGTGGTACCGTTTCGCAAAAACTACCCGCTGGCGCCGTTCGTCAATGACGAAGGCGATACCTTTCTTGCCCGTCAGCGCGGCGTAGCAGTCGGCCATATTACGCTGAGCAAAAACTGGAACGATTACACGCTGATTGAAGAGGTGGCGGTCAGCCGCCAGGCACGGCGGCGCGGCATCGGTACCGCGCTGCTGAATGCGGCGCAGCAATGGGCGCGCGAGCGCGACACCGCCGGCCTGATGCTGGAAACGCAAAATAACAACCTGACCGCCTGCCGCTGCTATCAGCGTTACGGTTTTACCCTGGGGGGAATCGATCGCTTGCTGTACCGCGGCCAGCCGGATATCGCCGACCATGAAATCGCGCTATTTTGGTATTTGCCCTTCAACAATCAGGTCGGATATTAGCCTCAGGTGGTATCAACGCACGGTGGTTTGGTCATGGTGTAGACTTTATCCGTCACGGTGGAGTGATAATTACCATCATTCGACACCACAGGCCACCGGCGGGGGATACATGGGCAAGGCAGCACAATGGATGTTAATGCTATTATTGGGCGGATGCGCCGGGCAGCCACCGCTTGCCCCCCACGCCCCGCAACCCACACAATCCACGGACAGCCAGGTGAATATTGACCCTTTAACGCGTGCCAAGATCGACGCCATACTCGCCCTGCGCAATTCGCAGCCCTCGCTGAACGATGGGCAACGCATTGCCCTGATTTCACAACAGTTTCTCGAAACGCCTTACCTGGCGGATAGGCTGATCGGCTCCGCCAGCAACGCAGAACGGCTGACGATTGATTTTCGCGCGCTGGATTGCTTCACCTTGCTGGATTACGTTGAAGCGCTGCGCAACGCCGAGGATTACCCGCAGTTTATCCACCAGCTGACCACTGCGCGTTACGTCAACGGCGAGATCGGTTTCCTGACCCGCAAACATTTCTTCAGCGACTGGTCACAGCCGCCGCACGCCAGCGCCAAAGACATTAGCGCCCAACTCAGCCCGCAGGCGGTCACGCTGCACAAGACGCTGAACCACAAAGCCGACGGCGGCCAATACCTGCCCGGCTTGCCAAACGTCACACGTGCCATCAGCTATATCCCCAGCGGTTACGTTGACGACCATCTGCTGAGTCAGTTGCGTACCGGCGACTATATCGGCATTTACAGCAATCTGCCCGGGCTGGACGTCAGCCACGTCGGTATCTACGTCATGACCCCCAGCGGTCCGGTACTGCGCAATGCCTCCTCGCGCGAACATAACCGCCGGGTGGTGGATTCACCCTTTATTGACTATGTGATTGTCACCCCCGGCATCGTGGTTCTGCGGCCGCTTTAAACGGTTATATTTTATAAGCGAATGTGCTGAGGCCGGGTTTGACTTCCCAACGCGGCTGCGCTTATCTGTCAGGACAAAACGACTGATTTTCTTGTTTTTTTCAGGGAGTGACAGATGGCGATTAACTGGCGTTACGGCGCATTGGCGGCCGCATTGGCGGCAACGGTGTTACTGCAAGGCTGTGAGCAAAAGTCCGATCAAAACCATATCAAGGTCGGCGTGATCAACGGCGCCGAGCAGGACGTTGCCGAAGTGGCCAAACGGGTGGCAAAGGAAAAATACGGCCTGGAGGTCGAACTGGTGGGATTCAGCGGTTCGCTGCTGCCCAATGATGCCACCGACAAGGGCGAGCTGGATGCCAATGTGTTCCAGCATCGGCCGTTCCTGGCACAGCAGAACCAGGATCATGGCTACAAGCTGGTTGCGGTCGGCAACACCTTCGTCTTCCCGATGGCCGGTTATTCGAAAAAATACGCCTCGGTCAGCCAATTACCGGACGGCGCCACCATCGCCATTCCCAACGATCCCACCAACCTTGGCCGCGCGCTGCTGCTGTTGCAAAAAACCGGCCTGATTACGCTCAAATCAGGTAAAGGGCTGCTGCCGACCGCTTTGGACATCAGCGCCAACCCGCACAATTACCGCATCATGGAACTGGAAGGTGCGCAGCTGCCGCACCTGCTGGACGATGCCAAGGTGGCGGTGGCGATCATCAGCACCACCTATATCAATCAAATCGGCCTGTCGCCCACCCGAGACAGTATTTTCATTGAGGATAAACAGTCGCCCTACGTGAATATCGTGGTAGCGCGCGAAGACCATAAAAACGCGCAAAACGTGCAAAACTTCGTGAAAGCCTATCAGTCGGACGAGGTCGCCAACGCCGCGGCCACCCTGTTTAACGGCGGCGCCGTCAAGGGCTGGTAAACCGCAACGCCCGATCGGCTATCGGGGTGGCATTCAGCCCCCCGATAGCCGGACAAAAAAAATGGCGATCCTCCGCTTGACCCTGACGTTACGTCAGGCTGTAGTCTTTCTGCACGCATAAGGGAGGAATACAGCATGTTATTGAAAGTCGGTGAACTGGCACGCCGCTCCGGTATTACCGTTCGCACCCTGCATTATTACGACAATATTGGCCTGCTGGTCCCTTCGGCGCGTTCCGACGCCGGTTATCGTTTGTATAACCGTGCTGATGTCAGCCGTCTGCATCAGATACAGGCGCTGCGCCGTATGGGCGTTACGCTGGCGGAAGTCGGGACGATTCTGGCACGTTCGGAGCTGGCTTTGCCGGCGGTGATTGAAAAGCAGATTGCCATGCTCGATCGGCAACTGACACAGATCGCCACGCTGCGCCATCGCTTGCAGCAGCTGCACACACAGCTGACCGTTGGCAATGAACCGGCGCTGAACGACTGGCTGACCACGTTGGAGTTAATGACCATGTACGACAAGTATTTTACCACTGACGAATTGACGCAACTGCCGTTCTACCACCCTGACGCCGAGCGTCAGCAGGAGTGGGCATCCATGGTGGAGCAGGTGCGCCAACTGATGCAAAACGGCGTTGCGGCGCAGGATCCGCAGGCGCAGGCCATCGCACGGCGCTGGATGGTGACGCTGGAACGCGACACCGCCGGCAATCCGGCGTTTCTTACCCGCCTGAATACCATGCACGCCGACGAACCGTCCATGCGCCAGCAAACCGGCATTACGCCGGCAATGACCGATTACATTACTCGGGCATTTGCCGAAACCAAATTGGCGATTTACCAAAAATACCTGTCCGCCGAGGAATATGCCTACGTGCGCCGGCATTATTTTGATCGGATGCAGGAATGGCCGGCGCTGATCGCCAGCTTTCAACAGGCGGTTGACGACGGCGTCCCCCCAGATGGCGAGCACGCCCGCCAGTTGGCGTCCCAGTGGCTGGCGCTGTTCCGTTCCTATGCCGGCGACAACCCGGCAACGCAGATGAAAATCCGCCAGGCGATGGAGCAGGAACCAACGCTGAGCGAAGGCACCTGGCTGACGCCGGCGCTGCTGACCTATCTGCGCCAGGCGGTGAACAACCTGATGCGCGGCCAATAGGTTTCCCGCCGTTACTCGCCGTGGCGGGTAACGGCCTCCCCGGCGGTCAGATCGCTTGCTTATAACGCGATAACAAAGAGCAATTTACCTTGTCGTTTGGCAGCACGCATAATGGTTTCCCGTCTGATTTCATTCAGTAAACAGGATATACCATGTCACTTTCCGCAATGCCGCAGGCGCTGCTGTCGATTACCGATGCCACGCCGGCAGACCTCGTCGCCGTGGCAGATATTTATCGTCACCATGTGTTGCATGGCGCAGGTTCATTTGAAGAAACGCCACCGACGCTGGCAGAAATGCAACAGCGCCACGATAGCGTGCGGTCTGCCGGGTTGCCATGGCTGGTGGCGAAGCTGGAGGGTCAGGTGGTGGGATATTGTTATGCCACGCCGTATCGCCCGCGCCCCGCCTATCGGTTTACCGTGGAAGATTCGGTGTATATCGCCGCCGGCATGCAGGGCAGAGGCATAGGTAAAGCGCTGCTTGGCGCATTGATTGCCCGTTGCGAACGCGGCCCGTGGCGCCAGATGCTGGCAGTGGTCGGCGACTCGGCAAACAATCTCGGCTCACTGGAGCTGCATCGCAAACTGGGTTTTGCCAGCATTGGCACCTTGAACGCCGTCGGCTTCAAGTTCGGTTGCTGGCGCGATACCCACCTGATGCAGCGGGCACTGGCAGCAGGGAATACCACTCTGGCAGAGTAGGCGACAGCGCACGGACGCGCCCTGCCGCACGTCGGGTCAGTTTTTGAAACGGCCGCGGATCGCGCCAAGGGTCGATACCAGCAACAGCACCACGCCGCCGGCAACAAAGCCGAACGCCACGTTGAGCAGCGAAGGTACCACGCCCTGCACAATGTGATCGAATGATGGCATCACCGTGATATGCGACGCCCAGTCTTCAAACAGGTGATGCACTGACGGCAAGCCATGGGTCAAAATGCCGCCGCCGACCATGAACATGGCGATGGTGCCGACGATCGACAGGGTTTTCATCAGATACGGCGCCGCACCGACAATGGCCCGACCAACCGCCTGCGCCAGCGAGCTGGTCTTGCGGCTGAGGTACAACCCCAGATCGTCCAGCTTGACGATGCCGGCAACGATGCCGTACACGCCGACGGTCATGACAATGGCGATGCCACACAGCACGATCACCTGCTGGCTGAAGCTGGCAGCGGCTACGGTGCCGAGCGTAATGGCGATGATTTCCGCCGACAGCACAAAGTCGGTGCGTACCGCCCCTTTCACCTTGCGCTGTTCAAAGGCTGCCACGTCTTCATTCAGGTTCAGCGGTTCACTGTGCTCCCCTTCGCCCTTTTTATGCGTCAGGCTATGGAACACCTTTTCAAAACCTTCGTAACACAGGTAGGCGCCACCCACCATCAGCAACGGCGTAATCGCCCAAGGCGCGAAGGCACTGATCAGCAGCGCCAGCGGTACCAGAATCGCCTTGTTGATCAATGAGCCTTTCGCCACCGCCCATACCACCGGCAATTCACGATCGGCTTTTACCCCGGTGACCTGCTGCGCATTCAGCGCCAGATCGTCCCCCAACACCCCGGCGGTCTTTTTAGCCGCCATTTTGGTCATCAGCGAGACATCGTCCAGCAACGAAGCGATGTCATCAATCAGAGTCAGTAAGCTACTTCCGGCCAATTTGGGTCATCCTTATCAAAAAGAAAATCAAATGCGACAAAGCCAGACTGCCGACAACGTCAAAGAGTCGGGAGAACGTGCCGTTGGGCGCGTTGCGGCATCAACCGTCGGACAAATTTGCCGGGAGCAAACTTGAACCACCGGCACACCGGGATCTGTCCCAGCATGCCCCTGGCTGCGTCAGGTCCGGGTATCTCGCCCCAACGGTCGACTTTGTCACCAATCTCACAAAGCAATACCTTGTAAGCATAACGGGATTTAACAACGGATGCGTGGCTATCTTATGAATCAGCCAGCGTTTGATTAAGCATAGAACATCTTGCGGCAGGAGATGGCCGGCCCGTGGCAATCCGGGCCGGGATACGGCTTATTCGGCGGCGTTGCTCGCCAGACGTGCATCCTTCTGACGGCGGTAATCGCGCGCGGCGGCCGGAATTGGCGTCACCTTGCCGGTTTCAATCCAGCTGCGCAGTCGGCTGGCATCGGCAAAGTGGGTGTACTTGCCGAACGCGTCCAGCACCACCAGCGACACCGAGCGGTTGCCGATCATGGTACGCATCGCCAGACAGTGACCAGCCTGATTGGTAAAACCGGTCTTGGTCAGTTGGATATTCCATTTCGGGTTATACACCAGATGGTTGGTGTTACGGAACGGCAGCGTGTAATTGGGATCCTTGAAGCTCGCCATGCGTTCGGTGGTGGTGCTGAGCTGGCCGATCAGCGGGTACTGCTTGGTGGCCAGCAGCAGCTTGCTCAAATCGCGCGCGGTAGACACGTTGTGAATCGACAGACCGGTCGGTTCAACGTAATGAGTTCGGGTCATCCCCAGCGCCTTGGCCTTGGCATTCATCGCGCTGATAAACGCGTTATATCCGCCAGGATAATGGTGCGCCAGACTGGCGGCAGCACGGTTTTCCGACGACATCAACGCCAGCAGCAACATATCCTTGCGGCTGATTTCACTGTTCAACCTGACGCGGGAATAGACGCCTTTCATTTCTGGCGTCTGATGAATGTCCACCGTTAACATCTCATCGAGCGGCAAATGCGCATCCAGCGTCACCATGGCGGTCATCAACTTGGTGATCGAGGCAATCGGCACCACTTCATCCGGGTTACGCGCATAAAGGACTTTATGATTGCTCATGTCCACTACCATCGCGCTGCCAGAGGCCAGCTCAGGCTGGGTGGCATGCAGAGCGGTAGCACTTTCGCTGGCCAGTGCGCGTGGCGCCAAACCCACGCCAGACTGCAATGCCAATAGGGTCAGAACCAAAACTCGGATTTTCACATGAATTACTCTGTCACAGATAGAGGGGATAGCTTGAGAAACTGCGAGGAAGTATAAATTAGCACTAGGGTCTTGGCACTGTGAATATGCGCACCTATTTGTGACAAATTCTGTCGGCGGCAAACAGGCACAAAGCGCCAGTCTGGCGGGCTTGTCGGCCTGCGTTAAAAAGTGACAGCGCCGCTGGCCGCAGTCGATCAAGCCCAGTCGCTGGGCCGATGGCGCACCGTCAATCTGCCCGGTTGTCACACTGACGCGTATACTTAACGCCAACTGTCGGCAATACAAGGAGTCTGGGATGAACGAACTGGCCCACTATATTACGGATTACGGTTACTGGGCGTTATTCATCGGCTGCCTGGCGGAAGGGGAAACCATTACCATGCTCGGTGGCATGGCCGCGCATGAAGGGTTGTTGCAACTGCCCTGGGTGTTGGCGGTGGTGGCGCTTGGCGGCACGTTGGGGGATCAACTGCTGTATTTCGCCGGCCGGCGTTTTGGCGGCAAGGCGATCGCCCGCTTGAAGAGCCAGCAGCAGCGCATTGAGCGCGCGCAAAAACTGATCGCTCGCCATCCGATGCTGTTTGTCATCGGCGTGCGTTTCATGTACGGCTTTCGCATTATCGGCCCGGTATTGATCGGTGCCAGTCGATTACCGCCGTCGCGTTTTATCCCGTTGAATCTGCTCGGGGCACTATTATGGGCAACGATTTTTGTGCTGATCGGCTACTTTGGCGGGCAGGCAATGGAAGGCTTTCTTGCCGGCATCGACAAAAAGTTCTCCGCTCTGCTGCTGGTGGTCGTGGCGGTTGCCCTTATCTGGCTGCTGCGCTATTGGTGGCGCCGCCGCCATGCAAATGAATAGTCATTTATTCAGCATCAGCGTCAGCCCGAGTCATGCCAGTACATAATCGGATAACGCCGGTGAACCACCGGCCGGTTATTGCTGACGCATCAGTGCCACCAGCTCGCGGGCGGCTTTATCCAGCGGCTGATGCTTCAACCAGATCAGGTGGATCGGCAACCGCAGCGCGTTCTTGGTATTCTTGAATTTCAGGCGTGTCAGCCGCCCCTGCGCCAACAGCGGAGCGATCAGCGACTGCGGGAAGTTACCCCAGCCCAACCCGGCTTCCACCATGTTCAGCGCCATCTGCAAACTGTCGGTCCGCCAATAGGATTCCGCCACCCGCGGCCGCAGATCGGCCATCGGCAAGTCGCGGCTGGCGATGATGATTTGCCGCACATTGACCAGATCCTCCAGGTACAGCGCCGCATCGGCATGCCGCAACGCGCTATGTTGCGCCGATAGCGTGGCGATCAGCGATTCACTGCCGACAAAGTGAAACTGCTCGTTGATATTGACGTTCAAACCACCGAACGCCAGGCAAACGCCCACCCGCCCCTGATGCAACATATGCAACACGTCGTCCTGTGGCGCAGTCAGCACTTCGATATTCAATAGCGGATAACGTTCGGCAAGCGTGGTTACCGCCGTCAGCAACGCGCTGCTGTTAATGTCAGACGCCACGCCGATCGACAAGGTGCTTTCCAGCCCTTGCGAAAGCTCGATAGCGTGGATATGCAACTGCTTCAGCTGGTCGGCAATCAGCCGCGCATGCGGCGCCAACGCCAGAGCCATCGCCGTCGGCACCGGTTCGCGATGCGAGCGGTCGAACAGCTGAAACCCCAGCTCTGCCTCCATGTTGGCAATGCCCATGCTGACCGCCGATGGTACGCGCCGTAGCGCCCGGGCGGCTGCGGAAAACGAACCGCGATCGAGCACCGCCAGAAACAGCTCAATATTGTCACTGGAAAAATTCATAACAGCCAATCTATCAGAAAATCTGACAGCTCCTGACTTTTTCTATCAATAGCATTGACGCTATCTTAGCCGTCCGTTGGCCGGCCGTCACCCGGCGATCCGCTTATTGGCCAAAAATAAAGGAGCAAGGCACCATGCAAGGCGTTAAACGCAAACTGGTTTATGTCACCGCCTATGAAATCATCGGTATGGCAATTTCGGCGCTCGGGCTGGCGCTGCTGTCCGGCAGCGCCCCCAGCAGTACCGGACCGCTGGCAGTGGTGATCACTACCATCGCGGTCAGTTGGAATTTCATCTACAACTGCCTGTTTGAATTCTGGGAAAGTCGCCAGGCGTCGCGCACCCGTACGGTCAAGCGCCGCATTGCCCATGCGGTTGGTTTTCAATTGACGCTGGTGGTGTATTTGATACCGCTGATTGCCTGGTGGATGGAGATTTCACTGTGGCAGGCGCTGCTGCTGGATATGGCGCTGATTGTCATTATCCCCTGCTACACCTTCGTCTATAACTGGGCATTCGATAAACTGTTTGGCTTACCGGCGTCGGCATTGCCAGCAGAAGAAACCGCCTGAACCACCGGCCGTGGCGCAGCCAGACGATGCGCCACGTCTCGGTTAATCTGCCAAGCCCGCGCGACTCACCGCCACCGTTGCCCTGCTTGCCAACATGAACTGACGGATCCCCCTCTCTCTCCAGCAGAAACTGCTGATTACTAAGGTGGCTAATATTCTCCCTTGTCACCAGTTTTAAATATCAGACAAATATATTTTATAACAAGCATCCTACTGCCACCGTATTATTTCCCCGACGAAAATGCGGTTTATTTTTGCGATACTCATCACATTATTCTATTTATCGATAATATTTTTATACATATTTCATCCTTTTGATAAATATATCATTTCATTCAATTAACAAATAATAAACACAATTATTCACGATTTCGTGCAGGGAACTTTTGCCTCATTTAAACAGAAAAGGTAGCATGCTCCGCCGTTATTTAATGGCAGATGTACAAACAATAAACAGCAGAATGACGCCATGACCTCATTCTCATGCGATTGCCAATAGCAATCGTTTGCTTGCAGTCAGAGCAAACTCAACGATAGACAGGAAAAACAGGACGGATGATGAAATCACACACAAAGTCGGCGCATGACAAGCACGCGGCGAGAAGACGTTGGTTAGACTCACATGAATCCGGTTATCACAAAAGTATGGGCAACCGGCAAATACAAATGATCGCCATCGGCGGCTCCATCGGCACCGGTTTGTTCCTCGGTACCGGCGGGCGCCTCGAAATGGCCGGACCGGCGTTGGCGCTGGTGTATCTGGTATGCGGGATCTTCTCGTTCTTTATTTTGCGTGCGTTGGGCGAACTGGTGCTGCATCGCCCTACCAGCGGCAGTTTTGTGTCTTATGCTCGCGAATTTCTCGGCGAAAAAGCCTCTTACGTCGCCGGCTGGATGTACTTCCTCAACTGGGCGATGACCGGCATCGTCGATATCACCGCGGTAGCGCTGTACATGCACTACTGGGGTACCTTCGCCGACGTACCGCAGTGGCTGTTTGCGCTGTGCGCGCTGGGTATCGTCGCGACCATGAACATGATCGGCGTGAAATGGTTTGCCGAAATGGAGTTCTGGTTTGCCTTGATCAAAGTGGTGGCGATTGCGCTGTTTCTGGTGGTGGGCGTGGTGTTCCTCGGCGTCGGTACGCCGATTGACGGCAACAACACCGGTCTGCACCTGATTACCGATAACGGCGGCATGTTCCCACATGGCCTGCTACCGGCGCTGGTATTGGTGCAAGGAGTAATCTTTGCTTTTGCCGGTATCGAGCTTATCGGCACCGCGGCCGGTGAATGCAAGGATCCGGAAAAAATGTTGCCCAAAGCGGTCAACAGCGTGATCTGGCGTATTGGTCTGTTCTATGTCGGTTCGGTGGTGCTGCTGGTGATGCTGCTGCCCTGGAACGCCTATCAGGCCGGTCAAAGCCCGTTCGTCACCTTCTTCAGCAAGCTTGGCGTGCCGTACATCGGTACCATCATGAATATCGTGGTGCTGACCGCCGCGCTGTCCAGCCTGAATTCGGGGCTGTATTCCACCGGGCGCATTCTGCGTTCACTGTCGATGGGCGGCTCGGCGCCGAAATTCATGGCCCGGATGAGCAGCCAGCAAGTGCCGTATGCCGGTATTCTGGTGACCTGTGGCATTTACGTGATCGGCGTACTGCTGAACTATCTGGTGCCGTCGCGAGTCTTTGAGATCGTGCTGAACATTGCCTCGCTGGGCATCATCAGCTCATGGGCATTTATCATCGTCTGTCAGATGCGTTTGCGTAAGGCTATCAAAGAAGGCAAAGCCAAACCGGTTTCCTTCAAGATGCCGGGGGCGCCGGTCACCTCCTGGCTGACGCTGCTGTTCCTGCTGGTGGTGGTGATCATGATGGCCTTCGATTACCCGAACGGCACCTGGACGGTTGGTACCATTCCGGTGTTGGCGATATTGCTGATTCTGGGCTGGTTCGGTCTGCGCAAACGCGCAGCGGAAGTCAAACTGGAACAACAGGCGCACGAAGAGCAGCCCCAGCAGTAAGCGCCGGGTTATCCGGGGCGCCGCCATGGCGCCCCATTATTTTTGCGCGCTAATCACCCGCGCAATATCGGCTGACGTCGCCAATGCGCGAACCTCGGCAAACAGATCGCTGGCCTCGGCGTATTCCTTACGTAAATAGCCCAACCACTGCTTGATGCGCGCCACGTGATACAGGCCGGTATCGCCCTGCTTTTCCAACCGTACGTATTTTTTCAGCAACTGCACCACCTGCGGCCACGGTAGCCGTGGTTCGTTGTATTTCACCACCCGGCTCAAATTGGGAATGTTAAGCGCACCGCGTCCGAGCATCACCGCGTCGCAGCCGGTGATCTGCATACATTGCTGTGCACTGGCGTAATCCCAGATTTCGCCGTTGGCAATCACCGGGATCGTCAGCCGTTGGCGAATCTCGCCAATCGCCGCCCAGTTGATGCGCTCGGCCTTATAGCCGTCCTCCTTGGTACGGCCATGTACCGCCAGCTCGCTTGCACCGGCCTGTTGCACCGCGTCGGCGATTTCAAGGCTGTGCTGGGGCGAATCCCACCCCAGCCGCACCTTGACGGTTACCGGCAGCTCCGCCGGCACCGCTGCGCGCATGGCTTTGGCGCCCTGGTAGATAAGTTCGGGATCTTTGAGCAGCGTCGCGCCGCCACCGCTGCCGTTGACCGTTTTCGACGGACAGCCGCAGTTGAGATCCACGCCGTAGGAGCCGAGTTCTACCGCGCGGGCGGCGTTTTCCGCCAGCCATTCGGGGTACTGACCCAACAGTTGGATACGCACCAGCGTACCGGACGGTGTGCGACTGGCATGGTGCAATTCGGGGCACAGGCGATAGAACGATTTCACCGGCAGCAGTTGATCGACCACGCGTAGAAATTCGGTGATGCACAGATCGTAATCGTTCACTTCGCTGAGCAATTCGCGGACCAGGGAGTCGAGAACGCCTTCCATCGGCGCCAATAAAACGCGCATTAACACCCACTCCAGTTAAAAAAGAGGCGCCATGATACGGGGGAACCCCGGCGCCAGACAACGTAATCTCAGCATAAAAAAAGCCGCCGATAAACGGCGGCCTGATGATTTACACGGTGAGCTTACTCAGCCGGTTTACTGCGACGTGGGCGACGCGCCGGTGGCGCACCACGACGTTGGCCATCGCCCTGTGGCCGCGCGTTGCCATTGCCACGGTTTTCACGCTGACCGCCGCCGTTGCCATTGCGCTGGCCGCCGCCGTTGCCGCGTGGCGCACCGCGCCCGCCGCCTTGACGACCGTTGATGATCGGCTCCGCCTTGATGGTCGGATCCGGTTCATAACCCGGCAGGGCAATACGTGGAATTTCACGCTTGAGCAGGCGTTCGATGTCGCGCAGCAGTTTATGTTCGTCGACGCACACCAGTGAGATCGCTTCGCCGGTACGCTCGGCACGCCCGGTACGACCGATGCGGTGCACGTAATCTTCCGGCACGTTCGGCAGCTCGTAGTTCACCACGTGCGGCAGCTGGTCGATATCCAGACCGCGTGCGGCGATATCAGTGGCGACCAACACGCGAATTTTGCCGTCCTTGAAGTCGGCCAATGCACGCGTACGCGCACCCTGGCTTTTATTGCCGTGGATCGCGGCGGCGGTGATGCCGTCCTTGTTCAGCTGTTCAGCCAGGTGGTTGGCACCGTGCTTGGTGCGGTTAAATACCAGCACCTGACGCCAGTCGCCTTCGCCGATCATCTGCGACAACAGTTCCCGCTTACGCTTCTTGTCAACGAAATGCACGCTTTGTTCGATCTGTTCGGAGGCGGTGTTGCGACGTGCAACTTCCACCGACGCCGGGTTGTGCAGCAGCTTGCTGGCCAGCCCTTTGATTTCGTCAGAGAAGGTGGCGGAAAACAGCAGGTTTTGGCGCTTCGGCGGCAGCTTGGACAGCACGCGACGGATATCATGGATAAAGCCCATATCCAGCATGCGGTCGGCTTCGTCGAGCACCAGAATTTCGATTTTGGACAGGTCAACGGCGTTCTGATGTTCCAGATCCAGCAGACGGCCCGGCGTTGCCACCAGAATGTCCACGCCGCCACGCAGTTTCATCATCTGCGGGTTGATGCTGACGCCGCCAAACACCACCAGCGAACGCAGACGCAGGTGTTTGCTGTAGGCTTGCACGTTTTCGCCGATTTGCGCCGCCAGTTCGCGGGTTGGCGTCAGGATCAACGCACGCACCGGACGACGGCCTTTGACCGCATGGTCATGCTTGCTCAGCAGTTGCAATACCGGCAGGGTAAAACCAGCGGTTTTGCCGGTACCGGTCTGGGCGCTGGCCATCAAATCACGGCCTTCAAGCACCACAGGGATCGCCTGACGCTGGATTGGCGTAGGTTCGCGATAGCCCTGTTCTTCAACAGCGCGCAGGATTTCAGCACTTAAGCCGAGGGTTTCAAATGACATAGTAGAGAAAGACTCCAGATCCCCCCTAACCTAAACAAAGTTCGGTGCAGTTTCCGGGGAGGACGATCAGACGGGACATTAAGCATGACCACGAGGGATTGGCACAAACTGCAGTGCACCAAGCGGCCGATTGTAGCAGAAGTCGAACAAGAAAAGGCAATTTTAGCGCGCGATAGCACATTATGCCGGAAAACTGGCCAGGCGACGACTCATTGACTTACTAAATGAAGGGGTATAGTGCTTGCATTCTCACGCAACCCGCCTAAAGTTAATCATACGATTGATTAACTTTTGCAGGCGATGCCGTATGCCTCTTGCTGAAAGTACGCCCCCGAACAACCGCCCACGCGGCGAACAGGCGCGCGAACAGTTGATTAGCGCTGCCATCGACGTGTTTGGCGAATTCGGCATTCAGGGTGCCACTACCCGCGTTATCGCCCAGCGAGCCGGCCAGAATATCGCCGCCATTACCTACTATTTCAGCTCCAAAGAAGGACTTTATCTGGCGGTCGCACAATGGATTGCCGATTTTATCCAACAGGCTTTCCGACCGCTGGCCGACGAAATCGACCGTTTCTGGCTGCTGCCAGCAACGGAACGCTTGCCGGAACACTATCTCTACCACCTCAAGCGCGGACTGCTGGCCTTCAGTGAACTGATGACCCAGCCGCATACGCTCAATCTCAGCAAAATCATGTCGCGCGAACAGCTCTCCCCCTCAGACGCCTATCCGCTGATCCATCAGCAGGTCATCGCGCCGCTGCATGACAAACTGTGCCGACTGCTGGCGGCCTACAGCGGTATCGACGCGCAATCCACCAAAATCGTGCTGCATACCCATGCGCTGCTCGGAGAGGTGCTGTCGTTTCGCGTGGCGCGCGAGACCATCCGCCGTCAGGCCGGCTGGCAGCATATTGGTCCGAATGAAGCGGCGCAAATCGCTGAGGTACTGGCTGAACATATCGATCTTCTGGTTAATGGCTTACGCCACCGTTATGGCGCATAAACTTTGGCAGGGAGTGTTATGAACAACAAAAGAGTCATTTTGATGCTGGCGATTGTGGCACTGCTCGCCGCCGCGGCCGCCGGGTGGTGGTATTACCAGCAGCAACAGCACAAGCCCTTGACGCTGTATGGCAATGTGGACATCCGCACCGTCAATCTGGGCTTTCGCGTCAGCGGGCGGTTGTCCTCGCTGACGGTGGATGAAGGCGATACCGTGCAACCCGGTCAACTGCTCGGCAAACTGGATGACGGCCCTTATCGCAATGCATTGCAGCAGGCCAAGGCCAACGTTGGCAGCGCTCAGGCCAGACTGGCGCTGTTGCTGGCCGGCTATCGCGCCGAAGAGATAGCCCAGGTGCGATCCGAAATGGCGCAAAAACTCTCCGCCTTCAACTATGCCGACAGTTTTCTAAAACGCCAGCAGGGATTATGGGCGAAAAGCGCCACGTCCGCCGATGCGCTGGAGGATGCACGCACCGCGCGCAACCAGGCACAGGCCAACTTGCAGGCGGCAAAGGACAAACTGGCGCAATATCTCAGCGGCAATCGGCCGCAGGAAATCGAGCAGGCCAAAGCGGAAGTGGCACAGGCGCAAGCCTCACTGGCTCAGGCGCAGTTGGACGTCCAGGACACCGGCTTGTTGTCACCGTCCGCCGGCACCGTACTGACTCGGGCGGTGGAGCCGGGCACCATGCTCAGCGCCAGCAGTACGGTATTCACCCTGTCGCTGACCACGCCGGTGTGGGTACGCGCCTACGTCAGTGAAGCCAATCTCGGCCAGGCAGCGCCGGGGACCGAACTGGAAATCTATACCGATGGGCGTCCGGGCAAACCGTATCACGGCAAAATCGGCTTCGTGTCGCCAACCGCCGAATTTACGCCGAAAAGCGTCGAAACCACCGACTTGCGTACCGATCTGGTGTACCGCCTGCGGGTGATCGTCACCGACGCCGACGACGGATTGCGCCAGGGCATGCCGGTCACCCTGCGCTTTGCCAACGGCCAGCAACCCTAGGTCATAATCTGTTGGGAATGGTGATGGAACAACAACGGGCACATACCATCGATCTGGAGGCGTTGGAAAAACGCTTCCCTGCGCTGGATAAACCGGCGGTAGCCAGCCTGACCATCCAGTTGCGCAGCGGCGCGGTGACCGGGCTGGTGGGGCCGGATGGCGCGGGTAAAACCACCCTGCTGCGCATGCTGGCCGGTCTGTTGAAGCCCAGCAGCGGCACGCTGCGCGTCGCCGGGCTGGATCCGATCGCCCAGGATCGTCAATTGCACGCCATTCTTGGCTATATGCCGCAGAAATTCGGCCTGTATGAAGATCTGACGGTGATGGAAAACCTGACGCTGTATGCCGATCTGCGCGGCGTTATCGGCGAACAGCGCCGCACCACCTTCGAACGCCTGCTGGCGTTTACCGATCTGACGCGTTTTACCGATCGCCTGGCCGGCAAGCTGTCTGGCGGCATGAAGCAAAAGCTGGGGTTGGCCTGTACCCTGGTTGGCGAACCGCAGGTGCTGCTGCTGGATGAGCCAGGGGTCGGCGTCGATCCGATTTCGCGCCGCGAACTGTGGCGCATGGTGCACGAGCTGGCTAACGACGGCATGCTGATCCTGTGGAGCACCTCCTACCTCGACGAAGCCGAGCAGTGTCGCGAAGTTTTGCTATTGAACGAAGGCGAACTGCTGTTCAGCGGCGCTCCCAAAGAGCTGACCCAGCGCATGGCCGGGCGAACGGTACTGATCGCCGTACCGGCCGGCAGCCATCGCGCGCTGCTGCAACGGGCGATCTGCCTGCCGACGGTCACCGACGGCGTCATCCAGGGCAAGTACCTGCGGTTGATCCTGAAACCGCATGTCGATCATCGTCAGGTGCTTGACGATCTGGCGGTTGCCGATGCGCAACTGATGGAAGCGAAACCGCGCTTTGAAGATGCGTTTATCGATTTGCTCGGCGGTGGGCCAAACAGTCGTTCGGCGCTGGCGGATATCATGCCCAGCGTCGAGGGCAACAGTACGGAGACGGTGATCGAAGCGCAGAGCCTGACCAAAAGGTTCGGCGACTTCGCCGCCACCGACCATGTGGATTTCAAGGTGCAGCGCGGTGAAATCTTCGGCCTGCTGGGGCCGAACGGTGCCGGCAAGTCCACCACCTTTAAAATGATGTGCGGCCTGCTGGTGCCCAGCGACGGCAAGGCGCTGGTACTGGGGATGGATCTTAAAACCGGTTCCGGCAAGGCGCGTCAACATCTGGGCTATATGGCGCAGAAATTCTCGCTGTATGGCAACCTGACGGTGGCGCAGAACCTTAAATTCTTTTCTGGCGTCTATGGGTTGAGCGGCAGGCGACAGCGCGAGAAAATCAACGAAATGTCCAGCGCCTTCAATTTCGCGCCCATCCTCAACCAGACGCCGGATGCGCTGCCGCTCGGTTTCAAGCAGCGTTTGGCGTTGGCCTGTGCGCTGATGCACGAACCGGACATTCTGTTTCTCGATGAGCCGACCTCCGGAGTCGATCCGCTGACCCGGCGCGAGTTCTGGCTGCATATCAACGGCATGGTCGATAAAGGCGTGACGGTGATGGTCACCACCCACTTTATGGACGAAGCGGAATACTGCGATCGCATCGGGCTGGTGTATCGCGGAAAAATCATCGCCGCCGGCACGCCGGACGATCTCAAACAACGCATCGCCAGCGACCACAATCCGAATCCGTCAATGGAGCAGGCGTTTATCGAACTGGTGCAGGGTTACGATCGGGAGGAACAGCCGTGAACGACAAGGTGGCCAATAACCGCAATTCGTTGCCGACGGGCGACAGCCGATTCTCCTGGCGACGGCTGCGCGCACTGTGCCTCAAGGAAACGCGACAGATGCTGCGCGATCCCAGCAGCTGGCTGATCGCGTTTTTAATCCCGCTGATGCTGCTGTTCATCTTTGGTTATGGCATCAATCTGGATTCCAGCAAGCTGCGCCTCGGTATTCTGCTTGAGCAGCAAAGTGAAGACGCGCGCGATCTGGCCAATGCCTTTGCCGGATCGCCGTATATCGATCCCACCATCAGTGATAATCGTCAGGCGCTGATCGAAAAAATGCAGGCCGGCACCATCCGCGGTCTGGTGGTGATCCCGGTGGATTTCGCCCAGCGCATGGCGCGGCCGTTCGATCAGGCGCCGATCCAGATCGTCACCGACGGCAGCGAGCCCAACACCGCCAATTTTGTGCAGGGCTACACCCAGGGGGTATGGCAAGTGTGGCAGCAACAGCGCGCCACCGACGCCGGGCGTGAGGATCGGCCGCTGATCGAGGTGCAGATGCGCTATTGGTTCAACCCGGCGGCCATCAGCCAGCACTTTATCATTCCCGGCGCCATCACCATCATCATGACGGTAATCGGCGCGATCCTCACCTCGCTGGTGATCGCCCGCGAATGGGAACGCGGTACCATGGAGGCGCTGCTGTCAACGCAGGTGACGCGCAGCGAGCTGTTGCTGTCCAAACTGGTGCCCTATTATTTCCTCGGCATGATCGCCATGGCGTTGTGCATGGTGGTATCGGTGTTTATCTTTGGCGTGCCGTACCGCGGTTCGCTACTGCTGTTGTGGGTCATTAGCAGCCTGTTCCTGATCGGTACGCTGGGCATGGGACTGTTGATTTCCACCGTTACCCGCAACCAGTTTAATGCGGCAATGGTGGCGTTGAACGCCGCCTTCCTGCCTTCGATTATGCTTTCCGGTTTTATTTTTCAGATCGACAGCATGCCGGCAGTGGTGCGCGCCGTTACCTATATCATCCCGGCACGCTACTTTGTCAGCACGCTGAAAACGCTGTTTCTGGCGGGCAATATCGGCTCGATGCTGCTGATCAACCTGCTGTTCCTGGTTGCTTCAGCGGTGGTGTTTATCGGTCTGACCGCCTGGAAGACCCAGCGACGACTGGATTAAGGGGAAACCATGTTCCATCGGCTTTGGACATTGATTATCAAGGAAATGCAGTCGCTGCTGCGCGATCCGCAGACCCGCGCCATTCTGGTACTGCCGGTCATTTTGCAGGTGCTGCTGTTCCCGTTCGCCGCTACGCTGGAAGTGACCAATGCCACCATTGCAGTGTACAGCGAGGACAGCGGACACGCGTCGGTCGAGCTGACCCAACGCTTCGCCAAAGCGAAAGCCTTCCCGCATGTGCTGCTGTTGCGCAGTCCGCAGCAGATCCGCGATACCATCGATAATCAGCGGGCGCTGTTGCTGATCCGCTTTCCGGCGCAGTTTTCACGCGATATTGCCAACGGCAACCCGGCACCGCTGCAGCTGATCCTCGATGGCCGCAACTCCAACAGCGCGCAGATTGCCGCCAACTACGTTCAGCAGATCGTGCAGGATTATCAAAATGAACTGATTGGTCAACGGCAGAAACCCAATAACAGCGAGCTGGTGGTACGCAACTGGTATAACCCGAATCTCGATTATAAATGGTTTGTCGTGCCGTCGCTGATTGCCATGATCACCACCATTGGCGTGATGATCGTCACCTCGCTGTCGGTGGCGCGCGAACGGGAACAGGGCACGCTGGAGCAGCTACTGGTTTCCCCGCTCAATACCTGGCAGATATTTATCGGCAAAGCGGTGCCGGCACTGATGGTCGCCACCTTTCAGGCCTCGATCGTACTGCTGATTGGCATCTTTCTCTATCAGATCCCGTTTGCCGGCTCACTGCTGCTGTTCTATGCCACCATGCTGATCTACGGGCTGTCGCTGGTGGGCTTCGGGCTGCTGATTTCATCGCTGTGCGCGACCCAGCAGCAGGCGTTTATCGGCGTGTTCGTGTTTATGATGCCGGCCATTCTGCTTTCCGGCTACGTTTCGCCGGTGGAAAACATGCCGGTGTGGTTGCAGAACCTGACCTGGGCCAACCCGATTCGCCACTTTACCGACATCACCAAACAGATCTACCTGAAAGACGCCAGTTTTGCCATTATCTGGCACAGTCTATGGCCGCTGCTGGCGATCACCGTGACCACCGGCAGCGCCGCCTATGCCATGTTCCGCCGCAAGATTGCCTGACGGCACGGCGATGCGGCTCGGTAACCGCGCCCGTCGCCCCCCACGGAGAAACGGTGATGAGCGATAATCCGACGATAAAAAACGACGAATTCAACAGTATGATCCGCTTTGCCTTTCGGCTGGCCATCATCAGCCTGCTGATGGTGGTGATTATCTATCTGGCCGGCGTACTGCTGCCGGAGGACAGCGCGGAATGGGTCAATCTGGCGATGCTGGCGCTGGTCGGCGGCAATCTGATCGCCAATCTGGCGGTGTTTTACCTGGCGCTGGTCGGGCTGTTCAAATCGTCGTTGAAATGGCGCGCGCTGCTGTCATTGCTGACTGCGCTGGCGGTGTTCGCGCTCTACGCCATTGCCCTGTTGCTGGTGACCTAGCCGGCAGTGGCAGCCTGGCCATGGGCAACCCGCCTTGCCGATGGCTGGCGCTTAGCGTTGCGCGATGTTGGCCGCTGAGCTTTTGCTAAAGCCTTCAAACGGGTTCCAACCCTGGATACCCTTCGTTTCCTTCAGGTAGTAGGCGTAATTGGCGGTCATTGCGCACATCACCGCATAGGCGATATTCACCCCGCGTACCAGCCCGTCCAGATCGTTGCCGGTCGAATATTCCACCATGCCGATGATCACGTTAACTACGCACATGCCGACGAACAGCACCAGCCCTTTCTTCCACAATCCGAGAATGCAGAAATAGATAATGCCGAAGAAAAAAGCGAAAAAATTCATCATGTACTTCAAGCGGCCAAAGAAACCCAGCTCCTTGATTTTCTGCCGGTATTCGTCAGACGTGATATCGCCGCCGACGCTATCGAACAGCGCAAAACGCGCCTGCCATTTTAGGCTTAACTCTTTATGCATAAACACCTCTTTACCATCACTGTAATTTTTAAATTATGACCTTTCCATAGAGCTTAGTCATTCAACGAAATAGCCCTATTGATGTCAATAAAACAGCAAAGAATTATTAATGTATTATACGCTGGCGCAAAAAAAGGCGCCGTCGTCAGACAGCGCCCGGGGGTCGATCGTTTGCGCGCCGCTATGACGCGCTCCGACTATTAGCGGCGGTTGCCGAAAATGCGCAACAGCATCAGGAACAGGTTGATGAAATCCAGGTACAGCGTCAGCGCGCCAACGATGGCGTATTTGCGGAAACCGTCCTTGTCATCCGGGTTGAGCTGCTCGCCCATCGCTTTCAGTTTCTGGGTGTCATAGGCCGTCAGGCCAACGAACACCACCACGCCGATATAGGTGATCGCCCACATCAATGCGGTGCTCTTCAGCCAGAAGTTGACCAGCGAGGCCAGCACGATGCCGATCAGCGCCATAAACAGCATATTGCCGAAGCCGCTAAGATCGCGCTTGGTGGTGTAGCCATACAGGCTCATGGCGCCAAACATGCCGGCGGTAACCACGAAGGTGCTGGCAATCGAACTGTAGGTATAAACGATAAAGATGCTGGATAACGTCAAGCCGGTCAGCGCCGAATACAGCATGAAGAGCGAGGTGGCCACCGCGCCACTCAGGCGGTTCACCATGCCGGAAATAACGAACACCAGCGCCAACTGCGCGATGATCAGGCCAAAGAAGGTGATCTGGCTGGAAAAGATGAAGTTGAGTATCGCCGGCGTGTTCGCCGCGTACCAGGAAACAAAAGCCGTTAACAGCAGGCCACAGGTCATCCAGCCATACACCTGCGCCATATAGGTTTGAATGCCGCTGCCGGCACGTTCGACGATCGAACCATTGGAACGTGGATATCGGTCCATGACGGTTACCTTTTACATGTAAAACCAAAGTTCGGGGAAAGCCCCCACCGGTATTAAGCGTACCACAGAATATGTAACCCGCTGCGGACAAAGGTATGGATTTGTTACCCCAGCCTGCGGCCTACCAGCGTTTTGCCGCCTGCCGATCGCTGTCACGCGCGTCAACCCAGCGTTCACCCTGTCCGGTGGCTTCACGCTTCCAGAACGGGGCGCGGGTCTTCAGATAGTCCATGATAAATTCGGCGGCGTCGAACGCCATGCTGCGATGTGCGCTGGTGACACCAACGAACACGATTTCATCACCAGGGAACAGTTCGCCCACCCGATGGATGACGCTGACGCGCTGCAGCGGCCAACGCTCGCGCGCTTCCACCACGATGGCGGTCAAGGCTTTTTCGGTCATGCCGGGATAATGTTCCAGCGTCAATGCGCTGACGTCAGCGCCCAGATTATGATTGCGCACCTTGCCGGTGAAGGTCACTACCGCGCCATCATCATCGCACTGCGCCAGCCACTGGTATTCCTCGCCCACGCCAAACGGCGCGCTACCCACGCGAATACGCGTATTTTCCACGCTCATCCTCCGGTTACCGGCGGAAAGAAAGCGACTTCATCACCGGCGTTCAGCGGGTGCTCCGCGCCCACCAGCGACTGATTTACCGCCATCAGCAACTTGCCTGACTCCAGCGCCAGCGCCCAGCGATCGCCGCGCTGGCACAGCGCCTGACGCAGTGCTTCGACGTTGGCAAACTCCGCCGGCAGGCTCAGGCTTTCAGTGCCAATCAGTTCACGTACCTGGGCGAAAAACAGAATATCAATCATATCTCACCTCAAAATCGCCGGATTTTCCGCCGCTTTTCGCCAGCAGACGCACCGGGCCAATCACCATGTCCTTCTGCACCGCTTTGCACATGTCGTAAATGGTCAGCGCAGCCACCGACGCAGCGGTCAACGCTTCCATTTCCACCCCGGTTTTGCCGCTCAGGCGGCAGCGGGTTTCGATACGCACCCGGCTATGCTCCGGCTGTGCTTCCAGTTGGACTTCGACTTTGCTCAACATCAGCGGGTGGCACAGCGGGATCAGTTCCCAGGTGCGTTTCGCCGCCTGAATGCCGGCAATGCGCGCGGTGGCAAACACATCGCCCTTGTGGTGGCTGCCGTCGACGATCATCGCCAGCGTAGCGGCATGCATCTCGACAAAGGCTTCGGCTCGCGCTTCGCGTACCGTTTCCGCCTTGGCCGAAACATCGACCATATGCGCTTCGCCGGCGGCGTTTATATGAGTTAGCTGCGTCATGGGGTTACTTCTTCAGATGTGGATGAAAATTGCACGGGCGGTTACGCGCATCCAGCTGCGATTCGATAATGCGTTCCCATGCGGTACGGCAGGCGCGGGTAGATCCCGGCATGGCGAACAGCACCGTCTGGTTGGCAATACCGGCCAGCGCGCGCGACTGAATGGTCGCCGTGCCGATGTCTTCATATGACACCATGCGAAACAGTTCGCCGAAGCCGTCGATCTGACGGTCGAACAGCGGCAGCAGCGCTTCCGGCGTGTTGTCACGCGTGGTGAAGCCGGTGCCACCGGTAATCAGCACCGCCTGCACCCGATGGTCGGCGATCCAGGCGGAAACCTGCGCGCGAATCTGGTAAATGTCGTCTTTGACAATGGCGCGCGCCACCACCTGATGCCCGGTTTCCAACGCCGCTTGCTGCAAATAGTGACCAGAGGTGTCCTCTGCTTCACCGCGACTGTCAGAGACGGTCAAAATGGCGATACGCGCCGGGATGAATTCGCTGCTGGCATGGCTCATGTCGCTGCTCCTGTACTGTAAGATCCTGATTGCCTTGGCAAACGCCGGATCAGCCGCCAATGAAAGAAAGGTTCTGGGTAATGCCGCTGTTGCCCTGATGCAGAAAATGGGTCTGTTTCTTGCTCAGCAAGCCGCTCTGAATACGTTGTTTCAGCACCTGCAACTGTCGATCGTCAGCCAGCAGGTCGCGCAGCGGGATCCCCTGTTCACCAAACAGGCACAAATGCAGATTACCGATGGCGGAAACCCGCAGCCGGTTGCAGCTGGCGCAGAAGTCTTTTTCGTATGGCATGATAAGCCCGACTTCGCCCAGGTAATCCGGATGGCTGAACACCTGCGCCGGGCCATCGCTGCGGCCACGCGGTTGCCGCTGCCAGCCTTGCCGTTCCAGTTGCTGGCGCAGCACTTCTCCCGAAACGTGGTGTTTGCGGAACAAATCGCCGCCTTCGCCGGTTTCCATCAGTTCGATGAAACGCAGTTGAATCGGGCGTTGGCGGATCCAGTTGAGGAAGGTGTCAAGCTGGTGATGGTTGACGTCGCGCATCAGCACTGCATTGACTTTCACCTTGCTGAAGCCGGCAGTAAAAGCGGCATCGATTCCCGCCATCACCTGGTGGAACTTGTCCTGACCGGTAATGGCATGAAACTGGCGCGCATCGAGACTGTCGACGCTGACGTTGATGGCGGTCAAGCCGGCGTCACGCCACTGCGCAACGTCGCGCGCCATGCGATAGCCGTTGGTGGTCACCGCCAATTGGCGGATCGCCGGGTTTTCACGCACGGCGGCAATGATGTCGGTAAAGTCGCGGCGCAACGACGGCTCGCCGCCGGTCAGCCGCACCTTTTCGGTGCCGAGTTCGGCAAACGCCCGGCTGACGCGCCGAATTTCATCCAGCGACAGAAAGGCCTTGGGGCTGGCGGTCGGTTTGTAGCCATCCGGCAGACAGTAGGTACAACGGAAGTTGCACACGTCGGTGATCGACAGGCGCAGGTAATAGAACTTGCGCTCAAAAGCATCGGTAAGTTGCGGCACCATAACACCTTTCCAAGTCGGGAGATGCAGACATTTCTAGCTGCACCCTGGTGGCTGACTTCGCCACGGCCCAGGCGCCATATCATTCACGTGGAATAACGTAGGCCCAAGGGCTAGGAGTTTTGATTTCATCTGCCTGCGTCTGGCAAACCGCACCGCCAGTGACGGATGCTGTTTGCCACCTGCGGGGATACGACCATGCACGTAGCCGGAATGAAACCGTGGTTTTCAGCAGAATTCTAGCGCCAATTATCGACGATAGCCAATGTGCAATTTCGCTATATAATTGTCTATACAGCGATTTTAGGCTCTGCCAAACAAGTTAAGCATGATAACCGCTGCTTGTGCAGACGAATTGACCAGAATCAGGCAAATGACACTCTTCTTCGCCTTTTTGCGCCAAATCCGCTACTTTATGCGCTAAACAGCGTGCAGCGTAACGGGCATCTGCCGGTAAACCGTCTCAGAAATACGCCAGTCCAGCGATAGCAAACGGACAGGTATAAGGAATTTTATGCGTAATCGTACCCTCGCCGATCTGGATCGCGTGGTGGCATTAGGCGGCGGCCATGGCCTTGGCCGCGTGATGTCATCGCTGTCGTCTTTGGGATCCCGCCTGACCGGCATCGTCACCACCACCGATAATGGCGGCTCCACCGGGCGGATCCGTCGCTCTGAGGGCGGCATTGCCTGGGGTGATACCCGGAACTGCCTGAACCAGCTGATAACCGAACCCAGCGTCGCCTCCGCCATGTTTGAATACCGTTTCAGCGGCAACGGCGAGCTGTCGGGACATAATCTGGGTAATCTGATGCTGAAGGCACTCGATCACCTGAGCGTGCGGCCGCTGGAAGCGATCAACCTGGTTCGCAGTCTGTTGAAAGTCGATGCGGCGTTGATCCCGATGTCGGAACAGCCGGTGGATCTGATGGCACACGATCACGAAGGCAATCACGTCTATGGCGAAGTCAATGTCGATCAACTGACCGCGATGCCGCAGGAATTGATGCTGTCGCCGCATGTGCACGCCACCCGAGAAGCGGTGGATGCGATTGCGCAGGCGGATTTGATTCTGATTGGCCCGGGCAGTTTCCTGACCAGCCTGATGCCGCTGCTGTTGCTTGACGATTTGACCCAGGCCCTGCGCCGCAGTAGCGCCAACCTGATTTATATCGACAATCTGGGGCGCGAGCTCAGCGTTGCCGCCGCCGCGCTGTCGCTAAAAGACAAGCTGGATCTGATGGAAGAAAAGATCGGCCGTAAAATGATCGACGCAGTGATCGTCAGCCCGGCGATCAATAGCGCTTCGGTGCAGGATCGGGTTGTGATTCAGCAAAACCTTGAGGCCAGCGACATTCCCTACCGTCACGATCGCCAACTCCTGCGCCAGGCGCTCGAAAGGGCGCTGATTGAACTGGCGGCACGCCCTTAGTCTTTGCCCTGATACCATGGATTCTCGCCGATCATGGCGAGATAAAGATCTTCTACCTGCTTGCGCGCCCACGGCGTGCGGCGCAAAAACTTCAGGCTGGACTTGATGCTCGGATCGCTGCTGAAACAGTTGATGCGGATGCGCTCGGCCAGCCCGGACCAGCCGTAGGTCGCCACCAGCCGGTTTAACAACTGCTCCAGCGTGATGCCATGCAACGGATCTTTGGATTTATGTTCGCTCATCGTGCAATTCAACTCATTTGGCTTGGCATATTCGGCCGCACACCTTAATCAGCTTTGCCGGGCGCGACAAGAAATTTGTTACTTTATCGCCCCCGGCTACGGCTGCGTCAGGAGATGGCGATAAACTGCTCGCGCAACTGATGGATTTCATCCCGCAACGCCGCCGCCTGTTCGAACTCCAGATTCTGTGCGTGGGTGTACATCTGTGCTTCCAGCTCGCGGATCTTCTGATCCAGCGCTTTAGGGGTGAGCTGCTGATACTGGGTAGCGTTTTCTGCCGCCTTGCTCTTCCCTTTGCCCTTGCCACGCGATGACGGCTGACCCAGTTGCAGGATATCGGCAATTTTCTTGTTCAGCCCCTGCGGCACAATGCCATTTTCCTGGTTGTACGCCTGCTGTTTGGCGCGGCGCCGCTCGGTTTCGCCGATCGCTCTGGCCATCGAGTCGGTGATTCTGTCGCCATACAGAATCGCCTTGCCGTTCAGGTTACGTGCCGCACGGCCGATGGTCTGGATCAACGAGCGTTCGGAACGCAGGAAGCCCTCTTTATCTGCGTCGAGAATCGCCACCAGCGACACCTCAGGCATGTCCAGGCCTTCTCGTAACAGGTTGATGCCCACCAGCACGTCAAACTCGCCCAGACGCAAATCACGAATGATTTCGACGCGTTCGACGGTGTCGATGTCGGAATGCAGATAACGTACGCGCTCGCCGTGCTCTTCAAGATATTCGGTCAGATCTTCCGCCATGCGTTTGGTCAGCGTGGTCACTAGCACCCGCTCGTTGACTGCTACCCGTTTACGGATCTCCGACAGCAGATCGTCGACCTGGGTCGTCACCGGCCGCACTTCCACTTGCGGATCCAGCAGACCGGTCGGCCGCACTACCTGGTCGATCACGTCGCCACCGGATTTTTCCAGTTCGTATTTGCCCGGCGTCGCCGAAACGTAAATGGTTTGCGGTGCCAGCGCCTCGAACTCCTCAAAGCGCATGGGTCGGTTGTCCAGCGCCGAAGGCAGGCGGAAACCATATTCCACCAGCGTTTCCTTGCGCGAACGGTCGCCTTTGTACATACCGCCAATCTGCGGGATGGTGACGTGCGATTCGTCCACCACCAACAGGCCATCAGCAGGCAGATAATCGAACAACGTCGGCGGTGGCTCACCCGGGCCGCGACCGGACAGATACCGCGAATAGTTTTCGATGCCCGAACAGTAGCCAAGCTCGTTCATCATTTCCAGATCGAACTGGGTGCGCTGCGTCAGCCGCTGCTCTTCCAGCAGTTTGTTATTGGCCAGCAGCACCTGACGACGCTCGGCCAGATCGACCTTGATCTCTTCCATCGCCTGCAGAATGCGTTCACGCGGCGTGACGTAATGCGACTTCGGGTAAATGGTAAAGCGCTGCACCACCTGTTCGACCTGACCGGTGAGCGGATCAAACAATGACAACCGCTCGACCTCCTCGTCGAACAGTTCAACTCGCAGTGCCAGCTCGTCGGATTCCGCCGGGAAGATATCGATCACTTCGCCACGCACCCGGAAGGTAGCGCGCTGGAACGCCTGATCGTTACGGGTATATTGCAGCTCCGCCAGTCGGCGCAGGATCGAACGCTGGTCGATGATCATGCCCTTGGTCAGGTGCAGCATCATCTTGAGGTACAGATCCGGATCGCCCAGACCGTAGATCGCCGAGACCGACGCCACCACCACCACGTCACGCCGCTCCAGCAGCGCTTTGGTCGCCGACAGGCGCATTTGCTCAATATGTTCGTTTACCGAAGCGTCCTTTTCGATGAAGGTATCCGAGCTCGGCACGTAGGCTTCCGGCTGGTAGTAATCGTAATACGAGACAAAGTATTCCACCGCATTCTCGGGGAAGAACTCTTTCATTTCGCCGTACAGCTGCGCCGCCAGCGTTTTGTTGGGCGCCAGCACCATCGTTGGCCGGTTCAGATCGGCGATCACGTTGGCAACGGTGAAGGTTTTCCCCGAACCGGTAACCCCCAGCAGCGTCTGGTGCGCCAGGCCATCTTCCAGCCCTTCTTCCAGCTTGCGAATGGCCTCCGGCTGGTCGCCGGCCGGTTTGAAGTCTGAATGCAGTTTAAAAAGTTTACTCATATACCCTTCATCATTCCCGTCGCCGCAGGGTTGCCTGCGCCTACCCCAACCGCGGATGCGAACCCGTCGGCACAGCGGCCTGTAAGTATGGAAAGTCGCGGCGATTTTCGCCAGTGCCTATGATACTGGATATAAAACCAGCTTCAAGCGGATTAGTGGCTTTGTCGTACCCGGCCAAAAACCCGTTGCACCGCCAAGGTTACACTGCGGTGACATTTTTATTGTCAATAACCGTTTTATCCCCAGAATTTGTCGCGAATTAACTTATTGATAGCGGCGAGGCGAAAAATCATACATAGGATTGCCAGCAATGCCTTCGCATATTGCTTTTAATTAAGTACTTGATAAAAAAAGACTTTAGTAAAAAGACGAGAATCCGGACAATGCGAAGACAACCCGCGCCGGCTCTCGCTTTAAACCGCTTTTCTAAATCTAATACACAAGGTTATCCACAGGAATGGTGGATAACTCTCACCGCCCCGCCAGCCACGGGAGTTACAGAAAAATCGTTTTTTCGCTGGCATCGGCTTCGAGGCGGCTTTTTTAGTTATTTTTTGACACTTTTATTGCTTTGTTTATGCCTATAAATACTAAAAATGCCCATTGCCATAAATGCATTTCACTCATTTGCCTCCGACGGTGGCGAAACGCCGACCATCGCCGCCACAGCCTTGCACCATGGTTCAACGAGGTGGCACCGTAACAGTGCAAAAAACGTTCGAATCAAGCTGCGTCGATATTTTGCCCTGCGCAGCGGCCCCGGTCGCCACAAGCGCTCAGCTTAACATAACAATAACAAGCTGCTTTTTTATTGACCGATAAAAGTTGGCCTGAGAGTTGCAATACTGAGTGGCAGACAAGTGCAGACCGCTTGCTTTTTATTGAGAGACGACAGGAATAACTGTTTGTCGTGACGCCGTCGCCATACAAAGGATGATGGCTCAGAGCGCCAAAAAAAGCGAATAGACGCGTTATTCGGTCATAAAGCACCATTTTTAGCCAAACATCGTTTTTTTAGCCCCAACCTGTACTGCAATTACCGCGCAGCCCAGGCGGCATTTTGTTCTGGACGTTAAACCACTCGGGAAAGAAATCGCTAACCGCGAAGGAAAGGAAAAAGCACGGAGGCACAGGTTGCATGAGTGTGAAACAGGTCTTTGAGGAGAATGCCGAATGTTAAGCCTACGTTCAGTAAATCAATTTTACGGGCAGAACCATACGTTGTGGGATATCAATCTGGAGTTGCCACGTGGCCAATGTACGGTGTTGCTGGGGCGCAACGGCGTGGGAAAAACCACGCTGGTGAACTGCATCATGGGACATTTGCCAGTGGTGAGCGGCAGTATGACCTGGCAGCTGGCCGACGAGCCGCCGCAAAATCTGTTGCAGCAGCCGGTCGAGACTCGCGCGGCGCTGGGCATCAGTTATGTGCCGCAGGGGCGGCAGATTTTTTCGCCGCTCAGCGTCGAGGAGAATCTGCAGGTTGCGCTGATGGCGGGACACGATAGAACCCGCCGTATCCCACCGCTAATCTACAGCCTGTTCCCGAATCTGAAAGCGATGCGCGGCCGCCGTGCCGGCGATCTGGCCGCAGGCGAACAGCAGCAGTTGGCTATTTGCCGGGCGCTGGTGCTGGAACCTGAGCTGCTAATCCTCGATGAGCCGACGGTTGGCATCCAGCCGTCTATCGCGGCGGAGATAGGCAACGTGATCCACAAACTCAACCGGGAACTCGGCATCACCATCCTGCTGGTCGAACACCGACTGCCGTTTATTCGCCGTGTGGCGGATCGTTTCTGCCTGATGGATCAAGGGCGCAACGTCGCTACCGGCACCGTGGAGCAACTGGACGAGGGGCTGATCAGCGCCTATCTGACGGTATGACGCAGCAGCAGGCGCGCTGCTGTGTCATATCATACTGCCGACGACAGCTGCGACAGGTTCAGATACTGCCCCAGCGGCTGACCTTCGGCCTGCGGCAGATGCGGAATTTCCCCCAGCATCGGCGCTGGCAGCATGCGACGCAGCGTGGTCAGATACTCCTGATGGCGTCGCCCCGGCGGCGCCACATCATTGGCGATCCAACCGGCCAGCGTCAAGCCGGCCTGCTGCACCGCCTGCGCGGTCAGTAGCGCATGGTTGATGCAACCGAGCTTCATACCGACCACCAACAGCACCGGCAGTTGCTCCTGCTGTACCCAATCGGCAAAGGTTTGCGTTTCGCTGAGCGGCGTATACCAGCCGCCGGCGCCTTCCACCAGCAGCCAGTCGGCGCGTTGCTCCAGCCTGCGTAAACCGGCAGACAGTCGCTCAAAGACGATCGGCTGTTGCAGCGCCGCGCTAACGATGTGCGGCGAGGTCGGTTCGGCAAAGGTATAAGGGTTGACGTCATGATAACCCAGCGCAATGCTGCTGTTGGCCTGCAAGGCCAGCGCATCGCTATTGCGCAGACCGTCCGGCGTCATTTCGCTGCCGGAAGCCACCGGTTTGTAACCGGCACAGCGGTAACCGGCCAACTGCGCCGCTTGCAGCAATGCGCTACTGGCCACGGTTTTGCCCACTTCGGTATCGGTTCCGGTGACAAACCAACGCTTAATCGCCATAAATCACTCCATAAACTAACTGATAACTGAGCGGGAATTGTCCCTGTTGGCAGGGATACGCCGCCTGTAACGCCTTCAGGCGGCGACGGGACATCAACCCGGCATCGCGCCCCTGATGCAAATGCGTCGCACCGATGCCTTTCAGCGATCGCATCACGGTCATCACATCCGGATAATTCAGCGTGCGGCATACCGCCTCAAGCCGGTGGCGATACGGCGCGCAGGCCGCTTCGATTGCCGACAGCGGCAAAAATTGGTTTACGTGGCGCTCGCCGTCAACCTGCTGCCAGGCATCACCCAATTCATGTAGCGATCCCTGTGCCAGAGTCGAAAACAGGGTCAGACCGCCCGGCCGCGTGACGCGGCGCAGTTCGGCCAATGCACGCGGCAGATCGCTGCACCATTGCACCACCAGACTGCTGAAGCTGAGATCAACGCAGGCGTCCGGCAGCGGAATATGCTCGATATCGCCGAGCAGATAGTCATCCGCCGCCTGCTGCTGACGGGCGAAGGCCAACATGCCCGGCGCCAGATCGAGCGCGGTGACCTGCTTGCCCAGCTCACGCCAGCGGCGGCTGAAATAACCGGTGCCGCAACCGGCGTCGAGCACCTGCCGCGACGGATGCATACTCCCCATCCCCAGTAAGCGCTCGCCAACCTCACGCTGCAGTGCTGCAGCGGCGTCATAACTTTGTGCCGCACGACTGAACGCCGATGCAACCGCATGTTTATCAATAGTTTTCTGTGCTGATATCATGCAATACCTCCAGCAGGCGATCGATGTCTTGCGGCTGATGCGCCGCCGTCAGGGTAATGCGCAGCCGCGCGCCGCCCGGCGGAACCGTGGGCGGCCGAATGGCGCTGACCCACAGCCCGTGCTGACGCAGTTGCTCTGCCAGATCGAGCGCGCGTTGGTTATCCCCTACCAGCAGCGGCTGGATAGCGGTGTGCGACTCGGTCAAGGTTAACGGCAAGCCGGCAACGCCGGCGCGAAAACGCTGAATGTTGTGGTGCAGACGGCGGCGTAATTCATCCCCCTGCTGCACGCAACGCAGCGCCGCCTGTAGCGCACAGGCCTGCGCCGGCGGCATGGCGGTGCTGTAAATCAGATGGCGGGCAAACTGCAGCAGGTATTCCGCCAACGGTTGGTCGCACAGTACCGCTGCGCCACTGGCGCCGAACGCCTTGCCAAAGGTGACGACCAGCACCTCCGGCCGCACCTGCTGTTGCCAACAGCTGCCGCGTCCCTGCTCGCCATGCACCCCGATGCCGTGGGCATCGTCGACCATCAGCCATGCGCCCTGCTGCCGGCTGAGTTGCTGCAACTCCGCCAACGGCGCCGCGTCGCCGTCCATGCTGAACACGCCTTCGGTCACCACCAACTGCTGCCCGCTACAGGGTTTTGCCAGCAGACCGGCCAATGACGACGGCTGGTTATGTTGAAAACGCCGCAGTTGCGCAGGTGAGTGAGCGGCCGCTTCCAGCAGCGAAGCATGGCTGAGCCTATCTGCCAGAATACGGTCATCAACCTGCATCAACGCCGCCAGCAATGCCTGATTCGCGGCATAACCGGAAATGAACAACAGCGCGCGCGGATAGCCGAGCCACTCCGCCAACTGAGACTCAAGTTGCTGATGCGGCAGGCTAAATCCGGTCACATGGCCCGATCCGCCGCTGCCGACGCCATACTGCTGCGCGCCCTGCTGCCAGGCAGCGATCGCCGCCGGGTGCCGGCTCAACCCCAGATAGTCATTGCCGGAAAAATTGAGATATTGCCGTTGGTCCAGCTGAATATGGCGGCCATTGCCGCCCTGATTCACCTGACGCGAACGATAAGCGGCTGCCTGTCGCCGCTGGGCCAGCGCCCTATCGATCCGTTGTTGCCAGCTCATTACAGCGCCGCGTTGTAATACTCGGCGGTATCGGCATTCAGCAATTGCTGCGCCAACACCTGCTGTTGCTGGTTATCACCGTGTTCCGTCGCGGTCTGCTCCGGATTAAGGCCCAGCTTGCGGAACAGCAGCAAATCCTTGTCTTCTTCCGGGTTCGGCGTGGTCAGTAATTTGCAGCCGTAGAAGACTGAGTTGGCGCCGGCCATAAAGCACATCGCCTGCGTCTGTTCATTCATTTGCTCACGACCGGCGGACAGCCGCACGTAAGAGCCAGGCATCATGATGCGCGCCACCGCGATGGTACGAATGAAATCAAACGGATCGACGTCGTCGTTATCCGCCAGCGGCGTCCCCTTCACCTTCACCAACATGTTGATCGGCACACTTTCCGGCGGTTTGGGCAGGTTGGCCAGCTGTACCAGCAGGCCGGCGCGATCGCGTACCGTTTCCCCCAGGCCAACAATGCCGCCGGAACAGACCTTGATGCCTGCGTCGCGCACTTTATCCAGCGTATCCAGTCGCTCCTGATAGCTGCGCGTGGTGATGATATTGCCGTAAAATTCTGGCGAGGTGTCCAGGTTATGGTTGTAGTAATCCAGCCCCGCGTCGGCCAGACGTTCGGCCTGGGTACCGTCAAGGGTGCCCAGTGTCATGCAGGTTTCCATCCCCATTGCCTTCACGCCCTGCACCATCTGTTGCAGATACGGCATATCGCGCTCGTGCGGGTTTTTCCACGCCGCGCCCATGCAGAAACGGGTCGAGCCGGCGGCTTTGGCCTTGCGCGCCGATTCCAGCACCTGCTCAACCTGCATCAGCCGCTCAGTTTCCAGCCCGGTTTTATAACGTGAGCTTTGCGGACAATATTTGCAGTCTTCCGGGCAGGCGCCGGTCTTGATCGACAACAGAGTGCTGACCTGCACCTGGCGTGGGTCGAAATGCTGGCGATGAATGGTCTGTGCTTCAAACAACAGCTCGAGTAACGGCTTGTCAAACAGGGCTTGGGCTTGCCCTACGGTCCAGTGAATGCGGTCAGCCATGACGGCGTCTCCAAAACGAAAAAAGTGTCGTCAGTTTAGATATTGTGGATATACTGTCAACCATTCAGTAATTGATTTGGTTTACAAGTATGTCTATCTCCGCCGCCGACCTTGAATTTGATCAACGCCACATCTGGCACCCCTACACTTCGATGAGTCACCCGCTGCCTTGCTACCCGATCGAGGCCGCGTCGGGCGTCGAGCTGCAGTTGGCCGATGGCCGCAAACTGGTCGACGGCATGTCCTCGTGGTGGGCGGCGATCCACGGTTACAACCACCCTCGGTTAAATCAGGCGGCAAACAGCCAACTGGAAAAAATGTCCCACGTGATGTTCGGCGGCATTACCCACCCGGCGGCCATCGCCCTGTGCCGTCAGTTGGTTGACATTACGCCGGCGGCGCTGGAATGCGTATTCCTGGCCGATTCCGGCTCGGTAGCGGTGGAAGTGTCGTTGAAAATGGCGTTGCAATACTGGCAGGCGCGTGGCGAGAAACGCCAGCGGATCCTTACGCTGCGCCACGGTTATCACGGCGATACCTTTGGTGCCATGTCGGTGTGCGATCCGGACAACTCGATGCACAGCCTGTATCAGGGCTATCTGACGTCACACCTGTTCGCTAGCGCGCCGCAATGTCGTTTCGACGACCAGTGGGACGAGCAGGATATCGCGCCGTTTGCCGCGCTGCTGGAACAGCATGCCGGTGAAGTGGCCGCAGTGATCCTGGAACCGGTGGTGCAAGGCGCCGGCGGAATGCGGATTTATCATCCGACCTATTTACGTCGAGTACGGGAACTGTGCGATCGCCATCAGGTGTTGTTGATTGCCGACGAAATCGCCACCGGCTTTGGCCGTACCGGCAAACTGTTCGCCTGCGAGCATGCCGGTATCACCCCGGATATCCTGTGTCTGGGCAAGGCGCTGACCGGTGGCTATATGACGCTCTCCGCCACGCTGACTACCCGCCACGTCGCTGAAACCATCAGTAACGGCGCGGCCGGCTGTTTTATGCATGGCCCGACGTTTATGGGCAATCCGCTGGCCTGCGCCGTTGCCAGCGCCAGCCTGTCACTGCTGGCGGAAAATCGCTGGCAACAACAGGTGGCGGCGATCGAACAGCAACTCAAGCAGCAGCTATTGCCGCTGGCCGCACTGCCCAAGGTGGCTGACGTGCGGGTATTGGGGGCGATTGGCGTGGTGGAGATGCATCAGCCGGTCGACGTCGCGCAACTGCAACGCCTGTTTGTCGAGCGCGGCGTGTGGATACGCCCATTTGGCAAACTGATTTATCTGATGCCGCCGTATATCATCCAGCCGCAACAGCTCAGCCGCCTGACCGACGCGATTGGCGCTGCGGTCGCCTAGCCTTACCAGTGCTGGTCCAGATAACGGGCCAGCCACACCAGGCACAGGATCCACAGCACCACGATCACCAGCGCGGCGAAACGCCCCCGCGGGTTGTCAATGCGCTTTTGCGCCTTGGCGCGCAGCTCCGCCATCAGCGGTTTGGGGATTAAACGTACCGCCAACATGATGCCCAGTGGTACGATAATCACGTCGTCCAAATAGCCCAGCAGCGGAACAAAATCCGGTATCAGATCGATCGGCGACACCGCATAGCCCGCCACCAGCAAGGCGATCAGCTTGGCATACCACGGCGTACGGCGATCGCGCGCCGCCAGCCACAGCGCTACAATGTCGCGTTTGATGCCCTTGGCCCAGCGGCGTAGCCAGCCAAACCACGGCGTGCGTTTTTTCAAAGAAATCATGTTTACTTCATATAAGAACGTAAAACCGTCATCAATTGCTCAATGTTCTGCTCACGCTGCTGCTGCGTCGAATCTTCAGCGGCGAGATGCTCGCGCACATGCCCTTCCAGCACCTGCGCCATCAAACCGTTTACCGCGCCGCGAACCGCCGCGATCTGTTGCAGAATAGCAGAACATTCGCACTGATTCTCCAGCGCTCTTTCCAACGCTTCCGCCTGTCCTTTGATTCGTCGCACCCGTGCCAGCAGTTTTTTCTGGTCTTTGATGGTATGGCTCATACTCACTTCCCATTGCTACTTACTATACTGGGGTATAGTATAATTGAAAATGGAGTTACGACAGGAAATCTCGCCGCCATGTCTTTATACGCCCCCACCCGCCAGCGTGAACACAGCCACGTTTTTGATGATGGTAACCCATTGGCCGAAAGAAACACACGCTGGGCGGTGCTGTTGACCGCACTGATGATGGTGATTGAAATCGTTGGCGGCTGGTGGTTCAACTCGATGGCCCTGCTGGCCGACGGCTGGCACATGAGCTCGCACGCGCTGGCGCTGGGCCTGTCGCTGCTGGCCTACGCTGCCGCTCGCAGGCTGGCGCGCGATCGCCGCTTCAGCCTCGGGACCTGGAAAATAGAAGTCTTGGCCGGCTATACCAGCGCGCTATTGCTGATGCTGGTGGCGGCGTTGATGCTGTTCCAATCGGCGCAACGGCTGCTCAACCCAAGCGCCATTCACTACAACCAGGCCATCGTCATCGGCATGGTCGGGCTGGTGGTAAATCTGGCCTGCGCCTGGCTGCTGCGCGATAGCGGCCATCACCACCATCATCAACATGGTCATCACGATCATTCCCCGGCACATACGCCGCCGGCTGGCGAACATCGGCAGGATCTCAATCTGCGCTCAGCCTATCTGCACGTTATCGCCGACGCGGCAACCTCGGTATTGGCGATCGTTGCGCTATTTGGCGGCAAGCTGTGGGGAGCGAACTGGCTCGATCCGCTGATGGGGATCGCCGGTGCCGCCCTGGTGGCGGTATGGGCCTTTAGCCTGATACGCGACTGCGGCAAAGTCTTGCTGGATGCCGAGATGGACGCGCCGGTGGTAACAGAAATTCGCCAACAATTGGCCGGCTGTGGCCATGCGCTGACTGTTACTGATTTACACCTTGGGCGCATCGGCAAAGGGAAATACCAGTGCGTTATCGCGCTGAGCAGCGCCGATACCACGCTGACCGCCGATCGGGTGCGCCAACTGCTGGCCGTGCATCATGAACTGGTGCACGTCACGGTCGAGATCAACCGACCGCCGCTGGCGCAGGGGGTTGTATTGTTCCGCTAAAACGATCTAGCTTAGGGGTTCAGCTTTTATCGACAACTGGGAGTCATTATGACTTTTCGTTTGTACAGCAACGATTTGCAAGACGGCACGAAAATGCCGGAGCGCCAGGTATTTAACGGCATGGGCTACCACGGCGATAACCTGTCGCCGCATCTGGCCTGGGATGGCGTGCCAGAAGGCACCAAAAGTTTCGTGGTCGCCGTTTACGATCCCGATGCCCCGACCGGTTCCGGCTGGTGGCACTGGGTGGTAGCCAATATCCCCGCACAGGTGCGTGAGCTGCCTCAGGGTGCTGGCTCCGGCAAGGCGGCACTGCCAGCCGGCGCCATTCAAACCCGCACCGACTTCGGCCAGGCGGGCTACGGCGGTGCGGCACCGCCGCAGGGCGAAAGCCACCGCTATCAGTTCACCGTGCATGCGCTGGACGTGGAAAGCATTGAGGTGGATGAAGGTTCCAGCGGCGCGTTGGTGGGCTTTAACGTGCATTTCCACAGCCTCGGCAGCGCCACGCTGACGGTAAAATACAACTGAGAACGCTCGGGACAGGTGTATCCGCCCCGACGGAAAGTTGATTCGGCGCAGATCATATGAGGCAGCTGCAAGTATCACGGGTATCTATACCCTAAATAAAGTATCTCGAGTATCTATACCCTAAATAATTGGAGCTGCATCAAGGCGGCAAATTTGTGAATCCCCAGAAGCTTACTCAAGTAAGTGACTGGGGTGAGCAAATGCAGCCAACACAGAGGCAGCTTCAAGTATGACGGGTATCTAACACGCTTACCCACATCGGGCCTTTGCCCACCGGATAACGCGCCAGCATAGTCAGCTGACCGCTGGCCTGATCAATTTCATGCACCGCGATGTGATCGGACTTCTGGCCGGACGAAATCACGAAGCGGCCGCTGTGATCGATATTGAAACCGCGCGGTTGCGCTTCGGTCGGCTGATGACCGACGACGGTCAGACGGCTGCCGTCTGCCGATACGCTGAAGATCGACAGGATGCTGGCGGTGCGATCGCTGGCATAGAGGAAACGACCGTTGGGGGTAATATGAATATCCGCCGCCCAGCAGGTGCCGTTAAAATCGGCCGGCATCGCGTCGAGGGTTTGAACGCGGGTATAGCTGTCGCCATGGTCGCCGATCGCCAGCACCTCAACCGTACTGTCCAGCTCATTCACCAGATAGGCATGGCTACCATTTGGGTGGAAGGCCATGTGACGCGGGCCTGCGCCGGCAACGGTGGCTACCGCCGCCTGCGTTTGCTCTGCCAGCGTGCCATCCTGCTGCAGATCGAACAGACGAACGCGATCTTCCTTCAGACAAGGGATCAGTACCCGCTGATTGGTGGGATCGATATTGGCGGAATGCGGCGCCGTCAGGCCATCAATCTGCTGTAGAGGAGCTGTCACCACGCCGTCATGACCAATCGGGCTAACGCTGGCGCAGTTGCCGCTGTAGGAAACCGAGAACACATAGCGGCCCTGTAAATCGGTCGACAGATGGGTCGGGCTGCCCGGGAGCGGCGCCATGCCGGCCTGCTGCAGTTGACCGTCGTGCGCAATGCGGTAGCTGACCACGCCAAACGCCGGGCGTACGCCGACGTACAGGTGGGTTTTGTCCGGGTGAATGGCCATCGGCTGTACTTGCCCTGGGACATCAACGGTTTGCAGTAGCGTCAGCGCGCCGTCATCCGCTAACTGCCAGACGTGAATCTGCTGGCTTTCCGGGCTGGCGACATAAACGATTTGCTTCATTTTGGCTCCTTGAAAGGGAAAAGAGAAACCGGTTGCAGGTTTTTCGGTTTCCCTTAGCTTACCTGACAAAGCTGACATAACAACCCCGGCTTGCAACAGAATTCGGCGCGGTTTTATCCCGCAAGGATCCGGTGTACCATCAGGTTAATTTTCTTGCTAACGATAATGGAACCGCTATGACCTACCGCGTAATCGCTCTCGATTTGGACGGCACCCTGCTGGACAACCAGAAACGCATCTTGCCGCAGTCCCTGGAAGCGCTGGCCGCAGCGCGCGCGGCAGGCATCAAGGTGGTGGTGGTGACCGGTCGCCACCACGTCGCCATTCACCCGTTCTACCAGGCGCTGCAATTGGATACCCCGGCTATCTGCTGCAACGGCACCTACCTGTATGATTTTCAGCAGAAAAAAGTGCTGGCTTCCGATCCGCTGCCCAAACAGCAAGCGCAGCTGGTGCTGCAAATGCTCAAACAGAGCGATATTCACGGCCTGATGTACGTTGACGACGCCATGCTATACCAGGAACCGAGCGGCCACGTGATCCGTTCCCTGGCGTGGGCGGAAACCCTGCCGGTTGCACAGCGCCCAACGCTGTTGCAGGTTGACAGCCTGACGCAGGCGGCCGAAGACGCGCAGGCGATCTGGAAGTTCGCCACCTCGCATGCGGATATTCCGGCGCTGCGCAGTTTTGCCGAGATGGTGGAAAAAGAGCTGGGTCTGGCATGCGAATGGTCGTGGCACGATCAGGTCGACATCGCCAAAAGCGGCAACAGCAAAGGCAACCGCCTGCAACAGTGGGTTACTGCCCAGGGGCTGCGTATGGATCAGGTGGTGGCGTTTGGCGACAATTACAACGATCTCAGCATGCTGGAAGCGGTTGGGCTCGGCGTCGCCATGGGGAATGCCGACGACGCCATCAAACAGCGCGCCGATCTGGTGATTGCCGATCACTTGCAGCCCGGTATCGCAGAGGTGATCCGCACGCGGGTGCTGGGTTAATCCGCTCTGCATTCACCGGGCAGCGAGGCGCTATCCCGTTTCACGGCTGATCGACACGCTTTTTATCTGCGCATACAGCCACTGCCCGGCTTTGATCGCCAGCTCATCACGCGCCCAGGGGGTAATGCGCGCCCACAGTACGCTGTCCCCTACCGCCAGTTTCACTTCGACCTGCCCGGCGCTTTCCAGACATTCGATGACCTTGGCCGGCAGGATATTGCGAATACTACTGTTGCTGGGCGGCTGCAATACCAGTGACACATCGGCCGCGTTAATGCGAATACGCAACGCGCTGCCAATCGGCGCAGCAATTGCGCTGACCCACAGGCGACGATCTCCCAGCCGCAATGCGGTCATCGCATAGCGCGGGTGATGTTCCAGCACGCTGACGCACAGCACGCTGCTCTGGTCCTCGCGCTGCAACCACGGTCGCAACGCACTGCTGGCCCAAACCTCTTCCAGGCCGCCGCAGGCCAGCACCCGCCCACCGTCCAGCACCATCACCTGTCCAGCCAGGCGCAGGATCTCATCCATACTGTGGCTAACGTACAGTATCGGGATGTTAACGTCCTGTGTCAGACGTTCCAGATACGGCAGCAGTTCGCGCTTGCGCGGTAAGTCCAGCGATGCCAGCGGTTCATCCATCAGCAACAGTTCCGGCGCGGTCAGCAGCGCGCGACCAATCGCCACCCGCTGTTTCTCGCCGCCGGACAGCGTCAGCGGCAGTCGGTTAAGCAAGGGTTCGATGCCCAGCAGCTCAACGATGCCGTCAAACTGTCCACGCATCGACGGCGCCATGCCGTATTGCAGATTGCCACGCACCCGGTAGTGCGGGAACAGGCGCGCGTCCTGGAATACATAGCCGATGCGCCGCTTTTCGGCTGGCAAACACAGGCCGGCAGCGGTGTCCACCAGCGTGCGGCCATTGAGCACGATGCGCCCGCGATCCGGCCGGGTCAGCCCGCCAATGGCGTTGATTAACGAGGTTTTACCGGCACCGGACAGGCCGAAAATCGCCGTGATGCCCTGCGCCGGCAGCTCAGCCTGCACCTCCAGTTGCAGTTCCCCCAGCCGTTGGCTGACATCCAGCGTAAGCATTTCAGCCTCCCATCCGTTTACGGCCCCAACGGGCCAGCCATTCCGACGCCATCAGCGCAACCAGCGACAGTACGATGGCGATCGCACATAAACGGGCGGCGGCGGTCTCAGCGCCGGGCGTTTCGATCAAGGTGTACATCGCCAGCGGAATAGTACGGGTTTCACCGGGAATATTGGATACAAAGGTAATGGTGGCGCCAAATTCGCCCAGAGAACGGGCGAACGCCAGTACCACGCCGACGATCACCCCGGGCAACGACAGCGGCAGCGTAATGGTAAAAAACACCCGCCATGGCGATGCGCCAAGGGTGCGCGCGGCCTGTTCCAGACGGCTATCGACCGCCTCCAGCGCCAGCCGGATGGCGCGAACCATCAGCGGGAATGCCACCACCGCCGACGCCAGCGCCGCGCCACGCCAGCTGAAACTGAAGCTGAAGCCGAACCAGTCATACAGCCACTCGCCTATCGCACCGCGTCGTCCCATGACGATCAGCAGCAGATACCCCACCACCACCGGTGGCAACACCAATGGCAAATGGATAATGCTGTCCAGCAGCGATTTACCGGGGAAGTCGCAACGTACCAGGATCCAGGCGATCAGAATGCCCAACGGCAAACTGCCTATCACCGCCAGGCTGGCGACTTTCAGGCTCAGTTCAATGGCCTGCCATTCATACTCGCTAAGCATCATTGACGTGGGGAGAACCCATAACGTTGGAAGATTGCCGCGGCTTGCGGACTCTTCAGATAGGTATAGAAAGCGCTCACGCTCGGACTGTCATGGCCTTTGACTATCGCCATCGGATATTCAACCGGTTTGTGGCTCTCGGCCGGGAACACGCCGATCACCTTCACCTTATCGCTGGCGACGGCATCGGAACCGTAAACGATGCCCAGCGGCGCCTCCTGGCGCTCCACCAGCGCCATCGCGCTGCGTACGTTATTGGCACGCGCCAGTGTCGGTTCCAACCGCGGCCAGGCCTTGAGGCTTTGCAGCGCTTGCTTGGCATAAATACCGGCCGGCACGTGATCGGGATCGCCCACCGCCAGTCGGCCGCCGTCCAGCAGTCGAGCCCAGTCGGTTTGCGCCGTGATGGCCACCTTGTCCAGTTTGGCGTCCCTGGCGGCGATCAGCACCAGATCGTTGCCAAGCAGGGTATAACGACTGTCTGCTACCATCTGCTCCTTGTCGATAGCGTAATCCATCCATTGCTGGTCGGCGGAGATAAACAGATCGGCAGGCGCGCCCTGCTCAATCTGCCGCGCCAGGGTGGATGAGGAAGCAAAGGAAGACACCACCTGCACGTTTTTACCCTGCTGATATTGCTCGGCAATATCCTGTAGCGCATTGGTTAACGACGCCGCGGCAAAAACGGTGATTTTATCTGCCGCCGAAGCCTGCATCACCATGCCGGATGCCAATACGATACCGCCGAGCCATTGAGTCCATTGCTGTTTCATCATTCCGCTCTCTTTGCCAATTATACGCCGGGTTAATTTTCGTTATATACAAAATGATATAACGTTGAGCAAAAGCTTGTCATGCGCTTTATGGTCGAATAATGCGTTTATCGGCAGTGGGGAAATTAACTTGAACAACGCCCGCCGCAGGCACGACGGGCGTCAGAAAAAGGGATCAGCTACGTTTTTCTTTTGAAGGGCTGGCTTTGGAGAAGATATTGAACACTTCCGCCAAGCCGTAGATCAGGCCGAGGATCACTGCCATGACGACGGGTACCATCACCACGGCGAACACTAGACTTTTCAATAATTCCAACATGTTAGCCTCACTTATACTGCGTATTTAAACAACGGCTCAACCTTTACTGTAAACTATATTCACGGTAAAAACGCGGGTATTTTAGCGACAGTGTGAAGTTAATCCTCAGCCAAACGTGCTGAAACCGCGCGATTTGGCGCTTATCGTCAGATCGGCGACAATGGCAAAATCAACCTTTTGCAGCCGACAGGATGTGTCATGCAGGCCGAAATTCTTCTTACTCTCAAGCTCCAGCAAAAACTGTTTGCCGATCCGCGCCGCATTGCGCTGCTCAAACAGGTGGCACAGACCGGTTCAATCAGTCAGGGCGCCAAACTGGCAGGTATCAGCTACAAAAGCGCCTGGGACGCGATTAACGAAATGAACCTGCTGGCGGAGCACACCGTGGTGGAGCGCGCGACCGGCGGTAAAGGCGGTGGCGGTGCGCAAATTACCCGCTACGGTCAGCGGCTGATGCAGTTGTACGATCTGCTGGGCCAGATCCAGCAAAAAGCCTTTGATGTGTTGCAACAGGATGACACGCTGCCACTCGACAGCCTGTTGGCGGCAATTTCACGCTTTTCGCTGCAAACCAGCGCACGCAACCAGTTCTTCGCCACGGTGATCGAACGTGATGGCCAGCAGGTGCAGCAGCATGTCCAGCTGTTGCTGGCCGATGGGCACAGCCGTCTGACCGCCGCCGTCACCGAACAGAGCGCCGAGCGCCTGAAATTGTCGCCCGGCAAAGAGGTACTGGCACTGATCAAGGCGCCCTGGGTAAAACTCAATACCGATCCGGCGCTGGCCGGCGCCGCAGACAACGCCCTGAGCGGCAAGGTGGCCAGCATCCAGCCGGGTAGCGATCACAGTGAAGTGCTGGTGACGCTGAACGGTGGCGAAACCTTGTGCGCGACGGTAGCCAACCCGGAGCTACAACAGCTCAAACTGCGGCCCGGCATGGCGGTCAATGCCTTGTTCAATGCCGATCGGGTGATCGTCGCCACGCTGTGCTGAACGCAATGTGTCGTTGCATTTTTGTCAATTGACATCCCATGACGATGCGCTTATTTCTAATCCTAATAATTGCATAAAAAGGAATAGATGATGTCATCGTTGCACATTTCGCAAGGTTCATTCCGGTTAAGCGATACCCGTACCCTGACGCTGGACGAGATAACGATCCGTTGCGGCGACAGTTGGGCGTTCGTTGGCGCCAACGGCAGCGGCAAGTCTGCTCTGGCGCGTGCCCTGGCGGATGAACTGCCGTTACTGCGAGGTGAACGTCGCAGTGACTTTCAGCACGCGGTGCGAATTTCGTTTGAACAGTTGCAAAAGCTGGTCAGCGACGAATGGCAACGCAACAATACCGATATGCTGAGTCCGGACGAAGAGGACACCGGCCGTACTGCCGCAGAAATCATTCAGGAAGAGGTAAAAGATGCCGCGCGCTGCGCACAGCTGGCCGCCCAGTTCGGTATCAGCGCCCTGCTTGAGCGACGCTTCAAGTATCTTTCCACCGGTGAAACCCGCAAAACGCTGCTGTGCCGCGCGCTGATGCCGCAGCCGGATCTGCTGATCCTCGACGAGCCGTTCGATGGACTGGACGTGAGTTCGCGCGCACAGCTGGCCGCTTTGCTGGCGACGCTGTCCCAGCAGGCCTGCACGCTGGTACTGGTCTTGAATCGTTTTGACGAAATTCCCGATTTTGTCCAGCAGGTCGGCATACTGGCGGATTGCACGCTGGCCAGCCAAGGTCCACGTGAGCAGGTGATGCGCGATGCGCTGGTGGCTCAGCTGGCACACAGCGAAAACCTCGCCGGTCTGGCGCTGCCGGAAAGCGACGATCCGCAGCAAACGTCGACGCTGCCGGCGGATCAGCCGTTGATCCTGTTACGCGACGGCGTGGTCAGCTACAACGATCGGCCGATCCTCAACCATCTCGACTGGCAGGTCAATCCCGGGGAGCACTGGCAAATCATCGGCCCCAACGGCGCCGGCAAATCCACCCTGCTCAGTTTGATCACCGGCGATCATCCACAGGGTTACAGCAACGATCTGACGCTGTTCGGCCGCCGACGCGGCAGCGGCGAAACCATCTGGGACATCAAACGTCATATCGGCTACGTCAGCAGTAGCCTGCATCTGGATTATCGCGTCAGCAGCAGCGTGCGCAACGTCATTACCTCCGGCTTCTTTGATTCCATCGGCATTTATCAGGCGGTTTCCGATCGCCAGCGGCAATTGACCGACCAATGGTTACAGCTGCTCGGACTGGACGGCGCACGCGGTGAAACGCCCTTCCACAGCCTTTCCTGGGGGCAGCAACGTCTGGCGCTGATCGCGCGCGCGCTGGTCAAGCACCCGGCGTTGCTGATTCTGGATGAGCCATTGCAGGGACTGGATCCGATCAACCGCCAACTGGTGCGCCGTTTTGTTGACGTACTGATCGGCCAGGGCGCTACCCAGTTGCTGTTTGTGTCACACCATGCGGAAGATGCTCCTCAGTGCATCACCCATCGACTTAGCTTTATTGCCGACGCCGACGGCTACCGGTATCAATCTGCTAGCCTGGCGTAACCTGTATGGATGCGTGGTATTCCACGCATCTGCGACATATTCGGCAACACTTCCCCGCAGCACGTCACATCTGGCCTTTTATGATAAGGGGATGGAGAGCCGTTGCAGGAGAACACATGTCTACCGCACTGATTATTATCGATCTGATCGAGGATCTGATCGGCGCCACCGGGCGCGCCAACCAATGTCACCAACAGGTCGAACAGCATGCGGTTATCGCGCACGTCAATACTGCTGCGGCCTACGCCCGAGTGCGTAAAATCCCGGTGGTCTGGGTACGGGTGGGTTTTGCCGACGACTATCACGACATTCCCCCCCGTTCGCCGCTGTTTGCTCGCTTAAAACAGGTAGGCGCTCTGCGCCGGAGCAGCCCCGGCTGCGAATGGGCGAGCGGGTTAGAGGTATATGAGCAAGATGTCTGCTTTGAAAAAACCGCCGTCTCGGCGTTTGCCGGTAACAATTTGTTAGTGTGGCTGCAGCAGCATCGTTACCATCATCTGTTGCTGGGCGGCGTCAGTACTCCGCTGGCGATTGAAAGCACCGCGCGACAGGCGCACGACCACGGCTTTCAGGTGACGGTACTGCAGGACTTATGCGCCGCGCCGAGCGAAGAGCTCCACCTGCAAAGTCTGGAAACGTTGCAGAATCTGGCAGAAATTACCCGCTCGCAACGCTGGATGAAGCGCTGATTTCAACATCACGCCAGCCGCCTCGGCCGGCGTTTTATCCTAATTGCTCACTGCACCGACCTTGTCGGGCATTTGCTTATGTTACTATCCGGTTTACTCTCACTTCATTGGCTCATTACATGCCGAGATCGCAATGACTGCCTTCGGTAATGAGCGCCGTGTATTAATTTTAAAGGGATACGATTATGTGGGGCGTACTATCGGCTTCGTTGTTTTTTTTGCCATTTAATCGCCTGATTGCCTGGTGCATTCTGGCTGCCGCGACGGGCATGGGCATCTATCATCATATACTGACGCCGTCCAGCCTGGCCTGTATGGCCGTTCTCGCCGGGTTGGCCGCGTTGCGCCATCATTACCGCTCACAGCGCGGATTGGCCAGCGTGCTGGAAGCATTGCTGGTCGCCGGCTGCGTCGCGCTGTTCTTTCATCTGCTGCCAGGATTCAATAATCCGCTGGCGATAGAGAACGTGAAAGCCGGCCCGCTCAGCGCGCCGTTCAATATGTACTACAACTTTGACAAGGCGCTGATACCGTTCCTGCTGTTTGCCTGTCTGCCCACCCTGTTCAACGCCGGCAAGGCGGAGAAAAACGTCGGCGTTGGGGCCTGGCTGGGGCTGTTCGCCAGCGTTCCGTTGCTGCTGCTGGTGGCGGTGGCGATCGGCGGACTCAAAATAGAACCTCATTTCCCGTACTGGATCCTGACCTTTAGCATGGCCAATCTGTTCTTTGTGTCGATGGCGGAAGAAGCGTTATTCCGCGGCTATCTGCAACAGCGGCTGGGCGCGTGGCTGGGAGCCTATCCGGCGCTGATCGTGGCATCGCTGCTGTTCGGTGCGGCACACTTCCCCGCCGGCATGCTGATGGTGACCTTCGCCACGCTGAGCGGGTTGATCTATGGCCTGGCCTGGATGTGGAGCGGCCGTTTATGGCTGCCTATCGCATTGCATTTTGGCCTCAACCTGATCCACCTGCTGTTTTTCACCTATCCGCTCTATCAACATCCATAAACTGTACACGTCGGCAGGGATTTTCCTGCCGATAATATGGATGAAAACGCTACCACCAATCGCTTCGCTATTGCTCACCGTGATGATATACGCCAATTAAAGAATCTGATTGACCTTGTCACACTTGGACGCCAGCCCGTGTAAACGATTCCATTTTTCGCGCTGGATCACCTTTTTATTGCCGCGAGCATGCTATCTTTTCAGCCATTAAATAGACAACGCCATCCGGCCGACGCCGGGCAACGGTGAATTGGAAGCGATTACACACCGCTGTGCAAGCATGCTGAAGGAAACGACATGACGGACTTTAATCCCATCGATCATCCACACCGCCGCTACAACCCGTTGACCGCGCAGTGGGTACTGGTTTCGCCGCACCGCGCCAAGCGACCGTGGCAAGGACAGCAAGAGGCTTCGGCGCCGGAAACGCTGCCGCAGCATGATGCGGACTGTTTCCTGTGCCCCGGCAATACCCGCGTCACCGGCGACCAGAATCCCGACTATCACAGCACCTATGTGTTCACCAACGATTTTGCCGCCCTGATGAGCGATACCCCGCAGGCGCCAGAAAGTGACGATCCGCTGATGCGCTGCCAAAGCGCCCGCGGTACCAGCCGGGTGATCTGCTTCTCGCCGGATCACAGCAAAACGCTGCCCGAATTGACGCTGGCGGCGCTGGAACAGGTGGTGGCAACCTGGCAAACGCAGACCGCCGAACTGGGGCGCGACTACCCGTGGGTACAGGTTTTCGAGAACAAGGGCGCAGCCATGGGCTGCTCCAATCCGCATCCGCACGGCCAGATCTGGGCCAACAGTTTCCTGCCCAACGAGGCCGAACGCGAAGACCGACTACAGCGTGAATATTACGCGCAGCATCGCTCGGCGATGCTGGTGGATTATGCGCAACGTGAACTGGCCGATGGCAGTCGTACGGTGGTAGAAACCGAACATTGGCTGGCGGTGGTGCCCTATTGGGCCGCCTGGCCGTTTGAAACGCTGCTGCTGCCAAAGGCCGCAGTGCAGCGCATTAGCGAACTCAGCCCGCAGCAAAGCGCCGATCTGGCGCTGGCGCTGAAGAAACTGACCAGCCGTTATGACAATCTGTTCCAGTGTTCCTTCCCCTATTCCATGGGCTGGCACGGTGCGCCATTCAACCAGGCGGATAACCGCCACTGGCAATTGCATGCCCACTTCTACCCACCGTTGCTGCGCTCAGCCACGGTGCGCAAATTTATGGTGGGCTACGAGATGCTGGCGGAAACCCAGCGTGACCTGACCGCCGAACAGGCCGCCGAACGCCTGCGCGCCGTTAGCGATATTCATTACCGTGAAGCCCAAGTGAAGTAAGGAACCGCATAATGAGTTTGAAAAACCTGACACAAACCGTTTTCAGCGAACGCTTCGGTTACGCACCGACCATGACCATCCAGGCTCCCGGTCGCGTGAACCTGATCGGCGAACATACCGATTACAACGACGGCTTCGTACTGCCCTGTGCCATCGACTATCAAACGGTAATCAGCATTGCCAAACGCGACGATCGCCAGATCCGCGTGCTGGCCGCCGACTACCATCATCAACTGGATCAATTTTCCCTCGACGCCGCTATCGAAGCGCATCCACAACTGCAATGGGCCAATTACGTGCGCGGCGTGGTGAAACATCTGCAAAGCCGCAACGCCGACGTTGGCGGTGCGGATCTGGTGATCAGCGGCAATGTGCCCCAGGGGGCCGGCCTCAGTTCCTCAGCCTCGCTGGAAGTGGCCGTCGGCCAGGCGTTGCAGGCGCTGTACCAGCTGCCGCTCGACGGTGTGGCACTAGCGCTGAACGGCCAGGAAGCGGAGAACCAGTTCGTCGGCTGTAACTGCGGCATTATGGATCAGCTGATTTCCGCCCTCGGCCAAAAGGATCACGCCCTGTTGATCGACTGTCGCACGCTGGAAACGCGCGCGGTACCAATGCCCGCGGATGTTGCGGTGGTGATCATCAATTCCAACGTCAAACGTGGACTGGTCGACAGCGAATACAACACCCGCCGCAAGCAGTGCGAAGCGGCAGCCCGTTTCTTTGGCGTCAAGGCGCTGCGCGACGTCAGTCCGGCGCTGTTTTTCCCGATCCAGCATGAAATGGATCCGCTGGTGGCCAAGCGTGCGCGCCATGTAATCAGTGAAAACCAACGCACGCTGGCAGCGGCGGAGGCGCTGGCGGCCGGCGATCTGAAGCGAATCGGTGTGCTGATGGCCGAATCGCACGCGTCGATGCGCGACGACTTTGAAATCACCGTACCGCCGATCGACACGCTGGTCGAGATCGTGAAAGGCGTGATTGGCGATCGCGGCGGCGTTCGCATGACCGGTGGTGGCTTTGGTGGCTGTATCGTCGCGCTGATGCCGCTGGATCTGGTGGAAGCGGTTCGTAGCACGGTACAGCGCGAATATCCTAAACTGACCAACGGACTACAGGAAACCTTCTATATCTGCACTGCTTCACAAGGAGCCGGCCGATGCTGAACCATGACGACCTATTGGCCCCCGACGGCCAGCCGTTTACCCTGACGACGCTGCAAAACGCCGGCGGCATGAGCATTACGCTGATGGACTGGGGCGCGACCTGGCTGTCTGCGTTGCTGCCGTTGCATGACGGCTCACAGCGCGAGCTGCTGTTGGGATGCGCGTCACCGGCGCTCTATCCACGGCAGGACGCCTACCTTGGCGCTACCGTCGGCCGTTACGCCAACCGCATCGCCCACGCCAGCCTGACCGTCGACGGCGCGCCTTGCCCATTGGTCGCCAATCAGGGCGAACATCAGCTGCATGGCGGACCGCAGGGGTTTCACGCCCGCCGCTGGCAGATTGCCAGCCAGGATGCGCAGCAGGTGGTCTATCAACTGCATTCGGCCGATGGCGATCAGGGCTTCCCCGGTAATCTGCAGGTCAGCGTCAGCTACCACCTCACCGACGATCACCGGTTGGAAATCCGCTATCAGGCGCAGACCGATCGGGCGTGCCCGGTCAATCTCACCAACCACGCCTATTTTAATCTTGACGGCGCCGGTCAGGATGCGCGTCTGCAAACGCTGCAACTGTTTGCCGATCGTTATTTGCCGGTCGACAGCGAAGGCATTCCCTGCGCGCCGCTCAACGAGGTCAGCGGCAGCGGCATGGACTTCCGTCAGCCAAAAACCATCATGCAGGACCTGCTGCGCGATCGCGACCAGCAACGGGTAAAAGGCTACGATCACGCCTATCTGCTGCATACTGGCTGCGGCGCGTTGGCAAACCCGGCGGCACACCTGTGGTCTGCGGACGGCAAGGTAAAAATGAGCGTGTTCACCGACGCGCCAGCGCTGCAATTGTACAGCGGCAACTACCTTGGCGGCGTACCGGCACGTGACGGCGGCAGCTATGCCAATTACGCCGGCGTGGCGCTGGAAAGCGAGTTCCTGCCCGACAGCCCGCATCACCCAGAGTGGCCGCAGCCAAGCTGTTGGCTACAGCCAGGGCAAACCTATCGCAGCGCCACCCATTATCAGTTTCTTGCATTATGATCGGCGTCCCCGTGCCATGCGGTGCGGGGCGTACTGTTATAAATCCTTACCGTTTTCCCTGCCCACGCCCCCCTCTGCCGCCTTTCCTTATCGTCAGGCGCACACTAGAATCAGGCTACCGTGATAGGCACAACGTCTTGTGCAACGTCACAATTTTCGGTCTTTATACCGCCCGTCATTGATGGTGCATCGCGGCGGCAGCCAGCTCCGTTTCGGCAACCGCCCGGTTCGGCGTCGAAGCAGACAGGCAGCGCCAGCAACGAGGCAGCGGCAACAACGGCTGTATAGCCCGGTTAATAGCTGAAGGAACACTTATGCGACTGATTACTGCACTCCCATTACTGGCCGGTTTACTGTTGAGCACTACCCTGATGGCAGCCGAAACGCCGGCCAAAACGCCGTCGCCGGCGCAGGCAGCCCAGCAAAAACGCATGACCGATTGCAATCAGCAAGCCACCACTCAATCACTGAAAGGCGCCGATCGCTCCACCTTTATGAGCACCTGCCTGAAGTCGGAAGGCCACAAGACTACCGATAAGGCGCTAACGCCACAGCAGCAGAAAATGAAGAGCTGCAACGCCGATGCCGCCAAGAAGAGCCTGAAAGGTGAAGAGCGCAAATCCTTTATGAGCGGTTGCCTGAAAAAAACCGCCTGACCGCCTTGCCCCTCGGCGCGCTACTGCGCGCCGTCATCCCTGTTTTGCCGCCTGAACGATTCAGCTTTTCCGCACGCCAACCCTTACTAAACGGCAATAAATTCGCTATGGTTTAACACTATCGATTGCCGCGCCGACCATGGCGGCAATATAATGATATTAGTTATCATTGAACTGTCAGATTATTAAGGAGTTAAGCTATGGCTGTAACTAAGCTGGTTCTGGTGCGTCACGGCGAAAGCCAGTGGAACAACGAAAACCGCTTTACCGGTTGGTATGATGTTGATCTGTCCGATAAAGGCCGCACCGAAGCGAAAGCAGCTGGCAAGCTGTTGAAAGATGAAGGTTTCGCTTTCGACTTCGCTTATACCTCCGTACTGAAGCGCGCGATCCACACCCTGTGGAGCGTACTGGACGAACTGGATCAGGCCTGGCTGCCGACCGAAAAATCCTGGAAGCTGAACGAACGCCACTACGGTGCGTTGCAGGGTCTGAACAAAGCGGAAACCGCAGAAAAATACGGTGACGAGCAGGTTAAGCAATGGCGTCGCGGCTTCGCGGTAACGCCACCAGAACTGACCAAGGACGACGAGCGCTACCCTGGCCATGACCCGCGTTACGCAGCGCTGACCGAAAGCGAACTGCCACTGACCGAAAGCCTGGCGCTGACCATCGATCGCGTTATCCCTTACTGGGACGCTGAAATCCTGCCACGCATCAAAAGCGGTGAGCGCGTGATCATCGCCGCCCACGGTAACTCCCTGCGTGCGCTGGTGAAATACCTGGACAACCTGAGCGAAGATGAAATCCTCGAGCTGAACATCCCGACCGGCGTGCCGTTGGTGTATGAGTTCGATGAAAACTTCAAACCACTCAAACGCTACTACCTGGGCAATGCCGACGAAATCGCTGCGAAAGCCGCTGCCGTCGCCAACCAGGGTAAAGCGAAGTAATTTTCGCCCCCATATAAAAAGCCCCCGGTTTGCGCCGGGGGCTTTTTTTATGCCGTCAATTTACAGGCTACGACGGGCTTTTACCGCCGCGGCCAGATTGCGCAGCACGGTTTCGGTATCGTCCCAACCGATGCAGGCGTCGGTAACGCTCTTACCGTAAACCAGCGGTTCGCCGCTTTCCAGATTCTGATTGCCTTCTACCAGATGGCTTTCGATCATCACGCCGATCACCGCTTTCTCGCCGCCGCTAATCTGCTGGCAAACGTCAGCGCTGACGTCCATTTGCTTTTTGAACTGTTTGCTGCTGTTAGCGTGGCTAAAATCGATCATCACGTTGGCCGGCAGACCCGCTTTGCCCAGCCCCTCTTTTACCGCCTTGACGTGAGCCGCGCTGTAGTTTGGCTCTTTGCCGCCGCGCAGAATGATATGGCAGTCGCCATTGCCGCTGGTGTTGACAATGGCGGAATGCCCCCACTTGGTCACCGACAGGAAGCAATGTGGCGCGCTGGCAGCGTTGATGGCGTCGATCGCCACTTTAATGGTGCCATCGGTGCCATTCTTGAAGCCCACCGGGCAGGACAGGCCGGACGCCAGCTCACGGTGCACCTGAGACTCGGTGGTACGTGCGCCGATCGCTCCCCAGCTCATCAGGTCCGCCAGGTATTGCGGGGTGATCATGTCAAGGAACTCCCCCGCTGCCGGCAGCCCGCTGTCGTTGATATCCAGCAGCAGCTTACGCGCCAGACGCAGGCCTTCATTGATCTGGAAGCTGTTGTCCATCAGCGGATCGTTGATCAGCCCTTTCCAGCCCACGGTGGTACGCGGCTTTTCAAAATAAACGCGCATCACCACTTCCAGCTCGCCTTGCAGTTCCTGACGCAGCGTCAGCAGGCGAGCGGCGTATTCCTTGGCCGCTTTGGTGTCATGGATCGAGCACGGCCCGATCACCACCAGCAGACGATCGTCGCTGCCACGGAGAATTTTATGAATTGCGCTACGCGCCAATGACACCGTTTCCGCTGCCCGTTCGCTGGCCGGGTATTTCTCCAACAGCGCCACCGGTGGCAACAGTTCCTTGATTTCTGTAATGCGCAAGTCGTCGTTTTGGTAGGTCATAACATTTCCATTCGGTATCAACAGGGGTAATTCGCAATGCGTAGATCCAACCAATCTAGCCTGTGCGACTGGCGCTGTAAATCACCTTTGACCAGCTGAATGAGAGCTGTCTGGTTGATCGTCATGACATATAAACTAAACTTACCAATTAACGGCAGCTCAGCGAGCGGCCACAGCATACAGCCGCTCACCATCAGTCACGAATCTGTAACAATGATGGAGAAACATTATGAATAAACTTGCGACCCTGCTCCTGACACTGTGTATGGCCTTGGCCAGCGGCGCGGCGCTGGCAGAAGATAGCGGCTCCAACAGCAATAATGGCCATGCCAATATGACCAAAAGCGAAGGGGCTAAAGACGCCATGCCGCCCAATAACGTTGATAACAGCCAAATCAACACCAACGGCGACAGCCAAAGCAATGGACAGAACAACAGTCAGAACATGAGCAAGGATGAAATGCACAAACGTGCAATGTGCAAAGACGGCCGCTGCCCGGATCCGCAAAAAAAGGATCAGGCTGAAAAAGAAGGGATGGATCAGCCGCCCCGGCAATGATCGACGGCGATCCAGGGGAGCATCCGCTCCCCTTTTTCGTTATGCTAACGCTCAGGACTCTCTGACTTGAGCACCATAATGCACTCTCTATTGTTGGTAGATGACCACCCGGTGGTTCATGTCGCATTGGAAGCGGCGCTGATGACTTCCCCCCACGCCTATGCGCTGCACGCCGTACATAACGATACGCAGGCGCTGAGCGAGCTGGCGGCCAACCGTTTTGATCTGGTGATTCTGGACATTGGTCTGCCGCAGGTAGACGGCCTGCAACTGCTGAAAAAAATTCGCCGTCATTATCCGCAACAGGCGATGCTGATTTACACCGCGCAGGAAGAAGAGGTGTATGCACGTATGGCCTACAGCGCCGGCGCCAACGGTTTCGTCCACAAGGGCAAGCCTTTGGAACAGCTGGTGCAGGCGATCGACGCGGTGCTCGGCGGCGCAAGCGGCTTTCCCGCCGACCTGCCGACTGACGAGACAGCGGCAACCGACAGCCCCCAGTTGACGCCGAAAGAGCTGCAGGTGCTCGGGCTACTCAGCAAGGGACTGTCGAATCTGCAAATCGCCGCAATGCTGAACATCAGCAACAAGACCGTCAGCACCCACAAAAAGAACATCCTGCGCAAGACCGGCGCCAGTAACCTGCTTGAACTGGTCGCGGTGTTCAAAGAGCTGACGCCATAATGCACCGCTGGCTGCTGCTGTTGCTGTTGTTATGCCTGTGCGGCACCGCGCGAGCCGAGCCGCCGCAGCGCTACCAGTTGATCAGCAATCTGATCCTCCCCACCAATATGCTGATCGCCGGAGAAAAAACGCCTTGGCGTGAGCGTACCGTACGGGTAGGTATCATCAGTGAAAATACCAGCCCTTATAACATTCTGGTGGATGAGGATTTATACGGTTTGAACGCCGATTACCTCGACTATATTCAACAGGTGACGGGCATTCGCTTCGCCATTTATGGCTTTGCCGACCTGCCGCAGCTAAAGCAGGCACTGCAGCGCGGCGACATCGATCTGCTGTACGGCATACCGCAACACGCGGCGCTGCACGGTTTGACGCTTTCGCAGCCGTATTACGTCAGTAATCTGCGCGTGCTGCGCGATCGTGCCAATAAGCGTCAGGTGATGCTCAATTCCGCCGATGCGCGCGTCGCCATCGGCGCCCTGACCGATATGCAGGCCGGTTCGGCGCTCCAGGCGGTAACGTCGCACCTGCAACGTTACGAAAATAATCTGCAGGCGGTGTACGCCTTGCTCAACGGCAGCAGCGACTATTTTATCGCAGACGAAGCCAGCGCCAGTTTTATCCTCGATCAGCTGCAATTGGGGCAACTCTACCAAATCGAAAGCAGCGTCAATCTTGGCAATTTATCGTTTGTGTTTGCGGCAGCCAACCGCTCATTAATAACCACGCTGAATACCGCTATCGCCAACACCCCAATGGAGCTGATGAATACCATCCAACGTCGCTGGAGTAAGAAAATCCCCAGCTACCTGGACAGCGGCAATGCCGATCTGACCCAAATGGAGCAGCAGTGGGTCGATCGGCACCGCAGCGTGACCTTTGCCGCCATCGAGAACGATTTCCCGTTTGCCTATCGCGGCTCCGATGGTCAACCACACGGTTATGCCATCGATATCCTCAATATCATTGCGCAAAATACCGGCATGCAGTTTGTTCCCCGCTGGGCGCGCAATGCCGAGCAGGCCGACCGGCTGGTGAGCGACGGCCATGCCAGTTTCCGTATCGCCCTGCCTTTGGCGCACGGGGTGAAGGCACGCTACGCGGCCAGCATGCCTATCCACCGTGCGTTATGGGGCGTGTACATCGGCCAATATGCCAGCGGCGTCTCAGGCTGGAGCAGCCTGCATGGCAAGCGCATCGGCTTTGTGCGCGGCGACCTCGGGCAAAGCCTGATCCCGGCCGACGGTGTCGCCATTGCCTTCAATGACGGCAAAGCAATGTACGACGCGCTGGCCAATGGGCAGTTGGATGCCCTGATCGACAATATCATTTCAGCCAATTTCGTTGCCCTTTCGCGTTACTCTGGTGCCATCAAGCTGGCGTTTGCCGCCAATAACGTTGCTTATCCCATCGCCTTCGGCGTTCAGCCGAACCAGCCGTTGCTGCTGGCGATCATCGATAAAAACCTGATGCAGATCCCGGCCGAAACGCTGCAATCGCTGCGCGACGAATGGATCGTCGATCGCAGCAGTTTAATTGACGCAGTGAATGATAACCGCATGCAACCGCAAACTACCTGGCTGCTGGCGCTGCTTGGTGCCTGCGTTGCGTTGTTACTGCTCTTGCTGCTACGCCGTTATATTCAACAACGCCGCGAACGGCGTGAGCGAGCGCAGCTGGAGTTGGCGCGGCAACAAGCCGAAGCGGAAAACCGCAGAAAGAGTAAATTCCTCGCCACCATCAGCCATGAATTGCGTACGCCGATGCATGCGATCCTCGGCCTGTTGGAACTGGAGCTGAAACAGCCATCGGCGGCCGGCAGCCTGCCGGTGATCTACAGTTCGGCATCCTCATTGCTGAACCTGCTGAATGACCTGCAGGATCACGCCAAGCTGGAAACCGGCTCGCTGACTTTGGCTCCGAAGGCGCTGGCACTGCGGCCCTGGGCGGAGCACCTTGGCGCGCTGTATCGTCCGCTGATCGGCCAACGGCCGGTGACGCTGGAGATTCATCTCGGCGAGACGTTGCCTGTCGCACTGATGCTTGATGGTGAGCGTTTACTCCAGGTAGCGAATAATCTGATCAACAATGCGATCAAATTCACCCCTCGCGGCAACATTGATATCAGCCTGGACTGGCAGCCGCAGGAGGCGCAACGGGGAGAATTACGGCTGAGCGTGTCCGATAGCGGTTGTGGCATCGCCGCCGGTGAAATTGACCGGCTTTTCCAGCCGTTTTATCGCGCGCGCAGCGCCCAGCGCATTTCAGTACAGGGCACCGGGCTGGGATTGTCGATTTGTAAAGAGATCGTCGAGCAAATGGGCGGGCATATTCAGCTGCAATCACAGGCCGGCGTTGGCACCCAGGTGCATGTCGTTATCCCTGCCTCGCTGGCGGAGAGTAAGGCAGACGGTCTGCCACAGGCCACACCGCCGACATTACCCACCCCGTCGCTGCGGGTGGCGTTGATTGACGACCACCCAACCAACCTGCTGCTGATGCAACGCCAGTTACAGCACTTCGGCCTTGCGCCCACGCTATTTGAACGCGGCCATGACCTGTTGAAAGCCCACCGTCAGCAGCCGTTCGCCATGCTGTTTATCGATTACAATATGCCTCGTCCAGACGGCCTGACGTTGGCGCGGCTAATACGCCGCGACGAGCAACGACGTGGACTGGCCGCCAGCCAAATCGTGCTGTGCTCGGCCGACGTGCAGGAGTTTACCCGTATTCCAGCCGAGTCGCTGGCGGTCGATCGGTTGCTGACCAAACCGATCCCGCTGGCGGTCCTTGGTCAACTGTTGTCTCAGGCCGCACCTGGGGTAAGATCGCAGTCAGCCCTTACTGACCTAAAAAACGTACTGTCCACCATGGCCGGCCACCACCCGGCGATGCAACACAAGCTGGCAACCACGCTAGTGGCCACCCTGCGCGAAGATCGTCAGCGTGCCAGCGAGGCGGCCGAGCGGCAGCAATGGGCGCTATTGGGCCAGGCGGCACATCGCATCAAGGGCAGTGTGCTGATACTGCAACTGCCGCAGGCGGCCCAAGCGTGCCAACAGGTGATCGATGCCGCACATGCGCAACGGTTAGCGCCAGATGCCTATACTGATATGATGGCGTCGGTGGCAGAAATACTGAGCGGACTGGATAGCCTGCTCAGCGCTGGCGAATCATGTTTTTATCACGCAAAGGGATAACAGATGTCGGAAACCTCTCACGTTCACCTGCCGAAAGACAGTAATAGTAAACGCCTACTGACCGCTTTTCTGGTCACTGCCGTCTTTATGATCGCCGAAGCGATCGGCGGACTGCTTTCCGGTTCGCTGGCGCTGCTGGCGGATGCCGGACATATGCTCACCGACGCCGCGGCCCTGCTGGTGGCACTGATGGCCGTGCACTTTTCGCAACGCAAGCCCAATGCACGCCACACCTTTGGCTATTTGCGACTGACCACCCTGGCCGCGTTTCTCAACGCCGCTGCACTGCTGGTTATCGTGGTATTCATTCTGTGGGAGGCGATACGGCGCTTCTTCGAACCACAGCCGGTAATGGGCACGCCGATGCTGATTATTGCTATCGCCGGCCTGTTGGCCAATCTGTTCGCCTTTTGGTTACTGCATCGCGGCAGTGAAGAAAAAAACATCAACGTTCGTGCCGCTGCGCTGCACGTGTTGGGGGATTTGCTCGGCTCGGTCGGAGCCATTGCCGCTGCGGTGGTCATTCTCACTACCGGCTGGACGCCGATTGACCCGATCCTGTCGGTGTTGGTGTCATGCCTGGTATTGCGCAGCGCCTGGAAACTGCTGAAAGAAAGTTTCCATGAACTGCTGGAAGGGACACCGCAAGAAGTGGATATCGCCAAACTGCAAAAAGACCTGTGCCTGAATTTGCCGGAGGTGCGGAATATTCACCACGTGCACGTGTGGCAAATCGGTGAGCAACGACTGATGACGCTGCATGCCCAGGTTATTCCACCGCACGATCATGACGGGCTGCTGCGGCGTATCGAAGCCTATTTACTGATGCATTACCAGATTGGCCATGCCACCATTCAGATGGAATACCAACACTGTGACGCGCCGGATTGCGGTATCAACCGCGCCCCAGAGCCGAGTGAACACTCACATTCTCATCTGGGGCATCACCATTGAGCCAACGGGGCGCATTGCAGCGCCCCTAGCGGTTTACTCGCCTGAAGACAGCGGTCGGGATTGGTTCCTGGCCGCGCTACGTATCCACAGCCAGGAACCGTTGAGCGCAATCAGCGTCAGGATCACGTATTCCAACGCCATGGCGTAAACTCCCTGATAGGCAAATATGGCTACGCTGATAACGTCAATTACCACCCACAGCAGCCAGTTTTCAACGTATTTGCGCGTCATCAGGATCATCGCCACAATCGACAGCACCATCATGGTGGAATCCCAGAACGGGAAGGCGTCCGGCTGTAGCTCTGGCTGCTGTACCTGTATACCGAGCATTTGCATCACCGCCACTGCAATCTGCGTCAACCAGGCAAATACCCGGTCGATGTTGAAGGTCATCAGCAAGATACCGAGCACGCATACCAGCGCCCAGCCGAGGGCCTTTGGCAGCGACAGCCAGCGAATTTGCAGCTCCGCCTGATGATCCGCCGTCTGGCGGCTCCAGGCATACCAGCCGTAAATATTGGCGCCAAAAAAGAACAGCTGCAGCAACAGACTGGCGTACAGCTGGATCTGGAAGAAAATCACCGCAAACAGCGTAACGTTGATCAAGCCGAACAGGTAGTTAATGATTTTTTCTTTGCTGGCATACCAGATGCATAGCAGACCGAACAGGGTACCGATGGCTTCAATCCACGACAGATCGTAGCCACCGGCACCCAACGGGATGTGCACCATGATATTGCTGGTACTGAAAAAGCTCATCTGGCCTTCCTTATCTCGTGGTGAGTTTTATGCGTTCCCTTTAACCTGCATTTTCAGCTGTGCGGCAAAATCTAACATGCGGTTGAGCGGTATCAGCGCCTTGGTGCGCAGTGCGCTATCCACCAGGATCTCATGTTGTACACCGCCTTGCTCTAGCCCCTCGGCAATCGCCTGCAAACCGTTCATCGCCATCCATGGACAGTGCGCGCAACTGCGGCAGGTCGCACCCTCGCCCGCCGTCGGCGCTTCGAACAGCTCTTTGTCCGGACATGCCTGCTGCATTTTGTAGAAAATACCGCGATCGGTGGCAACAATCAGTTGCCGATGCGGCAGTTGCCGTGCGGCCTGAATCAGCTGGCTGGTGGAGCCGACGGCATCAGCCAGTTCTACCACCGCCTGCGGTGACTCCGGATGCACCAGTACCGCCGCGTTCGGATATAACCCCTTCATGCGCAGCAACGCCTGGGTTTTAAATTCGTCATGAACGATGCAGGCACCCTGCCAGCATAGCACGTCGGCAGCGGTTTGTTTCTGTACGTAATTACCGAGGTGGCGATCCGGCGCCCAGAGGATTTTTTCCCCCAGGCTGTCGAGATGTTCAATCAGTTCAACGGCGATGCTGGAGGTCACTACCCAGTCGGCGCGCGCTTTTACCGCCGCGGAGGTGTTGGCGTAAACCACCACCGTACGGTCCGGATGCTGGTCGCAAAAGGCATTGAATTCTGCTTCAGGGCAACCGAGATCCAACGAGCATTCAGCAAACAGCGTCGGCATCAGCACGGTTTTTTTCGGACTAAGAATTTTGGCGGTTTCGCCCATAAACCTTACGCCGGCCACCAACAGCGTCGAGGCCGGATGCTGGCTGCCAAAACGTGCCATTTCCAACGAGTCCGCCACGCAGCCACCGGTTTCTTCCGCCAATGCCTGGATTTCAGGATCGGTATAATAGTGCGCGACCATCACCGCATCGCGCTGTTTAAGCAGCTTTTTTATTTTTTCGCGATAGAAGGCTTTTTCCGCCTGGTCCAGCGTTGCCGGTTTGGGCGGGAAAGGATAAATCGCCGCGTTGACATCAAACATTTCACTCATCACCGTCATCTCGTGCTAGGCTGGGCGCCTGCCGGACCTGTGTTGCTATCCTCTTCGCGCCCTTGTTTTACATACTAAACAAAATACCTAATTCATAGCAAAAAGTCGCTGTAATTTTCATCTATTGGCGAAAAATGTTTATTTTGCAGAACATGAGGCGCCATTTGCAGTCATCACCGAGCCGGTGCTGCCTTACTTAAACAACAATGCGTCAGGGTACTGGCGGCTGGTATCAACGAGCTTGCCGGGTAGCGGAGATGCTGGCGAACCTCAACCTAGGTATCTGGCATGGCATCTTTGCGTATGGTAGGTCGGCGTTCGAGATTACACCGAGCTCAAATGCAAAAAAAGCGCCTAAAGAGTGCGGTTACGGGTAGAAGAAATCGTGCAGGATTGACTCGGCCGTTGGCCTCGCCCTGCGGGCCAGCGCAAGCGCTGTTCAAAATCGCTCCCGGCGATTTTGTCGAACCTGAACGCAGGTCCTCACCCACACGACATCTTTGCTTATGGTAGGTCGGCGCTCGAGATTACACCGAGCTCAAATGCAAAAAAAGCGCCTAAAGGCGCTTTTTTCTAAATTGGTGGGTCGTGCAGGATTCGAACCTGCGACCAATTGATTAAAAGTCAACTGCTCTACCAACTGAGCTAACGACCCATGCAGTGGTGGGTGATGACGGGCTCGAACCGCCGACCCCCTCCGTGTAAAGGAGATGCTCTACCAACTGAGCTAATCACCCACTGACGTGGTTTACTGCTAATCCGTCTGAAGCCGTTGCTTGCCAATCCGTTAAGAATTGGTGGGTCGTGCAGGATGACACGGCTTGCGCCTTGCCCTTCGGGCCATCACTGGGTGATGTTGTCTCGCTTACGCTCGACTCGAACCTTGACGGTTCTCATCCTTTCCGACTCAACGCTTGCCAATCCGTTAAGAATTGGTGGGTCGTG